>NZ_CP077399.1:0-167500 GCF_019048725.1 Aeromonas sp. FDAARGOS 1407
TCAGATCGCTTTTCGGCGCATCGCTGATGGTCAGGGTGTAGTTCGCCTTGCCCCCCTCGACCACATTGGCATCCCCAGTCAGGGTCAGGGTCGGCGCATCCTTCGGCTGGCCGGTGCTGCCATCCTCGTCGGTGATGGTGGTGGTCACCGCCCCCGGCAGCGCCGGCGCCTGCTCGTAGCCACCGCCGCTGGTCTCGCTCACGCTCACCCGGAAGCGCTCGGCCGGCTCGGCATAGACGTCGTCCAGGGTCGCCACATCAAACTTGGCGCTGGTCTCGCCCGCCTTGATGACCACGTCGCGGGTCACCGCCTGCACATCCCCCTCGTCGGTGGTGATGTGGCCCACCACCACCTTGACGGTCAGATCGGTTTTCGGCGCGTCGCTGATGGTCAGGGTGTAGTTCGCCTTGCCCCCCTCGACCACATTGGCATCGCCGGTCAGGGTCAGGGTCGGCGCATCCTTCGGCTGGCCGGTGCTGCCATCCTCGTCGGTGATGGTGGTGGTCACCGCCCCCGGCAGCGCCGGGGCCTGCTCGTAGCCACCGCCGCTGGTCTCGCTCACGCTCACCCGGAAGCGCTCGGCCGGCTCGGCATAGACGTCGTCCAGGGTCGCCACATCAAACTTGGCGCTGGTCTCGCCCGCCTTGATGACCACGTCGCGGGTCACCGCCTGCACATCCCCCTCGTCGGTGGTGATGTGACCCACCACCACCTTGACGGTCAGATCGGTTTTCGGCGCGTCGCTGATGGTCAGGGTGTAGTTCGCCTTGCCCCCCTCGACCACATTGGCATCGCCGGTCAGGGTCAGGGTCGGCGCATCCTTCGGCTGGCCGGTGCTGCCATCCTCGTCGGTGATGGTGGTGGTCACCGCCCCCGGCAGCGCCGGGGCCTGCTCGTAGCCACCGCCGCTGGTCTCGCTCACGCTCACCCGGAAGCGCTCGGCCGGCTCGGCATAGACGTCGTCCAGGGTCGCCACATCAAACTTGGCGCTGGTCTCGCCCGCCTTGATGACCACGTCGCGGGTCACCGCCTGCACATCCCCCTCGTCGGTGGTGATGTGGCCCACCACCACCTTGACGGTCAGATCGGTTTTCGGCGCGTCGCTGATGGTCAGGGTGTAGTTCGCCTTGCCCCCCTCGACCACATTGGCATCGCCGGTCAGGGTCAGGGTCGGCGCATCCTTCGGCTGGCCGGTGCTGCCATCCTCGTCGGTGATGGTGGTGGTCACCGCCCCCGGCAGCGCCGGCGCCTGCTCGTAGCCACCGCCGCTGGTCTCGCTCACGCTCACCTGGAAGCGCTCGGCCGGCTCGGCATAGACGTCGTCCAGGGTCGCCACATCAAACTTGGCGCTGGTCTCGCCCGCCTTGATGACCACGTCGCGGGTCACCGCCTGCACATCCCCCTCGTCGGTGGTGATGTGGCCCACCACCACCTTGACGGTCAGATCGCTTTTCGGCGCATCGCTGATGGTCAGGGTGTAGTTCGCCTTGCCCCCCTCGACCACATTGGCATCGCCGGTCAGGGTCAGGGTCGGCGCATCCTTCGGCTGGCCGGTGCTGCCATCCTCGTCGGTGATGGTGGTGGTCACCGCCCCCGGCAGCGCCGGCGCCTGCTCGTAGCCACCGCCGCTGGTCTCGCTCACGCTCACCCGGAAGCGCTCGGCCGGCTCGGCATAGACGTCGTCCAGGGTCGCCACATCAAACTTGGCGCTGGTCTCGCCCGCCTTGATGACCACGTCGCGGGTCACCGCCTGCACATCCCCCTCGTCGGTGGTGATGTGGCCCACCACCACCTTGACGGTCAGATCGGTTTTCGGCGCATCGCTGATGGTCAGGGTGTAGTTCGCCTTGCCCCCCTCGACCACATTGGCATCGCCGGTCAGGGTCAGGGTCGGCGCATCCTTCGGCTGGCCGGTGCTGCCATCCTCGTCGGTGATGGTGGTGGTCACCGCCCCCGGCAGCGCCGGCGCCTGCTCGTAGCCACCGCCGCTGGTCTCGCTCACGCTCACCCGGAAGCGCTCGGCCGGCTCGGCATAGACGTCGTCCAGGGTCGCCACATCAAACTTGGCGCTGGTCTCGCCCGCCTTGATGACCACGTCGCGGGTCACCGCCTGCACATCCCCCTCGTCGGTGGTGATGTGACCCACCACCACCTTGACGGTCAGATCGCTTTTCGGCGCGTCGCTGATGGTCAGGGTGTAGTTCGCCTTGCCCCCCTCGACCACATTGGCATCGCCGGTCAGGGTCAGGGTCGGCGCATCCTTCGGCTGACCGGTGCTGCCATCCTCGTCGGTGATGGTGGTGGTCACCGCCCCCGGCAGCGCCGGGGCCTGCTCGTAGCCACCGCCGCTGGTCTCGCTCACGCTCACCTGGAAGCGCTCGGCCGGCTCGGCATAGACGTCGTCCAGGGTCGCCACATCAAACTTGGCGCTGGTCTCGCCCGCCTTGATGACCACGTCGCGGGTCACCGCCTGCACATCCCCCTCGTCGGTGGTGATGTGGCCCACCACCACCTTGACGGTCAGATCGGTTTTCGGCGCGTCGCTGATGGTCAGGGTGTAGTTCGCCTTGCCCCCCTCGACCACATTGGCATCGCCGGTCAGGGTCAGGGTCGGCGCATCCTTCGGCTGGCCGGTGCTGCCATCCTCGTCGGTGATGGTGGTGGTCACCGCCCCCGGCAGCGCCGGCGCCTGCTCGTAGCCACCGCCGCTGGTCTCGCTCACGCTCACCCGGAAGCGCTCGGCCGGCTCGGCATAGACGTCGTCCAGGGTCGCCACATCAAACTTGGCGCTGGTCTCGCCCGCCTTGATGACCACGTCGCGGGTCACCGCCTGCACATCCCCCTCGTCGGTGGTGATGTGGCCCACCACCACCTTGACGGTCAGATCGCTTTTCGGCGCGTCGCTGATGGTCAGGGTGTAGTTCGCCTTGCCCCCCTCGACCACATTGGCATCGCCGGTCAGGGTCAGGGTCGGCGCATCCTTCGGCTGGCCGGTGCTGCCATCCTCGTCGGTGATGGTGGTGGTCACCGCCCCCGGCAGCGCCGGCGCCTGCTCGTAGCCACCGCCGCTGGTCTCGCTCACGCTCACCTGGAAGCGCTCGGCCGGCTCGGCATAGACGTCGTCCAGGGTCGCCACATCAAACTTGGCGCTGGTCTCGCCCGCCTTGATGACCACGTCGCGGGTCACCGCCTGCACATCCCCCTCGTCGGTGGTGATGTGGCCCACCACCACCTTGACGGTCAGATCGCTTTTCGGCGCATCGCTGATGGTCAGGGTGTAGTTCGCCTTGCCCCCCTCGACCACATTGGCATCGCCGGTCAGGGTCAGGGTCGGCGCATCCTGATCATCCACCACGGTATTGGTGATGGTGCCAGTGGTAACCACATTCTCGTAATTGCCGCCACTGGTCTTATCGATAGTGACGCTCAGTGACTCTTCACCTTGCTGATAAATGTCATCACTACGTACCGGCACCGGATCGCTGCTGGCGCTGCTGGCTCCCACCGGAATGGTGATGACCACGCCGTTGGAGAGGGTCACGGTCAGCGGGCTGCCGCTCACCGGGTTGTTGACGCTGGCGGTGTAGACGATGCTGCCGCCCTCGACCACCTCCTGGCCGGCGGTGGCCGAGCTCAGGGTCACGGTAGTGGTGTCCACCGTATCGGCCACCTCGGTGGTCACCGTGCTGCTGGTATCCAGTTTTTCGTAGTTGCCGCCGCTGCTGCCAGTGATGCTCACCGTCAGGTTGCTGCCATCTTTGTAGACATCGTCGCCAGGCGCGGCGACCGTCACGCTGCCACTTAGCTCGCCTGCCTTGATGGTGATGCTCGCCCCGTTCGACAGGCTCAGCACCAGATCGCCTTGCGGCGCGTTGTTGACGCTGGCGCTGTAGGTGATCTGGCTCCCTTCATTGACCTGCGCCGGAGCGCTCAAGGTCACTGTGGTGGTGTCGACGGTGTCGTTAATCTCGGTGGTCGTCGAAGGACCGATAATGATCTGATTGAAGCCACCACCCTGGGTGCCGGTGATCGCGACTGTGATGGTTGACGGATCGACATAAGGACTGTCGCTGGGGGCTGCAACGGTCACGGAACCCGAACTCTGGCCGACAGGGATAGTGATAACGGCACCATTGGAGAGAGTAACTATCAGATCGGTACCAAAAACCGGTGTATCCACGGACGCAGTGAAGGTGATAGTGCCACCTTCATTCACTTGGGGTGCTGCTGAGAGTGTCAGGTTGGTGGAGATAAATGTCTGCTCTTCCCCTCCCAGCGCATCGCGCGGGGGTTCAGCATTGGTGTTGTAGGTCGTGTCGAAACCGGCCTGGGAGATGGTGGTATCACCGGTACGATCGATAGTGACGAAGCCACCGTTGCCGCTGGCACCGGCCACACCGCCCACGCCACCACCAGCGGCAGGAGCCCCACCGGCAGCCGAGGCTTCAAAGGTCTGGGTCGGGTCGGCGCCCCCCAGGATCGCTTGTTGCAGCGCATTGATATCATCCGGCGCACCGGCTGTTCCATTTTGCGCCAGCAGGGTTTCTGCCTCTTGGACTTGTTCACGGGGTTCTTCTGCGGGGCTCAGGGTGAACTGTTGCTCCCCCCCGAGAAAACTCCCCCCCTCCGGAGAGATGATCACTGCACCTTTTGGCACTACATCACCTTCAGCCAACAGCTTGCGGCTGCCATCTGCGGCCAGCAGATAGACTTCTCCTTTCAGCTGGGTAACGGTTACGCCCTGTGCCAAGGTAATGCTATTGGTGATCATTTTCACTCCTGAGTCCTGTTTTTGGCATACAAAAAACCACAGCGTACTTTGCTCCTTGATGATGCAAATAACCAGTTCGAAAATTCGAACAGATGGACCGATTTAAACCTCGAATTTTCAGCCAGACAGAAGGGTGTTGCAAAGCGGAGGTGTGGTAATAAAAGTGTTTTTTATCAATAGATTGCAAATGATGATGGTAGAAGCCTGATCAGGCAGGCTCCCACCCGGACGGAATACTAGGCACCTGCCCAGAGGATGATGGCAAGCAGCTGCGGCGAGATGATCCGCAGGAACATGACCAGAGGGTAAACGGTGGCATAGGAGAGGGCGCTGGCCCCGCTGGTCGGATGCATGGCGTTGGCAAAAGCCAGGGCAGGGGGATCCGTCATGGAGCCCGCCAGCAAACCGCACAGGGTGAGGTAGTTCATCTTGCCATAGAGACGAGCAAGCACGCCGACCACCAGCAGCGGGATCAGGGTAATGGCGGCGCCATAGAGCATCCAGGCCGGGCCATCACCATTGATCAGGGTATCGACAAAGCCGGCGCCTGATTTGAAGCCGACCACCGCCAGAAACAGCACTATGCCAATCTCTCGCAGCGCCAGGTTGGCGCTGGGGGGCATGAACCAGTAGAGCTTGCCGATACTGCCGATCCGCGACAGGATCAGCGCCACCACCAGCGGCCCGCCCGCCAGCCCCAGCTTGAGGGCGGCGGGGAATCCCGGCAGATAGAAGGGGATGGATCCCAGCAGCACGCCGAGGCCGATACCGATGAACACCGGCAGCATCTGCACCTGCTGCAGTTTTTGTTGCACGTTGCCCACCACATTGGTGACCGCCTCGATGGCGTCGAGCCGCCCCACCAGGTTGAGGATGTCACCGAACTGCAGGCTGGTCTGACTGGTCGGCACCAGTTCGATACCAGCCCGGTTGAGGCGGGATATCACCACATCGTACTTCTGCTTGATGTCGAGATCGCGGATCTTCTTGCCGAGCACCTGCTCGTTGGTAACCACTACCCGTTCCACCCGTAGATCGGTGCCACGGGTCGAGAGAGAGGTCTCCACCTCCTCTCCCAGCACCAGCAGCACTTTGTGCAGGGCGTGGCGTTCGCCAACCAGATGCAGCAAATCCCCAAGCTCGATGCGGGACTCGGGCCTCGGCACCATCAGTTCCTCGCCACGCTTGAGGCGGGAGCAGATGACGTCGGACTCGTCGAGGCTGGGGATCTCGCTTAGCATCAGACCATGCATGTTGGGGTTGCGCACCGCGATATTGATGGTCTGCAGGCTCTCCTTGGTCTTGCCGGTCTGTTGTTCGAACAGGGCGGCTTCATCGTCGATCTTGATGCGAAAGAAGACTCTCACCAGCCACATGGTGATCAGGATGCCGCAGATGCCGAATGGATAGGCCACCGCATAACCCATCCCCATCAGGCCGGTCGAACCGGGTGCGGCGCCGAGTTCGCCCAGGATCTGCTGACCGGCACCGAGTGACGGGGTATTGGTGACTGCGCCAGAGAAAACCCCGAGGATCACCGGCAGCGGCACATCAAACAGCTGATGCAGAACCACCGCCACCACGCAGCCAAGCAGCACCAACAGGGCGGCAAAGCCGTTAAGCTTGAGCCCGGAGCTGCGCAAGGAGGAGAAAAAGCCCGGACCGACCTGGATGCCGATGGTATAGACAAACAGGATCAGGCCAAATTCCTGAATAAAATGAAGAGTCTGCGAATCCAGCGCCAAGCCGGAGACCCCTGCGAAGTGGCCCACTATGATGCCACCGAATAGCACTCCCCCTATTCCCAATCCAACGCCATAGACCCGCCAGTTGCCCAGCCACAGCCCCAGCACCGCCACCAGCGACAATATGCTGATGGAAAGCGCGATATCACTCATCTTGTGCATCCTTTGCGAATTGAAACTGTGACTAGCTTGTCAGTAAAAGCTGGGGCCAACTGTGTGATACCGCACGAATTTATCCTTTAAAACGGCGATAAATACCAATTAAGGGCTAGTCAGCGACATAACCATAGATGGCCGCAAAGTGACAAATGCTGCCCCCCAGCACGAACAGATGCCAGATGGCGTGGTTATAGGGAATGCGCTTGGCCACATAGAAGATGACCCCCAGGCTGTAGACCAGCCCGCCCAGGGCGAGCAGCAGCAGGCCGGCACCGGCCAGGTGGATATAGAGCTGATAGATGACCAGCAGCGACAACCAGCCCAGCATCAGGTAGGTAAAAAGCGACAACCGCTTGAATCGGTTGATGAAGACCAGCTTGAACACCACTCCCGCCAGCGCCAGCCCCCAAATAACCGCCATCAAGCCACGCGCCAGCGGCGTATCCAGAGTCACCAGCAGAAAAGGGGTATAGGTGCCCGCGATCAGCAGATAGATGGCGCAGTGGTCGAAGACCTTGCACCAGCGCCTGGATTTTCCCTCCGCCACGCTGTGGTAGAGGGTCGAGGCGAGGTAGAGCAATACCAGACTGCCCCCGTAGAGGCCATAGCTGACCAGCGCCCGGGTTCCCTGTTCCCATCCCTTGACGAGCAACAGCACCAGACCGACGATCCCCAGCAACAGCCCAGCCCCATGGCTCAGCCGGTTGGCCAGCTCCTCCCGGGGGGAGTAATCCATCTCACCACTCATATACGCACTCCACGATAACTGGCTCCACTCTACCGAGCCCATTTTCAGTGTACAAGTGTTAGCTTAAAAAAGGGGATGGCTGTCACCCTCCCCCCCTATGGTGTATGCTCTGCCGCCGACGCCCGCGACAAGGGACATGCACACCGACCCCGGTGATCTGGTCTGGAGAACCTGATGAAGCTGACTGAGCTGTTTACACAACCGACCCCGGCCTTTGGCGAGGCGATGACCGCCCTGCTGGAGCATTTTCACCACTCGGATGACAGCCAGGCTCCCTACCAGCGCAAGCAGTTCACCCACCAGCTCGATCAGTCCCGCATGCCGACCCAGGGCATCAGCATCGACGACTATCTGGCCCGGCTGGCCATCCTGGTGCCCGGCGCATCCCACCTCACCTCACCACGCTACATGGGGCACATGACGGCACCATTACCGGCCTTCACCGCCGAGCTATCGCGCCTGCTGGTGATGCTCAACCAGAATCCGATGAAGATGGAGTCCTCCCGTCTGCTCAGCTTTCTGGAGCGGGAGGTACTGGCCAAGCTGCACCGCCTCATCTACCGCGCCGATGACGACTTCTATGGCGAGCAGATGCATGCCAAGGATGCGGCCCTTGGCGTCATGACCAGCGGCGGTACCATCGCCAACGTCACCGCCCTCTGGCTGGCGCGCAACCGCGCCTGTGGCGACAACCTGTTCGCCCTCTATGAGCAGGGTTATCGCGGCGCCGTGATCCTGGGCTCGCGGCTGATGCACTACTCCTTCGACAAGGGGATGGATCTGCTGGGGCTGGGGGCCAGAAGCGTGTGGCGCCTCGACACCGACGAGCACAACCAGCTCGACCTGGCGGCGCTGGAGCAGGCCCTTGCCCAGTGCAAGGCACAGAAGCTGAAGGTGCTGGCACTGGTCGGCGTCGCCGGCAGTACCGACTTTGGCTCCATCGATCCCCTGCCGGAGCTTGCATCCATCGCCGAGCGCGAGCAGATCCACTTTCATGTGGATGCCGCCTGGGGCGGCCCGACCCTGTTCTCTCCCCGTTATCAGGGGCTGCTGGAGGGGATCGAGCGGGCCGATACCGTCACCCTGGATGGCCACAAGCAACTGCTGGTGCCGCTCGGTACCGGCATGCTGCTCTGCCGCCAGCCGGACCTGATGATGACGGTCAAGCGCGAGGCCCCCTACGCCATTCGTGCCAGCTCCTTTGATCAGGGACGCTTCACCCTGGAAGGAACCCGCCCCGCCAACGCCCTCTATCTGGACGCCGCTTTCCAGCTGTTTGGCCAGCAGGGCTACGCCAGCCTTATCGAGGCCAACTACGATCGGGCACGCCTGATGGCGGCGCTCATCGATGCGGATCCCGCCTTCGAGCTGATGTCGGCCCCCGTGATGAACCTGCTCTCCTACCGCTGCATTCCGCCCCATCTACAGGGCAAGCGCCTGAACGAGGCTGCCAACGCGCAGATCAACGCCTTCAATGTCGCCCTGCAAAAGGCCCAGCGGGCCGAGGGGCACAGCTTTGTCTCCCGCACCCAGCGAGCGGTGGTGCGCTACGGTGCCCAGCCCCTCACCCTGCTGCGGGCCGTGCTGCTCAATCCGCTTATCGAAGAGCGCCATATCCGCGAGCTGCTGGCGGATCAGAAACGCCTCGGTGGCGAGATTGCCGGCCAGATATTCGACCAGAGTAGCGACATGGAACCGGATGCAAAATGAGCGGTCTTATTCATTTGCCGTTATCCACCTTGCAGGTAAACTGAACCAAATTTTGAGGGCAATGGGCCAGACATGAAGCAATTTATTGAATTTATTCCACTTATTGTATTTTTTGCCGTATACAAGTTCTACGACATCTATATGGCCACCGGCGCCCTGGTGGTGGTGACCGGCCTGCAGCTCATCTATGGCTGGGTGCGCTATCGCAAGGTCGAGAAGATGCAGCTGTTCACCTTCCTGCTGGTCGGCTTCTTCGGCGGTCTCACCGTCTTCTTCCACGATGACGCCTTCATCAAGTGGAAGGTGACCGTGGTCAACGCCCTGTTTGCCCTGGGACTGCTCATCAGCCGCTACGGTTTTGGCAAGAACCTGATCAAGCAGATGCTGGCCAAGGAGCTGCAAGCTCCCGATGCCATCTGGGACAAAGTCAACCTCGGCTGGGTCGGCTTCTTCACCGTCTGTGGCCTGCTCAACCTCTATGTGGCGTTCAATCTGCCGCAGGAGATCTGGGTCAACTTCAAGGTATTCGGCCTGCTCGGCATGACCCTGGTCTTTACCCTGCTAAGTGGTGCCTACCTCTATCGCCACCTGCCCGCCGAGCAGAAAGGCGAGCTGAAAAAATAATCGCATCAAGAAAAGGACGCTCTCATGTGGTATCTCATCTATTCGGAAGATGTTCCCAACAGCCTGCCGCTGCGCAAACAGGCTCGCCCCGCTCACCTGGCCCGTCTGCAGGCGCTGCAGGATGAGGGGCGTCTGCTGACCGCAGGCCCCAACCCGGCCATTGATGCCGAGGATCCGGCCGATGCCGGCTTCACCGGCAGTACCGTCATCGCCGAGTTTGCCAGCCTGGCAGATGCCCGGGCCTGGGCCGATGCCGATCCCTATGTGGCGGCCGGCATCTATGCCAGCGTCACGGTCAAACCGTTCAAGAAGGTCTTTTAAGAGAGCGCTGCCGCAAACGATGGATGCAAAGAGGCCGGACACTGTCCGGCCTCTTTTTTCTGCCCCGACTGCCAGCAACGCCCGATCAGGCCTTCGCGACAAACCAGGGATTGAGGATATCCGGCTTGTTGTAGGCAAGGGGCTCGCCATCGAGCCGGGTCACGCTGCCGCCGGCCCCCTCCAGTACCGCCTGGGCGGCCCCCGTGTCCCACTCGCAGGTAGGCGCAAGACGGGGATAGAGCTCGGCGCCCCCCTCGGCGATGATGCAGAACTTGAGGGAGCTGCCCATGGAGACCAGCTCAATCTCGCCCCGCTCCATATCACCAAAGCGTGCCAGATAGTCGAGGGTCTCCCGCGAGAGGTGGTTGCGGCTGCCCACCACCCGCCAGGGGCTTCCTTCCCGGTGCGGGTGTGTCTGGATGGCCTCACGCCTGCCATCGGCGATGCACCAGGCACCGAGTCCCTTGCCGCCATACCAGAGCTTGTCCAGCACGGGAGCGTAGACCAGCCCCCAGCGCGGTGCCCCCTCTTCAATCAGCGCGATATTGACGGTGAACTCGCCGTTGCGGGAGACAAACTCCTTGGTGCCATCCAAAGGATCCACCAGCCAGTAGCGCCGCCACCCCAGCCGCTCGGCCATCACTTGCGGGCCCGACTCCTCCGACAGCACGGGGATATCCGGCGTGAGCCTGGCAAGCGCTCGCACTATCACCTCGTGGGCCCCCTTGTCGGCGGCAGTGAGCGGGCTCTCGTCACGCTTGTACTCTACCGCAAAGGGCTGGCTGTAGATGGCCATGATGGCCTCCCCCGCGGCGCGGGCAACGGGTTCAATCTCGGCAATCTCGGGTCGGTACATAAGGGGCTCTTCCAGTGTGCAGGTCAGTCAGTGTAACCCTTTTGACATCAATCGCTTATAGCTTATTGCTCTGAGCTATGTCCTTCGGTTGCGACCTTGAGCTGGTATGCATCAGCGTGCAATCAAGAGTCAGGAACCACCTACATGGCGCACGCTAGAGGCCGCTTCTCCCGGGATGGCATCATAGGTATTCAGTGTAATGAAGCGACGCTTTTCAGCTATTTGCACAGACTCTTCTGCCGAAGCGATGCGTTGAAACAAAGATTTCATTTCGTTTCATCCATCATGATTCGATGCTAAAGCCACAACAAAGCCTTTCTCCTGTACAAGAGAACATAGTGACTCGCTACACATCAATCTCAAAAAACTTCGATACCTTTCTTTTTGTGATCTTACTCATAGAGCAGACTGCACTCTGTTTTGTTGTGCAGGCCACAAGCATATGGTTTTGAAACGGATCGAAACTTTTTCTGATGACCAGATGGGCAAGGATGGTGGAATGAAAGGGATGCAGGGTCTTGTCCTGCGAGATAAACAGGATAGCCACCTGTATCAACTGGTGGCTGACGGCCACTCTCCGATACGCATCCTTGGGTTTGTTCGAATCCTCCCATCCACAAGCCACAGGAGGCAACCCGCCAGCACACCATTCTGACCTTTCCACTACCGCACGGAGACAACCATGCACTCACGTACCGCGAGCATGACGCTGCTGGTCATGCTGATCCTACCCACCTTCGCCCGGGCCGAGGTGATGTCGCTGGAGGGAAACCAGTACCGCATCACCGTCGAGACAGCGGCCGACCAGTTCCGAGAGATCACCTTCACCAATACTGCCAATGGCGATCTCATCCGCTCGAACAACCTGTTTGATATCAAAGGGCTGGATGATCGGCTGACCTCATCGGCCGACTTCAGAGTCACGGCGTTCGCCAAGGTGCAAGACCATATCAACATAGAGTTGAAAAACGCCGGTTTCGTGGTCAAAAGCGCTATCCGGCTGCCCTCGAACAAAAGCTACGCCAGCATTGATTTCTCACTAGGCACTCGGCAAAACGACAAGCGGATCAACGGTTTTTCCATGCTGCCATTTCGCACCCAGGCCCCGTTCGTCTATGGAGCCATCAACAGCTCCCCCATCATCAGCGACAGCTTCTTCATCACGCCGCAGAATCCACTGGTCAACACCCGTGCCTACGAGGGGGGCGTCAGCCAACTTGTCTCCCTCAAACTCCCCCTCTCGCAGGACAAACCGCTCAGCTATCGCACCTATATCGGCACTTTCGGTGAGGGCCAGCTCAGACGCGACTTCAACCGCTTTATCAATGACGCCCGCGACAGACCTTACGCCCCCCATCTGCACTACAACTCCTGGCTCGACATAGGCTTCTTCAATCCCTACACGGAGGCCGAGGCCCTCAAGCGCATCAACCAGATTGGCGAGGCGTTGGTCAAACAGCGTGGAGTACCCGTAAACGGCTTTCTGTTTGATGATGGCTGGGACAATCGCAAGGGCAACTGGGCATTTAGCAAGGACTTCCCCGACGGTTTTCGCAAACTGAAAAAGGCTGCCGAAAAATACCATGCCCAGCTCGGGATCTGGCTTTCCCCTTGGGGCGGCTACAACAAACCAAGGGATGAGCGGATTTCCCATGCCGCCGAGTTCGGGTATGAGCTGAGCGATGGCAAGTTCGCCCTCTCGGGCCCGATCTACTATCAAAACTTCCACCAGAAGGTGATGTCGCTCATCAAGGAACAGGGGGTTACTCACTTCAAGTTTGACGGTACCGGCAATGCGGACAAGCTGATCAAGGGGAGCCGCTTCACCAGCGACTTCGATGCCGCTATCAATCTCATCGCGGATGCGCGGGCCACCAACAAGGATGTGTTTATCAACCTGACCACGGGTACTACGGCCTCCCCCGCCTGGCTGTTCTTCGCCGACTCCATCTGGCGCGGCGGCGATGACATCAACTTCTACGGTCCGGGCTCCAAGGTTCAGCAATGGATCACCTATCGGGATGCCGAAACCTATCGTTCTATCGTCAAAAACGGTCCCCTGTTTCCGCTCAACTCCCTGATGCTGCACGGATTGGTCTATGCCAAGCAGGCCAAACATCTGGACAAGCAGTCACCGCAGGACTTTGCCGATCAGGCCTGGAGCTACTTCGCCACCGGCACCCAGCTGCAGGAGCTCTACCTCACTCCCGAGCTGCTGACCGGTGAGAACTGGGATCTGCTGGCCAGGGCGGCGCTCTGGTCACGCCAGAACCAGGCCGTGCTGTTTGACAGCCACTGGATCGGCGGCGATCCCACCCTGCTGGAAATCTACGGCTGGGCCGCGTGGAGTCCCGACAGAGCATTTATCACCTTGCGCAATCCGTCGAGCCAGCCTCAACAATTCCTGCTGGAACCACAGCGTCAACTTGAGATCCCGTCGGGAGAGGCAAGCTACTTCGAGGTTCGGTCACGCTATGGCAACAACCCGACCGTCCCCTCTTCGCTTGGCAATGGCGCCGTCATCAAGCTGGCACCGCTGGAGCTCATTACCCTTGAACTGACCCCCTCCATTGAGCTGGCCCCCGCCAGCTAGCAAACCACAGGCTAGGCACAATTCAGCATGCCGGGCTGCACTGATAAAAAGGGACGCCGCAGCGTCCCTTTTTATCTCTTGTCAGTCTCGGCCAATCAGATCCCCTGACGAGCTTCCTGCATCAGTGCACGCATATCGCTGACCGCCTTGGCCAGGCCGTCGAAGGCGGCGCGACCGATAATGGCGTGGCCAATGTTGAGTTCATAGAGCTCGGGAATGGCGGCGATGGCCTTGACGTTGTGATAGTGCAGGCCGTGGCCGGCATTGACCTTGAGTCCCTTGCCGGCGGCATAGGAGGCACCGGCGGCGATACGCTTGAACTCGGCGTTGCGCTCGGCATCCGTGGTGGCATCGGCGTAGCGACCGGTGTGGATCTCGATAAAGGGAGCGCCGCTCGCGGCGGCCGCATCGATCTGGACCGGATCGGCATCGATAAACAGCGACACCTGGGCACCGACGGCAGAGAGGCGAGCCACCGCATCGGTCACCTTGTCCAGCTGGCCGGCTACGTCCAGGCCACCCTCGGTAGTCACCTCGGTGCGCTTCTCCGGCACCAGGCAGACGAAATGGGGCTTGATGCGCCGCGCGATGCCGATCATCTCTTCGGTCACCGCCATCTCCAGGTTCATCCTGGTCTGGATCGTCTGGCGCAGGATCTCCACGTCCCGGTCGGTGATGTGGCGGCGATCTTCCCGCAAGTGAACCGTGATGCCATCGGCGCCAGCCTGCTCGGCCACGAAGGCGGCCTGTACCGGATCCGGGTACTGGGTGCCGCGGGCATTGCGCAGGGTAGCGATATGGTCGATGTTCACACCCAGGTAGATTTCACTCATGACGACTCCTTGAAACACTTCATTTGTTGACTGTGCGGCTGCCGCCTTGGCGCCAGCTCCGATATCCGTATGTCAGCCTTGCATGCTGGCTTTGCGCTTCAAAAACAGCTCCCGGCTCTTGAGTTGGCGTTTGCCGAGATAGGGTTGCAAGGCCAGCCGGCTGAAACGCTTGGCCGCCTGCAGCAGGGGGGGAGTATCGAAACGTCCCTCGGCGAAGGCCAGCAGGTGGGCACCGAGGAACAGGGTACGGGGATCCGGCGCCCGCTCGCAAGCGACAAAGCCCAATTCGCGCTCGAAACCGTAGAGCAGTTCGGGCTGGATCGGCGCATCGTCGTCGGCGGCATATTCGAAGTCCACCGCATAGCCGAGGGCCTGCAGCAGCAGGAATTCGAAGCGTCGCAGGGGCAGCTCCGGGGTCTCGCCATCCGCCAGCGCCATGATGGCGCGGGCATAGGCATCAAACACCTCGGGGAAGGGGGTATGGGCTTCCAGCAGGTAGTAGACCAGCTCGTTGAGATAGAGGCCGTAGAAGAGGCGATCGCCCCCTAAGCGCAGGGAGTGATCCGGGCACTCCACCTGGGTGAGGTTCTTGAGATCCCCCTTGCCACGCCAGGCGATGGTGAGCAGGGTAAAGGGCTGCAGCAGCCCCTTCAGAGGGGAGCGTGGCCCGCGGGAACCGCGAGCCACCAGGGTAAAGCGACCACTATCCTGGGTGAATACCTCGACCAGCTGGCTGGTCTCCCGATAGGGTCGGCTGTGGATGACGAAAGCCGGGGTCAGCAATCAGTCATCACCATACCCGAGACTGCGCAGGGCGCGCTCGTCATCGGCCCAGCCCGCCTTGACCTTGACCCACAGCTCCAGGTGAACCTTGTTCTGGAACAGCCGCTCCATGTCGAGGCGCGCTTCTGTGCCTATGGTCTTGATCTTCTCACCCTTGTTGCCGATGACCATCTTCTTCTGGCCATCGCGCTCCACCAGGATTAGGGCGTTGATGTGGAAGATGCCGCTCTCTTCAACCTTGAAGCGCTCGATCTCCACCGTCACCGAGTAGGGCAGCTCCTCGCCGGTGAAACGCATCAGCTTCTCACGGATGATCTCGGAGGCCATGAAACGGGAGGAGCGGTCGGTCACGTAATCTTCCGGGAAGAAGTGCACGTTTTCCGGCAGCAGATCCTTGGCCCACTCGCGGATCTTGGCCACGTTGGTGCCCTTCTGGGCGCTGATGGGCAGGATGTGGGAGAAGGCCATCTGCTGACCCAGCCACTCGAGGTGCGGGAGCAGCTCTTCCTTCTCCTTGACGTTGTCGACCTTGTTGACCGCCAGCACCACAGGGCACTTGAGGTGGCGCAATTTGCCCAGCACCATCTCGTCATCCTTGGTCCAGTGGGTACCGTCGACCACGAACACCACCATGGCAACGTCTCCCAGCGAACTGGTGGCGGCGCGGTTCATCAGGCGGTTGATGGCCCGCTTCTCTTCGATGTGCAGACCCGGGGTGTCCACATAGATGGTCTGGTAGTTATCCTCGGTGTCTATTCCCAGGATCCGGTGACGAGTGGTCTGGGGCTTCTTCGAGGTGATGCTGACCTTCTGGCCAAGCAGCTTGTTGAGCAGGGTGGACTTGCCCACGTTGGGGCGGCCCACGATGGCGACAAAGCCGCAGTAGGTAGTATCTGTCATGACAGTTTTTCCAATGCTTGCTGCGCTGCGGCCTGTTCGGCCTTGCGGCGACTGGTGCCGACCCCAACCAGCGGACCATCCAGACCTTCCACCTCGCACTGCACGGTGAACTCCTGGTTGTGGGCCTCGCCCTTGACGTTGGTCACTGTATAGGTCGGCAGGGATTTGCGGCTTCCCTGCAGAATTTCTTGCAGACGGGTCTTGGGATCCTTCTGCTCTATGCCCGGCTTGATCTCCTCCAGGCGGCTGGCATACCAGCCCAGCAGCAGGGTACGGATCGTCTCGAGATTGGAGTCCAGATAGATGGCGCCGATCACCGCCTCGACCGTGTCGGCCAGGATGGACTCACGGCGAAAACCGCCGCTTTTCAGCTCGCCCGGCCCCAGGATCAGGTGATCCCCGAGGTCGAACTCCCGGCCCAGCTCGGCCAGGGTCTTCTCGCGCACCAGGGTGGCACGCATCCGGCTGAGATCCCCTTCCGCCGCTTGCGGGAAGCGGTGGAACAGATCATCGGCAATCACCAGACTCAAAATGGAGTCGCCCAGAAATTCCAGTCGCTCGTTGTGACGGGAACCGGCGCTGCGGTGAGTCAGCGCCCGGGTCAGCAATTCTTGATCCTGAAAGACATGCCCGAGACGGGACTGCAGTCTGTTCATCTTGATATTCATTTACTTGATTCCGCCAATGCGGTTGAAGCGCACCCCTGTCGGTACCCAGCTTGGCAGCAGGGAGCCTTCTTCGCGCTCAAATTCAAAACTTATCCAGATAGCGACCGCCTTGCCCACCAGATTCTGCTCGGGCACGAAGCCCCAGAAACGGCTGTCGGTGCTGTTGTCGCGGTTGTCGCCCATCACGAAGTATTGCCCCTCCGGCACCACCCACTCATCCGGATAGGTGCCCGGCTGGCGATAGTAACGGCCGACCATATCGGGCATCAGCGGATTGCGCAGGGTCTCGTGGGAGACGTCGCCCAACTGCTCGGTATAGCGGTCAAGGGGGATCCCCATCTGGGTAAATTCACCTCTTTGTTCAAACTTGATGTCGAGCTTCTTGAAGCCCGGGCACGTTTTCCCTTCCTGCTCCTCGCACTTGGGCCGGATCATCAGCTCCTTGTTGCGATAGATGATCCTATCCCCCGGCATGCCGACTACCCGCTTGATGTAGTCCACCCGCGGTTCGAGCGGGTATTTGAACACCACCACATCACCGCGTTTGGGCTCACCGGTCTCGAGGAACTTGGTGTTGGTCACCGGATCCCGCAGACCGTAGGCAAACTTCTCCACCAGGATGAAGTCGCCCACCAGCAGGGTGGGCATCATGGAGCCTGACGGGATCTGGAACGGTTCGAAGATGAACGAACGCAATACCAGCACGAAGGTGATGACCGGGAAGATCCCGGCGGTCTGTTCGATCCAGACCGGCACGGGAGCGACCTTGGCCAGGGTCTTCTCATCCAGATTGGCGCCGCCGTGGGCACGGGCCACGGCGATCTTGGCCGCGCGCTGCTTGGACCAGATCATCTTGTCCAGGCACCAGATAACACCGGTGATCGCGCAGACCACCACCAGGATCAGGGAAAACGTGCTAGCCATCTATCAATCCTTTCCGACGTGGAGAATCGCGAGGAAAGCCTCCTGCGGCACGTCGACACGGCCCAGGGACTTCATCCGCTTCTTACCTTCTTTCTGCTTGTTCAGCAGCTTTTTCTTCCGGCTCACGTCACCACCGTAACACTTGGCGGTCACGTCCTTGCGCAGGGCCTTGACGGTGCTGCGGGCGATGATCTGGTTGCCGATGGCAGCCTGGATGGCGATGTCGAACATCTGGCGCGGGATCAGCTCGCGCATCTTCTCCACCACCTGACGGCCGCGATACTGGGCGTTGTCCTTGTGGGTGATGATGGCCAGGGCGTCGACCCGTTCACCGTTGATCATGATGTCCAGACGGACCATGTCGGAGGTTTCGAAGCGCTTGAAGCCGTAATCCAGGGAGGCGTAACCGCGACTGGTGGACTTGAGGCGGTCGAAGAAGTCGAGCACCACTTCCGCCATCGGGATCTCATAGGTCAGCGCCACCTGCTTGCCGTGGTAGACCATGTTGGTCTGCACGCCACGCTTCTCGATACAGAGGGTGATCACGTTGCCCATGTACTCCTGCGGCAGCAGGATGTGACACTCGGCGATCGGCTCGCGCATCTCCTTGATGCTGGTGATGGCAGGCATCTGGGCCGGGCTGTCGATGTGGATGGTGGTGCCATCGGTCTGCTCGATCTGGTAGACCACGGTCGGCGCCGTGGTGATCAGATCCAGATCGTATTCACGCTCCAGACGCTCCTGGATTATCTCCATGTGCAGCATGCCGAGGAAGCCGCAACGGAAGCCGAAGCCCAGCGCAGTGGAGCTCTCCGGTTCGTAGAACAGGGAGGCGTCGTTGAGCGACAGCTTCTCCAGCGCATCGCGGAAGGACTCGTAGTCATCGCTGGAGATGGGGAACAGGCCCGCATAGACCTGCGGCTTCACCTTCTTGAAGCCCGCCAGCGCCTTCTCGGCACCGTGCTTGGCCAGGGTCAGGGTATCGCCCACCGGCGCGCCGTGGATGTCCTTGATACCGCAGACGACCCAACCTACCTCGCCGCAACCCAGGCCGTCGGTATCCACCTGCTTGGGGGTGAAGATACCGATGCGATCGACGCCCCAGGTCTGGCCGGTGCTCATGACCTTGATCTTGTCGTTCTTCTTCAAAGAACCGTTCTTGATCCGCACCAGGGAGACGACGCCCAGGTAGGAGTCGAACCAGGAGTCGATGATCAGCGCCTGCAGCGGAGCGTTCGGGTCACCTTCCGGTGCCGGGATCCTGGCCACGATCTCTTCCAGAACCAGATCGACGCCGAGGCCGGTCTTGGCGGAGCAGCGCACCGCGTCCACCGCATCGATGCCGACGATGTCCTCGATCTCTTCGGCAACACGCTCGGGTTCTGCGGCCGGCAGGTCAATCTTGTTCAGCACCGGCACCACTTCCAGATCCATTTCCATGGCGGTGTAGCAGTTGGCCAGAGTCTGTGCCTCAACCCCCTGGCCGGCATCCACTACCAGCAGTGCCCCTTCACAGGCCGCCAAAGAGCGGGAAACCTCGTAGGAGAAATCCACGTGGCCCGGGGTATCGATAAAGTTCAGCTGGTAGGTGTTACCGTCTTGTGCCTGGTAGTTCAGGGTCACACTCTGCGCCTTGATGGTAATGCCGCGCTCGCGCTCCAGCTCCATGGAGTCAAGCACCTGAGCCTGCATCTCGCGGTCGGAGAGGCCGCCGCAAGTCTGGATCAGACGGTCCGACAGGGTCGATTTACCGTGGTCGATGTGCGCAATAATCGAGAAGTTACGAATGTGTTTCATCGAGCAAGAGTCACTCAAAATTGGTTTAAGGTCGGTTATGGAGGCGCGATTTTACTGGATAACCCGGCTGACGGCCATTCTTTAGTCGCCAGCGCCCGTCAAATAGCGCCCATCGGGTCAAGAGAGATTGCGGACAGGAACCACCACTCCGATCATCCGGGGGCCATAGCGCCCCTGATCCAGGCGGTTGGAAAAGTAACGAACCAGTAAAAAGCCGAGTACTCCCCCCAATATGCTGGAGAGAATGGTGATCCCCTCTCCCCCGGCGAGCAGCGGCGCCAGCCAGAGCTGGCCCAGCAGAGCCCCCGCCAACAAGCAGAAGAGCGGCAGCACATAGACCAGTGCAGCACCGCGCAGCAGACTCTCTTGAGGAATTCCGAGCCGGATTTGCTGGCCGACCCGCACCTCGGCAGTCAGGCGCACCCGCAGACGCGGCGCCTTGAGGGGAAACGCCTTGGCAACCGTGCCGGTGCCACAGTTGGATTGTTGCTGGCAACCGCTGCAGGCGGAGCGCCGTTCGCACTCCACCCAGGCATGGTCACCCTCAATGGCCACAACCGTCGCCAGCTCTTCACTCATCTCGTTCACGGCAACACCTCGGGCTTGCAAAGCACGGGATCTGAACACGCTTTGCCAGGTTCGGCAAGCGCCCTTCCCCCCTGTGCCAGCGTTATTGTACCGCTTCGTTTCGGGCCAGGGGCTGGACCGACTCGGCGATCCGCTTGGCCGTCTCGGCAGGCACTTCCCCCACGACGGTGATCTCGACCCCCACCTCGTTGACATAGCTCACCAGCGAAGTGGCTCCCTGGCGGATCAGCTGCTGGCGCACCGCCTGCTTGGGATCGACCCGGGCCACATAGACAGAGAGGTCCACCAGGCCGTCGGAGAGCATCATGTAGTCCACAGGCAGACTGGTGGTCACCAGCTGGTGTTTGTCGCGAGAGAGCACCTTGAAGCCATCCGGCAGCCAGGTGATCTGCCAGCTCAGCACCTGTTGTGGGGCAGGATAGGCATCTTCCAGCGCCAGCGCCTCCGGCAGCTTGCGCTTGGCCAGGGCAACCAGCCAGGGTGCCGGCTTGCTCTGCAGCTCCAGATCGACACCCAGCACCTGCTCGACCAGATTGCCTTCCCGCTCCACCATGTCGACCCGCAGCAACAGGTTGCTCTGCTCATCGATCCAGAGCACGAAGCCATACTTGTCTGCTTCTTTTGGCACCAGTCTGACGACCTGGGCCACCACACCCGCTACCCGGCTGCGACCGGCCAGCACGGCGTCATAGCTTTCCATCACCCGGGAAAGCGGCATCTTCACCAGGGTCGACCAGACGCCCGGGAAGCGTGCCCCCTTCAGGGTGTAGGGTTCATGACTGTTTTCAAAAAAGGTGAATTCATCCTGGCGCTGCAGATACTCGATGGCCTTGCCGTCGAGATAGCTGAGATGAGCGACCTCCTTGCCATCGATCACGGCATGACTGATGCGGATCGGCTCAAGGCGCCCCTGACGGGCTTTGACCATGGATAACTCGAAGTTTTGCTGCTGCACGGCACTCTGCATCTGCTGCAACAAGGCCTCGGCCGACTTATCGTCGGCCGAGGCCTTGGCACTGATCAGCAGGAGAGAGGCCAGCAAAATACGGCTGGACTGGCGCACGTTGTTGGTATCCCTGACGACTCGTTATTGTTGAATTTGCCTGTCTTGCAGCAGACGTTGCTGCAACTGGTGGTCACGCAGGAAGGCGTTGATCCGTTCCCGCTGCTCCTGCATCTGCTGCTCGGTCAACCCTTGCTGGCGATTGCGGTTACCCTCTTGCGGATAGTGCACGCTGACCGGGGCCGCGCTGCCACCGATAGGGATGGTATTGAGCACAGGGTTGGTCGGCACGCCGTCCTGTCCCTGATACTGCTGTACCCCGAAGATGACCGCCGCGGCGACCGATGCCGCAATGGCGTATTGGCCAAGTTGCTGGCCGATACGGCGGAACAGCGGCACCACATTGGAATCTGTCTTGGCTGGTTCCATTTCCGGTTGTGCCTGAGGCGCAACCGGTTTGGCCTCGACCGGCTTGGGTGCCAGTACGGTGGGCTCATCTTCCAGTGCGGCCATGATGCTGTCGCTGAGATCCAGCTGCAGATTGACCGGCAGGTCCCCCCGCATGGCATCGCCGATCAGGTGGTAACGACCCCAGGTATCTTGCAAGTCGGAGTCCAGCTCCAGCTCGTTCAGTACTTGTGCGTCACTCAGGTCACCATCCATCAGGGCAGAGATTTGCTCTTTATTTGCCATAAGTTAAACCCGTCTTTCCCCAGTTAGTTCTCGATCAGAGGTTGCAGCTTTTTGTCGATTGCTTCCCTCGCCCGGAAGATACGGGATCTGACCGTACCCACAGGGCAATCCATGATTTCGGCAATCTCTTCGTAGCTCAGCCCTTCCAGTTCACGAAGGGTGATCGCTGTCCTCAGGTCTTCCGGCAAGGCCTCTATGGCGGCAAACACGGTGCGCTTGATCTCGTCGGTCAGCGCCAGGTTTTCAGGGGTTGAGACCTCTTGCAAGGCTTCACCACCACCATAGGACTCTGCTTCGTCAGCCTCCACATCACTGCTGGGCGGCCTGCGCCCCTGGGAGGTCAGATAATTCTTCGCCGTGTTGACGGCAATTCGGTACAACCAGGTATAGAAAGCACTCTCACCACGGAATGTCGGCAAAGCCCGGTAGGCTTTGATAAAGGCCTCTTGCGCCACATCGGGCACATCTCCGGGATTGTTGACATACCTGGCCACCAGGTTGACCACCTTGTGCTGGTATTTTTTTACCAACAGGTTGAACGCTGCTTTGTCGCCACGCTGGACACGTTCAACCAGCTGTTCGTCCAGTAGATTCTGGTCGCTCATTGGAGCCGTAAAACCCCCATCAGGTTATCGTTTTTCTTTTCCGGCCCTTCCTAAGCGCACAAGTTCAGACAGGGAGAATCAGAGAAAGTTCGCTTGCATTGAAAAAAATGTGATGCAGGCTGCATACACGCCCCCGCTTGGGCTACCATGGTGCCAGTTCTTAATCCAGGCCAATGATACTTATGAAAGCAAGTGTTGAATACCTTTGCGACGTACTGATCATTGGCAGCGGTGCCGCCGGTCTGTCTCTCGCATTGCGATTGGCGGACCAGGCCAAAGTCCTGGTTCTGAGCAAGGGGCCCATCAGTGAGGGGGCCACTTTCTATGCGCAAGGAGGCATCGCTGCCGTGTTCGACGAGACCGACAGCATCGAATCCCACGTGAGCGACACGCTCAATGCCGGGGCAGGATTGTGCGACCCGGCCGCGGTCGAGTTCACCGCCCGCAACGCCCGCAACTCCATTCAGTGGCTGATCCAGCAGGGGGTCCCTTTCGATCAGGAAGAAGACTCCGAGGGCGAATCCCACTATCACCTGACCCGCGAAGGGGGCCACAGCCATCGCCGCATTTTCCACGCGGCCGATGCCACCGGCAAGGCAGTGCAACTGACCCTGATCGATCAGGTTCGCGCCCACCCCAACATCCAGTTGATGGAGCGCTTCAACGCGGTCGACCTCATCACCACCCGCAAGCTGGGTCTGCCGGGCAACCGGATCCTCGGCGCCTATGTCTGGAATCGCAACGCCGAGCAGGTCGAAGTTGTTCGCGCCCGCTTCGTGGCGCTGGCAACCGGTGGCGCCTCCAAGGTGTACCAGTACACCTCCAACCCGGACGTCAGCTCCGGGGACGGCATCGCCATGGCATGGCGCGCCGGCTGCCGGGTGGCCAATCTGGAGTTCAACCAGTTCCACCCTACCAGCCTGTTCCACCCCGACGATCCCAACTTCCTGCTGACCGAGGCCCTGCGCGGTGAAGGCGCCTATCTGCGCCGCCCAGACGGCAGCCGCTTCATGCCGGAATTTGACGAGCGCGCCGAGCTGGCACCGCGGGATATCGTCGCCCGTGCCATCGACCACGAGATGAAACGCCTCGGTGCCGACTGCATGTATCTGGACATCAGCCACAAGCCGGCGGAGTTCATCATCAAGCACTTCCCGACCATCCATGAGCGCTGCCTCGCGGTCGGCATCGACATCACCAAAGAGCCCATGCCCATCGTGCCCGCAGCTCACTACACCTGTGGTGGGGTGATGATCGACAACAATGGCCAGACCGACATTCCCGGCCTCTATGCCATCGGCGAGGTGACCTATACCGGGCTGCACGGCGCCAACCGGATGGCCTCCAACTCCCTGCTCGAATGCGTGGTCTATGCCCATCAGGCGGGTGCCGACATCCTGGCCAAGCTGCCGACAAGCGTGGAGCCGCCTCACCTGCCCGCCTGGGACGAGAGCCAGGTGGAAGACTCCGACGAACTGGTGGTGATCCAGCACAACTGGCACGAGCTGCGGTTGATGATGTGGGACTATGTGGGGATAGTGCGTACCAACAAGCGTCTGGCCCGCGCCAAGCGCCGCATCGACCTGCTCAAACAGGAGGTGCAGGAGTACTATGCCCACTTCCGGGTCTCCAACAACCTGCTGGAGCTGCGCAACCTGCTGCAGGTGGCCGAGCTTATCGTCAACTGTGCCCTGCAGCGCAAGGAGTCCCGCGGCCTGCACTACAACCTGGACTATCCGGACATGCTGCCGAACCCCAAGCCCACCGTACTGACCCCGGAGCGGGATTGACCCCGGCCTGGCAAATGCCCATCCGTGACCCCGCTTAAGGCGGGGTCACTCTTTTTTGGCAAAGCGACAAGCAGAAAGCAACGTCATCACAGCCCCCCAGCCTGACAATGAGGCTGCGAAAGCGCGGCATTCAACGTCCGCTATCAGACGACAGGAAATGGATAGCCCGGGCCAACAGGCGATAGTGTGCGGGGGGAAGCGAGTCGGAGCAGATCCACAGGATGCAGGGCGCCCCTTGTTCAGGCAAAAGAGAGAGTCTCAGCACCCCGGGCAGAGTGCGACTCCCGGGGCCCAGCTGATAGCGGGCGCCTTGCCACGACAGCCAGCGGCCATCCCACTCCAGCATAAAGGCATCGCGTGGCAGTGCACGCCAGCCCAGCACCAGAGCGGCCAGCCAGCAGGGAATAAACAGGGCCCAACGCCAACCATCGATCAACATGGCCACAGGCCATAGCAACAACAGAAAGAGCGCCAGCAGCCAGATCCGCTGATGGCGGGAGGGGTGAACCGTCATGCTCACCCGCTCCACCGGATCAGCCCTGGCGGTCGTGACGGGCCTGGTTGCGCTCCAGGATCATCGGGATCATGGCGGCAAAGGCGGGGTCTTCGGGGATACCATGACCCATGCACCACTTGAACAGGTCCGGGTCATCGCACTCCAGCAGGCGGATAAAGGTCTGCTGATCGGCCTCGCTCAGGGTGTCGAATTCGTGTTCAAAAAAGGGCATAAAGATCACATCCAGCTCGAGCATGCCACGACGGCAGGCCCACTTCAGGCGGGATTTTTCAACTGGGCTCAACATGGAACTCTCCTTACAAAGACCGTGGGATGGTACCAGCTGGATTTTCCGGCTGACAAACATTAGTTACGTCTTTACCATGCAGCTCACATACTTTCTCTCTGGAATACCATCGTGAGCCTGCAACCACCTGTTTTTCCTGCCGAGCCGACCCGCTTTGCCCTGACCAAGATCGCCATCACCCGCATCGCCGGCCAGGATCGCGTCAAATACCTGCAAGGTCAGATCACCTGTGACGTCAATGCCCTGCAACCGGGACAAAGTACTCTGGGTGGCCACTGCGATCCCAAGGGCAAGCTGTGGAGCAATTTCCGCCTGCTCTGTCTCGAAGAGAGCCTGCTGATGCTGACGACCCCCTCCGTGCTGGAGCGCCAGCTGCCGGAGCTGAAGAAATTCGCCGTTTTCTCCAAGGTGGAGATCGCCACCGACGAGCGCCACGCCACCGGGATTGCCGGAATCGGCAGCGACGCCTGGATCGCCGATCACTTTGGCCTGACCCAAAGCGGGCTGGTCGACGGCGGCATGGCGGTCAAGATTGAACAGGATCGCTGGCTGCTGGTGAGCGACCAGCAAGCCGATACCCTGCCGGTGGGCGACGAATCCCTCTGGTGGGGGCTCGAGATCAAGGCGGGTCTGCCGCACATGGAAGCGGTGCATCAGGGGGAGTTCATTCCGCAGATGCTCAACCTGCAAGCCCTCGATGGCATCTGCTTTACCAAGGGTTGCTACATGGGTCAGGAGACGGTGGCGCGCGCCAAGTATCGCGGCGCCAACAACCGTGCCCTGTTCCTGCTGGCGGGCGTTGCCAGCGAGCCAGTGGCCAGTGGTGATACGCTGGAAATCCGGCTCGGTGACAACTGGCGTCGCAGCGGTATGGTGCTCAACGCCTGGCAACGGGATGGTCAGGTGTGGCTCACCGCCGTGCTGCCCAAAGACACCGAGACCGACGCCCTGTTCCGTCTCAAGCAGGATGAAAGCGCCAGCCTCACCCTGCAGTCCCTGCCCTACGCCCTCATCGACTGACTCGCAATCCGGACTAACGAGGCACGCGCGCCAGCAGTGCCTCCTTCAGCCAGCGCCCCGCCTGCCCAAGTGGGCGGGCGCGGTGCCACTGCAGCTCCAGCACCAGTTCATGCCTGGCGATAAAGTCGGGGTTGAGCACCACCACCTCCTTGCGCGCCAGGGGCCTGTCCAGCAAGAACTCGGGCACCACGCCCCATCCCAGCCCGCGCTTGACCAGCTCCAGCACGCCGAGATCTCCCTCGACCCACCACACCTGAGAGGCAATGCGAAAGCGCTGACGCTCGGGGCCATCCCGCCGCCCGGTGGCAATCAGCTGGCGCGCCCCCTGCAGATCGACCTCTTGCACCAGCACCCTGTGCGCCAGCGGATGATCCGGCGAGACCACCAGCGGCATGGCCACTTCCCCCAGAGTACGGGTGACTATCTCCCGCTGGGGAACAGCCTGCTGGTAACTGATGCCAAGCTGGGCGCGGCCGCTGACCAGCATGTCGGTCACATCCTCCATCAAGGGAAAGAGCAGCTCCAGCTCGACAGCCGGGTAACGGCGGGCAAACTCTTCCAGCAAAGCGCCCAGCCAGGGGAGATGGGAGTCATCGTCAATGGCCAGGGTCAGCCGTGACTCCACCCCTGCCGCCAGCTCGCCGGCGATGGCCTGCAGGCGCTCCCCCTGCGCCAACAGTATGCTCGCCTCCTGCACCATACGAACCCCAGCCGCCGTCAGCCGGGGATAACGGCCGGTGCGGTCGAACAGGGTCAACCCCAGATCGATCTCCAGATTGGCGATGGCAGTGCTCACCACCGACTGCGCCTTGCCCAGCTTGCGCGCTGCCGCCGAAAACGAGCCGGCCTCGGCGGCGGCCAGCAGTATATTGAGTTGTTCCAGTGACGGCCCCATCCCGGAATTCCTGTTTGCTTGTGATACTTGTCGACCATTCTATCTGATTTACAGATAGATAGTAACGTGAATGCATCAACCTTTATCGATAGATTGACCCGGTATTCGTGAACGAACCTGATTGAGAGAGTGATTTATGCGAACCCATAACGATCGCCTGCGCCATGCCATCGGCTTTGAATTGATTGGCCTGCTGATTGCCGCCCCGTTGGCGAGCTGGATCACCGGGGTCGGGCTCAACCACATGGGGCCACTGGCACTGTTCTTTTCGGTGCTCGCCACCGTCTGGAACTATATCTACAACATCGGCGTCGACAGGCTGCTGATGAAGTATCAGGGCCATACCCGCAAGAGCCTGTGGCAACGGATCGTGCATACCTTCGGTTTCGAGGGGGGGCTACTGACTGTCGCCCTGCCGGTGATGTCCTGGTGGCTGGACATCAGCCTGCTGGAGGCGCTGGTGCTGGATCTGGGTTTCGTGGCCTTCTATCTGGTTTATGCCTTCGCCTACAACTGGGGTTATGACAAGGTGTTCCCCATCCCCCAGCCGGTGCCGCAGAAGGCGCTGGGCTAAGCGGCAAGGCCTCCAAAAAAACAGGGCACCATCATGATCGCAATGATGGTGCCTGAGAGAACAAAAGCGGCTAGCGGGGAGAGAGAAACGTCAGGCCTGAGCCTTAAGCTCGGCACCCTCTTCATCGGTGGCATCAGCCTCTTCGGTTTGAGCCTGGGCTAATTGCAGGGCTTCCAGCTCGCTTTGGTATTCACCAAGCATCTGCTGGGCCACCGCCATATCCCCTTTGTGCTTGCGCTCGAACAGATGGTGCTGCACCACGCCATTGAGATAATCCACCGTGATGGGCTGCTCCAGGAAACTCTGCAGCCCCTCTTTTTCCAGCTCGGCATTGATGTCATCGGCAGTGGTACGCAGCAGACCGGCGAGTTGAACCAACATGCGGCGCTCACCTTCGCGCAGCAGGCTCAACATGCGGTTTCTCTGCTGCTCATTCTGTTGGGTCATACATTTCCTTACGTCTAGTGGGAACAAGCTCGCTCATTCTGCCCTGTCCCCATGGCAGCGTCTATCTCATGACCCCCACAAATTTTTGGCGCAGGTTCACAAATGGCGACAGATGATATTGAGGGCGGCTCTGGGGTATAGTAACCGCTGATTTTCGGGGCATTTCATTAACAAAAATGTCCCCGCCGGTTTACCCCACCGAGGTGAAGATCCCCCTTTATGACTGACGCCATTGTGGTGCTCTGCACCTGCCCAGACCAACCCAGTGCCGACCTTGTCTGCGAACAGCTGCTGACCCGGCGACTGGCCGCCTGCATCAACCAGCTGCCGGGCGTGACCTCTGTCTATCGCTGGCAAGGCAAGGTGGAACGGACCACCGAGATCCAGCTCATCATCAAATCCCGGATGCCGCTCTTTGCCGAGCTGCAACAGTGTATCCTCACCCACCACCCCTACGAGGTGCCCGAGTTGCTGGCGCTGCCGGTCAGTGCGGGTCTACCCGCCTATCTCGACTGGCTGAAGGAGGAGACCCTATGAGCCGCGCTCGCCTGCGCTACCTGCTGCCCGCCCTGTTCACCCTGCTGCTGGGCCTGTTGTTCACCCCCGTCCAGGCAAGCAGTGATCTGCTAGGGAGCCTGGGCATTCAGGCCAGTGCCAAGCCCGCCTTCCTGAAAGTCGACGAGGCATTCACCCTGGAGAGCGAGCAGCAGGGCAACCGGCTGCTGCTGCGACTTCGCATCGCGGATGATTACTATATTTATCGCCACAGCCTGCGCTTTCAGGGCAACGACCTCACCTTCAGCGAGCCCGTCCTGCCCGAGGGAACCGAGCACGAGGACGATTTCTTCGGCAAGACCCGGGTCTATTACCAGGAGGTGGAGATCCCCGTCATCCTGACCGAGGCAGGGCCACAAGCGAGCCTCAAAATCAGCTACCAGGGCTGCACCGTGGGGCTCTGTTACCCGCCGACCACCAAGATGGTCGAGGTGCAGTCGCTGATGGCCACGTCGGGTGATGACGAGGCGACGCCGGCTGCACCGTCCAGCCAACAAGATAAACTGGCCGCAGCCCTCGGCAGCCAGGGCTTCTGGCTCAGCATCGCCGCCTTCTTTGCACTGGGGCTGGGGCTCGCCTTTACCCCCTGCGTCTTTCCCATGTACCCCATTCTGACCGGCATCATCGCCGGTGCCGGCCATCGCCTCTCCACCCGCCGCGCCTTCCTGCTCTCCTTCGTCTATGTGCAGGGGATGGCGCTCACCTACACCCTGCTCGGGCTGGTGGTCGCCTCCGCCGGGCTGCAATTCCAGGCGGCGCTACAGCACCCCTATGTGCTGATCGGCCTCTCGGTGATGTTCGTGCTGCTGGCTCTCTCCATGTTTGGGCTCTACACCCTGCAGCTGCCGAGCAGCTTGCAGACGCGCCTCTCCGGCCTCTCCAACCGCCAGCAGGGCGGCTCAGTGGCCGGGGTGGCCATCATGGGGATGATCTCCGGCCTGGTCTGCTCCCCCTGCACCACGGCACCGCTCTCCGGCGCACTCATCTACGTGGCCCAGAGCGGCGATCTCTGGCTCGGCGGTGCGGCGCTCTACGCCCTGTCGCTGGGGATGGGGTTGCCGCTGCTGCTGCTCGGCACCTCGGGCGGCAAGCTGCTGCCCAAGGCCGGCGCCTGGATGGATGTGATCAAACGACTCTTTGGTTTTGCTCTGCTGGCGGTGCCCATCCTGCTGCTCTCAAGGCTCTGGAGCGATCAGGCTACCACCCTGGCCTGGCTCGGCTGGGGGTTGGCGCTATGCGCCTACCTCTATCACCACAACCAGCATCAGCCCCACTCCATCGGCAAGAGCCTGCGCGGTTTTGTGCTGCTGCTGGCGATGATCAGTGCCGTGGTGGTGGGAAAGGATCTGCTGCTACCCCCCTCCGGCGCCCAGACCAGTGCCGAAACCCGGGCGCCCCAGTTTATTCGCATCAAGACCCTGGATGATCTCAAGACCCAGCTCACCGCCGCCCGCGGCAAACCGGTGCTGCTCGACCTTTATGCCGACTGGTGCGTCGCCTGCAAGGAGTTCGAGCACAAGACCTTCAGCGATCCTGCGGTGCGCGAGCGCTTTGCCAACATGGTGCTGTTGCAGGCGGATGTCACTGCCAATGACGACGCCGATGTCGAGCTGCTCAACGGTCTCAATGTGCTGGGCTTGCCCACCCTGATCTTCTTCGATCGCGCCGGCAACGAACTCACGGGGCAAGGAGTCACCGGCTTTATGGGCCCGGCCGAGTTTCTGGCTCAGCTCGACAAGCTGCCATAGATGGGAATTGGCCTGGCGCACCGCTGGGCCATCCCCACTGTTACTCGCTGATTTTTCTGGCAATCCCTTGTATATGAGCGACAGCGTGGCAAAATTTGCCCTCCATTGTTTCGCCCGTCCGGAGTTTTGATGAAAAAGTGGTTCATCCCCCTGCTAGCCCTCTGGCTCTATGGCTGCAGCGCGGGCCCCGGTGAAGAGGTGATCCGCCAGCAGGTCAGTGACAAGCTGATGGCGGAAACGGACGCCAGCCTGTTCGAGATCAGCGACTTCGCCATCCTGGACAAGGAGGAGCGCATGGAAGGCGTCTATCTGGTCAAGGTCAGCTACCAGCTCCACTTCAAGCAGGGGCTGGCTCAACTGCAGGTGTTGCACGACGAGGATCTGGTCTACGACAAGGTCGGCCCCTTCCAGCAGGAGATGGGACTGATGGAGCTGGAGCGCAAATATGGCGACTTCGAGGCTGGCCAGGTGCTGCCCCAGCAAGCCGAGGTGTGGATGATGAAGACGGAGCAGGGGTGGCGGCTGGCAGAACCCACCCACTAACCCCGCTCAGGATCATGTCCTTATAGCAAATCCTTCATCCGGTGCCACAGCATGCCGAGCGCCAGCAGCGGGGAGCGCAGTGCTGGGCCGCCCGGAAAGGTGATGTGGGGCACGCTGGCAAACAGATCGAAGCCCCGGCTCTCGCCGCGAATAGCCTCCGCCACCAGCTTGCCCGCCATGTGGGTGGCATTGACCCCATGCCCCGAATAAGCCTGGGCGTAGAAGACATTGGGGTGCTGCTTGAGGCGGCCGATTTGCGGCAAGCGGTTGGCGCCTATGCCTATCATCCCCCCCCACTGGAATTCAATGGCGGTGCCGGCCAGTTCGGGGAATACCCGCAGCAGCTTGGGCAGCATAAAGGCTTTGATATCGCGAGGATCACGGCCGGAATAGTTGCAGGCACCGCCAAACAACAGGCGGCCGTCGGCGGAGAGGCGGTAGTAGTCGAGTGCCACGTTCTGATCGCACACCGCCATGTTCTGCGGTAGCAAGCGCTGGCGCAGCCGTTTCTCCAGCACCTCGGTGGCGAGGATGTAGGAACCTGCAGGCAGCACCTTGCCCCCGAGTTCAGGATTGAGTTCGTTGAGATAGGCGTTGCACCCTATCACCAGATAGTCGCTGCTCACCCGGCCGTGAGCGGTGGTGATCTCCACCCGTTGGCCATAGTCGATGTGGGTGACTCTGGATTGCTCGAACAGGGCGACGCCCAGGCTTTGGGCGGCGCGCGCCTCGCCAAGGGCCAGGTTGAGGGGGTGAAGGTGTCCTGACCCCATGTCGATGAGGCCGCCGATGTAGCGATCCGAACCCACGACCGTGTGGATCTCCTCGCGCGGCACCAGCCTCACCTCATGCTCGTAGCCCAGGCTCGCCAGATGTTCGAGCTCTTCCTCGAAACCGGCCAGATGACGCTGACGGGTAGCGAGATCGCAATAGCCCCAGGTGAGATCGCAGTCGATGGCAAAACGCGCAACTCGCTCGCGCACCAGTTGCACCGCCTCCAATCCCATCAGATCCAGCTCACGCACGCCTTCTTCACCAATCCAGCGGGCAAACTGGCTGGTGTCGTGACCAATGCCGCGAATGAGTTGGCCGCCGTTGCGCCCGGACGCACCCCAGCCGATGCGATTGGCCTCCAGCAGTATCACCTTGTAGCCGGCATCGGCCAGGTTGATGGCGGTATTGAGGCCGGTAAAGCCACCACCAATGACACAGACATCCGCCTGATGTTCACCGGCCAGTTCGGGCCACTCCTGCGAATCGTTGCGAGTCGCGGCGTAATAGGAGGCCGCGTGTTCCTGATGTGCGTTGTGCTTTCCTGCCTGCATGCTCAGCATCCTGCCTTGGTTGCAAATTGTTTAATAAAATAAGCAGATTTGTTTCGATAATACCCAGCTCACTCACTGCAAACCAGTCTCACCGGATCACAGAAATGCAAAAGGCGCCCCGAAGGGCGCCTTTTCATGCAATCAAGGTACGGTAACGAATTACAGTACGTCGATGGCGTTCAGGTCGGAGAAAGCCTGTTCCAGACGCTTGATCATGGAAGTCTGACCGGCACGCAGCCATACGCGCGGATCGTAGAACTTCTTGTTCGGCTTGTCGGCACCTTCCGGGTTGCCCAGCTGACCTTGCAGGTAGGCTTCGTTGGTCTTGTAGAAGTCCAGAATGCCTTCCCAGGTCGCCCACTGGGTGTCGGTGTCGATGTTCATCTTCACCACGCCGTAGGAGATGGATTCGCGGATCTCTTCCAGAGTGGAACCTGAGCCACCGTGGAATACGAAGTCTAGGGACTTGGCCGGAATACCGAACTTCTCGGAAACGTACTTCTGGGACGCATCCAGGATGGACGGGGTCAGCTTGACGTTACCCGGCTTGTATACACCGTGTACGTTGCCGAAGGAGGCAGCGATGGTGAAACGCGGGCTAATCTTGGACAGACGCTCGTAGGCGTAAGCCACGTCTTCCGGCTGGGTGTACAGAGCGGACTGATCCATGTGGCTGTTGTCGACGCCGTCTTCTTCGCCACCGGTGCAACCCAGTTCCAGCTCCAGAGTCATGTTCATCTTGGCCATGCGGGTCAGGTACTCGCAGCAGATGTCGATGTTCTCTTCCAGAGACTCTTCGGACAGATCCAGCATGTGGGAGGAGAACAGCGGCTTGCCGGTTTCAGCGAAGTGCTTCTCGCCCGCTTCCAACAGACCGTCGATCCACGGCAGCAGCTTCTTGGCAGCGTGGTCGGTGTGCAGGATCACAGGTACACCGTAAGCTTCGGCAACGGCGTGAACGTGCTTGGCACCGGAGATGGCACCAATGATGGCAGCCTGCTGACCTTCCAGCTTCAGACCCTTACCAGCGGTGAATGCTGCACCACCGTTGGAGAACTGAACGATAACCGGCGCTTTCACCTTGGCGGCAGCTTCCAGCACGGCGTTCACGGAGTCGGTACCGACGCAGTTGACGGCCGGCAGAGCGAAGCCGTTCTCTTTAGCGATGGCGAACACTTTCTGAACGTCATCACCAGTGATCACGCCGGGTTTTACGAAGTCGAAAATTTTCTTAGACATGTTTAATCGTCCTGTCTCGTATGCCGTTAATAAAAAATGGGGGGTTCATCATGAACCGGCACAGCGGGCACATGATAAACGAAACGGGAGGCTTTTGCCCCCCGTCTCGGGTCAATTAGGCTTTGGCGCGCTCTTCCAGAATCGCGACAGCCGGCAGTACCTTGCCTTCTACGAACTCCAGGAAGGCGCCACCGCCGGTGGAGATGTAGGAGACCTTGTCGGCGATGCCAAACTTGTCGATGGCAGCCAGGGTGTCACCACCGCCAGCGATGGAGAAGGCCGGGGATTCGGCGATGGCCTTGGCGATCACTTCGGTACCCTTGGCGAACTGGTCGAACTCGAACACGCCGACCGGGCCGTTCCACAGGATGGTCTTGGCGTTCATGATGATGTCGGCCAGCGCCTTGGCGGAATCCGGACCGATGTCGAAGATCATGTCGTCGTCAGACACGTCAGCCACGGACTTGGTGGTGGCCGGAGTAGACTCGGAGAACTCTTTACCCACAACCACGTCGGTGGTAGCCGGGATGGAGGTTTCGGCAGCCAGCTTCTTGGCGGTGTCGATCAGATCGTGCTCGCACAGGGACTTGCCGACGTTGTGACCGGCAGCGGCGATGAAGGTGTTGGCGATGCCACCACCGACCACCAGCTGGTCAGCAATTTTGGAGAGGGATTCCAGCACGGTCAGCTTGGTGGAGACCTTGGAGCCGCCAACGATGGCAACCATGGGGCGCTCGGGCTTCAGCATGGCTTTGCCCAGGGCTTCCAGTTCACCGGCCAGCAGGGGGCCTGCACAGGCGATCGGGGCAAACTGGGCGACACCATAGGTGGAACCTTCGGCGCGGTGAGCAGTACCGAATGCATCCATTACGAAGACGTCACACAGAGCGGCATACTTCTTGGCCAGCTCTTCGGCGTTCTTCTTCTCGCCCTTGTTGAAGCGGCAGTTTTCCAGCACAACCAGCTCACCGGCAGCGACTTCCACGCCATCCAGGTAATCCTTGGCCAGGCGAACCGGGCAGGACAGAGCGTCTTTCAGATAGTTGACAACCGGCAGCAGGGAGAACTCTTCGTTGTACTCGCCTTCGGTCGGACGACCCAGGTGGGAGGTGATCATCAACTTGGCGCCCTTTTCCAGAGCCAGCTTGATGGTCGGCAGGGTAGCGACGATACGTGCATCGGAGGTGACCTTGCCGTCTTTTACCGGCACGTTCAGGTCAGCACGGATCAGAACGCGTTTGCCCGCCAGATCCAGGTCAGTCATCTTGATAACAGACATATTCAGTCCTCTATATTTTTCCAGGTAATGTTAAAAACAGTAACCTTTCGTCCGGGGCAGGCTCAGCCTGCAACCATCATGGCCCGGGTAGTATCCAGCATCCGATTCGCGAAGCCCCATTCGTTATCGCACCACATCAACATCTTGACGAGGTTGGCATCGCTCACCCGGGTCTGGGTACCATCAATGATGCAGGAGTGTGCATCATGATTAAAGTCTACGGAGACCAGCGGTTCTTCCGTGTAATCCAGAATACCTTGTAATGTACCTCTGGATGCCCGTTGCAGGGCTTGATTTACGTCACTAACTGTCACTTTTTTACGAACAGTAATACTCAGATCCATCGCTGTTACATTGATGGTCGGCACCCGTACCGCGATCGCCTCGAACTTGCCGGCGAAGTGGGGCAGGATACGCTCCAACCCCTTGGCCAGCTTGGTATCCACCGGGATGATGGACTGGCTGGCGGCGCGAGTTCGGCGCAAGTCGCCATGGTAGGCATCAATGACTTGCTGGTCATGCATGGCCGAATGAATTGTCGTAATAGTACCACAATTTATTTCGAATTCTCGATGCAATGTTTCTATGACGGGGACCACGCAGTTGGTGGTGCAGGAGGCGTTCGAGACGATCCGTTCACGCCCGGTCAGCACCTGGTGATTGACCCCGTAGACGATAGTGGCATCCACATCCGCATCGGCCGGATGGGAGAAGAGTACCTTGCTCGCCCCCGCCGCCAGATGCAGCTCGGCATCGGCGCGCGAGCCGAACACCCCGGTGCAATCCAACACCACGTCCACCCCCAGCGCCCGCCACGGCAATCTGGACGGGTCTTTCTCGGCAAACAGGGAGATGAGGTCTTCGCCTACCTGCATGCTGTTGCCCGCCAGCTGCACCGGATAACGGAAGCGACCGTGGCTGGTGTCAAAGCGGGTCAGGTGCACCATGGCCTCCGGCGCCGCCAGTTCGTTGATGGCGACGATCTTGATGGTCTTGTCGCGCCCGCTTTCATAGAGGGCCCGCAACACGTTGCGACCGATCCGTCCGTAACCATTGATGGCAATCTTGATCATCTGGGATGCATTCCTTACCAGCAAAAAGGGGTGACCCTTGGGCCACCCGACACCCGGCTCATGACAGCAGGGCATCCTTGAATTCACCGCGCGCCAGCAAGGCCGCGCCAAATACCCCGGCGCTGTCGCCAAGGGCTGGTGCAATAATGGGGGCCCGGAAGCGGGGATTAAAGAGGAAGGGCAAAATTGTCTCCCGCCCGGCGCGATAAAGGCTCTGCACGTTGCCCACCCCGCCACCGATGACGATGACGTCCGGATCCAGGATGTTGACCACGTTGGCCAGCGCCTGGCCAAACAGCAGGTGCAGCCGGTCGATGGTGAGCTTGGCCACATAATCGTGGGTGGTAGCTGCCGCAATCTGGGCCAGCGAGAGGCGGCGCTTGGCCTTGGCTTCGTACCAGGCCTCCAGCGCCGGGCCGCTGATCAGGGTCTCGACGCAGCCGCGCTTGCCGCAGTAGCACTCGGGGCCATCGGGTGAGAGCACGTTGTGGCCCCACTCGCCGGCGATGCCGTGGTGACCGTTGAGGATACGGCCGTTGATGACGATGCCGGAGCCGACCCCGGTGCCCATGATGATGCCGAACACCACCTTGGCATCGGGATGGTGCTGGCGCACCGCCCCGAGATGGGTTTCCGCCAGGGCGAAGCAGTTGGCGTCGTTGGCGATGAGCACGGGCACACCGAGCCTTCGCTCCAGATCTTCCTTGAACGGCTTGTCGTTGAGCTCGGTCGTATTGCAGTTCTTCATCAGGCCGGTTTGCGGATCCCGCGCCCCCGGGGTGCCCATGCCGATGATGGCGGGGCGCTGGCCGAGTTTGGCGGCGCACTCCTCTACCAGTTTGGCGATCTGGCCGATCATATGCTCATAACCGCCCTGGCGCTCGGTGGGGATGCGATGACGCAGCAGCACTTCGTCTCCCTCCAGCACCACGCACTCGCACTTGGTACCACCCAGATCGATACCCCAATCCAATACTCGTTTGCTCATCCAGCCTCCAGCCATGACCAGGGAAACCTGTCCGGAAAACGAGACTCATGCCCGCTCCCATCGTTGTTCCCACAAGGGATGCAGTGTAACCCGAGCGACAACCGGGATGCAGCCCCGCCACCAACGAAACGGGGCCCCAAGGCCCCGTCGTAACGATAAAACGCGCCGCTATCAGCGCTTGTGGTATTGAGCCGAGAGCTCGTGTACCGCGTTGACGAACACGCCGGCATGCTCCGGGTTCACATCCTGATGGATGCCGTGACCCAGGTTGAAGACGTGGCCATTGCCATGACCGAACCCGGCCAGGATGGAGGCAACTTCCTCGCGGATGCGCTCGGGAGAAGCGTAGAGCATGGAAGGGTCCATGTTGCCCTGCAGCGCCACCTTGTCGCCGACCCGGCGCTTGGCGTCCGCGATGTCGGTGGTCCAGTCCAGCCCCAGCGCATCACAACCGGTGGCGGCGATCTGCTCCAGCCACTGGCCGCCGTTCTTGGTGAACAGGGTGACCGGCACGCGGCGACCGTCGTGTTCACGGATCAGGCCATCGACGATCTTGTGCATGTATTGCAGGGAGAAGTCGCGGTAATCGCGCGGGGTGAGCACGCCGCCCCAGGTGTCGAACACCATGACCGCCTGGGCACCCGCCTTGATCTGGGCGTTCAGATAGGCGATTACACTGTCGGCCAGCTTGTCGAGCAGCAGATGCAGGGTCTGCGGCTCTGCGTACATCATCTGCTTGATCTTGGTGAATGCCTTGGAGCTGCCCCCCTCCACCATGTAGGTAGCCAGGGTCCAGGGGCTGCCGGAGAAGCCGATCAGCGGCACTTCGCCCTTGAGCTCGCGGCGGATGGTGCGCACCGCGTTCATCACGTAGCCTAGCTCGTCTTCCGGATCCGGCACCGGCAGTGCCTGCACGTCGGCCATGGAGGTGATGGGACGCTCGAAGCGCGGGCCTTCCCCCTGCTCGAAGTAGAGACCCAGCCCCATGGCGTCGGGCACTGTGAGGATGTCGGAGAAGAGGATGGCGGCATCGAGCGAGTAGCGGCGCAGCGGCTGCAAGGTGACTTCACAGGCCAGCTCGGCATTGCGGCACAGGGACATGAAGTCCCCCGCGATGGCGCGGGTCGCCTTGTATTCCGGCAGATAACGGCCAGCCTGGCGCATCATCCATACCGGGGTCATGTCCACTTCCTGGCGCAGCAGGGCACGCAGGTAACGATCGTTCTTCAGCTCTTTCATCCCAGTTCCTGAATTCATATCACGCATAAAATGGCGGCCATGATACCACTTTGCCCACCGGAACGGACTGCCCAATGGGTGGCAAATCCAGGGCCGGTTGCAAAGATGTGAAGGGACGCAAACAAGCGTCCCTTTTTACAACGAGGAAATAACGACTCGCCTCAGGCCTCGCCCGCCAGGCAAAGCTCGATAAGTCGCCGCGCTATGGTGCCGTGGGGAGGCAGCCTTGGCAGACGGTCAGCTTCGAAGAAGTCGGCGGCCACCAGCTCCTCGTCCTGTATCCGGATCTCGCCGCTCTCGTAGTCGGCGGTGAAGCCCATCATCAGGCTGTGGGGGAAGGGCCAGGGCTGGCTGGCCACATAGCGCACGTTACGTACCCGGATGCCGCTCTCCTCGAACACCTCCCGCGCCACGCACTGCTCGAGATTCTCCCCCGCCTCTACGAAACCCGCCAGCACCGTATACATGGGATCCTCGACCTGATGGTGACGGCGATGTGCGGCCAGCAAAATGGCCGGCCCCTTGCGCACCGCCACTATGATGCAGGGGGAGATGCGCGGATAGACGATGTGGCCATGGTGACACACCTGGGCCCACTCCCCCGCCTTGGGTACCATGGGGGCACCGCATTCACCGCAGAAGCGGTGGGTTCGGCGAAAAGTCGCCAGCTGCCAGGCGCGCCCCGCCAGATGAAAACCCGCCTCATCTCCCGCCACCATCAGCTGGCGCAGGGGGGTCATAAGAGACGTCTCGGCCTCCTCCCCCAGATCCAGCAGATAGCAGGGCAGGCCCTCCCACTCGTCGAAACGCTCAAATGACTTGGCGTGCAAAAACGCGGGCAACTGGCTCAACGCCCCCTGCGGAATATGGCCCTGCTCGTCGAGCAGCACCAGGTGATCGCCCCCCAGTACGAACCAGCGGGCCTGTTCGGTCAATGACATAAGCATCCAGGCTCTGTGTAGCAAAGGTGCGCTCGGCACCGGTCGAGGCTCTCATCTTACGGCCAGCGCGAAAAGATGACGACCCCCATGCAGCTAGCGCGGCTCGCCGGTACGAGCCCCCCCGAAATAACAAGGTCGCCCGCAGGCGACCTTGGTGTTATCTCGTTTTCACCAGAAAGACTCGATATCAGGCATCCCCCATAGCCAGCAGAGAGGCGTTGCCCCCCACCGCCGTGGTATTGATGGTGCGGGTCTTCTCGGTGACGAAGCGGCTCAGATAGTGGGGGCCGCCCGCCTTGGGGCCGGTGCCGGAGAGGCCCTGACCACCGAACGGCTGTACCCCGACCATGGCGCCGATCTGGTTGCGGTTGATGTAGACGTTGCCCACGTTGATGCGGCTCGCCAGCTCTTCGGCGTGGGATTCGTTGCGACTGTGAATGCCCAGCGTCAGGCCGTAGCCGGTGCCGTTGATCTCGCTGATCACCTGCTCCAGATCCCGGGCGGCATAGCGCACCACGTGCAGGATGGGGCCGAACTGCTCGCGCTCCAGCTCCTTGATGGAGCGGATCTCGAGTGCGGTCGGCTGGACGAAGTGCCCCTCCTGGGTCGCCTTCGGCATGGGGGCCTGGGCGATCAGGCGGCTTTTCGGGATCATCCTGGCCAGGTGCAGATCCAACCCCGCCTTGGCCTCGGCGTCAATGACCGGGCCCACGTCGGTGTTGTGCTCGGCCGGGTTGCCGACCTTGAGCTCCTGCATGGCACCGGTGAGGATCTCCAGCACCCGATCGGCGATCTCCTCTTGCAGGAACAGCACCCGCAGGGCGGAGCAGCGCTGGCCGGCGCTCTGGAAGGCGGCGCTCACCACGTCGCGCACCACCTGCTCCGGCAGGGCAGTGGAGTCGACGATCATGGCGTTCTGGCCGCCGGTCTCGGCGATGAGCGGCAGGATGGCGCCGTCACGATTGGCCAGAGTCTGGTTGATGAGCTTGGCGGTCTCAGTGGAGCCAGTGAAGCAGACGCCGCCGATACGGGGATCCGCTGTCAGCTTGGCGCCCACTGTGGCACCGTCGCCCGGCAACAGTTGCAGCACATCGCCCGGGATGCCGGCCTGGTGCGCCAGGGTCACCGCCAGATGGGCGATGAGACCGGTCTGCTCCGCCGGTTTGGCGATGACGGTGTTGCCGGTGGCCAGCGCCGCCGCGACTTGCCCCAGGAAGATGGCCAGCGGGAAGTTCCACGGGCTGATGCAGACAAACACGCCGCGCCCTTGCAGGAACAGCTCGTTCTGCTCGCCGGTGTAGCCGGGCAGCAGAGTCGCCTGACCCATCATGCTGCGAGCCTGCACCGCGTAGTAGCGACAGAAATCCACCGCCTCGCGCACCTCGTCGATGCCGTCCTGCAGCAGCTTGCCCGCCTCACGGGTACAGAGCGAAATAAACTGGTTGCGGTTCGCTTCCAAAAGATCTGCCAGCTTTTCCAGCGCGGCAGCACGCTCGGAGACCGGCGTCTCGCGCCAGCGCGGGAAGGCTGCATGGGCAGAGGCCAGCGCCTGCTCCACCGCCTGCTCATCGGCCCAATGGATCTTGCCGACGGTCAGACTCACGTCCTGCGGGCTCACCACCACGCGGGCTTCATTACGCTTGAGGGTCTCGCCATCGACGATGGGGCCGGCCAGCCACTGCTTGCTCTCCAGCTCCTTGAGCCCGGCGAAGAAGGGGCGCTGGATGGAGACGATGTTCATGTTCACGCCACTGGAGTTCTTGCGATCACTAAACAGGTTCACCGGCTGCGGGATGCGGTCGTTGGCAAAGCTCGAGTAGCGCTTGAGGGTACGCAGCGGGTGCTCGGCCAGACTGTCCACCGGGGTGTTGGGATCCACCAGCTTGTGCACAAACGAAGTGTTGGCGCCGTTTTCCAGCAGACGGCGCACCAGGTAGGGCAGCAGATCCTTGTGGGCGCCGACCGGTGCATAAATGCGGCAGTGCAGGCCCGGGTTGTCATTGAGCACGGCGTTGTGCAGCTCCTCCCCCATGCCGTGCAGGCGCTGGAATTCGAACTGGCGATCGCCGGCCATCTCCAGAATGCTGACCACGGTATTGGCGTTGTGGGTGGCAAACTGGGGCGCGATGAAACCGCGGGTCGGCTCGCTCAGCAGGTAGCGGGCACAGGCGAGGTAGGAGATGTCGGTACCGGCCTTGCGGGTAAACAGCGGGTAGCCGGGCAGACCGGCCTGCTGGGCATATTTCAGCTCGCTGTCCCAGTAGGCCCCCTTCACCAGACGTACCGGAATGATATCCCCCTGCTCGCGGGCCAGGGCGGTGAGCCAGCACAAGACCGGCAGGGCACGCTTGGAGTAGGCCTGCACCACCATGCCGAGCTTGCCCCAGCCACGGTTCGCCTCGGAGCGGTAGAGCTGCTCGAACAGATCCAGCGACAACTCGAGGCGGTCCATCTCCTCGGCGTCGATGCTGATGGCCACGTCCTTATCGCGGGCCAGACGCACCAGCCCCACCAGCCGCTCGCACATCTCGCCGAGCACCCGCTCGCGGTTGGCCACGTCATAGCGCGGATGCAGCGCCGAGAGCTTGATGGAGATGGAGGGAGCCGGGCCGCCGTCGCTGATCCGCTCGCCGCCCACCGCCTCGATGGCGTTGTGGTAGTCGGCCAGATACTTGTCGGCGTCCTGCATGGTCAGCGCCGATTCACCCAGCATGTCGTAGGTGTGGGTGTAACCCAGCTCGCGGGACTTGCGGCTCGCCTTGAGAGCCTCCTTCATATCGCGACCCAGCACGAACTGCTTGCCCATGATCTTCATGGCGGCATACATGGCAGAGCGCACCACGGGTTCGCCCAGCTTGTTGACCATCCGCCCCAGCAGGTTGGCCGGATTGCCGTCGAGCTTCTTGTCGAGCTTGATGATCTTGCCGGTCAGCATCAGGCCCCAGGTCGAGGCGTTGACCAGGGTGGAGTCGCTCTTGCGAAAATGAGAGGACCAGTTGGCGCCGGAAAGCTTGTCCTTGATCAGGGCGTCGGCGGTCTGGGCATCGGGGATGCGCAGCAGCGCCTCGGCCAGACACATCAGGATGATCCCCTCCTGGGTATCCAGGCTGTACTCCTGCAGGAAGGCGTCGATACCGTCGCCGGAACCGCTCTCCTTGCGCACCTTGGTCACTAGGGTGCGAGCCCGCTGGGTTACCTGTTCCAGCGAAGCGCCATCTCCCGGCAGCATGGCGGCAAGCTCTGCCAGATAGGCATTTTCATCCACCACATAGTTCTGGGTGATGGCTTCGCGCAGGGCGGCCAGATCGGAGGGAATATAGTCAGCTGCAAGCACTTGAGTCGCTTTGAACATATGGGGTCTTCCTGTACGCCCTAGGGCTGATATCGACGAAGGCGGCCGTGCCGCCGAAACGCCGATAATGTATACAATATTGCACCCTATATGAAATAAATTTGTTGCCTTGTTTTAACAAAAATCGCTGGCATGGGAGTTTTATGGCTATCTCAGGGTGAAAATGCCCTTTTCAGACCAGCTTCACATCTTGTTTTGTATACAATTCCTCTCTCCCTTTATGCCCCCTCCAGCCCTGCGTCAAACGACAAAAACAGAGAAGGGCCGCCATGGCGACCCTTCTGCTCAGTCAGACAATTTTTGTCAATTCATCCAGCGATCGCTGCGGCTGCGGCGACGAGGCAGCATGGGCAACAGGATGCCGAGCAGGATGCCGGCCCCCACCATGGCACCGCCACGGATGAACCAGTCCATCTGCATGTCGTGTTCCCGGTTGTCATAACTCTGGGTCAGGGCATCGTTCTGCTCCTTGAGATTGCTCATCTCCTCGCCCTGGCTGGCGAGCTGGGCCTTGAGCGATGCTATCTCATTGCTCTGCAGTTCAATCTGGCCATCCTTCTCGGCAAAGCGTTTCTCGTTGTCGCCGTTGAGGTTCTGCAGGCGGCTCGTGAGCTCATCCCGCTCCTTCTCGACCTGGGGCAGGCGCTCGCGCAGGCTGGGCTGGCTCTGCAGCTCGCTGCTCTTGATCCACCCTTCACGGCCACGGCCGTCCACCACCTGAGTGAAACCGGCTTCGCCGTTCACCGACTTTATCTCCAGCGGCTCACCCGCCTTGACGCTGCCCAGGATCCGGTACTGGGTCCCCGGGCCATTGTGGATATAGGTAAAGATGTTGTCTGAAACATAACGGGTCTCGGCCAGTGCCTGGCCGGCACACAAGCAGATCAAAATCCCGAGAAGGGCGCGCATGGTCGATCGGTTCTCTTTTCAGTTTTGGGTAAGAAGCTGAATGTTAAGCCGCCGGCAGGTTAAAGGACAAGCAAAGAAAACGCTTCCCCTGGGGGCACTCCCTGCCCTGCCATACATGACTTGGCCACTTTTTGACCTCATCATCACTTGTTTCTCAGCTCCCGTACCTCGGTCCGCAGCGCTCGCAACTCCTGCAACAACTGCTCCTGCTGGGCATTGTAGTGATGACGCCACTTCTCGGTGTCGTTATCACCGCGATTGGGCTGCAGAAACAGGCTGGCCATGAAACCGCTGAGCGCGCCAAACAGGCCGACCCCGAACAGGATCAGCAGGCTGGCCACAAAGCGCCCCTCCTCCGTCTTGGGCACCAGATCCCCGTAACCCACGGTGGAGAGGGTCACCAGGGTCCACCAGAACGCATCATAGGGGGTCTCGATTTCACTGCCCGGTTGACCAGATTCAATCCAGTACATGATCCCGGAGCCGAGCCCCAGCAAGAGGACGAACAGGAACAGGATGCCGGAGATGGTGGTTTCGTTTCGCTCGCGACGAAACATGGCCAGCAGGTCAGGCTGGCTGCGCAGCAACTGATAGACCCGCCACAACTGGATCAACCGGGCCCAGCGCAGGGACTCCACCATGGGCAGACTGCCCGGTAGATAGAACCAGTTGGCCTTGAAGTAGGCCTTCCTGTCCGGGGCGCGGGCCAGGCCATAGGCGAAGTGGGCGAGAAAGAAGTAACAGATCAGGCTGTCGAGGTCATAGAAGAGTTGCAGTGTCTGGGAAGTCAGGGTTTCGTGCCCCCACCAACGGGCCGTAACCAGTAATACCGAAATAACGGAGAGGAAGGCCATCAGCAGATCGGTGGCCCGCAGATGAGTTAAGTGATGTCGCATACATTTTCCAACTTTAAACACAGTGCAAATTAATAAAAGGGAAGATAATGCCGATAGCCCTGAGGACAAAGGAAAAAGCAGTTTTTTAAAGGAGAAAAAATATGCAGCTAAACCTGCTAGAGAAGCGGATGAGTGATATACGGCTGGTACCCAAGGTAGTACTGCTGATGGTATTCAGTACCTTGTTGTTGCTCACCAAGCTCTGGTTCGATGCCAACAATCTGGAAGCCACCCTGCTCAGCGAAGGGCTGGATCCGGACAAGGCAAACGCCATTGCCGACCGCCTGCTCTGGACCGGTCTGATGGAGACGGCCATCATGGGGCTGCTGTTCGTGATCCTGTTGCTGACCAGCTCCCGCCTGATGGTGAAGCAGGTACATTATCTGGTCGGCCTGCTGGAGCGCTTCGCCAAGCGGGATCTCAGCCACAAGGTGCTGCTCCACTCCCGCGATGAGTTCGGTGACATTGCCAAGGCGGTCTCCCACTCCCAGGAAAACCTCAAGGCGGTGTTTGGCAACCAGCGTGCCGCCTGCAAGGAGCTCAACGAGATCGCCTCCCAGGTCACCCTTTGCATGGAAGAGGCCAACGAGGCGATCAACGAAGAGTTCGGCCAGATAGAGCAACTAGCCAGCGCCATGAGCCAGATGGTCGGCGCCATTCGTGAAGTGGCAGCCCATGCCGAACAGGCCTCCCATGCCACCACAGAAACCAGCCAGCTGGCCGAAGAGGGCAGCCGCTGCGTGGCGGAAACCGTCAACACCATCGACACCCTCTCCGGCAACATCCAGCGCTCTGCCACCGTGGTCAATCAGGTGGAACAGGGGGTGGATCGCATCGGCTCTGTGGTCGACACCATTCGCGGCATTTCGGAGCAGACCAACCTGCTGGCGCTGAACGCCGCCATCGAGGCAGCCCGCGCCGGTGAGGCCGGTCGTGGCTTTGCGGTAGTCGCCTCCGAGGTACGCGAGCTGGCCAACCGGGCCCAGGCGGCCACCGTCGAGATCCAGAAGATGATCGAACAGCTGCAGGGCAATGCTGCCCAGGCGGCCGAGCTGATGTCCCAGAGCGTGCAACAGGCGGACAAGGGAGTAGAGCAGGTCACTCGCGCGGGGGATCAACTCGCCACCATAGTGCAGCGGGTGCAGGGGGTGGCCGACATGAACCGCCACATCGCCGCCGCCTCCGAGCAACAGAGCTCGGTGGCCGAAGAGATGCGCGGCAACCTGGAGCAGGTCAAGCAGATCGCCGAAGGCTCCGTGGTGGTGCTGCGGGAGCTGCAGGAGGCCTCCGAGCTGGTGGAGCAACACAGCAAGGATCTGGACAGCCAGATCAACTCCTTCAAGCTGACCTGATCCCAATCCGGAGCCTGCTAAGCCAGGCTCCGCCACACAAAGCTACGACCATAAAAAAATCCGAAACATGACGTTTCGGATTTTTTGTATCTGGTGTCCAGCCGGGCAGGTATCCCGCCCGGCCTGACGATGGCCTGCTTACTCGGCGGCCATGCGCGCTTCAATATAGGCCAGGGCGCGGTCGATGCGAGCGAGCACGCGCTCCTTACCCACCAGCGCCATCACGGCATCAATAGCCGGGGCAATTTACCCAGACCGATGACAGCAATGTGCGACGGCAAGCTTACTCAGCGGCCATACGCGCTTCGATATACGCCAAAGCGCGATCGATGCGGGCGAGCACGCGCTCCTTGCCCACCAGCGCCATCACGGCGTCGATGGCCGGGGACTGACCCAGACCGGTCACCGCCACGCGCAGCGGCATGCCGACCTTGCCCATACCCTGACCCAGCTCGGCTGCAGTGGCTTCAATCAGCTCGTGCAGCGCTTCGGTAGTCCAGGTATCCAGGGCAGCCAGCTTGGCTTTGGCCAGGGCCAGGGGCTCGGCGGCAACACCACGCAGATGCTTCTTGGCAGCCGCTTCGTCGATGGCTTCATACTCTTCGAACAGATAGCGGCTCTGGGCGGCCATCTCCACCAGGGTATTGCAGCGCTCGGCCAGCAGGGTCACCACGTCAGCCAGGGCCGGGCCATTGCTGGTATCGATCTTCTGGTCGGCCATGTGCCAGGCCAGGTGCTTGGCCACATAGGCCGGATCCAGGCTGCGCATGTAGTGGTTGTTCAGCCACAGCAGCTTGTCGGTGTTAAAGGCAGAGGCAGACTTGGAGATGGCATCCAGACTGAACAGCTTGATCATCTCTTCCAGGCTGAAGATCTCCTGATCGCCGTGGGACCAGCCCAGACGCACCAGATAGTTCAACAGGGCTTCCGGCAGGTAGCCGTCGTCACGGTACTGCATCACGGAGACGGCGCCGTGGCGCTTGGAGAGCTTGGCACCGTCGTCACCCAGGATCATGGAAACGTGGGCAAACTCCGGCACCGGCGCGTTCAGCGCCTTGTAGATGTTGATCTGGCGCGGGGTGTTGTTGATGTGGTCTTCACCACGCACCACGTGGGTGATCTCCATGTCCCAATCGTCCACCACCACGCAGAAGTTGTAGGTGGGGGCACCGTCGGTGCGGCGGATGATGAGATCGTCGAGCTCGGTGTTGGCGAACTCGATGCGGCCACGTACGTGGTCATCAAACACCACTGAGCCTTCGGTCGGGTTGCGGAAACGGATGACGTGGGGGGCGTCGGCCGGGTGATCGTGATCACCATGGCGGCACTTGCCGTCGTAACGGGGCTTCTCGCCGTTGGCCATCTGGCCTTCGCGCAGCGCTTCCAGACGCTCCTTGGAGCAGTAGCACTTGTAGGCGCGACCGTCGGCCAGCATCTCGTCGATCAAGGCGTTGTAACGATCGAAACGCTTGGTCTGATAGTAGGGGCCCTCATCCCAGTTCAGCTCCAGCCATTCCATGCCCTCGATGATGGCGTCGATCGCCTCCTGGGTGGAACGTTCCAGATCGGTATCCTCGATACGCAGCACGAACTCACCGCCCTGATTCTTTGCAAACAACCAGGAATAGAGTGCGGTACGGGCACCGCCGACATGCAAAAAGCCGGTCGGGCTGGGAGCAAAACGGGTTTTGACTTTCATCTTTAAGCCTTGTGTAGAGGGCCTTGGGCCAATTCGTTAAAAAAACCGTCGCATTTTAGCACCGACAATGACGGATGGGAAAACCATGAGGACGCCGGACAAGAAATAAGCGGTCGATAGGACATGCCCATCAATCTTTGAAGAGGATCGCAAAACCGTTCAGTTTTTTCCGCTTTGCTAGGCAGCATTGCTGGAGAAGCCTCCCGCCCTGCCGATAATTCAAACAACTTTCCACGTCACAAGGAACGCACGATGCAGTTTCGTTCTATCCAGAATCGTATTCTGGTAATGGCCGGGATCGCCATGACCACCGCCCTGGTCATCCTGATCCTGCTCAACCACTACTCGGGTCAGCAGACCCAACAGCTGACCATCAGCTCCAGCCGCGCCGCCCTGCAACAGGAGGCCTGGCAGAAAGTCAGCGCCAACGCCCGTGCCGAGGCCGCCACCATCACCCAGCTGCTGCAAAAGGGGCTCTCCTACACCCAGCAGATGGCCAGCGCCCTCGCCCTGCAGCAGGAGGGCAAGCTGCCCCTGACTCGCCAGCAGGCCACCGATCTGCTCAAGGCCCAGCTCGCACTCGAGCCGCAACTCTATGGCGCCTTCGCCGGCTTCGAACCAAACGGCTTCGATGGCCAGGACGCCAGCTTCGTCGGCCAGAGCGCGCTCGGCAGCGATGACAAGGGTCGCTTCGTGCCCTATTTCTATCGTGACAAGGATCAGATCGGCACGGATCTGCTGCTCTCCATCGAGAAAACCGACCCCGACGAGTTCGGCAATCCGGCCAACGACTACTACTCCTGTCCGAAACGGGAGGGACGCTCCTGTCTCATCGATCCCTTCAAGGTGGACATCAACGGCCAGCAGGTGCTGGTCAGCACCATCACCACCCCCATCATGGTGGGTGGCCAGTTCAAGGGGATCGCCGCCCTGGATCTGGCGGTAGACTCCATCAGCCGCCAGGCCAAGACCCTTAACAGCAACATCTATGAGGGCAAGGGCGAGACCCTGATCGTCAGCGCCGCCGGCGTCATCACCGGCACCAGCGGGGATGCCAGCCTGCTGGGTGGGCGGGCCGACAAGGTGCTCGGCCAGCAGTGGCAACAATATCTGAAGCCGGAGGTTCAGCGTCAGGAGCTGAACGATTCATTCCGGATCTCGGTGCCCATCATGGTGCCGGGCATGGCCCGCAACTGGGCCATCATAGTCACCCTGCCCTACAAGGTGGTGCTGGCGGGCGCCGATCAGCTGGAAGCCCAATTGAGCGACATGAACCAGGCCGCCATGACCCAACAGCTGGTGGGTGCGCTCATCGTGCTGGTGCTGGCGCTGGCCACCATGCTGGTGATCGCTCGCAGCATCACGGGCCCCATCCGTCAGATGGTCAGTCTGGTGGATGACATCGCCGACGGCGAAGGGGATCTCACCAAGCGCCTCACCACCCGCTCGGTGGACGAGCTGGGGGATCTGGCCAAGGGCATCAATCGCTTCATTGACAAGCTGCAGGGGCTATTGGGCGATGTGCTGAAAACTGCCAGCGAGGTGAACCGTCACGCCGGTGACACCGACCGCATCGCCGGCCAGACCGACAACAACCTGCAGCATCATCAGGCAGAGATGGAACAGATGCTGACCGCAGTGCAGGAGATGTCCTACGTCAGCCAAGAGGTGGCCACCCACGCCAACAACACCGCCGACTCGGCCAAGCAGGCCCAGAGTGCGGCGGATCAGGGCAAGGTGCGCTTCCAGCAGGTGATCCAGTCGATGCACAAGGTCGCCGCAGAGGCAGGGAAAGGGGCCGAAGTAGTGGAAGGGCTGGCCCACGACAGCGAGCAGATCACCAGCATCCTCACCGTCATTCAGGGCATTGCCGACCAGACCAACCTGCTGGCGCTCAACGCGGCCATCGAGGCGGCGCGCGCCGGCGAGCAGGGCCGTGGCTTTGCGGTGGTGGCCGACGAGGTACGCAAGCTGGCAGGCAACACCCAGCAGGCGGTGCAGAACACTCAGGAGCTGATCGAGAAGATCCGTCACAGCTCGGCCAACGCGGTCAATGCCATCAACCAGAGCCAGCAGCTGACCCACCAGGCGGTAGGCGAGGCGGATCTGGCGGAAGAGGCGCTCGGCAGCATCTATCAGGCCATCTCCACCATCAACGACATGACCTACCAGATCGCCTCCGCCGCCGAGGAGCAGAGCTCGGTTTCCGAGACCGTCTCCGGCAATCTGTCAAAAACCAACGCACTGGCCAACGACATCGCCCTGGATGCGACCGAAACGGCCAAAGCCAGTCAGGCTCTGCGTCAGGCCGCAGAGCGATTGCAGCAATTGTTGGGACAATTTCGTCTCAGCTGATAATTTTCCTCTCACGGACTCTCCCCCTCGGGGGCGAGTCCGTTTACCATAGGCAGCGTATTTGCCTGATGGCAGGCAATGTAGTGAGAGGTAAATGCCGTGCCCACCCCGGACCGTCGCCCACGTGGCCATAACAGACGAGCCCAGCAGCGTCGCCAAGACGAATCACAAGGATCCCTGCTCCATCGTATCAATGCCGCAACCCTGCCTCTGCGCCAGCGCATCGGCCAGGGTATGAGCCGCTTCGGCCAACGTAGCCAGGGACCCAAGGCCACCAGGTTCAAGCTGAGCAGCCCGCTGCCCCGCAAAAACACCATAGGGCTGCTGATCCTGACCCCGCTCTGGTTGCTGGTGCTGGCCTGGGAGCCGGCCCCCAGTGCACCAACGGCGGCCCCGTCAGGTTCACTCGACATTCCCCTTGCCGTCCCCAGCCAGGCACTGACCGTCGGTAGCACCTCTTCGGCAGTTGCCGCCAAACCGGCGGTGGAAGAAAAGGTCAACGGCACCTGGTTGCAACACGAAGTACAGGCTGGAGAGACCCTCTACTCCATTTTCCGTAAATTCGAGCTGCCGGGGGTGGAACTGAGTCGCCTCATCGCCATCGAAGGGCCGGATCGTCCGCTGACCCGGCTGCAATCCGGCAAATCGGTCTTCATCCTGGTGGACGAAAATCGTCGCATCCAGCGAGTGGAAATTCGCTCTTACGGCCAGGCCATCTATCGCTACGATCGGCAGGGTGAGGGGTTCGCCCTCAAGGAGTAAGAGAAGCGGGAGGCCAGGCCTCCCGTTTTTTTATGCCGTATTCCCTCAAATAAGCCGCTGACTTCACAATATTTTTAGCTTGTTCAAAAAACGAAAGGGGCAAAATTGACAAGGGTAGGTGCTAACGTACAATCGTTTTTGCTTTAGACAGGGATTGTTCTGCGTGCTACTGGGACAATGAGACGTGGTCAGTCATGAGCCAACCCCTGCAGCAAGGCAAATGCAGCCCCACCGGGCTTAGTTTCATATTGTTATAGATAGGATTTAGCACATGTCTGACATTCGCACCGGCCAGGTCAAATGGTTCAACGAAACCAAGGGTTTTGGCTTTATCGAGCAATCCCAGGGTCCGGACGTATTCGTTCACTTCTCCTCCATCCAGAGCGCGGGTTTCAAGACCCTGGCTGAAGGTCAAAAAGTCCAGTTCACTGTGACCCAGGGCAAGAAAGGCCCGCAGGCCGAGAACGTCACCGTTATCTAAGCCCGTGCCAGCGAACCCGTAGGAGGAGCCGCCGCCCCTCCTATTTTTTTGCCCGTCGTTTTCCGCTCCCCCACCACGGGTCATGATCCCGTACCCTACGACCAGCCACGTACAAACCCGGTTTGCAAAAAACGGGAAAGCCAATCTGGGCAAATGCCAGATACGAGAAATCATCGCAGCGCGATGTCATTGATAAATCAGAAGGAGTGGCAAGACTTCGAGGAGAGATTGGAGCGGGAAACGAGACTCGAACTCGCGACCCCGACCTTGGCAAGGTCGTGCTCTACCAACTGAGCTATTCCCGCAACAGGATGTCATTTGCAAGTGATTGGAGCGGGAAACGAGACTCGAACTCGCGACCCCGACCTTGGCAAGGTCGTGCTCTACCAACTGAGCTATTCCCGCAACGGAATGTCACTTACACATATCTACTAGAAACTGTTTGGAGCGGGAAACGAGACTCGAACTCGCGACCCCGACCTTGGCAAGGTCGTGCTCTACCAACTGAGCTATTCCCGCAACAGAATGTCATCTGCAAGTGATTGGAGCGGGAAACGAGACTCGAACTCGCGACCCCGACCTTGGCAAGGTCGTGCTCTACCAACTGAGCTATTCCCGCATCGGAATATCACTTACAAATTTTTGGAGCGGGAAACGAGACTCGAACTCGCGACCCCGACCTTGGCAAGGTCGTGCTCTACCAACTGAGCTATTCCCGCAACATTAGGTTGTCTTGAGGCTGGCTGATGATTGGAGCGGGAAACGAGACTCGAACTCGCGACCCCGACCTTGGCAAGGTCGTGCTCTACCAACTGAGCTATTCCCGCATCGGGCTGGTTTGCACCAGTGTCATCATCAAATTTTGGAGCGGGAAACGAGACTCGAACTCGCGACCCCGACCTTGGCAAGGTCGTGCTCTACCAACTGAGCTATTCCCGCAACTACCTTAAAACAGACCGTACAGCATTTGGTTGCTTGCGCTACTGTACGGGAGCCGAATTATAAGAGCAGTCATTCCAATTGCAAGGGCTTTTTTGTCTGGTTGCGCGCGTTCGCTCAAAAGCTGGTCGAACTGTCGATTTTAGCAACCAGAGCGGGGCAATCCCTTGCCTGGGCATCAGATCTTGAAGACGTGGCTGCGGTAAAACTGCAGTTCGGCAATGGATTCGCGGATATCGTCCAGCGCCTGGTGGGAGCCGCTCTTCTTGAACTGATCCAGCAACTCCGGCTGCCAGCGGCGTACCAGCTCCTTGATGGTGCTGACGTCGACGTTGCGATAGTGGAAGAAGGCTTCCAGATCGCTCATGTGCTTGACCATGAAGCGGCGATCCTGACCGATGCTGTTGCCGCACAGCGGGCTGGTGCGCTCCGGTACCCACTGGCGAATGAACTCGAGGGTCTCGGCGACGGCTTTCGCCTCGTCGTGCTGGCTCGCCTTGACCCGGGCCACCAGACCGCTCTTGGTGTGGGTATTGACGTTCCAGTCGTCCATCTTGGCCAGCTCTTCGTCGCTCTGGTGGATGGCGATGACCGGCCCTTCGGCCAGCACATTCAGATCCTTGTCGGTGATGATGGTGGCTATCTCCAGCACCACATTCTCTTCGGGATCCAGGCCCGTCATCTCCATGTCGATCCATACCAGGTTCTGCGCGCTGACTGTCATGATTGCTCTCTCAAGTTGGGAGGAATGGCGGAATTTTGCCAATTTGCATGTATCATACTGGCTTTGGATCTGTTCATAAACTGGCGAATCGAGTGGCAAAGAAAGCAAAACTCAATCTGGGTCAACAAAGGCGCGTCCAGGCCAACCGCGAGCGTCGGCTGCAAAAAGAGCACACCACAGAGGTGGATGACACCCTGTTCGGGCCGGCCATCGAGGGGGTGGTGATCAGCCGCTTTGGTCAGCATGCAGACGTAGAAGCGAGCGATGGCACCATCCACCGCAGCAACCTGCGGCGCAGCAGCATCAGCAGCCTGGTGTGCGGCGACAAGGTGGTGTGGCGTCCCGGCCTCAATGCCGCGACCGCCGGCGTCATCGAGGCGGTGCACCCGCGTCACTCTGTGCTGACCCGGCCGGACTTCTACGACGGGGTCAAACCCATCGCCGCCAACATCGACCAGATCATCATCGTCTCGGCGGTGATGCCCGAGTTCTCCACCAACATCGTCGACCGCTATCTGGTGGCCGCCGAGGATGTGGAGATCCAGCCTCTCATCGTGCTTAACAAGGTCGACATGCTCGATGATGCGGCCAGAGCGCGCATCGAGCGCCAACTCGAAACCTACCGCAAACTCGGTTACGAAGTGCTGCTGATGAGTTGCGAGAGCGGCGAAGGGCTCGATGAGCTGAAAGCCGCCCTGACCGACAAGATCAGCATCTTCGTCGGCCAGTCCGGGGTCGGCAAGTCGTCGCTCACCAACGCCCTGATGCCGGGGCTGGATGTGCTCACCGGCGAGATCTCCGAGAACTCGGGGCTCGGCCAGCACACCACCACCACGGCGCGGCTCTACCACTTCCCGAGCGGCGGCGATCTCATCGACTCCCCCGGGATCCGCGAGTTCGCCCTCTGGCATCTGGAAGCCGACCGCATCACCTGGTGCTTCGTCGAGTTTCGCGACTATCTGGGTGGCTGCAAGTTCCGCGACTGTACCCACAAGGACGATCCCGGCTGCGCCCTGCGCGCCGCGGTCGAAGCGGGCGCCATCAGCGCCGATCGCTTCCACAACTACCACCGCATCCTGGAAACCATGCAGGAAGCCCGTCACGGTCGCCAACAGGCACGCCTGTGACCCTGTTTAACCTACGTTGATGATGAATATGAGCATTACTGACAACCTGAAAATTGCCGGTCAATACTGTCTGCCCAAACACGCCCTCTCCCGCCTGGTCGGCAAGCTTGCCGCCGCCGAAGCGGGCAACCTCACCACGAAGGTGATCGAGGCCTTTATCAAGCAGTACCAGGTCGACATGAGCGAAGCGCTGCACGAGAGTCCGGCCCACTACAAGAGCTTCAACGAGTTCTTCACCCGCGAACTCAAGCCCGGTATTCGCCCCGTAGTGGAAGACGCCATGACCCTGGCCCTGCCGGTGGATGGCACCGTCAGCCAGCTCGGCCCCATCAGCCAAGGCCGTATCATCCAGGCCAAGGGCCACGACTACAGCGCCCGCGAGCTGCTGGGCGGTTATGAGGATCTGGTGGCGCCGTTCAAGGATGGCGACTTTGCCACCATCTATCTGGCGCCCAAGGATTACCACCGCATCCACATGCCGCTGGACGGCGTGCTGGAGAGCATGGTGTTCGTGCCGGGGGATCTCTTCTCGGTCAACCCGCTCACCGCCGAGAACGTGCCCAACCTGTTTGCCCGCAACGAGCGGGTGGTGGCCACCTTCCGTACCCCGCACGGCCCCATGGCGCTGGTGCTGGTCGGTGCCACTATCGTGGCCAGCATCGAGACCATCTGGGCCGGCACTATTGCACCAAACAAAAGCGCGCCAACCAAAGAGAAGAAGGTGGTGCGCTGGGACTACACCGGCGATGAGGCCATCACCTTGCAAAAAGGTGCCGAGATGGGTCTGTTCAAGCTCGGCAGCACAGTCGTCTGTCTGTTTGGTCCGGGCATGCTAGCCGGTTTCGAGCCCCATCTGGCCAACGGGGTCACCACCCGCATGGGTCAACCCTTTGCCAAGCTGGCGGAGCAGGCATGAGCGATCAACCAGCTTCCCAGAAGAACAACCCGCTGCACGGGCTGACGCTGGAAGCCATCGTCACCGCCCTGGTCGAACACTACGGCTGGGAAAAACTGGGGCAGGAGATCAATATCCGCTGCTTTACCCAGGATCCCAGCATCAAGTCCAGCCTGAAGTTCTTGCGCAAAACCCCCTGGGCACGGGAAAAGGTCGAGAGCCTCTATCTGTACGTCCAGCGCAAGCAGGCCAAAGCAAAGGAATAACGCCATGGCGTTCAAGATTACTTACACCTACAAGAAGCAGGCCAGGGAGATCGGCTACGCCAACGACAAGTTCAACAGCATCTATGATGCCGTTGCCGCCGCCGAAGGGATCGACCTCGCCAGCTTCCATGCCATGGAGGCTCAGCTTGCCCAGGTGTGCCGGCGCGACAAGAAGAGCGTGAAGGATTACCGCGAGAACTACTTCAAGGAGCTGGGCTTCTCCAACATCGTCATTGAGCGGGATCCCCAGGAATAAGTACCCGGGCGCGATGCCGGGAACCTTCAAAAAACAAAATGCCGACCCCGGGGTCGGCATTTTCATCTCTGGCGCCAGGACACATCAGGCGCGGCTCAGATAGTCCGCTTGCCCCACCCACTTGTAGCTGGTGAGCTCGGTGAGCCCCATGGGACCACGGGCATGCAGCATCTGGGTCGACACCGCCACTTCGGCCCCCAGACCAAACTGGCCGCCGTCGGTGAAACGGGTGGAAGCATTGACATAGACCGCTGCCGAACCGGCACCGTTGACGAAACGCTCGGCATTGGCCAGATCGTTGGTGAGGATGGCGTCCGAGTGGCCGGCATTGTGCTCGCGCATATGGGCCAGCGCCTCGTTGACGTCCGTCACCAGCTTGATCCCTAGCGTCAGCGACAGCCATTCGGTATCAAAGTCCTCGGCCCCCGCTTCGCGCAGCTGTTCGGCACCGGCCAGCAGAGGCATGGCCTCCGGGGTGGCCACCAGCGCCACCTTGCGCTCGTTCATCAGGCTCACCAGCTGAGGCAACAGACGCTCGGCAATCTTCTCGTGCACCAGCAGAGTATCGAGGGCGTTGCAGGCGGAGGGACGCTGCACCTTGGCGTTGTCGATGAGGGGCAAGGCACGCACCAGATCGGCACTCTCGTCCACGAAAATATGGCTAATGCCGAATCCGCCGATGATGACTGGGATGGAGCTGTTCTCCTTGCACATCTTGTGCAGCCCGGCGCCACCGCGGGGAATGATCATGTCCACGTAGCGGTCGAGGCGCAGCAGCTCACCCACCAGAGCCCTGTCCGGGTTGTCGATGTACTGCACCGCCGCCTCGGGCAAACCTGAGGCGGTCAGCGCGCTCTGGATCACCCGCACCAGCTCCAGATTGGAGTGGAAGGTCTCGCGGCCGCCGCGCAGTATGCTGGCGTTGCCGGTCTTGAGGCAGAGGCTGGCGATATCGATGGTGACGTTGGGGCGTGCCTCGTAAATCACGCCGATGACGCCGATGGGCACCCGGCGACGGGAGAGCCTCAGGCCGTTCTCCAGTACCCTGCTGTCGATCTCGGCACCGACCGGATCGTCCAGGGTGATCACCTTGCGCACATCCGCGACTATCCCCGCCAGCCGGGCCGGATTGAGCAACAACCGATCCAGCATGGCCTCCGACAGCCCCGCCTCGCGCCCAGCGGCGATGTCTTTCTCGTTGGCAGCCAGGATCTGGGCGCTTCGAGCCTCCAGTTCGTCGGCGATGGCAGCCAGCGCCCGATTCTTCTGCGCCGTGCTGACGGTGGCCAGCTGATAGGCGGCCTCACGGGCCGCCTGCCCCATTTTTTCCAGACTCATGACTGTTCCCTTCTGTTTATGCCGATGCTGCGATCACAGCAGCACCATATCATCCCGATGAATGGCCACGGCGCCATAGCCGTAACCCAATACCTGTTCAATCTGGTCCGAATGGACGCCCTGCAGCTTGTCGAGCTCCTGATGGTTGTAACGGCAGATACCGCGCGCCAGCTCGGCGCCCTTGGGTCCCAGGATACGCACCACGTCGCCGCGCACGAAATCCCCCTTGACCGCGACGATCCCTTTGGGTAGCAGACTGGAGCCTTTCTCCTGCATGGCGGCCACGGCCCCCTGATCCACATGCACTTCGCCGTGGGGAGGGGGGCCAGCCAGGATCCAGCTCTTGCGCCCTTCCAGCGGCGTGGCCAGGGCCGGGAAACGGGTGCCGATACGCTCGCCCCTGGCGAGGCGCCCCACTACCTCCGGCACCTGGCCGGTGGCGATCACCACGTCGATACCGGCACGACGGGCCACGTCGGCCGCCTGCAGCTTGGTGGCCATGCCGCCGGTGCCAAGGCCGCTGACACTGCCGCCCGCCAGCTTGCGCAGAGTGTCGTCTATGGTCTGCACCTCCTCGATTAGTTGGGCATCCGGGTTGGTGCGCGGATCGGCGGTAAACAGCCCCTTCTGGTCGGTAAGCAGGATCAGCAGATCCGCATCGGCCAGGATGGCAGCACGAGCCGAGAGGTTGTCGTTGTCCCCCACCTTGATCTCGGCGGTGGCCACGGCGTCGTTCTCGTTGATGACCGGAATGATGCGGTGATCGAGCAGAGTACGCAGGGTGTCGCGGGCATTGAGGTAGCGTTCGCGGTCCTCGAGATCGGCACGGGTCAGCAGCATCTGGCCGATATGCAGACCATAGAGGTTGAACAGATCCTGCCATACCCGGATCAGCTGGGTCTGGCCTATCGCCGCCAACATCTGCTTGTTGGGCAGGGTTGGCGCCAGTGGCGGGTGCCCCAGATGCTCACGCCCGGCGGCGATGGCCCCCGAGGTGACGACGACGACGCGATGGCCGTGACGGTGCAAGGCCGCACACTGTCTGACCAGCTCGACCATATGGGCACGATTGAGCTGGGAAGACCCCCCTGTGAGCACACTGGTGCCCAACTTGACGACTATGGTTCTGTTTTCCATGGGAGCATAAAGGCTAAAAAGTAAGGAATCCCTTTATACCCACGGCCATCAGGCCCTGCAAGGCAATTAACGTCGGAAGAAGGGGCGAAAATCCGCGAAGGGGAGGACAAGAATAACCCTGCGAGGGAATGAGTCCCTCGCAGGGTATCGGGGATCAGGCGGCGGTGACCGCCAGTTCATTGGTTACCTGCTCGGCTGGCGCCAGGTGGCACTCAAGCACGGTCAATCTGTCCACCAGGAGCTTGTAGAAGTGATTGAGGGTCCGTTCCACTTCTGCCTGGTGTTTCTTGGGGACGGATTTGTCGAGCCACACCCCGTCGGCATCGTAGAAACCGAGCTGATAGTGATAACGGAAGTGATGGTCATCCTGCTCCAGTACCAGCCACCAGCCCCAGAACTCCCGCTTGTCCGGTGCCGGCTTTGCGCTGACACAGACGGACAGACAGTCGAAACGATAACGCCCCTCTTCACACAAATCCTCGCGCAGATAGGGGCCTATGGCAGCGAATTGCCTCAGCAGTCGCTTGTAGGTCACTCTTTCAGACATGTTAACCTCCCTGTTAAACAAGCCGCGCCACCTTGTGATGGCATCAGATTTTTAGCGCGACATCAGACACACAGATGTCGTTTCAACCACTCGACAATCTCCTCCATTGCCTGGTCATACACCTCCAGCAAGGGTTGCTTGTCGAACACGACCGCCTTGCCATTGCGGCTGGCCGCCGCCAATGCCCGGACATCGCTCTCGGGACAGATGAAATCTTTCTTGTGCCCGATACTTAATATCGGCACCGAGGTGCGAGTCCCCAGCAATCCTTGCGTTTTGAGTGAAAATACCTGGCACTTGGTGCGCATGGTATCCCACTGGGCTGCATCCTCTCCCAGCCGGTTGGCCAGGCTGTCTCGCATCATGCGAGGGCATTTTGCAAAAAGCTCAGGACTGGTGAATACCTGATTGACCCCCGCCCCCACGCACACCACGGTACGCAGCTTGAAAGGCTCGATGAAGGCCAAACGCGCGGCAATATTCCCTGCAAGGCGCATGCCTACCATGGCGATGCGCTGGTGATCGACCCAGGCCACCTCGGAGAGATACTGCAGCACCGCCTGATGGAGGCGACTGGTGTCCTGCACCAGCGGCCAATGTTCGGCATAGCCGATCCCCGGCATGTCCAGCGAGAGCATGCCGATGCCGTTGGGTTCCAGCCGCTTGAGATAGAAGGCGAGGAAATCGAGCTGCAGGGAGTCGATCCCACCGCTGATGATCACCAGAGGCACCGGCTTGTCGGTGGTCGGCAGGTGCAGATAGCCCTGAATATGCTTGCCGCGAAACGGCACCTGGATCTCTTTGAGCGGCACCTTGAACAGCCGGCCCGCCTCGCGATAGGCCATGTTGCCTAAAAGCTGGGCTTGATCCGCCAGCTCGTCATTCTTGAGGTGGGGGTAGCTGGCGATGGAGTAGTAGCGCACCGCCTTGAGCAGTTGCTTCAGCGCAGCCGCCGAATCTCCCTGCTCGCGCAGTTCGCGTCCCCGTTTGAAATAGGTGCCGGCCACCTGGCTCCACTCATAGATCCAGTTGCCCGGCACATAACCCTTGATGGTATCGAAGTAGCAATCATGGGTTCGCTCCCCGGTCGCCATGGCGATGCGCGCCAGGGTCTGCTCCACTTCGACCGGATCGGCGCCCTGCCAGGCCCAGGAAGGGCGCCGCAGCAGACGATACCAGCGATTTGACAGGGAGCCATCGATAAACATCTCCTCTGACTCGCCCTCTTCCGCCGCCGGACTGGTATTGGATATCTCGGAAGTCTCCAATACCTTCTTGACGCGGGTAAACAGTCGGTCGGTCAGGTTGAGGTCGTCGTTCAAGTCCAAGGTAAAATCTCATTCATGATCAGGCAATGGTTCATCTTAACCAGATTTGTCGTCACACAGCCACCCCAGGCCCAATTGACAGACAAAAAAACAGGGCTCCGAAGTGGAGCCCTGTGAAACTGTTATTTTTCGTCGCAGATTGGCGTGGTGAACTCCAGCGCCATGTCCCAGGGTTGTTCAATCCAGGTATCCTGCGGAATGGCAACCTCGAAGTCATCTACCAGCGGCTCGCCCATCGGCTTGGCGAAGATGGTGATGAACTTGGCGCGGGGATAGAGTTCGCGGATCGCCTTGGCTGTGCCACCGGTATCCACCAGATCGTCCACCACCAGCCAACCTTCACCATCCCCTGCGGTGGTCGCGGCCTTGACCACCACCAGCTCGCGCTGGTTGTCATGGTCATAGCTGGAGATGCACAGGGTCTCCACGTTGCGAATGCCGAGTTCACGGGCCATCAGGGCAGCGGGCACCAGGCCGCCACGGCTGACCGCGATGATCCCTTTCCACTGGCTGACTGGCAGTTGACGACGGGCCAGACGGCGCGCTTCACGTTGCAGGTTGTCCCACGATACATAAAACTTCTTCGGCATGTTATCGATCTCGAATAGTTATTTAAAACAATCACTTAAAATGATGGTAACCGGGACGCTTCCCCGATAACCAAGCAATGACGGCCCTTGCTCGACTGAATTCAGATTGCACTTTGGCTGCCTCAGGGCTAAGCCTCGGCAGCGGATCTATGGCAGTGGAAGCAAGATGGGCATATCCGGCGATCGGTTGCATGGAGTGCCAACACCGCGGACAGGCTGTTGGGCCGGTATGATAGCACCGTTTGCAGATAAAATGACTGGCAAACGTATGCCAAATGAAGGAAAGATCGTCCAGATTATCCCCAGATGACTCATATAAAGAGCCAAATGACCAAGCGACTACCCGTCCGGTTGACGCAAAATCCATCACAACGCCAAACAGCAGATAAAAAAATAGCAGGGAGGAGGATTTACCTCACACACCTGCTGCTTTCTCGTCATGCCTGTTTGTCACAGGCGGGTTGTCCGTTTGTTCGGACAGACCGTCTTAGCGACGGGTGACGAAGGGGTTAGGGTAGCTGAAACCCTGGGTATAGAGAGACGGGGCGAACCAATAGGTTGAGTTGCTGCCTGGCATCTTTAAACTCCTGATTGCTTAACAAGTTACGTACCTTTAATGCGGGCTCAAATCCTTGAACGAACACTCGGTTCCATGGAGGCGCACTTGTCTTTGCTTCGGTTCCCTGGAGGCTTTCATCGTCATCCTGACGGGTGGCGAACCACGGGAGCTAATTTACCAGTCGGCGCCATAAATTCAACTTTTTTGTGAGATGCGTCACATAATTTCTTTTCCACCAGCCAGACCTCCTCGAACCTGATCATTGCCTACCACAGCCTTCCCCGGCAGCATAACCGACCCGAGATTTACGCTGTCTGCTCACATTTTTCTGCGATTGGCTGTATTATCGTTATCCACTTCCCGGGCCCGTTGACGGGGCCTCTCACTATTCCGTGCTGGTAAGGAGTCCTGACGTGGCACAACTGAGTTCCCTCTCTCCCACCCTGGTGTGGCAGTTCTTCGAGAAAATCTGCTCCATCCCCCACCCCTCCAAGCACGAGCAGGCGCTCGCCAGCTGGATCACCGAGTGGGCCAGCGCCGAAGGGCTGGCGGTGAAGCAGGACAAGGTCGGCAACCTCTTCATCAAGAAGCCCGCTACCCCGGGCATGGAAAACCGCAAGCCGGTAGTGCTGCAGGCGCACCTCGACATGGTGCCCCAGGCCAACGCCGATACCCCGCACGATTTCACCAAGGACCCCATCGATGCCTACGTGGACGGTGAATGGGTCACCGCCCGCGGCACCACCCTGGGCGCCGACAACGGCGTCGGCATGGCCGCCTGCCTGGCGGTGCTGGCCGACAAGAGCCTCAAGCACGGCCCGCTGGAGGTGCTGCTCACCTCCGACGAAGAGACCGGCATGACCGGCGCCTTCGGCCTCGAGGCCGGCTGGCTGGAGGGCGAGATCCTCATCAATACAGATTCCGAAGAGGACGGTGAGGTCTACATGGGCTGCGCCGGTGGCGTCGACGCCAACATCCGCTTCCCCCTCGAGCTGACCGCCGCTCCGGCGGGCGAGGCGTTCGAGCTGCAGGTGAAGGGGCTGGTCGGCGGCCACTCCGGCGGTGATATCCACCGCGGTCGCGGCAACGCCAACAAGCTGCTGGTGCGCCTGCTCAAGGCCGCCCAGGCCCTAAATGTGGAGCTCGCCGGGATCCATGGCGGCACCCTGCGCAACGCCATCCCCCGTGAGGCCCGTGCCACCCTGGTGGTGCCGGGTGCCAACGTCGCCGAGTTCAAGGCCCTGGTCGATCGCTTCACCGGCATCTACCAGACCGAGCTGGCCGCCACCGAGCCACACCTGACCCTCCTGCTGACCCAGACTGCCGCCCCCGCCAAGGTGATGAGCGCCTCCCTGCGCGATCGCCTGCTGGATGCCCTGATGGCCTGCCCGAACGGCGTGATGCGCATGAGTGACAGCATGACCGGCGTGGTCGAGACCTCCACCAACCTGGGCGTCATCAAGACCCTGGACGGGGAAGTGTACGTCCAGTGCCTGATCCGCTCCCTCATCGACTCGGGCCGCAATCAGATCGAGCAGATGACCCGCTCCCTGTTCACCCTGGCCGGCGCCAGCTGCGAGTTCACCGGCGCCTACCCGGGTTGGGCCCCGAACGTCAACTCCCCGGTGATGGAGCTGGTGCGCGGCACCTATGAGGAGCTATTCGGCAGCCGCCCCAACATCATGGTGATCCACGCCGGCCTCGAGTGCGGGCTGTTCAAGAGCGCCTACCCAGAGTGGGACATGGTCTCCTTCGGCCCGACCATCCGCGGCGCCCACTCCCCGGACGAAAAGGTGCACATCGTCGCGGTCGAGCGCTTCTGGCAGCTGCTGACCCGCGTGCTGGAGCAGATCCCGGCCAAGTAAGCCAAGGTTCCTGCGCTGAACAAAAAGCCCCGCATCGTGCGGGGCTTTTTGTCATCGGCGAGAACAGGTCATCGAATGCCGCGGGCTTCGCGGATCCACTCCCAGGCCTGCTGGATCTCCTGGGCCTTCTCCTTGGCCATCTCCATCATCTCGGGTGGCAGCCCCTTGGCGGCCAGCTTGTCGGGGTGGTGCTTGCTCATCTCCTTGCGATAGGCACGCTTGATATCCTGATCGCTGTCACTCTCGTTCACCCCGAGCAGCTGATAAGCATCCTTGAGACGATCGGCTGACGGTGCTTCCTGACGATACTGTTGGCCACCCGCACCACCGCCCTGGTACTGGCCATGGGCGCGATTGAAGAAGTTCATCTGCGCTTCGGCCATGGCCAGGATCCGGGCCAGCTCGATACGGCTGAAGCCCAGCTCGTCGGCGATGGTGTGCAGGATGGCACGTTCCCCATCCTCAACCCGGCCATCGGCAAACGCGGCCTGCAGCTGTACTTCCAGAAAGAAGCGCAGAATGTCCCGCTGCCCCTGGCTGGCACGACGAAACTCGGCCAAGGTCTCGTGCAGCGGAAAACCGGCCTCCTTGCCCTGACGGAACGACTCCTGGGCGCGGGCTCGCTGCTCCCCTGCCAGTCGCATCCGATCCATCAGGTTGGAGGCCACCCGGATCTCCTGCTCGGTCACCTGACCGCTGGACTTGGCAATGTGCCCCATGACGGCGAAAGTGGCATGAAAGAAGACCGCCTGCTGCTCCTGAGTCGGCCCACGGCGAAACGCACTTTGCAATCCCATGCCCCGATCGAAACGGTGGCCAATCCAGAGGCCGATGAGGGCACCAATCAGGTGGCCGAGCAGAAAACCGAAGAAGGCGCCGAGCACCTTACCCCAAATACGCATGGTTCAAGACCTCTTGATGTTAATGAGTGCGAGCCAGAAGCTGATCATCCAGCTCGCGCAGTCGCGGGACTGTGCCTATATCACGCCACTCGCCGGCCAGCAGGCTACCACCCACTCGCCCTTGTGCCATCCACTCCCGCAGCAGGGGAGCGAGCTTGCGCGCACCGCTCGCCAGGCCGGAGAATGCTGCCGGATGATAGAGCCCGACGCCACTGAAGGTAAACCCGGGAATATCCAGCACCCGCCCCTCTTGCAGGGAAAAATCCCCCTGGGGATGCTGGGGGGGATTGGGCACCAGCCAGAGATGGGCCAGATCCTCACCCAGAGACTGGGTCACCAGGGTACGGTAGTCCAGATCGAGCCAGGTATCCCCGTTGATTACCAGAAAGGGGTCGCTGCCCAGCAGCGACAGTGCCTGCACTATGCCCCCTGCTGTCTCCAGCGCACTCTCCTCTGCTGACCAGTGGATGGTCACCCCGAACTGGCTGCCATCCCCCAACGCCTCCACCAACTTGTGGCCGAGCCAGGCGTGGTTGATGACCAATTCGGCCACCCCCGCAGCTTTAAGCTTTTCGATATGATGCACGATGAGAGGCTTGCCCCCCACTACCAGCAGCGGCTTGGGCAGGGTATCGGTGAGCGGGCGCATCCGCTCGCCACGTCCTGCCGCCAGGATCATCGCCTTCATGACTGCGCCTCCGCCACCCGGGCAAGTCCCGGCAGCACAACCTGCCGCAACCAGTCGCCAAAACGGGCGAGCACGGGCTCGCTGGCCCCGTGCAGCTGGCAGACATCCACCACATATCCCAGAGTGCGGGGAATATCCTTGAGGTAACCTGACTTGCCATCCCGATGATAGAGTCGGGTGAAGATGCCGGCGGCTTTCAGGTGACGCTGCATGCCGGTGAGATCCGCATGGCGGCGGAAGCTGGCGTAATCGAGATCGCCGAGCAGCCCCGCCTGCTGCAGGGTCGCAAAACCATGGCACATCCCCTGTTCGATCACCTCGTCCGGCCAGCGCACGTAGCAATCCTTGAGTAGGGAGACCAGGTCATAGCCAAGGGGGCCGATGACCATGTCCTGAAAATCGATGATGGCAAGCTCGCTGCTCTCGGGGGTATTGCCACCACATACCATCAGGTTGCGGCTGTGAAAATCCCGGTGCATCACTCCCTGCGGCTGGGCCAGGTTGCTGGCGGTCAGGCAGGCAAAGGTATCGTCGAGCAGCTGTTGTTCTGCCGCGCTCAGGGTCAGTTGAAGGTGGTGGCCCAGCAGCCACTCGGGGAAGATGCTGTTCTCCCTGGCCATAAAGGCGGCATCAAAAGGCTCCAGGTCAAGCTCAACCGCACCAAGGCGAGGCAACAGCCCGATGGCCTTGTCATACCAGGCCAGTACGTTGTCGGCATTCAGGCAGCCAATAAGCTGGGTATCCCCCAGATCGGTGACCGCCAGCAGACCGAGTTCATAGTCCACCGCCTTGACCTCGGGCGCCAGCAGCTGACGCGCACGCAAGGCCGCCGCATTGCGAACAAACTCATGATTTTTTTCGGTTTTTGGATTGGCATCCACCCAGATAAGACCACCGCCACGAAAGTAGCGGCGGAAACTGGCATCACCGGAAATAAGGGTAAGATGGAGGCAGGCATCACCGGAGAGTCGGCGTGCCCACTGCAGAAGCAGGGAATCGCGATCGTGCATAAGTCGAGGACCAAGGTGGAAAGCAGCACTTGGCTGTTAGCCCTGGCCGCAATAATGCTTTATCATTGCCGGCTAACATAAAGCAATGACATGCAATGTCAACTCGATGAAACCTGTCGTAAAATGCATGCCCTGGATCAACCGTACCTATCACGGATTGCACGAGTCTTTCACATGACAAAATGGACACTGGGATACCGCTATCCCATCGCCCTGACTATCAGCCTGGCACCGGCCCTGACCTCCATGATGGTGCAGGCGGCCCCGTTCAATCCGCCGCCTGCGACCGGTATTCTCGACAGCCTCTGCTATGACTATGTCCCCAAGGTCGAAAAGCCCTCTTCGGCGGAAGATGCCAATGCCCTGCCGGTCGAGGTCGACGCCGATCGCCTCGAGGCCAAGCAGGGCGGCACCGCCGTCTATGAAGGGGACGTCAAGGTGCGTCAGGGGGTTCGCAAGTTTGACTCCGACTATGCCCAGCTCGATCAGAAGAGCCGGGATGTCATCGCCATCGGCAACATCTATTACAACGACGGTCAGGTGACCGTCACCAGCGACAAGACCCTCAAGTCCAACCTGGATACCAAGAATTCCGAACTGGAAGAGGGCAAGTATCAGGTTCATGGTTCACCGGTGCGCGGCTTTGCCAAACGGGTCACCATGACCAACAACAACCAGAACATCACCATGGAGGGGGCCCAGTACACTACCTGTCCCCCCGGTCAGGAGGTGTGGACCCTCAAGGCTGGCAGCATCGACATCGATCAGAAGGAGGTGTTCGGTGAAGCCTGGAACGCCAGCCTCTGGCTCTATGACTATCCGGTGTTCTATTTCCCGTACATCAACTTCCCCATCAAGGATGAACGCAAGACGGGTCTGCTCTATCCGGGTTACAAGCAGAGCTCCGGCAACGGCATGGAGATCACCCAGCCCTTCTACTGGAACATTGCCCCCAATTATGACGCCACCATCACCTCCCGCTTCATGGACAAGCGCGGCCTGATGGAACAGGTGGAGTTCCGCTACATGCCGGACCCCGCCCACACAGGCACCCTCTATTTCGAAAACCTGGCGGATGACAAACAGTACAGCCCGAGCAACCCCAGCCTGGCCGGTTTGTCTGACGGCCACCGCTATCTGCTGAACGTTCGCCACGGTTCCAGCCTGATGGACGGTTCCCTGCACTTCGGGCTCGACTACACCAAGGTGCGGGACAGGGACTACAACTACTTCAACGACTTCAGCCCCCAGGTGGGCACCCAGATTGATGACCAGTTGCAGCAATCCTTTACCGCCGGTTACTACCAGGAGAACTGGAACCTCACCTCCGAGGTGCGCCGCTACCAGATCCTGAGTCCCTATGCGCTGCTGCCGCACGAGATGCTGCCGCGCATCGACTACAACTACTATCGCCAGGGCAACTGGTTCGATCTGGCCTGGAACAGCGAGCTGACCAAGTTTGGCTATGACAGCGGCAATGCCAGCAGCTATCAGTCGGGAGAGCGCTATACCGCAACCCGTTTACACATGGCCCCGACCCTGACGGTTCCCTTGGTGGATGCCCCCGGTTACTACCTCACCAGCCAGTACAAGCTGATGTTTACCTCCTACAACCAGGAGGTACCAGACACCCTGGTCGGTACGGATCGCGCTCGCTTCACCGATGCAGAGACTGGCAAGCTGACCCTCAAGGATGGCACCATCAATCGTCTGCTACCTTCTTTCCGCCTCAAGGGTGGCCTCAACTTCGATCGCTCGGTCGACTGGTTTGACGGCAAGGGAACCCAGACTCTGGAACCCGAGTTCCAGTATCTCTACATCCCCTACGAGAACCAGGACGATATCGGGGTCTACGACTCCACTACTACCCGACAGGACTACTACAGCCTGTTCAGCGATCGCCGTTACGCCGGTCTCGACAGGATCAGCGATGCCAACCGGATCAGCGCTGGTCTCACCAGCCGGATCTATGACAACGTCGGGGATGAGCGGCTGCGTCTCTCCGTCGCCCAGGCGTTCGAGCTGACCTCTCCCAAGGTTCGTCTCTATTCCTCGGATCCCGAGAGCACCAACGCCCGTTCTCTGCTCTCCTTTGAGGGGGATGCCCGGATCACGGATCAGTGGTTCGCCCACGCTGGCGCCCAGTACGATACCGAGGAGGGTGCGTTCAGTTCAGGCAATGGTGCCGTGGAATACCGTCATGACAAGCTGGTTACCCAGCTCAACTACCGCTTTATTCAGGATGGCAACCGGGATTACCGCTACCCGACCAACGCCGCCCTGGCAGAGGACCTTAGCCAGGCAGGTCTGGTAATGATGGCGCCGATTGCCAATCAGTGGCAGGTTTACGGCGGCTACTATCGCGATATCAAGCAGGATGTGAACATTGACCGCAAGATCGGTGTCAAATACGACTCCTGCTGCTGGAGCATCAACCTGAGCCTGGAGTGGCACAACCAGCCTGACAACGTCACCCTGAGACCCACTTCGGAGAAATCGATCGGTCTGCAGTTCGAGATGAAGGGGCTCGGCAGTGTCGGTACCGGTGGCCGCAGCGTCACTCTGGATACCGAACTGTTGCCCTATGTTCGCCCGTTTAATCTGAAAGACCAGCAATGATGCTGGTCCAGCCTTGAGAGATGGATATGAAAAAGACCCTGATAGCCCTGCTGACCGCGGGAATGTTCGGCGCCATGAGCCAGGCCGCCATGGCGGCCCCCGAGCTGATGGACAAGGTTCTGGCCGTGGTCAACAAGGACGTGGTACTTGCCAGCCAACAGGATGCCCTGGTCAACAAGGTCAAAATCTCCGCCCAGGAGAGCGGCCAGTCTCTGCCCGATGACGCCACCCTGCGCAAACAGGCGCTGGATCGCCTGATCCAGGAGAGCCTGCAACTGCAGCTGGCCGAACGCCAGGGCCTGAAGATCAGCGATACCCAGCTGGAACAAGCCATCCAGGGGATCGCCGCCGACAACAAGATGACCCTGGATCAGCTGCGTGCCCAGCTCGCGCGCGAAGGCATGAGCTATGCCCAGTACCGGGAAGAGGTGCGCCGCGAGATCCTGATGAACGAGGTACGCCGCAACCAGGTGCGCCGTCGCATCAACATCTCCGAGCAGGAAGTGAAACAGGTAGTCGACATCCTGAAAAAACAGGGTCAGCAGCAGAACGAGTATCACCTCGGTCATATCCAGATTGCCCTGCCTGACAACCCTTCCGCAGCTCAGCTAGATGCCGCCAAGAGCAAGATCGAGGGCATTCTGGCCGCGCTCAAACAGGGGGCCGATTTCCGCAAGCTGGCCATTGCAGAGAGCAACGGACCCAAGGCGCTGGAAGGGGGTGACTGGGGCTGGATGAGCCCGCAGGAGATGCCGACCCTGATGGCCGAAGCGGTTCAGGGCGCGACCAAGGGCGACATCGTTGGTCCGCTGCGCTCCGGCGCCGGCCTGCACATCATCAAGGTATTCGACACCAAGGGTCAGCAGCAGGTGATGCAGACCGAGGTGAAAGCCCGTCACATCCTGATCAAGCCCTCCATCATCCTGAGCGAAGAGAAAGCCAAGGGCATGCTGGACGGCATCTTGCACGACATCAAGAGCGGCAAGGCGAGCTTCGCCAGCATGGCGGAGAAATACTCCGAAGACCCGGGCTCCGCGGTGCAGGGCGGCGAACTGGGCTGGTCTGATCCCAACGTCTACGTGCCCGAGTTCCGCGACATGGTCAACCGCCTGCAGCCGGGCCAGATCAGTGCCCCGTTCCGCAGCTCTCACGGCTGGCACATCGTCCAGCTGGAAGATCGTCGCAGCCAGGATGCCACCGACAAGGCCCAGGAACAGCGCGCCTATCAGCTGATCTACAACCGCCGCTTCGTTGAAGAGTCCCAGGCATGGCTGGACGAGCTGCGTGATGAGGCTTACATCCAGATCGAAGGCGCCAGCAGCTGATGCGTTGTCGTCGCCTTGCCGTGACCCCGGGTGAACCGGCCGGGGTTGGTCCGGATCTTGTGTTGCAGATAGCCCAGCAGGATTGGCCCCACCAGCTGGTGGTGATCGCCGATCCGGCGCTGCTGCGTGAACGCGCCGCCCTGCTGGGTCTGCCCATCGAGCTTGAGCCCTACGATCCCGCCGCGCCCGCGCATCCACAGCGGGCCGGCACCCTGACCGTCAGCCCCGTCTCTCTCGGCGCCGCCGTGGTGCCCGGAGAGCTCGACGAAGGCAACGGCGCCTATGTGCTGGCCACCCTGCAGCGCGCATGCGACGGCAACATGAGCGGTGAGTTTGCCGCCGTGGTGACCGGACCCGTGCACAAGGGGATCATCAACCAGGCCGGCGTATCGTTCAGCGGCCACACCGAGTTCTTCGCCCAGCAATCCAACACCGCCGACGTGGTGATGCTGCTGGCAACTGAGGGGCTGCGGGTGGCGCTTGCAACCACTCACATCCCCCTGGCCTATGTGGCGAAGGCCATCACCGAGGATCGCCTCGGCAAGGTGATCCGTATCCTGGATGCGGATCTCAAGGCCAAGTTTGGCATCGCCAAACCGCGCATTTACGTCTGCGGCCTCAATCCCCACGCCGGGGAAGGGGGCCATCTCGGTCGTGAAGAAATTGATGTGATCGAACCCGCCCTGGCCACCTTGCGCCAGGAGGGAATCGATCTGGTCGGCCCATTGCCGGCCGACACCCTGTTCCAGGAGAAATACCTCAAGGATGCGGATGCGGTACTCGCCATGTACCACGACCAGGGACTGCCCGTGCTCAAATACAAGGGCTTCGGCAGTTCGGTCAATATCACCCTTGGACTCCCTTTCATCCGCACTTCGGTGGATCACGGCACCGCACTGGATCTGGCAGGCAAAGGCCTGGCCGATCCCGGTAGCCTTACCACCGCGATTAACCACGCCATCAAGATGGTAGAGAAACAAAGATATGAGCAGTAAGGTGCACATGGGCCACACGGCCCGTAAGCGTTTTGGTCAGAACTTCTTGCACGATCGCTACGTGATCGACCAGATCGTGGCCGCCATCAATCCGCAGCCGGGCCAAAACCTGGTGGAGATCGGCCCGGGTCTGGCCGCGCTGACCGAGCCGGTTGCCGCCCAGATGGACAAGATGACCGTGGTCGAACTGGACCGGGATCTGGCGGCCCGCCTGCGCGAGCACCCGACACTGAAGGACAAGCTCACCGTCATCGAAGCCGACGCCATGCGCTTCGACTTCAGCACCCTGATGGGTGAAGGCAAGGGGCCGCTGCGTATCTTCGGCAACCTGCCCTACAACATCTCCACCCCGCTCATCTTCCACCTGTGCGAGTTCGCCGATCGGGTGGAGGACATGCATTTCATGCTGCAAAAGGAAGTGGTTCTGCGTCTGGCCGCCGGTCCCGGCAGCAAGGCCTATGGCCGTCTGAGCGTGATGACCCAGTACTACTGCCAGGTCATCCCGGTACTGGAAGTAGGCCCAGGCGCCTTCAAGCCGGCCCCCAAGGTGGACTCCGCCGTGGTGCGTCTGGTGCCGCACAAGAACCCGAGCGTAGTCGCGAAAGACATCCGCTGCCTGAATCGCGTCTGCACCGAAGGCTTCGGCCAGCGTCGCAAGACCATTCGCAACAGCTTCTCCAACTTCATCACCGACGCCCAGCTGACCGAGCTTGGTATCGATGGCAACCTGCGCCCCGAGAACCTCACCCTGGAGCAATTTGTCATGATCGCCAACTGGCTGGCGGATCAGCCAAAGGCCTGATCCCGTGACCACCCCGCGCATTGTGATCCGCCCCTACCCCAGTTATGTGGCGGACTCCAAAGACCCATATCAGTTTCACTATCTCATTGAAATCGAGAATCTGGGTCCCGGCCCGGTGCAGTTGCTGCACCGGCGTTGGCTCATTACGGATGCCAATGGCAAGATGCTGGAAGTCGAAGGTCCGGGCGTGGTCGGGGAACAGCCCGTGATCGCCGAGGGGGAGACCTACCGCTACCAGAGCGGCGTCCCGCTGGCGACCCCGCTCGGGGTGATGGAAGGACGTTATACCCTGCAAGATGGCTCTGGTCAGCAATTTGAGGCGCCCATCGCCCCCTTCACGCTGGCCATCCCCAATATTATCAACTGAGGTTTCATGGCGAACTGTTTTGTCGGCGATATCCAGGGCTGCTACGACGACTTGCGTCGTCTGCTGGATCTGGCCGGGTTCGATCCCGCGCATGACGTACTCTGGCTCTGTGGCGACCTAGTCGCCCGCGGCCCCGACTCCCTCAACACCCTGCGCTTTGTCAAGGGACTGGGCAACCGCGCCGTCACCGTGCTCGGCAACCACGATCTGCACCTGCTGGCCGTCGCCAACGGCGTCGCGCCGCTCAAGAAAAAAGACCGGTTGCAGAGCCTGATGGAGGCGCCGGATCGGGACGATCTGCTGGAGTGGCTGCGCCACCGGCCGCTGCTGGCGGAACACCCCGATCTGCCGATCATGATGGTGCATGCCGGCATCTCGCCGGCCTGGGATGCCCGCACCGCCCGCAACTGTGCCCGCGAGGTGGAGAGCCTGCTGCGCGGTGACCAGTACAGCTGGCTGCTGCACAACATGTATGGCGACCAGCCCGACTGCTGGCGGGACGATCTGGTCGGGATCGACCGCTACCGCTACATCATCAACACCTTCACCCGGATGCGCTTTTGCTACTTCGACGGCCGGCTCGACTTCAAATGCAAGAAGGGTCCCAGCGAATCGACCCCGGGCCTGCGCCCCTGGTTCGAGCAGCGCGAGCACCATGTGGATGATCCCATCCTGGTGTTCGGCCACTGGGCAGCCCTGATGGGCAAGACCGACAAGCAGGATATCAAGGCACTCGATACCGGCTGCGTCTGGGGCAACAGCCTCACCCTGTGGCGCTACGAGGATGATGCCCTGATCGCTACCCCCTGCCCGGTGCATGCGAGCTGATCGCAGCCCATACTAGCTGCATGAAAAGCCCGACTACTAATAGTCGGGCTTTTTATTGTCAGGCGGGTTACAACTTGCGCCCCAGCCGTTTCTCTATCTGGCGCCGCTCCCACTCCGGGCCGAATAACTTGAAGGGCTGGAACAGGTTGATGGCGTGAGAGATCAGTCCCAGCCCCCAGCCCAGCGCCGCCCACCAGGCCCAGATATAATCCGGGTTGCTCAGGTAGTTGATGACAAACAGCCCGCCGATCACCACCAGATAGCTGGCGATATGGTAGTAGAAGCCTCTGAGATCCTCCACATAGCTCATCGCTGCCCGCTCCTCGGCCGATACCTGTCCCCAATCCCGTTCCCTCGTCTCGCTGCCTTTCATCTCGCGCTCCTGTTGCTGTACTCCATCCAGTTGAGCCACATCGAGTTCAAAGACGGCGGCCAGGGCCTTGAGGGATTCCAGTCCGGGCTGCTGCCCCTGCTCAATCCGCTGGATGGTGCGGACACTCAAGCCGGAGAAGGTCGCCAACTGCTCCTGTGACCAGCCCCGCTGCAATCTCAACTTCCTGACGATCATCTTGCACTCCTTGTGGTGATTGACGGGGCCAGCATAAGGTCAGCATTGAGCAAGGTGAGACGACAGCAAGCCGACATAAACCTGACAATCTTTTAAAATCATAATGTTAACTACAGGCCATGGAAACAGGTGTCGCCTGCGGCTGACAAGCACCAGCCGCAAACTGCCTGGTTTACAGACTCTTCATCAACTCGGCGGCGATCTCGAAGGAGCGCAACCGCGCCTGATGATCGACGATGGGGCCGTTGAACATCAGCTCGTCGGCCCGGGTCTCGGCCAGCAGCGACTTGAGACCATGACGCACCTGTTCCTGATCCCCGACCAGGGAGCGGGCCAGTGTCTGTTCCATGGCCATCAGCTCGCGGGGGGACCAGGCGTCACCCAGTGACTGGACAGGGGCGGGCAACTTGCCGGCATCACCGCGATAGAGACGCAGGAACTGCTGCTGCACCGTAGTGAACTGGAAGCGGGCCTCCCGCTCGCTATCGGCGGCGATCATGTTGACGCACACCACCGCATAGGGCTTGGGCCAGCGGGCCGAGGGGCTATACTGGGTGCGGTAAATCTCCAGCGCCTGCATCAGTAACGCGGGGGCGAAGTGAGAGGCAAAACCAAACGGCAACCCCATGGCCGCCGCCAGCTGGGCACTGTAGAGACTCGAGCCCAGCAACCAGACCGGCAGATGCAGTCCCTGGCCAGGTACCGCCTGCACCGCTCCCGCCTCATCGCCAAAATAGTCCATCAGCTCGCGCACATCTGCCGGAAAATCATCCACTTCCCCGCTGCGCTGGCGGCGCAGTGCCTGCATGGTGCGCTGATCGGTACCTGGAGCACGACCCAGCCCCAGATCTATCCGATCCGGATAGAGGGAGGCGAGCGTGCCGAACTGCTCGGCGATCACCAGCGGCGAGTGGTTCGGCAGCATGATGCCACCCGCCCCTATCCTCAGGGTACGGGTCGCTCCCGCCAGGTGGCCAATCAGCACAGAGGTGGCGGCACTGGCAATGCCCGGCATGTTGTGGTGCTCGGCCAGCCAGTAGCGGTGGTAACCCCAGCGCTCGGCATGTTGCGCCAGATCGCGTGAGCGGTGGAACGACTCGGCCGGTAGGGAGCCTTCAGGAACCGGCACCAGATCGAGCACGGAATAGGGGATGGCAGACATGGGTCACTCCATTGATTCACAGATCAGTAACAAGTGGGGCAATGTAGCATGAGATACCTGAATGAATCACCTTACAAACCGGTTTCTGTCAGATGCCGAACAAGAGCCAGGACATCCACCTAAAGCGGATGCTGCGACTAATGATGAGTAGGTTGAAAGCATCGCTGTTTTTTTAGTCATTTTATTGCCACACTGCTGACTGATCTTTTCTGCAACTGCACGTGTGACAAGGATGTGTCCATGACAACAGCCAGGCCTGGTCGTAAACCCTTCTATGTTCATATCGCCACCCTCTTTATCTTGCTGTTTACCTTTCTGGGAGGGGCGCTTATCACGCTTCAGTTCCAGCAGGATACCCAGCAAGGGCTCGAGCATGAGCGACAGAATTTTTTGCAATACCGGGAACAGCTTGCCCTGGCCTTGCAGTTGAACGAACGTCCCGCCCGCATGTCCCTCAGCCTGCTGCGCACAGGCCGGCTGGCGGGCATGGAGAGCCTGGATGAACGGCTCGGTTACCTGCCGCAGTTGATCGAGGTGCTGGCAAACAGCGCCAGCTATGGTGCCGTCTACGCAGGCTATGAAAACGGCGATTTTTTTCTGGTACGCAAGCTGACCAGTCGGGCCAGAACGCAACTGGAAAATGTTCCCCTCGCCAGCACCCTGATGGTGCAGAGCCTGCATCAGGGCAAGGGGGAATTTCTCTACTTTGACCAGCATCTGACGCTGCTCGAGCGCCGGGCCATGCCGCAATACCAGTACGATCCCCGTAGTCGTGACTGGTACAAGCAAGCGCGTCGCCATCCAGGCATTGCCGTCACCCACCCCTATCTTTTCTTCACCACCAAGGAACCCGGAATGACCCTGGCGGTGGAGAGCAAGGACAAACGCGCCGTGCTTGGGCTCGATACCAGCGTCGAGGGACTGTCGGCCCTCATCGGTGAGCTGCGCCTGCCACAACATAGCCAGGTGGTTCTGTTTGATGACCATGCCACCCTGCTGGCCGCCGATCCCAAGGATCTGCCCAGCTTCGAGCAGTTAAAACAGCTGCCCATGCTGTCGGCCCTCGCTCACCCCGCCCTGGCCCAGTTGCAGCAGCAGATCACCGGTGAGCCCGGGTTACTGGACACTCCGGTAGAGCTGGATATCAGCCTGCCTGACGGCAACAGCTGGCTGGCCAACCTGGCCCCCCTCGGCGAGGGCTCGCCTTTCTATATTGCCCTGCTGGTCTCGACCGATGTGCTCTACCAGCAGGCGCGCGACGCGGCGCTGGTCAATCTGGCCCGCACCCTGATCGGTTTGCTGTTGCTGTTGCCGGTGATCTGGTGGGTATCCCGCCGCACCGCCACCCCGCTGCAGGCCCTGACCCGGGAGGCGGAGCGGATCCAGCATTTCGATTTTACGGCCAGCAAGGAGCCCGAATCGGCAATCCGCGAGATCGATGATCTGGCCCGTACCATGTCCGGCATGCGCCTGACCCTGGGCAACTTCATGAACATGGGTCGGGCACTGGCTGCCGAACATCGCTTCGACTCCCTGATCAGCCGCATCCTGCACGAGACCACGTCAGCGGTACAGGCTACGGGAGGCGGCCTCTATCTGGCGCAAGATCAGCAGATGGTGGCAGTAAATGCGCGCTGGTTACAGGGCGATTTGCCGATCGAACAGGTACCCTGGCAACCAGCACTGTTCGGGACTCAGGTCGCCGCCAACCGGCTCTCCGTCAGCATCGACCAAGCGGGCTGGCAGCAATACATGAGCAGCTGGGGCCCCTTCCCCGGCCCCAGTGAACTGGTCGCCGAGCCCCTGCGCAATCACCGCCAGGAGTTGATCGGTTACCTGTTTCTGATCCTGCCCGAGTGCTCGCCACGGGAACTGGTCTCGCGGATCAGCCTGATCGAAGCGCTGGCGGGGACTTCCGCCTCCGCCATCGAGAACCAGCGCCTGCTGGAAGAGCAGAAGCAACTTCTGGAGTCCTTCATCGAGCTGATGGCGGGCGCCATCGACGCCAAGAGCCCCTATACCGGTGGTCACTGCCAACGCGTGCCCGAGCTGACCAAGATGCTGACCGAGGCGGCCTGCGCCCAGCGACAGGGCCCCTTTGCCGATTTCAGGCTCAATGAGGAGGAGTGGGAAGCCATCCATATCGCAAGCTGGCTGCACGATTGCGGCAAGGTCACCACCCCGGAGTTCGTGGTCGACAAGGCCACCAAGCTGGAGACCATCTACGACCGGATCCACGAGATACGCACCCGTTTCGAGGTACTCAAGCGCGATGCCTATATTGAGGCCCTCTGTGCCAGGCTGCCAGAGTCAGAGCGGATCGCCTGCCGCGAAGCGGTGGCACCACGTTGGTCGGAACTGGACGAGGAGTTTGCTTTCGTGGCCCAATGCAATCTGGGTGGCGAGTGGATGGCCCCCGAGAAGATTGAACGGCTCGACGCCATCGCCAGCCGCACCTGGCTGCGCACCCTGGACGATCGGCTCGGCATCAGCCGCGAGGAGCTCAAATTGCATCAAAGCGAGCCGGCGTCGACCCTGCCCTGTGTTGAGCAGCTGCTGGCCGACAAACCCTCCCATCTTATTCCGCGGCCCCAGCAGGACAGGTTTGACGATGGCAATCCCTGGGGGTTCAAGGTCAAGGTGCCCAAACATCTCTACAACCGCGGGGAGCGCTACAACCTGGCCATCGGCCGCGGCACCCTCACCGAGGAGGAACGCTACAAGATCAACGAGCACATCATCCAGACCATCCGCATGCTGGAGCACCTCCCCTTCCCGCGCCATCTGCGCAGCGTACCGGAAATTGCCGGCGGCCATCATGAGCGGATGGATGGCAAGGGATACCCGCGCCAGTTGCTGGGGGAACAGATGAGCATCCCGGCCCGCATCATGGCCATCGCCGACATCTTCGAGGCGCTGACCGCAAGCGATCGCCCCTACAAATCGGGCAAGACGGTCTCCCAGTCCCTGGCCATCATGCAGAACATGGTGCGAGAACAGCATATCGATCCGGCCCTGTTTACCCTGTTCGTCAGCAGCGGTATCTGGCGCGACTATGCCAAGCGCTTCCTGACCCCGGAACAGCTGGACGAAGTGGATCAGGAGATACTGCTGGCCAGCTAGTTGCCACCACGACATTGAAAAGGGGCCCGCGGGCCCCTCTTCTCTTGGCAGATCGTATCAGCCGCCAGCCTCGACATACTGGCGAGTCAGCTCGGCCGTCATCATCTCCCGCATCCTGAATTTCTGCAGCTTGCCGGTCACCGTCATGGGGTACTCTTCCACGAAGCGGATATAACGCGGCACCTTGAAATAGGCGATGCGGGCCGAGAGGAAGTGCTTGATCTCCTCCTCGCTCGCCACCTGATCCGGCCTGAGCTTGACCCAGGCACACACCTCCTCGCCGTAGCGTTCGCTGTCAACGCCAAACACGGCCGCATCCTGCACCGCCGGGTGCTCGTAGAGGCGCTCCTCGATCTCCCGTGGATAGATGTTCTCGCCACCACGGATGATCAGATCCTTGATGCGCCCAACGATCTGGACATACCCCTCTTCATCCATGATGCCGATGTCCCCGGAGTGGAGCCAGCCATCATCATCTATGGTCTGTGCCGTCTTGGCCGGATCCTGCCAATAGCCCTGCATCACCCCATGGCCGCGACAGCAGATCTCCCCCTTCTCACCGATGGGGACCGTCTCGCCGCTCGCATCGAGCAGCTTGATCTCGGTGTGGGCGAGGGCACGGCCCACCGTGGTCACCCGCTTGTCCAGCGGCGCATCGATGGCGGTCATGTGATTGATCGGACTGCACTCGGTCTGGCCATAGGCAATGGTTACCTCGGTCATGTGCATCAGACTCTGAACCTTGCGCATCAGGGGTTCGGGGCAGATGGCCCCGGCCATGATGCCGGTGCGCAGGGAGGAGAAATCGAAGCTGGCGAACTGTGGCAGCTCCAGCTCGGCGATGAACATGGTCGGCACCCCGTGCAGGGCGGTGCAACGCTCCTCGCTCACCATCTGCAGGGTTGCCACCGGGTCGAAGGCCTCCGACGGAAACAGGGCGCAGGCCCCCACGCTGATGCAGACCAGATTGCCAAGCACCATGCCAAAGCAGTGGTAGAGCGGAACCGGGATACAGAGCTTGTCCTGCTCGCTGAACGCCATGCCGCTCGCCACCAGTCGCGCATTGTTGAGAATGTTGCGATGGCTCAAGGTGGCCCCCTTGGGGTTGCCCGTGGTGCCCGAGGTGAACTGGATATTGATGGCATCCTCCGGCTTGAGGCTAGCACCCACCCGAGCCAGCACAGCGGGATCCACTCCCTCCCCCAGGGCCTTCACGGCATCAAAATTCAGCATGCCGGGGGTCATCTCCTCCCCGAGCCGGATCACCATCTCCAGGGTTGGCAGACGGGCGGCGGCGAGCCGTCCCGGCGTACTGCCGGCCAGTTCGGGGGCCAACTCGTTCAACATGGCGAGGTAATCGCTTCCCTTGAAGGCGCTGGCACAGATGAGGGCACGGCAACCCACGTTGTTGATGGCAAACTCCAGCTCGTAACTGCGATAGGCGGGATTGATGCAAACCATGATGGCGCCGATGCGAACGGTGGCAAACTGCACCAGGCACCACTCTATGTTGTTCGGTGACCAGATGCCGACCCTGTCACCCGGCTTGATCCCGAGTGCGAGCAACCCCTTTGCCAGTCTGTCGATCCGGGCCAGATATTCGCGGTAGCTCCAGCGGATCTGCTGGTGGCGCACTACCACGGCGGGGCGGTCGGGAAAGCGTTCGGCTATCTCTTGCAGATAAGTGCCAATGGTCTGGGATAACAGAGGTTGGTCACAGGGACCGGTCCGGTAGCTGAGCAGTGAGGTCATGGGTGACTCCTGGCCACATGGGTTGGAATTGCCTACTGCTCGGCTGGCACGGGTTCAATTTGTTACATTAATGTAACCATGAATTTTTGAGAAGATTCACTTTGGTCTAATGTTGACCATAAAAAAACGGCCAACCGAAGTTGACCGTTTTTAGTCCGCAATGGCTGTTTTAGAACAGCAGGTGCGCCACACCGGCGATGACTGGCAGGGTCACCAGGGTGCGCAGCAGGAAGATGACGAACAACTCCCACAGCTTGACCGGGATCTTGCTGCCCAGCAGCAGGGCGCCCACTTCCGACATATAGATGAGCTGGGTCACCGACATGGCGGCGATGACGAAGCGTGTCATCTCGCTTTCGATGGTGGAAGCCAGCACCGCCGGGATGAACATGTCGGCAAAGCCAACCATGATGGTCTTGGAGGCCGCCTCGGCCTCCGGCAGTTGCAGCAACTCCAGCAAGGGAACAAAGGGAGCCCCCAGCCAGTTGAAGATGGGAGTGTGCTCGGCCAGCATCAGGGCACAAGTACCGATGGCCATCACCACGGGCAGCACGCCAAACACCATATCCAGTGCATTCTTCACCCCTTCCCGCGCCACTGCCCCTAGATCGCTCACGCTCTCGGCCTTGGTCAGCGCCCGCTCGTAACCGTAGCTCAGTACGCTGTGGCGATGCGGTACCACCTCCTGCTTGCGGCATAGGGGAGAGCCATCGGCGTAGACATCCTTCTTCCAGGAGAGCGGCGGCAGACGCGGTACTACGATGGCGGCCACCACCCCGGCCAGGCAGACGGTCAGGTAGAAGGGCACGAACATGTGCTCCAGCTTCACCTGGGAGATCACCACCAAGCAGAAAGTGATGGAAACCGCAGAGAAGGTGGTGCCGATCACGGCAGCTTCACGCTGGGTATAGAACTTGCCTTCATATTGCTTGCTGGTCAGCAGAATGCCGACGCTGCCATCCCCCAGCCAGGAGGCGAAGCAGTCAACGGCGGAACGACCCGGCAGACGGAACACGGGACGCATGATGCGGGTCATCATGGTACCGACGAACTCCAGCAGACCGAAATCGAGCAGCAGGGGCAGCAGCAGGCCGGCAAAGATGAACACGGAGAACAGTACCGGCAGCAGATCGTGCAACACCAGCCCGCCGGTGGCGCCCGAGTAGAGCACCTCAGGCCCCATCTGGAAGAAGGTCAGCAAGACGAAGATGCCACCCAGCACCCGCACGCAGGCCCAGAAGGGGGAGACATTGAACAGACTGTTAAGGAAAGGACGACGAACCAGGATGGCCGGTTTGAACAACCAGGCGATGATCGTCATCAGCATGGTGGTGGTGATCACGGCGCTGACCATGGCGACCAGATAGTCGGCAAAGACCAGCTGAACCAGCTTCGCCAGCACGGCGACCGGGATGGTGACATTGCCTTCATAGACGACCGGCGTCATGAACAGCAGGATCCCGATGAGGGACGGGATCAAAAACATCAACAAGTTGCGGCGGGTGTTGACCGCCGGTGCTTCCAGACTCTTTTCCAACATGATGTGACAACCTTAACGTTACTTTCCTTAGCCTGGTCAACCTGCATACTCACGCATAACCCGGCAAAACGGGCGCAAGAATACTCTAAAAAAATGCACAAACAACCTTTTTATGGATAAATCTGCGCATAAATATTTTTACAGGAAAACCATCCATCAAAACAACCCGTTACAGAAGCGCATATCGATTCATTCGACATCACCAGTAGATTGTTTCATTACTGTTAATTCAGGTGGGCAGTATAATCGGTTGGCCATCACAGGCAATAAGCAGCATCACAAATATATCTATTGATCCGACTGACAGGCATAAAAAAACCGGAGCCTTCGCAGGCTCCGGTCTTCAATGCCAGTGACGGGATTCAGTCACGGACATAAATGACTTCGACGCCATCGTCGTCATCTTCATCCCAGTCATCATCGTCGAGCCCTTCGTCGAAGGCCATGGACGCGGCCAGCGCCTCGGCTTCGGCCTTGGCCAGCTGGTTCTTGTGGTAGTCATCCCACTTGAACTCAACCTTCTCGATGGCTTCTTTCGCATCGGCTTCCAGCTGACGGGGCATGGTGTCCAGCAAATCCAGGATGTCATAGCAGACCTTCTTGGTCCCTTCCTTGCTGATGGCGGTGATGGCGTAGACGGGCCCTTCATGGTTCAGGGCAGCCTTGACCCGATCCATCACTTCCTGAGCCTCTTCTTCCAGGATCAGGTCCATCTTGTTGAACACCAGCCAACGCGGCTTGCTCGCCAGCTCGGGGCTGTACTTCTCAAGCTCGCGGACGATGGTCACGGCATTTTCAGCCGGATCGGAACCATCGATGGGGCAGATATCCACCAGGTGGATCAGCACGCGGCAACGCTCGAGGTGCTTGAGGAAGCGGATACCGAGGCCAGCACCTTCGGCAGCCCCTTCGATGAGGCCCGGAATGTCGGCAATCACGAAGGAACGGGAGTTCTCGCCACGCACCACGCCCAGGTTTGGCACCAGGGTGGTAAAGGGGTAGTCGGCCACTTTCGGACGAGCGGCGGAAACGGCGCGGATAAAGGTGGATTTGCCGGCATTGGGCAGACCCAGCATGCCGACGTCGGCCAGCAGCAGCAGCTCCAACTTCAGGGTGCGCACTTCACCCGGGGTGCCGTTGCTCTTCTGGCGCGGCGCACGGTTGACCGAGCTCTTGAAACGGGTGTTGCCAAGACCGTGGAAACCGCCCTTGGCGACCAGCAGCTTCTGCTCGTGGTGAGTCAGATCACCCAGCAGCTCGCCGGTGTCTTCGTCGGTAGCGCGGGTACCGACTGGCACGCGCAGGATCTTGTCCTTGCCGCGGCGACCAGTACAGTTGGCGCTCTGGCCATTCTCGCCACGCTCGGCGGCATGGAAACGCTCGAAGCGATAGTCGATCAGGGTGTTGAGGTTCTCGTCGGCGATCAAGTAAACGTCGCCACCATCACCACCGTCACCACCATCCGGGCCACCGTTCGGGATGTATTTTTCACGGCGAAAGCTTACACAACCGTTACCACCGTCACCGGCATCGACTCGAATCTGGACTTCATCAACAAACTTCATAGGTAACCGTCACCTTAATTCGAAAAACCGATACGCAATTATAGTGGTACAGACCCCTGCAGGCGATACGCATCTTGCCAATCATGCCCTGCAGAACCGGGGTCGGCTGCGTTCCGTTTTTTCGTCAAAAACATCAAAAAGACGTCAGAAAAACAAAAGCCCCGCCTGTTGGCGGGGCTTCGGATCCTTGCGGTCCGTAATTACTCAGCAACGATGCTAACGTACTTACGGTTCAGCGGACCTTTGACTTCGAACTGCACCTTGCCGTTCGCGGTAGCGAACAGGGTGTGGTCCTTGCCCAGACCAACGTTCTCACCAGCGTGGAACTTGGTGCCGCGCTGACGAACGATGATGCTGCCAGCCAGAACTGTTTCGCCGCCGAAACGCTTCACGCCCAGGCGTTTAGCTTCAGAATCGCGACCGTTGCGGGATGAACCGCCAGCTTTTTTGTGTGCCATCTATCGGACTCCTCTAATTAAGCGCTGATGCCAGTGATTTTGACTTCAGTGAACCACTGACGGTGGCCCGCTTGCTTACGGTGGTGCTTACGACGACGGAACTTGACGATAGTCACTTTCTCGCCACGGCCGTGAGCCACAACTTCAGCTACAACCTTGCCACCTTCAACGAAAGGAGCACCTACTTTAAAAGTGTCGCCTGCAGCAACCATCAGCACTTCGTTGAAGTCGATGGTAGCGCCAGTCTCAACGTTCAGCTTTTCCAGACGAACGATTTGACCTTCGGCCACACGGTGTTGTTTTCCGCCGCTTTGGAATACCGCGTACATTTGATTAACTCCGTAAAGGCATGTCTTTTGCTCAAGGCCAGACATGCGCAAAAACCTATAACAATGGGCGGGCATTCTACGCAAATCGATCTGCTCAGGCAAGGCCAATTTAGCAAAAAGTTTATTTTGTGCGCATATCTGCCGCCGTGGATAAACGCTTAACTGTAACCCATTGTGAAATCGTGTAGAATCCCCGCCATTACTAAAAATCGCAGTTATTGCTGCCGTCACGTTACGAGACTTATGGACCAACAGACTATCCGTGCGCTCTGTGCCGCCGACATGACGGCGGTCAATGAACTGATCCTGGCTCGACTTCAGTCCGACGTTAGTCTGATCAATCAGCTGGGTTTCTATATTGTCAGCGCCGGCGGCAAACGGATGCGCCCCATGCTGACCGTCATGGCAGCCCGTGCGCTGGGCTACGAGGGTGAAGATCACCTGAAACTGGCCGCCATCATCGAATTCATTCACACCTCAACCCTGCTGCACGACGACGTGGTCGACGAATCCGATCTGCGCCGCGGCCGGGAAACCGCCAACGCCCTGTTTGGCAATGCTGCAAGCGTCCTGGTTGGCGACTACCTCTACAGTCGCTCCTTCCAGATGATGAGCGAGCTCTCCAACCTGCGGGTGATGGAGATCCTGTCGGATGCCACCAACACCATCGCCGAAGGGGAAGTGTTGCAGCTGATGAACTGCAACGATCCCGACACTACCGAAGAGAGCTACATGACGGTCATCTATTGCAAGACCGCCAAACTGTTTGAGGCCGCCACCCGCCTCGCCGCCGTGCTGACCCATCAGCCTGAGCCGATCGAGCAAGCCATGACCGACTACGGTATGTATCTGGGTACCGCCTTCCAGATCATCGACGATGTGATGGACTACTGCTCCCAGAGCGACGACATGGGCAAAAACGTGGGGGACGATCTGGCCGAAGGCAAACCGACCCTGCCGCTGTTGCGGGCCATGGAAGTGGGTACGCCGCAAGAGCGCCAACTGGTGCGCGATGCCATCGAGCATCGCAATGGCATGGAGCATCTCGATCAGATCCTGGCCATCCTCGAGCGCACCGGCGCCCTGGAGTACTCCCGCATGCGGGCTCGCGAGGAGGCCGACAAAGCCATCGCCGCTCTCGCCATTCTGCCGGACTCCCAGCACAAGCAGGCACTGGAAACCTTGGCACATATGGCGGTGCAGCGCAGCGCCTGAGTCAAGGCTCAACCACACACGAAAAGAGGCCAAACGGCCTCTTTTTTATTTTCTGATTCGTATCGAGTGGCTTAACGCGCAAGCATCCAGAGGATCACGCCTCCGGCCACCACCAGAGAGCCGCCGATGCGGCGCAACTGCTCGGGTGGCTGCTCGCTCAGCAGGCGCAGCATCTGCTGCCAGGCTCTTGGCATCAGCAGCGGACCCAGCCCTTCAAACAGCAGCAACAAGCCCAATCCCATCAGTACAGATGTCAGCATCTTGTTCTCTTCTACTCCCCTCTTCTGCCGGCACCACTGTGGCCAGCCCCCAAGAAAAAGAAAAGGGTCTGACAATGCAGACCCTTTGCAACCACTTTTCCCAACGGCTTACTTGTTGCCGTTAGGCGACTTGAGGTAACGGAAGAACTCGCTGTCCGGCTTGAGCACCATCAGCTCATTGCCACCGGAGAAGCTCTTGCGATAGGCCTCCATACTGCGCACGAAGCTGAAAAACTCGGGGTCTTTCTTGTAGCTGTCGGCATAGATCTTGGCGGCCTCGGCATCCCCTTCACCACGCAGCTGACGGGCATTACTCTCGGCATCGGCGATCATCACGGTCACCTTGCGGTCGATGTCGGCACGCAGGATCTCCGCCTTCTCACGACCCTGGGAGCGATGCTCACGGGCCACCGCGGTACGCTCGGCGCGCATCCGCTGGTAGATGGAGTTGGAGACTTCCACCGGCAGGTTGATCTGCTTGATCCGCACATCCACTACCTTGATGCCGAGCTCGGAGGAGCGCGCCATCTTCTTCAGGGCATCTTCCATCACAGTACTACGCTCGCCGGAGACGATGTCCTTGATGGTGCGGTTACCGATCTCGGAACGCAGACCGTTGTTGATCTTGCGCTTGAGCAGGTCTTCGGCCTGCAGTTTGTTGCCACCACCGGTCGCCAAGTAGTACTTGGAGAAGTCCTCGATCTTCCACTTCACGTAGGAGTCGATGATGAGGTCTTTCTTCTCGGAGGTGACGAAGCGGTCGGCCTGGCTGTCGATGGTCTGGATACGGGCATCCATCTTGCGAACCTGGTCGATGAGCGGCACCTTGAAGTGCAGGCCCGGCTCATAGAGGCGCGGCTCGCCGGAATCAACCCGCTTCACCTTGCCAAACTGCACCACGATCCCCTTCTGACCTTCATCAACGATAAAGACAGAGGAGAAGCAGACCATGGCCGCGACAGCGATTGCACCAATAGCTAGCTTTTTCATCTATCAGTTTCTCCCTGAGCTGAAGCGGTCACCGCTACGCAGCGGCATCGGAGTGGAGTTGGCCCCCTCGTTGGAAACCGGCGCCGGCTCTACGGTCGGAGCCACGGTCGAGCGCTGTGGCTGAGCCACGTTCGGCTTGCCAGACAGCTTGTCGAGCGGCAGGTAGATCATGCTGTTGTTGCCAGCAGGCATGTCGACCAGCACCTTGTTGGCTTGCTGGTACAGCTCTTCCATGGTTTCCAGATAGATACGGTTACGGGTCAGCTCGGGCGCAGCCTGATACTGGGGCAGCAGCTCGTTGAAGCGAGCAACCTCACCCTGGGCCTTCAGCACAATCTGGGACTTGTAGGCTTCGGCCTCCTGCTCCAGACGCTTCACCTGGCCACGGGCCTTGGGTTCCACTTCACGGGCATAGGCTTCCGCTTCACGGATGAAGCGCTGTTCATCTTCCTGGGCGGCGATAGCGTCATCAAACGCATCCTTCACCTCTTCCGGCGGACGAGCCGGCAGGAAGTTGACGTCCACGATCTGCAGACCCATCTGGTAAGGCTCGATGATGCCATCGATCACTTCCCAGGTTTCCTGACGGACCTTTTCCCGACCAGTGGTCAGTACGTCATCCATCTTGGTGTGGCCCACCACGTAGCGCAGGGCGCTGTCGGTCGCCTGGCTCAGGCTCTCGTCGGCATTGGTCACACTGAACAGGTACTGCTCGGGATTGACGACACGGTATTGCACGTCCATCTCGACCCGCACCACGTTCTCATCCTGGGTCAGCATGAAACCGGAAGCCGGCAGGGAGCGAACGGACTCGACGTCCACCGGGATCACCTGATCGATAAAGGTCGGCTTCCAGCGCAGGCCCGGCTCGACAATGTGGGAAAACTTGCCAAAGCGCAGCACGGCACCGCGCTCGGCTTCACGAATGGTGTAGAAGCCGCTGACGACCCACACCACCACGGCGACCACCAGCGCGATGGAAATACCAAAGCGGCCCACATCGCCGCCAGACTTGCCGCCACCCAGCAGGCCACCGAAACGGCGACTCACCTTGCGCAGCATTTCATCCAGATCAGGGGGCCCCTGATTCTTGCCGTTGTTCCCCCAAGGGTCACGGTCTTTGCCGTTGTTACCAGGCTCATTCCAAGCCATCAGCGTCTCCATTAATACTTGCGGATGGATATCATCTCTATCGAACCCTCATCGTTGATGAAGCCTGTCAGCATTCACCGACGAATCAATGTCTGATAAAGCGTTGTAAACTCTCACCTTCCTGTTTCACGAGGCGGTTCCAGTCGGCCACTTGCAAGCGGACTTCCAGCACAAAATCCCCCTCCTCGCTAAAACCTTCCTGCTCAATCCCTTTCAACTGATAGAGCGCACTGCGCAATCTCGCGGCAGAAGGCGGCAACTGCAGGGTGTGATGCACCATGGAGCCAGCCAGCAGCTCGGTCAGGGCCTGAAACAGATATTCACACCCTTCACCGGTTTGGGCAGACAGCCAGACGCGCAACGGGCGTCCTTCTTCATCCCGCTCCAGGCCAGCCGGACGGTCCGCCAGCTTGTCGATCTTGTTGCAGATCATCAGTTGGGGACGGTCGTCTGCTTCGATCTCGGCCAGCACCAGCTGCACGGAGTCGATATTCTCCTGCATCTGCTCATCGGCACAGTCCACCACATGCAGCAACAGATCCGCTTCGCGGGTCTCCTGCAAGGTTGCCTTGAAGGCAGCGACCAGATCATGGGGCAAGTGCCGAATAAATCCAACAGTATCTGCCAAAATCACATCACCCACATCCCGGATCACCAGTTTACGCAGAGTGGGGTCCAGGGTTGCGAACAGTTGGTCGGCAGCATACACGCTGGCAGCTGTAAGTTGGTTGAACAAAGTAGACTTTCCGGCGTTGGTATAACCAACCAGGGATACTGTCGGTACTTCATTGCGATTGCGGGCGCGGCGCCCCTGTTCCCGCTGCTTGGCTACCTTTTCAAGCCGACGCAAAATCGCCTTGATGCGTTCACGCAGCAGACGTCGGTCGGTTTCAAGCTGGGTTTCCCCCGGACCACGCAGACCGATCCCCCCTTTTTGACGCTCAAGGTGGGTCCAGCCTCGCACCAGGCGAGTAGAAAGATGGCGTAACTGAGCCAGTTCGACCTGCAGTTTACCTTCGTGGGTTCGGGCCCGCTGGGCAAAGATATCGAGGATCAGGCCGGTTCTATCCACCACCCGGCACTGGAACAGACGCTCCAGGTTGCGCTCCTGGGCAGGGGTCAGGGCATGGTTGAAGATCACCACGTCGGCGTCCAGCATCTGGACCTGGGATGCGATCTCTTCAGCCTTGCCACTGCCGACAAAAAATTTGGCACTGGGGGCACTGCGACTGGTGGTGATCACCGCCAGCGCATTGACTCCGGCAGAGCTCACCAACATCTTGAGCTCTTCCAGATCCTCCCGTTCACCCTCATCACTGAAGTTGACATGCACCAGAACGGCCTGTTCGCCAGCTTCATAACGGTCAAACAAGCGCTTGCTCCTTAACAGGAATCATGATGAATCTGAGTTGACGAGTGGACTCGTCCCGGGATATCACGCCTCGGCGTCACCCTGTTCATCAGCACCGCCGTTGGGAGCTGGCTGGTGATGGTTGACGGCACGGGCCGGCACCACGGTGGAGATGGCGTGCTTGTAAACCATCTGGCTCACGGTGTTCTTCAGCAGGATGACAAACTGATCGAAAGACTCGATCTGACCTTGCAGTTTGATGCCGTTCACCAAATAGATAGAAACAGGAATACGCTCACGGCGCAGCGCATTCAAAAACGGGTCTTGGAGAGATTGCCCCTTAGCCATTTTTCTTTTCCTTATAGTTTGTTGTTTTTAAACATCGAATCTCAATATAACAACCTGATTATACAGGGAGTGTCAAGCCACACCAGCGCGAGCAAGCACGCGTTCCAGATTGCCAGACTCACCAGATTCCAACCAGGTCACATCGGGCCAACCGCGCAACCAGGTCATCTGTCGTTTTGCCAATTGGCGGGTGGCAACGATGCCACGATAACGCATCTCATCATACTCTATCTCGCCGTTCAGATAGTCCCACATTTGGCGATATCCGACGCAGCGAATGGAGGGCAGATCCGGGGTCAGATCGCCGCGGGCCATCAGGGCCCTCACCTCCCGCTCGAAGCCCCCTTGCAGCATCTTGTCGAAGCGCTGTTCGATACGCTGATGCAGCACGGCGCGATCGCTCGGCGCAATAGCAAACTGCTGTACCCGATAGGGCAGCCCCTCTCCCTGTACCTGGGTCAATTCGGTGAGCGTCTTGCCGCTGATGCGGTAGACCTCGAGCGCCCGGCTGAGCCGCTGCGGGTCGTTGGGATGAATGCGGGCACCAGCTACCGGGTCGATGCGCACCAGCTCGTCGTGCAACGCCTGCCAGCCGAGGCGTGCCGCCTCTTCTTCAATGCCGGCGCGAATGGCCGGATCGGCGGAAGGCAGGGGTGACAGCCCCTCCAGCAACGCCTTGAAATAGAGCATGGTACCGCCCACCAGCAGCGGAATGCGGCCGCGATCGGCGATCTCTTTCATTTCCCGCAGAGCATCCTTGCAAAAATCCGCCGCCGAGTAGCTCAGGGCCGGATCCAGGATGTCGATCAGCCGGTGAGGCGCCAGCGCCAGCTCGGCCGGGGTCGGCTTGGCGGTGCCGATATCCATACCGCGATAGATCAGGGCCGAATCGACGCTGATGATGTCGCAGGGCAGCGCCTGACACAGTTCGATGGCGAGATCCGTCTTGCCGGAGGCCGTCGGCCCCATCAAAAAAATTGCAGTCGGCAAGTCACTCGCCATGCTTGAACTCCTCCAGCACGGTCGCCAGCGAGAGCGGGCGCACCATGCGAACGTCTGCCAGTTGGTCAGCGTGATCGGCCACAAGTTCCGTCAGCAACCGACTGGCAGTTGAAAAATCGTATACTTTCTCGCGGCTTATCCCCTGCTCCACCAGCCATTGGCATAATACTTCAGCCTGCTGGCCGGCATCACTGTCAGATCCGCCCTCGATGATTTGCAGCAATTCGGGTAACAGCCGCACCAGGTCGGTCTGACGCAGCAAGGCGGGCACCCGAGTCAGGATCATGGTGTCGCGCCCACCGCTTTTCAACTCCAGCCCCATCCGTTTGAGCAAACGCTCCTGCACCTCCACCAGGGTAATCAGGTTTTTGGGCAACTTGAAGGAGACTGGCAACAACAGTGGCTGGGCCGCCAGCCCCTGGCCCCAGGTCTCCAGCAGCCAGTGACGCAGCAGCAGGCGTTCGGCCCGCACCAGCGACAACAGTGCCAGCTGGCCATCCCGCTCCATCAGCAGATAGGCCTGCTCCACCAGAGTAAGCGCCCGGCAACCCTGTTGTGCGGGTGGCCTGGGAGCGTCAGCAGGGGCGTTTGTCGCAACTTGTGCCGATTCGGCGATGGGCAAGGTGGTGAACAGCGCTCCCATGCCCCGCATCGCCTCGCGGCTCGGGGGCTCGGGTGGCTGGTAGCTGCCGGCGCGCCCTGCACCTGCGCTTCCCGATCCTCCTTCTCGCACCTGAGCCGGCGCCCGGTAGTTGTGCTCGGCGCCATACCATTCGGGACGAGGCGCCTGCCCGGGATATTCGATCTGCGGACTGACCGGCAGTTCCACCAGGGTTTCGGCCAGCGGCTCATCGGTGGCGGTACCAGCCCCTTCACGGCGCAGTGCGGTAAAGAGCGCCTGGAAGATGAAGTCGTGGATGAGGCGGGCCTGATGAAAGCGCACCTCGTGCTTGGCGGGGTGGACATTCACATCCACCTGACGGGGATCCAGCTCGATATAGAGCACATAGGCGGCGAAGCGATCGGCGGGCAACAGCTCGTCATAGGCCTGACGGATGGCGTGATTGATGAGCTTGTCGCGCATCATGCGGCCATTGACGTAGGTGTATTGCAGATCATTTTGCGGCCTGGCCCCTTGCGGAGTGGCCAGCCAGCCCCACAGCCGCACGTCGCTGTGTTCGCTCTCCACCGCCAGCGCATGATGCATAAAGGGCGTGCCACAGACGGCGGCAAGGCGGCGCTCCTGCTCCGGCACCGTATTGGCAGCCTTGTACTGGCGTACCACCTTGCCGTTGTGGCGCAGGATCAGGGTGACGTCGAAGCGGGAGAGCGCGATGCGGCGCACCAGCTCGTCGATATGAGCGAACTCGGTCTTTTCGCTGCGCATGAACTTGCGCCGCGCCGGGGTGTTGAAGAAGAGATCCACCACCTCCACTGTCGTACCCACCGGATGGGCCGCTGGCTTGACGGTGACGCTCATCTCGCGCCCCTCGGCCTGGGCTTGCCAGGCTTCGGACTGTTCCTGAGTGCGGGAGGTGAAGGTCAACCGGGAAACCGAGCTGATGGAAGCGAGCGCCTCGCCGCGAAATCCCAGGCTGTTGATCCCTTCCAGATCGTCCAGGGTCGCGACCTTGGAGGTGGCGTGGCGCGACAGCGCCAGCACCAGTTCATCCCGGGCAACTCCGCAGCCGTTGTCACGAATACGGATCAGCTTGGCGCCCCCCTTGTCGATATCGATTTCGACCCGGTCAGCGCCCGCATCCAGGCTGTTTTCCACCAGCTCCTTGACGACGGAAGAGGGCCGCTCCACCACCTCCCCTGCGGCAATCTGGTTAGCCAGAATCGGAGGCAATATACGGATTGGCATCGCTGGCTCCTGCTTTATTTTTTGGGAATGTAGAGCACCTGCCCTATCTGGATTTCCCGCGATTTCAATTTGTTGATCTCCACCAGACGGGCCTGGCTCACCCCGTACCGTTCGGCAAGGCGAGAGAGGCTCTGGCCGCGGGTGACCACGTGGCGGATCATCTTCGACTTGTCGTTGACCCCGGCACTGGTGGTCGCCGAGTAGGGTTTGATCACCCCGGCGCCGGAGGCGCTGCCCACGCTGCTGACCGGTGCACCACTGTCACGCACAGTCGCCGGCATCCGGTTGGTCACTTGGGGTTGGGGAGCCGGTTTGCTCGCGGCCACCTGTCTGGGCGCCGCAGCTGGCTGGCTCGCCACGCTCTTGCCGGTCAGCATGGCCCCCTTGGTCGGGTGGGCGCGGTAATAATTGCGGATCCCCTCGAAGATGGCGCGAGCCAGCTGATCCTGATAGCTGGAGGTGGCCAGCAACTTCTCTTCGGCGTGGTTGGAGATGAACCCCGTCTCCACCAGCACGGAGGGAATGTCCGGCGCCTTGAGCACCGCCAGGCTGGCGTGTTCCGGCGCCTTCTTGTGCAGCCTCGCGACCTTACCCATCGAGCGCAGGATCTGGCGGCTGACGTCATAGCCCTCGGCACGGGACTTGTCCATCGAGAGGTCGAGGAAGGTCTGTGCCAGATAGGGGTTGGGATCGGATTCGGCCAATACCTTGCCGACCCCGCCAAGCAGTTCGCCCTGCTTCTCCTGCTTCTCCAGCCAGCTGCCCATCTCGCGGTTGGCGCGGTTGGTCGACAATACCCAGACGGAAGCACCACGTGGCGTGGAGTTATGGAAGCTGTCGGCATGAACGGACACCAGCAGATCAGCCTTCGCCTTGCGGGCGATTTCGGAGCGCTTGTTCAGATCGACGAAGTAGTCACCACGGCGGGTCAGGATGGCACGCATCCCGGGCTCACGGTCGATGAGAACCGCCAGCTTCTGGGAAACCGCCAGGGTCACCCGCTTCTCGTAGGTGCGACGCGGGCCGATGGAGCCAGGGTCTTCCCCGCCATGACCCGGGTCGATGGCAATCACCACCCCCTTGCCCTTGCCGCCCACCGGCGCCGATCGCACGGCGGCGGCCGAGCGCTTCTCTTCATAGGGCAAGTCGATCACCAGCCGATGCCCATAGGGGCCGGCCGGGGCCAGCGGGAACACCACCGGCTTGATGGCTGAACTCAGGTCCAGCACCAGCCGCAGGTCGCCCTTCTCCTGGGGCGTGCTCTGGCGCACCTTGCGCACCAGTTCACTGTTGTTCTCGACGCGAGCCAGGTTGGTGGCCACGTTCGCCCCTTTCAGGTCGATCACCAGGCGATCCGGACCGGTCAGGGTGAAGTAGTTGTAATTGGGGGCGCTGCTCATGTCGAGCACCACCCGGGTGTTGTCCGGTGATGGCCAGATCCGCACGCTCTTGAGCTGATTCGCCCAGGAGGGTAAGGCCATCAAGGAGAAAGCAATAAGAAGGATCAAGCGCACGTAGATGACAACCGTTCCAGAATGGCTTCGCCAATAGCAGTGCGTGCCTCAATCAGGGCCTCGCGCTGCTCGCCTACATAGGTGAGGGTGATTTCGAGGTCGGGTGCCGGCAGCCAGCCCTCCCCCTTCTCGGACCACTCCACCAAACAGAGGGTGTTGGCAGAGAAGTAGTCGCGGATCCCCATGAACTCCAGCTCTTCGGGATCGGCCAGACGGTAGAGATCGAAGTGGTAGACCTGCCAGCCATCCAGCTCATAGGGTTCGACCAGGGTATAAGTCGGACTCTTTACCTTGCCCTGATGGCCCAGCCCCTGTACCCAGCCCCGGGTCAGGGTCGTTTTACCGGCCCCCAGGGCGCCATGCAAAAACACCGTGGTCGCCTGCTGACAGGCCTGTGCCAGACGGCCACCCAGAGCCACTGTTGCTGCCTCGTCCGGCAGTGTCATCATCAACTGTTTTGCCATGTTCTTCTTTAACTTGTAATGGTGTCGGGATTAACCAGTTTGCGGATCCAGGGCAACAGATCGGACGCCAGCATGCCCCGCTCTCCGTCAGCGGCGGCCAGATCGGCAGCCTCTCCGTGGAGCACGGCCCCCAGCCGGGCAGCCATGGTGGCGGACCAGCCCTGAGCCAAAAGGGCGGCGATTATACCAGATAACAGATCGCCCATGCCGCCACTTGCCATGCCGGGATTGCCCTCGCAACAGAGCGCGATCCCCTCGTCATCGGCAATCAGGGTACCGGCCCCCTTGAGCAGCACAACGCCGCCGTAACGCTGCTGCAAGGCGCGCACTGCGGCAAACCGGTCGGATTCAATCTCGGCGATGGAACACCCCAGCAGCCGAGCGGCCTCGCCAGGGTGGGGAGTAAGTACCCAATTATCCTGATGACGAGGAGCTTGCGCCAGCCAATTCAATCCATCAGCGTCTAAAACCAGAGGAATTTTGCTGGTCAATGCCTGCTCGAACCGGGTGCGAGCCCACTCATCCAGCCCGAGGCCAGGCCCTATGACACGCACCGATGCCCAGCCCCCGTCATCCGCCTCATCGCCTCCCATCAATTCTGGCTGGGATAGACTGACTGGCGGATGAACCGGATGCTGACACACTCGCACCAATCCGGCGCCGGTCCGCAGGCAGGCCCTGGCCGCCAGCAGGATGGCCCCCTGCATGGCGCGATTGCCGCCCACCAGCAGCACCTTGCCATTCATCCCCTTGTGAGCCGAACGCAAGCGCGGCACCAGTTGCGATTTGAGCGCCGGATAATCGAGCCGCCAGGCTGAAGGCGGCACACGCTCATCGGGCATAACGCCAAGCTCATCGCATTCAAGCCGACCGACACAGTCGACCCCATCCCCGGTGAGCATGCCCTGCTTGATGCCGATAAAGGTGAGGGTGCAGGTGGCGCGCACCACGGCCCCCATGGCGCGCCCCGTATCGCCATTGAGTCCGGAAGGCAGATCCACAGCCAGCACGGGCACACCCAAGCCATTGATTGTTGCGACGATCTTTGTCAGTAACGGAGCGAGATGTGTACTGACACCCGTGCCCAGCAGGGCGTCAATGACCAGATCGGGGGGAGGAAGGCTGGCAAGCACCGGGTCTTCGGCCAGCCAGACCTTTCCCCCGCAGGCCAGCCAGGCCTCGGCGGCCACTCTGGCATCCCCCTTCAACTGAACGGGCTCCCTTGCGGCAATCACCACGGGCTCCAACCCATGCTGGCGGGCGAGGCGAGCCAGTACATAGCCATCCCCGCCGTTGTTGCCGGGGCCGGTGAAGATCCACCAGTTGCGACGCTCGGGCCAGTGTCGGATTGCATGGGCAAAGAGGGCCGCACCAGCCCGCTCCATCAGGGCATAGAGCGGTTGCCCTTCACGCCTGGCCCACTCCTGTTCACGGGCGCGGATCTGTTCGGTCCGCCACAGCCCCTGTGATAGACTGTCCGCCTCTTTCTTGCATTCAGCATCCCCGATGACCTGTACCATGACGGCTCCCGACGCTTATCCATTGTCCCGAACCGGCCCAGCCCGGCCCATGATGATGCCTGAGCATCCACTCCTGTTTGCCTTGCAGATCAATTCATTAAGGCATGCAGCGGGATGACGGCCCCCGACTTTGAGCAGTTGGCTCAAGATATCAAGCTCTGGGCCCGCGAGCTAGGATTTGACCAGGCAGGCATCACGGATACGGATCTCGCCATCGAAGAGCCCAGGCTGCAGGCTTGGCTGGATGCAGGCCACCACGGCAGCATGGAGTATATGGCGCGTCACGGCATGATGCGGGCCCGCCCCCACGAGCTGCTGCCGGGCACCCGGCGTGTGCTGTCGGTGCGGATGAACTACCTCCCCTTCGAGGCGGGCTTCGCCGCCACCCTGCGCGATCCGGCTCTCGGCTACATCAGCCGCTACGCCCTCGGGCGCGACTACCACAAGGTGCTGCGCAACCGGCTCAAGCAGCTGGGGGAACGCATCGAGCGGCGCTGCGCTGAGCTGTTTCAAACCACAACCGACCCCATCGGCGAGTGGCGCCCCTTCGTCGATTCGGCCCCCGTACTGGAGCGGCCGCTGGCAGCCAAGGCCGGCCTCGGCTGGGTGGGCAAGCACTCGCTGCTGCTCAATGAGTCGGCCGGTTCCTTCTTCTTTCTGGGAGAGCTCTTGCTCAACCTGCCGCTGCCGCTGGACGAACCGGTCGAAAAGGAACGGTGCGGCAAGTGCATGGCCTGCATCAACATCTGCCCTACCGGCGCCATTGTCGCCCCTTACGTGGTGGATGGCCGCCGCTGCATCTCCTACCTCACCATCGAAAATGACGGTCCCATCCCGCCAGAGTTCAGGCCGCTGATGGGCAACCGCATCTATGGCTGTGACGACTGCCAACTCATCTGCCCCTGGAACCGCTACGCGGACGCCAGCCCGGAGCCTGACTTCAGTGCGCGACCCAATCTGCACCGCCCGCCCCTGCTTGAGCTGTGGCGCTGGAGCGAGAGCGAGTTTCTCAAGCACACTGAAGGGAGCCCCATTCGCCGCATCGGCTACCAGCGCTGGCGCCGCAATCTGGCGGTGGCACTCGGCAACGGGCCGGCCACAGCGGAAGTGATTGACGCCCTGCAACAGGCCCTTGCCGAGGCCAAGCCCCTGGTGGCTGAGCATATCGAATGGGCGCTGGCAACCCTGGCCGGCCGTCGGGAAGAGGAGAGCAAAAAGACTCGCTTGCTGATCCGCTGCATCGAAAAAGGTTTGCCGGATCACGCCTGAGCGATCTGCCCCTTGCCGGCACGCCGCAGTTTTTTCATGCTCTGCCGATCCGTCACGGTCAGCACATTAAAAGGACACCACAGATGCATATGTTGGGAGTGGATATTGGCGGCTCGGGGATCAAGGGCTGTCTGGTCGATACCAAAACCGGCGAGCTGATCGGCGAGCGCCATCGCATTGCCACGCCACAACCGGCCACACCGGCCGCCATTGCCCATACCCTCAAGGCACTGGTGGAGCATTTCAACTGGCAAGGGCCGGTGGGGTGCGGTTTTCCCGCCACCATCCACCACGGGATCGCCAAGAATGCCTCCAACATCGACAAGAGCTGGATAGAAACCGACGCCGTTCACCTGTTCAGCGATGTCACCGGCCAGCCCTGCTACGTGCTGAACGATGCCGATGCCGCCGGTCTGGCCGAGATGAAATTTGGCGCAGGCAAGGAGCGCCAGGGGGTGATCATCCTTATCACGGTAGGCACCGGCATCGGTACGGCGGTGTTTGTCAACGGCCACCTGCTGCCCAATACCGAGCTGGGTCATCTCGTTCTGGAAGGCATGGTCGCCGAGCACTACTGCTCGGATGCGGTGCGCAAGCGCGAAGATCTCTCCTGGAACCGCTGGGGAAAGCGCTTCAACAAGTATCTGGCCCGCCTCGAGTTTCTGTTCTCCCCCGACCTCTTCATCCTGGGGGGCGGCAGCGCTGCCAAACTGGAGAAGTTTGTCGACCGCATCCAGACCCGGGCGCCGCTCATCCCGGCGGCCAGCCTCAACCAAGCAGGCATCATAGGGGCAGCCCTCTATGCCGCCGAGCAGCATCAGGGCTGAACACTTCGGCATTGTGACTACCTCCCATAATCAAGGGGCCCGACAGCCATGCCGGGCCCTTCTTTCATATGGCCTTACAAATCGTCCAGGCGATGCACCCCGTGTACCAACCGGGTCAGGCGGGTCTGCTCCAGCCGGGCCAGATTCTCGAGCAGCGCCGCCGTATCCGAGGTCGGGCACTCGCGGGCCAGATGATTGAGCTCGCCCACCAGCTGCTCTTCCCAACTACACACCCGGGTGACGATATCCTGGGTCTGGGCCGTGGCTGGCAGCTCGAACTGGCGAATGCCGGGCAACATGTCTTCGCTAAACCCCTGCTCCAGCCAGGTCTCCCTTACCGCCTCGGTCAGCTGGCTGCCATACTCGTGCAGGTGAGCGCAGGCGGCGTCTTCCCGCCCCTGCAAATACACCAGCAACATCCGGCTGCGTTCACTGTCCACCTGAGCGGCCAAGCGCCCGTAGCAGAGCCCAAGCTGGTGATGTACCTGCTCCAGATAGTGCAGCAACTGTTTGATCTGTTGGAATCTCATCGCACTGCCCTCCTTGTCTGATGTCCATCCCAGTATAAAAAACCATCTTTCGTGCCCCAATCAGGATCGCGCTGCCCCTTGCGCTATATCAAATGAACGGGCAAGAAGTGCCATAGACGAGGAAACGGGAACGATTTGTGCAACAAAAAGTAAAAAGATAGGGCGGGGCGTGCATAGGTGCTTCAAACGAAGCAGAACAAAAAGGTCGTGCAAAATCCAATATAAATGACATTCAAGCCAGGATTTCCATGTTAAATTCGGATTGATAGCCACATTCATGAATTCAATATTTAGCCCCTCTTCGCCACAAAACATCATCTCGGGAAGGGCATCCTTTTTCTCACTTTTTTAGACGTCTAGATGTATAAATGGTCGTTGACACGGCCATCCAGACATCTTAGCATCATCCTCCATGATGGCAGTGTCACCCAGTGAAACCTCTGCCCAATTCACCCGCCTGTAGCGCCCTGTGCTTTAAGGCTGTTAGCACGGAAGAATCCCATGATTAAGTTGATCGGTCTCAACAAAGTCTACGGTAAAGGCAGTGATGCCGTGCACGCCCTGCGTGATGTCAGCCTGCATGTGCCCCAAGGCAAAATTTTCGGGGTGATCGGTGCCTCCGGCGCCGGCAAGAGCACCCTCATTCGTTGCGTCAACCTGCTGGAGCGTCCGACAGAGGGCCAGGTCATCGTCGATGGCCAGGATCTGGTGACCCTGAGCGAACGGGACCTGACCCAGGCCCGCCGCCAGATCGGGATGATCTTCCAGCATTTCAACCTGCTCTCCTCCCGCACCGTGTCTGCCAACATCGCCTTCCCGCTGGAACTGGCAGGCTGGAGCAAGGACAAGATCCAGCATCGGGTCGCCGAGTTGCTGGCGCTGGTCGGGCTGGAAGCCCGTGCCCACGCCTATCCGTCAGAGCTCTCCGGCGGCCAGAAACAGCGTGTCGCCATCGCCCGGGCCCTCGCGCCGGCGCCCAAGGTGCTGCTGTGCGATGAGGCCACCTCGGCCCTCGACCCGCAGACCACCCGCTCGATCCTGACCCTGCTCAAGGAGATCAACGTCAAGCTGGGGCTCACCATACTGCTCATCACCCACGAGATGGACGTGGTGAAGGGGATCTGCGACGAAGTGGCCATCATCAGTGACGGCCGCCTGATCGAGCAGGGCGAAGTGGCCTGGTTCTTCAGCAATGCCAAGACCCAGCTGGCCCGGGATTTCATCCACTCCACCATCCACCTGGAAGTACCCCAGGAGTATCAGGATCGGATGAGTACGGAGCGGGTACCCGCCAGCTATCCGCTGGTAAAGCTCGGCTTTACCGGCAGCACGGTCGACACGCCGCTCATCTCGGAGGCGAGCCGCCGCTTCAACATCGACATCAGCATCCTGAGCGCCGACATCGAATACGCCGGCGGCGTCAAGTTCGGCTTCCTGCTGGCGGAACTGTTCGGGGATGAGGCCCAGTGCGAGGCCACCCAGCAGTTCTTCATCGACAACCATATTCAGCTGGAGGTAATGGGTTATGTCCGAAGCAATGATTAATCTGCTGTTCACGGCCCTGGGCGACACCCTCATCATGGTGTTTGCCTCCGCCCTGTTCGGCTGCCTGCTCGGTCTGCCGCTCGGCGTGGCGCTGCACGTGACCAAGGCCGGCCAGATCCTGGCCAACCCGCTGCTCAACCGCACCCTCGGCATGGTGGTCAACATCGGCCGTTCGGTGCCCTTCATCATCCTGCTGGTGGCCATCATCCCGCTAACCCGGCTGATCGTCGGCACCAGCATCGGCACCATCGCCGCCATAGTGCCGCTGACCGTCGGTTGCATCCCCTTCATCGCCCGCCTGGTGGAAGGGGCCCTGATGGAGGTGCCGGACGGCCTGCTGGAAGCAGCCAAGGCCATGGGCGCCAAGCCCCTGCAAATCATCACCAAGGTGCTGCTGCCCGAGGCCCTGCCCGGCATCCTCAACAGCGTCACCATTACCCTGGTGACCCTGGTCAACTACTCCGCCATGGCCGGTGCCATCGGTGGGGGCGGTCTGGGTGATGTGGGTATCCGTTACGGCTACCAGCGATTCGACCCGACCGTCATGCTGGTCACCGTGGTTATCCTGGTTGTGCTGGTTCAACTCATCCAGAGCGCAGGTGAGCGCCTGGTCAACAAATACGATCATCGTTAATCGTCGATTTCTGACAGGAGGTTTTATGAAATTTGGCATCAAATCCGTTGCGGCTGCCCTGCTGGCTGGCCTGGTACTGGCCGGCTGCGGCCAGAAAGAAGAGAACAAGAGCCTGAAAGTGGGTGCCATCGCCGGCCCCGAAACCGAGCTGGTCGAAGTGGCCGCCAAGATCGCCAAGGAGAAATATGGCCTGAACGTCGAAGTGGTGACCTTCTCCGACTACGTCACCCCGAACGTGGCTCTGAACGATGGCAGCATCGACGTCAACGCCTTCCAGCACAAACCCTATCTGGATGCCCAGATCCGTGATCGCGGCTTCAAGCTGGTGCCGGTCGGCAACACCTTCGTCTACCCGATCGCCGGTTACTCCAAGAAGATCAAGGCGCTGAACGAGCTGCAGGATGGTGCCCAGATCGCGGTACCGAACGACCCGACCAACCTGGGCCGCTCCCTGATCCTGCTGGAGAAGCAGGGCCTGCTGACCCTGAAAGAGGGTGCCGGCCTGGAAGCCACCGTACTGGATATCACCAACAATCCGCGTAACTTCAAGATCGTCGAGCTGGAAGCAGCCCAGCTGCCCCGCTCCCTGGAAGACGTGGATCTGGCCATCATCAACAACACCTTCGCTGGCCAGATCGGTCTGACCCCGAGCGAAAACGGCCTGTTTGTTGAAGACAAGGAGTCCCCCTACGTCAACCTGATCGTGGCCCGCGAGAACAACAAGGATGACGAGAAGGTCAAACAGTTCGTCCAGTCCTTCCAGACTGACGATGTCTACAAGAAAGGTCAGGAGCTGTTCAAGGGCGGCCTGGTCAAAGGCTGGTAATCATCCATTCGGTAAAAAAGGCCACGCTTTGCGTGGCCTTTTTATTAAGCGCCGCTATCATATCCGCGAGCACGGCAACACGAACATACTGATCACATGAAAAAATGGTATCTGGCCTACTGCAAGCCAAAAGAAGAGGCCCGCGCCCGCGCCCATCTCGATGCCCAGGGTATCGAATCCTATTACCCCATGGTGGAGATCGAGAAGCTGCGCCGGGGCAAGCGGGTTCCCGTTCGGGAACCCATGTTTCCCAACTACCTGTTTATCTTCGTCGATCTGAACGAAGTCACCCCCATCACCCTGAAGTCGACCCGCGGCATCAGCCGGATCATCCACTTCGGCAGCGAATGGACGCCCATCAACAGTGCGCTTGTCTATCAGCTGATGAGCAAGGATGACAGTGACGAGGCGAGAGCCAGTTACGCCAGGCTGCCCAGCCAGGGGGACAAGGTGAAGATAGAGACCGGCCCCTTCGCCGGTTTTGAAGCCATCTATATGGAACCTGATGGCGAGAAGCGGGCCATCCTGCTGGTCAACCTGCTCAACCAGGAGACCCCCTGCAGCCTCGACAACCAGTCCTTCCGCCGGCTGGACTGACCTACGGCTGGCCAGAGCAATCAGCTCTTGCGCCAGTAGGGCTGAAAAAAAAAACGGAGCAGGCCCAGCGGCCTGCCCCGTTTTCATGCTCCTTGTCCGCCTCAGGCATCCAGTTCAAAGCGGCTGATCACCGCCGTCAAACGGCCGGTATCCTGCGCCAGTCGGGCCACTATATCCTCCCCCTGCTGGCTGCGCTGGCTCGACTGCCGGCTTAGCCCGGCGATCTCCTCCACCGTTCCCGCCACCTCCTGGGCCACCCGTGACTGCTGCTCGGTCGCGGTGGCGATCGCCCCCAGCTGGCCCGACAGATCCTGCACCAGCTGCAACATGGCATTCAGCGTGCCGGTCACCGAGTCGACGGCGCCACGCCCCTCCTCCACCAGCCGGGTGCCGCTGCCGACCGTGTTGACAGTCTGGCGGGTTTGCTGCTGGATGCTGGCGATGGTCTGGCTGATCTCCTCGGTGGACTGGCTGGTCCGGCTCGCCAGCAGACGCACCTCATCGGCCACCACTGCAAACCCGCGCCCCTGCTCGCCGGCCCGCGCCGCCTCGATGGCGGCATTGAGCGCCAGCAGATTGGTCTGCTCGGCTATGGTGGCGATCACCTCGGTGATCCTGCCTACCTGCTCGCTCTGGCTGCTGAGCTGGCCCATCGCCTCGTTCGCCTCGGCAATCATGGCGGCGATCTGCTGCATGGTGGCGGTCATGCGGGCCAGCTCGTGGCCGCCCTGGCGAGTCTGCAGCTCGGCCTGCTGAGCGGCTCGCGCCGCTTCGGCGATGTTGCCCGCCACATCCCGGGTACTCACTGACATCTGCTCGATGGCCGCCGCCACCGTATCGACCCGCTGATTCTGACTCGCCAGATCGGTGACGATGGCGCGGGTGGTGCTGCCCACCTCGCCGCAGGCCCCATCCACCTGCCCCACCGCCCCCTGGATCTCCCCCACCAACTGGCGCAGCTGGCCGGACATCTGGTTGATGGAGCCCGTCAGCCCGCCCAGCTCATCCTGGCTCTGTACCGGCAGGGGGCGGGCCGGCAGCCGGCCGTTGGCCACCAGATCGGCCCGCAGCACCAGGCTGGCGATGTCCCGGGTCAGGCGGCGACTGAACAGCAGCGCCACCAGGGTGCCTAGTACGATCACGGTCAGGGTGGCCAGCAGCAAGGTGCGATTGATGGCCTGACCGGCGCTGGTCATCTTCTGGCCCATGCTTTCAACCTCGGCGCGAGTCTGGGTCACCTGGCCGGCCAGCTGGGTCGCCAGCTGGCCGAGAGCCGGTTCAATCTCGGTCGCCATCAGATGGTTGGCCTGATCCCAGTCGGGTGCCTGCCGTTTGCTGATCACCTGCCCTACCAGTTCGGCGAAGGGGGCCGACATCTCCTCGAACAGCGACCAGATCCCCTTCTGCACCTCGGTAAAGTTGGCCTCTTGCTGCTTCAGCTCGGCCACCCGCTGCTGGTGGAACTGGTAATAATCCTGGTATTTGGTGCGATAGTCCGGATCGCCGGAGATGAGGAAGTCGCGCAGGGCGGAGAGCGCATTGGAGAGACCGTTGTAGGCATCCCCCACCTGCTTGAGCAGCAGGCGGCGATCGCCGGGCAGCTGATCCTGCGGGGTGGCCACCTCTTCGTTGGCAAAGGACTGCAGTTGATCGAGGGCTGACTCCGCCAGCGGCCCCGCCTCCTGCAGCATCAGGGTATGGGCGGGCAGGTTCTCGTCGGTATGGGCGATGTCCCACACCTTCTGCTGGCTGGTCTTGAAGGCCTTGAGCGAGCGGGCCAGCTCGGCGGTGAACTGCTGATGCTCGATCACCTGCCAGGCCCCCTCCCACTCCTGTTTGAGGCGGGCGGCCTGCGCCGGATCCTTGCCCAGGATGAGATAGGCCCGCAGGGAGGAGATGGTCGCCACCAGCGCCTTCTGGCTGGCCTCATCCCGTTGCAGGGCGGGCAGAGCCTGCTCCAGCAGGGCACTGCCGGCCTGTCCGATGCGGGCGAGCTGGTGGTAGACGAGGCTGGAAGAGAGGATCACCAGCAGATTGATAAAACAGAAGCTGAGCAGCAACTTGCTTGAAATTTTCATGAACATCCTTGTTTCGTTGCGGGCATCCTGCCCGACATTCACTCTCCGAGCAGCGCCGGTAGCCGTTCACGCCAGGAGTCATGCCATCCCATCAACTCCTCGCGCGGCATGGGCCGGGCTGAGAAGAAGCCCTGGCACACGTCGCACCCCAGCCGTGCCAGCAGCCGCCAGGTGAGTTCATCCTCCACCCCTTCGGCGACGGACTTGAGCCCCAGTTTGCGGGCCAGCTCGATGCTGGATTCGATAATGGCCAGACGAGAAGGATCGGCATAGCAGCGATCCACAAAGGATCGATCCAGCTTCAACTCGGTAAACGGCAGCAGCGCCAGCTGCTGCATGGAGGAGTAGCCAGTACCGAAATCATCGATGGAGAGGCCAAAACCGTGCATGCGCAGACGCGTCAGCACCTCCAGGGACTTGCCCAAATCCTGGACGAAAGAGCTCTCGGTCACCTCCAGGGTGATCAACTCGGGATTGATGCTCCAGCGTTGACACTGGTTGATGAGGGAGTGGCAGAGATCCCCCTCGATCAGGGATGTCGTGGAGAGGTTCATCGACAGATTCAATGACAAACCCGTCTCTTCCCAGAGATGACCATCACGGAGCGACTTGCTGATGATGACCTCGGTCAGCTGATCGATGAGCCCATTGTTCTCCGCCAGGGGAATGAAACGGGCGGGAGAGATCATGCCATATTCCGGGTGCTGCCAGCGGGCCAGCGCCTCCATGCCCACCCACTCACCGGTCACAAAGCTCACCTTGGGCTGGTACCAGGGCAGGATCTGATCCCGCTCGAGGGCCAGTTGCAACTCGACGACGTCGATGCCGTACCCCTCTTCGCTATGTTGTGGCTCTTGTCCGGGGGACCAGGAGTCGATCAGTTGCCGGATCTGCTGCGGACTTGAGGGCTTTTCGAGCCGCCCCAGCACCTGCAGACCATAAGCGGCACTCATTCGCAGCACTGCCGCCACCACGTCATCCTCCAGTGCACTGGAGAGGATGATGCCCCCCTTGAAGCCCCCCAGAGAGAGGCGGCGCAACAACGCCATGCCATCCATGCCGGGCATGCGCAGATCACAGATAAGAATGTCGACCTGATGATGCTGGCAAAGCGCCAACGCCGAGAGGCCATCCTGCGCCTCCAGCAGTTGCTGATATCCGAGGCTGCGGATCTGGTGCAACAGGGTCTTGCGCTGGAAGGCGTGATCTTCCACCACCATGATAACCAGCTCATCTTCTCTCTTATTCATGGATCCACAGTCCCATTTCGCGTGTTACTTCATGCATGGCGGCATTCACACCGGCTGCCAACGCCTCGAGTTCATCCAGCTGTTTCAACCGGGCGGCCGACTCCAGCCTGGCCGCCTGCTCCGCCAGTGCGGCTTCACCGACCATGCGGGCTGCCCCCTTGATGCGATGGGCTATCTCCATCAATTCCCGGGTATCACGAGCCGCCGTCGCTGTCATCATCTCTTGGCAATCAGCCTGATTTGATGCCAGATATTCTCGCGCCATGGCGCAGGCCAGGGCCTCATCACCAAACAGATCCCGCCAGCGGCTGGCTTGCTCGAGGGCAAAAGTCGAGTCGGCAGGCTCAGTTGCATTGGTGCCGCTTGCAGGCAACCACTTGATCAGCAACTTGCGCAGCGATTCCAGTGCATAGGGTTTGATCAGCATGCCATTCATGCCGGCCGCCGTCATGCTCTGGGTCGCCTCCTCGGACGCATCGGCAGTCACCCCTATGATGGGGGCCTGCTCTCCCTGGCTGCGCAGGGTTCTCGCCAGGGTATAGCCATCCATGACCGGCATATGGCAATCGGTCAGCAGCAGGGCAAAATGCTGCCCTTGCCAGACACGCAGTGCCTGTTCGCCATTATCCACCACCTCGCAGTCGACCCCAAGTATCGCCAGCTGGCGGACCAGCAAGGCCCGGTTCACCGGGTGATCATCGGCCACCAGCACACGGCCATCCAGAGTTGCCGTTGCTTCGTCCTGGCTTGGCATGGCATGGTCGGCCAGCAGATCGCGGCACGTTTCCAGCAGCAGGTCCGGGTAGAGTGGGGATTGACCGAGTCGCCACCAGTGGCTGGTGCCAAGCCTCCCCCGTAGCGCCTCCCGGGGGGAGATAATTATCCCCTTGAGGCTGGTGTCCTGTAACCAGCGTTGCCATTCGCTGCCAAGCGCTCGCTCGAGGCTTTGTTCATCCGCCAGCAGCAAGCCTTCCAGCTCCCCATCTAGCTGGCTGCCATCAATGGGATGCAGGGTAGCACCGAAACGGGTCATGGTTGCCTGCAGCAGCGGATCATCACTGAGCAGCCACCAGTGGCTACCTGCCAGTGCCGGGGCATCCCACCGGCAGTCGGAGAGCGGGATGGTGAAGCTGAAGCTGGCCCCCTCACCGGCCCGGCTGGTGAGGGAGAGCGTTCCGCCCATTTTGCGCACCAGCTGATCGCAGATGGCAAGGCCCAGTCCGGTGCCGCCAAAACGGCGATTGATGTCGGACTCCACCTGCTCGAACGGAGTAAACAGCAACCCTTGCTTCTCTTCGGCGATCCCGATCCCGGTGTCACTCACCGTAATGGTGAGGGCGCCATCGCGATAGCCAACCCGGATGCCGATGCTCCCCTGCTCGGTGAACTTGACCGCATTGCTGAGCAAATTGGAGATCACCTGCCCCACGCGAATGGCATCGAGCACCGCCTGGTCGGGGATCTGCGCCTCCCAGTGCAGCGTCACCTTCAACCCCTTGCCGTAGGCCTGGGCCGCATGGCCACGGATCACATCGCAGATGACGGACTGCAGGCGGCCGGGATGGTAATCGAGCAGGAACTGCCCCGCCTCCATCTTGGAAAAATCGAGGATATCGTTGACCAGATAGAGCAGATTGTTGGTGGAGCTCTCAACATTGCGCAGCAGGTAGCGCTGATCCTCGTCGAGGGAACTCATGCGCAGCAGCTCCAGCATGCCGTGCATGCCGGAGATGGGAGTTCGCAGCTCGTGACTCATGGTCGCCAGGAAGCGGCTGCGTGCCTGCATGGCCTGCTCGGCAGACGCGCGCGCTTCGCGCAGCTCGAGCTCCTGCTGCTTGAGGGTGGTGATATCCTGCACCACACCGTTGAGGATCAGATCGCCACTCTCCTGCGGGACGAAGTTGCCTCGCACCTGCAGATAGCGCGTCCCCGCAGGCGAAGGCACCATGACGTCCAGATCCAGTGGCGTCAGGGCCATGGCATGGGCCGCCACCTCGCTGACGAACGCCTGCCGCATCTCCTCGCCGAGATCAAATACCGCCCCGCCAGGCTGGGCCTGCAACAGGCTTTCCGCCGGTTTGCCCAGGATCTCTTCGGCGCCACGCGAAACATAGAGAAAACGCCCTTTTCCCACTCCCTGCCACAGATATTGGTATACGACCCCGGGCATGCTGTCGGTCATGTCCTTCAACCGGGTTTCGGCTTCACGCACCTTGCTTTCGGCCGCCTTGATGGCGCTCACATCGGTCAGCACCGTCAGTACGCCCTGAATGCTCCCATCCGCGGCGCGGTAGGGCAGTTTCACATAGATGACGTGGAACAAGGTGCCATCTCGATTGCTGCTCTGCCCCGCCCCAGCGATGATCTCACCGGTCGTCCAAATCTGGCGCTCCTCGCGCAGCATCTGCTCCCGCTCGTCCGGACGCATGTTGCTCCAGCCATCCCCCAGTTCGACCCCGATGAAGGTCTCCCGATAGGCCTTGTTGCACAGGGTCAGGGTTTGCTGGCGATCCCGCAGCGCCACCATGTTGGGCAAGGAATCGAGCAGGGTCTGGACAAATACCAGTTGTTCGTTGAGCTTTTGCTCCGCCCGCTGGCGCTGGGCTATCTGGCGCCGCAGACTCCTGACCCAGATAAATGCCAGCGCGCCTATGACCACCCCCCCGCCCAGAGAGAAGGCCAGCCAGCGGTAAAGCAGCGTATTGTCCTGCTCCATGTTGATGGAGATATTGAGCCATTTGCGCTCCAGCAGGGCCCACTCATCGTCGCTGATGGTCAGCAGCAACTTGTCCATGATGCGGGTCAATTCTGGCTGGCTGTGCGCCACCGCCATGCTGATCGGCGTGCCAAACTGGCTGCTGGCATAGACGACCTGATACTTGTCGTTGAAGCCCTGCATCGCCTGACGACCGATATTGGTCATGGTCAGCAGCACATAATCCGCTTGCCCGTCATCCAGCATCGACAGCAGCTCGTTATCCGTACTGGTCTGGACCAGGATGCCACCATTGGCATTGACCACAGAAGACTCGTAGGAACCCACTACACCGCCAACCCGATGGCCACGCAAATCAGCGAGAGAGGCCAGGTTCTTGCTCCCCCGCTTGGCGACCACATACGAATTGAGCATCAGGAAAGGAGACGTAAAAGAGGCGTAGCCTCGCCGCTCGTCCATCACTGTGATGAGGGGGATAAGATCCACCTGCTGGCGGCGCAGCAGTTCGAGGGATTGGGTCCATGAGTCCGTTGGCGTCAACTCGAAGCGAATGCCAGTACGCAGGCTCAGCAGCTTAATCAGATCCGCCGCATAGCCGTGCAGCACACCTTCTTTGTCGATCTCACTGATCCCGGCGAAGGCCGGCGCCACCGCAAATCGAACCACCTCTCGCTTTTTCAGCCAGGCCCGCTCCTCTTCATCCAGCAGATGAGCCAAACTGACGGGAGATTCATCCCTCCCCAGACGCAGCCTGGAATCGGTGATCGGCACCCGCTGGTAAGCCTCGAGCAGTCGATCTCTCAAGGCGATATTGCCCTTCCTGATCGCAATCGTCAGTACTGTGCCTTGCAACCACTCCGGATTGACGATCCCCAGCGGGCCGGACATGTGCTCCATGGCGTTCTTCAGCGCGGGCTCCAGACCCACATAGGCATCGGCCAGACCCAGTTTCACCCTGTAGCTGGCCTCGTCACGACTGTTGAGCTGGGTGACGTTCTCTATCCCCATCCTGTCCAGGATCTGGCAGGAACCAAACCCGCGCACACACACCCAGCGCAGTTTCTTTGCCTGCTCAAGGGTGAGCATCTGGGCAGGTTCTCGCAGCAGCACCACCCTGTCATAGCTCCCCAGATAGCCGACCTGGCTGACTTCGCGATGATCCAGGCTATCGCGCGGGATGCCAAACAGCGCATCCACTTTCCCGTCGATCAGCGCCTGCTGCGCTTCGACATAAGAGGTGTAGGGAACATAACGCACCTCTCTTTCCATCTCGGCGGCAATACGCAGGGTCAGCTCCCGCTGGGGCCCAGCATAATGACCGGCGGACATGGCATAGAGAAATGGTGGGTAGCCTTCCCGTGGTACTCCCACCACCAGTTCGGGTACGGACTGCTGCTCGACGGCGCCGCTACCTTCATATGCAGACTGCGCCGCAGCGCTTAACGGACTGCTCAGCAGCAGCCACGCGAACCAGGCGAAGAAAAAGTGGCGAGAAAGAGGCATGAACGTCTTGTCCTGATGAGTGAAATCGATAATGCAGCTATCGCCCATCTTGCTGGCAATTGCACCACAAGGCGAGAAAACATACGCATCCGTCACAAACGGGGCCAAGAGGATAGAGGTATATCTAATAAAAGTGAATAAAAGGCCTACTTTTTATGGCAGAAAAAGTGACAGGCTCCGGCCTGTCACGCCACAGGGGTTGGGGGGATGACTCCCCTCCTTGATCAGGTTATTCGATTCCCGAGCCGAAAGCCGGTTTGATACTCCCGCTCACGGACGTGAGTGACATGGGAAACCTGCCCCTCATACCCTTCCAGGCCGATATCCTTAAGCAAGGCCGGCGAAAGATTGACCTGCGTCAGGCGACGCTCGACATGGGCGATCCGCTTCTGGACCAGGGACTCTACACTGCGCAGTAAAACCAGTTCGATTGACATGACATTCTCCAGTTGAACATGCGGTTCTCCCGGAGAAAGTGGACATCACCCTGCGGGACAACCGCGGGTGATAAAAATAAGCAGGGGTTACCTGTTTACGCCACGCGGTAAAAGAGCACGAGATTTCACGCTGCCATGAGTGCAGCGAGCAAATGCAACGTTGAGCATCAGATCTTGCATTTTCGTCTCCTTACCGGGTAAAAGTTGAACAGGTCGCAGCAGTCTAAAAAATCTTCACATCTAAAACAAGTCTCTCATGGCACCTTTTTAAAAACGTTTTCATTGGCAAGCCATGGCCATCACAAAAACCGGGATCGCCGTCAGATGCCGGACAGCAGCCGGTACTCCTCCAGCACATAGGTGTCCGTCATGCCGCTGACGTAATCGAGCAGCAGGCGCACCCGGTAATACCACTCCTGCTCCCCCTCGTCGGTAAAGCGTGCATCACGGGTCGCCACCGCCAGCCGATAGGCCTTGAGATGGCGGGCCGAGAGCCTGTGGTAGAGGCGCCGGGCGAAGAACAGTTCATTGCCCCCTTCCCCCGCCAGCAAGCGAGCAAACTGCCCGGCCGGCATTGCCAACAGGCAGGCGTAAGTAGAGAGCACCCCGCGCAGGGCGGCATAGCCTTCCAGCTCCAGCGCCTCTACCTCGGGGCGCCGGAACACCAGCTCGCGAGCCACCTGCTTGAGCATATCGAGCACCCGCGCCGCCGGTGCCTGACCGTGCAACAACGCCTGGGGATAACTGCCACGCAGGATGGCATCGTGTTCATCCACGTAACTCTTTGCCGCGAGCGCCACCAGATCCTGAGTCAACTGCTGGCGAAAGTGGGGGAAAAAGCCCCTGCCGGAAGCCAGCGCATCATCGAGCAATCCAGCCAGATAATCGCTCCCGTCTGCGCTGCGCAGCGCCGTCAGCAGCTCGCCGAGGGTGAGGATGCGCCGATCCACCGCATCTTCCAGATCGGCGATGCAGTAGGAGATGTCATCGGCCGCCTCCATGATGTAGACCAGTGGATGACGGCAGCCCTGGGCCAGCCCCAGGCTTTGGCCCAGAGCGCGGTAGAGGGGCTGCTCGCTAAAGAAGATGCCCCGCTTGCTGCTCCAGCCATGATGCTGGCCATAGCTCACCCCGGCCTGCGGCTGCTGAGGGTATTTGCACAGCGCCGCCAGCTGCCCCAAGGTGAGATTGAGTTCGTGCAGGCTGTGCACCAGGCGCAGGCTCTGGGCATTGCCATCGAACAGCAGCAGATCCTGGCGCAGTTCCGCCCACTGGGGCGAAGGAGTCAGGCCCAAAGCCTGTTGATAGAGGGGATCGAGCATCTCGCCGAGCCACTGGCTCATCACCTGCTCGCCGAAGTGACCAAACGGCGGGTTACCCACGTCGTGCAGCAGGCAGGACATCTCCACCAGATTGATAAAGGCCCCTTCACAAACCATGCCGGCTGGCAAGGCCGCCAGAATACGGCGGCTGATCTGGCGGCCGGTCTCCTGCACCTCCAGCGAATGGGTGAGACGGCTGCGCACCGACGCCTTCACGTCGAGGGGAAAGACCTGGGTCTTCTGCTGCAACCGGCGCACTGGGGCGGCCTGCACGATGCGGGCACGATCCTGCTCGGTCGCCTCCAGCAGCTCCTCGTCTCCCCAGGGGTGGATGCGCTCGGGGGTAATCAAACGGCGATACATAGGCGACTCCTTGCCAGCGGCTTTCATCGGGCTCAAGACAACAACCAGCGCCGCAAGCGGGCGATATCACCCGGGTACTCGCGGCGCAGCGTCTCGATCCAGTCCTCGACATTCTCCCACCAGGCGGGGTGATCCGGGCTCTGGATCAGCTGGGCTGTCTGCTGCAGGCGGCGCAGGCCGATGGAGCCGGCCGCCCCTTTTATCTTGTGCGCCTCTTCCACCACCCCGGCCTGATCCCGGGCAACCATGTTGGAATCAAGCACCGCCATGTAGTCCGGCATCATCTTCTCGAACAGCTCGACGCTGGAGAGCAGCACCGGCTTGCCGACGGTATCGGCGTAATCGGTGAGGAAGGGGATATCCAGCAGTGCATCCTGATTGCCGGCATCGGCCTGCTCGTCGGCCTCATCTTCCGCCAAATCGGCAAACAGGTGGCCAATCACCTCCCGCACCGCCTTCGAGCCCAGCGGCTTGCTGATCACATCCCGCATGCCGCGAGCCAGATAATACTGGCGATCACCGGTCACGTTGGCAGTCAGCGCCACCATGGGCGGCAGGCTGTCACCGTAACGCTCCAGCAGTTGGGCCGCCACATCGAAGCCGGTCATGTCCGGCAACTGGATATCGAGCAAAATCAGATCAAAATCATCGGGATTGGCCATCGCCAGCGCCTGACCACCATCCCGCGCCACCTGGACATGATGGCCCAGCTTGGTCAACAGGGCGCAGGCCACCGTCACATTGAGTTCCACATCCTCCACCAGCAGGATGTCGAGGGAGGGCATCTCCTCCTCCTGCTCCGGCAATACGGGTTCGGCGCAGGCCACTTCCAGCTCGGCGGTGAAGCAGGAGCCTTCCCCAGGTTCGCTGTCCACGTAGAGCTGGCCACCCATGGCCTGCACCAGCTGACGGGATACCGCGAGGCCGATGCCGGTACCGGTGGCGTGTTTCTGACCCTGCACCTGATAGTACATGGCGAAGATCTTCTCCTGCTGGGCTCGGGGGATGCCGACTCCGGTGTCTTCCACCTCGAAGTGCAGCGCCAGCTTGCCCGGTTCGTCCGCCGGATGGGAGAGGCAGCGCACCGTCACCCCACCCTCATCGGTAAACTTGACCGCATTGCCCACCAGGTTCCACAACACCTGGCGCAGCCGGGTACCGTCCGCCATCACGAATTGCGGCATGTCCCCATCCCGATCGAAGTGGAGATAGAGCCCCTTCTGCTCCGCCTGGATGCGCGACAGGGTCTCCAGCTCGTCGAGGAAGGCGGGCAGGTCCAGACGGGCCGGGGCAATCTCCAGCCGACGTCGGTCCAGTTTGTCGAGATCTATGATGTCGTTGAAGATGTTGCCAAGGGTCACGGCGCTCAGGTGGATGGTCTTGAGCTGCTGATGCTGCTTGGGATCGAGCGGCGTATCCATCAGCATGCGGCTCAAGCCCACTATGCCGTTGAGCGGAGTGCGCAGTTCGTGGCTGATGGTGGAGATGAAGGTGGTCTTGTCGCGGCTCGCCTTCTCCAGCTTGTCCTGATACTGCTTGCGCTCGGTGATATCACGGCCAAAGCCAAGCAGACCGAGCCGCTTGCCGAACCGGTCAAAGAAGGGCACCTTGCGCAGCTCGAAGTAGGCCTTGCGGCCATCGGGATACTCCAGCCACTGTTCGTAGGTGAGAGGCTCGTTGCTGGCGAAGACCAGCTTGTCAGTCTCCACCACCTTGTTGGCGATCTCCTGCTTGTAGACGTCGAACGGGGTCAGACCGATGAGCTCGGCCTCCGCCTTGCCGGTCAGCTCCTCCATGGCGCGGTTGCAGCCGGAGAACTGCTCGTCTTCATTGCGGTAGTAAACCAGATCGGGGGAGCAGTCGATGAAGGAGCGCAGCAGGGCGGTGCGCTCCCCCAGATGAAGCTGGGCTTTTTCGCGCTGGAATACTTCGTTTTCCAGATCCTCAATGGCTTGCAGACGCAGGCTCTCTGCCCGGTTGGTCTCGGCAATCTGGGCGTTGAGGCGACTGATGTTCTCCTGCAGCTGGCTGTTGAGCTCCAGATCCCGCTCGCGCATATCCTGCAGCTTGCGCACCATGCGGCTCAGCCGCTGACGGGAGTCCTCCAGCTGATCCACCACGATGGAGAGAAAATAGACGGCCCAGGGCGTAACCAGCAGGCCAAAAAAGACCGAGCGGACAAAGTCGATGACATCGATATTGCCGCGCAGGAAGAGGGTGACCCCCATCTGGATGGCGACGGCCAGCACTATGATGCCGGCGGCCAGGAACATGCTGAAGCGCACCAGTCCCAGCTTGGTCATCAGGTCGACGTAATATTGTGCCCAGGATTTGATCTGTTTCATCTTATTGTTATCCCCCGATATGCGCGGTACAGAATACCAGCACAACCCGGCGAACTCTTCTTATCTCGCTCAATTAATTAATGATTCCCTGAATAAAGAAGTAGGCTAGGATATTTGACCCGATTCAGTCAGTTGCCATTAAGGCTGGGTTTCTATAATCCCCGCCACTTAATTAAAAATCGTTTAATTTGGGAGCTATTTGATGCGTAACACTAGCCTGCTCGGCCTGGGTCTACTGGTAGCAAACAGTGCGTATGCAGATCTCGGGACCATCCCCAAGGAGTCCGGCTGGTCCGGTTTCCTGCTCGGTGGGGTCAATGTCATCAACTACGAATCCAACTTCGCCAGCAGTGATGATGACCACCGTCGCATTCATGGTCTGGGCAGCGCCGACAGCACTCAGAGTGTCAACCCCTTGCTCAATGCCGATATTCGCTACACCTTTGCCGATACCCGCACCCAGGTGTTCCTCGGCAACCTTATCCAGGATGCCATCCGCTTCGACTTCACCCAGCAGCTTGGCATTCGCCAGGAGATGGGGGACAAGGGCATAGTGGCCGGCTCCGTGGTGTTCAACGTCCTGCCCATCGAGCAGTGGAGCGATCCGTTTGCCATCGGGGTGGATCGTCAATCCACCGACATCAAGTCCAAAGGCGTACGTTTTGCCTGGGACAACATCTGGAGCAGCAACTTCTACGGCAGCCTGACCACCCGCGAGATCGAGGTGGATGAAGAGCGCAGCGGCAGCCAGTATGGTGCCGATACCGCCGCCAAGCTGGATCGCAACGGCAAGATCTACGCCATGGAACTCTCCTACAAGTGGCACCTGGCGCCGGGCCAGATCCTCGAACCCGCCTTCATCTATCGTCAGGCCGATCTCGACGGCAGCGCCCAGAGTTACGAGAGCAACGGCCTGCAGTTGACCTATGGCAAGCGCGCCGCCCAATGGTCGTTCGTCAGCAACCTCTATCTGGGTCAGACCAAGTATGACGAAGCCAACCCGATCTTTGGCCGCAGCGCCGATTCCGACGAGTTTGCCGTGAGCGGTACCTTCTTCTGGCATCGCCTGTTCGGTATCGAGCCACTCTCGGCGACCTTCACCGCCGGTTACTCCAAATCCGACTCCGATATCGACTTCTATGACAGCAATGCCGTGCTGTTCAACACCGGCCTGCTCTACAACTTCTGATAGCAAAGCCAGAAAGCAAGAAGGCCACCCTCGGGTGGCCTTCTTGCTTTCTGGCTGGCACCGATTCAGATGCCGAGGGAGTCCAGCAGGTCATCATGATCGTTGCCGGCGGCTGGCGCCGGAGCAGATGCAGGCTTGGCAGCCCCCTGTTTGGCCTGGGCGATCAGGGCATCCGGATCCAGCTCCTCCTCATCCATGCCGTCGCTGTGGATGCGGATGAACTCGGTCTTGTCCATCGCCAGCTCCAGATAGAAGATGTTGTTGCGGGCGGTGAAGAAGGTTACCCGGCGCGATTCCGGGTTGTCGAGGTTGGTATCGACACTCAGCATCACCTGCTTGTTCAGGGCCAGCATCTTGGGCTGGTTCTGGGTGATGTGGGTCTGCATGTCGCGCCCTACCTTGACGGTGAAGCTGCCGACGATCTGGTTCATCAGCTCGCCCATCACGTTGCTCACCTCATCCGAGGTGTGGGAGATGGCGAGATCTTCCTTGGAGAGCCCCATGCTGAGCATGTAGCTCTCGTACAGCTCCATGGCGGCCGCGGCGGAGAAGTTGATCACCACCAGGCCGGAAAAACCGCCATCAAACAGCACGAAACAGCCAATGTCCGGCTTGAGGCAGGTCTTGCTGATCCGTTGCACCATACCGGAAAACCGCACCTGGCTCATGGTCGCGGCACTCAAGACATCCGTTACCGAGTTGCACAGGCTGAGCAGCACATCCTCTGTGGTCAATACGGCATCGTCATCGGATCTTGTTACTATCATGGGACCTTCCTGAACATCGAAAATGGGCTTATCTATACCATAACTCTAACAGATAGCGCTGGCCGGGGACTGAAATAGCGACGGACCTCTCAGTTGGCTCCGTTATCAGCAGTCAAAGGGGTAAAACCGGTCAGCCTGGCGAGTCGGGCACGCCATATATCGGCCTGTTGCTGCAAAACTTGTGGTTCATAAGGCACTGATGGGTGAGCTCCCCAAATAGGACCCGGCCAAGCCTTGTCGGTAGTGAAACGGGCGACATGGTGCACATGGAGTTGCGGTACCAGATTACCGAGTGCCCCTATGTTGATCTTGTCCGGATTGAGCGCCTGTTCCATCAGGCTCGCCACCGCGCAGGACTCCTGCATCAGCTGCTGTTGCTGCTCTGGCGCCAGGTGGTGGATCTCCCGCAGATTGGCCACACGGGGGACCAGGATAAGCCAGGGATACTGACTGTCCTTGGCCAGCAGGACACGGCAGAGGGGCAGATCCCCGAGCTGCCGGGTATCCGCCAAAAGGCGGGAGTGCAGTTCAAACATGAAGACCTCGTTGCATAAGGAGGGGCGCAAGGCACGCCGCAAGCCCCTCACGTTACTGCAACGGGGGGCAAACTTAAAGCTGAGGCACGGCCCAGCCGATGAAGCGCTTGCGAAGAACCGGGTCGGCCTGCAGGAACAGCTGCTGCAATTGCTCTTCAAGCTCGCTCTGCGGGAGCACAGGCGCGCTCGCGGCTGTCGCTCCACCGGGGACAACAACAGCACCACCACTGGGCGCAGCAACACGCAACGCCGCCTTGCCACCACTACGGTTGTACTCCACGAGTCTGGCGTTCCAGTCCATGCCGATCAGCATGCCACGGGTCACCAGCGCATCCTGCGCTATCTGCAGCGGCTGCCCACCGGCCTGCAGCGCGATGACGGGCTCCCTGGCATAGGCCTCCATCCCCTGCTCTTTGTCCGGCACCTTGGCACTCAGTTGCAAGGACTGGTTGTCGGCCCGATAGCGCAGGACCTGCGGCTCGGAGCGGATCTGGCGATCGTTCTCGCTGCTGTTTCGACTGGGGATCACCCCTTCGAAACGCACCAGCAGTTGCTGTTCTCCATCGGCCAGGGTGGCGTGCTGTTCGTCGTGCAGCCGACCCTCGCTCACCGCCAGGATCCGGAAATCCTCGGGTACCGTCACCTCCACTGCGGCCTGTACTGTCCCCGTTCCCATTGCCGCACACAGCAGCGCCAAATTACGCCAATTCTGATAACCCCTCATCTTCTTTCATCTTCCTTATCCCTACGATAGGCGAAGGGTAACAAGGGAAGATGACAAAAAAATAACCGGGCTGGCAGGCAGTAGCTTGTCGTCACGGCAATAAAAACGGGCCCCGCTATGGGGCCCGTCGGCTTGTCATATCGATGCTTCATTTTGCCACCAGCAAACGTTTTTTTGTTGGCGACAAAAAAAGAGCAAGAACCTCAGTCGATCAGACCGTACTGATCGCGCAGGATATCGATGATCTCCTGTTTCGGATTGGCGGCGCGCACCAGCGGGTGGCCGATAACCTTCTCGGCAATCCCCACGTAGGTGTGGGAGATATCCATCATCACTTCGGTCGGCAGCTTGTTGTCACGAGCCAGGGCGAAGCGTTCCGGCATGCGGTTCTTGTTGAGCAGGATGTCCGGATCCGGGAAGTGGTTGAGCAGCCACTGGCGGAAACCCTCTTTGGACTTCTCGACGATCTGGCCGTCGCGCAGGGCGGGGCCATCCCAGATACGGGAGCTGTCGGGGGTACCTACTTCGTCCATGTAGATCAGCTTCTCGTTGCCAGCGGCATCCTGGACATAGCCAAACTCGAACTTGGTGTCGACGAAGACCTGATCCAGCTCGGCCAAGGCGTCGCTGATCACGTTGAAGCCCTCTTTGAGCAGCACTTCGTAGCGATCGATGTCGGCCGGGGAGCGGAAGCCGAAAGCCTGGTAGTGGCGCTCGATGTCGGCACGGGAGACATTGACGTCGTCCGCTTCCGGCACGCCATCCAGGCCTTTCAGTATGCCTTTGGTGGAAGGGGTGATGAGAATTTCTGGCAGTTTCTGATCCTTCTCGAGCCCTTCCGGCAGGGTGATGCCGCAGAATTCGCGCTCGCCATCCTGGTAGGCACGCCACATGGAGCCTGTGATGTACTGACGGGCGATCGCCTCGATCAGCACGGGGCGGGCCTTTTGCACGATCCAGACGAACGGATGGGGAATATCCAAGATGTGGCTGTCAGCCAGTCCCTTCTCCTTGAACAACTTGAACCAGTGGCTGGAGATGGCGTTGAGCGCAGCCCCCTTGCCCGGCACGCCGTTCAGCCCGTCCACACCTTGCCAGATGCAGTCGAAAGCCGAGATGCGATCGCTGATCACCATGAGGGCGAGGGGCGCATCGGCGGGCACATCATAGCCTTTTTCCTGGATGAGTCGGGCACTGTCTGCCGGGGTCAACCAGTAGACGCTGCGCACTTTGCCGGAATGGACAGGTTTATCGGTGTGGATCGGCAAATCGTCGTTCACCGCCAATACTTGATCTGCAAGACTCATGGCTAATAACACTTCCTGTTTGTGGGAGTAATGAAACAAGAGCGCCGGGCTCCTGCTTCCGGGGGTTAACATATCAAGCGCTTCAGCCCCTGTATTGACAGGGGGATCAACCTAACAAAACAGGGGCACTAGGCCCCTGTTGTTATTCTGCGTTTGCAGCCTGGTCGGCCAAGCCCTTGGCAAAGGCCTCGGACAGGCTGATATACATCTGGGAGATGACACCGGACGACACCGGCTTCTTGTCCTTGTCGAACAGGGTGATGGAGGTCTTGCCCCCGGCCATCTCGCCCAGCTGGAAGCGGTACTTTTCCTCGTCCAGCTTGAACGGTTCGCTACCCTTGGCCTGCCAGAACTCGGCACCCGGCTCTTCATACTCGACATCGATCCAGCCCAGCGACTGCTGGGTATCCTTGATGATGAAGCCGTACTTCGGCAGTACCTGATTGAGACGGCGCCATACCTGTTCAAAGGAACCGTTGGCGACCCAGGCAGCCAGTTCGTTGTTGTCCAGACCCAGCTCAAGCCCCATGCCATCGCTGGCCTTGTGCTGTTCGCGAGCCTTGAGCTGGCTGTCGTAGTAGAGGGAGAACTGGTTGAGCACCCGTGCGGCATAGCGCTGGGCCTCGGCCTCGCTCATCCGGTTGCTGGTCTCACCGTCGATGGTTTCTTCGTGATCCAGCACCCGTACCGACATGTTGACGGCATGGCGCTGCTCATCGTTGCGAACCGTGAACTGGTAGCGCTGACGGATTTTGAAGTCTTCGTCATCTTCAGCCCAGCCATCGAGGGCGACTGTGTTGTCAAACCAGCCGGTCTGCAACACGCCGGCCTGCTGATCCAGCTTCTCGGTGGAGACTTTGTACTTGGCCAGGAAGTTCATCAGGAACGACCAGGTATCGCGCTCCACGCTCTGGCCAGAGCTCAGGGCATAGTAGGCGATGGTGGGTTCGCTGGCATTGGGCACTACCTGGCTGCCCGGTACCACGGTCAGCAGCTGGGCAGGGGGACGCACGTCAACTTTGGCACCGAGGGCGCCTTCACGGCTGCTTTCGGGAAGCGGCGGGATATCGAACTGGCTGTTGAAGGTGGGGGCACTCAATCCGGCGGGGATCAAGAAAGCACGGCCCTCGAGACGGGCATCTTCATATTCGAAACCACGGTTGGCCATCTTGCGATCCTGGGGGGTACTGCACCCCGCCAGCACAGCAACGGTCGCGACACTCAGCACCAGACGGGCTCTATTTCCCTTTCCATTTGATTTAAACACTCGCCATCAACTCCGCAGTGGTCAGTGCTTGCGCCATCGCTTGTTCGCCCTCGGCAGTGAGGTCAACCAGCGGCAGACGCAAGGTGGCCGTTGCAATCAGTCCCAGTCGGGCGCAGGCCCATTTCACCGGGGTCGGACTCGGCTCGCAGAACAGAGTCTTGTGCAACGGCATCAAGAGATTGTCGATGTCATGAGCCAGACCGGCATCACCGGCCAGCGCAGCACGACACATGTCGGCCATCCGGGCCGCTGCAATGTTGGTGGTGACCGAAATGACGCCATCACCACCTTGCAGCATAAAATCACAACCAGTGGCATCGTCGCCACTGTAAAGGGCAAAATCCGGGCCACACAGTTCACGCAACAGCGGGGTGCGGCTCAAATCGCCAGTCGCCTCTTTCAAACCTATGATGCCGGGCACCTTGGCCAGACGGGCCACAGTCTCCGGCTTGAGATCACAACAGGTGCGACCGGGCACATTATAAAGAATTTGGGGCAGACCACTAGCCTCGGCGATCGCACAATAGTGGCGATAGAGACCCTCCTGGGTGGGCTTGTTGTAGTAAGGTGTCACCGAGAGGCCCGCCACCACGCCGGTTTTGGCCAGCCGTTTGGCCAACTCGATGGCATGGGCGGTATTGTTGGAGCCACAACCGGCAATAACCGGGATGCGACCTGCGGCGTATTCAACGGTTTTTTCAACAACGGCGATGTGTTCCTGTTCGCTCAGGGTCACCGACTCCCCTGTCGTGCCAACTGCCACGATTGCGCTGGTGCCTGCGCTGACATGATAGTCGACCAATCTGGCCAGGCTGGCCCAGTCAACTTCACCCGAAGTCAGCATGGGGGTAACGAGCGCAACAATACTACCGCGTAACATGGATAATTCTCCCGATTTTCAGGGGCGTAATGGTAAAGCTGCCCCCTTTGAAAAACAAGGGAGAGAGGGGGCGAGCCGTGTTACCATCCGGTTCCAAACGCCATGAACGAAAGCCGGCACCGCCTGTCAGGGAAGCGTCATTTGACCAGCGCATCGGTGGCCCAGCGGCGCTTTCGCAACATATAACGGACGAGAGAAGATTTATGACTCACTACCTGGTCGTAACGGCCATCGGCACGGACAGGCCCGGCATCGTCAATGAGGTCACCCGCCACGTCAGTGGCTGTGGTTGCAACATAGTGGATAGCCGCCTTGGCATCTTCGGCAATGAATTCACCTTTATCATGCTGCTGTCCGGTGACTGGAACAGCCTGATGCAGCTCGAGATAAGCCTGCCCCTGCGCAGTCAGGAGTGGGACCTCATCACCATGATGAAACGCACCGAACGTCATCAGTCACTGCAGTACGATGTCGGGGCCAACGCCGAGATCCTGATCCGTGACGAGCATGGCATCGTCAGCCAGTGCACCCAGTTTTTCAGCGACCACGGCTGGGATATCCAGGCGATGCAGACCATGACCCTGGAACAGCAGCCATTCAACTTGCTCAAAGCGAGTTTCCAACTCAATCTGGCCAAGCAGGGAGAACCGGAAGGCTCCCAGGCGGCCTTCGCCGAATTCTGTCGTGAACTGGGTGCCGAGTCGTTCGAGTTTATCGTCAATCGCAAACACGCCTGAGGGCGTTTATTCGAGGAGATCCCATGCAACCCTTACAAGCAGGTAGCACCGCCCCCGATTTCACCCTGCCGGACCAGAATGGCAACCCGGTTCGCCTGGCCGATCTGCGCGGCAAGAAGGTGCTGATCTATTTCTATCCCAAGGCGATGACCCCGGGCTGTACCACCCAGGCATGCAGCCTGCGCGACGTCAACGCCGAGCTGGCGGCTCTCAATGTGGTCGTGCTCGGCATCAGCCCGGACAGCGCCAAACGGTTGAAGAAATTTGAAGAGCGCGATCAGCTCAACTTCACCCTGCTGGCGGACGAAGATCATGCCGTGGCTGACGCCTTCGGCGTCTGGGGTCCGAAGAAGTTCATGGGCAAGGAGTATGACGGCATCCATCGCCAGAGCTTCCTCATCGATGAAGAGGGCAAGGTTGCCCATCACTTCACCAAGTTCAAGACCAGCGATCACCATCAGGTGGTACTGACATTCCTCAAGGGGTAATTCCCCCACTTCGAGGCCTGCAACCGCAGGCCTCAGTGCTCTCGGCCGCCCCGGCATTTAGCACCGCTTTTCTCGCCAACAGCCCCGCCAGATCAAAAAATTCATTCTAGATATGGGTTAACGTGACCCCAGTGTCATCTTCCAGTGAGATATCCCATGAACATCAGTAATGCAGAGCGTTTGATCCTGAGCAACCAGTACGAAATCCTGGCCAAGCTCAATCCGGAAAAGGCGGCCTTCTATCAGCGTGCCAGCACCATCATTGAGCGCGGCTACTGCCTGCAACTCCTCGAGCTGGAGAAGCACTTCGGCCACCTGGATCAGGCCACCTGCCAGGAGGTGATCGACACCCTGGAGCTGCATCACGCGCTGGCCATCTCCTGGGGCAACCTGGAGGCTGCCGAACAGGCCGAGATAGCTGCCAGTCGGCTGGAATTCAACGGCTACAGCCGCAGCCAGGAGCGTGAGCTGGCGGACTATGTCTGCTTCCTGCTGGAGGTGGACAAGCGCTTCCCCGAGCTCAAGTGCCCGTGTGACGAGCTCTCCAGCGACATCGCCATGCGCGGCAAATACCAGCGCATGCTGGTGGAGTGGCGTCAGTGCCCGCGCCAGTACAAGCTCTCCATCCAGGAGATCCGCAAGGTGCTGGCGGCCTGATGACCGATATGCCCAACAAAAACAAAGGCGCCCATGGCGCCTTTGTTTTGCTTGCGGTGCATTATTCGTAGAGGAAGGATTTATCCAGCTGCTGGAAAGCCGCCTTGAGGGTATCGGCCAGCTCTTCATAACGGGGCTGCGCGACCAGCTGGCGACGCCCGCCCTGCTCATTCATTTTGCCGTTGATCTCGCGATACCAGCTGGCCAGCGAGGGGGGAAGACGAGTATCGGCGCGTTTGCCGAGCCAGTAGAATCCTTGCAGTGGCAGGCTGAACAGAAACAGGACGGAAGTGATGACGGAAGGCCAGTAATGGTGCTCGCCAAACTGGAATTGCAGCATGACGCTGAGCACTGCCAGCGCCGGGATGACCTTGAGGGCAAACTCGGTGGCCTTGATCACCCGATTTTCCGGAAACATCGAATTGAGCTCGGGACGACGGGGCCAAAGCGTCATATAATGGTGGCCTTGCTGTAACTTAGTTCCAAAAATGTTCATGCTCATACAACCTCCGAGCGCTTTTTGAACGCACTGACGGCAAAACCTCGACATTTTTTGATGCAAAGTAACAAAGGTTGAGGATGACTTTGTTATTTTTCAACAATCGGGTTATCCTTTGTACGCCCATTTTTGCGTCAACCGCATCTTGCTGTTGGCCTGTCAGGGACGTCTGGACTCCGGGTCTTGTATCACTATACAAGGGGCAAGCAACAGATTGCCAACCCTCATAAGGATAAGTTGAAAGTTTTTGGACGCCCTGCGCCCAACACCATCCGCCTACACAACCCAATCTGCGATAGGATTTATTCATGAGTAAGCTGGTTCTTGTTCTTAACTGTGGCAGCTCTTCCCTGAAGTTCGCCGTCATTGACGCAACCACCGGTGATGACCTGCTGTCCGGCCTGGCCGAATGCTTCAACCTCGACGATGCACGCATCAAGTGGAAACTGAACGGCGAGAAAGGCAATGCCGATTTGGGCGCCGGGGCTGCTCACCAGGAAGCGCTGGACTTCATCGTCAACAAGATCCTGCCGCTCAATCCGGAACTGGCCAAGAACCTGATCGCCATCGGTCACCGTGTAGTTCACGGTGGCGAGCGCTTCACCTCCTCCGTCGTGATCTGCGACGACGTGATCGCCGGCATCGAAGCCGCCGTACCGTACGCACCGCTGCACAACCCGGCGCACCTGATCGGTATTCGTGAAGCCCGTCGCGTGTTCCCGGCCCTGGCCGACAAGAACGTCGCCGTGTTCGACACCGCCTTCCACCAGACCATGCCGGAAGAGGCCTTCCTGTACGCCCTGCCGTACAAACTCTACAAAGAGAACGGCATCCGTCGCTACGGCGCCCACGGCACCAGCCACTACTACATCAGCCTAGAAGCTGCCAAGCAGCTGAACAAGCCGGTGGAAGAGCTCAACATCATCAACTGCCACCTGGGCAACGGCGGCTCCGTCTGTGCCATCAAGAACGGCAAGTCCGTCGACACCTCCATGGGTCTGACCCCGCTGGAAGGCCTGGTGATGGGTACCCGCTCCGGCGATCTGGACCCGGCCATCATCTTCTTCCTGCATGACAAGCTGGGCATGAGCGTTGAGCAGATCAACACCATGCTGACCAAGGAATCCGGCCTGCTGGGCCTGACCGAAGTGACCTCCGACTGCCGTTTCGTTGAAGACAACTACGACAGCAAGGAAGAAGCCAAGCGCGCCATGGACGTCTACTGCTATCGCCTGGCCAAGTACATCGGTGCCTACGCCGCCGCCATGGACGGTCGTCTGGACGCAGTGGTCTTCACCGGTGGTATCGGTGAGAACTCCGCCCCGATCCGTGAAATCACCCTGGGCAAACTGGGCCTGCTGGGCTTCGACGTCGACCACGACGCCAACTTGGCCGCCCGTTTCGGCAAGGGTGGCGAGATCACCAAGGCTGGCTCCACCAAGGCTCTGGTTATCCCGACCAACGAAGAGTGGGTCATCGCCCACGATGCGCTGGAACTGGTCGGCGCCTAATTTCGCTGTAAAGCAAGGCCGCCCTCGGGCGGCCTTTTCCTGATCCCAAAAAATGAACAAGGGGTATAAAGTGGCACGCACTATTATGCTTATCCCGGTCGGCACTGGTGTCGGCGTAACTTCCGTGAGTCTTGGCGTGGTTCGCGCCATGGAACGTCACGGTGTCAATGTCAGCTTCTTCAAACCGGTCGCCCAGCCGCGTCCGGGTGAGACCGGTCCTGAGCGTTCTACCGCCGTTATCCGCGCCGCAGCCAACATCAATCCGCCCGAGCCGTTCGCCCTCTCCTACGCCGAGAACATGATCACCACCAGCAACACCGACATCCTGCTGGAAGAGATCGTGGCCCGCTTCGAAGAGCACGTGAAAGCGAGCGGGGCCGAAGTGCTGGTGGTCGAAGGCATGGTGCCGACCGACAAGCAGCCGTTTGCCAACAAGCTGAACTACGACGTGGCCAAAGCGCTGGACGCCGACATGGTGTTCGTTACCCACCCGGGCCACGACTCCAGCCAGAAGCTCAAAGAGCGCATCGAGCTGGCCTGCTCCAACTTCGGTGGTGTCAACAACCCGCGCATCGTGGGCTGCGTCATCAACAAGGTTGGCGCCCCGGTTGACGAGCACGGCGTGACCCGCCCGGATCTGACCGAGATGTTCGAAGCCCACCACCATGGCGCCGACACCGGCCACAACCTGGAAGTGCTGCAGGTCTTTGGCAAGAGCCCGCTGCGCATTCTGGGCTGCATCCCCTGGAATACCCAGCTGATCGCCCCGCGCGCCAAGGATCTCGCCAAGCACCTGGCCGCCAAGATCCTGCACCAGGGCGAGCTGGACAGCCGTCGTCTGCAGACCGTGACCTTCTGCGCTCGCTCCATCCACAACATGATCGAGCACTTCCGCCCGGGCAGCCTGCTGGTGACCTCCGGCGACCGCTCCGACGTCATCGTCTCCGCCTGCCTGTCCGCCATGAACGGCGTCAAGCTGGGTGCCCTGCTGCTGACCGGTAACTACCATCCGGAACCCCAGGTGATGGCTCTGTGCCAACAGGCCATGGCCACCGGCCTGCCGATCATGATCACCGGTACCAACACCTGGCAGACCGCCGTCAGCCTGCAGAACTTCAACGTCGATATTCCGGAAGATGACCGCGAGCGTATCGAGCTGGTACAAGACTACGTGGCTGGCCACATCGACAAGCACTGGATCGAGTCTCTCTCCGCCAAGTCCACCCGCTCCCGTCGCCTGAGCCCGCCGGCCTTCCGTTACCAGCTGACCGAGCTGGCCCGTCAGGCCAACAAGCGCGTCGTGCTGCCGGAAGGGGAAGAGCCGCGCACCATCAAGGCTGCCGCCATCTGTGCCGAGCGCGGCATCGCCCGTCCGGTGCTGCTGGGCAACCCGGAAGAGATCCGTCGCGTCGCCGAACAGCAGGGCGTGGTGCTGACCGACCGCGTCGAGATCATCGATCCGGTTGCCGTGCGCGAGCGCTATGTGGCCCGTCTGGTCGAGCTGCGCAAGAACAAGGGCATGACCGAAGTGGTTGCCCGCGAACAGCTGGAAGACAACGTGGTACTGGGTACCATGATGCTGGAGCGCAACGAAGTCGACGGTCTGGTATCCGGCGCGGTGCACACCACTGCCAACACCATCCGTCCGCCGATGCAGATCATCAAGACCGCCCCGGGCTCTTCCCTGATCTCCTCCATCTTCTTCATGCTGCTGCCGGATCAGGTACTGGTCTACGGTGACTGCGCGATCAACCCGGATCCCACTGCCGAGCAGCTGGCCGAGATCGCCATCCAGTCCGCCGACTCCGCTGCCGCCTTCGGCATCGAGCCGCGTGTGGCCATGATCTCCTACTCCACCGGCACCTCCGGCGCCGGCGCGGACGTAGAGAAAGTACGTGAAGCGACCGAACTGGCCAAGGCCAAGCGCCCCGACCTCATCATCGATGGTCCGCTGCAGTACGATGCCGCCATCATGGAGAACGTGGCCAAGTCCAAGGCACCGAACTCTCCGGTAGCAGGCAAGGCCACCGTGTTCGTGTTCCCGGATCTGAACACCGGCAACACCACCTACAAGGCGGTACAGCGCTCCGCCGAGCTGGTCTCCATCGGCCCCATGCTGCAAGGCATGCGCAAGCCGGTCAACGACCTGTCCCGCGGCGCCCTGGTGGACGACATCGTCTACACCATCGCCCTGACAGGTATTCAGGCGGCTCAGGCCGAGTAATCGTCCGCCCTCTGAAAAAACCGATCATTAAGGCTGCTCACCCAAGGTGGGCAGCCTTTTTTATTGGTTCTCTTTTGACAACCAGTGAAAGATACCAACAACGCTTATTTCCACCAGTGAAACCCCGTGTCAGCTGCCTCATGAATACGCACTGGAGATCAATATGAATCCCAACAGCTCAGATTCAAAAGCCTCAGTAAAAACAGATTGGAATTAGTCAGTTAAATCAATATCAGGCAACGTCCAGAACGCTTATAGCAAATCTTCAAAAAGAGTGCCGGATAACTCCGCTGTCATTTATCACAGTGACGCATTCTACTGCTGCGCTATCTATCAATATGCTGATGCAAACAGTCATTGAAGGAAGAAGCAAAATGCAGATACACAAGTTCGCCGCCGTGATGTTGCTCTCAACCCTGCCCCTGTTCAGCCAGCCCTCGCTGGCAGCCGAACAGACGCAGACCAAGCAAACCACTACCACAACCGCCGCCAAGGAGAGTGGCAAACTCAACCTCAATACGGCCACCCTGGCCGAGCTCACTACCCTCAAGGGTATTGGCGAGAAGAAGGCTCAGGCCATCCTCGAATATCGTGAGAAACAGGGGAAATTTACCTCTGTAGATCAATTGGCAGATGTCACGGGGATCGGCCCGGCCACGCTGGAAGCCAACAGGGATATGATGATGGTCAAATAACGTCCGATGAAAAAGCTACAAATGGGGCGGCTTATGGCTGCCCCATTTTTCTTCGGGTATCATGGCCCCACTTTATTCCTCCTGGACACCTCTCCATGAAAAAGACACCTCTCGTTGTTCGCAAGGCCGTGCTGCCGGTAGCCGGTCTGGGCACCCGCATGCTGCCTGCCACCAAGGCCATCCCGAAAGAGATGCTGCCGGTGGTCGACAAGCCCCTGATCCAGTACGTGGTACGCGAGGCGATCGCGGCCGGTATCAAGGAAATTGTACTGGTCACCCACTCCAGCAAGAACTCCATCGAAAACCACTTCGACAAGAGCTTCGAACTGGAGGCAACCCTCGAGAAGCGGGTCAAGCGTCAACTGCTGGAAGAGGTGCAACAGATCTGTCCCAAGGACGTCACCATCATGCACGTGCGCCAGGGCGAGGCCAAAGGCCTGGGCCATGCGGTGCTCTGCGCCCGTCCGCTGATCGGGGACAACCCCTTCGCCGTGCTGCTGCCGGACGTGCTGATCGACGAGGCCGCCAGCGACCCGAAACAGGACAACCTGGCCGAGATGGTGCACATGTTCGAAGAGAACCAGCTCAGCCAGATCATGGTGGAAGCGGTTCCCGAGAGCGAAGTGGACAAATACGGCATCGCCGATATCAAGGGTGAAGAGCTGAGTGCTGGCATGTCACTGCCGATGCAGGCCATCGTCGAGAAACCGCCCCGTGACGAGGCTCCCTCCAACCTGGCCGTGGTCGGCCGTTATGTACTCTCTGCCAACATCTGGCCGCTGCTGGAAAAAACCCCGGCCGGTGCCGGCGACGAGATCCAGCTGACCGACGCCATCGCCATGCTGATGGAGCGCGAGCAGGTCAACGCCTACTTCATGAAGGGCAAGAGCCATGATTGCGGCAGCAAACTGGGCTATATGAAGGCGAATGTGGAATATGCCGTACGCCATCACGAACTGAACGGCGAGTTCATCGGCTGGCTGAAGCAGTTCGTCAAGCAGTTGTAATCGCTGATAAATCTCTTATCTACAGACAAATTAAAGGAGCATCAAACGATGCTCCTTTTTCATTTCAGCAACACTTTCTCAATCTTTGATAAATAAAACCCCATCAAATCATAATGTTGTAATTTATCTACGCATGTTCTATAAGGATTAAGGCGTGTTTCTCGCCCTTGCATAAAAAACTTAAAAAAATATAAGACACAGGTGGAAGTTTCAATGAATAACCCGTCGAAAGGGACCTTTTTAGGTCACCCTAAAGGGCTTTTTTTGCTCTTTAGTACCGAACTGTGGGAGAGATTCTCCTACTACGGCATGCGTGCCGTACTGGTACTCTATCTGACCGACCTGACTGCCAACGGTGGTCTGGGCTGGAATCAGGCAGATGCCCTCAAGCTCTACGGTATCTATACCGGTCTGGTTTATATCACTCCGCTCATCGGTGGCTGGCTGGCTGACACCTTCCTGGGGCAACGCCGCGCCATTCTGATCGGCGCCGTCCTGATGGCGCTCGGCCAATTCACGCTGGCACTGCCGCACAGCATGTTCCCGGATCAGGTGGTAACCGTCTTTTACGCCGGTCTGGCTCTGCTGATCATCGGTAACGGCTTGTTCAAGCCGAACATCTCCACCATGGTGGGCGACCTCTATGAAGAGGGCGATCACCGCCGTGATGGTGCCTTCACCATCTTCTACATGGGGATCAACCTGGGCTCCCTGCTGACCGGCGTGATCTGCGGTGCTGCTGCCACGGCCTATGGCTGGCAAGCCGCCTTCGTCGGCGCCGGTATCGGCATGCTGATCTCCCTGGTGTTGCAGGCAACCCTGGCCCAACGCTTCCTCGGCGATATCGGCCGCATCCCTGCCGCCAAGCGCGCAGCCGCCCTGCGCGACAAAGGCCAGAAAGCCCCGCTGACCAAGCAGGAAGTGGATCGCATCAAGGTTATCCTGGTGCTGGGCCTGTTCACCATCATCTTCTGGGCTGGCTTCGAGCAGGCCGGTGGTCTGATGAACCTCTACACCCAAGAGTACACTGACCGGATGATCGGCGGCTTCGAAGTGCCGACCGCCTGGTTCCAGTCCCTGAACCCCTTCTTCATCATCACCCTGGCACCGATCGTAGCTGCTATCTGGGTCAAGCTCGGCAAAAAAGAGCCGAACTCACCGGTCAAATTTGCCATGGGTCTGTTGTTCCTGGCCATCGGCTTCCTGTTCATGGTGGGTGCCGTGCTGGAGCAGGGCGGAGATCAGAGCGTCAAGACCTCCATGTTCTGGCTGGTGGGCGCCTACCTGTTCCATACCCTGGGCGAGCTCTGCCTCTCTCCGATCGGCCTCTCCATGGTGACCAAGCTGGCTCCGCTGCGCCTGGCCTCCCTGATGATGGGTGCCTGGCTTGGCTTCATCGCGGTTGCCAACTATGCAGCCGGCCTTATCGGTTCCTTTATTGGCGAGTCCGGTCCCCTGGCCATCTTCGGTGGTATCGCGCTTGCGGCCATCATCAGTGCCCTGATCCTGCTAGCCATGGCCAACCGCCTGGTTTACTGGATGCATGGCGCCGAAGGTCCGGCCAAAGAGCCGCACACAAGCGACGAGAAACTGCAATCTGCCACTGCCTGACAGGCTGGCATCACGCAAGTAAAGAGGGCGTCCCACGGGACGCCCTCTTTTATTGGAGCAAGCTCGCTTTCACTCAGTGATGATGAACCTGAACCTGGAGTGAGCAGCCACTCTCGTTGCGAAATTGCAGCTCGAACGGTTCATGCCAGCTGCGCCTGTGCAAGGCATAGCGACTGCTGCGCATCAACCCCAGGGGCAAACCGCCGGCTCGCATCAACCAGGGAGGGGAGGTCAACCCGGCATTGGCAAAGACCAGACCATCTTCCTGATCGAAGAGCAGGGCCGCCATGGCCAGCGAGTGGCGCAGGCCGGACTCCATCAGCTGGTGATTGAGGTAGTCGAGCAGCCTGTGCGGCTGATCCAGCAACTGGCTCTCCTCGCGCTGAAACTGGCGGTAAGGTACGTTCATCAAAGAACGCACCAGGGCGCCGCAAAACGCCGCATCCGCCCCCACCACCGGCAATTCGATGATCAGCATCAACAGCTTGTCAGCCACCTTGAAGGTATCGGAGAGAAACAGCGCTCCCCTCCCCTTGAAAGTCACCTGCCAGGGCCCCCACTCCTGCACACCCGGCGACTTGAGACCCGCCAGCAGGCGGGTCGCCGCCCTATCGTGAGCCCGAAAGTAGTCGACATGATCCATCAGTTCCAGCTGTGGACTGCGTGCGACACTGCCGTGCAGACACTCGGAAATACTGCGCTCGAGCTGGACATAATTGTCGAGCGGCTTGATCAGGTAATCCCGGGCACCGGCACGCAGGGCAGCAGCTACCGCCTCCATGGTGCTCTGGGCCGAGATCACGATCACCGGAATATCCGGGCTGCGAGCCGAGAGACAGGCGATCACCTCATGGCCATCCATATTCGGCATGTTCAGATCACACAGCACCACATCGGGATGATAAAGCGCTGCAGCCGACAGCCCTTCGATACCATCCTCGGCCTGGAAAACGGTCGCCCCATCCCCCATCAGATAGCTCACAAGCGAGTGGCGAAAAACGGCTTCGTCCTCCACCACCAGGATCCTTAGCCCGGCAGTTGACATTGTTATAAAATCCTTATTAGTCAATCTGTTATTTACTCAATAAGACTAGACCAAATCGGCAAAAACGCCGAAACGAGTTCGTCAGAAACGGTCGCAAATCCCGAGCTTGCTCACAAAAACCATGTATTTGAAATGGTTTTGCCATTCAAGATAACGGCAGCTCATCTGGAAGCCTTCGAAGTGACACGACCGTCGGGAGGAAGAGCCCGGATTCTCGGCCCTTCTATCAAGGATATCCTCTTCCCGCACCGGCCGGGCGAATTGTGCAAGCCCCCGCCATGGGGGATAATGCCCCTTACTCCAGAACATGAAGAAGACCATGACCCCAGCCGAATACAGCGCCCTCGCCCATCCCAGACTCTCCCACCCGGCCCGCAGCCTCTACACCCTGCAGCTGCGCAGACTGGTGCTGGAAAATCAGCTGGCCCGGCTCAACTACCCCGAGCTTGGCCGGGCGCTGGCGGTGGTCGACCCAGGCGATCCTTGCGGCTTCTCCTATCAGGTCAATGCCCGCCAACTGACCGAGCTGTTCGACGAGCTGATGGAGGCTGGGCTCTTGCAGGTAGAGGCTCAGGGCGAGAGTGAGCACTATCATCAGTGCCCATTCCAGTTGCCGCTGCTGGCCCAGAAGGTACGCAGCCCGTTGCCGGATCGCCCGTTCCAGATGCACCTGCAATGGCGTCCTGACGAGGAGCTGCCCGCCCTCGCCCGCCTGTGCGGGGTGATCGATGCCAGTTACAGCGAAGAGGATCTGGGGGAGTTCATCGCCTACTGGCTGGGTCGCCCAGAGGTGTTCGATTCCCAGCACCAGTGGATGCTCAAGTTCATCCGCGCCCTCAAGACCCGCCGCTATGCCCGTCGCCAACCGACGGAGGTGAGGGGTTACCAACAGGTGACGCCAGCGCCGGCGGAGGCTGGCCCTAGCCGGCGGGCCCAAGAGATGATCGAGGAGGCCAAACGGCTGGCCCAGGGACAACAAGCAGCAGAGGCACCGGATAATGATTGATACAGGCCCCCGCCAACAGGCAAAATCAGCCCCCTGTCCCCCCATCCCTGATCAAGCAGAAGGAGCACTCCATGACTGACCCGCACGATCCCCTGCGCCAGGAGCTGGAAGAGATCGAGGCCAAGCGCCAGAAAATTGCCAAGACCAAGCAGGATCAACGCGCCCACGACCCCGAGCTGAAACGTCACGTCGGCAGCCTGCTGGAGCGGATTCGCCGTCTGCAACAGGAGACCGGTGGCAGCCAGTACGACTACGAAACCCTGCGCAAGGAGTACGATGCCAAGGCCAATGCCGAGGTGCGCGAGCTGCAGAAGGTGGCGCGCCAGGAGCGGATCCAGAAGCTGATCGCCCAGGCCGACCTCAACCCGGACTGGGTATTCGACAAGATGGATGCTGGCGATCCGGCGTTGCAATATCCCATCGAAACCGCCCGCTACTTCATCAGCGGCTTCGAACACTGGGAGAAGAGCGGCGGCGGCTGTATGCTGATCTACGGTGACTACGGCACCGGCAAATCGACTCTGGCAGGTGCCGTGGCTCATGAGTTGATCGAGCGCCACCAAAAGTCGGTGATCTTCCAGCAGTGGGCCTCCATCGTCGATCGGCTGTTCTTCAACGTGATCCCCGATCAAGACGAACGCAACCAGTATCGCCGCGCCCTGGAAGAGGTGGACTTGCTGATCATCGATGAAGTGTCGGCCAACCGGGCCAAGATGGCGGAGAGCCAGTCCAGCTTCCTCGGCCACCTGCTGCGCCGGCGTCGCAACCTGTCAAAGAGCGTCATCATCATCACCAACCACACGCCACAGACCCTGCATCAGGCGATCGGTGACTTCAGCTACGAGGCGATCAAGGCCTTCAACCCGGTGGATATCCACCTGAGCGGCCCCAGCCGTCGCCCCAGCATCGGTAACTATCGCGGCTAAGCCCGTGCAAAAATGTGAGCCCATACGGCTCGCATTTTTTATCTCTTGCTCCACAAATAAAAACAGCTCTCATTTACATCGAAAGAGTCAGCCACTAGGCTAGCCCTTTCTTTGAAGGAAACCTCATCTATGCCGACCACACTCATCTTCGGAGCCAGCCGCGGGCTGGGCCGCGCCTTTACCGATCACGCCCTGCAAGCAGGCCACCGGGTGGTGGCGCTGGTGCGCAGCTCCGAGATGGCCGCCGAGCTGCGCACACAGGGGGTCGACGTCGTTGAAGGGGATGCGCTGGATATGGGGGCCGTGGCACGAGCCTGCACGCTCGCTGGCAAGGATGCCCATGTTGTCTCCACCCTCGGCAGCTTTCGCCAGCACGAGCCCGTCGACTATCTCGGCAACCGCCATGTGATCGATGCCATGGAACAACAGGGCCTCAGGCGCCTGCTGCTGGTCACCTCCCTCGGCTGTGGCGACAGCTGGCAATATCTGCCAGAGCGGGCTCGCGCCGCCTTCGGTCACGAGGTGCGGCTCAAAAGCCTGGCGGAGAGCTGGCTGCAAACCAGCGAGCTGGCCTGGACCATAGTGCGCCCGGCGGGTCTGCAGGATGGCGAGGCCACCGGTCTTGCCGAATTGAGTCAGGGACGGGAAGTGCATGGCCTGGTACGCCGTGCCGATGTCGCCGCACAGGGGCTGCGGCTGCTCTTCGATGAGGACGCCTTGGGCCAGATCTACGCCATCGCCGATCCCGCGCTCACCCGCGCCTGAACCCAAAAAAACGGTCAGCCCAAGGGCTGACCGTTTCGTTATCCATCCGGCATCGTTTAGCCACCGGTTGCGCCGCTCTCCGTGGTCGCCCCATGGGCGGCACCCTGAGTGGCCAGCGGCAACTGGCGCTGGCGCCAGCGCAGCAACAGGCAGGCCAGAATACCGTAGAGCAGCGCCAGTCCCCACAGCTGCCACCAGTAAGGGGCCACCTGCTCAAACCCCGCCCCCATCTGGTTGAGGCGCAGAAATCCTTCGATGGCCGCCGTACTCGGCACCCACTGTGCCAGCCAGTTGAGCGGCGCCGGTATCAGCTCCAGCGGCCAGATAAAGCCCGCCAGAAAGACCAGCGGCAGGGAGGAGATGAGCACCACCTGGGTTGGTATGTCACGTCGGGTAAAGAGGGCGCCAAGCACGATGCCCAGCCAACAGGTTGCCAGCAAGAATGGCAGGGTGAAGAGCCACAACTGCGCCGGCTCGGCGTTGCGGGCAATGTTGTAGTAATCGAAGCAGAAGCCGAAGAAGTAGCTCACCGGCAACAGGAACAGCCCCACCGTCACCAGGGTACGCGCCAGCAGCAGAGGCAGCACGGGCGCACTCTGCCAGTAGCCGGTCTCGCCGCGAAGGCCCCGCTGGTTCTGGGTCGCCCCCATGATGCCAGCCCCCATCAGCAGGATCTGGTGAAGGATCAGCACGAACACCGCAGGCACCACATAGTTCACATAGCCCATGGTGGGGTTGAACACCGGCACCACGTTGAGGGCCACCGCGTTCCAGCCCATCCTTGCCTGGGGCAACGCCTCGCCGTGGGTGAGCAGCCGCGCCACCTTCACCTGGGCCGCCAGGGTACCGCCCGCTTGAGCCAGCCCCTCGGCGATGGTGCCATAGACCAGGAAATAGGAGGCATCACCGGCATAGCTCAGAGTGACGCTCCGGCCCAGCATCAGATCCCGATAGAAGTGTCTGGGAATGTGCAGTATGCCGCTCCCCTTGCCCTCCAGCAGGAGCTGGCGCGCCCTCTCAAGGGAGCTGGCCTGCGCCACCAGCCTGACCTGGGAGGTGGCATCGGCCATGAACGCCAGCTGGCGCGAAAGCTGGCTGCCATCTTCGTCCACCAGCACCACCGCCTCTTCCCGCGGCAGCTGGTGCAGATAGGGCTGGGGATAGAGGAAGGAGTAGAAGAAGATCCCGCCAAACAGGGTGAGCATGATGGCGCGATCTGCCAGCAGGGTGCGCAGCTCAAGGCGCAGCAAATCCCGAAAACCCAGCATTACGGCGACTCCTTCTCGGCAGGTTGACGGGCAAGCTCGGCCTGCTGCCTGTATCGGCGCACCACCAGAATGAGGGGCAAGAGAAACAGCAGCAGGGCCCCGAGCTGGGGCAGCGCGGCCTGCAGTGGCAGGCTGTAGTTGCTCTGGCCAATCTGCAGCTCCACATAGTGGGAAACCGGCAGCAGGTTGCGCCAGAAGCGGGCGAAATCCCCCATGGCGCTCACCGGGAAGGTCACCCCCATGAAGGCAAAGCCGGGCGCTGTGTAGGCTCCCGCCAGCGACAGGGCGCGGGCCGGATCCCGGATGATGGCGTAGAAGAAGGCCCCCATAGTAACGCAGGCAGCCGAGGCGAGCCCGAGCCCCGCCACCAGCACCGCCCAGTTGCCGTGCATGGGATAGGCAAAGCCCTTGAACAGCAGCCAGCTCCAGGCCAGCCCCCAGGCCCAGCCGATCAGCACATGGGGCAACAGGGTGCGCCAGAGCCCGAACCAGACGCCGCGGGTGGTCCAATCCAGTCCCAGCCGGTCGGTACGGGCCAGCGCATTGAGGCCGAACAGCACCACCAGGATCTGCCAGACCGCGGGCAGGATGGCGCTCAGCAGAAACTGGGCATAGCTGGAGTTGAGGTTGTAAAGCGCCGTCACCTGGCTGCTGATGGGCACCGCCTGCCCGAGCGCTCCGGGGGGCGCCTTGCCGTCGGCCATGGCGGAAAGCACCCCCACCTGACCGTTGAGGGTGCCCACCACCTGGGCCAGCGCCGAATTGACCAGCTTGGCGATCAGGATGAACTGGCCGTTGTTGAACACGGTGACCTGCGGCTGGGTGCCCTGACGGGCATCCCGCTCCAGATGGTTCGGGATCACCACCAGCGCATAGATGTCGCCACCACGCAGGGCGCGGGCACCAGCATCGATGGAGTCAAACTGGCGCGCAATCTTGAGCCCCGCCGAGCCATCCAGCGAAAAGGCGAGCTGGCGCGAGAGGCTGCTCTGGTCCAGATCCACCAGCCCCACCTTGAGATCCCGGGCAAGCCCCGCCGAGAAGATCCAGCAGAGGATCCCCATCAGCAGCAACGGCACCCAGCTCATCAGGGCCCGGCTGAACGGATCCTGCCACAGCAGCCGAAGTTCGCGTCCCATCAGAGATCAACCAGCACGCTCATGCCGACCCGCAGCCCGTCGACCGGTTGCAGCGGACGCGCCTCCACCTGGAAGCTCTTCATGTCGAACCCCTGGCGGGTATCGGTGGCGCGCCAGGTGGCAAAATCCCCCATCACGGCCACATGAGTCACCTTGAAGCGTACCGTCTGATCCCCCAGACCCGGGATGCGGGCGTCGAACTCGGTGCCGACCGGGAAGCGGGGCAGCAGATCCTCGCGGATATGGAACTGGGCCCAGGCGTCGTTCATGTCGAGCAGGGTCACCACGGGGAAGCCCTGAGGCGCCAGCTCGCCGCTGCGCAGCAGCACCTGGCTTACCTCGCCGGCATGGGGGCTGACAATGCGGGTGTCGGCCAGATAGGCCTCCACCTCGGCCACCGAGCCCGCCGCCATCTTGGCCTTCTCACGGGCGGCGATCTTGGTCTCTTCCCGCGCCCCTTCCAGCGCCATCTGGTATTGCTGCCAGGCCATCCCCTCGGTGTAGCGGGCGGCTTGCCAGGCGGTCCAGGCCTCATCGCGCTTTTGCAGCGGCATCACGCCATCGCGGTGCAGGTTGGCGACCCGCTCATAGGTCTTGCCCCGCAGCAGGGCGGCGGCCTTGGCCTTCTGCCACTGATCCTTGGCGGCGGCGATCTGCTGGGCACGAGCCCCCCTCTCCGCCTCCAACGCCAGGGCGCCGGCGGCAGCCTCGCCGGCCTTGGCCTGGCTCAGCTTGGCTTCAATCTCGGGACTCGCCAGGGTGAACACCAGCTGATCCCTGGCAAGCTGATCCCCCTTCTTCACCAGCACCTCGTTGATGCGGCCCGGTACCTTGGAGGAGACCGAATACTGCTGCGCCTCGATCTGGCCCTGCAGATGGACCGGCTCGGGCTGATAGGCGAGCCAGAAGCGCCAACCGAGCCAGCCGACCAGGATCACCAGCGCCAGCGGCAACAACAGCGGTTTACCCTGGCTCATCTTCTTCTTGATGGGGGGATGGCTCATCACTTCACCTCGACAATCTGGCGACCCTTGGCGGTCGAAACACGAACAAAGAGATCCACGGTCAACATCAGGCTCATGAGTTCACCTCGATCACCTGGCCGTGCTGATATTGGTTGAAACTGTTGATCTGGCCGGAGAGCGCCAGCAGGCGGGCCAGCGACACCACGTACTGATAGGCGGCTGCGGCGCGCTGGGTCTTGACCCCGGCCAGCTGGTTGCGAGCATCCACCACATCCAGCGAGGTGGAGAGCCCCTGTCCGAATGCCTTGTCCCGCAGCAGCACGTTCTCTTCCGCCAGTGCCTGGGTGGAGGAGAGAGACTGATACTCCTCCAGTCCCTGAGCCGCCTCGCGCCAGGTCTTCTCCACCAGTAATTCCAGATCCTGGCGGGTCTTGGCCTGCAGCAGATTGACCTGCAGCTCGGCGCTCTTGGCGGCCTGCACCGTCTCGGAGCGGCCATCGCGGCTCACCAGCGGCATGCTGACGCCGACCCCCACCAGCCAGTCCGGGGTGGTCTTGGACGCCAGTGAGTCATCTTCATAGAGGTTGTAGTTGCCAAACAGGAACACCTCGGGGGCATACTTGCCCTTCTCCAGCCGGATCATCCCCTTGGCCTGCTCCTTCTTGGCGCTGAGCAGCTTGAGGCCGGGGTGTACTTCCAGGGTCTGGCTCACCAACCCTTCCAGACGCGGCAGTTCTGTGTTGACGAACAGAGCACTGTCCGGGTTTGCCTGCTTGAGCTTGAGCATGTGGCCGAGGGCCAGCTGGGCGATCTCCAGGCTGCGTCGCGCCTTCTGGGTATCGATGCGTGCCCTGTCATAGGCTGACTGGGCGGAGAGGCGTTCGACCCGGGCGATCTGGCCCTGGGCCTCCAGCTTGTTGGCGTGATCGAGATGATGAGCCAGCCCGTCTTCGATCTCCTGCTTGGTCTGCACCACCTGGGCGGCCAGTACCACCCCGAAATAGGTCTGGGAGAGGCTCTCGAAGGTGGACTGCTGCTTGAGCACCAGCAGCTGCTGTGCCTCGCTCACCTGGGCTTCGCGAATGTCCTGCGCCGCATCGATGCGACCCCCGGTGAACAGCGGCCACAGCATCTTGACCGAGCTGGTGACCACATTCTGTTTGGTGAGAGGAGTGACGAAGTCATCCGGGGTAAGCCTGAAGGCCTGCATCAGGGGAGCCAGCACCTTGCCAAGCTCGGGATGGTTGGCGATGGGATTGAGATCCATCATGTCGAGCTCCATCGGCTGATCGAGGTGGGTATAGCTGGCCCCCACATCCACCTTGGGCAGATACATGTCCTTGGCCGCCTCTCGCAGCTGTTTGGCGCGCTCCACCCCTGCCTGTTCGGCCGCCAGCCCCTCATCCTGCTGGATGACCCGGGTCCAAGCTTCGCTGAAGCTGATGGTCTGCGCCTGCGCCGACCCCAGCATGGCCCCCATCAGGCATGGCCAGAGTGATTTGATGAACCTTGACGTCATAGATCCCCAACCCGCATTGTTATGAAAATGTTTGGAGTATTTACTCTTTGGAAGCTCGCCATCATAACGCAAACAGGCCTCGCAAGTGGACTGACAATTATGCAAGGGAGCTTCCCCTATGGTATAGAGATCCTTGCCGCCCAATCTGGCCGTTTTTCAACAACTCCAGAATTTGCAAGCCTTGGCGCGACGTTTTTTTCAGAAAAAAATGGCTGACGCTCAAATACTAACCTTTTCTCCTGCCTAAAAAATGCGTAATATACGCCGCCCTAAGCCGATGGTAACCGTGGAATGCAGATAGGTCCCCACACGCTTGAAACTCCCCTGATCGTGGCTCCCATGGCCGGTGTAACAGACCGACCATTCCGTGAACTTTGTTTGCGACTGGGGGCCGGCATGGCCGTTTCCGAGATGCTGCTGGCCAACCCGGATGTCTGGGATACCCAGAAAACCAGGATGAGAATGGATCACTCTGCTGAAGGGGGTTTGCGATCGGTCCAGATTGCCGGAGCCGATCCCGAGATGATGGCGTTTGCTGCCCGCTACAACGTGGAGCAGGGCGCACAGATCGTCGACATCAACATGGGGTGTCCGGCAAAAAAAGTGAATAAGAAGCTGGCAGGCTCAGCCCTGTTGCGTTACCCAGACCAGGTCAAAGCAATTTGCCGGGCCGTGGTGGACGCAGTGGAGGTTCCTGTCACCTTGAAGATCCGCACAGGATGGGATCCGGATAACCGCAATGGCGTGGAGATCGCCCGAATCGCCGAAGATTGCGGTATCGCGGCCCTTGCCGTGCATGGTCGCACCCGCGCCTGCCTCTACAAAGGCGAAGCGGAGTACGACACGATCAGGGCGATTAAGCAGGCCGTATCGATTCCTGTTGTCGCCAATGGCGACATCAACAGCCCGGAGAAAGCCCGGTATGTCCTCGACTATACCGGTGTCGATGCCGTGATGATCGGCCGCGCTGCGCAAGGACGACCCTGGATTTTCCGGGAAATCCGTCATTTTCTTGAGACGGGCACCAAGCTGCCGCCTCCCGAGAGGGAAGAGGTTCGCACCCTGATGAACGAGCATGTCACCAACCTGCACCGGTTTTATGGTGCATATCTGGGAGCGCGCATCGCCCGTAAACACGTGGGCTGGTACCTGGATGAAGAAGAGACGGGCCGAGAATTCCGTAAGCACTTCAATGCCCTGGATTGTGCAGACGCACAGCTCGAGGCACTCGAAGCGTATTTCGATGGATTAGGTTAACAAGATAACTAAAGAGCCGACCGAATATGTTCGAACAAACCCTGACTTCTGATGCATTGGTAACAACTACTCACAATCACGCTGCCGAGCCGACCCAGCGCCCCCTGCGTGACTCTGTGCAACAGGCCCTGCGTAACTACCTGGCCCAGTTGAACGGTCAGGAAGTGATTGATCTGTACGATATGGTTCTCTCCGAAGTCGAAGCTCCCATGCTGGACGTGATCATGCAGTACACCCGTGGTAACCAGACTCGCGCCGCCGTGATGATGGGTATCAACCGTGGCACCCTGCGCAAGAAGCTCAAGCGTTACGGCATGAACTGATTGCTGGCCGGGCATCGTGCAAGCGATGCCAGGCAGAGATGAAAGGCGCCGGGTAGCAATACCCGGCGCCTTTCCTTTATGCTCTCCCCTCCTGTTTCATCATGATGCCCCCTATGAACCGCACGCCCCTGCTGCTGATGGTGCTGGTCACCCTGCTGGCCGCCGCCGGCTGGCTCTTCTCGAAAGAGGCGATCCGCGAACTCCCTCCCGCCGCCTTTATCGGCAGCCGTTTCCTGCTGGCCGCCCTCTTGCTGTTGCCGCTCGCCTGGCTTCGCGAGCCGCCCCCCAACCGCGGCCAACTGATCCGCGCCGCGGGCTGCGGCACCCTGCTCGGCACCAGCCTGCTGCTCTGGGTCACCGCCATCAGCCAGAGCGATGCGCTCGGCAGCGGCGCCTTCATCATGAGCGTGGCCACCCTGATGGCGCCGCTCGCCGCCTGGGCCGCCTTCAAGGCCAGACCGGGTCGCCACTACTGGCTTACCCTGCCGCTCGCCATCGCCGGCCTGCTGCTGCTCTCCAGCAGCACCCAATGGGGCGTATCTTTGTCGTTGTTCTGGTTTCTGGCAGCCGCCGCTACCCTCGGCATCCAGCTTGCGGTTCATCGCCACTTCGCCCAGTCCATTCCCCCCACCTGGCTCACCTGCATCCAGCTGGCGGTGACCGGCCTGCTTGGCGCCCTGCTCTCCCTGCTAACCGAGCAGTGGCCCGCCAACATCAGCCACGGTATCTGGGGCTGGTTTGCCGCGAGCGTCCTGATCGCCACCACCCTGCGCTACTGGCTGCTCACCCACGCCCTGAGCAGGATGACCACGGCCCACGCCGCCCTGATGATGCTGCTGGAACCGGTCTGGACCCTAATCCTCAGCACCCTCTTCTATGACGAGCCGCTCGGTGGCAGCAAACTGGCCGGCGCCGGGCTGGTGCTGGGTGCCCTGGTGCTCTACCAACTCCCCCTGCTGCTGCGCAGCACCCGGCTCAAGCCGCTCGAACGATAAGCCTCTCCCGTGGGCCATCCATCCAATGGCCCACCCCCACTGCTTTTGCCCGCATCTGTCACGCTGATGTGTCACTGGATTTAACCCTTGGTATCCAAAGGGTTAAAGGGCATACCCCATGAAAAAATGCCATATGGCCAGCTTGATGGCGGTCACATTACTCGCCTCACCCGCACCCTATCATGCCTCCATCATCCGTCAGGCCCGCCCTGAGGATGGCCACACATGGGATAACAAGAGAAGAAGACTATGCAGCAAACCAGCCCCCTCAAGACGGTCACGGTCAGCATATTGGCAACCGCCATGCTGATCTTTGTGGCCCAGTACCTGATAGGCAAACAGGAGATAAAGATTGGCATCGCCATCATCCCCATCCTGCCCATGCTCTTTGCCGTCATCATCGGCATGATTGTCTCCGCCAAACCGGTCAAGGAGCGCATCCCCGGCTGGCGCAAGCTCTTCTCCGAAAAAGAAGAAGGGTTCTGCGGCAAGATGGTGGGCTTCAGCCTGCTGATCCTAGGTACCCAGTATGCGGGGATGATCATCCCCAACCTGAAACTGATCCTGAGCGTCGGCGTACCGCTCTTTTTACAGGAGATTGGCAACCTGCTGCCCATCCTCATCGCCATTCCGCTGGCGGTGAAGTTCGGTTTCGGCCGCCGCGCCATCGGGGCCTGCTCCTCCATCAGCCGTGAGCCCTCGGTCGCAGTCATCCAGGGTCGCTTCGGCACCGGTTCCCAGGAGTACATAGGCGTGCTCGCCATCTACCTGTGCGGCTCAGTCATCGGCACCCTCTGGTTCAGCGTGCTCGGCAGCATAGCGCCGCTCACCGGCCTGCATCCGCTGGCGCTGGCCGCCGGCTCGGGGGTGGGCTCAGGCTCCATGCTGAGCGCCGCCTCCGGGGCGCTGATCAACGGCCTCGACGAGGCGCTGGCCCAGCAGGTGCTGAGCATCGCAGCCGCCTCAAACCTGCTCTCGTCGGCGCTGGGCGCCCTATCCCTCACCTACCTGGGACTGCCCCTTGCCGAGAAGATCTTTGCCCTGACTGCGAAAGGAGAGAAAGCATGAAAAGCATCGTAATGGATATGCGGTTCGTCTTTCTGGCGATCCTGCTGGCCATGTTTACCCAGACTCTGACCACTGGCCTGCCGATCTGGCAGATGGGTGACAGCTTCGTGGCCATGTCGCTGGTGGTGTTTGCCTCTCTGGTGGCCAAGCACTATCTGCCCTCCTCCCTGCCGGCGTTTGCCTATGCCACCATCATCGGCATTCTCATCTGCCTGCCGGACACTCCGGTGCGCGGCCTCTTTATCGATGCCGTGGCCAAGATCTCCTTCCTCTCCTGCTGCGTGCCGCTGCTGGCCTTCGCCGGCCTCTCGGTGGGCGGTCAGCTGGAGGAGCTGAAGAAGATGTCGTGGAAGGTGATCCTGATCTTCATGATCGTCTCCACCAGTTGCTTCTTCGGCGCGTCGCTGGTTGCCCAGCTTGGCTTCTCCATTCAAGGGATCATCTGATGAACCACTATCACATTGAACCGGCCCTGCTGGCCCTGCGCGACTTCAGCCAGGAAGTGCGCCACCACCTGCACACCATCCCCGAGGCTTCCGGCGTCGAGTTCAAGACCTCGGCCTACTGCCGCGAGCTGATGCAAGGCTTTGGCTACCGCCTCACCGACTACCCGGGCTTCACCGGCTTTCACGGGGATCTGGTGATAGACCCCAGCCTGCCCACCATCGCCTTCCGGGCCGACATGGACGGCCTCGAGATGCACGACATGAGCGAGGTGGCGTTCAAGTCAACCCACGAGGGGATGGCCCACAACTGCGGTCACGACTCCCATATGGCGATCGCCCTGACCACGGCGAAATTTCTGGCGGAACACAAAGAGCGGCTGACCCACAATGTGCGCGTCATCTTCCAGATGGCGGAGGAAGACATGCGGGTGCCGGGCGCCGAGAAGATGGTGGAGCTGGGCTGCATGGCGGGGGTGGACGAGGTCTATGCCCTTCACAACGACGGCGCCATGGAGACCGGCTCCATCAAGTTCAACAGCGGCGTCATGTCCTCCTGGGGGTCAGCCTGGACCCTGGAAGTGCACGGGGTCTCGGCCCACGGCTCCACTCCCCACAAGGGGCTGGACGCCATCCGCGAGGCGGTGCGCATCATTGAGGACATGGACTATATCGTCGCCAAGCGCACCAGTCCGTTCAGCCCGGCGGTGTTCGGCTGCGGCATGATCAACGGCGGCACCATTCCCAACGCCATCGCCGATCATGTGCAGGCGCGCGGCACCATCCGCGCCATGGACGCCGAAACCGACCTGATCCTGAAAAACAGCTTCAGGGAGATAGTGGCCCAGAGCGAGCTGCGCGGCTTCAAGACCAGCATGGTCTATGCCGGTTATCCGGCGGTGGAGAACCACCAGGAGGCGTGCGAGCGCCTGCTGCTGGCCGCCGCCGACGTACTGCCAGCAGAAGGGATCAACGCTCAGGGTCAGCCGATGACCGGCAGCGAGGATTTCAGCTACATGGTCAACGCCTGCCGTGGCCGCAAGGGCGCCATGTTCTTCCTCGGCAGCGGCTGCCAGGCCAAGGGGATTTGCAACTATCTGCACGCGAACCCCTACTACCTGGATGACGATTGCCTGCTGATCGGAGCCCAGATCTTTATCAATCTGGCGACCAGGCGCGCCTGACGGACAAAGGGGCCTGCAACTACCTGCACTATGTCAATGCCCCTACTATCTGGATGACGATTGTCTGCTGATCGCGGCCCAGATCTTTATCAATCTGGCGACCCGTCGCCCTTAAAGTTCCATCCCCTGAAACAAAAGAGAGGCAAGCGCCTCTCTTTTTTTATCTCTGCGATTCAAATCCATATGGCGGACACGGCGTTACAGCCAGGGCAGCTCCGCCATATTGATGGCCGGCGGCTGGTTCATCAGGTGGCGCTGTACCGTCTCCCGGCTGATATGGGGGGCGTAGAGGTGAATGAAGTCATACATGTAATCGCGCAGGTGCACATGTTTGCGCAGGCAGACGTGGGTGGCACTCGAGGCGATCAGATGATCGATGTTGAGGCAGACCAGATCCTCCCTGTCCCCCTCGTCAAAGGCAACGCTGGCAATCACCCCGACCCCCATGCCGAGCCGCACATAATGCTTGATGACATCGGTGTCGGTGGCTGTCAGCACGATTTTCGGGGAGAGGCCATGGCGACCGAAGGCCTTGTCCATCTTGGAACGGCCGGTGAAGCCGAACACATAGGTGATCAGAGGGTAACGGGCCAGATCGGCCATGGACAAGGGCTGGCACTCAAGGAGCGGGTGGCCATGGGGCACCACCACGCTGCGCCCCCAGCGATGACAGGGCACCGCGGCCAGCTCGTCGAACAGGTACATGGACTCGGTGGCAATGGCCATCTCCACGTCACCGCTTTGCACCATCTGGGCCAGCTGGGCGGGCGCCCCCTGATGAAGATGGATCGCCACCTCGGGATAGCGGCGGTGAAACTCGGTAATCACTTCGGGCAGCTTGTAGCGAGCCTGGGTGTGGGTGGTGGCGATGCGCAGCACCCCGCTGGTAGCGAGCTGCTCGCCCAGGGACAGCTGGTTGATCTGCTCCACCTGGGCCACCACTCCCTTGGCCAGCTCCATCACCTGCTCACCGGCAGGGGTCAGACCGATGAGGTTCTTGCCCTTGCGGGTGAAGAGGGCCAGCCCCAGCTCGTCTTCCAGCATCTTCATCTGCTTGCTGAGGGTAGGTTGGGAGGTGTAGAGCTTCTCCGCCGTCGCCGAGATGTTGAAGTTGTTCTTCACTATCTCGGTAAAATTCTTGAGCCGGGCGATGTTCATCTGTGCTAGTGGGTCTCGATTGTCGGCGGCCTGCAGGCCGTGGTCGCGAATGGAAATACCCAACGACCATATCACAGGGTCACCGGGGATAACCTGCCCCAGGTCAGGGAGTGGCGGACTATTCGCTCGCCAGCTTGACCCCGAGCCCGACAAAGAGGGTGCCGATACCCCGGTTAAGCCAGCGGCCAATCCTGGTCGGCAGCTTCACCTTGTTGCTGGCATAGGCGGTGCTGAAGACCAGAAAGTGGCACCAGATCATGCCGTTCAGGTTGAAGATGCAGCCAAGCAGGATAAAGGCAAGGGCCTTGTCGGGGGAATCCGGCGCGATGAACTGGGGCACGAAGGCGAGAAAGAAGAGCGCCACCTTGGGGTTGAGCACATTGGTCAACACCCCCTGCCAGTAAATGCGGCCATAGGAGAGCGCCGGCAGGCTCACCCCGGAACTGTCGACCCTGGCCGATTTCTGGCTAAACAGCGAAATCCCCAGATAGATGAGATAGAGAGCCCCCACCAACTTGATCACGGCGAACAACTCGGCCGAGGCGCTGAGCAGGGCCGAGAGACCAAGGGCGGCCGCCAGCACATGGATCATGGTGCCGGTTCCTATCCCCAGGGCCACCGCCGAACCGGCTCGCCACCCCTGAGAACCACTGCGCAGCATGATGAGCAGGGAGTCCGGCCCCGGCATCATGTTGAGCAGCAGACCCGATACCACAAACAGCGCCAAATCGTGGATCCCGAACATCTCTCCTCCTCTACTTCCTGATTGCCAAAAGCAGAGGGCTCCGCAGAGCCCCCTGTATCATGGGTGTCTTTCTCTTGCCCCGCGGACTTGCACCTGCATCAGGGACGCAGCGCCTTGTCGGCACGGGAGATGCCGCAGACACCGGAGCGCACCACTTCGATGATCTCGTTGGTCTGGGCGGCGGTCTTGATGAAGGCATCCAGCTTCTCGCTGGTGCCCACCAGCTGCACCGTGTACTGCTCCGGGGTCACATCGACGATCTGACCACGGAAGATATCCGCCAGGCGCTTGAGCTCGTCGCGACCACCTCCGGCGGCGCGCGCCTTCACCAGCGCGATCTCCCGCTCGATGTGCTCCCCTTCGCTGAGATCGCACACCTTGAGCACATCCACCAGCTTGTGCAATTGCTTCTGGATCTGCTCAAGCACCCGCTCATCCCCCATGGTGACGATGGTCATGCGCGACAGGGTGGGATCCTCGGTGGGCGCCACGGTCAGGGTCTCGATGTTGTAACCGCGCTGGGAGAAGAGGCCTACCACCCGGCTCAGGGCGCCGGATTCGTTCTCCAGCAGAACGGAAATTATATGTCTCATGATATTTCCCCCGCCTTGCTCAGCCACATCTCGTCCTTGATGGAACCAAACTTGAGCTCCTTGAGCACGACCGAAATAATATGTTCCATCGTCAGGTTCTCTCCGTCTTGCTCAGCCACATCTCGTCCATGGCACCGAACTTGATCTGCATCGGATAGACGTGCTCATCCGGGTCGACCGAGATGTCCATGAACACCAGCCGATCCTTCATGGCAAACGCCTTCTCCATGGCGCTCTCCAGCTCCGCCGGATCGCTCACCGCGATACCGACATGGCCGTAGGCTTCCGCCAGTTTGACGAAGTCCGGCAGGGATTCCATGTAGGAGTGGCTGTGACGGCCGCCATAGAACATCTTCTGCCACTGCTTGACCATGCCCAGCGCTCGGTTGTTGATGGAGATGATCTTGATGGGCACCCCGTACTGCATGCAGGTAGAGAGCTCCTGGATGTTCATCTGCACCGAGCCGTCGCCGGTAACGCAGCAGACAACAGCATCCGGGTTGGCAAACTGGGCGCCCATGGCGGCCGGAATGCCAAAGCCCATGGTGCCGAGACCACCGGAGTTAATCCACTGGCGCGGCTTGGCGAACGGGTAGTAGAGGGCGGCAAACATCTGGTGCTGGCCCACGTCGGAGGCGACGAACGCCTGGCCCTGAGTCACCTTGTAGAGGGTCTCGATCACCTGCTGCGGCTTGATCTGGGTGGGCGAGGTCTCGTAGGCGAGGCAGTGACGGGAGCGCCACTGGTTGATCTGCTCCCACCAGTCCGCCATCACCTGCTTGTCGTTGTCAAAGCCGTTCTCGCGGATCACTTCCAGCATCTGCTCCAGCACGGTTTCCACCGAGCCGACGATGGGTACATGGGCCTGCACCGTCTTGGAGATGGAGGTGGGATCGATATCGATATGCACCACGGTGGCGTTGGGACAGAACTTGGCCACGTTGTTGGTAACGCGGTCATCGAAGCGGGCACCCACGGCGAAGATGAGATCCGAGTTGTGCATGGTCTTGTTCGCTTCGAAGGTGCCGTGCATCCCCAGCATGCCGATGAACTGCGGATGGGTACCCGGGAAGGCCCCCAGCCCCATCAGGGTGGTGGTCACCGGCAGGTTCAACAGCTCGGCCAGCTTGGTCACCAGATGATCCGCATTGGCGTTGATGGCACCGCCCCCCACGTACATCACGGGGCGCTGGGCCTCCACCAGCAGTTTGGCGGCGCGCTTGATCTGGCCCTTGTGACCTGACTTGGTCGGGTTGTAGGAGCGCAGGGAGACCGTCTCCGGATACTGGTAGGGGAATTTCTCTTTCGGGTTCTGCACGTCTTTGGGCAGATCCACCACCACGGGCCCCGGGCGGCCACTGGCGGCAATGTAGTAGGCCTTCTTGATGGCCTCGGGAATGTCGCTCGCCTTCTTGCACAGGAAGCTGTGCTTCACCACCGGGCGGGAGATGCCGATCATGTCGGTCTCCTGGAACGCATCCTCGCCGATCATACTGGTCGGCACCTGGCCGGAGAGGATCACCAGCGGAATGGAATCCATGTAGGCGGTGGCAATACCGGTAATGCAGTTGGTCGCGCCAGGGCCAGAGGTCACCAGTACGGTTCCCACCTTGCCGGTGGAACGGGCGTAACCATCAGCCATGTGCACAGCGGCTTGCTCGTGCCGCACCAGAACATGCTCCATCTTGCCGTTTTCGAAGAGAGCGTCGTAGATGTCGAGCACCGAACCACCCGGGTAGCCAAATACGTGTTCGACTCCCTGATCCTCCAGCGCTCTAACCACCATCTGGGCGCCTGATAACATCTCCATGATAAAGCCCTCCAGGCTTTGCTCCGTTTAGCGAATCCCGTCGACAGCACCGTGCTTCCCGGCACAGCCCAATCCGTTTCTTGTTGTTATCTGAATGCAGATCGGGCCAATTCAGCCCCGCCGACAGCAGAAAAAAAGGATTTTTCCATCATTGACCCGAGAATCGGGTGAAAAACCAACTTAACCTGCCCGTGAACGCTTGTCCACGGCTTTGTCTGACCGAAACAGTCATAGATTTCAACCGGCTATTAACATTCAATGGTTTGCTACCATGGCGGTAACACAAACGGGAAGTAAGTCGATGAAAAGCCAGCGGATCGTCCCGATGAGAGCAGTGACGGCCATAAAAAAGCCCACCGATTGATCGGTGGGCTTTATCGTTGCGGGTGACTCAGTGATCCTGTTCCGGCTCGGCCAGCCAGATTTGTTGATCCGGATCTGTCTCCTCGCTGACAGAGATACTGACGCCCATGTCCAGCAGTTCGTGCAATGTCAGGTTGTCTGCCAGATCCATGGTTTCGCCATTTTCATTGGTAAAGCGCATTACTTCCCTCCTCTTCGCATCTTGCCGGCTCGCCTTTCAGTCTAGTTGACAACACTGACTTGCGATAACCAGCAACCGGACAAACTCTCGCCCCCTTCCAGCTCGCTCAGGCGATCGCTGACCTCTTCCGGAAACAGGGTACGGGCCCAGAGCCGCCGTGACAGGGCGGGCACGCTCTCTTCGGCCCCTGCCGCCAGCCAGCGTGCCACCTCGCCCGCCACATCCGGGTAACTGATCACTCCCGGGGCGGCGCTGTCGAGCCAGTGGCGAACCTGGTTGGCGTCGAGGCAATCCATCAGGGTCGCCAGCCCCATCATCTCCAGCGTCTTGCCGTTGGTCAACTGCTCGAACTGGCCGTGCAGCGGCTTGACCAACAGCTTCTTGCCAAGGGACAAGGCCTCGCTCGCCAGCTCGAATCCGGCGTTGGAGATGACTCCGCGGCAGCCACGCAGCACCTCAAGGAAACCCTCACGGGAGGGGGGCTCGAAGCGCAGGTTGCGCCATTGGCTGACGTTGCGGATCGCCGGATGAAAGCAGACGAAGCGTTGCTGGCTGAAACGCGACAACAGAGCAGCAATCGCCTCGGTCTGCTCGAAGGGGAGATAGACCAGGATGTTGCCGTTGTCTGGCGCCGCAACCAGAGGGTCGATCACCGGTGGCAACAGGGGTTGTCCGAAGTGAAACCAGTGCAATCCGAGCGGCCGGGAAACGGGAGCAAAGTGGCGCATCAGCTGGCGGCTCAGGCCATCTTCTCCCCAGCGGGGGATAGGCCAGTTGAAACTGGCCTGATGGCTGATGGTGAGACTCGGCTTGTGATAACGGCGGGCGGCATGGGCGGTGAGCGGCTCAAAATCGCTCACCACCAGGTCATATGCACGGCAATCAAGGGCGCGCAGATCCCGCCAGAAGGTGAGCGGCGATGCCGCCTGCAGGGTGCGCCAGGGAGACACCTTGCCCTCATGAGTGACAAAGGTGAGCCCGGAGAACGCGCGATAGGCGCCAAACTCCGCCATGTCGAAGTAACCGTCGGCGGGACGGCCGCTGAACAGATAATCCACTTCCACCCCGGCGCCGCGCAGAGCCCGGGCCAGGGTTCTGCTGCGACTGATATGGCCATTGCCGGTGCCCTGCACCCCGAACAGTATTCTCATCCCTGACTCCAGAGCAGTACCAGCATGGCGCAGCCACCGCCGAGCAGGGCGCCGGCCACCAGATCGCTGAGATAATGCACCCCGAGCAACAATCGGGATGCCCCTACCAGGGCGGCCCAGCTAAACAGCAGAGGTGCCCAGAGCGGAAACGCCGTGGCCAGCAGGGTGGCCATCAGAAAAGCGGCGGCGGTGTGACCAGAGGGTAGGCTGTAACGATCGGAGGGAGTAATGAAGACCGGCAGCCCCACCGGGCGCTGCCGCTTGAGGCTGTTTTTCAGCAGCAGATAGAGTGGCAGCTCGAGGGCAAAGGCGAGCAATACCTGCCCTACCAGTTCCCGCTCCCCCTGCCACCAGAGCAAGGCACCCAGCACGCCATAAAGCGGGCCATCACCGGTGCGGGAAATCAGCCGACTGACTCTTGCCTGTGGCCGGTTGTAGGCATGCAGCAGGCAGACCCGGCATACCTGCAGATCCCATTGCTGGAGCTTGTTCATAACCCCTCCTTCCTTGAGCTTTCATGGCAGGGTAGGAAAGGGGGATGACAGGGTGTTGAACGGGGGATAACAGATTTATGAAAAAAGGGCCGAAGTGCCCTTTTGATGACTGCCAGGGGGTGTGCCTCGGCGTCTTTAGTTCAGGCTGCCACGCAGACCGTTTTCCATCAGACGGCAGTTGTGATCCGCCAGACGGGCCATGAAGTGCTCATCCACCTTCAGGCCAAACACCTGCTCGTAGAGATCCTTCATCACGAACGGCTGCCACATCATGCTGAGGAAGGAGACCTTCAGCATCTCGGGATCCAGGTTGTCACCCAGTTCACCGTTGGACTTCATGGATTCCAGCAGCGCATCGAACTGGGGCAGCTGGCGCTCCAGCAGACGACTCAGCACAAAATCCCGTCCCGGGCTTTTCTCGGTCGACAATGCGCTGGAGATGGCGGAGGTCAACTCGCTGTTCGGCGCCATCACCTGGTAGTAGGTGTTGAGCAACTCGTTGAGACTGTGGTTACTGTGCTCATCCTGCCAGGCATGTTCCAGTGGCTCGGCCACATCTCCCAGCACCGCCTTGTAGAGGCCCTCTTTGCTGCCGAAGTAGTAGTGGATCATCGCCAGATTGGAGCCGGCCAGCTCGGCGATTTCGCGGGTAGTGACCTTGCTGTAGGGAGTGGAGAGAAAGCGCTCGCGAGCGGCTGCCAGCAGTTTGTCACGAATGTCAGAACGCCCGACCGGACGACCAGGTCTACGTTTTTCCATTTAACACCTCAGATAATTCAGCCAATGCTGATAAGTCGATCTGGTTGTGCAAAGAATCGAGTACAGCAGGAATGACCGAATAATCAGTCATGGGCCGAATATGGGACAAGGAAATTTGCAATCCTTTACAATCCGATTAAATACGTCAGCAGATTGCCCCTGGCCGCCCGTGTTGACACAGCATAAAAATCTCGATATTGGTAAAGGCGTTACCGACAGGAAGGAATAACACCGTCATGCATATTGCCACCCCGCTACTACTAATCTCCCTAATCGCGTTGACTCGCGCGGGATCCTTGTAGCCGGGCTCAGATATAGCCGGAATTTACAAAAACCCGTGCACCCTGCACGGGTTTTTTTATGCCGCCGCAGGATGCACGTCACCGAACTTAGGAAGAGGGAAGTCACATGTCAGATCGGGTCATCATATTCGACACCACCTTGCGTGATGGTGAGCAGGCCCTGGCCGCCAGTTTGACGGTCAAGGAGAAGCTGCAGATAGCCCAAGCCCTGGAGCGGCTCGGTGTCGATGTCATGGAAGTGGGATTCCCGGTCTCCTCCCCCGGCGATTTCCAGTCGGTGCAGACCATCGCCCGCCACATCAAGCAGAGCCGGGTCTGTGCCCTCGCCCGGGCTCTGCAAAAAGACATCGATGCCGCCGGTGAGGCGCTCAAAGTCGCCGAGGCGTTTCGCATCCACACCTTTATATCCACCTCCTCCATCCATGTCGAAAGCAAGCTGAAGAAGAGCTTCGAGGACGTACTGGAGATGGGGATCGGCGCCATCAAACACGCCCGCCGCTACACCGATGACGTGGAATTTTCCTGCGAGGATGCGGGCCGCACCCCGATCGATAACCTCTGCCGCATGGTAGAAGCCGCCATCAAGGCCGGAGCCCGCACCATCAACATTCCGGATACCGTGGGCTATACGGTCCCGACCGAGTTCTCCGGCATCATCCAGACCCTGTTCAACCGGGTGCCCAACATCGACCAGGCCATCATCTCGGTGCACTGCCACGACGATCTGGGGCTCTCGGTGGCCAACTCCATCGGTGCCGTGCAGATGGGGGCCCGCCAGATCGAGTGCACCATCAACGGCATCGGCGAGCGGGCCGGCAACTGCTCGCTGGAAGAGGTGGCGATGATCCTCAAAACCCGCGCCGACCTGCTCGGGGTGCACACCAATATCCGCCACAGCGAAATTCATCGCACCAGCACCCTGGTCAGCCAACTCTGCAACATGCCGGTGCAGCCGAACAAGGCCATCGTCGGTGCCAACGCCTTCTCCCATAGCTCCGGCATCCATCAGGATGGCGTGCTCAAGGCGAAAAACACCTATGAAATCATCACTCCCGAGAGCATTGGCCTGACCCAGAACAACCTCAACATGACCTCCCGCTCCGGCCGTCACGTTATCAAGCACCGGATGGAGTCCATGGGTTACGCCGAGAGCAGCTACAGCCTCGACGATCTCTATGCCAAGTTCCTCACCCTGGCCGACAAGAAGGGGCAGGTGTTCGACTATGACCTGGAGGCGCTCGCCTTCTTCAGCCAGATCCACGAAGAGCCGGAGCACTTCAAGCTGGAATACCTCGGGGTGCAAAGCGGCAGCTCGGTGCTCGCCACTGCCTCGGTCAAGCTCAAGGTAGGGCAGGATCTGGTCTGCGAGGCGGCCACCGGCAATGGTCCGGTGGATGCGGTCTACCAGTGCATCAACCGCATCACGGGTTACGAGATCCGCATCGACAAATACGCCCTCAAGAGCAAGGGGGAAGGGGAAGATGCCCTCGGCCAAGTCGATATCGTCGCCGAGTACAAGGGACGCAAATTCCATGGCATGGGGCTGGCCACCGACATCATCGAATCATCAGCCCATGCCCTGCTGCATGTGATCAACAGCATCTGGCGCGCCGATCAGGTCGCCGAGCAGATGGAACGCAATAACAATATCAAGACGGAGACAGTATGAGCAGTTATCGGATCGCAGTATTGCCGGGTGACGGCATTGGCCCGGAAGTGATGGCCGAGGCCGTCAAGGTGCTGGAAAAAGTGCAGGCCAAGTTCGGCTTCAATCTCGAGTACGATCGCCATGACGTCGGCGGCATCGCCATCGACAACCACGGCACTCCGCTGCCCCAGAGCACGATCAAAGGCTGCGAAGCCGCCGACGCCGTGCTGTTCGGCTCGGTCGGTGGCCCCAAGTGGGAGCACCTGCCCCCCAACGATCAGCCGGAGCGCGGTGCCCTGCTGCCCCTGCGCGCCCACTTCAAGCTGTTCTGCAACCTGCGTCCGGCTCGCATCTACACCGGTCTGGAGCAGTTCTCGCCGCTGCGGGCCGACATCTCTGATCGCGGTTTTGACATCGCCTGCGTGCGCGAGCTGACCGGTGGCATCTACTTCGGTCAGCCCAAGGGGCGTGAAGGGGAAGGCCCCACCGAGAAGGCATTCGACACCGAGGTGTACCATCGCTTCGAGATCGAGCGCATCGCCAAGATTGCGTTTGAATCGGCCCGTGTTCGTCGCGGTAAAGTCACCTCCATCGACAAGGCCAACGTACTCGCCTCCTCCATCCTGTGGCGCGAAGTGGTGACCGAAGTCGCCAAGTCCTATCCGGACGTGGCCCTCAACCACATGTACATCGACAACGCCACCATGCAGCTCATCAAGGATCCGTCCCAGTTCGACGTGCTGCTCTGCTCCAACCTGTTTGGCGACATCCTCTCCGACGAGTGCGCCATGATCACCGGCTCCATGGGGCTGCTCCCCTCCGCCAGCCTGAACGAATCCGGTTTCGGCCTGTTCGAACCGGCCGGTGGCTCGGCGCCGGACATCGCTGGCAAGGGCATCGCCAACCCCATAGCCCAGATCCTTTCAGCCGCCCTGATGCTGCGCTATAGCCTGGGCCAGGAAGCTGCCGCCCAAGCCATCGAGCAGGCCGTGGCCCAGACCCTGGCCGAAGGCTACTTCTCCGCCGATCTGCACCAGGCAAGCGCCCGCCACCCGGTACAGAGCACTGCCGCCATGGGTGACCAGATCGCCGCCCGCATCTGACGCCACGGAATCGATAACAAGGAAACTGAGCAATGGCCAAGACCCTCTATCAGAAAGTATTCGACGCCCACGTGGTGCGGGAAGTGGAAGGCGAAACGCCCCTCATCTACATCGACCGCCACCTGGTGCATGAAGTGACCAGCCCGCAGGCCTTCGACGGCCTGCGCGCCATGAACCGCCAGCTGCGCCGCCCGGATCTGACCTGGGCCACCATGGATCACAACGTCTCCACCACCACCAAGGACATCGCTGCCTCCGGCGAGATGGCTCGCATCCAGATGGAGACCCTGGCCGCCAACTGCAAGGAGTTCGGGGTTCGTCTCTATGACCTGAACCACAAGTACCAGGGTATCGTCCATGTGATGGGCCCCGAGCTCGGCATCACCCTGCCCGGCACCACCATCGTCTGCGGCGACTCCCACACCGCCACCCACGGCGCCTTCGGATCGCTGGCATTTGGCATCGGCACCTCCGAGGTCGAGCACGTGATGGCCACCCAGACCCTGAAACAGGGTCGCGCCAAGACCATGCGCATCAGCGTACGCGGCAAGCTGGCCGAGGGGATCAGCGCCAAGGACGTGGTGCTCGCCATCATTGGCAAGGTCGGCCACGCCGGCGGTACCGGCTACGTGGTGGAGTTCGCCGGTGAGGCCATCGAAGGGCTCACCATGGAAGGGCGGATGACAGTGTGCAACATGGCCATCGAGCTGGGTGCCAAGGCGGGCATGATTGCCCCCGATCAAACCACCATCGACTATATCCGTGGCAAGGAGTTTGCACCCAAAGGTGAGGCACTGGAACAGGCCATCGCCTACTGGCAGAGCCTCAAGAGCGACGAAGGCGCCAAGTTCGACGCCGAAGTGGTGCTGGAAGCCGCCGATATCGCACCGCAGGTGACCTGGGGTACCAACCCGGGCCAGGTGATCGACGTCAATGCCCCCATCCCCGCCCCCGAGAGCTTTGCCGATCTCATCGAGCAGCAATCCGCCCGCAAGGCGCTGGAGTACATGGGGCTCAATGCCGGCCAGAAGCTCACCGAGGTCGCCATCGACAAGGTGTTTATCGGTTCCTGTACCAATAGCCGCATCGAGGATCTGCGCGCCGCCGCCGCCATCGCCCGTGGTCGCAAGGTCGCTGCCGGGGTACAGGCGCTGGTGGTGCCAGGCTCCGAGCAGGTGAAAGCACAAGCCGAGGCCGAGGGGCTGGACAAGATCTTCATCGAGGCCGGCTTTGAGTGGCGCCTGCCGGGCTGCTCCATGTGTCTGGCGATGAACAACGACCGCCTGCAACCGGGCGAGCGCTGCGCATCCACCAGCAACCGCAACTTTGAGGGGCGCCAGGGCCGTGCCGGCCGTACCCACCTGGTGAGCCCGGCCATGGCCGCCGCCGCCGCCGTTACCGGCCGTTTCGCCGACATTCGCGCGCTGTAATTACGAGGAGAACAAGATGACAGGGTTCAAACAGCATAAAGGGATCGTCGTCCCCCTCGACAGCGCCAACGTCGACACCGACGCCATCATTCCGAAGCAGTTTCTGCAGAAGGTAAACCGCACTGGTTTTGGCAAGCACCTGTTCCACGACTGGCGCTTTCTGGACGATGCCGGCAAGCAGCCCAACCCCGAGTTCGTGCTGAACCGGCCACAATTCGCCGGCGCCAGCATCCTCTTGGCTCGCGAGAACTTCGGCTGCGGCTCGAGTCGCGAACACGCACCTTGGGCGCTGGCGGATTACGGCTTCAAGACCATGATCGCCTCAAGCTTTGCCGACATCTTCTACGGCAACGCCATCAACAACGGCATGGTGCCGGTGCGCCTGAAGGAGGAGGAGGTCGACGCCCTGTTCCAGCTGGTCGCCGCCCAGCCGGGCATCGAGATCGAAGTGGATCTGGAGGCCAATCAGGTGCGGGCCGGTGAACTCACCTTCAGTTTCGAGATCGACGAATTCCGCCGTTACTGCCTGCTCAACGGGCTGGATGCCATCGGTCTCACCTTGCAACACGAGGCGTCCATCAGCGCCTTCGAAGCGAAGCAGCCGTGCTGGATTTGACGAGCTGATTGCAATAAAACGAGTAGAATCAACGGGGAGCCTTGGCTCCCCGTTTTACTGTCCGGTCATGGGTGCCAGGGAGTGCGCACCTGCAAAGGAGTCTCGATGAAAGCCATGCCAGTTCCGCTGCTCGCCGCCCTGCTGTTTGCGCTGCCGGCCAGCGCCGAACAAACCTATTTCAATGTCAGTGGTGGCCAGAACAATGTCGGCTGGCAAGACAGCAAGGGAGAACGCCAGCAGCTCACCTATCGGCTGGAACCGGGCAAGCTGCCGCCGCTTATCGCCTACCGCCCGGCACGAATGCAGGAAGAGGTGCTGCAGGGACTGCTGCGCCAGGTGCGCCAGCAATACCCGGAGGTACAATTTACCCTGGCCCGCCCCTCACTCGAGCTGCACATGAAGAGCCGCAATCCGGACAAGGCCGGCGAGGCGATGGCCTGGCTGGAAGCCGAGCGCAACAAGGCCGAAGAGGCCTGGCTGCACAAGCACTACTTTCAATACTTCACCCCGCCCGATGGACAGCTGGCCGTCAAACAGGATCATGTGCGCATCGCGCTGGAGAGCCGTGGCGAGCTGGCCCCGCTGGCTGCCCAGCTCAAGCAGGAGGGGGCCACCGAAGTGGAGGCGCGCCAGAAAACGGCGGCCCATATGCTCACCTTCATCCAGAGCATTCCCTATCTGCAGCTGGACAATCTGGGGGGACGGCTGGGCAAGGGCTTTCTCACGCCGCGCCAGGTGCTGATGCAAAATCGCGGCGACTGCGACAGCAAGGTTACCCTGATGGCAGCCCTGCTTGCCCAGCTCTTTCCCGAGCTTAAACAGGCCATGGTCTTCGTGCCGGGTCATGCGCTGCTGGCCGTCGACTTGCCCGCCCAGCCCGGGGATGAGACCATCAGCTGGCAGGGGCAGACTTATCTGCTGCTGGAACCCACGGGGCCGGCGGAGCTCCCTCCCGGCCAGATAGCGCCGACCAGCAAGACGCTGATCGACAGCGGGCAACTGAGCATCCAGCCGGTGCAGGCAACCCCCTGACGGAGGCCGAAATGAAATCGACCGGCGGGTTGCCGGTCGATTCATAGGTCATCTAAACAAGGGCTCAGCCGAGGGAGTGAAACTCAATGGCCAGCAGCAGCCCCTCTTCCTCTTCCAGAACCCGTATGATGCGGGCCTGGGCTTCGAAGGGGGGCAACAGGTTGTTGTGGGTGGCAAGGCTCACCCGGATGGGCTGATTTACATCCAGCCGGTGTTCGGCAATGGCGATCCCCATGCCGTTGGCACTGAGGTCCCGGCAGATCCCCTCCAGCACCTGTTGTTGCTGAAAGATGGTAACGGGAGCATTGATGATCATGCGCTGGAAGGCGCGTCTTTCCTTGGTATTGGTTATCACGCGAGCATCCTCTGTTGTACTGGCGCCATCTCGACGGCCTGCAGAAACATAGTGCTGGCCTCCCCCCAAGAACGTTAATACAATGCGGTTCGTTTCTCAAACGGGGTGCGGCTTGCCGCTGAGATTATACCCGTATACCTGATCCAGATAATGCTGGCGGAGGAATTTGAGGCATGGCTCCCGTTGCGGGCGCCCTCATCCGCTGGCACTTCACAACCCCAAATGTGCCATCGCCAAACACCATACCGATGGCACCTAGTGACTCACAGGGAGTGCCCTCGATGAAAACCCTGCTGCTGGTTGCCACCAGCCTGCTCTCGGCCAGCGCCTTCGCGGCCGATACCCTCACCGTTTACACCTACAGCTCCTTCGCCGCCGAATGGGGGCCTGGTCCCAAGATCAAGCAGTCCTTCGAGAAGGAGTGCGGCTGCAACCTCAATCTGGTGGCGCTGGAAGATGGCGTCGCCATCCTCAACCGGCTGCGACTGGAAGGCAAACACAGCAAGGCCGATCTGGTGCTGGGGCTGGATGATGCCCTGCTGAGTGAAGCCAAGCAGAGCGGCCTGTTCGCCCCCCACACCATCAAGCTGGATGGTCTGAAAGTGCCGGGCGGCTGGCAGGATGACACCTTCGTGCCCTATGACTACGGCTACTTCGCCTTCGTCTACGACAAGGAGAAGCTCAAGCAACCGCCCAAGAGCCTGAAAGAGCTGGTGGAACGCCCCGATATCAAAGTGATCTACCAGGATCCCCGCACTTCCACCCCGGGTCAGGGGTTGATGCTGTGGATGAAGAGCGTCTATGGCGACCAGGCTCCTGCCGCCTGGGCCCAACTTGCCAAGAAGACGGTCACCGTCACCAAGGGGTGGTCAGAGGCCTATGGCATGTTCCTCGATGGCGAGGCGGACATGGTGCTCTCCTACACCACCTCCCCGGCCTATCACCTCATCGCCGAGAGCAAGCCCCAGTATCAGACAGCCGCGTTCGAAGAGGGGCACTATCGCCAAGTTGAAGTGGCGGCCAAACTCAAGAGCGCGGCGCAGGACAAGCTGGCCAACCAGTTCCTGCAATTCATGGTGAGCCCCGCCTTCCAGCAGGCGATCCCCACCGGTAACTGGATGTATCCGGTGACAGACATGCCGTTGCCCAAAGGATTCGAGCAGATGATCACCGTCAGCAAGCCGCTGGCCTTCACTGCCGATGAGGTCGCCACCCATCGCAAGGAGTGGATCCGCGAGTGGTTGCAAGCCGTCACCCAGTGAGCCGTCTCTTCGTGCAACCAGGGGGCCGCCCTCTCTGGTGGCTGCCCGGCAGTGCAGCCACCCTCCTGATCCTGCTGTTGTCCCTGGGGCCGCTCGCGGCCCTGTTGTGGCAGGCCGGGGGGCTCGCCCCTCGCACCCTGCTGGCCGATCCCTACCTGCGCCACGTACTGGGTTTCAGCCTGGGGCAGGCGCTGCTCTCCACCCTGCTGAGCCTCGGGCTCGCCATCCCGGTCGCCCGCGCTCTGGCACGGCGCCGTTTTACCGGTCGCCGCCTGCTGCTCAAACTGTTTGGCCTCTCCCTGGTGCTGCCGGTCATCATCGCCATCTTCGGCATCGTCGCGGTGCACGGCAAGCAGGGCTGGCTACCACAGTTGCTGCGCTCCCTCGGGCTGGATCCCGGCAATTACCTCTACGGTCTGTTCGGCATCCTGCTGGCCCACGTCTTCTTCAACATGCCGCTGGCAGCGCGCCTCATCCTGCAGAGCATAGAGAGCATCCCAGAATCCTCCTGGCGCCTCGCCAGTCAGCTCGGCATGCGCTCGATCCACATCTTCAGACTGCTGGAGTGGCCGCTGATCCGGGCCCAGCTACCGGGTCTGGCGAGCCTCATCTTCATGCTCTGCTTCACCAGCTTCACGACCGTACTGGCCCTCGGTGGCGGCCCCAAGTCCACCACCCTGGAGGTGGCCGTCTATCAGGCGCTGCGCTTTGATTTCGATCTCGCCACCGCCGGCGGACTGGCGCTGGTGCAGTTGCTGCTGACCGCCGCCCTGCTCCTGCTGCAGCACAAGCTGCAAACCACACCGGCCAACCGCCTGAGCTCACGCCGCCCCTGCTTGCGCCCGGACCGCCACCAGCCTGGCACGCTCGCGGTCGATACTCTGGCACTGCTCAGCGGGCTCGCCATCTTCCTGCCGCCACTGCTGGCCATCGTCGTGGCCGGTTTTCACCCCGGCCTGCTGACGGCGTTGAGCTCGAACCGGCTATGGCAGGCCAGTGGCCAGTCGATCCTCATCGCGCTCGCGGCGGGCACCCTGGCTACCCTGCTCGGGGCCGCCCTGCTGCTCACCAGTCGTCACCTCAAGGTACGTGAACACAAGTGCCGGGCCGCCGCCCTGTGGGAAGCCAGCGGCTCCATGATCCTGATGATCCCGGCCGTGGTGCTCTCCACCGGCCTGTTCATCATGTTCATGCCCTTCACCGACGTGTTTGCTCTCGGTCCCTGGCTGGTGGTGCTGGTCAACGCTCTGATGGCACTGCCCTATGTGCTACGCACTCTCTCCGCTCCCATGCAGCTGGTGGTACGCCAGTATGACCGGCTGGCTGACAGCCTGGGGGTACACAGCCTGCATCGCCTGCGGCTGGTGGAGTGGCCCCTGCTGCGCCGTCCGCTGGCCCAGGCGGCGGCGCTCTCCATGATCCTCTCGCTGGGGGATCTTGGCGCCATCGCCATGTTTGGCAGCCAGGAGCTCACCACCCTGCCCTGGCTGCTCTATCAGCAGCTCGGCAGCTATCGCCTGACCGAGGCGGCCGCCACCGCCCTGCTGCTGCTGATGCTCTGTTTTTCCCTGTTCTGGCTAGTCGAGCGGGGACTTGGAGGGAAACATGTCGAGCATTGAGCGACAAAGGAGCTTACTTCTCTGCATTACCGTTTCTGGGGCTATTCTGGCTGGCCGAACGGACCCCTTGAGGAAGAAAGAATGCTGAACATTGATACCCTCGTCACTAGCTACCCGGATTGGCGCGTGAGCTTCACGGCGACGCTGCCGAAGGGGGAGATCACCGCGCTGATTGGCCCGAGCGGCGCGGGCAAGTCGACCCTGCTCGGGATGATCGCCGGTTTCGTGCCGGTGGAGTCTGGCGCTCTCAGCTTCGACGGTCAGGATCTGCTGCCGCTGGGGCCGGCCGAACGACCGGTCACCACCCTATTTCAGGATCACAACCTGTTCCTGCACCTCTCGGTGTTCGACAACATCGCCATCGGCCTGCACCCGGGCCTGAGACTGACTCCAGCCCAGCGGGAACAGGTGAGAGATGCCGCTGCACGAGTGGGCCTTGGCGAGATGCTGACACGTCTGCCGGAGCAGCTATCCGGTGGTCAGCAACAACGTGTGGGGCTTGCCCGCGCCCTGGTGCGGGGCAAGCCTCTGCTGCTGCTGGATGAGCCCTTCTCGGCGCTCGATCCCGCCCTGCGCCGGGAGATGCTGGCCGAAGTCGCCCGCCTCGCCTGCGAACAGGGCATCACAGTGTTGATGGTTTCCCACAATCCGGAAGATGCCCAGCTTATCGCCGATCAGGTGCTCTTTATCGACGAGGGACGCATCGCCCTGCAAGGCACACCGGCCATCCTGCAACAGAGCGATCACCCCGGGCTGCTGCGCTACCTTGGCTGTACTCCCGCACCATAAAGGAACAATTAACAGCGATGGTTTCCCCCTCATTGCTCTGAATGATGCCCAGCTTATCGCCGATCAGGTGCTCTTCATCGGCGCGGGACGCATCGCCCTGCAAGGCACGCCGACCATCCTGCAACAGAGCGATCATCCCGGGCTGCTGCGCTATCTGGGGCAATAAACCAGCGATGAGATCAAAAAGGGGAAGCCGACTGGCTTCCCCTTTTGCATGGACAGAGATCGCCTGCAATCAGAGGTTTTCCTCGGCGAAGGAGGCGAGCTTGCTGCGCATTACCCCGTTCAGGAAGATGTTGGCACTGCCATCGAAGTCCTTGAATCGCTCGACTATGTAGGTCAGACCCGAGGTCACCGGGCTCAGGTAGTTGGAGTCAATTTGCGCCAGGTTGCCGGAGCAGACGATCTTGGTCCCCTCGCCGCAGCGAGTGATGATGGTCTTGATCTGGGAGGCAGTCAGGTTCTGGCACTCATCCAGCAGCACGAAAGTGTTCTGGATGCTGCGCCCGCGCATGAAGTTGACCGATTTGAACTGGATGTTGGCCTTCTCCATGATGTAGCTCAGCGACCCGCTCATGTTCTCGTCCTGCTTGTGCAGCACCTCCAGGGTATCCGTGATGGCTGCCAGCCAGGGCATCATCTTCTCTTCTTCAGTGCCGGGCAGGAAGCCGATGCTCTCGGCGATTTCGGGGGTGTTACGGGTGACGATCACCTTGTCGTAGATCCCCTTCTCGATCACCAGCTCCAGGGCCGCCGCCATGGCCAGCAGGGTCTTGCCGCAGCCGGCCGGGCCGGTCAGGATCACCAGATCGATGTGGGGATCGAGCAGGGCGTCCAGCGCCATGCCTTGATAGACGTTCTTGGGATGTACGCCCCAGGCTTTGCGCGACAGCAGGCGCTCACGTCCCAGATCCTTGAGGCGGATCTTGTGGCCATCGTGGCTCAGCACCCTGGCCGCGAAGAAGTTCTCTTCATCGATCAGGTACTGGTTGACGTGGACGCCATCCAGCAGCTTGTCATCAATGACGTGAATGGTGTCGCGGCCGTGGGTCTCGCTCTCGCACTCCCCCACCCGCTCCCAAAAACTGCCAGGCACCACCTGAAAGCCCTTGGCCAGCAGCCGGATGTCGTCGATCAGCTGGTCGCTGCGATAATCCTCCACATGCGCCAGCCCAGCCCCCTTGGCCTTGAGGCGCATGTTGATGTCCTTGGTCACCAGCACCACCTGGCGCTTCATCTCATGCTTTTGCAGATAGAGGGCGGCGTTGATGATGCGGTTGTCCGCCTCCTTGTCGGTGAACACCTCGGCATCCTGGGGCAGATGGTGATCGCTGAAGATGCAGATGTGGCCACTGGCCTCACCGGCCAGAGGAACGCCCTGGGTGATCTCGTCGGTCGAGGCATCGCGAAAAACATCCTCCAGTGCCCGAATAGCCACCCGGGCGTCACGGCTGACATCCTTGTGGCGATCCTTGATGTTGTCGAGCTCCTCCAGCACCGTCATGGGGATCAGTACGTCGTGCTCTTTGAAGGAGTAGATGGCGAGGGGTTCGTGAAGCAGAACGTTGGTATCCAGGATAAACAGCTTTCGGTCAGCATTGTCCATAAGCATCCTCCTTGGCACTGAAGGTGCCACGTGTGTGAATCTCAGATGTCATTGAAACCACACGGCCGTGACAGTTTTATTACTTTCAACGCTACGCCCGATTTTACCATCGCGCAACAAATCGCTTATTCATCTCGATCGTTTGCGCATAAAAGCAGCAAAAAAAGACCGGCACTGTGGCCGGTCGCTTTGCTGGTTCATCTACTTAACCGCACTTGGAATCGCCGCAGTTGAGGCAAGTCATACAGCCATCCTTCAGTACCAGCGCCTTGGTGTGGCACTTGTAACAGAGCGCGGCATTGGCCGGGAAGCCATTGCCGGCCGACTGAGCTTCCTCGTTCTGCTGGGCCTGGAGTTCGGCCTGCTTCTCGGCCAGAAACGCCTGCTGGTGTTCATCCAGCCCGGGGGCCTTGAGCATGCCAATCTCGGTGAGGTGGGTCTCGATCACGTTGCCAATTTCGGCGATGAGGGAGGGAACATACTTGCCCTTGTTCCAGTAACCGCCCTTGGGATCGAACACGGAGCGCAGCTCCTCCACCAGGAAGGTAACATCCCCGCCCTTGCGAAACACCGCCGAGATGATGCGGGTCAGCGCCACGATCCACTGGTAGTGTTCCAGGCTCTTGGAGTTGATGAAGATCTCGAACGGACGGCGGGTCTCATGGACAGTGCCTTCGTTGAGGATGATGTCGTTGATGGTGATAAACAGCGAGTGCTCGGAGACATGTTCCGGCGTCTTCAGCTTGTAGGTAGTGCCCATCAGCCGCTCCGGGCGCAGCACGGTTTCGTGCATGTGTACCACGTCGTCCTGCGGTGCCAGATCTTCTTGTGGCTCATCCCGGGTGTGCACCTTGTAGGCGACGATTTTCTTGTCGATCTTCTTGACCATGATGTCGTTCTCAGAATTTACCGTAATAGCCTTCTTTCAAGGCGTCATAGAGGTTGGCAGCGGTGTGCAGCTCGCCGTCGTATTCGATCTCTTCATTGCCCCTGGCGGTGATGACGGAGCCATCTTCCAGAGTGAACTCGTATTGAGTGTTCTCCAGATCCTTCTCCTTCACCAGCACGCCCTGGAAGGCCTCCGGGTTGAAGCGGAAGGTGGTGCAGCCCTTGAGGCCGGAGTCCGAGGCATACATGTAGATGTCCTTGAACTGCTCGAACGGAAAATCGGTCGGCACATTGGCGGTCTTGGAGATGGAGGAGTCGATCCAGCGCTGGGCCGCGGCCTGAATATCCACATGCTGGGCCGGGCTGATGTCATCGGCGGTGATGAAGTAGTCCGGCAACCGGCTCGCCTCATCCTCGGCATGGGGCATGGCGGCCGGATTCACCAGCTCACGGTAGGCCAGCAGCTCGAAGGAGTAGACATCCACGCTCTCCTTGCTCTTCTTGCCCGGCTTGATGACGTTGCGGCAATAGTGATGGGCAAAGCTTGGCTCGATGCCATTGCTGGCGTTGTTGGCCAGCGACAGCGAGATGGTACCGGTCGGCGCAATACTGCTGTGGTGAGTAAAGCGGCCACCTACTTCGGCCAGTTCGGCAACGAGCTCGGGATCCACCTCGGCCACCTGTTGCATGTAGCGGCTGTAGCGTGCATGCAGCACCTTGCCCTTGACCTTGTCGCCCAGCTTGATGCCATCGGCAGCCATCTCGGGACGCAGTCGCAGCATCTTGCCGGTCACCTCGAACTCCTGCTCCATGATGGGAGCCGGGCCCTTCTCCTTTGCCAGCCGCAGAGACTCCTGCCAGCCAGTCATGGCCAATTCCTGGGAAACCTGCTCGGTGAAGGCGACGGAGGCGGCAGAGCCATACTTGATCTGCAGCATGGTGAGAGTCGAGCCCAAGCCAAGGAAGCCCATGCCGTGACGACGCTTGTTTACGATCTCCTCGCGCTGCTTGGCCAGCGGCAGCTGGTTGATTTCCACCACGTTGTCGAGCATGCGGGTGAAGATGGCCACCACCTTGCGAAACGCGGGCCAGTCGAAGGCGGCCTGCTCGGTGAAGGGATCGCGCACGAAGCGGGTCAGGTTGACCGATCCCAGCAGACAGGCGCCATAAGGCGGTAGAGGCTGCTCGCCACAAGGGTTGGTGGCGCGGATCTCTTCGCAGAACCAGTTGTTGTTCATCTGGTTGACCTTGTCGATCAGGATGAAACCGGGTTCCGCATAGTCATAGGTGGAGGTCATGATGACATTCCACAGCTTGCGGGCAGGCAGGGTCTTGTAGACCTTGCAGGCGACCTGCCCCAGCTCGTTGAAAACCACCCCTTCCTTGTTGGGCCAGTCGGCCCAGACCACCTGCTCCGGGTCGTCGAGCGCTATGCCATCCAGCTCCACCTCTTTGGCGGTGTAGGGGAAGATAAGCGGCCAGGGAGCATCCTCCTTCACCGCCTTGACGAAGTCTTCGGTGATGAGCAGGGAGAGGTTGAACTGGCGTAGGCGGCCATCTTCCCGCTTGGCCTGGATGAACTCGATCACATCGGGATGACGGATATCCATGGTGCCCATCTGGGCGCCACGACGACCACCGGCAGACGACACGGTGAAACACATCTTGTCATAGATATCCATGAAAGAGAGCGGACCCGAGGTGTAGGCACCGGCACCGGAGACAAAAGCACCGCGCGGACGCAGGGTCGAGAAGTCATAGCCAATGCCGCAGCCGGCCTTCAGGGTCAGGCCTGCCTCATGGACCTTGCCGAGGATATCGTCCATCGAATCTTCGATGGTGCCGGAGACGGTGCAGTTGATGGTCGAGGTTGCCGGCTTGTGCTCGAAGGCCCCCGCGTTGGAGGTGATGCGGCCAGCCGGAATGGCACCATTGCGCAGCGCCCACAAGAAGGGCTCATACCAGGCCGCCGGATCCTGCTCCTGTGCAGCCAGGGCTCGGGCCACCCGTTGATAGGTGTCATCGATGCTGCCATCGACGGGCACGCTATCCTTGCTTTTGAGGCGATACTTGCTATCCCAGATTTCGAGAGAGGTCTCTTGCAAAGGGATAAGGCGAGAGCCGGTTTCGCTCGCCAGTACCGGTTCGGATTTAGCCATATTCAATCAACCTTATATGAATGCACCTAGGTCACCGCGCGGCACACAACACAACCAATAGTGACATTAAATAAAAATGACACAATATATAGTATACCTGCCGCCATGAGGGCGCTGATTTTATCCTAAAAAAACGCCCCGGCCAGCAGATTTCTGGACCGGGGCATTTAACTGGTTCATTTCCTGAAAGATTTAACGTTCAGACTGAGCTCAGGGCTGTTTGACATACACGGTCGGCGTCTCGCCGGCCATATTCAGATAGAACTCGTAGACCCCGTCCACCTCGGGTGAAAACTTCATGTCCTCATACTTGGAGCAGGGATTGACCGGCACAGCCTCACCACCCAGCACCGCAACGCCGTCACTCGGGCTCTTGTAGCCGAAGTTGGTGCCGCAGCTCCAGCCAGAGTCGGCAAATTTGAACTTGTAGGGGGCCCACTCTTTCTTGAGCGTGCCCTTGGCCATGTAGAGCTTGTCGGCCACCTTGACCACCTTGCTCTCATCGGTTGCCATCCAGTCATTCATCTCCCCGCGCAGGTAGATGGACTTGCCACCAAAATCGCCGTTATCGATCGACGACTCAGCACCACCATTGGATGCACAACCGCCCAATACCAGGGTTCCCGCCGCCAGTATCATCGTTACTGTTCTCTTGAACATGTGTCCATTCCTCAAATTATTGTGATTCCTTGGTCCATCGTGGTGGACTGATGAATTAAACCAGAGCGGGGATCACAAGAAAGGTGGAGGCATCACATTCTGTGCTTTTTATATCCAGCCAAGACATGCCGTGAATAGATATCGAACGAATGAGGCGGGCATCAGAAACCCTGAATTTCAGGCAATAAAAAAACCCCGCTCAGTGAGCGGGGTTTTCATGTTGGGTGCCTGGCAGTGTCCTACTCTCGCATGGCGAATGCCACACTACCATCGGCGCTACCGCGTTTCACTTCTGAGTTCGGCATGGGTTCAGGTGGTTCCACGGCGCTATGGCCGCCAAGCAAATTCTTCAATCTTGGAAAGCTGACGTGAATAACGACTGGTCGCTATCACTGAATTAGTAGTTCGCTCATTCGCTACAAGGCCCAGAACACTTCTTGGGTGTTGTATGGTTAAGCCTCACGGGTAATTAGTACGGGTTAGCTCAATGCATCGCTGCACTTACACACCCCGCCTATCAACGTTGTGGTCTCCAACGGCCCTTTAGGACCCTCAAGGGGTCAGGGATGACTCATCTCAGGGCTCGCTTCCCGCTTAGATGCTTTCAGCGGTTATCGATTCCGAACTTAGCTACCGGGCAGTGCCACTGGCGTGACAACCCGAACACCAGAGGTTCGTTCACTCCGGTCCTCTCGTACTAGGAGCAACTCCCTTCAATCATCCAACGCCCACGGCAGATAGGGACCGAACTGTCTCACGACGTTCTGAACCCAGCTCGCGTACCACTTTAAATGGCGAACAGCCATACCCTTGGGACCGACTTCAGCCCCAGGATGTGATGAGCCGACATCGAGGTGCCAAACACCGCCGTCGATATGAACTCTTGGGCGGTATCAGCCTGTTATCCCCGGAGTACCTTTTATCCGTTGAGCGATGGCCCTTCCATTCAGAACCACCGGATCACTATGACCTACTTTCGTACCTGCTCGACCTGTCCGTCTCGCAGTTAAGCTGGCTTATGCCATTGCACTAACCTCCTGATGTCCGACCAGGATTAGCCAACCTTCGTGCTCCTCCGTTACTCTTTGGGAGGAGACCGCCCCAGTCAAACTACCCACCAGGCACTGTCCGCGACCCCGATTCAGGGGCCTGCGTTAGAACATCAAACATACAAGGGTGGTATTTCAAGGACGGCTCCAGCGCAACTGGCGTCACGCCTTCAAAGCCTCCCACCTATCCTACACATGTAGGTTCAATGTTCAGTGCCAAGCTGTAGTAAAGGTTCACGGGGTCTTTCCGTCTAGCCGCGGGTACACCGCATCTTCACGGCGAATTCGATTTCACTGAGTCTCGGGTGGAGACAGCATGGCCATGGTTACACCATTCGTGCAGGTCGGAACTTACCCGACAAGGAATTTCGCTACCTTAGGACCGTTATAGTTACGGCCGCCGTTTACCGGGGCTTCGATCAAGAGCTTCGCTTGCGCTAACCCCATCAATTAACCTTCCGGCACCGGGCAGGTGTCACACCCTATACGTCCACTTTCGTGTTTGCAGAGTGCTGTGTTTTTGATAAACAGTCCCAGCCATCTGGTCACTGCGACTCCCGTCAGCTCCATCCGCAAGGGACTTCACCAACAAGAGCGTACCTTCTCCCGAAGTTACGGTACTATTTTGCCTAGTTCCTTCACCCGAGTTCTCTCAAGCGCCTTGGTATTCTCTACCCGACCACCTGTGTCGGTTTGGGGTACGATGACTTGTAATCTGAAGCTTAGAGGCTTTTCCTGGAAGCAGGGCATCAATGGCTTCCGCACCGTAGTGCGTTCGTCTCGTGTCTCAGCGTTGCACCTCCGGATTTACCTAAAGGTACCGCCTACGCACTTTCACCAGGACAACCGTCGCCTGGCCCACCTAGCCTTCTCCGTCCCCCCATCGCAATTACAAGTCGTGCAGGAATATTAACCTGCTTCCCATCGATTACGCCTTTCGGCCTCACCTTAGGGGTCGACTCACCCTGCCCCGATTAACGTTGGACAGGAACCCTTGGTCTTCCGGCGAGGAGGCTTTTCACCCCCTTTATCGTTACTTACGTCAGCATTCGCACTTCTGATATCTCCAGCATGCCTCTCGACACACCTTCGCAGACTTACAGAACGCTCCCCTACCACTCACGCTTAGCGTGAATCCGCGGCTTCGGTGCCTGGTTTGAGCCCCGTTACATCTTCCGCGCAGGCCGACTCGACTAGTGAGCTATTACGCTTTCTTTAAATGATGGCTGCTTCTAAGCCAACATCCTAGCTGTCTGAGCCTTCCCACATCGTTTCCCACTTAACCAGAACTTTGGGACCTTAGCCGGCGGTCTGGGTTGTTTCCCTCTTCACGACGGACGTTAGCACCCGCCGTGTGTCTCCCGGATATTACTTACTGGTATTCGGAGTTTGCATGGGGTTGGTAAGTCGGGATGACCCCCTAGCCCAAACAGTGCTCTACCCCCAGTAGTATTCGTCCGAGGCGCTACCTAAATAGCTTTCGGGGAGAACCAGCTATCTCCGAGTTTGATTGGCCTTTCACCCCCAGCCACAGGTCATCCCCTAACTTTGCAACGTTAGTGGGTTCGGTCCTCCAGTTGATGTTACTCAACCTTCAACCTGCCCATGGCT
>NZ_CP077399.1:172500-407500 GCF_019048725.1 Aeromonas sp. FDAARGOS 1407
TCCATCGCCCTCGTCGCATTCTGGATCTGCATCAGGCTGTAGAGGGTACTCCCAGTAAACGACAGGATGGAAATGTACAGAATAACGAGCAATGGCCAAGCCCTGGTCTTTCCTTTCACCCCTTCTCCTGTCGCGTCAACTATCAGTGTTGTATGTCGATGGAACCAAGCTGCCAGATCATCATATCGGTATATTCGGAGCGTTTCAGCTCGGGATACTGATCCAGAGGTAGCATGAACCAGAGGGGCCCCTTGTCACGCACCCGCATCACAACCCCATCATCTTCCCATGCAAGTATGGGATCATACTTGGCCACTTTGCTCCATTCGATACCTATTTGATAGCTATTCAACGCCGTCAGGGTAATGTTGTCGCCATCCGCACCAACCACAGCCAACACATCAGAAAGCTTGGGACCACGATAGGTGTGCGGTTTATCAACCCATGGATTCCCCGTCACTATCTCGTGCTGCGGCAATGCCTGGAGCCTGGCCAAATCAAACTGCACCTTGCCCCCCACATCTTCGGTCGACTTGATATTGCCACTCACGCTCAGGATCACGGGACCGGAGAGGGTCTCGGCCACGGCGACGGGGAGTGCAAGCAGCGCATACAGCACAGGGATCCATCCCAATAATTTCATATCAACCTCGCTCTTGTTGTTATCCAGACAGACTCAGTTTAGCCGTAGATAAAAAAACGGCCCGCCTTGGGCGAGCCGTTCTCAAACAGACAGGGAGCAATGATTACATCATGCCCATGCCACCCATGCCGCCCATGTCAGGCATGGCAGGAGCGTCTTTCTTCGGCAGTTCGGTGACCATGCACTCGGTGGTGATCATCAGACCGGCGATGGAGGATGCAAACTGCAGGGCAGAACGGGTTACCTTGGTCGGATCCAGGATACCCATGGCCAGCATGTCGCCATACTGCTCGGAGTAAGCGTTGTAACCGAAGTTGCCTTCGCCATTCTTGACGGCATTGGCAATGACGGATGCTTCTTCACCGGCGTTGATGACGATCTGACGCAGCGGGGCTTCCATGGCGCGCAAGGCAACCTTGATACCCACGTTCTGGTCTTCGTTATCACCGCGCAGATCGGCCAGCTTGGTCGCAACGCGAACCAGCGCTACACCACCACCGGCAACCACGCCTTCTTCCACAGCAGCGCGAGTCGCGTGCAGAGCATCTTCAACGCGGGCTTTCTTCTCTTTCATCTCGACTTCGGTGGCTGCGCCAACCTTGATCACGGCAACACCGCCAGCCAGCTTGGCTACACGCTCTTGCAGCTTCTCACGATCGTAGTCGGAAGAGGTCTCTTCGATCTGCTGGCGGATCTGGGCAACGCGGCCCTCGATCACGCTCGCATCACCCACGCCATCGATGATGGTGGTGTTCTCTTTGGTGATGACGATGCGCTTGGCACGGCCCAGATCTTCCAGGGACGCTTTTTCCAGCTCCATGCCCACTTCCTCGGAGATCACGGTACCACCGGTCAGTACGGCGATATCCTGCAGCATGGCCTTGCGACGGTCACCGAAGCCCGGCGCCTTGACGGCAGCCACTTTCACGATGCCACGCATGGTGTTGACCACCAGGGTCGCCAGCGCTTCGCCTTCGACGTCTTCGGCGATGATCAGCAGGGGTTTGCCTGCCTTGGCCACGCCTTCCAGCACCGGCAGCATTTCACGGATGTTGGAGACTTTCTTGTCAACCAGCAGGATGAAGGGATCGTCCAGCTCGACGGAACCAGTCTCTTGCTTGTTGATGAAGTAAGGGGACAGGTAGCCGCGGTCAAACTGCATACCTTCAACCACTGCCAGCTCGTCTTCCAGGCCCTGACCGTCTTCAACGGTGATGACACCGTCACGGCCCACTTTGTCCATGGCTTCGGCAATCAGCTTGCCTACTTTCTCGTCGGAGTTGGCAGAGATGGTACCAACCTGAGCGATGGCATTGCCATCAGCGCACGGCTGGGACAGAGCCTGCAGCTCGGCAACGGCGGCAACGACGGCTTTGTCGATACCACGCTTCAGATCCATCGGGTTCATGCCGGCGGCAACGGCCTTCAGACCTTCGTTGACAATGGCCTGGGCCAGTACGGTCGCAGTAGTGGTACCGTCACCGGCGGCATCGTTGGCCTTGGAGGCGACTTCCTTGACCATCTGGGCGCCCATGTTCATGAACTTGTCTTCCAGCTCGATCTCACGAGCCACGGAGACGCCGTCCTTGGTGATGGTCGGGGCACCGAAGGACTTGTCCAGCACCACGTTGCGACCTTTCGGGCCCAGGGTGACCTTGACGGCATCGGCCAGGATGTTTACGCCTTCCAGCATCTTGATGCGGGCTTCGTTACCAAACTTAACGTCTTTAGCTGCCATTTTTCTTCAATCCTTAAATCAATTCGGGGAAAAGTGAGGATGGATTACTCTTCGACAATCGCCAGGATGTCGGTCTCGGACAGGATCAGTACCTCCTGGCCATCCAGCTTCTCGGTCTTCACGCCGTAACCTTCGTTGAAGATCACCTTGTCACCGACCTTGACGGCCAGCGCTTTGACATCGCCATTATCCAGGATCCGGCCAGTCCCTACGGCAAGCACTTCACCACGGGTGGACTTCTGAGCCGCAGTACCAGTCAACACGATACCGCCGGCGGATTTGGCTTCAGCTTCGATGCGCTTGATAATGACGCGGTCGTGCAGTGGACGAATTTTCATCGATAACTCTCCCAAAATGAGTCTCATTGTTGCTTTGAGGAATGGCCGTTCCGGGCCAAATCAGGTATGTCCCTGATGTGGGGCAGAGTTGTTAACCCTTCAAGGGCAAATACAAAAAAAATTTTTTCACGTACTATGAGCACCTTCGATTGTTCATCGGTGCCCTCACCATGGAACGGACCGGCCAACCCGTCTCTTTCATGTCAGAACCGTCAACGCCAGATGTAGAGACGAGCCCTTGACCCACACCAACCCCATGCTGACAGCGCCCGCACCAGTCGTACTGCGCCGGATGACGGGGCCCATGATCCTCGGCATCGTCGCCATTCTGGCCTTCAACCTGATTGATACCTTCTTTATTGGCATGCTGGGCACCCAGGCGCTGGCGGCTATCAGCTTTACCTTTCCGGTGACTTTTGTGGTTACCTCGCTGGCCATGGGGCTCGGGGCCGGGTTGTCCGCCGTGATCGGCCATACCCTGGGACAAGGCAAGCATGAGGAGGCGGCACGCATCACCACCGACAGCCTGTTTCTGGCAGTAACCATGGTGAGCCTGCTCTCCATCGGCGGCGCCCTGACCATAGACCCCCTCTTCACTCTGCTGGGCGCCAGTCGCGAACTGATTTCGCTGATCCACGATTACATGCTGATCTGGTACCTGACTGTTCCCATGCTGGTACTGCCCATGGTGGGCAACGCCGCCATCCGGGCTACCGGGGATACCAAGACCCCCAGCCTGGTGATGACAGTCGCAGGACTGGTCAACGGGGTGCTGGATCCCCTGCTCATCTTCGGCATTGGTCCCTTCCCCGAGTGGGGGATCCGGGGCGCGGCCATCGCCACCTCCATCTCCTGGATGATGGCCATGCTGGTCAGCCTCTATATATTGCGCCACCGGGAAGGGTTACTGTTGTGGCGTCTCTCTGCTCGCCCCAGATTGCTCGCCCACTGGCGGGCCCTGCTTCATGTCGCCGTGCCGGCCTCCTTTACCAACATGCTCAATCCCTTGGCCAATGCCGTGTTGATGACCATCTTTGCTGGTCTGGGCACCGAGGTAGTGGCCGCCTACGGTGCTGCGTCACGGGTCGAGGCCTTGCTACTGATCGTGATGATGGCGCTCTCCTCGGTGCTCGCCCCCTTCATTTCACAAAACTGCGGGGCAGGCAATCCGGCCAGAGCCAGGATGGCGCTACAGAGTTGCATGCGATTTGCCCTGCTGTTCCAGTTCGCCGTTTACGGCCTGACCTGGCTGCTGGCGCCCCTGATTGCCAACCTGTTCAGCGATCATCCGCAAGTGGTGCGCCTCATCATCCTTTATCTGCATCTGGTCCCCATCGGTTACGGCTTTCAGGGAATGGTGATGTTGCTGGCGTCCGCCTTGAATGGCGTAAGGGCATCCAGTATCTCGTTCCTGTTCAACGGTCTGCGGCTGTTTGTCTTCTTGTTGCCAGGGGCCTGGCTGGGGGCAAAGCTGGGGGGGGAACAGGGGATCTATCTTGGAATACTGCTGGCCAACCTGCTGGCGGGTTCACTGGCCTGGTGGTATGCCCGCCACCGCTTCGAGGCGTTGTGCCATCTGGGCAATCCCTGACGCACAACGCCCCCTGCTACGAGACTTATTCCTTGCGCTCGAATTCACCTTCGATGGTGGTGCCACCGCGATGACTCTGTCCCGGCTGTTCATCAGAAGAGGGTGCCTGACCGAATGGCGGTTGCGAACCCTGGAACCCACCCATTTGCATCCGGAACTGGTTGCTGCCAATCAGTTTGTCGGCCAGCTTGTTGCGCAGCCAGGGTTGCAGCAGCAGGATACCGAAAAAGTCGGTGACAAACCCAGGGATGATCAGCAACAGACCGGCCAGCGCCAGCATCATGCCGCCCATCACCTCGCGCCCGGGCATTTCGCCCTGCTGCATCTTTTGCTGGGCGCTGAACAGGGTCTTGAGCCCTTCGCTACGCACCAGGGAGGAGCCCAATACTGCCGTCAGTATGAGCAAGCCGACGGTTGGCAGCGCACCAATGACGGCGCCAACCTCGATCATCACGGTGAGTTCCAGTACCACCAGCCCCACCAACAACAGAAACAACTTGCCCATATCAGCTCCACTCTCGGTAAATTGGGAGAAAGCCACTCCGCACGGCGGAGCAATGCCCGATTGCTGTCGGCATTGTCGCAACTTTCTACCCTGAATAAATGGGGCCAGTTCAGGCTTTTTCAAGTCTCGCCATTGAGCCCCAAATCACCTACATCATAAAAAATCAGCAATTCTGTCTTTAAATTGATAAAAATCAGCGCGATAGATGTGCCACAACAGATGTGTACTTTCATCAACGCAATTTGAAAATGTCTAAAGATTAGTGATCCATCTCTAATAATTGATACCTCAATTGGAGTAGTATGTTCTTCAGTAATTCGGGAGGTTATCCTCCCCACCGCCCCACTCGATGTGTGGTGCTTCAGGATGAGCTGTGCGCAAGGAACTCGCGACCACTCGGTGAGGTTTTTTCCATTTATCTGATTTCTGAGGCATTACAATGAGCGACATCAAGAACGTCCGCATTGAAGAAGACCTGCTGGGCACCAAAGAAGTTTCCAACGACATGTACTACGGCGTACACACCCTGCGCGCCGTCGAGAACTTCAAGATCAGCTCTCAGAAGATTTCTGACGTTCCGGAATTCGTACGCGGCATGGTGCTGACCAAGAAAGCGGCCGCCATGGCAAACGGCGAGCTGGGTACCATCCGTCCTGAAATTGCAGACAAGATCGTGGAAGCCTGTGACCTGATGCTGAACACCGGCAAATGCTTCGACCAGTTCCCGGTCGATGTCTATCAGGGTGGTGCGGGTACCTCCGTCAACATGAACACCAACGAAGTACTGGCCAACATTGCCCTCGAACTGATGGGTCTGGAGAAAGGCCGCTACGACGTCATCAACCCCAACGATCACGTCAACAAGTGCCAGTCCACCAACGACGCCTACCCGACCGGTTTCCGCGTCGCCGTGGTCAACAGCACCGACGTGACCCTGCATGCCCTGGAGCACCTGATCGCCGCCTTCGACGCCAAGGCTGAAGAGTTCAAGAAAGTCCTGAAGATGGGTCGTACCCAGCTGCAAGACGCCGTGCCCATGACCCTGGGTCAGGAGTTCCACGCCTTCGCCGTTACCCTGCGCGAAGAGATTAAATCCATCAAACGCTGCCAGGAACTGCTGCTGGAAGTGAACCTGGGCGCCACCGCCATCGGTACCGGTCTGAACACTCCGCCCGAGTACTCCAAGCTGGCCATTCAGCGTCTGGCAGAGATCACCGGTCGTGCCTACGTCCCGGCAGAAGATCTGATCGAAGCTACTTCCGACTGCGGCGCCTACGTCATGCTGCACGGCGCCATCAAGCGTCTGGCCATGAAGCTGTCCAAGATCTGTAATGACCTGCGTCTGCTCTCCTCCGGCCCGCGTACTGCACTCAAAGAGATCAACCTGCCGGAAATGCAGGCTGGTTCCTCCATCATGCCGGCCAAGGTCAACCCGGTTATCCCGGAAGTAGTCAACCAATCCTGCTTCAAGGTATTCGGTAACGACATCACCATCACCTTCGCCGCCGAAGCTGGCCAGCTGCAGCTGAACGTCATGGAGCCGGTGATCGGTCAGGCAATGTTCGAATCCCTGAGCCTGATGGAAAAAGCCTGTATCTCCCTGCGCGAGAAGTGCGTGGAAGGTGTCACTGCCAACCCGGAAATCTGCATGAACCACGTGCTGAACTCCATCGGTATCGTGACTTACCTGAACCCCTTCATCGGCCACCACGAAGGTGACATCGTCGGCAAAATCTGTGCCCAGACCGGCAAGAACGTACGCGAAGTCGTACTGGAGCGTGGTCTGCTGAGCGCCGAGCAGCTGGATGAAATCCTCTCCATCGAGAACCTGATGAACCCGCAATACAAGGCCAAGCGTTTCACCCGCGAAACCACCGTATAAGCGAGCATGGGCTGGGATCTTCCCGGCCCATTTAAAGTCAGTTCCCGATCGGCCTCACCCAGTCCCATCGGGAATTGGCTTTTGCCAAAGAAAAACCAAAAAACTAAAAATGGAGTTATCGCTATGATTGGAATCGAGTTACTTGTCGTACTCGCCGCTATCTATCTGGGGGCCCGGATAGGCAGCATCGGCATCGGCTTCGCCGGTGGTCTGGGTGTACTGGTCCTGACCTGGGGTCTGGGTGTACAGATCCCGAGCGATCAGCTGGTATCCTACATCCCCTGGGACGTGATCATGATCATCGCGTCCGTCATCTGCGCCATTGCCTGCATGCAGTTGGCCGGCGGGATGGACTACCTGGTACACCTGGCTGAAAAAGCCCTGCGCAAAAACCCCAAATACATCACCTTCGCCGCCCCGGTCGTCACCTACCTGATGACCATGCTGGCCGGTACCGGTCACACCGCGTTTTCCACCCTGCCGGTGATCGCCGAAGTGGCCAAGGAGCAGGGCATCCGCCCCTCCCGTCCGCTCTCCATCGCGGTCGTTGCCTCCCAGATCGCCATCACAGCCTCGCCAATATCCGCGGCCGTGGTTGCCTTCTCCGGCATGCTGGAACCGCTTGGCGTTGACTATCTGACTCTGCTGGCCATCTGCATCCCGTCCACCTTCATCGCCTGTATCCTGGGTGCCTTCGTCGCCAATATGCTGGGCAAGCCGCTGGATCAGGACGAAGTCTATCTGGAGCGCAAGGCCAAGGGCCTCATCAAGCTGCGTGGCGCTACCCAGCTTGAAATCAAGCCTTATGCCAAACTGTCCGTCTGGATCTTCATCGCCGCCATCGTCGCCGTCATGGCTTACGCCACTGCCATCTCCGGCAAAGTGGGCCTGATCACCAACCCGCCGATCCCCCGCGACGGCGCCATCATGGGCATCATGCTGGCCGCGGCCACCATCATGACTCTGGTGTGCAAACTGGACGTGACCCAGGTCACCAACATGCCAACCTTCAAGTCCGGTATGTCCGCCTGTATCTGCGTACTGGGTGTGGCCTGGTTGGGTAACGTCTTCGTGAAAGGCAACATGGACACCATCCAGCTCATCGCTGGTGACCTGCTGAACCAGTACTCCTGGCTGCTGGCCGTGGTGCTGTTCTTCGCCGCCATGCTGCTCTATTCACAGGGTGCCACCACCAAGGCCCTGATGCCGGCCGCCCTAGCCCTGGGCGTCAGCCCGCTGACTGCTATCGCCTCTTTCGCGGCCGTAAGCGCCCTGTTCGTACTGCCGACCTATCCGACCCTGCTGGCCGCGGTCGAGATGGATGACACCGGCTCTACCCGTATCGGCAAGGCTGTGTTCAACCACCCCTTCTTCATCCCGGGTGTGGCCACCATCGCCATCGCCGTGGCGCTGGGCTTCTTCTTCGGCGGCATCATGATCTAATCCGGTTGCTTGCCACCAACAAAAATCCCCGCCAATTGGCGGGGATTTTTTATTTATATCACGCTCAAACCAAGCCTGCGCCGGATGATTCGGCAAGACTATCGCGCACACGGCCTCATCATCTGCTTATCCGGGCCTCTGACAGGGGGTCTGCGGCATCGAAAGGGCAAAGCGCTTGTACACCATTACCCACCCCTTCGATATGCCGGATCCTGCGGATCAGACCGGATCCAGAGTGTCCAGCGGCCAGCGCGGCACAGCCTTGACCACCAGAGGCTCGAACACACCGGCCTTCAGACGCTGCATACCGGCGTAAGCAATCATGGCGCCATTGTCGGTACAGTATTCGGTACGCGGATAGAAGACTTCGCCCTTAAGGCTCTCCATCAGCTCGGCAAGCTGGGCCCGCAGGTGATGGTTGGCACTGACACCACCGGCCACCACGAGGCGATTGAGACCGGTCTCCTGCAAGGCGCGACGACACTTGATGGCCAGGGTATCGACTACGGCATCTTCAAAGGCTCTGGCGATATCGGCACGAGTCTGCTCGTCATCCCCATTGGCAGCGATGGTGTTGGCGGCAAAGGTCTTGAGACCGGAGAAACTCATGTCGAGTCCGGGGCGATCGGTCATGGGTCGCGGGAAATGGAAGCGCCCTTTGGTACCCTTTTCGGCAAGACGGGAGAGCAGCGGGCCGCCCGGATAATCCAGCCCCATCAGCTTGGCGGTCTTGTCGAATGCTTCACCCGCCGCATCGTCGATGGATTCACCGAGCAGCTGGTAGCTGCCGATGCCATCGACCCGCACCAGCATGGAGTGGCCGCCGGAGACCAGCAGTGCCACGAAGGGAAACTCGGGCGCACGCTCTTCCAGCATGGGGGCCAGCAGATGTCCTTCCATATGATGCACGGCGATGGCTGGCTTGTTCCACGCCATGGCCAGCGAACGGCCAATGGTGGCCCCGACCAGTATGGCGCCGACCAGACCCGGGCCTGCTGTGTAGGCGATGCCGTCGATGTCATCTTGACCCAGTCCCGCCTCTTGCAATGCGGCCTGGATCAAGGGGATCGTCTTGCGAACATGATCCCGGCTGGCCAACTCGGGGACGACGCCACCGTAGTCCGCATGCAGCTTGACCTGGCTGTATAACTGGTGGGAAAGGATCCCTTTTTGATCGTCGAAGATCGCGATCCCGGTTTCGTCACAGGATGTCTCTATGCCCAATACACGCATTGCTAAAAAATTTCACTGCTAAAATGAGACGGCTATGGTAACCTTCGCGGGTTTTTTAAACCAGAGCGATCTCTGCGGGTTTACTTTCATTCCCTGTCCAGAGTATAATTTCGCACCATTTTAAGAGATGCTGATCGATTGAAGGTCAGCTAACAATTTATCACTGAGGTGAAAGGCACATGCCAGTAATCAAAGTCCGTGAAAATGAGCCGTTTGACGTTGCTCTGCGTCGCTTCAAGCGTTCTTGCGAAAAAGCCGGTATCCTGTCCGAAGTTCGTAGCCGTGAGTTCTACGAGAAGCCGACTACCATTCGTAAGCGTGCCAAAGCGTCTGCCGTTAAGCGTCACGCCAAGAAGCTGTCTCGCGAAAACGCACGTCGTATCCGCCTGTACTAATCAGGGGACTGTGCCGTGTCTCTGAAGGATCAACTCAAGGATCAGCAAAAACTCGCCATGCTTGCCAAAGACAAGCAACGGCTGGGTGCTATCCGTTTGTTGATGGCAGAAATCAAGCAGCGTGAAGTTGATACTCGTGTCGAACTCACTGATGAAGATATCCTCGCCGTCGTGACCAAAATGGTCAAACAGCGCCGTGATGCCATCAGCCAGTTTGAAGCTGCCGGTCGCCAGGATCTCGCCGACAAAGAGTCCGCAGAGATCGTTGTGCTGCAGGAATTCCTGCCACAACAACTGACCGCAGATGAAATCTCCGCCCTGATCGAGCAAGCCATCGCGCAAAGCGGTGCTGCCGTCATGGCCGACATGGGCAAGGTCATGGCTGTTTTGAAGCCTAACATTCAGGGACGCGCCGATATTGGCGCCGTCAGTGCTCAGGTGAAAACCCGCTTGGCGTAACAGGCAACTCTCTTGTTTGGTCGAAGAAGCCGTGCTTCCTTGGGAATGCGCGGCTTTTTTATTTTTCCGCAATGAAACAGGACGGTTATGGCAGGCAGGATCCCTCAATCCTTTATCGATGATCTGCTCGTACGCACAGATATTGTCGAGCTGATCGACTCCCGTGTGCGGCTGAAAAAAGCCGGTAAAAACTACCAGGCTTGCTGCCCTTTTCATAACGAAAAAAGCCCCTCGTTTACCGTCAGCCAGGAGAAACAGTTCTACCACTGTTTCGGCTGTGGCGCCCACGGCAATGCCATCGGCTTTGTCATGGAGTATGACGGCCTTGAATTCCCCGATGCCATCGAAGAGTTGGCCAGCCTGCATGGCATGCAGGTCCCGCGTGAGCAGAGCGCCGGAGGCGCTAGCAGCAACCAGCCAGCAGTCAGCAAGGATCTCTTCGAGCTGATGAACCAGATCGCCCGCTTTTACGAGAGCAACCTGAAAAGTGCTCCCCAGGCAGTGGAGTACCTGAAAGGGCGTGGTCTGACTGGCGAAGTGGTCAAGCGCTTCAATATAGGCTATGCCCCGGGTGACTGGGATCAGGTGCGTCGCCGCTTTGGAGCCAGCCGGGATCACGAGCAACTGCTCATCTCCGGTGGCATGCTGATCCCGCGCGATAGCGGCCCCGGCAGCTATGATCGCTTCCGCGATCGCATCATGTTCCCGATCCGTGACAAGCGGGGTCGGGTCATCGGCTTCGGTGGCCGAGTACTGGGTGATGGTACGCCCAAATACCTCAACTCGCCGGAAACCCCCATCTTCCACAAAGGACGGGAGCTATTCGGTCTCTATGAGGTGAAACAGGCGCACAAGGATCCTCGCCGGATCCTTGTGGTGGAAGGCTATATGGATGTGGTGGCCCTGGGCCAGTACGACATCGACTATGCGGTGGCCGCCCTGGGTACGGCAACGACCAGCGACCATATCCACACCCTGTTTCGCACTACCGCCGAAGTGGTCTGCTGCTACGACGGTGACAATGCAGGACGAGAAGCCGCCTGGCGAGCACTGGATAACGCCCTCCCCCATCTGCAGGATGGCCGCGAGCTCAAGTTCGTGTTTCTGCCGGACGGCGAGGATCCCGATTCCCTGGTGCGTCAGATCGGCAAAGAAGGGTTCGAGGCTCTGCTCGACCAAGCACAACCCTTTGCCGACTTCATGTTCGAGCGTCTCGGGCGCGATACCGCACTCTCGGGTGAAGCAGGCAAGTTCGAAGTGGCCAACAAGGCCGCCGAGCTGATCCGCCGAGTGCCGGAAGGATTTACCCGCGAGGGATTGATCACTCGCCTCTCCAGCATGATGCGCTGGGGGGAAAACAAACAGCGCATCGCCGAACTGTTTGCCCGTAACAGCCAGCCCAAGGCCGAGGTTAACAAACCCAAGGCTGCCAAGCTGACACCGCTGCGCCGGGCGCTGGCCCTGATGGTGCAGTATCCAGCGATCACTGCCGAGCTGCCAGCCATGCCGGAGCTGGCCGGATTGCGCTTACAGGGCATCAAATTCCTGCTGCAACTGCACCAGCAGATCCTGACCCAACCGGGGATCACCACGGGCATTCTGCTGGAACACTGGCGCGGCACCAAGGAAGGGGAAATCCTGGCGCAACTGGCGATGCACGATCTGTTTGAAGGGATCGAACGTGAAGCTCAGGATGTGCTGATGGAGTTAGAGGATACCTTTGTCCGCTTCATCAACCAGTTTCTGAAACAGCGAATCGACGAATTGCAGGCCAAGGGGGCTCAGGAAGGACTAAGCTCTGAGGAAACCAAAGAGCTATGGATGCTGATCAAAGAAGGGCAAATTGAGAAAAGAAATGAGAGCGGGGCTTGATATTTGAGTGATTAGTCCCAATATGGATAACGTTGCCCGAATCGACGGGATAAAAAGCAAAAAATTTATAACCGCCTGGCCCCGACAATACTGCGGGCAGGGGTTTCTCATGACCGACGCCGCAACCAGACATAGCATGTCTGGCGGTTTTCTATTAGAATTGGCTATTTGCGCAGCAGCGCACTGTAAGCGCAACCTAGCAACACCAACCGGATGAGTTCTATGGAGCAAACCCCGCAGTCTCAGCTTAAACTCCTCGTTGCCAAAGGTAAAGAACAGGGCTACCTGACTTATGCCGAGGTGAACGATCACCTCCCGCAAGACATCGTCGATTCAGACCAGATCGAAGACATCATCCAGATGATCAACGATATGGGCATTCAAGTCGTTGAAAACGCTCCGGATGCCGATGACCTTATCATGGCTGAAGGTGGTACCGCCGATGAGGACGCTGCCGAAGCAGCGGCCCAGGCTCTGGCATCTGTTGAATCCGAGATCGGCCGTACGACCGATCCTGTCCGCATGTACATGCGGGAAATGGGTACCGTCGAACTGTTGACCCGTGAAGGCGAAATCGACATCGCCAAGCGGATCGAAGATGGTATCAACCAGGTACAAAGCTCCGTGGCCGAGTACCCGGAAGCAATAACCTATCTGCTCGAACAGTACGATAAGTATGAAGCCGAGCAGCTGCGCCTCTCCGACATCATCTCCGGCTTTATCGATCCCAACGAAGCGGAAGATATGGCACCGACCGCTACTCATATCGGCTCCGAACTCGGCGAAGACGATCTCGCCGACGAAGATGAAGAAGATGAGGACGAAGACGAAGACGGTGACAGCTCGGACGATGACGGTGACGGTGGCCCGGATCCGGAAGTCGCTCGCGAGAAATTTGCCGAACTGCGTGCTCAATATGAAGTGACTCGTCTCTCTATTCAGAAGAATGGCCGCGCGCACGACGATACCCAGGCAGCCATCGCCCTGCTGGCCGATGTGTTCCGCCAATTCCGCCTGATGCCCAAGCAGTTCGATCGCCTGGTCAACAACATGCGCGAGATGATGGAGCGCGTACGTGTGCAGGAACGCATCATCATGAAACTCTGCGTTGAACAGGCCAAGATGCCGAAGAAAACCTTCGTCGCGGCCTTCACCAACAACGAGTGCGAAACTGCCTGGTTTGAATACCAGAAGCAAGCTGGCAAGGCCTGGTCCCCCCGTCTGGTCGAGATGGACGAAGATGTCCAGCGTGCCATCGGCAAGCTGCAGCAGATCGAGGAAGAAACCGGTCTGTCGATCGCCCAGATCAAGGACATCAACCGTCGCATGAGCATCGGTGAGGCCAAGGCCCGCCGCGCCAAGAAAGAGATGGTCGAAGCCAACTTGCGTCTGGTTATCTCCATCGCCAAGAAGTACACCAACCGTGGTCTGCAGTTCTTGGATCTGATCCAGGAGGGCAACATCGGTTTGATGAAGGCTGTCGACAAGTTCGAATACCGTCGTGGCTACAAGTTCTCGACCTATGCCACCTGGTGGATCCGTCAGGCCATTACCCGCTCCATCGCGGATCAGGCCCGTACCATCCGTATCCCGGTGCACATGATCGAGACCATCAACAAGCTCAACCGTATCTCCCGTCAGATGCTGCAGGAGATGGGTCGCGAACCGAACCCGGAAGAGCTGGCCATGCGCATGGGCATGCCGGAAGACAAGATCCGCAAGGTACTGAAAATCGCCAAAGAGCCCATCTCCATGGAGACGCCCATCGGTGATGATGAAGACTCCCACTTGGGCGACTTCATCGAAGATACCACCCTGGCCCTGCCGGCCGATGCGGCCACCAGCGAAAGCCTGCGCAACGCGACCCGCGAAGTGCTGGCCGGCCTGACCGCCCGCGAGGCCAAGGTACTGCGGATGCGTTTCGGTATCGACATGAACACTGACCACACCCTCGAGGAAGTGGGCAAGCAGTTCGATGTTACCCGTGAGCGTATCCGTCAGATCGAAGCCAAGGCTCTGCGCAAACTGCGTCACCCGAGCCGCTCCGAAGTGCTGCGCAGCTTCCTGGACGAATAGTCCAAAGGCATGTGCCCTTTATTGCTGTCTCAAAAGCCCCGCCATGCGGGGCTTTGTTTTATCTGGCGCCAGCCCGAAAGATATAACCCCTTTCATCGTCACAGCAGGATAATTAGTCGCCAAGTGGTTGATCTGCCTATGGACTGCCCTTTGTACTTCCCCTATAATCCACGCCGCTAAACGTACAATTTGGCCCCTTAGCTCAGTTGGTCAGAGCAGTCGACTCATAATCGATTGGTCGTGGGTTCAAGTCCCCCAGGGGCCACCAAATTGAAAAAGGCCGCTCATCAGGAGCGGCCTTTTTGCATTCAGCCCAGACCATGAAACGCTGCGCACCAGATACAAAAAGACCCGCCGTGGGCGGGTCTTGGGCTGGCAACAGGATGCAAAGCTTCACACTGAAATAGAATTCTGGTTTATGCGTTTTCGCTCTGTCCGGATGGTAGGCGATCCCGCCCAGGCAGCATCCGTCTGACCAGATTGCTGCGTTGACGCCATGAGGTGAACAGGATGGCCAGCAGATGCAGGGCTATCAGCCCTTGCAGCGCCCAGGTACACCACTCGTGCCAATCATCGGCTCCCAGCTCGAAACCCGTCTCGGTATTCTGAAACCAGCCTGATCCTGCTGTCGCCAACACCAGCAGCCAGAAAGCCCACACCGCCAGCTTGCCGGTACCGTGATGACCAGGCGCTGGAGGCTGACGCTCACGCATCTCTTCCGCTTGCTGGCGAAAGTCCGCGCGGCTGGGGAGCAAGGCATCGAGACGGGCATATCCCCTGGCCCATGTCACTCCCCATAACAACCGCAAGGCGACGAGGGAAATGGCGCCATAACCAAGCCACTCGTGCCACCCCTCTCCCGCCTCATTAAACCAGAGGTTGCCGATGCAGATCGCCGCCAACCCCCAATGAGTCAGGCGGACTACTCCATCCCAGCGAAAAGGCTCACCCTTTTTGCTTGGCATATTTGTGGTACTCCTTCTTCAGGTCGTTGACCTTGTCCAGATGCTCACGCGCCTTGCTCTCATCACCAGCCTTGAGCGCAACCAGGCTGGCATCCAGCTCGGCTTGCACCTCGTTCATGCCTTCGAGGAACTTCTCTTTCTTGGCTGCAGGCATGTTCTTCTGCTTGGCCACATCCAGCTGGGCCTTCATCTCGTTGATGTACTTCTCCATGGTGGCGGGATCTTCCGCCTTGACGGCCTGCTTGTAATTGAAGCCGATCTTCTTCATGGGCTGTTCCAGATCACCGGCCATGGCAGGCAGGGTCATCAAGCCAAACATCAGGGGCAACAGCAGGGGGCGTACAGTTTTCAACATGGTATTTCCTTATCAGATGACATTGCGGCTTCTTGTTCGCACTCGATAAGTGCAGTCAATTGAATATGATGCCACGAACAGGGGGGAATTGTATGGGGAAAGTTCGACCAATTGTGACCAGATGTGTCAGATATGCTGACTGCATGTAGCCAATCGGTACGTTTCATCTTGGGAGAACATGGGAAAGAGGAAGGGCAAATGCACCATGAGGGCCATCAACTGCCACCAGACGATCCGCATGAGGCAGAGATGGCCGGGTGAAGGAGTCACCTCTTCCACCCGGCGCAGAGTAAAGAGCCTAACCCAGATGGTTGAGCGGCAGCGCCGTCTTGTGCTTGATCCGGCGCAGCACGAAGCTGGAACGCACTCCGGTCACCCCCGGAATATGGGTCAGCTTGTCCAGCAGGAAGTGCTGGTAGTGCTCCATGTCACGCACTACCACCTTGAGCTGATAGTCGGCATCGTTGCCCGTGATGAGGTCACACTCGAGCACCTCTGGCAGCTCACTGATGGCCCGGTCAAAATTCTCGAACCGCTCCGGCGTATGCCTGTCCATGGAGATGTGAATGTAGGCGGTGAGGGTCAGACCCAGTTGGCGGGCGTTGAGCAGAGTAACGTGGGTGTCGATGAGGCCGGCATCTTCCAGTGCCTTGACCCGGCGGGAACAGGGGGAAGGTGAGAGGCCAACCAGCTCGGCCAGTTCCAGATTGCTGATGCGGCCGTTCTCCTGCATCAGCTCAAGAATATGTCTGTCTATGCGATCAAGTTTCAGCATTCACCCATCCTCGTTGCAATGACTAATCCACTTTTTCTAGATTAAGGGTGAACTATTGCAAAAACAACCGAAATAACTGCTCACTTTGCAACCACTCACCGGCCCGGGAGGGATACCATGGTTACATCTTCCGGTGGTAAAGCAGATGCCCAACCAGGTCTCTGCGGTGAAGGACCTTACCGGGTCAAGAGCCCCATCAGCCGTCCGACCTTATCGGGAACAGACGGGCTGGAACGAGAGCATCCCCTCCCCGAAGGCAACAAAGCAGGCATCCCGGCGCCTGCTTTGTTGTTTCTGGTCTCCCGCATCAGGGCTTTGCCGGGCGGATCCGGTAGAGACAGCGGTGATCCCCGTCCAGCAAGTATTGCTCCCGTTCGACTCCGGCCGGCGCCAGCAACTGGCGAAACATCTCCAATTCACTGCGACAAAATCCCCGACAGGCCCGGGCGGCGGCGCAGATGGGGCAGTGGCTCTCCCACAACAGCCAGCTGCCATCCTCCTCCTGACGTATATCCGCCATATAGCCTTCACGTGTGCGAAGAGCCTTCAATGCACTCAACTTGTCGGCCAGCCCGGCCTGGTTCAGATACGCCTGATAGCGAGCCAGCTGTTGCTGCTCCCGCTGCAGGATCAGCCGCTCCATGCCGACCTCGCCAAACAGCTGCTGGATGTTGTCGATAAGCTGCAGGGTCAGATCGCTGTGGGTATCGGGGAAGCGTTGCCAGGCCTGTTCGGTCAGGTGCCACAGCCGCACCGGACGGCCGCGACCACGAGCCTCGTCGCTAAACCCCACCCAGCCTTCGGCCTCCAGCGTCATCAGATGCTGACGGGCGCCCATGGATGTCATCTGCAACTGCTCTCCCAGTGCGGCGGCACTCTGGGGACCATGGGATTTGAGCAAGAACAGGATCTTGTCGGTACTGGCATTCATTGAGTGACTCTCGCTATCGACACTGGGTTATCGATAATTACGCTCCGGGGTGCTATGGCTCCTTGATCAGGAGCTTGCCGGTGCAGGTGTCCATGGGCTCATTATGGGAAGTGTGACTTTTAAATCAACTATTCACTTTACTTAATATTGCTTCTCACCCAACATAAATAAACCAATAACTTTATTTAATGAGGCTGACATGGAAGCGCGCAAAGGACAGGCAACTCTCTGGGTATTGGTGATGACGGTGACACTGGCGGTAGCGGGTTTCAGCCTGCCGTCACCCGTGCTGGCGCCACTGCTGCTGGATCCGGCGCAGGGCATGTTGACGCCGGATACTTCAGACTGGAGCCGCAAGGTGTGGCTCGGCGTCATCATGGGGCTCTATCCGCTGTTTCAGTTGGTAGGTTCACCCTGGCTGGGTAAACAGTCGGATCGCCACGGCCGCAAGCCGGTGTTGATACTCTGCCTGATCGGCGTGCTGGCGGGGTATGCCCTGATGGCGCTGGGGATCGCCTGGCATTCCCTGCCACTGTTGCTGCTGAGCCGGATTGTGGAAGGCTTCTTCAACGGCAATATCGCCATCGTCCAGGCAATGGCGGCGGATCTGAGCACCACCAAGACCAAGGCGCGCAGCTTCGCCTGGATCAACATCGGCATGAACCTAGGCTGGGTGCTGGGCCCCATGATAGGCGGCTATGCCGCCGTGATTTCGGGGGATTACAGCCTGGCCGCCTGGTTGGCGGTAGCCATGACCGCCATCAACCTGTTGCTGGCGTACTGGCTGCTCCCCAACCAGGCACCGGCGGCCACTTGCCAGCAGGCGCCCTCCCTCTCTTTCCGTGAGCTGCTGTTGCAACCCGCCCTGCTGCCCTACTTCGTGCTGACCCTGCTCAGCTATGGCGCCGTGCAGCTCTATTTCACCTACTTCAACGTCTGGTTGGTGGAGCGGCTGGCCTGGGATCCGGTGCAGTTGGCACAGGCCGCCGTACTGGTGAGCGTGCCCATGATGCTGGGCTCCTGGCTGGGTTCCCGTCTCGCCCGCCATTGGCGTGGCAGCAGTCTGGGGATTGTCGGCCACCTGGTGATGGCGGCAGGCATGCTGATGTTCGTGCTGCCAACTCACTGGTGGGGACTGGCACTGACCTTCATCCCCGCCGGTATCGGCATGAGCCTCGGAGAGCTGGCGACCTCGGTGGCCATCTCCAACCGCAGCCATGCCGAACAACAGGGACAGGCGATGGGCATTTACCGCGGCCTGGCGGTAGGCAGCGAGATACTGGCGGTCGTGGTTGGCAGTCTGGTGCTGCTGGCTGGCACCGAATGGCCCTTCTATCTGGCCACCCTCTACGGTGTGCTATGTGCTGCCGGTTTCTATGGCCTGCGCAGACGGGCCGATCGGCGACAACCAGTGGCAGCTGCCCCGAACCGGCTTGAAGTGCAGGCGGAGTGAGGAAGTAAAGAGTCTGCACTGCCGCCCGAACACAGATTGCCGTCCGGCTCCCTGTCAGGACTTGCATCCACACGTCGGGTTTGGGAGGGTAGAAGCCTTGTCCCGTGTCGGATGCCGGATCCGGAATGAACCAATAACCGACACGGACAACCCCACTCGCCGCGAGATGGTATGGCACCTCGCTCGGACCGACATTGCTGGAGATGATATGAGTAATTTTCAGGCCATTGCTCTTGATATGGATGGCACCCTGCTGACCCGGGATCACAGGATCTCGTCTGCTACCCGAGCGGCTCTTGATCAGGCTCGTACCCGGGGCATCAAGGTGCTGCTGGTGACGGGACGCCACTTCATGACGGCACGCCCCTTCCATCACGAACTCGCTCTCGATACCCCCATCATCTGCAGCAACGGCGCCTACTTATACGATCCGGAGCAGGATCGGATCCTGGATGGCGATCCCCTGGCGATCGCCCCCCTTGACCAGCTACTGGGACAGATTGAGGCCCAGGCGATGGGGGCCCTGTTTCACTTAAGCGAAGGCATTGGCTTTCTTGGCTGCGAAGAGCACGTCACCCGGATCCGCCACTGGTCAGCCCGGCAACCGGAACATCTCAAGGTCTCCCTGTTGCCGGCAGAAAATCCGGCAAGCTGGCTGGCGCAGCCAATTTGGAAGCTGGAGCTGTTCAACCAGGATCCGGCTCGCCTGCACGCCTTCATGAGCAATGTGGTGGATGCCATGCCCTTCACCCGTGACTGGGCGGCCCCCTACGCGGTAGAGCTGGTGCAACCGGGTTGCAGCAAGGGCAACCGGCTGGCCCAGTGGGCCGAAAGTGAGGGGATCGCGATGGAAAACGTGGTGGCCTTCGGCGACAACAACAACGACCTCAGCATGTTCGAACAGGTCGGGCTGGCGGTCGCCATGGGCAATGCGGCGTCACAGATCCAGGCGGCAGCGGATCGGGTCACCGCCGATCACAACGAGGACGGTATCGCCCTGGCGCTGCAGCGCTGGGTACTCTCCTGACCAGGTACCGGACCGGTTCAGCCTCCGAAGGAGAACTGGATCACCCGATCCGGAAAGCGCAGCCGATCATATTCGCGGCGCAGGGATTCGTAATGACGAATGGCGCGATAGCGCTTGTCACGGTAGTACTGCCGCTGCTGGGTATCCTTTTCGCTGCGGATGCTGCGCTCAAGCTGATCGATCTCCCGCTCGCTGCGGGCCAGCTCGTTGCGAATTTCGCTCAGGCGGGTTTCCAGCTGATATTCCTGATAACCGCGCTGATACTGCTGCAGGAAGCTGGCATCGTTGGGACATACTCCCTGGTAGGTGACGCCGGACTTGCCCTTGCTATAGGCGAGTTCCGGAATGCAGTAGAGCTCCAGCCCCTTGTTGTAACCCCGCAGCCACTCGCCCTCATCCACCCTGAGGCCATATTCGCCACAGGTGGCAACATAGTCCCGCGCCTGCTGACGGCTCTTGCCCTGCTCTCCATCCTGATACCCCAGGTTGTACCAGCTCATGGAACGGCACTCCTCTTCCGACAGCGAGCTGCAACCGGCGAGCAGCAAGGGCAGGGTCAACAACAGGATCTTGGGGGACATGAGAGGGCTCCGGAAAAGACAGTGGCTGGCATTCTAGTGAGGATGCCGGGTCAGAACAAGGGATGGAGGCGGGTTCTGACGGATACCTTTTTTTGACTTTTTTGTCACTATTTACGGCTTTCCAGAACCGGGCTCGCGGCCCGCTTTCCTTGGCGCATCGTGCGGGGTACACTGCGCCATCTTTTAACTGGCACGTAACAAAAACAATGAAAGTCCTGACCGTCGATTACCGCTCGCCCGATGCGGCGCAGCGCTTTACCGAATCCCTGCGAACCACCGGCTTCGGGGTACTGACCAACCACCCCATCCCCAGGGAGCTGGTGCAGTCCATCTATGACAACTGGTATCGCTTCTTCATAAGCGAGCAGAAACAGGATTTTCTGTTCAATCGCGAGACCCAGGACGGCTATTTCCCGCCGTCGGTCTCCGAGGTGGCCAAGGGCCACAGCCAGAAAGACATCAAGGAGTACTTCCACATCTACCCCTGGGGTCAGATGCCGGCAGAGCTCAAGGATCAGGCGATGGAGTATTATGCCCTCGCCAACAACCTGGCCGCCGAGCTGCTGGGCTGGGTCGAGCAATACACACCGGCCGACATCGCCACCCACTACAGCTGCCCGCTCTCCTCGATGATCGAAGAGAGCCAGAAGACCCTGCTGCGGGTGCTGCACTATCCGCCGTTCGACGGCACCGAGGAGCCGGGCGCCATCCGCGCCGCCGCCCACGAGGACATCAACCTGCTGACCATACTGCCCGCTGCCAACGAGCCTGGCCTGCAGGTGAAGGGTTCCGACGGCGAGTGGATGGACGTGCCGTGCGATTTTGGCACCCTCATCATCAACATTGGTGACATGCTGCAGGAGGCCTCCCGTGGCTATTACCCCTCTACCACCCACCGCGTCATCAACCCGACCGGCGGCAGTGCCAGCAAATCGCGCATCTCCCTGCCGCTGTTCCTCCATCCGCGGCCGGACGTGGTGCTCTCCGAGCGTCATACCGCCCACAGCTACCTGATGGAGCGGCTGCGGGAGCTGGGGGTGATCTGACCCGGCGCGACACGCCAACCAGACCTCAAACCGGAGCAAAAACGCTCCGGTTTTTATTTTTTGGCATGATTGCATGCAAAGATATGACTTATTGGTTAATCATGCCAAAAATTCTGTCTTCATCCCCATAAGCGTCGTTGTGATTGCCCGCCTCCCTCCGTAATCTGAGTGCCGTTCCAGCCCCATTTTCAGGCCCTAGTTTCTAGCCCCATCAAGGGGCGCTCGATTGGAGTTCTTATGAAGCAGTCCCAATGGTCATCCCGCCTCGGGTATATCCTGGCCGCCGCCGGCTCCGCTGTGGGGATCGGCGCTATCTGGAAGTTCCCCTATGTGACGGCCACCAATGGCGGTGGCGCCTTCCTGCTGGTGTTCCTGCTGTTCAGCTTCACCCTGGGGGTCATAGTTCTGATGGGGGAGACGCTGCTCGGCAGCATGAGCCGCTGCGGGGTGGTGGGTGCCTTCTCCGAACTGCTCGGCAAGCGCTGGCGCTGGGTCGGCGTCATGGGCATTCTCTGCACCCTGCTCATCTTCAGCTTCTATAGCGTGGTGGGAGGTTGGACCCTGGGCTACACCGGCATGGCCATCTCGGGCCAGCTCAACCAGGGGGATGCTGCCGCCCTCACCGCCCGCTTCAATGATTACGTTAGCAATGGCACCTGGCCTATCCTCACCCATCTGCTGTTTGCTGCCCTCACCTGGATCGTGGTGCAAGGGGGGATCCAGCGCGGGGTGGAACGCACCCTGCGCTGGATGATGCCGGCCCTGTTCCTGATGATCCTGATGCTGGTGGCATTTGGCCTGACCCTGCCCAATGCCATGGCGGGTGTGCGCCACTTTCTGATGCCCGATTTCAGCAAGCTGGGGATGTCCGGCGTGCTCGACGCCATGGGGTTGGCCTTCTTCTCCCTCTCCATCGGCCTTGGCATTCACACCACCTATGGCGCCTATCTGCCCTCCAGCGAAGGGGTCGGACGCTCCAGCCTCTGGGTGGTGCTGCTGGCCAGCATGATCGCCGTACTGGCCGGCTTGATGATCTTCCCCGTGCTGGCCGCGACCGGCATCGATCCGGCGGCAGGGCCCGGCCTCACCTTCATGACCATGCCGGCTGTGTTCCAGCTGCTGCCATTCGGCCAGGGGCTGGCGGTCATCTTCTTCGGCCTGCTGGTGTTTGCCGCCCTCTCCTCTGCCATCTCCCTGCTGGAGCACCTGCAATGCTTCCTGTGCGAGAGCTGGGGCTGGTCCCGTCGCAAGGCCTGCAGCGCCATCACGGCGGTCATCATGCTCAACGGCATTCCGGTCAGCCTGTCGTTCGGCCCCCTGCAAGATGCCACCCTGTTTGGCAAAACCATCTTTGAGCTGCTGGATTTCATCACCTCCAACCTGATGATGCCGCTGTTCGGCCTGATGGTGACCCTGTTGCTGGGCTGGAAACTGGGACGCAAGGCACTGCCGCAGGGGCTGGCAGCCCACTGGCATCACCTGCTGATGAATGGTTGGCGCTGGTTGGCACCGCTGCTGATCGGCGGGATCCTGGTGCGGGGACTGGTCTGATCCTCAGCGCTTGTGGTCAGGGAGCCTGCCTTCGCGATGGGCGGCCCTGACCTTGTCGAGGGCCGCCTGCCAACGGGCAATCGCGGCATCATCCTGTGACTTGCCAAAGGCGAGATACAACCAGGAGTCGTGCAATATGACCCCGCTGTTAGTGACACTCTTGGCAGACAGGCCCAGCCGCTCCAGCGCGGCATCGAGCACCATCTCCCCTACCGGCAGGGCGTCTATCTTGCCAAGCAGCAGGCGCTGCAAGGCTTCATCTACGGTCTGATAACGAACCAGATTGGTATAGCCCTCCCGGGTCAACCGCTCGTCATCGGCATTGCCCAGCACCACCCCGACTCTGGGCAGATGACGCAATTGGTCCAGCCGGGTCAGCGTTTGCCGGATGCCGGGAGGCTGGTAAATCACGACCCGATTGAGAAAAAGCGGCCCGACCCATTTGTAATGGGGAGCGCGCTCCGGCGTCCATTGGGTCACAAACAGTGCATAGCCCGGCTCCAGCCTGGTCAGTGCCAACCCCCGTTTGAAGGGATAGACCCGGATAGGTTGATGCTCGCCCAGTTCTTGCTGAACCTCTTCCACCAGTCGCACAGCCAGCCCATCCAGCTTGCCCTCATGGAGATGCGTAAAGGGGGGGAGCTCATGGCTGAGCAGCGTCAGGGCTGGCTGGGCCGAGAGACTCAGGCTGAGGAACAACAAGTGGATGAAGATCCATTTCATATGCAATCCTGCCTTTGCTGCTGCGATACCGGCTTGCGGCCACACACGCCATAGGAAACGAGGGGGATTATCCCCCAGCCATCAAGGACAAGGTAGCGAAGCGGCTGCCCGATGATCGCCCTGTGGGAAAATGGCGAGATAGATACATATAAAAATTTTTTATTTTATGTGTCAATTTTTCTTTCCATAGTTTAGGCTGTCGACTCGGTTTATTGCTCGGGTCATCTCTTCATGTCTGCCATCCTCGTGCTGTTTGGTCGATTTTTTAGCTCGCAAGAGAGGTGACCTTGCACTCACAGCTTGTCTGAAAGTTCATTGCAAAGGTCGCCTCGGGCGGCCTTTTTTGTTGTTGCCCATATTGTTGTTTGCCCAAGGAGTATCGATTCGATGTTGCATTACCCGGAGGTTGCATGAGTCAGGTTCAGTGGTCTTCCCGTCTTGGTCATGTGCTGGCAGCCGCCGGCACGGCGATCGGCCTTGGCGCGATCTGGAAGTTTCCCTATGTGACGGCCACCAATGGCGGGGGCGCCTTCCTGCTGGTGTTTCTGCTGTTCAGCTTCACCCTGGGGGTGGCGGTGCAGGTCGGCGAAACCCTGCTCGGCAGCCATAGTCAGCGAGGGGTGCTCGGCGCCTTCCGCAAACTGGTGGGTCCGAACTGGCGCTGGATGGGGTACATGGGGATCCTGTGTGGCTTCTTCATCTACAGCTTCTACAGCGTGGTCGGCGGCTGGACCGTCGGCTATGCGGCACTGGCCGTGAGTGGCCAGCTCAACCTGAGCGAGGGAAGCGCCCTCACAGCCCTGTTCAACGGCTATGTCAGCAATCCCTGGTGGCCTGTGCTGACCCATCTGGTATTTGCCGGGCTGACCTGGTGGTTCGTACAGGGCGGGATCCAGAAAGGGGTGGAGCGGGCCCTGCGCTGGATGATGCCGGCCCTGTTCGTCATGATGCTGCTGCTGGTCTGTGTGGGTCTATCCATGCCTGGCTCCGTGGCTGGGGTACGCCAGCTGCTGCTGCCGGATTTCACCATGCTGACCGGCCAAAGCGTGCTGGATGCGCTGGGACTGGCCTTCTTCTCCCTTTCTATTGGTCTGGGGGTACACACCACCTATGGCGCCTACCTGCCCAATAGCGAGGGGGTGGTGCGCTCAGGCGTCTGGGTGGTCACTCTGGCGAGCTTCATCTCGGTGCTGGCGGGCCTGATGATCTTCCCGGCGCTGGCATCGACCGGCATCGATCCGGCAGCAGGCCCGGGTCTGACCTTCATGACCATGCCTGCGGTATTCAACCATCTGCCGTTCGGTCAGGGACTGGGGATAGTCTTCTTCCTGCTGCTGCTGGTCGCCGCCCTCTCCTCCTCCATCTCCATGCTGGAGCACCTGGTGCGCTTCACCACCGAAGAGTGGGGCTGGTCACGCCGTGGGGCTTGCCGGGTGCTGACCCTGCTCATCATGGCCTCGGGCATCCCGGTCAGCCTGTCGTTCGGCCCCTGGAGCGATCTGACCCTGTTTGGCAAGACCATCTTCGAACTGCTCGACTACCTCACCTCCAATCTGATGATGCCGCTGTTTGGCCTGGTGCTGACCCTGCTGCTGGGATGGCGGCTGGGGGAACGCATCCTGCCGGCAGGGTTGTCACCTGCCTTGCGGCTCGCCCTGCTCTGGTGCTGGCGCATCGTGGCCCCCCTGCTGATCGCCGGGATCCTGATCCGCGGCATCCTGTAAGCCCATGCCAGAGGGCAGGCCCTGGCCTGCCCTTTTTTCTTGTCCGGAATCCTGGGTGAACCTTGGTAAAGCAAGCGAATATAGCCGCAGGCCGTCAAATTGATGACGACGGGTGGTGGCAGTAAGGCGAAGAAAAGAGAGGCTGCAATGCGGCAGAAGAACAGCCGGCACGCCGAACGACAGGCAAAAAAAATCCCCACCTGAGTGGGGATTTTTTCTGAAACATTGCTACAGGTTTCAGCATTCTTGCAAAGATGGTGGTCGTTACTGGGCTCGAACCAGTGACCCCCTCCTTGTAAGGGAGGTGCTCTCCCAGCTGAGCTAAACGACCTGGGATACTGCTAAATGATGGTGGGTCGTGCTGGATTCGAACCAGCGACCAATTGATTAAAAGTCAACTGCTCTACCGACTGAGCTAACGACCCATCTGTATCATTTTTTAAAACTGGTGGTCGTTACTGGGATCGAACCAGTGACCCCCTCCTTGTAAGGGAGGTGCTCTCCCAGCTGAGCTAAACGACCTGGGATATTGCTAAATGATGGTGGGTCGTGCTGGATTCGAACCAGCGACCAATTGATTAAAAGTCAACTGCTCTACCGACTGAGCTAACGACCCATCTGTATCATTTTTTTTCAAAACTGGTGGTCGTTACTGGGCTCGAACCAGTGACCCCCTCCTTGTAAGGGAGGTGCTCTCCCAGCTGAGCTAAACGACCTGGGATATTGCTAAATGATGGTGGGTCGTGCTGGATTCGAACCAGCGACCAATTGATTAAAAGTCAACTGCTCTACCGACTGAGCTAACGACCCATCTGTATCATTTTTTTTCAAAACTGGTGGTCGTTACTGGGCTCGAACCAGTGACCCCCTCCTTGTAAGGGAGGTGCTCTCCCAGCTGAGCTAAACGACCTGGGATACTGCTAAATGATGGTGGGTCGTGCTGGATTCGAACCAGCGACCAATTGATTAAAAGTCAACTGCTCTACCGACTGAGCTAACGACCCATCTGTATCATTTTTTAAAACTGGTGGTCGTTACTGGGATCGAACCAGTGACCCCCTCCTTGTAAGGGAGGTGCTCTCCCAGCTGAGCTAAACGACCTGGGATATTGCTAAATGATGGTGGGTCGTGCTGGATTCGAACCAGCGACCAATTGATTAAAAGTCAACTGCTCTACCGACTGAGCTAACGACCCATCTGTATCATTTTTTAAACTTTTTACTGCAAATATGGTGGTCGTTACTGGGATCGAACCAGTGACCCCCTCCTTGTAAGGGAGGTGCTCTCCCAGCTGAGCTAAACGACCTGGGAATTCTGTCTCCACCTGGTGGAGAAAATGGTGGGTCGTGCTGGATTCGAACCAGCGACCAATTGATTAAAAGTCAACTGCTCTACCGACTGAGCTAACGACCCTCACCACGACCAGCTCCGACCGCGTTTCCGCTTCGGCTCTGACGGCGGCCTATATTACGGATTTAAATTTCCGGTGCAACCTAAAATTCGTAATTTAAATCCGTTTGCTCACTGCGCATACAAATGCGCGCCATTTTTACAGTACCGTTACGAAAACAGTAACATACGGCAATGTTACAGCTTGCTCAGGCTCTGCTTGGCCAACTGGGCTGGCGAGGTGTTGGGATATCCCTTGATCACCTGCTCATAGAAGCTCTTGGCTTCCGCCTTCTTGCCATCCAGCTGTGCCAGCATTCCCAGCTTCAGCAGGGCATCGGCGCGCTTGGGCGACTTGCTGTATTTGTTGGCCAGAGTGGCAAACTGGGTGGTGGCACCGGCTCTGTCCCCCTTGTTGAACAGCAGCTGACCCAGCCAGTAGTGGGCATTGGGGACATAGCTGGAGTTCGGGAACTGCTTGATGAACCCTTCGAAGGCAGGAATCGCCTTGTCGTAGTTCTTCTCCTTGAGCACCATGTTCACCGCGGCGTCATAGGCCTGATTCTCGTCCTGGTTGGTCGAGTAGTTGGCCGCTGCTGCTGGAGTGGTGGCGGGCGCGGCAGGGGCTGCTGGAGCGGCCTGCTGGCTGCTGGCGACCTTGTCCAGCTCCTGATAGAGCTGACGCTGACGCTCCTGCGACTGTTCCATCTGATAGGTCTGTTGCTCCAGCTGACCACGCAGCTCGGAGACTTCACCTTGCAGGGAGTCAACCTGCTGCTGCAGCTCGGCCTGCATCCGCAGACGGGCGTTGAGGGTACGCTCCAGCAGGGCAACCCTGTCTTCCAGGCTGCCAGACGGGACTATGGCGCCGTTATTGCCACTGAGGATAACGCCACCGCTCGAATCACCGCCCAGATCGCTGACCGGAGCCGCGGCATGAGCAGTGACTGCAAATAAAACGGCCATCGAAATGGCCGCTTGCTTATACACAAAATTCATCCGAATCAAACCTTAGTAAACCAGGACCGCACGACGGTTCTTGGCAAAGGCATCCTCGGTGTGAGACAGATCCAGCGGCTTCTCTTCGCCATAGCTGACGATGGAGAGCTGCTCAGCCTGCACACCCAGGGTTTGCAGATACTTGGCAACAGCCTTGGCACGACGCTCGCCCAGCGCGATGTTGTACTCTGGAGTACCACGCTCGTCGGCGTGACCTTCGATCAGCACTTTGACGGACGGGCGCTCACGCAGGTAGCTGGCGTGGGCATCCAGCAGATCAGCGTACTGACCCTGGATGTCATAACCGTCGAACGGGAAGTAGATGACGTTGTCACGCTGCAGTGCTTCGAACTTCTGACGCATCTGCTCTTCCGGGGACAACATACCGTTGGCGCCGCCGGTTTGTACACCGCCCATGCCGTCGGTCATGCCTGATTCGGCACCAGCGGCGTCGGAATCAGAAGAAGAGCTACAAGCGGCCAGGGTGAACAGTGGCAGTGCGATGGCCAAACCCTTGAGCAGTTTATTGAGTTGCATGCTATTTCCTTAAACCTTTATAACAAAACAAAAAACAATCGGATTTTTATCAATTCAAGAAGGGCGACCAAGCTGGTGCACGTATTTCACCGCTACTGGTCGGAAGCACAGCCTTGAAGCGACCATCAGTCGACACCAATGCCAGACTCTTACGACCCTGATAGATGGTGGCATAAATGATCATGCTGCCATTGGGAGCCACACTGGGCGACTCGTCCAGAGCACTTTGGGTCAACACCAACAGAGCACCGGTTTCCATGTCCTGACGTGCGATGCGATATTGTCCCTGAACCCGGGTCACCATCACCATGGTCTTGCCGTCCGGAGTAATGGATGCCCCCTGGTTGGATTCACCTTCCCAGGTCATCCGGCGAGTCACGCCAGTCGACAAATTTACGCTATAAATCTGGGGTTTGCCACCACGTTCGGAGGTGAACAGCAAAGTTTGCCCATCCGGCATCCAGGACGGTTCGGTGTCGATGGTGCGGTTATTGGTGACTCGAGTGAGTTGCTTGCTAGCCACATCAACGACATAGAGATCAGGCTGACCATCTTTGGACAAAACGATAGCCAGACGACGACCATCCGGAGACCACTCAGGCGCCCCGTTGATGCCACGGAAACTGGTGATCAGGCTGCGCTGCTGGGTGTAGATATCCTGCACGTAGATCTCGGACTTCTGGTTCTCGAAGCTCACATAGGCCAGCTTGCTGCCATCCGGCGACCAGGAGGGAGACATCAGCGGCTCGCGGGAGCGCAGCAGAGTCTTCTCGTTGTAGCCGTCGTAATCGGAGATACGCAGCTGATACGGGAACTGGGCACCCTGCTGGACCGCCACATAGGCCAGACGGGTCAGGAAGGCGCCACGCTCGCCGGTCAGACGCTCATAGACGATGTCGGAGATACGGTGGGCAAACTGGCGCATCTGGGCACCCGGGATGGTCGCCATCCGGCTGTCCAGGATGTAGCCGCTGCTTTCACCGCCCTGTGCCTTGGCCAGCTGGCCCTTGAGCACATCGACCAGCTCGAAGTTGACCTTGTAGGTGCCATCCCCGACCGGCGCAATGGTACCGACCACGACCGCTTCTACCCCCTGGGCAGCCCAGGGCGCGAAGTTGATCTCGCCGCTGGTGCTCGGGGTCTGCGGCATCTGGCTGCGGGCCAGCGGCTTGAACTTGCCGCTGCGCATCAGGTCGTTGGAAACCACTTCGGCGATGTCCTGCGGCAGCTGGCCATTGCCTTCCCACTTGAAGGGAGCGATGGCGATGGGACGTGCGCTATCGATACCGCCTGTGATGACGATGTCCAGGGCCGCCTGGGCACTCTGGCCCAGCAACAAACAGCCAACCAAAGCAAAAAACACTTTTCTGATCATGGCTTAAATACTCGGTTCCAATAAAAATGAGAGGTTCAATTCCTTTGTCAGCAAGATGCTGCCCACCACAGTCAATGACCCCGTTATCCCGTGTTTAGATGTTCGGTTCCAACTTGAGGTTGAACTCCTTCAACATCTCGAATGCCGCAGGATCCTTGGGTACCGGCAAGGAGCCAGCCTTCAGGACCGCCGCCTTGCCGGAGCGACAAACAGCCGGATCACCCTGGCCATTATCCACCGAGATGACAAAACCGGAGCTCGCAAGACGTACACCGATAGTACAGGTTTTGCCCCGCATTGTGGGATCCAAAATCATATACCGCTCAACAGTGGCCTTGATGAGGGCTGCGTATTTGTCGACCTCTCCCTGCGCCGCCGCCGATGCCGCCTGACTGCGGGCATTGGCCTCGGCTGCCAGCTGCTGTTGCATCATGGCTTCCATCTCTTTTTGCAATCTGGCCTCTTCCGCCGCCTTGCGCTTGCGTTCAGCCTCGGCCTTGGCCTTCTTCTCGGCCTCCTCCTTGGCTTTCTTCTCTGCGTCAGCTTTTGCCTTCTTGGCCGCCTCTTCCTTGGCCTTCTTTTCGGCCTCGGCTTTGGCTTTTTTCTCTGCTTCCGCCTTGGCTTTCTTCTCGGCTTCGGCCTTGGCTTTTTTCTCCGCTTCCGCTTTCTTGGCCTTGGCCTCTTCTGCCTTGGCCTTCTCCTCAGCTTCTTTCTTCTCTTGTTCCTTTTTCTTTTTCAGCGCCAGCGCCTTGGCATCTTCTGCGGCCTTGCGCTCGGCTTCCGCCTTCTTGGCCTTATGCTCTTCCAGCTTGCGGGCTTCCTCGGCTTTCTGGGCCTTCTCTTCCGCCAGCTTCTGCTCGGCTACTTTTTTCTGTTTTTCGGCCTCGGCCTTGCGGGTTGCCTCTTCGGCCTCCTTGCGCTTGGTCTCGGCGATGCGCAGACGCTCCTGTTCCTGGGCCAGCTCACGCTTGGCCTGCTCCGCCTCTTCCTTTTTCTTCTGCTCGGCAGCCTTGGGCTGGGCCTTCTGCTGCTGGATCTGCTTCGCCTGCTGCTCCAGGAATTCGCTGTCCAGCATCACCGCATTGACGATCTGCCCCGTTGACTCGGGTCGCTTGGGCTTGCTGAAGTCGAGACCGACAAACAGGATGATGCCGATGATCAGATGCAGCAGGAACGATGCAACGAGATAACCGGAAATACCACGCTTCACATCCATCTCCGTCAGTTCACCGGATCCGTCATCAGACCAACCTGAGGCACACCGGCATTCTTGAGGGCCACCATCAACAGGATCACCTCCTCGTAGCGCACAGCCTTGTCACCGGCGACGACCACGGGGGCGTTCTGGTTGATGGCCAGATAGCCCATGGCCTTCTCGGTGATGTATTGCTGCATCGCCTCGGGCGTGCCACTGGGGACCGGCTCGTCATCCGCCTCGCCCGCCTTGATCACGTATTCACCGTCAGTGTTGACGCTGACAATGAAGGGCGGCTTGGCATCTTCCGGCAGCTGCTCGGATTCAGCCTGCGGCAGATCGACCTTGACCCCTTGCGTGATCACGGGCGTCACCGCCATGAAGATGATGAGCAGCACCAGCATGACGTCGATATAGGGAACCACGTTGATCTCGGCCACCTTCTTGCGCCGGATCCGCTGATAGGTTTGCATTACTGATCACCCTGCTGCTGAGCAATTTGACGGTTCAGAATGGTGGAGAACTCGTCCATGAAGTTGGCATAGGCGTTCTCCAGCCGCTCGACCTTGTTGGAGAAGCGGTTGTAGAAGATAACCGCCGGGATCGCCGCAAACAGACCCATGGCGGTGGCGATCAGCGCCTCCGCGATACCCGGAGCCACCATCTGCAGGGTCGCCTGCTGCACCTGACCCAGGGCGATAAAGGCATTCATGATCCCCCATACGGTACCAAACAGACCGATATAGGGGCTGATGGAGCCAATGGTCGCCAGCACCGGCAGGTTCGATTCCAAATCGTCCACCGCGCGGGAAAGGGAGACACGCATGGCACGGTAGGTACCGTCCATCACCGCATCCTGGCCACGGGCGCCGGCCTTGAGCAGACGGGCGTACTCCTTGAAGCCGGAGTAGAAGATGTCTTCCATGCCTTCGATGTCGTCACGGCGGGAGGAAGACTCCTGATAGAGGCGGTTGAGATCGACCCCGGACCAGAATCTGTCTTCAAACTGCTCGGAGGCAAGATTGGCCGCCTTGATCACCTTGGAGCGCTGGATAATCAGCGCCCAGGAGACCACGGACATCCCCATCAGGGTGATCATGACCAGTTTGACCAACAGGCTGGCTTGCCAAAACAGGCCAATAAACGAAATTTCAGCGTGCACTTAACAGCACTCCCTTGATATTTTCAGGTATTGCGACAGGTTTCATTTGCGGATGACTGACACAGGCTATCTGTACCATGGCCCGGGCGACAAGTCGCCCGTCGGCCGCCAGGATCTGCTGGGAAAAGCGCAGGGATGCGCGTTTCATTTCAGTCACTTGCGTTAACACATTCAGTAATTCATTAAAACGGGCCGCCGAGCGGAAATCGATCTCAGTGCGAGTCACCACGAAGGCGAATCCCTCCTGCAGCAGGACGTCCTGTTCGACGCCCATGGCACGAAGAAACTCGGTGCGAGCACGTTCCATAAACTTGAGATAATTGGCGTTGTAGACGATGCCCCCGGCGTCGGTATCTTCGTAGTAGACACGCACCGGAAACTCAAAGACTTCCCCCATAGCAATCTGTGATCCATTCGACAGTCAGATGGGGGGCTATCATAGCGCAGGGCTGAATAGGAAAGAAGCAGGGGGAGACAGGGAAATCCTGCCTCCCCCCGTTTTTTATGAAAGGAAATATGACTGCATCAACCAGAGCCCGTACAACAAACTGGGCAAGGCGAGCCAGGGGTTGAAGAACAGGCGTCCGAACAGGCTGCGGGGGTGGAATCCCAGCCCGTGCAGCACACCGCAGCAGACTGCCCACATCAGCCAGGGCGCCAGCCAGTGACCGTGTTCACTGGTATTGGCCGCGATCAGGTTCGGGGCCTGCAAGATGGCGACGGCCAACAGGGCCGCCGCCAACAACATCAATCCCTGCCATGGCTGGCGCTCCAGGGGAGCGGCCAGCCTGGCGAGTCGATCACTTGTCTTCATCGATCTGGCGATCCATGTTCTCGGTGTGTTCCAACCACAGCGCATTGATGATGCCAAATGCGCAGGCCAGCAGCAGACCCAGGATCCAGGTGAAATACCACATTGTCAGGGCTCCTTCTTAGTAGGCCGAATGTTGGTTATCTTCGATGTGCTTGTTGGTCACCCGGCCATACATCTTGATGTAGGTCCAGAGGGTGTAACCCAGCACAATCGGCACGAAGATAGCAGCGGCCACCGTCATCACCTGCAGGGTGTTGAAGGAGGCAGTGGTATCCCACATGGTCAGGCTCTGTGACGGCTCAAGGCTTGAAGGCATCACGAACGGGAACATGGAGAAACCGGCGGTCAGGATGATGCCTGTCATCGCCAGGGAGGAGCAGGTAAACGCCAGCCAACCCTTGTTCAGCTTGGCAAACACGGCAACCAGCAGGCTCATGGAGAGGCCCAGCACGGGGGCTGCCACCATCCACGGGTAGAGGCTGTAGTTGTTCATCCAGGCGCCGGCCTGTTGCACCACTTCCTTGCCGAGCGGGTTGGAGACGGCATCGGTCGCGGCGGCCTTGACGATGACATAGCCATCCATGCCGCTGACCCACCAACCGGCCAGGGCAAACAGCACCATGGTCAGCAGGGAGCTGCCGATGGCGGCGGTGCGGGAGCGGGCCAGCACTTCACCTTCGGTCTTCATCATCAGCCAGGTTGCGCCCTGCGCCAGGAACATGCACAGGCTCACCACGCCGGCCAGCAGGCCAAACGGATTGAGCAGGCCGAAGAAGTTGCCGTGATAGGTGGACATCAGGAACTGGTTGAACTCGAACGGCACGCCCTGCAGCAGGTTGCCAAACGCCACGCCAAACACGATGGGCGGTACGGCACCACCGATGAATAGGCACCAGTCCCAGTTGTTGCGCCATCTCGGGCTTTCCAGCTTGGAGCGGTAGTCAAAACCGACCGGACGGAAGAACAGCGCCATCAGGGTCAGGATCATCGCCACATAGAAGCCGGAGAATGCGGTGGCATAAACCAGCGGCCAGGCGGCGAACAGGGCGCCACCTGCGGTGATCAACCACACCTGGTTGCCATCCCAGTGGGGGGCAATGGAGTTGATCATGACACGACGTTCAATGTCTTTCTTGCCGACGAAGGGGAGCAGTGCGCCCACCCCCATGTCGAAGCCGTCAGTGATGGCGAAACCGATCAGCAGCACACCGACCAGCACCCACCAGATGACACGCAGAGTTTCGTAATCAAACATGGTTACTCTCCTTATGCCTTGAGCTGTTCGAAGTGATACTTGCCGGTCTTCAGGCTGCTAGGGCCGAGGCGGGCAAACTTGAACATCAGGTACATCTCGATAATCAGCAGCACTGTGTAGAACAGGCAGATACCGATCAGAGAGAACCAAATCTCGGACGCAGGCACGTTGGAAGCGGAGACGAAGGTCGGCAGCACTTCCGCAATGGTCCAGGGCTGACGGCCGTACTCAGCTACAAACCAACCGGCTTCAATGGCGATCCACGGCAGCGGGATACCCCACAGCAGGGCCTTGAGCAGCCACTTGCGCTCGCCGATGCGGTGACGGGCACTGTCATAGAAGGCCAGGCCGATCAGCACCAGCATCACCATGCCGGTCGCCACCATGATGCGGAAGGCGAAAAACAGCGGCAGTACGTGCGGGATGGAGTCATCCACCGCAGCCATGATCTGCTCCTCGGTCGCATCGGTCACATTGTTGGTGTAACGCTTGAGCAGCAGACCGTAACCCAGATCCTGCTTCACTTCGTCGAAGCGAGCGCGGGTCTCGTCAGACTTGTCGCCGGATTGCAGCTTGGTCAGCAGGTCGTAGGCGGTCATGCCGTTGCGCACGCGCAGCTCGTGCTCGCTCTTCAGATCCTTGAGGCCGGTCACCTGACCGTCCAGGGAACGGGTCGCGATGATGCCAAGGGCATAAGGGATCTTGATGGCGTAGTCGGTGCGCATCTCTTCCTGATTCGGAATACCGAACAGGGTAAAGGCAGCCGGCGCGGGTTCAGTCTCCCACTCGGCTTCGATGGCAGCCAGTTTCACCTTCTGCACTTCACCTGTCTCGTAACCGGACTCGTCACCCAGCACCAGCACGGAGAGGATGGAGGCCATACCAAACGCGGCAGCGATGGCGAAGGAGCGACGGGCGAAGGCCACATCACGATTCTTCAGCAGGTAGTAGGAGGAGATGCCCAGTACAAACATGGCGCCGCAGGTGTAGCCCGCTGCAACAGTGTGCACGAACTTGACCTGAGCTACCGGGTTGAACACCAGATCGGCGAAGCTCACCATCTCCATCCGCATGGATTCAAAGTTGAACTCGGCACCGACCGGGTTCTGCATCCAGCCGTTGGCAACCAGGATCCAGAGGGCGGAGAGGTTGGTCCCCAGCGCCATCAACCAGGTTGCAGCCAGGTGTTGATGCTTGGAGAGACGATCCCAACCGAAGAAGAACATACCGACGAAGGTGGACTCCAGGAAGAAGGCCATCAGCCCTTCGATGGCCAGCGGGGCCCCGAAGATGTCGCCGACATAGTGGGAGTAGTAAGCCCAGTTGGTCCCGAACTGGAACTCCATGGTCAAACCCGTGGTCACCCCGAGGGCGAAGTTAATGGCGAACAACTTGCCCCAGAACTTGGTCATGTCCTTGTAGATGGGGTTGTTGGTCATAACATAGACAGATTCCATGATCGCGAGAATGAAGGTCATTCCCAGCGTCAGGGGGACAAACAAGAAGTGATAAAGGGCCGTCGCAGCGAACTGGAACCGCGATAGGTCGACCACATGCTCAGCAATCATGATGTTTCCTCACCGATTATTGGCACGGCTATTTTAAGATTTAGGGACAAAGCTTCCGTTGGGGGTTGGCAAATGGAGCTCGCTGTAAATCCTCACAACAAAACCCCTTCACCAACGACCAATATTAACAACAAGGCAATATCTGAGAACAAAGAAAGCTAATGTTTAACAATTCTAAAACAACCAGCTGGAATTTATTCTCGCCCATGATGACCGTGGTTTTATATCACCTTTATTTGATTGAAATCAATGTAAAAGCGACCCAAATACATGACTTCAAAAGGCATCTTTAAACTATTTACAAAGCGATGAAGAGAGCTGGATCACAAAATTATATTTGATGTAAAACATTGATTTAAATCAATTTAAATTTTTAACATCTTGCTCTGTAGTTTAATTCAAAAATAACAGCCAAGGTCATGTTTATCATGTTATCCGGATTGTTCTGGCCGCTTCGAAAAAGCAATTTAAAACTGCAAACAATGCATACTCATGCGAATCAATCAGACCAAATTCATCATTAGTTAAACTAATTTGAATGGTGCAATTTTTCTTGTTTGCCCGGGCTGATTCGAACTCCTACAATGCGCCTCGCAGTGAGGGCATCCCCTTGGATACAGGCCGGTTAATCAGGGTTCACGGTACGTATCCGACCATCCGTTTGAACCTGTTTATTGGAATCGAAGATGAAAAAGTTTGTTGCTAAAACCATCAGCTACTACAAGCTTTCTTTTGTTCAACTCTATCAATTGAACCGACTCTGAGAGCTCGCGACGGCTCACTCGTTTTTTTCCGGTCTGTATCCGGACGTACTCACTGGTTGTGAACATCCATCCTGAATTGTCTTTGCCCACCGCATCTGCCGTGGGCTTTTTTTATCCCGCCAATAAAAAAACCGCCGTTGGCGGCGGTTTTCTATTCAAGTGTCTGTTTTCACTTCTCATCTGGCCGCTGAAGGCCGAAATGAGCATAGGCTCGCGTGGTCGCTATCCGCCCTCTGGGTGTGCGTTGCAGATATCCCTGCTGGATCAGGTAAGGCTCCAGCACATCCTCGATGGTATCTTTCTCTTCCCCGATGGCGGCCGCCAGATTATCAAGCCCCACAGGGCCTCCCATAAACTTGTCGATGACAGCCAACAATAGCTTGCGGTCCATGAAGTCGAACCCCTCGTTGTCCACGTCCAGCATGTCCATGGCACGGGCTGCAATGGGGCCGTCAATCTTGCCGTCAGACTTGACCTGGGCAAAATCCCGCACCCGCCTTAACAAACGGTTAGCAATTCGCGGCGTGCCGCGAGAACGACGGGCCACCTCGATGGCGCCATCCTCCGACATGTCGAGCCCCAGGCAGCGGGCGCTGCGGGAGACGATGTCGGTCAGATCCTTGACGTTGTAGAACTCCAGCCGCTGGACGATGCCGAAGCGATCCCGCAGCGGGCTGGTGAGAGAGCCGGCCCGGGTGGTTGCCCCGATCAGGGTGAAGGGGGGCAGATCGAGCTTGATGGAACGGGCCGCCGGCCCCTCCCCTATCATGATGTCGAGCTGGTAATCCTCCATCGCCGGATAAAGCACCTCCTCCACCACAGGGCTCAGGCGGTGGATCTCGTCGATGAACAGTACATCGTTGGGCTCGAGGTTGGTGAGCAGCGCCGCCAGATCGCCGGCCTTTTCCAGCACCGGACCCGAGGTGGTCTTGATGTTCACCCCCATCTCGTTGGCGACAATGTTGGCCAGCGTCGTCTTGCCCAGACCCGGCGGGCCAAAGATCAGCAGGTGATCGAGGGCCTCTCCCCGTTGCCGCGCCGCCTCGATGAAGATCTCCATCTGTTCGCAGACGGTATCCTGGCCTGTGTAATCGGCCAGTTTCTTGGGGCGAATGGCCCGATCGATAATGTCATCCTCACGGGCGGCACTTGCCGAGATGAGACGATCCGCTTCAATCATCGACTACCTCACACCAGACTACGCAGGGATTCACGGATGATCTCTTCCACCGACATGCCATCGGCGGCGATCTTGCTGACGATCTGGCTGGCCTGCTGTGGCTTGTAACCCAGGGCCACCAGCGCACTGGCCGCCTCTTCTGCCGCATCCGGCGCCCGCAGGGTCGGTTCGCTGGCAGGCAGGGGCACGGCCGCCGGCGAGAAAAGATCGTGGCTGACCCAGCCCTTGAGCCTGTCCTTCATCTCGACCACCAGCCGCTCTGCCGTCTTCTTGCCCACCCCGGGTAATTTGACCAGAGAGCTTATCTCCTCGCGCTCGACACACAGGACAAACTGGCTGGCAGTCATGCCGGAGAGAATGGCCAGCGCCAATTTGGGGCCCACGCCGTTGGTCTTGATCAGCTCGCGAAACAGTGCCCGCTCCTGCTTGTGGTTGAAGCCATAGAGTAGCTGGGCATCTTCACGCACCACGAAGTGAGTCTGGATGGTCGCCTCCTGGCCGATATCCGGCAGGTCGTAGAAGCAGCTCATGGGCATCTGCACCTCGTAGCCGACCCCGCCAACCTCCAGCAAAACCTCGGGGGGCTGCTTTTCAATGACAATGCCTCTCAAGCGACCGATCACGGCTCTCTCCTTACCAATACGACGATTCAAAAATTGGTTCATAGCATAAAGAATAACTGGATAAGTATCCAGCATAGGCCGTACACCGCCGGGTGGTCAGAGCGGCTTTTTATGCCTTTCACCACCATGCTTTCCTTATTGGTTACAAGGCACGGGCGATCCCTGCCACGCCGCAGGCGTTGTGCCTGAACATAAACGACCACACTGGATCCGCTCGGAACTCTGTTCGAACCAGTGTCGATACCAAGGAAGGCATCAGATGAAAATTGTCACCACATTCACCCTGGCGCTCACCATACTGCTCGCTTGCACCCTGGGTATGGGCGCTGCGGGCTGGTATGGCAGCCAGCGGCTGGAGGCACTGCTCTCCTACGTGCTGGGCGCCGCCTGGCAAACCGCGGACGGCGCCATGGAGGGCTCCATCGAACTGGGCAACCAGCAACTCCATATCCAGAAGATGCAAAACGGCACTTCCCTTGATCGTCCGGCGCTCGATGCCGCCAGGGCCACCGCCGACGATGCCCTGTCCCGGGTCGCCCAGGGCAAGCTGATCGACACCGCCGCCATCGCCGCCATGACGCAGCGCAAGCAGGAGTATCAGCAGCAACAGGAAAAACTGCTGGGCCTCCATGACAGCTATATCGAGGTGGATAAGGCGCTGCGGGATAACGCAGAGCGCATGGGGCGTATTTCGACCCAGCTGGAAGTGATCGGCGATGGCGCCGTTGAGGCGCTCACCCAGTCTCCCGACCAGCTCATCAGCTGGAATGGCGGCCTTGCCACCCGCTGGGAAGCCGCCGATGGCGGTATGGAGGCCAACATCGGTTTCTTGCGCCAACTCTATGCGCTGGAGAAGATGCGCAGCCAGGGCGTCACCCCCGCCATCAGGGAAGAGCTCAAGGAGGCGACCGATTTCTACCAGAGCGCCGTTGATCGCATGCTGGCCACCGGGTTGTTCGACAGCGAAGGGAGCGGCGAATTTGCCGGCCAGTCGCTGGCCAGCCAGTACCGCACCCTGATGTCACGGCACCATCAGCTGCTGGAGACCTGGACTTCGGCCCTGAGCGCCTATCAAATCCAGCGGGCCAGCTACGAGGCCAGTGCCGATGAGCTGCAAAAACAGCTGGTTGATATCGAAGCCCAGGGGGACGCCACCGTGGAAGATCAGGTCGCCCGGCTGCACGACATCATCGGCCATACCCACGGCCTGTTGCTGACCTGTCTGATGCTGAGCCTGATTGCGGTCATCCTCTGCGGGTTCTGGCTGACCCGCACACTGGTGGCCCCGCTGCTGCAGGTCGACAGGCGGATGCAGGACATAGCGGCAGGGGACGGAGACCTCAACGTACGCATCAACCTGCAGCGGGATGACGAGATTGGCTCGCTGGCCAACAGCGTGGATCGCTTCATCGAGAAGCTGCAGCAGATGATAAGTTCGACCATGGACAACAACCAGCACATCAGTGAGCACGTGCACACCTCGGTCAACCGGGTCGAAGCCATCAGCCAGAGCAGCCGCCAGACGGCGGAACACGCCCAGGCGCTGCATCAGGACAGCGAACAGATGGTGCAAGTGGCCACTCACATCTCGGACAACTGCAGCATGGCCGCCCAGAATGCCAACGACGTACGGCAGCTGACCGTCGAGAGCAGCCAGTATATGGCGTCCGCCACCACGGGCATGCAACGCATGGTGACGGAGGTGGGCGAGTGCGCCATCGCCATCAACTCCCTCAAGGAGCAAGCGGGCCAGATCGGCCAGATCATCTCCACCATCAGCGGTATTTCCGAACAGACCAACCTGCTGGCCCTCAACGCCGCCATTGAGGCCGCCAGGGCCGGAGAAATGGGTCGAGGTTTTGCGGTGGTGGCCGACGAGGTGCGTACCCTGGCCAGCCGCACCGCCGCCTCCAGCGCCGAAATCAGCCAGGTGATCAGCAGCATCCAGCAGCAGACGGAGACGGCCTACCTGATGATGCAGCGCAACATGAAGACGGTAGAGTCAGGGATGCAGGATTCCGAGAATACCAGGCAGATCCTGTTTCGGGTGGAAGAGGCCATCGACCGGCTGGCCACCATGGTGCAGCAGGTAGCCGATGCCACCGGCCAGCTCTCGCTCACCCTGAGCAGATCTTCCGACAAGGTATCAGGGATCAGCCAACAAGCCAGAACCGGCGAGCAGGAGGCCCAGGAGTGCCTGCATATCGCCTCCTCCCTCCATCAGGTCAGCTTGCAGCAACAGAGCCTGCTCTCCCAGTTCCGGGTCTGACCCGGCCACGGAAACGAAACATGCCAGCCCGGACAAACGGGCTGGCATGTTGTTTTCTACTGGCCGAAGTCTGTCTCCGGCCATGCCCTGTTACTGGCGAACCAGACGATAGATGGCGTAACCGGGATGCTTCTCATCATCCATCGGCAAGGTGGACTGATAGGCCAGATCCGCCCCAGCCACCGCCTTGGCCTCCTCACGGGGAGAGGAGTAGAGGCGTACATCAACGCCAGCAGGCAACGCCTTCATGTGCCAGTTGTTGTCGGCCAACGGACTGAAGCCCTGGGGCTGGCTGGCCGAACGTGACTTCAGGTACTGGGCCACAATTTCACGCGTCTCGAAGGGATCTTCGTGGACGATATTGCCGCCATCCCCCCCCGGGAAGTGGCCGCCACCGCTGGCGCGGTAGTTGTTGGTCACCACGTAGAATTTCTGGGCCGGATCGACGGGCTTGCCGTTGAAGGTCAGCTTGCCTATCCGCTCGCCCTCGCTCACCTTGACCCCTTCCTTGTTGTAACGGGCGGGCTGGGTGATATCCACCTCGTAGCTGACCCCGTCGATCACGTCGAAGTTGTAGGTGGGGAAACTCTCATTCACCAGCCACTGCACCCCGCGGCTGGCGGGATCCACCCGGTTGAACTGGCCGGCACTCATCTCCAGCCACTCCTTGACAGTAGCCCCGTTCACCTCGACCACCTGCAAGGTGTTCGGATAGATGTAGAGATCAGAGACGTTGCGCAGGGAGATATCCCCCGCCGGCACATAGGTGAAGTCCGTGATGCCGTTGCGCCCGCCACGAAACGGCGCCGCCGCCGAGAGGATCGGATAAGGCTCCTTGAGCAGGCCATCTTTTTGCAACTGTTCGGCATGCCGGCGCTGGGCATCGTTCACCAGCTGCACCGAGGGATCGTCCTGCACCAGGGCGAAGAAGCTGTGGATGGGGTTGGTGATCTTGCCAAGAGGACGATCCAGCCACTGGTTGGTGCCCTCATGGTCTGCCTTGACCAGCTCGGTGACTCGCGCATCCACCTTGCTCCCTTCGCTGGCATCGATCTGGCGCAGGCTGGCCTGGCTCTGCTTCACCCGCCACTTGCCATCCACCTGTTCCAGCTTGAGATCGATGATGCCGAGGTGATTGCCCCAAAAGCCCGGCATCACGGTTGGCACACCGCTCAGGGTACCGGCCTGATTGTCCACCTCCGGCAGATTGGGGAAGTCCCCCGGGAAGTTCTTGTGGGCATGACCCAGCATCAGGGCATCTATACCTTCCACCTTGGCCAGGTGCCAGGCGGCATTCTCCATCATGGCCTCGTAACTGCCGGCATTGATGCCGGTGTGCGCCACCACGACCACCAGATCGGCCCCCTTGGCGCGCAGCTCGGGAATGTAGTGGTTCGCGGTCTCGACCATGTCGGCCACCACCACCTTACCCTGCAGGTGACGCTTGTCCCACTGCAGTACCTGCGGCGGGGTCAGGCCCAGAATGCCGACCTTGACGGTCTGTGGCTGCCCCTTGTCATCTGTCACCTGGCGCTCCAGCAGCAGGTAGGGGGTGAACTTGTTGCCGCTCCAGTCGATCTTGCCCTCTCCATCGCGCTTGAAGGCGTCGGCCGCGAACACGTTGGCATTCACGTAGGGAAACTTGGCCCCTTGCAGCACCTTGCCGAGGTAATCCAGCCCGTAGTTGAACTCGTGGTTGCCCAGATTGCCGGCGTCATAACCCAGCTCGTTCATCGCCTTGAACACGGGATGCGCCTGCTTGTCGAGGTAGCCCTCGCCCGCTTGCTCAAAGATGTAGTCGGCCAGCGGCGAGCCCTGGATCAGGTCGCCGTTGTCGAGCAGCAGGTTGTTGGGGTTTTCGGCGCGGGCCTCCCGGATCAGCACGGCAGTACGGGAGAGGCCGAATTTGCGATCTTCCTTGTTCTGGTAGTAGTCATACCCCAGCACATTGGAATGAATGTCGGAGGTCTGGATAAGCCGCAGCGAGACCACGCCAGGCTGCGCCTTCTCCTGTTGTTCTGCTCCGCAGGCTGATAGCAGCACGACGGAGGCGATAACCCCTAACTTCATGGTTTTATTCACTGGGTACTCCTGATTGAACCAGATCTCATAATGGAGTGCTGAAATTTATCAGAAGAAAGTGACTCAGACAGGTATCGAGGCCCATTTTTATGACCTAGGACCATAAAAACAGCCGCCAGCCTAGCGTCCCATAGCCAGTTGCAGCGCCAGGGCCAGCATGATGAGGCCCACCAGCAGATCGATCCCCTGCTGCACCCTTCCCCTGGCCAGCCAGGGCGCCAGTGCCGCCGCTCCCAGCGCCAGGGAGTAGAACCACACCAGAGACGCCAGCATGGCACCGGCGGCAAAGGCCGGACGCAGCGGTTCAATCACCTGGCTGCCGAGGGAACCGAGCAGCATCAGGGTATCCAGATAGACATGAGGATTGAGCAGAGTAACCCCCAGGGTCATGGCGAGCACGCTTCTGGCACCCATCAACTGCGGCGAATCCGCCAGTCCCTCTCCCTGGTCGCGCCAGGCACTGCGCAGGGAACGCACGCCGAACCAGCCAAGAAACAGCACGCCTCCCCAGGTCAACACCGTCAGGCCGACCGGGTTGGCGGCGATCAGATTGGCGCCGCCAAAGACCCCGATGGCAATCAGAACCAGATCACAAAAACTGCAGAGCGTTGCCGTCAGCAGGTGGTGATTGCGATGAATGCCCCGACTCAGGACAAACGCATTCTGGGCACCGATGGGAATGATCATGGCAAGGCCGAGGGTAAAGCCTTGCAGGGTGGTCGCGAGCATAAGAGTACCGAGGGTTGTGATGAGTGAGTGGCACTATAGCGGGGGCAAATCATCCAGAGAAATTCATTGATTTACTGGTTGATTCATTTTGCTAATAACTCATCACACCCTTTTGCGACCGCTTGTCAATTACCGGATCTGACAATTGTGGCCTCCCCAATGACGGCAGGAGAATCCAGCAAACTGGTCAGGATACGCACTATTGCAACACCATGGGGAAGTTGGTCACCACCACCTGCTCCAGGTTCGGCAACAGCAGACCACTGCTGACCCCCTTGGCCACGGCCTGATAACGGTTCATGGAGCCGGTTTTGCGAGTGACCTGATTGAGATGGTAATTCACTGTGCGCTCGGTAATCCCCAGGATGCAGGCGATCTCGTTCGAGGTTTTCCCTTCGCTGGCCCAGAACAGGCACTCGGTCTCCCGATCGGTCAGAGGCTCCTTGTCCAGGCTCTCCACCATGCTGAGGCGCACGATGCGAATAGCCGCCTCGAAGATGTAATTGGACATCCAGGAGAGGATCGGCGAGGACTCCAGCAGCAGATCGCTCGAGGCTCGCTCGGAGGTGATGAAGGAGAGGATGCCGTTTTCACCGGCGGCCCCGTGCAGCGGGAAGGAGATGCCGTTGCGCAATCCAAACTCGGCGGCCAGCCCCATCACGTCCATGCTCCCTTCCTGCAGGAAACGGGCGCGTTCATCCAGCCGGTTCCAGTAGATGGGCAGGGTCTGTTTGCGTGCCAGCTGGATCACGGGATCGCTGGCCAGCATGTTGTGCTCGGTATAGGCCTGAACCCAGGAATCCGGACACTGGTTGAACAGCACCACTTTGGGCCTTTGCATCGACATCGGCATGATCAACGCAAAGCGGAAATAGTCGTACCCCATCCCGAGCGAGAAGCTGCCGATCAGTTCGGACAACCGGTTGCCATCCGTCACCGTACTGAAATGTTCCAGGTACTCAAGCAGTTGGTCTCTTGTCATATAAAAGCCCCCTTGGCCAGACATGTGATTATAACCGCGAATAACAAGAGAGAGAGTCCATAATGTTGGTTTTCAAAGGGAAATTGAGAGAACACCCGCGAAAAGAGGTCGAAAGTGAACTTTATCGCTTTCGAAACGACGTTTTTTCCGACCGACTCGGCTGGGATGTGGAGTCCCGTCAAGGACTTGAGCGAGACAGCTTCGACACTCCCGACACTCACTGGGTGCTGATTGAGGATGAACAGGGGGTGTGTGGCTGCATCCGCCTGCTCAACTGTGCCGATGCCTACATGCTCCCGACCATTTTCCCCGCCGCCCTGGCCGGTGAACGCCCGCCATGCAGCCCGCAGATCTGGGAACTGACCCGGCTGGCCATCGACGCCTCCCGTGCCCCGCGCATGAGCAACGGCGTCAGCGAACTGACCTGCGTCATCTTCCGCGAAGTCTATGCCTTCGCCCTGGCGCACGGGATCCGCGAGCTGGTCGCCGTGGTCAGTCTGCCGGTGGAGCGCATCTTCCGCCGTCTCGGCCTGCCCATCGAACGCCTCGGCCATCGCCAGGCCGTCGATCTGGGGGCGGTTCGGGGCGTCGGTATCCGCTTCCATCTGGATGAACGCTTTGCCCGTGCCGTTTCCCAACCCCTGCTCGGTCATTACCAGCCCCATAGTCGTCCTGCTCAATCCCAACGACATCCGCTGGCCGCATCATCATAAAAAATCCCGGAAAACATACCCGGGATAAACGCATCGCTATGAGCCACATCAGGCAGCCACTGCCCGTGCGGCGATGTGCAGTATCCTCTCTGAACCGGTTAACCACTACTGTAAAAAATCACACTAGCGGCCTTGCCCCATTCTCATCGCAACCGGCCATTGTTGTCCGGATCCGGCTCGCGTAGAGTCTGCCACGGGATCAAGACAGGGAGATTGCATGAAAGAGCTGGACTACAAATTGCTGCGGGCACTGGATGCGGTACTGCAGGAGCAGAATTTCGAACGGGCGGCCAGATCGCTGCACCTCACCCAGTCCGCCATCTCGCAGCGGATCAAGCAGCTGGAGCAGCAATTTGCCGAACCCCTGCTCATCCGTAGCCAGCCGCTGCAGGCCACCCCCCTCGGCCAGAAACTGCTGGCTCACTATCGCCAGGTGCACCAGCTCGAGATTGAACTGGCGGGCGAGTTGACCCCGGCCACGCCGCAAGGCCCCATCCGCATCAGCATTGCCGTCAACGCCGACAGCCTGGCTACCTGGTTCCTGCCCGCCATCGCCCCTTTGCTGGAGCAACACCCCATCGAACTCAATCTGCTGGTGGATGACGAGAGCCGCACCCTCGACAAGGTACGCGAGGGGCAGGCGTTTGGCGCCATCAGCCTGCAATCCCAGCCGCTGGCGGGCTGCTGCATTGACGAGCTGGGTGAGATGCACTACCTGCTCACCGCCAGCCCCGCTTTCGTCGCGCGCCACTTCCCCAATGGCCTGACCCGGGAAGCGCTGGCCAAGGCCCCTGCGGTGGCGTTCGATCAGCGCGACGACATGCACGTCAGCTTCATGCGCCGCCACTTCGGGCTGGAGCCCGGCGGCTATCCCTGCCATACGGTGCACTCGTCGGAGGCCTTCGTCGCCATGGCCGAGCAGGGGCTGGCCTGTTGCCTCATCCCGGAATTGCAGATCCGCCAGCATCTGGCCACGGGCAGCCTGGTCAATCTCAGCCCGGACCAGCGCCTGACAGAGCGACTCTACTGGCACCGCTGGGTACTGGAAAAAGGCATCCACAAACAACTCTCCCTGAGACTGATTGACTACGCCCGTTGCCAGCTGCAACCAAGCTGAAAAGGCCATTCACCTTGGCTTTGGAGGGCTAAAAACGTATAGTGCTGGGCGTTTCTTCATCAGGTCTCCACTCAGGTTCCTCACTTATGTTCCAAGACAATCCGCTGCTGGCCCAGCTCAAGCAACAAATCCGCGAAAACATCCCCAAGAAAGAGGGTGTTATCCGCGCCTCCGATAGGGGCTTCGGCTTTCTGGAAGTCGATGAGAAGACCAGCTATTTCGTGCCGCCGCCCTACATGAAGAAGGTGATGCACGGCGACCGGGTGACCGCCCTGATCCGTACCGAAAAAGAGAAAGAAGTGGCCGAGCCGGACGAGCTGCTGGAGCAATCCATCACCCGCTTCGTGGCCCGGGTCAAGATGTTCCGCGACCGCCTCAACGTGGTAGCCGACCATCCGCTCATCAAGGATGCCATCAAGGCCCGCGTCAAGAAGGGGCTGGACGAGAAAGAATTCAAGGAAGGGGACTGGGTAGTCGCCACCCTCAAGCGCCACGCTCTGGTTGACGGCAACTTCTCCGCCGAGATCACCCAGAAGATCGCCTCTCAGGAAGATCACAACGTGCCCTGGTGGGTGGTGCTGGCGCGCCACAACCTGGCCCAGGTCGAGCCGGCGGATCTGCCGGAGTGGAAGGTGATCGAAGAGGAAGAGCTGCCCCGCCGCGATCTGACCCAGGTGCCCTTCTTTACCATCGATGGCGCCAAGACCAAGGACATGGACGACGCCCTGGCCATCACCAAGCTGGACGACGGCTGGGAGCTGCTGGTCGCCATCGCCGACCCGACCGCCTACGTGGCCGAAGGCAGCGAGCTGGACAAAGAGGCCGCCCAGCGCGCCTTCACCGTCTATATGCCGGGCCGCAACGTGCCGATGATCCCGCGCACCCTCTCCGACGAGCTCTGCTCCCTGAAAGAGGGCGAGGAGCGCAACACCCTGTGCGCCCGCTTGCTCATCACCGAGGATGGCCTGCTGCTGGAGGAGACCGAGTTCTTCGCCGCCCGCATCTGCTCTCACGCCCGCCTCAACTATGACGACGTCTCCGACTGGGCCGAGCACGGCAAAGAACTGGATATCGACGCAGGCGTCCTGGCCCAGCTGCCGCTGATGAAGGCGATGACAGAGGCGCGCATCAAGTGGCGCACCGAGCACGCCCTGGTATTCCCGGATCGTCCCGACTACGACTTCGAACTGGGCGAAGATGGCGAGGTGCTGGCCATTCACGTCGAGCCACGCCGCATCGCCAACCGCATGGTGGAAGAGTCGATGATCGCCGCCAACATCTGCGCCGGCCGCGTGCTGGGCAAGACCGTCGGCTACGGCATCTTCAACGTCCACACCGGCTTTGACGAGGAGTCCCTCGACGGCGCCATCGACCTGCTGAAAAGCGCCGAGGCTCCGTTCGAGAAGGAAGAGATCGCCAGCCTGTCCGGCTTCTGCGCCCTGCGCCGCTGGATCGACGGCCTCGATACCCGCTGGCTGGACGGCAAGATCCGCCGTTTCCAGAGCTATGCCCTGATGTCCTCCGAGCCGGGTGCCCACTACGGCCTGGGTCTGGATGCCTACGCCACCTGGACGTCACCTATTCGCAAATACGGCGACATGGTCAACCATCGCCTGCTCAAAGCCGTCATCGCCGGCAAGACCCCGGGCGAGCGCCCGAGCCAGGAGCTCACCGAACATCTGACCGCCTGCCGCCGCCTGCACCGCATGGTGGAGCGCGACATCGGCGACTGGCTCTATGTGCGCTACCTCAAGGCTGCCGCCGGTACCGATCAGGTGTTCAACGCCGAGATCATCGACGTGATGCGTGCCGGCCTCAAGCTGCGCCTGCAGGAGAACGGTGCCGTGGTGTTCATGCCCGCCCGCCACATCCTGGACAACAAGGAGCGCCTTGAGTGCAACTGGGACAACGGCCGCGTCTATCTGGACAAGACCGAGGTAGTCTACGAGCTCGGCCAGATCATCGAGGTGAAGCTGACCGAGGCGGTGGAAGAGACCCGCTCCCTCATCGCCAAGCCGGCGGTGGAACTGGTGCCGGGTCCGGCGCCGGTCGCACCGGCAGCCGAAGCCGATGCAACCCCGGCCGAAGAAACGCCCAAGGCAGAGTAAACACCTGTCAACTTATAGAAAAAGCCCGCCATTGTGCGGGCTTTTTTATGTCCCTGATACCTGTTCTCCTCGTTCAGATCATGCTTTTCTCACCTGCTAACGACCCTGTCGCCCCCTTCAGGCAAATTGCGACCGCCTCCCAACCTTAAAGCAGCAGAATTTATGCGCACTGGCTCTCTTTTTTAATATTTCAATCAATATATTAGAGGGAGTGTATATATACTCGCTTGGGTACACCCAAAGGGACATTGGCATGCAAGAATGGGCACCTGAGCAGTTCACCAGCTTCGCGCAGCTCTGCGAGGCGAGTCTCGCGACCATCAGGGAGAAAACCGAGGCGGAGCGCCTCTATCTCTGGTTGCAGGCGCCGGAGCCCCTGCTTTACAGCTTTCATCCGGATCAGGGATTGCTAACTCTGGATCCGGCTCATCTGATGACGCTGCAGTTGCCGGATGAATTGATCTCCCGGGCCGTCGAGCACGGGCAGATGGTGGTGGAGCAGATCCAGCCGCAGAGCGATACCTGGGAATATGTGGAAACCGTACAGCCCAAGCTGCGCGTCTGCTTCCCCCTCAAGCGTCATCAGGAGCTGGATGGCGTCATCTATCTGGAAACCCGGCGCCGGCTCGATCGCCTCTCCCGTCATCAGCGCCAGGGGATCCAGCTGCTGACCCACTACCTGACTGCCGAGTTGAGCAACCATCTGCTGGCCTGGCAGATTGATCATGAACGGGATCAGCGCCGTCACACCCAGACCGACCTGGTGCAGAGCCAGGCGATGCAGCGCTCCTTCCTCCAGATGTTGCAGGCCCTGCACACGGTCGGCGTTACCCTCTCTCGCAGCCAGAGCGAGCACCAGCTGCTGCGTGAAGCCGTGGTGCTGGCCCGCGAGGAGCTGCAATTCGATCGGGTCGCCATCTTCCTCATCGAGCCCGATGGCAAGACCATGCGCGGCACCTGGGGCACAGATGAAGAGGGCAAATTGGTGGACGAGAGCGGCTTCATCAGCCCCATCCCTGATCATCCCACGGTACAGCAGGCGCTGCGCAGCAAGGACTATGTACTGGTGCTGGAGGATACCCCCCTCTACTATGAACGCCAGCAGGTGGGCCGCGGCTGGAACGCCATGGTCTCGCTGTGGGACGGCGCCACTCCCATCGGCTGGATTGCCGCCGACAACCTGCTGTGGCAACGGCCACTCAAGGCCTACCAGAGCGAGATCTTCAAGCAATACGCCGCCATGCTGTCGCAGTTGTTGATCCGCCAGCGCACCCAGGAGGAGCTGGAGAAACTCAACCGCCAGCTGGAGGCTCGGGTGGCCGAGCGCACCATGCAACTGGCCGAGACCAACCGGGCGCTGGAGGAGGCCAACCAGCGCCTCTCCCTGCTTTCCCTCGAAGATCCGCTCACCGGCATCGCCAACCGCCGCCAGTGGGACCTCACCATGCAACGGGAATGGGAGTGGGCCCGCCGTACCCAGAGTCTGCTGGCGGTGCTGATGATCGACGTGGATGACTTCAAGGCCTACAACGACCACTTCGGCCATGCCAAGGGGGATGAGTGCCTGCGACTGATCGCCAGCGTGCTCAGGGAAGCGGAGCGACGGCGTACCAACCTGGTGGCCCGTTATGGTGGCGAGGAGTTCGTGATCCTGTTGTGCGCCCCCCAACCGGGAGAGGCGGAGCAGCTGGCTGAACGGATCCATGATGGACTGGCCCAGCTAAAAGTGCCCCATCCAGGTTCCCGAGTTGCTGATTTCATTACAGTTAGCATAGGCTTTAGCTATCTGGTTCCCTCCCAGGACGGGGCATGGCAAACCCTGACCGAACAGGCAGACCAGGCGCTTTACCACGCCAAGTCGCAAGGGAGGGCTCGCACTCTGACCTATCGGTGATCCCATGCTGCTGCGCCGCTATCCCATCTTCAATCGCCGCCTGGCCCTGGTGGCCTACGGTATCGATTATCAGCTTGTCGACCCGGCCCAGTGGCCAGCATTGGCCCAGCATTGCCGCATGCTGGCCCAGGGGCGCCAATACCTGGTGCCTTTCAGCCACGAACAATTGGATGATCAACGTCCCCTGCTGTTCGATCAGGACACCATTCCCCTGGTGGAGGCCTCCAGCGAGCGCCTTCCGACCTCCTTTCCGGTGCTGGAACAGTGGCGTGACAGTCGTCGTCGGCTCGCCGTCCACGGTGCCCACCGGGATCCCCGCTGGCTCGGCGCCAGCCGGTTGCTGGTGTTCTGGATGGGAGAAGAGGGCATTTGCCAGCCCACTGAACACAAGCGGATGGCCCTCAATATCGATACCTGGCAGGATTTCCTTCCCCTCAGGGAGGCTGGAGTGGATTTCTTCGCCGGCGGTTTCCTCGCCCGCCCCGAGCTGGTGAACCAGCGGGCCACCCAGCCGGATATGGCGCTGGTGCAGCAAATTCTCCAGCTCATCTGCCACGAGGAGTTCTCCTTCAATCAGGTTGCCAAACTGCTGGAACAGGATGCCTACCTGCCCGGTCAGCTGCTCACCTATGTCAATGCGCCTGGCTTTGATCACGCCAGCCCTATCACCTCCGTCTCCCGCGCCCTCTCCTATCTGGGGGAGCAGGAGATCCGCAAATTCGTGCTGATCAACGGCCTGGCCCGGATCAGTCCGCACATGCCGGAGGCCTGCACCCGTATGGCCATCGCCCGTGGCCGCTTCTGCGAGCTGATCGCCCTGACCGCCCTTGGCAAATCGGAGGCCAGTTGGGCCTTTCTGGTGGGACTGGTGCTGGATGGTTCACTGCTGTCGGATGCCCTCAAGGCTCATCTGCCCAAGAACGTGAAGCGCGCCATCGAGCTGCGGGAGGGGCCGCTGTTTCACCTGTTCCAGCTGGTCACCACCTATGAACAGGGCAATTGGCCGTTGCTGGCCCAGCTGGCGCCTCGTTATCAGCTGGACCCGACCAGGCTGACACCCATCTATTTTCAGGCGCAAATGTGGGGGCAAGCGTTTCTCACCAGCTAGCCAATGGCGGGGAGGGGCAGCTCTGGCTAGAATGGGCTCCCTTTTTCCAGAGACAGACTCAGCACCATGACCCTTTCCGGATTCCAAGGCCTGGTCTTCGACCTTGATGGCACCCTGGTCGACTCCATGCCGCTCCACCTGGCCGCCTGGGAACACACTGCCCGTGAATTTGGCTTCCATTTCGATGCCGACTGGTTCTATGAACTGGGGGGCATGCCGAGCCGCAAGATTGCCCTGCTGGTGGCCGAAGAGCAGCAGATCCCACTCGATCCCGTTCAAGTTACTCGCTGCAAGACAGACCACTATGTGGCCAATCTGCATAAGGCGACCGTCTTCCCGGCCATGCAGGCCCTGATCGAGCGCCACCACGGCCTCATCCCGATGGGGATAGGCACGGGCTCCCCCCGCGTCAACGCCCAGGCGGTGCTGCGCAATACCGGTCTGGATCGCTATTTTGAGGTGGTGGTGACCGCCGACGACGTGGAGCTGCACAAACCCAATCCGGATACCTTCCTGCTGGTGGCCAGCAAGCTGGGGGTCGAGCCGTCAGGCTGTCTGGTGTTTGAAGATACCGGCATCGGCGTGCAGGCGGGTCAGGCCGCAGGCATGCAAACCTGTCTGGTCAGGGAAGGAAAACCGGTCGAGATGGTGGCGTGATCGGGCAAATATCTCGCCCGAAAGCAGACAGATGACGTTCGCTCTCATACGGGACATGAATGTAAATGAGAGCGAACGACCGCTGCCGTCAGACCCGGGAGGAATGATGGCAGAGGCGGGGCAAGGGATTATTCGTGGTTGCCGCCGCCCTGATTGTCGTCATAACGACCCGGAGCACCGTGCGGACGCGGCGCCATGGAGACCCGCGGCTTGCGTGCACGCTGGATATTCACCTGCGGACGACCGGTGTGCATGGCGATGGTGGAGATCTTGGCCTTGTAGACCAGCTGCTGGTTGCCATGGGCATCGGTCAGCAGCACGCTGTATTGATCGAAACCGCTGATGGTTCCTTCCAGCTTGATGCCACTCACCAGAAAAATCGCGACCTGGCTGCGGTTCTTGCGCAACCAGTTAAGGGCGGAATCTTGCCCGTTCCCAAGGGAGAAGGCTTGCTCAATCGTGGAGTAACTTGGGGATTCGGTTGTCATAAATTATTGTCCCGCGGAAAAAAGTGGCGTTTGATTGTGCTAAATGGCCAGTGGCTTGTCAAAGTCATTCGCATGCTCATCAACAATCGTGCTACACGGGGACTGGCCGCTGGCCGGCACAACTGCGATAATCGGCGGTCCTGGCTTCCTGACGAGCCTTATTCGAGGTTTTATTTTGCATCCGGCTTCACACCTACCTCGGACCTATGTCCACGATGCCACCGCCTGCGAAGAGTGTGACCTGCTGATCCCGGCCACCCCCCTCGCCGTGGGCCAGGCCAGTTGCTGCCCACGCTGCGGCCACACCCTGAGCCGCTACTTGCCGGATCAGGAGCTGCGCCCCATCGCCTACGGGTTTGCGGCGCTCATCATGTTCGTGCTCGCCAATGCTTTCACCTTCATGTCCTTCTCCAGCAAGGGAATTGGACAGGAGATGACGTTCATCCAGTGCATCTCCACCTTGGTGGACGAGGGTTACCTTTTCCTCGGCGCCGTGCTGAGCCTGACCCTGATCGGCCTACCGCTCATCTACATCGGTTCCATCATGCTGGTGCTGTGGCGGGTCGACAAGGATCTCCACAGCAAAGCACTGCGCTCCCTCGGTCGCCTGCTCTGCCAGATAAAGCCCTGGCTGATGGTGGATGTGTTTCTGGTAGGGGTGCTCATCTCCCTGGTCAAGCTGATGGGGATGGCCGACATCAAGATGGGGCTCTCCTTCTGGGCCTTCGTCGGTTACACGGTGCTGCTCGTCAAGATGATCTCGTCGCTGGACACCATGTGGCTATGGCAGCGGCTGCTCGGCCCGACCGATGCCTGCGGCGTCGATGAGACAACCGATGCCAGCGCCATGGAAAGCGGCCTGACGGGGTGCCATATCTGCGGCGCCCTGAGCAAGGCGGGCAGCCATCGCTGCGGCCGCTGCGGCGGGCACCTGCACGATCGCAAGCCGGGCGGGTTGAACCGCACCTGGGCCCTGCTCATTACCTCCAGCATTCTCTACATTCCCGCCAACATCTATCCCATCATGGATACGGTGTTTCTCGGGGATGACACCCCTTCCACCATTCTCGGGGGCGTGGTGCTACTGTGGGCAATGGGCTCCTACCCCATTGCCGCCGTCATCTTCTTTGCCAGCGTGGTGGTACCGCTGGTGAAGATACTGGCGCTGTTCTGGCTCTGCTACGCAGTGCAAAACGGCCACGCGGCCTCGCCGCTACGCAAGCTCAAGCTCTATCGCATGACGGAATTTGTCGGACGCTGGTCGATGATCGACGTCTTCGTGGTGGCCATTCTGGCGGGCCTGATCCGCCTCGATAATCTGATGACCATCTACCCCGGCCCCGCGGCCGTTGCCTTTGCAGGGGTGGTGCTGATCACCATGGTCGCGGCCATGAGCTTCGACTCCCGCCTGATCTGGGATTTACAACAAGGAGAACGCGAACGTGAGTGAGCGTAAAACAAGGTGGAAACCGGGCTCTGACTTTCTGAGCTCTGCCGCCGCAATCTGGATGGTGCCGCTGCTGGCGCTGTTCATCGGTCTCTGGATGCTGTTCCAGCACTGGTACTCCCAGGGCCCCAGCTTCACCCTGACGGTCGCCACTGCCGAAGGCATAGTGGCGGGCAAGACGGTGATCCGCTCCCGGGAGGTCGACGTCGGCCGCATCGAGACGGTCGAGCTGAGCGACGACTACAGCCATGCCGTATTGCGCGGCCGCCTCACCAACGCCGCCTCCGGCATGCTCAAGGGCGACAGCCAGTTCTGGGTGGTCAAGCCCAGGGTCGGCCGGGAAGGGGTATCGGGTCTCGGGACCCTGCTCTCCGGCGCCTATATCGAACTCCTGCCGGGCAAGAAGGGCAAGGCGCGGGACGAGTACGCCATGCTCGACAAGCCGCCGCTCGCTTCGCAGAGTGCCAAGGGGCTGCGCCTGATCCTCTCCAGCCGCGATGCCCGCGCGCTGGGAGAAGGTTCCCCCATCAACTATCAGGGGTTCACCATAGGCCAGGTGGAAGAAGCCACCTTCCTGCCCGAAAAGAGCGAGATGCAGTACCAGATCTTCATCAACGCTCCCTATGACATCCTGGTCAGCAGCAACTCCCGCTTCTGGCTGACCCCGGGGTTCGAGCTGTCCGTCAACAGCGAAGGGATGAAGGTGAAGATGGACTCGCTGGAGAGCCTGATCGACGGCGGCATCACCATGGGTCTGCCGCCCGGCTGGTCTCCTGGCGAGCCGGCCAAGCAGCGCGACGAGTTCACCCTGTTCCAGGATGAGGCGAGCGTGCTGGCCGGTAGCCTGGATCAGTTCATCGACTACGTCTTCCTGTTCGACGACAACGTGGCCGGCCTGCACCCGGGCGCGGCCGTGCAGTATCGCGGCATCCGGGTCGGTACCGTTATCTCTGCCCCCTATCTCATCGAGGAGAAGGGCGTACGCCTGTTCCAGGATCGCCAGATCCCGGTACTGGCCCGCATCGAGGTGCAGCGCCTCTCCCACCGCTACGCCAAGGCGGAGAGAGAGCAGTGGCGCGCCCTGTTCGGCAAGCAGTTCAAGGAAGGTCTCAGGGCCAGCCTCAAGACCTCCAGCCTGCTGACCGGCGGCAAGCTCATCGATCTCAACTTCTACCCGGATGCGCCCCGTTTCGAGCAGGCCAAGATCTCCGGCTATCAGGTCTTCCCGACCGTGCAGGCAGGGCTGGATCAGATCGAACGCAAGGTGAATCTGATCCTCGACAAGTTTGTCGACATGGACATGGCGACCACCCTCAGCAAGGTCAACAACTCCCTCTCCACCCTGGATGGGACCCTGAAGAACATCAGTGCGGTCAGTGCCAACCTGGACAAGCTGACCAGCAAAGAAGCGACCCAGCAACTACCGGCATCCCTGAACCAGAGCCTGAAACAGTTGCAGGAGACGCTGCAGGCCTATGACGGCCATTCACAGACCAACCAGGATCTGCGCCAGTCAGTACAGGCCCTCAATCAGTTGATGCGTGAACTGCAGCCGCTGGTGCACTCCCTGAACGAGCAACCCAGCTCGCTGATCTTCGATCGCGCCCAACCATCGGACCCTGAGCCCAAGCGAGGAACACAATGAAAAAACAGATCCTGACGCTGGCCCTGCTCGGCCTGCTGGCCGGTTGCAGCGCCAGTCAGCCCAGCCTGCATTACTACTCGCTTGACGCCAGCCAGCCGTCATCCGGCACGGCCCCGGCCACTCCGCAGCACCAGCTGGTGCTACGACCCATCACCCTGGCCAGCCAGCTCGACCGGATCAGCATGGTCTATCAGCTGGAGGGGCAGGAGTTGCACTTCACCGAGTACCACCGCTGGGCGGGCTCGCTGGATGATCAGCTCAACCAGGTGACCATGAACGGCCTCTCGGCCCGGTTGCCCGGTTGGGTGATACGGCAGGATGGCGCCCGCAAGGGGCCCGTGCTGAGCATAGTGGTGGAGCGCTTTCAGGGGCGCTACGACGGGCACGCCGTGCTGAGCGGCCGCTGGCGTCTGCTGGCGGAAGACGGCACCGTACTGCGCGACGCCCCCTTCCGTCAGGAACGGGTACTGCCCGCCGACGGCTACAATACGCTGGTCGGCGAACTGGGTCAGGGCTGGCAGCAGTTGCTCGATCAGATCGCCACCGAGGTGCGCCTGAGCGCGGGTTAATCCCCTCACGCAGTGCGGCAGATATAAAAAAACGACTCCAAATGGAGTCGTTTTTTTATGGCCGGCGGGTCGGGCAACCTCGCCACCTGCGTCTGTGTGACCCTGATCAGCCCTTGGCGGGCAGGCTCAGGCGAGCAACGGCTTCGACGTGCATGGAGTGAGGGAACATGTCCACCGGCTGCACCTCGTCCAGCACGAAGCCCTGCTTGACCAGCCAGGCGAGATCGCGAGCCAGGGTCTGCGGGTTGCAGGAGACATAGACCAGCCGGCGCGGCGCCATGGCCACCAAGGTCTGCAATACCGCCTTGTCACAGCCCTTGCGCGGCGGATCCATCACCACCACATCGGCGCTCACCCCCTGGGCGTGCAGTTCGGGCATCAGCTGCTCGGCCTTGCCGACGTGGAACTCGGTGTGCTCGATGCCGTTGAGGGCCGCATTTCGGCGGGCATCCTCGATGGCGCTCGCCACCGACTCGATCCCCACCACCTTGGCGGCCTTGCCGGCCAGGAACAGGGAGATGGTGCCGATACCACAGTAGATGTCGAACACCGTCTCGTTGCCGGTCAGCTCGCTGTACTCCAGCGCCTTGGAGTAGAGCACATCGGTCTGGCTCGGGTTGTTCTGGAAGAAGGAGAGCGGCGAGATCTCGAAGTCGAGCGCGTGGATCTTGTCGCGGATCACCCCGCTGCCCAGCAGCACCCGGTTTTTATCCCCCAGGATGCGGTTGGTGCGCGCTTCGTTGATGTTCTGCACCAGGGTGGTGATCGGTAGATCCTGCAGGGCTGCCAGTAGCTCGGCCTCAAACGGTAGTTCCTCATCCAGAGTCACCAGCACCACCATCAGCTCGCCGCTCTTGAAACCCTTGCGGGTCATCAGATTACGCACGCAGCCGGTATGGGCCACTTCGTCATAGGCGGCGATGTCATGCTCACGCATCCAGCTGCGCACCCGGGCGTTGAGCTCGACGTGGAGCGAGTCCTGCACCGCACAGTCGTCGGCGGTGATGAGGTCGTGGGAGTGCTTGCGATAAAAACCGATCTCGGCGCCGGCCTCACAGCCGCGCACCGCGTACTGCGCCTTGTTACGATAGGCGAACGGCGTCTCCATGCCGAGGATGGGATTGACTTTGGTCTCACCCAGCCCGACCTGTTCCAGTGCACTCTGCACCAGACTCTGCTTGAGCTTGAGCTGGGCCGGATAGGTCAGCGGGCGCACCTGGCAGCCACCGCATTCGGTGTTGGGGCAGAAGTCGGCGACCCGATCGGCGGAGGGCTGGAGCAGCTCGGCCACCTTGCCGTGCAGGTAGTTGGGCTTGACCTCGGTGAGCGTGACCAACGCCTGCTCACCTGGCAGCAGACCCTCGACGAAGAGAGGGCGGTCGAACAGGCGTCCCTTGCCGTCTCCTTTGTCGGTCAGTTCCAGGATCTCGATCTGGTGTTGATGTCCCACTAGCGGCATGAGCGGCTCCAAAAGTACAAAAAATAAGGGGGGACGGGAGTGGCATAGCCCTGCCCGTCGAGAAAAGGTGGCAGAGTTTAGCGAAGATCCGGCCAAATTGCAGGCATAAAAAACCTGCTTGTCGTGATGTTATCCCCCATGAGTCCGCGCTGGCTCGCCGTCCCTTTGGCCATTGCGGCAAATTTAGCCCTTGGGCCGCAACGCTGCGCCTGTTAAAATTCCGCCCTTGAATTTATCCAGGGCCCCGCGCCCGTTTAGCTAAGGTCTACCGCGATGCGTACCAGCCAATATCTGCTTTCCACTCTCAAGGAAACCCCGTCCGATGCGGAAATCGTCAGCCACCAGCTGATGCTGCGCGCCGGCATGATCCGTAAACTCGCCTCCGGCATGTACGCCTGGCTGCCGACCGGTCTGCGGGTCCTGAAGAAGATCGAGAACATTGTCCGCGAAGAGATGAACAATGCGGGTGCCGTCGAGGTCTCCATGCCGGTGGTGCAACCGGCGGAGCTGTGGCAGGAATCCGGCCGCTGGGACGACTATGGCCCCGAGCTGTGCCGTCTGACCGACCGCCACAATCGTCCCTTCGTGTTGGGCCCGACCCACGAAGAGGTGATCACCGCCCTGGTCCGTTATGAAGTAAACAGCTACAAGCAGCTGCCGCTGAACCTCTACCAGATCCAGACCAAGTTCCGTGACGAAGTACGCCCCCGTTTCGGCGTGATGCGCGGCCGCGAGTTCCTGATGAAGGACGCCTACTCCTTCCACATCGACAAGGCCTCCCTAGTCGAGACCTACGAGAAGATGCACGCAGCCTACTGCAAGGCCTTCACCCGCATGGGTCTGAACTTCCGTCCGGTGCAGGCCGATACCGGCTCCATCGGTGGTACCGGTTCTCACGAATTTCAGGTGCTGGCCGAGAGCGGTGAAGATCTGATCGCCTTCTCCGACAGCTCCGATTACGCCGCCAATATCGAGATGGCCGAGGCGCTGGCCCCGGCGGGCGAGCGCCCGGCTGCGACCAAAGAGCTGACCAAGGTCGCCACCCCGAACGTTCACACCATCGACGAAGTCGCCGCCTTCCTGAGCGTGGCCCCGAGCGCCGTCGCCAAAACCCTGCTGGTGCTGGGCGAGGCGGACGAGCACGGCAACCAGGCGGTCATCGCCCTGGTGCTGCGTGGCGACCACGAACTGAACGAAATCAAAGCCGAGAAGCTGCCGGGTGTCGCCAATCCGCTGGCCTTCGCCAATGACGAGCAGATCAAGGCCGCCGCCGGTTGCGACGCGGGCTCCATCGGCCCGGTTAGCTTTGCCGGTCGCATCATCGTCGATCGCAGCGCCGCCCACCTGGCGGACTTCGTCTGTGGCGCCAACGAGACCGGCTTCCACCTGACCGGTGCCAACTGGGATCGCGACATCGCCTCTTACGAAGTTGCCGACCTGCGCAACGTGGTGGAAGGCGACCCGAGCCCGTGCGGCCAGGGCAAGCTGCTGCTCAAGCGCGGCATCGAAGTGGGCCACATCTTCCAGCTCGGCACCAAGTACTCCGAAGCCATGAAGGCGAGCGTGCTGAACGAGGGCGGCAAGTCCGTCACCATGGAGATGGGTTGCTACGGCATCGGTGTCTCCCGTCTGGTGGCTGCTGCCATCGAGCAGAACAACGACCAGTACGGCATCATCTGGCCGGACGCCATCGCCCCGTTCGAAGTGGCCATCGTGCCGATGAACATGCACAAGTCAGTGCGCGTGGCCGAGCTGGCCGAGCAGTTCTACGCCGAACTGAAAGCCGCCGGTGTGGACGTGCTGTTTGACGACCGTAAAGAGCGCCCGGGCGTGATGTTCGCCGACATGGAGCTGCTGGGCGTGCCCCACGCCATCGTCATCGGCGAGCGCGGCATGGACAACGGCGTGGTGGAGTACAAGTGCCGCCGCACCGGCGAGAAGCAGGAAGTGGCCATCAGCGACATCGTCGCCATGATCAAGGCCAAGCTGGGCCGTTAATCGCCCCGCAGCCCGAGATAAAAAAAGCGCGCCAGATGGCGCGCTTTTTGTTTGTCTGACTATCTGTTGGCAAAACAGCAGGAAAAGCCGGCCCTACTCGTTGCGACCGATAAAGAGATCGGTGACGTGGCAACTGCTTCTGGCTTCCAGCGCATCCAGCATGTAGACCGCCGCGTCTTCCGGGGTCATGAAACGGCTCGGATCCACGTGATCCGAGTTGTCCCAGAATTCGCTGCGGATCCCGCTCGGATAGAGGTTCACCAGCCGCAGGGGCGAGCCCTTGAGCTCGGCCCGCAGAGACTCCAGAAAGCCCCGCATGCCCCATTTGGAGGCACAATAGAGGCTCTCGTTAGCCTTGCCCACCTGAGCGGCGGAGGAGAGCACATTAGCCAGCACCCCGCCCTTCTCGCCGATGAGCCGCACCGTCTGCTGGGCCACCAGTATGGTGGAGACCAGGTTGCTCTCCACCACCCTGCGTACCTGCTCGGCGGTGTAGACGCCGACCGGACCGAACTCGCCCACCCCGGCGCAGTGGATCACCAGGTCGGGCAGACCTCCCCACTCCACCGCGGCGGTAAAGGCCATCTCCACCTCTTCGTGGTGAGAGAGGTCGGCGGCGATGCCGATCACCGCCTTGCCGAGCAACTGTTCCTGCTCCTGCAGTTTCTGATAACGGCGCCCCATCATGGCGACCTGATGGCCCCGGCCAACCAGCCCGATGGTCAATGCCCGGCCGAGCCCGGAGCCCGCCCCTGTCACTATGATGTGCCCCATTATCTCTCCTCTCCCTGCCTTGCTAGATACCTGCCAGCACCATGACGTGAGACATCATCATGCCGACTTCCGTCAGATTAGAAAGTGAATTCGCCGCCCATGAACCAGCCATCGATGCGCTGATCGACGCCGTCGAAGTCAACCTTGGCCTCGCGCCAGCCGGCACGCAGCTTGACCGGTACGGAGGAGAACTTGTAGGCACCGCCCAGACGGTAGTCCAGGTTGTCCGAATCCTTGGAACGCACGTCGCCGAAGAAGGAGACGCCGGTACCCGGGATCCGTACTTCGGTGCCGGCATAGGCCATCAGCATGTCTTCGTCATAGCCTTTGCGGCTGAAGTACATCTGCTCACCGTCGTAGTGACGACCGGTCAGGCCCAGATCGATCTGGAACAGATCGTTGTTGAACAGACGGTAGTAGAGGCTGAGATCGTAAGCGGTCAGATCGTTCTTGAAGTTGCCGCCCGAGCTGCTCAAATCGGAGATCTCGAACTTGGCGTTCGGCAGCAGGATGATGCCGTGTTCAAGTTGCAGGTAGCCGCTCCAGTTGTAGTTGTCGTCATAACCGCCATCGGCACTTCTGCCGTATGCCTGGCCGCTGCCCTGGGCAGACCATACGTCGGTACCGGCGGCAAAACGCCAGTCATCGGCAGCCATGGCAGCCTGGCTGCACAGCGCCAGAACAACACCGGCAATCAGTGTCTTTTTCATCACGTCACTTCCTCTTGCATGGATGGAAAGGGCACTATTTTACTCCGCGCAGCCAAAATACCCAGCGAGAATCCTGAACAAACGACGACAAATGTCAGTGCTTCATGTGCTGCATCTCGCCCATCGGCTCGATCGGCTTCACCGGCAGCGACAACGCCAGCTGCTGGCCATCATCCAGGGTGAGGGTGAGCGGCATGGGGGTCTGCTCGGAGAGGGTGCCGATCTCGAACAGCATGATGTGCAGACTGCCCGGCTTCAGTACCACTTCCCCCTTGGCCGGGATCTCGATGCTCTCGACCTGGCGCATCTTCATGACCCCGTTCTCGTGCAGATGGGTATGCAGCTCGGCGCGGTCCGCGGCAGGAGAGGAAGCAGCCACCAGTTTGACCGCCTGATCGGCATCGTTCTTGAGTACCATGAAGGCCGCCGTATTCGGCGTACCGGGGGGCAACAGGCGCACATAACCGTCGACCGCCTCCACCTTGGCCAGGGCGGGAGCCGTCATCCCGAGCAGCAGCAGAGAATAAAACGCACGTTTAAACATGGTTGAAATCCTTTTATGATGTTGTTAAACGAGGCAAAGGTTACTCCAACAGAAACCTTTTATGCACCCTTCAATAACAAGGATTTAGACATGGCGCCCATTCTCATTGCCGAGCAGCAGGACGGCTTGCTCACGCTGACCCTCAACCGCCCTGACAAACGCAATGCCCTCAACACCGAACTTTACTGCCAACTGGTGAGCGAGTTGCAACAGGCCGCAGCCGATGAGGGAGTACATGTGTTGCTGTTGCAGGGTCAGGCGGAGTGCTTCACCGCCGGCAACGATCTGGCCGATTTTGTCGGCAAGAGCAGTCTGGAGCCGGACGATCCCATACTGCAGTTCCTCCACACCCTGGCCGATTTTCCCAAACCGGTGATCGCCGCCGTGGGGGGCCCGGCCGTCGGCATCGGCACCACCATACTGCTGCACTGCGATCTGGTCTATCTGGGGGAGAATGCCCGCCTGCAGCTGCCTTTTGTCGAGCTGGGGCTGGTGCCGGAGTTTGCCTCCAGCCTGCTACTGCCCCGCGCCGTCGGCCATCTGAAGGCCGCCGAGCTGTTGCTGCTGGCCGAATCCATGGATGCTCATGAAGCACTGCGCCTCGGCCTTGCCAACCGGGTGGTGGCCAGCGCGGATCTGCTGGCATTTGCCCGCGAACAGGGGCTGAAGCTGGCCGCCAAACCGCCCAGGGCAGTGCAAAAGAGCAAGGCGCTGCTCAAGCAGGAGCTCAGGCAGGCGGTCCACTTCGTCATCGATCTGGAGGCGCGCGCCTTCGCCCAGGCCCTGCAGGGGGAAGAGGCGCAGCAACGCATCGCCGCCAGGCTCGGTCGCAAGGGCTAGCCCGTTGCCACCATAGCGCGCCGGTCAGTTGAGGCGAAAGCGTCCGATCAACTCGCAGCCCTGCACCTTGTCCTGCAACTGGATAAGCCTGGCAATCTCGGGGTTGGGGTGGCGCTTGAGAAACCCGAGCAGGGCCGCGCGGCAGCAACCCAGTTCGCTTATCAGCGACTCGCACTCCCGGTTAGGGCATTGCGGCACCAGCGCCGTCACCAGCTCGGAGGCGAGCTTGAGGTAACGCAGCTCGTAGGCGGGTTCATCCATGGCGCGCCAGAAATCCGCCAGACGATGGCAGGTCGCAACCCGCATGGAGGCCAGCATCTCGAGATCCGGCTCTTCCTGCGTCATCTCTATCGGCGCCGAGATGGTGCCAAGGGCCTGTTGATAGAGGCAGACTGCAGAGCCCAGCGCCCCCTGGCTCAGGGAGTGCTCAGCTTCCATCATGTAGCGCTGCCAGTGTGTCTGGGCCTGATCCGGCCCGTCTTGTGCCTGTGTCATGGGAGGGCTCCTTCCTCTGGGTGGAGTCCTTCATGATGCCTAATTGAGAATGAATATCAAGCCGACAGACTGTGCAGGATCTCGGCGCCTGTTGCGCCGGTCACACTCTTTCACCGGCGCCATCCTCTCTCCTCCGGACGCAGGTTAAGATGTGGCCAACCAAGGAAGGGAATGATGAACAATGGAAGTCGGGGCCTGCTGATTGGCCTCTGGATCACGCTGATGGTGGTGCTCGCCTTCATGGCCCGCCAATGGGGACTGGAGAGCCTGCGCCAGCAGGCCCAGCTCGACAATGAGCGGCTGGCGGGCCAGCTGTTGGTGGAGCTAGACAAGTATCGCCGCCTGCCCGCCCTCATCGCCACCCGCAGTGAACTACAGCAGGCGCTTTTGCGAGCGCTCTCCCCCACTAGGCTCAACCCCCTGCTGGAGCAGCAAAACGAGATCCTGGGCACGGACGCCATCTACCTCATGACCGCTCAAGGGGACGTCATCGCCGCCAGCAACTGGCGCCAGCAGGACAGCTTTGTCGGTGACAACTACCGCTTTCGCCCCTATTTCCAGCAGGCGATGCAGGGGCGGGCCGGCAGCTATTTCGCCCTCGGCCAGCGTTCCGGGCGGCGGGGTTACTACTTCTCCTATCCGGTGCAGGAGGGGGATCACCGCCTCGGCGTGGTCGTGGTCAAGGTGGCCCTCTCCCTCATTGAGGAGCGCTGGGACAGCCGCGATGACTTCGACTACCTGCTGACCGACGAATACGGCGTGGTCTTTTTCTCCTCCAGGGCAGAGTGGCTCTACCGTCCCCTGGTCAGATTGAACGATACGACCCGCGCCACCCTGAGCGATGAGCGCAAGTATGGCGACAAGCTGGGGGATCCCCTGAGCGATCAGCCCACCCTGGGGCTGCTGCGCAGCCAGGATGAGTGGCGCTGGGGGCAGGGTTACCTCTTCACCGGCACCGCCATGCCCAGCGCCGGCTGGCATCTCTATACCCTCAAGCCCCTGCACGGCCTGCTGCCCATCATGGCCAAGGCACTGGCCAGCTTCGCCCTCGTCTCTCTGCTGGTGCTGATGATCTGGCTCTACTGGCGTCAGGAGCTGCTCGGCCGGGCCCGTCTCGCCCGCCTCAACAACCAGCTGGAGCACAAGGTCAGCGAGCGGACTTTGGCCCTCTCCACCAGCAACCAGGAGCTGGTGGCCACCATCGACAAGTATCGCCAGACCCAGCGCGAACTGGTGGATACCCAGGAGCAGCTGGTACAGGCCGCCAAGCTGGCCCTGCTGGGAGAGATGTCGGCCGGCATCAACCATGAGCTCAACCAGCCGCTGGCCGCCATGCGCGCCTATGGCGAGAATGCGCTGCAGCTGCTCGACAAGGGACGCCTCGACAGCTGCCGCGACAACCTGCTGCAGATCAACAGCCTCAATCATCACATGAGCGAGCTGGTCGCCCGTTTCAAGGTGTTCGCCCGCAAGGGGGAGCAGACCTTGCAGGCGGTGACGCTGCAGCCGGTGATCCACGCCAGCCTGGCGCTGCTGCACAGCCAGATGATCAAGCAGGGCCTGCTGATCGAAACCCGGTTGCCGGCAGAGCCCCTCTATGTGCAGGCCGATGCGGTGCAGCTCGAGCAGGTGCTGGTCAACCTGCTGCACAACGCGCTGCAGGCCTGCGCCACCAGCTCCCCTCCCCGGGTCTGGCTCACCCTCGAACGGGTTGATGATCGGGCGGTGATCGAAGTCAGTGACAACGGCCCGGGCCTCCCGGTCGAGGCGAGCCGGCTGTTTGCCCCCTTCTACACCACCAAATCCCAGGGGCTCGGGCTTGGGCTCACCATTTCGCTGCGCATCGTCACCGCCTTTGGCGGCCAGCTGGAGGCGACCAACAGCCCGGCCCACGGCGGCGCCTGCTTCACCATCACTCTGCCCGCCGTCGACCCCAGCCTGCGCAGCGAGCCAGGATCCCCAGCCTTTACCTCTTCAGGAGAGAGCCATGACCCAGATAATGCTGATCGATGATGAACATCACCTGCGCCTCTCTCTCGGCCAGACCCTGGAGCTGGCCGACTGGCAGGTCACCACCTTCGCCAGCGCCGAGCAGGCCCTGCCCCATATCGGTGCCCAGTGGCCCGGTATCATCATCAGCGACATCAACATGCCCGGCATGAACGGCATCGACCTGCTGCGGGAGATCATGGGGCGCGACTCCGAGCTGCCGGTGATCCTGCTCACCGGCCACGGCGACATCTCTACCGCGGTGCAGGCCATGCGCCTGGGGGCCTACGACTTCATCGAGAAACCGTTTAGCACCGAGCAGCTGCTGGAGGTGGTGCGCCGGGCCTGCGACAAGCGGCGCCTGGTGCTGGAGAACCGGGAGCTGCGCAGCGAGCTGGAGGCCCAGAGCGGCCCCGGTCCCAGGCTGCTCGGCACCCATCCGGCCATCAAGCGGCTGCGCCAGATCCTCACCCATATCAAGGATGCCCCCGCCGATGTGCTGATCATGGGCGAGACCGGCAGTGGCAAGGAGCTGGTCGCCCGCTTCCTGCACGATCACTCGGTGCGCGCGGCCGAACCCTTCGTCGCCATCAACTGCGGGGCCGTGCCGGAAACCATGATGGAGAGCGAGCTGTTCGGCCACGAGGCAGGAGCCTTTACCGGCGCCCAGAAACGCCGGGTGGGCAAGATAGCCTGGGCCAACAAGGGCACCCTCTTCCTCGACGAGATAGAGAGCATGCCGATGGCGCTGCAGATCAAGCTGCTGCGGGTGCTGGAGGACAGGGAGGTCGAGCCGCTCGGCACCAACCAGAAGATAGCGCTCGACATCCGGGTGTTGACCGCCAGCAAGGTCGAGCTCAAGACCCTGGTCGAGCAGGGCAGCTTTCGCGCCGACCTCTACTACCGGCTCAACGTGGTGCGGGTGGATATCCCCCCATTGCGGGATCGCAAGGAGGATGTGCCCCTGCTGTTCGAGAATTTCCTGCGGGTGGCCGCCACCCGCTACCAGCTGGCGCCGCCGCGGCTCGGTGCCGAGCAGCGCGCCTGGCTGCTGGCCCACGACTGGCCGGGCAACGTGCGTGAGCTGCGCAACCTGGCGGAGCGCTGCGTGCTGATGGGCGAAGAGGGCGCCTTTGCCGATCTCACCCTGGGGCGGGAGGCGCTGACCCTGGCCGAGCAGGTAGACCGGTTCGAGCGCATCCTGCTGACCGACACCCTGAGCCAGCACAGGGGGCGACTGAAAGAGGTGCAGGAGGCCCTCGGTCTGCCACGCAAGATCCTCTATGACAAGATGCGCAAGTACGGCCTCGACAAGCAGGACTACAAGTTCGACGACGGGGGCGAGTGAGCCTGGGCAGGCTCGGCTCCTCCTCCCCCGGCTGACCCGGTTAACCTTGCCGCCATGGGCGGCATTCCCCCCGCCTGCCCGACCCCATGGGGGGATTTCCCCCCATTTTTGACCCGCACCGTCTTCCCCTGCCTGGCGCCAGCGCCCGTTGTTAATGGTTTGTTTCAAAAATAAGGAAGATGGCACACAAGTTGCCTTGCTATGGGTGATTTACCTGAACCCACTCAAGGATGACAACAATGACACTCAAGCTCCGCGCCCTGACCGCCGCCTTTACCCTGGCCCTCGGCCTCTCCTCCGCCTTTGCTGCCCCCGTCGAACTCAAGTTCTCCCACGTGGTGGCAGAGAACACCCCCAAGGGGCAGATGGCCATCCACTTCAAGCAGCTGGTGGATGAGCGCCTGAAAGGCCAGGTCGAGGTCAAGGTCTACCCCAACTCCCAGCTGTTTGGTGACGGCAAGGAGCTGGAGGCCATGATGCTCGGGGATGTGCAGATGATTGCCCCCTCCCTCTCCAAGTTCCAGAAGTTCACCGATCAGCTGCAGATCTTCGATCTCCCCTTCCTGTTCGATGACATGGCGGCGGTGGATCGCTTCCAGCAGGGCAAGGAGGGGCAGGCCATGCTGGGTTCCCTCGAGAAATACGGCCTGATTGGTCTGGGCTACCTGCACAACGGCATGAAACAGCTCTCCGCCAGCCAGCCCCTCAAGACCCCGGCCGATGCCAAGGGCAAGAAATTCCGCATCCAGACCTCGGATGTGCTGGCCGCCCAGTTCGAAGCGATCAATGCCGTGCCGGTGAAGAAGCCCTTCGCCGAGGTATTCACCCTGCTGCAGACCAAGGCCATCGACGGGCAGGAGAACACCTGGTCCAACATCTACTCCCAGAAGTTCTTCGAGGTGCAGCCCTACATCACGGAGACCAACCACGGGGTGCTGGATTACCTCATCGTCACCAATGCGGATTTCTGGAACGGCCTGCCGGAGCAGGTTCGCAACGAGCTCAAGCGCGCGCTGGATGAGTCGGTCGCCTTCGGCAACGAGATCGCGGCCGCCAAGGACAGTGAAGACAAGGCCGCCATCTTTGCCTCCGGCAAGAGCCAGCTGGTGACCCTGACCGACGCCGAGCGCAACCAGTGGGTCGAGTCGATGAAACCGGTCTGGAAGCAGTTCGAAGGCACCATAGGCAAGGAGCTGATCGACGCAGCCGTCGCCGCCAATCAACCCTAAGCCGTCAGGATGAGCCCGCCGCGAGGCGGGCCTACTCACAGGGATAGTCCAATGAAAAAACTCATGCATCAGCTGGAAGAGGCCATCATAGGCCTGCTCCTGGTCAGCACGGCCCTGCTGGTCTTCCTCGAAGTGGTGATGCGCTTCTTCTTCGATACCGGTCTGCTCTGGGCCCAGGAGCTGACCCTGAACCTCTGTGCCTGGATGGTGCTGTTCGGCGCCTCATGGGGGGTGCGAGTCGGGGCCCACATCGGCGTGGACGCCTTCATCAAGATCCTGCCAGGAGTCTGGCAGCAACGCCTCACCCTGCTGGCGGTGGCGCTCTGCCTTATCTACTGCGCCCTCTACTTCTATGGCGCCTGGGTCTATCTGAGCAAGCTCAAGATGATCGGCATCGAGATGGAGGATCTGCCCATCCCCCGCTGGCAAGCCATGAGCATACTGCCGATCGGGCTGGCCCTGCTGTTCCTGCGCTTCCTCAACGTGGGCATCATGGTGTGGCGTGGCCAGATGAGCGGCTTTGCCCTGGCCGATGAGGCCAAAGAGAGCATGCACCTTATCGACAACGACCCGAATCAGAAGGCATAACCATCATGGCGACCCTGACCCTGTTTACCCTGCTGATCGGCGCCATGCTGCTCGGCATGCCCATTGCGGTGGCGCTCGGCCTCTCCAGCGTCACCACTATACTGCTCTTTTCCAACGACTCCCTGGCCTCCCTGGCGCTCAAGCTGTTCGAGGCCACCTCGGAGCACTACACCCTGCTCGCCATCCCCTTCTTCGTGCTGTCGTCGGCCTTCCTGTCGACCGGAGGGGTGGCGAAGCGGATCATCCACTTCGCCATGGATTCGGTCGGCCATATTCGCGGCGGTCTCGCCATGGCCTCGGTCATGGCGTGCATGCTGTTTGCCGCCGTGTGCGGCTCCAGCCCGGCCACGGTGGCAGCTATCGGCAGCATCGTCATCGCCGGCATGGTGCGTTCCGGCTATCCCCGCGCCTTTGCCGCCGGCGTTATCGCCAACGCGGGCACCCTGGGGATCCTGATCCCCCCCTCCATCGTCATGCTGGTCTACGCCGCCGCTACCGAGGTCTCCGCCTCGCGCATGTTCATGGCCGGTTTCCTGCCGGGACTACTGATGGGGGTCTGCATCATGGTGGTCATCTATGTGGTGGCCCGCATCAAGGGACTACCGAGCCAGCCCTTCCCCGGCGTGCTGACCCTGCTGGCCAGCGGTGGCAAGGCGCTCGGCGGCCTGTTCCTGATCATCCTGGTACTGGGCTCCATCTATGGCGGCATCGCCAGCCCGACCGAGGCGGCAGCCGTCGCCGCCGTCTACGCCTTCTTCATCGCAGTGTATGGCTATCGCGACATCGGGCCCCTCAAGGGGATCCCCTGGCGCCACGAGGGGGAGTCCATCTCAGCCGCCGCACTGCGCAACCTCTGGCTGCTACCCCTCTCCATGATCAAATCCCCCTTCAACGGCGAGGTGGGTCATGTGGTACGGGATGCCGCCAAGGTGAGCATCATGCTGCTGTTCATCATCAGCAACGCCATGCTGTTCGCCCACGTACTCACTTCTGAGCGTATCCCCCACGCCATTGCCGAGACGATCGTGACCTGGGGCCTGCCGGCCTGGGGCTTCCTGATCGTGGTCAACATACTGCTACTGTTGGCGGGCAACTTCATGGAGCCCTCCGCCATCGTGCTGATCATGGCACCCATCCTGTTCCCCATCGCCATGCAGCTGGGCATAGACCCGATCCACCTGGGGATCATCATGGTGGTCAACATGGAGATAGGCATGCTGACCCCGCCGGTCGGTCTCAATCTGTTCGTGACCGCCGGGATCACCGGCCAGAGCATGGGTTGGGTGATCCGGGCCTGCCTGCCCTGGGTCGGCTTCCTGCTGCTGTTCCTGATGCTGATCACCTATGTGCCGCAGGTGTCGATGTTCCTGCCCGAATACCTCGACGGCAAGAGCCTGCCCAGCAGCCCCTGAGACGGGTGAGGCAAAAGATGTGCATACAAAGAAGGCGACACAAGGGTCGCCTTCTTTGCTTCCTTTCCCTGTTGTCAGGGCGTCACTCAGACCTTACTTTGTCCGGTTCAGGCTGCATTGCCGGCCCGGGTAGCCGGGCAGAGCGCTGGCCTCCTGGCGACAGGCCAGCCGCTTGGCCTGCTGCAGCCTCACCCTCAGGTTGGCGCTATCGATTGGCCGCCACTCCATCTGCTGGCCAAGCCAGCTGGCCCAGGCAAATTCGACGAAATAGACCTGCCCATCCTTGCTGAAATAGCCGGCATCCTGCAGCAGACCCGCCAGGGTGCGGTACGGGTAGTCCGGCAGCTGATCGATACGGGTCGGCAGCTGTTCCGGGGTCAGTGGCTGCCCTTTTTCATCCTTGAGCCAGGCCCAGTGGTTGTTCTGCATCTGGCTCCAGAAGTTGGCCCGATCCTGCAGGCGGGCGATCACCTTGACCCGAACCTGCTTCACCCCCTGCTGCCACAGCGCCTTGGTCAGGTGATGCCTGTCCACCAGCCAGTAACCGCCATCCGGGGCGATCACCACGGGGATCTCTTTCTTTTTCATCAAGTTGTCGAGCTGCTTTGCACTCTTGCCCGCCAGCTTGCGCTGGATTGCATCGACCTGGAGCTGGCCCACACCGCCCTGGGTCGGGTGCAGCGCGGCTATCCCCGCCTCGCACCAGGATCCTACGGCGGTGCCACCCTGGCACGGCGCCAGCGCCCAAGCGCTCGAACTCAGGGCGCAGACCAGCAATAACCATGATTTCATCGTCCCACACTCCTCAATCACGCGCTCATGCCGGCCACCAGATGAAGGAGGGATGCAACCCCGAGCATGTGAGTCACACGCTGGCGGTCTGAGCTGCAAACGGGATATCATGATTTCCCATCTGCCGGCGATAGTTTCTCGTCGAGTTTTCTCCCTGCTTCACACTATTTGAAGGATCCGACCCATGAAAGGATGGAGCCCACTGTTGGCCCTGCTGGGCTGCGCCGCTGTCCAGGCGGCCGACATTCCCGCCGGCACCGAACTTGCGACCGAACAGGTGGTGGTTCGTCACCTGAAAGATGAACCTGCCAGCCTGAGCCCGCTCAAACTGGTCGGCCTGCCCGAGCTGCAGGTTTTGCGGGATCTGTTCGAGGGGCTCTTGACCCAGGGGCCGGACGGGAAGCCGGTACCGGGGGTCGCCGCGCGCTGGGAAAACCGGGACAACCAGACCTTTACCTTCCACCTGCGGCCCGATGCCCGCTGGTCCAACGGCGATCCGGTCAAGGCCGGTGACTTCGTCTACGGCTGGCGCAAGCTGGTCGACCCGAAAGAGGCGGCCACCTTCGCCTGGTTCGCCCAGCTGGCCCGCTTTGACAAGGTGGACGAGATCCTGGCCGGCACGCTGCCCCCAGACGAGCTGGGGGTGAAGGCCCTTGATGACCGCACCCTGCAGGTAACCCTCTCCCAGCCCGTACCCTATTTCCTGAGCCTGCTGACCCATCCCAGCCTGTCACCGCTCCACCAGGCCAGCATGGCGCAATATGGCGAGCAGTGGACCCAGCCCGGCAAGCTGGTGGGCAACGGCGCCTTCGTGCTCGGCAAGCGGGTGGTCAACGAGAAGCTGGAACTGACCCCCAACCCCTATTACTGGGACCGAGCCCATACGGTGCTGACCAGGGTCATCTTCATGCCCATCAATCAGGAGAGCACGGCAACCAATCGTTATCTGGCTGGCGATCTGCACATCACCGAATCCTTCCCCAAGGAGCAGTACGCCAGGCTGATGGCGCAGATCCCGGGTGAGGTCTACACCCCGGAGCAGCTGGGGACCTACTACTACGCCTTTAACACCCGCAAGCCTCCCCTCGACGATGTGCGAGTGCGCAAGGCGCTCTCCTACGCCATCGATCGCGGCCTGATTGCCGACAAGGTGCTCGGCACCGGGGAAAAACCGGCCTACCACTTCACCCCGGACGTGACGGCGAGCTTCACCCCCAAGGACAATCTGCTCTCGCAAAGCAGCCAGCAGGCGCTGGATGACAAGGCAAAGGCCCTGATCAAGGAGGCCGGTTACGGCCCGGACAAGCCGCTCAAGCTGACCCTGCTCTACAACACGGCGGAGATCCACAAGAAGATGGCACTGGCCATCGCCAGCATGTGGAAGCAGAAGCTGGAGGTACAGGTCGAACTCACCAACCAGGAGTGGAAGACCTATCTCGACAGTCGCCAGAGTGGCCAGTTCGAGGTGATCCGCTCCTCCTGGGTCGCCGACTACAACGACCCTTCCGCCTTCCTCGGCCTGTGGGGCTCGGGCCACAGCGGCAACATGGCCGGGTTCGCCAATGCGGACTATGACAGACTGCTGGCCAAGGCGGCCAAGACCCGGGTCACGGCAGCGCGCAGCCAGCTGTTCGACAAGGCGGAGGCTATCTTGCAGGAGCAGGCCCCCATCGCCCCCATCTACCAGTACACCAACGCTAGGCTGATCAAGCCCTGGCTCAAGGGATATCCCATCAACAACCCGGAAGATGTGGCCTACAGCCGCCAGCTCTATCTGATCAAGCACTGATCCAGCCATGCACAGCGAGGGCCGCACCGGGCGGCCCTCGCTTATTGATACTGTTCACTCCCGATTTTTAGGCATAGAATGCCGCCTTTCCTGTTAATCCCCTTCCTGTCACTCCGGTTTGCCATGCATTATCTGTTACTGCTGCCCCTGCTGTGGACCCTGTCAGCCCAGGCCCAGAGCGATACCGAATCCCAATGCCAGCAGGAGTTTGTCGAGTGGATGCTGCACCAGCAGCAGTTGTTCAGCAATCGCAAGTCAGACAAGATAGAGCGGCGCCGGGCCGAGCGCGCCATCGATCTCGCCCGCCAGGATTACGAGAAACTAGCCAGCTTCTGCAAAACCATGCAACTCGTCCGCGGTTATCAGGATGAAGACCCACGCCTCAAACCGAGAGCCGGAGAGGTCCACGATTTCACCCCCGCCAGCTAATACCCGTTTCTTTTGCCTGCAAGCGGGTCTGTTCATTGACCCAGGCCAAAGTTGACCCCTATGATGCCCCTAGAATAGTTAGCTAAACAGCGCAGATAAAACACTACTTTATCAATAAGTTAACTACACTCGGAGCGACCCATGAGCCAACCCGTTCAGGAAGGGGAGATCCACTTCCCCGACAACATTGCGCTGATCTCGACCACGGATCCCGCCAGCTATATCACCTACGCCAACCAGCACTTTTGTGACGTGGCCGGGTACACGGTGGAGGAGATGGAGGGAGTCCCCCACAACCTGGTGCGCCACCCCGACATGCCCAAGGCTGCCTTTGCCGACATGTGGCAACGGCTGCGCCAGGGCAAAAGCTGGATGGGACTGGTCAAAAACCGCACCAAGCAGGGCCGGTTTTACTGGGTGAATGCCTATGTCACCCCGATCCTCAACGCCAATGGGGAGACCATTGAGTACCAGTCGGTTCGTACCAAACCGGCGCAGGCCGAGGTTGCCTGGGCAGAGCGGCTGTATCGCCAGCTGCGCACCGGCAAGACGCTTCCCTGGCTGAGCCGGATACAGATCGAACCCGGCCAGATCATGCTTGGTCTCACCACCACTGCCCTGCTCGCCACCCTGGCTACCGCCGTCACCAGCAATCCGTTCTGGCTATGCCCGCTTTTGGCGTCGTTACTGGCACTGGCCGGCTATGGCTGGCATCTGCAGCGTCGCCTCGGCCATCTGCAGACACTGGCTGGTGATGCCCAGGGCACCCGGCTCTGCCAGGTACTTTACACCCGGCGTCGGGACTCTCTGGCCATCATAGAGCTGGCCCTTAAGATGAAACAGGCGGAGCTGAAAGCCGTGGTCGGGCGCTCTGCCGATACCAACCAGCAGATCCTGCAGGCGGCGGAGGATGACAGGGGCAATATCCAGACCATTGACACCCACCTGCAGCAACAGCGTGCCCAGAGTGAACAGATGGCCAGCGCCATCACGGAGTTGAGCCACTCGATCCGGGACGTCGCCCACAGTGCCCAGGAGGCAAGCGAGCTGGTAGCCGAGGTGCAGCAAGTCTCCACCGAAGGTCGGCAGGCGCTGGCCACCACCCGGGATGCCGTCAATCAGTTGCATCGGGAGCTGGACGCCAACCACGCCGTGCTGGCGCAACTGACCCATGACAGCCAGAAGATCAGCGGCATCCTGGAGGTGATCGGCCAGATCGCCGATCAGACCAACCTGCTCGCCCTCAACGCAGCCATCGAGGCGGCCCGCGCCGGGGAACAGGGGCGCGGTTTTGCCGTGGTGGCCGACGAGGTCCGAGCCCTGGCCCAGAAGACCCGCGCCTCCACCGGCGAGATCCACCAGATGATCCAGGCGCTGCAACAGACCACCAGCCAGCTCTCGGACGGCATGACCCAGGGGGCACAAACCTCGGAGCGCTGCCAGCAGCATGCCGGCACCACGGCCGATGTGCTGGATCGGATCAACCGTATGCTGGGTCAGGTGACGCGCACCAGCGACGAAATAGCCCAGGCCGTGAGCCAGCAGGCGGATGTGACATCGACCCTGGATCAGGGGGTGCACCAGATCCACCAGCTGGCCAGCCATACCGCCGACAACAGCAAACAGGCCCTCGACGGCATCACCCTGCTGGTGGAGCGGTTGCAGGATCTCTCCCGTCTGATCAACCAGTTCAGGCATTGAGGCTATTCGTCAGGCATAAAAAAAGCGCGTCCATGGACGCGCTTTCTCTTTGAGCCACTCGCAGACCGAGGGTTACTCGGCGGCATCTGCGTCGGCAAACTCCGGCACCTTGGCCATGGCATCCAGCACCACCTGGGTATCGGCTCCCGGCCGGCAGGCATTCTCGCTGAGATGGCGACGCCAGGCGCGAGCCCCCGGCATGTTCTGGAACAGACCCAGCATGTGACGGGTCATGTGGGAGAGGTAGTTACCCTTGGCCAGCTCCTGCTCCATGTAGGGCAGCATCATGCGCACCACCTCGTGGCGGCTTGGCACCTCGCCCGCCAGGCCAAACACCCGGTTGTCCACCTGCGCCAGAATATAAGGGTTCTGGTAAGCCTCGCGTCCCATCATGACACCATCCACATGCTGCAGATGCTCAAGGGTCTGCTCCATGGAGGTCACGCCACCATTGATGGCGATGGTCAACTCGGGATACTCCTGCTTGAGTCGATAGACACGGGGGTAGTCGAGGGGCGGGATCTCGCGGTTCTCCCGCGGACTCAGGCCACTCAGCCATGCCTTGCGGGCGTGCACGATGAAGGTGTCACAGCCGGCGTCGCGCACCTGCTCGATGAAGGCCTGCAAAAATTCGTAGGAGTCCTGATCGTCGATGCCGATGCGGGTTTTCACCGTCACCGGAATATCCACCACGTCACGCATCGCCTTGACGCAGTCGGCCACCAGGGCGGGCTCGCCCATCAGGCAGGCGCCGAAGCGGCCGTTCTGTACCCGATCGGAGGGGCAGCCAACGTTGATGTTCACCTCGTCATAGCCGCGCTCTTGGGCCAGCTTGGCACAGTGGGCGAGATCGGCCGGATTGCTGCCTCCCAGTTGCAGGGAGATGGGGTGCTCCTGCTCGCTGTAGCCCAGATAATCTCCCTTGCCGTGGATGATGGCGCCCGTGGTCACCATTTCGGTATAGAGCAAGGTCTGACGGCTCATCAGTCGATGAAAATAACGGCAATGCCGATCGGTCCAGTCCAGCATGGGGGCGATGGAAAAACGCTGCGCCTGCATAAGAATTATCCGGGTTGGCTTAACAAAGGGGCGGATATTATCACAACGTGAAGCAGCCCCAGAAAATGAATTTTGTCGCCGCGCCATGCGGGGCCCTGTGATAGTATCCGCCTAATAGAAAGGGTATTTGCGCGATCATGAATCAAGACCAACTTTTACAACGGGCCGAACGACTCTGTATACAAAGAGGGATCCGCTTCACCCCGACACGTCGCCAGGTGTTTCGCCTGCTGGCGGCCCACGGCAATGCCATCAGCGCCTACGACCTGCTGGCCCAGCTGCAACAGACGGAAGCCAATGCCAAGCCCCCCACCGTCTACCGGGCACTCGATTTTCTGCTCGAACAGGGGTTTGCCCACAAGGTGGAGTCGCTCAACGCCTTTATCTTCTGCTGTCACTTCGATCACGCCCATCCGATGCAGTTGCTCATCTGCGACCAGTGCGGGGATGTGGTGGAGCTGCATGATGCGGCCATCGACAGCGCGTTTTCAGAGCAGGCCCACCAGCATGGCTTTACTATTACCAATAAGACAATTGAGGCACATGGCCAATGTGCCCGCTGTACGCCCACTGTAGGAAGTCATCATGAAGGCTGATTTTGTAAACCCGTTCCTGCTCTCTTTGCTCAATGTGCTCTCGACCATGGCACAGCTGGAACTCAAACCGGGCAAACCGAAACGCAAGATGGATGAACTGGCCCGTGGCGATGTTTCCGGCCTCATCGGCATGGTGGGTCCGCAGACCCGCGGTTCCCTCTCCATCAGCTTCGAGAAGGGGCTGGCGCTGGAGATCATGCGCCGCATGCTGGGTGAAGCCCCTGCCAACATCAACGAGGAAGTGACCGACATGGTGGGCGAGATCACCAACATGGTCACCGGTGGCGCCAAGCGCATGCTGGGTGAGAAGGGTTACGAGTTCGACATGGCCACCCCCATCATCGTCTCGGGCCCCAACCACACCATCTCCCACCGCGCCGACGGCACCAAGATTATGATGCCATTCGAATCCGAATATGGCCGTGCCACCATCGAAATCTGCTTCGAGTAACCTCTATGTGGAAAGCACTGAAATGGATTTTCATCTGCTGGGCCCTGCTGCTGATCCTCTCCGATATCCAGATCAGCACCTCGCTCTACAAGTACGAGGATAACCGGGTGGTGATCAACTTCCCCCGCTGGCAGGCCCAAAAACCCTGGGGCACTTTCGAGTGGCATGCCGGACGGGTGGCGGCCCACTGGTATGGCATGGATGGCAAGCCCGAAACGGGCCCGAGGATCTGACCCTCCCAACCGGTCAGGTTCAAAAACCAGACAACAAAAAGGCCAGCTGATGCTGGCCTTTTTGTTTATTTCAGTGGCGAGATTCAGGCAGCTTCGGCAGCCAGCTTCTCGCTCGGGCGCACCACCATGCCTACCACACAGGCCAGCAGGGTCGGCATCAACCAGGCCAGGCCCTTGTCGAACAGCGGCAGGAAGGCGAAGGCATCCATCTTCATGCCGGCAGCACCCAGACCATCCAGGCAGCCGAACAGGAAGGCGACGATCAGCACACCGCGGAACACCAGGCGGGGACGACCGAAGTAACCTTTCAGGAAAGTGACCAGCACCAGGGCCACGGCCACCGGATAGATGGCAACCAGTACCGGGATGGAGAGGCTGATGAGCTGGCTCAGACCCACGTTGGCCACCACAGCGCAGATGGCTCCCAGCAACACCACCAGTTTCTTGTAAGCCATACCGGTCAGGTTATGGAAGAAATCGGAGCAGGCGGAGATGAGGCCGACCGCAGTGGTGAAACACGCCAGAGTGATGATGGCTGCCAGAATGAACTGACCCGGCTGGCCGAACAGGCTCAGCACGTAGGCGTTGACGATGGCGCCGCCGTTGCTGACGTCAGTCGCCACGCCCGCAGCGGTATTACCCAGCTGGAACAGGGAGACATACACCACGGACAGACCCACGGCCGAGATCAGGCCGGCGATCGCCAGATACTTGAACTGACCCTGATAGTCATTGATGCCCTTCTGGCGCAGCAGATCCACGATCAGCGCACCAAACATCAGGGAAGCCAGGGTATCCATGGTGTTGTAACCTTCCAGGATCCCCTTCACGAAGGGGCTGTTCTGGTAGTCACCGGTCGCATCCGGCATGGCGCCTTGCGGGGCGACAAAGACACCGATAGCCAGCGCCAGCAGCAGCACCATCAGCACCGGAGTCAGGAACTTGCCGATGGCATCCATCAGCTTGCCCTGGTTCAGGGAAACCACGATGGCCAGCCCGAAGAAGATCACGGTATAGGCGGCAAGGCCGGCCTGACCCATGTCACCGATGAAAGGCTTGAGACCCATCTCGTAGGCTACCAGGCCAGTACGGGGTGCGGCAAAGGCCGGACCAATGATGATGTAGATGGCGACGGCCAGCGCGGTCGCCACGCCGGCAGGCAGCAGCTTGGTCATGCCGGCCCAACCGTTGCCGGCCTTGGCCACGGCAATGATGGTGATGAGTGGCAGACCGACCGCGGTCACCAGGAAGCCCAGCATCGCCAGAGAGAGATGCTCACCGGCCATGTAACCGGCCAACGGCGGGAAGATGATATTACCGGCGCCCAGATAGAAGGCGAAGGTCATAAACCCCAATCCGAGTACATCGGACAATGTGAGTGATTTCGTCAAGTTCAACCTCGTCTGTCTTGTAACTTATTGCTTGTTATAGTTTTTATCGGTCGCTGACCGGGTGTGTTCAGGTGGGTAAAAAAAAGAGCGCCGCGTGTTTTTTCATCACAACCAGTGATTTTCGCTGGTCTGGAGCGGGCGCTCGATCTGCAACCAGCATAATGGCGTGAAAAAATAGTTCAAGACGAAATTTACATCTTCAAATAGAAGGGGCTGGTCAGTTGGATGTATCTGTCGGAATAGGTTCCATCAGCAGAATGGATCACAATTTCACCCCTGTCACACCTGTTTAATCCTCTGCCAAGCCGCAATAAAACACGATTTGCCTCTTTTCCAGCCCTGGTGATAACAGCTGTATAACAAACGGCATGCAGATCATAATCTGCCGAAATGCATAAAATTTCATCCGCCATGGCGGTCGGCACAATCAGCGCCAATTCACCGGAAGGCGCCAGCAGACGGTTGCTTGCTGCCAGCAATCCATGGCTGTCGAGGGCGCCGGTATGACGGGCCAGCGCCCGCGCCGGATCGCTGAATGCCTGGCCTGCCACGAAGTAGGGGGGGTTCGAGACGATGAGATCATAAGGCGCTGCCTGATACTCCTGAATGGCGCTCTCAATGACCTTGATGCGCGCCGCCCAGGGGGAGGCAGTCACATTGTCCCTGGCCTGGTTCACCGCATTATTATCCAGCTCGACCGCATCGATGACACAGTCAGATCTGCTGCGCTGGGCCAGCATCAGTGCGATCAGACCGCTGCCGGTCCCGATATCCAGCACCCGGCGGACGTTGGCGACCGGGGCCCAGGCTCCCAGCAAGATGCCGTCCGTACCGACTTTCATGGCACAGCGGTCATGATCGACATGGAACTGCTTGAAGGTAAATCCGCGGCTACGCCCCATCTGGCCCCCGTCATCCGAAAAAATGGTGGGGGATTATAACGGCTAACCCACTCTCGCCATAGGAGCCGACGAGATAATCGCCTATAATCTGCCGTTTCCTTAAATGACCGAGTATTGCCATGAGCCAGTCCTTTGATGATTTCGACCTGCATCCCGCCCTCAACCGGGCCTTGGCCGAGATGGGATTCACCCGCCCCACCACCATCCAGCAGATGGTGCTGGAGCCAGCCCTGGACGGCCGCGATATTCTGGCATCCGCACCAACCGGCACCGGCAAGACGGCTTCATTCCTGCTGCCGGCACTCCAGCACCTGCTGGACTTCCCGCGCCGCAAGCCTGGCCCCTGCCGCATGCTGGTGCTGACCCCGACCCGTGAACTGGCCCTGCAGGTGACCGCCCACGCCAAGGCGCTGGCGGCCCACACCAACCTCAGCATCGAAACCATCATCGGCGGCGTCAGCCATGAAGAGCAGCTGCCCGCCCTGACCAAGACCACCGACATCGTCGTCGCCACCCCGGGCCGCCTGCTCGAGTACATCGAGAAAGAGGAGTTCGAGAGCCACGACATCGAAGTACTGGTGCTGGACGAAGCGGATCGCATGCTGGATATGGGCTTCATCAAGGATGTGAACCGCATCGTGGAAGAGGCGCGCTATCGCAAGCACACCATGCTGTTCTCCGCCACCCTGGAAGGGGCTGGCCTTGAGAAGTTCGCGAGCGAGATCCTCAAGGATCCGGTAGAGCTGCATGCCGAACCGCCGCGCAGCGAGCGTCGTCCCATCACCCAGTGGATCCATCTGGCCGACGACGCCACTCACAAGCTGGCCCTGCTGGTGCATATCCTGAAAAACCCGGAAACCCAGAAGGCCATCATCTTCGTCAAGACTCGTGAGCGGCTGGCGGAGCTCTCCGGCCAGCTGCAGGCAGCGGGAGTCTCCTGCGCCTGGATCCGCGGCGAGATGGAGCAGAGCAAGCGCATCGAGTCGATCCGCAAGTTCCATGAAGGGGAAGTGCCCTTCCTCATCGCCACCGACGTGGCCGCCCGTGGCATCGACCTGCCAAACGTCAGCCATGTCATCAACTACGACATGCCCTACGGCGCCGATGTCTACGTCCACCGTATCGGCCGTACCGGCCGCGCCGGCAACCGTGGCTGTGCCATTAGCCTGGTAGAAGCCCACGACATGGCCATGGTCGCCAAGATCGAGCGCTACACCGAGGAGCGCCTCAAGCGTCGGGTGATCGATGAGCTACGCCCCAAGCACAAAGAGGCGCGGGTGCCGGTGAAGAAGAAAAAGCCGGTCGACAAGAAGAAGTCCGCCAAGAAGAAAAAGAAGAAGTGATCGCCTAGCGATAAAGAGAAGGGCCATCCCGCGGGATGGCCCTTCTGCATAATACATCACCTTGACTGACGGTCAGACTGCGACTTTGCGCATCCCGATATGGGGTATATCGTCTTCGAGATAGCCCTCCCCTTCCGCCACAAAACCGTGCTGGCCATAGAAGCCCTGCAGATGGGCCTGTGCCCCCAGCCAGATGCTGTGGGCCGGCCAGCGCACCTCGCACGCCTTCACTGCCTCTCCGATCAGCTGATGGCCAAGGCCATCGCCCCTTGCCCTCGGCGACGTAACGACCCGGCCGATGGCGGCGCCGCTGTCATCCCCGATCCCGGGTGCAATGACCCGGGCATAGGCTGCCAGCAGATCCCCGCGATAACCGAGCAGGTGCCACACTCCCTCGCGGCGATCCAATCCATCCAAATCCTGGAAGGGGCAGGTCTGCTCCACCACGAACACCTCAGCGCGCAGGGCCAGCAACTCGTACAACTCGTCAGTGGTCAGTTCAGACCAGGGCTTCAGGATCCAGTTCATCGGCGACTCCATCTCGATTCGAACGGCCAGCATAATCCGGGCACGGCCAGCCGGCATTAACCTTTGTTAATTGCTTTCAGCCGTTTGCGAATGCGGCTCAGGCTGATGGGGGTGATGCCGAGGTAGGCGGCGATCTGGTGATCGGGCACCCTGGCCTCCAGCGCGGGAAAACTGCGCAGAAAGTGCTGATAGCGGGCCTGAGGGCTCTCGGTCAGGAGCAGCAGCTCCTTCTCCTCCTTGATGCGCAGCTGCACCGCCAGCAGATGCCGGTACCAGGCGGGCCAGCAGGAGAGAGTACGCAGATCGGCCAGATTGAACAGCAAGAGCCGACAGGGCTCCAACGCCTCCACGCTGTAGCGGGCCGGCTCACCGCTCAGCAGGTGGTGAAAGTCGAGAAACTCGTCCCCCTCCCAGTAGAACTCCTTGATGTACTCGCGGCCATCCGCCAGCACCACTCGGGCACGCAGCAGCCCCTGTTCCACCCTGACCAGCAGATCCGGGTTGTCCCCTGCATGCCAGAGGTAGTTTTTGGTGGCAAGCGTCAGCGAGCGGGCAAAAGAGAGGAGGCGCGCGGCCTCCTGCTCATTCATGACCTGCTCCCAGCGAAAGGGAGGTCTGTCCATCATGTCAGGCACGGCGCTGACGCACGGCTTCGAACAGGCAGACGCCGGTAGCTACAGAGACGTTGAGGCTCGATACCGCCCCTGCCATCGGGATGCTCACCAGCTCGTCGCAATGTTCGCGGGTGAGGCGACGCATGCCCTTGCCTTCGGCCCCCATCACCAGCGCCATCGGGCCGGTCAGCTTGGCCTGATAGAGGTCGTGATCCGCCTCACCGGCGGTGCCGACCAGCCAGACGCCACGCTCCTGCAGCTCGCGCAGGCTGCGGGCCAGGTTGGTGACCTGAATGAGCGGCACCACTTCGGCGGCGCCACAGGCGACCTTGCGCACGATCGGGGTCAGCCCGGTGGCCTTGTCGCGCGGCACGATCACCGCGTGCACCCCGGCCGCATCGGCACTGCGCAGGCAGGCGCCGAGGTTGTGCGGATCGGTCACCCCGTCCAGCACCAGCAGGAAGGGGGCGGTCTCTTGCACCGCCAAGCCGTCCAGCAGGCTGGCCAAATCGTGTTCGGCCAGCTTGGGCGCCTCCTTCACCCGGGCCATGATGCCCTGGTGATTGTTGCCCTCTGCCTTGTCATCAAGGGTCTTGCGGTTCACGCTCTGCACCTTGAGGCCGAGCGCATCCAGCTCGGCCAGCAGGGGCTGCAGCCGCTCATCATCGCGGCCCTTGAGGGCCCACACCTCGATGAAGCGCTCGGGGGTGCGCTCCAGCAGCGCGGATACAGCGTGAATGCCGTAGATCAGTTCAGTACTCATTTAGTGCTCTTGGCCTTGTCGCGAGCCTTCTTGCCCGGTCGTCTGTTGCTGGGTTTGGCACGGCCGCCCTTGGCGGGTTTGCCGTTATCCTTGCCCTCTTTCTCTTTGCGCTTTTCGTGGCGCTCGGCGCTCTTGGCCTTCTCCTTCTTGATCTCGGCCATCTTGCGCACCGCCTGCTTGGCGTTCTTGCCGGTGATCTTGAGGGGCTCTTCCACCATCACGAAGTCGATCTTGCGATCGTCCAGGTTCACGCCCATCACCTTGACCCGCACCTTGTCACCCAGACGGTAGCGGCGGCGGAAGTTCTCGCCGATCAGCTGCTGGTGCAGCGGGTCGAACTGGTAGTAGTCGTTGGTGAGGGTACTGACGTGCACCAGACCGTCGATGTGGATCTCGGCCAGACGCACGAAGAAGCCAAAGCCGGTGACGCTGGCGATGACGCCGTCGAACTCGTCACCCACGTGATCCAGCATGTACTCGCACTTGAGCCAGTCTGCCACGTCGCGAGTGGCGTCATCGGCACGGCGCTCGGTCATGGAGCAGTGCTCGCCCATCGGGTCCACTTCTTCCAGCTGGTAGTGGTAGCCACCGCTCGGAGTCCACTTGTGGCGCAGGTTGGCCTGCTGCTCCTTGGCGGTCTGATACTTGATCGCGCGGTGCAGAATGAGGTCGGGGTAGCGACGGATCGGCGAGGTGAAGTGAGCGTAGGACTTCAAGGCCAGACCGAAGTGACCTATGTTGTCGGCCTGATAGATGGCCTGACGCATGGAGCGCAGCAGCATGGTGGAGAGCAGCTCCGCATCCGGACGCCCCTCGAACTTGGCAGCTAACTCGGCAAAGTCCTTCGGCTCGGGCTCCAGGCCTCCCTTGAGCTCCAGGCCCAGCTCGGCCAGGAAGTCGCGGAAGCCGGTCAGGCGCTCCTCGCCCGGGCGGTCGTGCACCCGGAACAGGGCGGCAGCCTCGTTCTTCTCGATGTAGCGGGCGGCGGCCACGTTCGCCTGGATCATGCACTCTTCGATGATCTTGTGGGCGTCGTTGCGCACCAGCGGCACGATGCGGTCGATCTTGCGCTGGGCGTTGAAGATGAAGCGGGTCTCTTCGCTCTCGAACTCCACCGCACCGCGCTGATGGCGGGCATGCTTGAGCGCCTTGTAGAGGTTGTTGAGCTCCTCGATGTGACCCACCAGCGGCTCGTACTGCTGGCGCAACTTGGGATCGCCATCCAGGATCGCCGCCACCTTGGTGTAGGTCATGCGGGCGTGGGAGTTCATCACCGCTTCGTAGAACTTGTAGCCGGACATGCGGCCAGCGGCGGAGATGGTCATCTCGCACACCATGCAGAGCCTATCTACCTGTGGGTTGAGCGAGCAGAGGCCATTGGAGAGTACCTCCGGCAGCATGGGCACCACAAACTCGGGGAAGTAGACCGAGTTGCCGCGCTGGTAGGCCTCGGTGTCGAGGGCCGTGCCCGGCTTCACGTAGGCGGAAACGTCGGCGATAGCGACCCACAGGCGCCAGCCACCGCCGCGCTTGGCTTCACAGAAGACGGCATCATCGAAGTCGCGGGCATCTTCCCCGTCGATGGTGACCAGCGGCAGGGCGCGCAGATCGATGCGCCCCTCTTTGGCCTTCTCCGGCACCTCTTCACCCAGACCGGCGACCTCTTTGGTCACCTCTTCCGGCCAGGTGTGGGGAATGCCGTGGGTACGCAGGGCGATCTCGATCTCCATGCCGGGGGCCATGTTCTCACCCAGCACTTCCAATACGGTACCGACCGCGTTGAAACGGGCGGTGGCGCGCTGGTTGATGCGCACGACCACGACCTGGCTCTGACGCGCGCCCTTGTTCTCCCCTTCCGGGATGATGATGTCCTGGCCGATGCGGCTGTCGTCGGGTACCACGAAACCGACGCCGTTCTCGACGAAGTAACGGCCGACGATGTCCGCCTCGCGGGCCTTGAGCAGGCGCACCAGACGCGCCTCCTGACGGCCCTTGCGGTCAATCTCGGTTGGCTGCACCAAGGCGTAGTCGCCGTGCATCAGGCGCTGCATCTCGCGATTGTTCAGGAACAGATCCGGACCACCACCTTCCGGACGCAGAAAACCGAAGCCATCCTTGTGGCCGAGCACATAGCCTTTGACCAGATTCAGGCGATCCGGCAGGGCGTAACATTGGTTGCGGGTGAATACCAGTTGCCCGTCGCGCTCCATGGCGCGCAGGCGACGACGCAAGGCTTCCAACGGCTCTTCATCGGTCAGCTTGAGGACCTTGGCCAACTCTTCACGGGACATGGGCTTTTCATGGCCCTTGATGAGGTCAAGAATCAGCTCTCGGCTGGCGATGGGATTCTCGTATTTTTCGGCCTCGCGTTCGAGGAAAGGATCTTTTTGAGACATAAGCAGGCCTTAGGATTGGTGGTAACGGTGCCATTATATCGGAGGGGGGGGCGAATGGCATCCATCGGCTGCCTTTTGGCCACTCTCTCTGTCATACTCTCCTCAGTTTGCCGGTATGTGAGACACAGAACTCATGAGTAAGGACACTTTTGCCCAGTCAGCCGCCTATCTCAAACAGGCGGTTCCCCTGATGATCAAGTACCAAATCCCCACCACACCTGACAATTATCATCTCTGGTACAACTATGTATCGGCCAGCATGCCCGAGCTCAACCAGGCCATCGATCAGGCCATCAAGCTTCAGGGCACCTGCTCGCTGACCACCTGCGAGCGCCTCTATCACCAGCACCTCGCCGCCCAGGATGAGCAGCAGATGGAGGCGATGAAACTCAGCCTCGCCGCCATGGCCAACGAGCTGGGTCACTCGATGCAGGATGCCATTTCTGATACCGGCCTGTTTCAGGAGATGCTCGACAAGAGCTTCGACAAGCTGAGCAAGATCGACGACGAGGGGTTGAGTCTGGAGGACACCATGGGGATCCTGCGGGATCTGGTGCGCGAATCCCGCGATGTGCGCATGTCCACCATGCACTTTCGCAACCAGCTCAGCAATGCCGAGAAAGAGATCAAGGAGCTGCGTGAGGCGCTCAACGAGACTCGAAAACTGGCCAACGAGGACGCCCTCACCAACCTGCTCAACCGGCGCGCCTTCGATTTCGAACTGGAAGGATTGATTCGCAGCAAGCACCCCTTCTCGCTGATCCTGGCCGATATCGACAGGTTCAAGAACTTCAATGACGAGTATGGTCACTTGCTGGGGGATCAGGTGCTGCGGGCTTTCAGCAAGCGGCTGCGCGATGCCTGCAAGGAGGGGGTAACGGCCTATCGTCTCGGCGGCGAGGAGTTTGCCCTGCTGGTGCCCCATCGCAATCTGGCACTCAGCAGACAGATGGCGGAAAGTATCCGGCGCGCCATCGAGCGAATGTCGGTACTGGATCGCAAATCTGGACGTCGCATCGACCACATCACCGCCTCATTCGGAGTGGCGGAGCACAATGGCCAGGAGGGTGTCGACAGCCTGGTCGAGCGCACCGACAAGATGCTCTACAAGGCCAAGGATCTGGGCCGCAACCGGGTGATGCCACTCCCGTCCTGATGTCTTGCCATCTGCTCGTCACCATCAACAAAAAAGCCAGTCAATTGAATTGACTGGCTTTTGGCTATTCAATATGAGGCTGCTCGCACAGTCCCGCTAGTTCAGGTCAGGATCAGGAAATTACTCCTGAACCTCGGCTACCCCTTCCACCTTCACTTCAACACGACGATCCGGTGCCAGGCAGACGATCAGCTCACGCTTGGACTTGCTGACGCAGCTGTCCCCGGTGACCGGTGAGGACTCGCCACGACCTTCCACATTGACCTTGGAGGCGGGAATACCCTTGCCGACCAGGTAGTTGGCTACGCTTTGGGCACGCTGCTCGGAGAGCTTCTGGTTATAGGTATCGGAACCGATACGGTCGGTGTAACCGATCACGGTTGCCACCCCATCCTTGGGTCGGGCCTCTTCAATCTGGCTATAGAGGGAGTCCAGCGCCTGACCCGCTTCCGGCTTCAGAGTGGCCTTGTTGAAGTCAAACAGCACATCGGAGCTCAGGGTGAACTGCTTCTCGACCATCACGGGCTCGGGAGCCGGCTCGGGCGCTGGTGCAGCAACCACGGGAGCGACCTGACCGAAGCGGTAAACGGCACCCAGCGAGAGCAGACCGTTGTCCATGCGCACGCCCGTGTCTTCACGGCTGCCATAAGGTGTTGAGTATTGATATTCGAGACGGGCGGCCCAGTCACGGTTGAAAGCGTACTCGGCACCCAGGGCTCCGACGACGACGAAACGGCTGTCACTGTCGAAACGTTCGCTGTCAGCCCAACCATAACCACCACCGATACGACCGTAGAGATCCAGGCTCTCGGTGACCGGGAAACCCAGCTTCAGGGTCAGCTGAGCCAACTGGGACTTCACGCTATCGCCGAAGGCAGTACCGGCGGCAGTGGTAGCGTCATACTTGTATTTGCCCAGGTAGTCATAACCCAGCTCGATACCCAGATTCTGGTTGACCTGATAACCGGCAAAAGCACCGGCACCCAGTGCATCGTTGGTTTCATCGCCAAGGGTAAAATTGTTGCTTTCATCAATGCCGTAGAAGTTGGACCAACCCAGCTTGGCACCGCCATACCAGGTGTTGTCTTGGCCTGCAGCCTGGGCATTGGCCGCGAGCAAGCCGGTAACCAACAAGGTAATCAATGACTTTTTCATGTTTTAGCCTCTGCAACTTTATGTAGGAGGGGTTGCTTGATACCACCCCATCTTATGGGCACGACCACATCGACTGCGATCGCAGCATATTAACGTTAGTCCATTTTCAAGTGCTTGATACCAATTAACAAAAAACACCATAACCCAGAAACGTTCACAAACACAGCACAAGCGTCTGATTTTTAGACAAAGTTGTGACATGTAAGCGGCAAAGGAAAGAGGACCATAAAAATGCGGGGCCAACATGAGGTTGGCCCCGCACCGGTGTTTACAGATCGCAGATCAGCGACGAATAAACTCGTAATGCTGTTCGATGAAAGCGGCGACCCGCTCCCCCATCGCCTTGTGCACTGTCGCGGTTGGATGCACCTGATCCCAGAACATGTGCTCATCGCAGTTCCGGGCTGCCGCACTGCGGGCCGCTTGCGGGCTCACGACAGCCTGGGCCAGGATCGGGTTGCCGGCCACCGCCAGACGCTCTGGGACGCTCAAGGCTGGCGCCTCGCTCGCATCGGAGAAGGGCTTCCATAGATACCCGCCGCCATAGCAGGCGTGCTCGATGTCGCTCAGCCCGAATTTCTGGGGATCACCGACCATCTCGTCAAACTGCTTGTCCACTTCGAACATCTTGACGATGCCAAGGGGGGCCAGCTCGCGCGAGAGATTGAGCAGCCGCTGGTTGTGATAGCTGGCTACGTGGCGTACCTGATCCACTACCTTCATGCTGTTGGCGGATGGAGTTCTGCCCAGATCCGGGATGTTGAACAGCAGGATCTGCTGCGCCCCGTTAAGTACCAGTCGGTTGGATGCCAGGCGGATGGTCTCGATCACCCGATCGGCATCCTTCTCCTGATTCCAGCCATAGGCCAGATAGTCGTTGGCCCCCACCCAGATCACCACCAGATCGTCGGGACGCAAGCTGTCCTTCGCCAGGAACTGATCGATCTCGTAGTCGAGGTTGTTGATCACCTGATACTTGGGATCCCAGGCCCAGAAGTTAAGCCAGCCCAGCTTGTTGTAGGCCACCGCCGTCGCCCCACCTTCAGCCTCGTTAGCCAGCTGAAGCCCGGGGAAGTGTTCGTCTCGCAACAGTTCCAACCAGACCGGGCCATTGCTGAAACGCCCCTCGTAATAGGGAGGGCTGGAGGGGAGATACCCCTTCATCTTCTTGTACATCTTGCCGGTGTCCGAGAGGCTGTCACCAAACATCACGATCCGGGAAAAGCTCGGGTGCTCCACCGCCTGAGCAGTCAGCGCCAGTAACCCCAATAAACAAACAAGCCATTTTTTCATATTGTTATTCTCATTGATTGAGCAGGCAGAGCCCGCAACTCGTCCTCAAGCCGCAACGACGTCGGGAATGCGTCGAACCAGCCCCTTACTAACCAGACGACAGATTACAGATTCAAATGAAATTGAACACGCCGAGCTGTGCGATTAAATCGATTGCGCTCTCATTCGTCGGCAAAAAGTGCCGTTCTTTCACGCTTGTTTCACGCCTGCCTCGCCAAAATGGCCCCATACCAACGACAGGAGCATAAAAATGAACAAAGCAAGCGTAATCGGACTGGTGGCCCTGATGTCTGTCTCTTCTTTCGCCATGGCGGCCTACACCGGCCCCCAGGAGCAGAACAAGGTTTCCGTCGCGCAACTGAAAGACTTGGCTGATGACAGCTGGGCCACTCTGGAAGGCAAGCTGGTCAAACACCTGGGCGACGAAAACTACCTGTTCCGTGATGCCAGCGGCGAGGTAGAAGTCGAAGTGGATCAGGACGTATGGCGTGGCGTCGAAGTGGGTCCGGATGACCTGATCCGCATCCGCGGTGAAGTAGACCACAGCTGGAACAAGACCGAGGTAGAAGTGGAATCACTGGAGAAGGTGGGCGCGGCTCCCCAGGCCAAAGGTGGCTTCATCGGTAAATAATGGCAACACCATGCCAGTCAGAACCAACAAGGGCGCTTGATATCAAGCGCCCTTTGTCGTTATTGCCGGTTATCCCGCCTGCCTGGCAAAGGATCGTTTGAACCCCTTTTCGGCCTGATTGACCTTGTAGAGGTAACGGCGCGCCTCCGCCTTGGGATGCTGCTCGGTCAGTACCTGATAGACAGCCTCGGGGGAAAGCTGGTTGATCCGGCCCGGCGCCGCCTTGCGATCGCTGGAGAAAGTGTTGAGCACACCACCGGCGCCACCGTTGTAGGCGGAGATCACCGCATAGCGACGGGACTGGGGATCCTGGATATCCGCCAGATAGACGGTCTGCAGCAGGTGCAGATAGGCCGTCCCCACATCTATGTTGTAGGCGGGATTGAACAGGTCTTCCCGGGTCGGCTGACCGCTCTTGCCCTTGACCCGCACATAGACATCGCGTCCGGCGGTGGCCGGGATCACCTGCATCAGGCCATAGGCGTTGGCATGGCTCACCGCATAGGGGTTGAAGCTGCTCTCCGTCTTGATCACCGCGTAGATCAGGCTCTCGGCAACACCGTACTTGCGGGATGCCTCCCGGATGATGCTGGCGTACTTGTAGCCACGTTTATCCTCATGGTTGGCCACCATGGGGATATCGATGAAGAAGATGTTGCGGATCCCCAGGGTGCGTTTCTTCATCGCCGTGTTGAGCAGATAGTCGGCATAGCGCTCGGCCCGCCAAGTGGAGCGGATCGGTTGCCCCTGGTTGTCCAGCACCTGCCCATAAAGAAACGGCTCGCCACCGGGCATGATCTCCCGATCCGAGTAGAGATCCACTTCCGCCGGATCGTCCGGCGTCAGCAGGGTTTCGATGATGGCGCGACGCAGGTGGGCACGGGGCTCAATCCCGGAGACCGTCTCCACCATAATGTGACCGGTGGAAAAGTCGATGTGGGCCCGGCTCTTGTACTGATCCGTGTATTTGACGTAGTCAAACTTGCCCGCAAACAGCGCCTCCCGCCCCCATATCTCGTTCACGTTATGGGAAAGCGCGCTGATCATGTGTTCAAAACCGCGAATGTCCTTGCCGTTGACCAGATCATCATCGTCGCTCCCGCTGGGCTTGGGAGAGGATGAGCAGGCAGAGAGAAACAGCAAGGCACACAGCAGCCAAAGAATTCGGCCCATAGGATCCTCAAACCGGGCGGCCGGGCCGCCCGTCACTTATTGGCTTGTACCAGGAGGGGATAACCGTTTTACGCTCTCTCAGCTCACTGGCTGGGAGGGGTATAACCGTCGATCTGGACTTCACCCGCGTCAAACAGGTAGCTGACCATCTCTTTCTCCAGCAACTGGCGATGCTCGAGATTCATCATGTTGAGCTTCTTCTCGTTGATCAGCATCACCTGCTTCTTCTGCCATTCGGCCCAGGCATCCTTGCTGATGTTGTCGAAAATCCGCTTGCCGAGCTCACCGGGGTAGAGTTGGAAATCGAGACCCGGCGCCTCTTTTTTCAGACGTTGGCAAAATACGGTACGGCTCATGTTGACCTCTGTGGTTGTAAGTCCGGATAGGCGAGCAGGCGGGCCGTGGCGGCTGCCAGCCCCACCTGTGCAGGATGGCGTAAGTTATACCAGAGTCGGTTATCCGCTTCCATGAGACGCAGGGCCGGCGCCTTGTCCGTCTCTATCAGCAGCGGCTGGATATCGAGATGGAAGTGGCTGAACGTGTGGCGAAAACCCTCCAGCTCCCGATAACAGCTGCCATTGAGGCCCAGCCCCTGCAACACCCCGTCGACCTCGGCCAGCGATGCCACCTGGGGGAAGCAATAAAGTCCGCCCCAGATCCCCTGTGGCGGACGTTTTTCCAGCAGCAGTTCGTCACCGTGGCGGATCAGCAGCATGATGCCGGTGCGCGCAGGAATGCTCTTCTTGGGCTTGCTGTTGGGGTAGTCGGTGGGCTTGCCCTGCGACAGCCCCTGGCAATCATCCCGCACCGGACAGCGCTCGCAAGCGGGCTTGCTGCGGGTACAGATGGTGGCACCCATGTCCATCATGGCCTGGTTGTATTGGGCCACCCCCAACCTCGGGGTGAGGCGGGTCGCTATCTCCCACAGCTCGTTTTCCACCTGTTTCTGGCCAGGCCAGCCCGGCAGGGCAAGCCAGCGGGTGAGCACCCGCTTCACGTTGCCATCGAGAATGGCGTGGGGCTGCCCGAGGGAGAGGGAGAGCACGGCGCCAGCGGTGGATCGACCAATGCCCGGCAGGGCCACCACCTCGTCAAACTGCTCCGGGAAGACCCCCTGATGCTGATCGCGGATCTGCCGGGCCGCCTTGTGCAGATTGCGGGCCCTGGCGTAGTAGCCAAGACCGGTCCAGTGGTGCAGCACTTCGTCTACGGGGGCATCTGCCAGCGCTACCACATCGGGAAAGCGCGCCATAAAGCGCTGGTAATAGGGGATCACAGTGGCGACCTGGGTCTGCTGCAGCATGATTTCGGAGACCCAGACCCGATAGGGGGTCTTCTCCTGCTGCCAGGGCAGGGTCTTGCGGCCGTGGAGCTGGTACCAGTCCAGCACCCGGCTAGCGAAGGTTGATTGGTTCACATTGTTCTCATGTATCTGATATGAAAAGGAACTCTCCGGCTCCTTCGGCTCACCATATACCGACATGCCCTGCAACAGGCGACGGAGGGTATGGCGAGCGCTCATGTGTGCGGCAGGGTAAGGCCTCCCCCAGATGAAGTCAAAGCGCCGCAGAGGGATTTTTTCCCTCCCTCGCCCCCGGCAGCAAAGCCGCCGCAAAGACGATATACTCGGCCCCATCATTGCTGAAGAGGTACAGGGTTTGCAAACTTATCTGGTTGGGGGCGCAGTACGGGATCGGCTGCTGGGACTGGCGCAGGGCGACAGGGATCATCTGGTGGTGGGCGCCACCGTGGAACAGATGCTGGCGCTGGGGTTTACCCAGGTTGGTCGCGACTTCCCCGTGTTTCTCCACCCCAAGACCCAGCAGGAGTACGCTCTGGCCCGGACCGAGCGCAAGCAGGGCCAGGGCTACACCGGCTTCGTCTGCCATGCGGCCCCCGATGTGACTCTGGAGCAGGATCTGCTGCGTCGGGATCTCACCATCAATGCCATCGCCGAGGATGAAGAGGGCCAGCTCCACGATCCCTACGGCGGTATCCGGGATCTGGAAAACCGGCTGCTGCGCCACGTCTCCCCCGCCTTTGCCGAAGATCCCCTGCGCATCCTGCGGGTGGCCCGATTTGCCGCTCGCTTCCACGCCCAGGGATTCGTGATTGCCCCCGAGACCCTGGCCCTGATGAGCGAGATGACGGCCGCAGGCGAGCTGGCCCACCTCACCCCGGAGCGGGTCTGGAAGGAGCTGGAGAAGGTGTTGCTGGGCCCGACACCGCAGGTGTTCTTCGAGGTATTGCGCGAGTGCGGCGCCCTCAAGGCGCTGTTCCCCGAGCTTGACGCCCTGTTCGGGGTGCCCGCCCCCGCCAAGTGGCATCCTGAGATCGACACCGGCATCCACACCATGATGGTGCTGGCACAGGCCTGTCGCCTCTCCCCCGAACTGACAGTGCGCTTCGCCGCCCTCTGCCACGACTTTGGCAAGGGGCTGACGCCCAGGGAGTTCTGGCCGAGCCATCACGGCCATGGCCAGAAGGGGCTACCCCTCATCCGCGACTTCTGCCAGCGCTTTCGGGTCCCCAACGAGTGCCGGGATCTGGCGCTGCTGGTGAGCGATCTGCACACCCACATCCATATCGCGTTTGAACTCAAACCCGCCACCCTGCTCAAGGTGTTCGACAAGGCCGACGCCTGGCGCAGACCGGAGCGTTTCGCCCAGTTGCTCGATGCCTGCCGCGCCGATTTTCACGGTCGCACCGGCTTCGAGGAACGGGTCTATGCCGAGCCGGATTATGTGGCCGAGGCGCTGGCCGCCGCGCAAGCCGTGCCGGTGAAAGAGATTGTTGCGGCAGGCTTCAAGGGAGAGGAGATCAGGGCCCAGCTGGCCAAGCGGCGTACCGACGCCATCAGCCGGGTCAAGGATGAGTGGACCTTTATCGAGGAGTAAGGCTCCCGGCCACAACTACCCAATAAAAAGCGGCCGTACCGACGATGCACTCCCATAGGGGAAACACGTCGTTACGGCCGCTGTCGATGCAAAGGGGGCCTGAGCCCCCTTTGTGATATCCGCTCGTCAGGCCGGACCAATTCGGTCCAGCAGGCTCATGTGGGTTGAGCCATCGTGGCGCTTGAGGTTCTGGCGATACTCGAACTGGCGCTGACTCTCCTGCTTGAGTCCCAGCATCAGCGAATAGCACATGGCCAGCATGATCACCGAGAACGGCAGCGCGGCTATGATGCTGGCCGCCTGCAGGGCAGCCAGCCCGCCCGATACCAGCAGGATGGCGGCTACCAAGCCCTCGCCCAGCCCCCAGATGGCGCGGTGCATCACGGGAGGATCCTGATCCCCGATGGAGAGCAGAGTCGTGATGACCAGGGTGCCCGAGTCACTGGAGGTGATGAAGTAGGTGCAGATCAGCAGGGTCAACACCCCCTTGGCAATCCAGCCGAAGGTCTCCCAGTGCAGCAGATCCACCGTCTTGTAGAGCGCCAGGGTCACGTCCTGATTGACGGACGCCACCACGCCACCATCGCCAAACAGCTCCAGATTCATGGCGGTGCCACCAAACACGGTGAGCCACAGCATGCCGAGCAGGGAAGGCACCAGCAAGACGCCGAGTACGAACTCGCGGATGGTTCGACCCTTGGAGATGCGGGCGATAAACATGCCGACGAACGGCGCCCAGGCGATCCACCAGCCCCAGTAGAAGGCGGTCCAGCTCGACTGCCAGGCCGAGGTGCCATTGGCTTCGGTGTTGGTCCAGAAGCTCAGCTGAATGATGTTCTGCAGGTAGTCACCGATATTCTGCACATAGGCGTTGAGAATATAGGTGGTCGGGCCCAGCACCAGAAAGAGGCCGAGAATGAAAACACTCAGCCAGATGTTGAGCTCGGAGAGCAACTTAACCCCACGCCCCACACCGGAGACGGCCGACAGGGTGGCCACCAGGCTGATGCCACCGATCAGCCACAGCTGATTGGCCTGCGAGACTTCCATCCCGAACATCTGGTTGAGGCCGGTATTCATCTGGGAGACGCCAAGACCAAGGGAAGTCGCCACCCCGAACACTGTGCCGAATACCGCCAGCACGTCGGCGGCATGGCCCCAGAAACCGTAGATGCGATCACCGAGAATGGGGTAGAGCACGGAACGGATCGCCAACGGCAACTTGCGGCGGTAGCTGAAGAAGGCCAGCGACAGACCGACGATCACATAGATGGCCCAGGGGTGCAGGCCCCAGTGGAAGAAGGTGAGGCGCATGGCGACCTGGGCCGCCTCGGGAGTCATGCCATCGGTGATGAAGGGGTTGTCCTGCAGGTGATACATGGGCTCTGCGATGCTCCAGAACACCAGTCCAATCCCCATGCCTGCACTGAACAGCATGGAAAACCAGGCAAAGTAGCCGAACTCCGGTACCTGGTCGTCGTCACCCAGCCGGATGTTGCCAAAACGGCTGAACATCAGATAGACAGCGAAGAACAGGAACAGGGCGACCACCAGAATGTAGTACCACTTGAACCCGGCAATGATCTGATCCTTGGCGCCGGTAAACCAGGCTGCGGCCGTATCGGGAACAAAGACCCCGAACAACAGAAACAGGGTGATGACGGTGAGTGCCGTCATGGCCATGGTGGGATTGAGGCCTTTCAACAGCCCTTTGCTTGCTCGCATCCAGCCTCCTTAGTCGTGGTTGAAAAAGTCTTCGCCAACGTGCTCGCCGGCGCCGCCGATGGCGCGATAGACCAGCTTGCCGGCCGCCTGTTCGCGATGATCCACCAGGGAAACCGACGGTTGGCCATTCACTGCATGACGCTTGCCAAGGAAGATGGCCATGGGCACGCCTAGGTTGGAGATACCACTGGTGATCCAGAGACGGTTGAAGTCATAGGAGCCGCCGATGAACTCCAGCTGCGCCAGACCGGTATCCAGGCCAGTCAGGTAGAAGTTCATGGCACTCTCGTCGGGGAAGAGATGAACCAGCACATAGGCATAGCGCAACTCGTTGACCAACTCCTTTAGGTTGAAAGTACCTGTCTCACTACAAGAGAGGGGAAGCTCACCATCATAGTGATGGACCTTCAGATTGTTGGGGTCTTCGTCGTAGGCGGGCTGGTAGCGTACAAAAGCCGATGTATCCGGCAGTTCATAGCGTACACGCACCACTTTCAACCCACTTACCAGGGTCTTGATATCCAGTTCATTGGTCATCTTCACTCCTCAAATGTCAGCGCTAATTCTGCAAAGAGGGGGCTAAACTAACACAAAAATACTTTGAACATAAACCATTAGAGTCGTAACCATATTGACGTTTTCCTCTGGCAAGAGCAGAATTTGCCCCCTTAAATCCTCCTGACGACCCGGTTCCCCATGGAAAAACATGATGAAGTGCTGATAGCGCTGCGCCAGATCATTCGTGCCATCGACATGCACTCCAAGCGCTTGATCAAGGAGGCGGGTCTCACGTCACCACAACTGCTGTTGCTCAAAGGGATAGACGAACTTGGCCAGATCTCCATGCGCCAACTGGCCAATCACACCAACATGAGCCAAGCGACGGCCACCACCATCATGGATCGGCTGGAGAGCCGCCAGCTGGTGCAACGCATTCGCAGCGAAACTGACAAGCGCAAGGTGCACGCCACCCTGACCGACGCAGGCAGGGCCCTGCTGAACCAGGCCCCCAGACCGCTGCAGGAGTGCTTCATCCAGCGTTTTCAGGCACTGGAGCCCTGGGAGCAGACTCTGCTGCTCTCCTCCCTGCAGCGCATCTCGTCGATGATGAATGCCGATGAAATAGATGCGGCCCCTGTGCTGAGCGTGAGACCTCTCACCGAATAGCGGGCATGACAATAAGGCCGGATGGCATGCCATCCGGCCTTATTGTTGATAGCGAGACAGGCGGTCGGCGCGGCCTCATGACGAAGCCATACGTCATCCGCTGATGGTCAAGGACCAGCCTTCACTACCCAGCGGATGTATCACAGCGCCTCTTCATCCCCTTCGCCGGTCCGGATACGCACCGCCTGCAGCAGGTCGTAGACAAAAATTTTGCCGTCACCGATCTTGCCGGTATAAGCCGCCTTGCAGATGGCTTCGATCACCCCTTCCACGTTGTCGTCGGCGGTCGCGATCTCCAGCTTGACCTTGGGCAGGAAGTCGACCTGATATTCGGCTCCCCGGTATAATTCTGTGTGTCCCTTCTGGCGGCCAAATCCCTTGACCTCGGACACGGTCAACCCTTCCACCCCCAGGTTGGCAATCGCCTCACGGACATCGTCCAACTTGAATGGTTTGATAATCGCAGTAATCAGCTTCATCTGGTTGCTCCCAATCCATGGTGTGTCATGAACCAGCAATCAATTCTTGTGCCAAAAATTTTTACTGTGTTATCTCATGTAGATAGCGTCTAATTGCAGTCCCCTTGACCTGAGCCGCCCCCGCAACCGATCTGCGCGCCCCATAATGAGGCACCAAGGTGCAGCGACCTGCACGTCTGCACCAAACAAGAGCACCACAGCATGTTAGTGATTTCCAATAGCGTCACCCTCCCCTGGCATGAGCTGCAATTCCAGACCATGCGGGCCCAGGGAGCCGGCGGACAACACGTCAACAAGACCGACTCCGCCGTCTGGCTGCGCTTCGATTATCGCCACTCACCGAGCCTGCCGCCGCTCTACATAGAGGGGCTCGACAAGCTGAGCGACAGCCGGATCCACGATGGCTTCATCCTGATCCGGGTCGAGACCCATCGCAGCCAGGACATGAACCGCAAGGAGGCGATGCACCGCCTGGTGGAACTGCTGAAAAAAGCAGCCTGGCGCCCCAAGACTCGCCATGCCACCAAGCCGACCCGCAGCTCCCAACGCAAGCGGGTCGATGCCAAGAAACGCAAGGGGGAGATCAAGTCAGCCCGTGGCAAGCCGGTACTGGAGTGATGCCCCCCTTCACAGCGAAAGCGAAAGAAGATGAGATACAGTTTTTGCGAAAGCGCCCGCGGCCCCCTGCTCATCGCCATCGACGATGATGGCCTGCGCCATGTGGAGTTCATCCAGGGCGAACGCCCCGTCATGCCACAGCCAGAGTGGCAACGGGACGATGCCGCACTCGCCCCCTACAAAGAGCAGTTTTCCGCCTACTTTGCAGGTCGCCTGCAGCAGTTCGATCTACCACTCGCAGCCAGGGGGACACCGTTTCAGCAAGCGGTGTGGCAGGCACTGTGCGACATACCCTATGGCGACACCGTCAGTTACCTCGATATCGCCACCGCCATCGGCAATCCCAAGGCGGTACGGGCGGTCGGCGCCGCCAATGGCCGTAATCCCCTCAGCATCATAGTCCCCTGCCACCGGGTGATCGGACGCAGCGGCGATCTGACCGGCTATGCCGGCGGCATCCCGATCAAACGCTGGTTACTGGCTTTGGAACAGACGGCGGGAACATTCGAGTTGCTCCCCTGACAAAACCGCGCTGATGGAGACTCGGGCTGAAGATGGGAACGGGCTGGCAGGATACCCGAAGGCATAGGCTGGCGACTGGCACGGCGGCCGGAAATAGTTGCCGAGAATATGAACAGAGGATGAAGAATCATCTCAGCACTACTTCAGATAGCCCCTGGCAATATGAACTCATACTTGATTGGCATGGCTCATCGCCGATTCAAGTAGCACCCATGTGACGCTTCCAATCTGTCTTTTTCCCCCGCGCCTCCTTTGAGGCGCTTTTTTTGTGCCAAGCCTCCCCCACTACTGGGGGTCAGTCGACACAAAAAAATGAGGCGAAGGAGCTCCTTCGCCTCTGGTATCACACTTCCATCATTCGCTCTGGGCAAGAAAAGAGAGCTCGGGCGCGGAGGAGGTCAACACATCGGCGCAATAGTCCCAGGTCGAGATGCGGTAGTGCTGCAAGTCTTCGTCCAAATGTAGGCCATCGGATTCCTGATGAAACCAGCTGGCAAAACGGGACGGCGTGATGATCTGGATCTGCTCCTCGATGGCATGACTATCCTTCCCCTCCGCCAGATCGCAATCCTCCATCACCCGCAGGGCGTAGATATGGCGAAAGTGAACCCGGCACAGCAACTGGGGCGGCAGATCTATGCTGCGAGCCCGTCCCAGCATGATGGTCAGGGAGTCGCTCCAGAGATCCTGATGCAGCTCGGCGACAACCAGGCCGGGCGGTAGCTGGCGGGAGGGCGCCCAAGGGACGGCCACCTGCCGAATGGCATTTTTCTGTTCCATCATCCACCTCCAGCTTGTGACGACAACACCCTTTCTTGAGTCTATCTGAACCACATGGGTTCACCGAAAGCAATTGATAGACAATAAAAAAGCCGACGTATCAAACGTCGGCGAATAAAAAGTGCTTACAACAGAGGATTCATATAATCAGACCCATCACTAGGAAGATTGGTTCCCTCTTTTTGTAATTAATTTTCTGCACGTTTAAACATCAGGGTGGTGGCATCTGACTCTTCCGGCACGAAGTAGTAGCCATCGGCGTTGAAACCGGTCAGCTGTTCCGCACTGGTCAGTTTGTTTTTGATGATATGGCGAGCCATCATGCCCCGCGCCTTTTTGGCGTAGAAACTGATGATCTTGAACTGACCGTTTTTCTCGTCCTTGAATACCGGAGTAACAATCCGCCCCTTCAGGGCCTTGGGACGCACGGATTTGAAATACTCGTCAGAAGCCAGGTTCACCAGCACCTCATCCCCCTGAACGGCAAGCGCCTTGTTCAGGTGCTCGGTGATGATGTCGCCCCAGAACTGGTAGAGATCCTTGCCGCGCGGATTATCGAGGCGAATCCCCATCTCCAGCCGGTAGGCCATCATCAGATCGAGCGGTCGTAGCACACCGTAGAGACCGGATAGCATGCGCAGATGTTGCTGGGCAAACTCGAAATCCTCGTCGCTGAAATCTTCCACCGCAAGCCCGGTGTAGACATCACCCTTGAAGGCCAGCAGGGCCTGACGGGCATTTTTCGGGGTAAATGCCGGCTGCCACTCGGCGAAACGGGCGGCATTCAGACCAGCCAGCTTGTCGCTGATCTTCATCAGGCTGGCGATCTGATCCGGGCTCAGCTGACGGGCCCGGGCGATCAGCTCGGCTGAGTGATCCAGCAGTTCGGGTTGGGTGAAACGGGACGTCACCAGGGGTGACTCGTAATCCAGCGTCTTGGCCGGAGATACCACAATCAGCATAAGGATCCTCTATGGCGAGGAACCGCCCGCCCGGGCGGTCCCGTTATTCGTCTAGCGTCACATTGTCCAGCATGCCGGATCCCAGCTGTTCATGACCCGAAAGCTTGATCAGCAGTCGCAGGTCATTGGCCGAGTCGGCATGGGCGAGGGCCTCACTGTAGCCAATCTGGCCGGCACAGAACAGGGCAAACAGCGCCTGATCGAAGGTCTGCATGCCAAGCTCTGAGGATTTGGTCATCACTTCCTTGAGCCGGTGCATCTCTCCCTTGCGGATGATGTCGGTGATGAGCGGGGTGTTGAGCAGGATCTCGAAGGCGGCAAAACGTCGCCGCCCGTCGATACTGGGCACCAGTTGCTGGGCAACGATGCCACGCAGGTTGAACGAGAGATCGAACAGAAACTGGCGGTGTTTCTCCTGGGGGACCAGATGCAGGATGCGATCCAGCGCCTGGTTGGCGTTGTTGGCATGCAGAGTTGCCAGACAGAGGTGACCAGTCTCGGCAAACTGCAGGGCAAACTCCATGGTCTCCTGGCTGCGGATTTCTCCGATCAGGATCACATCCGGCGCCTGGCGCAGAGAGCTCTTCAGCGCCACGTCGAACGATTCGGTGTCTATCCCCACCTCGCGCTGGGTCACCAGGCTGCGGCCGTGTTGGTGCACGAACTCCACCGGATCTTCCACCGTCAGTATGTGCCCATCCGCATGCTGGTTGCGATAGCCGATCATGGCCGCCTGGGTGGTGGACTTGCCCGCCCCCGTGGCCCCGACGAACAACACCAGTCCCCGCTTGGCCATCGCCACGTCCTGCAATATGGGAGGCAGGCTCAGATCATCGAAGGTGGGAATGCGAGTCTCGATGCGGCGCAGCACCATGCCAGGCAGCTCTTGCTGCCAGAAGGCACTGACCCGAAAACGGCCCAGCTCCTCACGATGGATGGCGTAGTTGGCCTCCTTGGTTCGGATGTAGCGTTCAAAATGGTCCGAGCTGAGGGTCTCCCTGACCAGGGTCAGCGCCTCCTTCTTGTCGAGGGGCTCGTTGCCCAGCGCCACCAGGTGACCATTGACCTTGAGGGTGGGAGGCGAGCCCACCGTCACAAACAGATCCGAGCCCTTGCGGCTGACCAGCTCGGCCAGCATCTGATCCAGATTCATGATGTCTCCTTCCCTGGATTCGTTGTTGTTATACGCTGTTGGGATCGACGGCCTTGGCCTTGGCATCGAGGGACGCCACCACACCCCGGCTGACCAGCTGTTTGAGGCTCTGATCCATGGTCTGCATGCCGTGGGTCATCCCGGTCTGGATCACCGAGTAGAGCTGAGCGATCTTGTCTTCCCGAATGAGGTTTCGCACCGCCGGAATGCCCATCATGATCTCGTGGGCCGCCACCCGGCCGCCGCCGATCCGCTTGAGCAGGGTCTGGGAAATGACAGCCCGCAAGGATTCGGACAGCATGGAGCGCACCATGTCCTTCTCCGCGCCGGGGAAGACGTCGATGATACGGTCTATAGTCTTGGCCGCCGACGAGGTGTGCAAGGTGCCGAACACCAGGTGACCGGTCTCGGCCGCGGTCATGGCGAGTCGGATGGTCTCGAGGTCCCGCATCTCGCCCACCAGAATGATGTCCGGGTCTTCACGCAGGGCCGAACGCAGGGCGGCGCTGAAACTCTTGGTATCGCGGTGCACTTCCCGCTGGTTGACCAGACAGCGCTTGTTCTCGTGCACGAATTCGATGGGATCCTCGATGGTGAGGATGTGGTGATGAAAGTTCTCGTTGATGTAGTTGACCATGGCCGCCAGAGTGGTGGATTTGCCCGAGCCGGTCGGGCCCGTCACCAGCACCAGACCCCGTGGGAATTCGGCAATCTTGCGAAATATCTCGGGGGCATCAAGATCCTCAAGGCTCAGTACCGTACTGGGGATGGTACGAAACACGGCGCCGGATCCACGCGCCTGCTGGAAGGCGTTGACCCGGAAACGCGCCAGATTGGGCACCTCGAACGAGAAGTCGACCTCGAAATTTTCCTCCAGCTCCTTGCGCTGGTGGTCGTTCATGATGTCATAGATGAGGGCGTGAACTTCCCTGTGCTCCAGGGCGGGCAAATTGATCTTGCGAACCTCCCCGTCAACCCTGATCATCGGGGGAACCCCGGCCGACAGGTGTAGATCCGAGGCTTTATGCTTTACACTGAAAGCCAATAACTCTGTGATATCCATAGATTTGTCATTCTCCCATCACAAGATCACTTACGAAATATGAACCAGATTGCCCAGCACCTGCTTCAGGTAAAGGAGCGCATTGCCCAGGCCGCCGGGCGGGCAGGCCGCAATGTAGAAAGCATTCCCCTGCTTGCCGTCAGCAAGACCAAACCCATTGAGGCGATCATGGCGGCTCATGCCGCGGGTCAACGCCGTTTTGGTGAGTCCTACGCCCAGGAAGCAGCGGCCAAGATCGATACCCTGCGCCAGCAAGAGGGCTATGCCGACATAGAGTGGCACTTTATCGGTCCTTTGCAATCAAACAAATCCAGGCTGGTGGCCGAACGGTTCGACTGGGTACAAAGTGTCGACAGGGACAAGCTGATCGAGCGTCTTAACAATCAGCGCCCGGCCACGATGGCACCGCTAAATGTTTGTCTGCAAATCAATATTAGCGGAGAGAGCAGCAAATTCGGAACGTCTGAACAAGAGATTTTCCAGCTGGCCGAACGGGTTGCCCAATGCGAACGACTGGTGCTCAGAGGCCTGATGGCCATCCCGGAGCACACCAGTGACGAGGCCGTGCTGGCCGCCCAGATGACTCGCATGCAGGCTCTGTTCACCGAGCTTGCGCGACAATACCCGAGCGTCGACACCCTCTCGATGGGGATGACGGAAGATCTCGAGCTGGCGATCGCCCACGGCAGCACCATGGTGCGGGTCGGCACCGCCATCTTCGGCGCACGTGACTACTCATAAGCATGAGGGGGCCGCAGCGTCCCCTCTTGCAACCATCCCATCAACAGGAGCGTTTGATGCAGCATAAAACCATCGCCTTCATCGGCGCAGGCAACATGAGCCGCAGTATCATTGCCGGTCTGGTCAAGGCGGGTTATCCGGCAGAGAAGATCACCGCCGCCAACCCTAGCCTACCCAAGCTGGAGGCCCTGACCAGCGACTACGGCATCCATGTCACCCAGAACAACGCCGACGCCGCCCGCCATGCCGAGATCATAGTGCTGGCGGTCAAGCCGCAGCTGATGGCCGATATGCTGGGGGCGCTGGTCGGTGAGCTGGGATCTTTGTCCGGCAAGCTGCTTATCTCCATCGCCGCCGGCATCAAGGTGGCGCGCCTTGGCGAGATGGCCGGTGGCCATGCACGCATCATCCGCACCATGCCCAACACCCCTGCCCTGCTGGGGCTCGGCATGACGGGCCTCTACGCCCCCGACACGGTTGACCAGGAGGATCGCGACTTTGCCGAACAGATGATGCAGGCCGTCGGCAAGACCCTCTGGGTCGAGCAGGAGTCCGGTATCAATGGCGTCATCGCCGCCGCTGGCAGCGCTCCCGCCTACTTCTTCCTGTTCATGCAGGCCATCGCCGAAGAGGCCGAAGCCATGGGCTTTCGCCCTGAGCAGGCCCGTCTGCTGGTGCAGCAGACCGCCCTTGGCGCGGCCGCCATGGTGGAACAAAATCCAACACTCGCGCTCGCCACCCTGCGTGAACAGGTGACCAGCAAGGGCGGCACTACGGCCGAAGCCATCAAGACATTCCAGCAGCAGGGGCTGATGCCGCTGACTGCTCAAGCCATGCAGGCAGCCGTTGCCCGCGCCGCCGAAATGGAAACCCTTTTCTAACAGGAGCCCAGATGAACACCGCTTACTTTCTGATTAATACCGTTTTCGATCTCTACCTGATGGTGGTGCTGCTGCGGGTCTGGCTGCAGTGGGCCCGCGCCGACTTCTACAACCCCATGAGCCAGATGGTGGTCAAGCTGACCAACCCGCTGGTGGTGCCGCTGCGTCGCATCATTCCGGGCTTTGGCGGCATCGATATGGCCTCCGTGCTGCTAGCGCTGGCGGTGGCCTTCCTCAAGCTGGCCCTGCTCAAAAGCATGAACGTGCTGCTGGCCGACTGGCTCAGCATCAGCCTGTTTGCCGCCCTGACCATGCTGAAGAAGGCGGGTTCGATGATCTTCTGGATCCTGCTGATCCGTGCCATCCTGAGCTGGGTCAGCCAGGGTCGCAACCCCATCGAATACGTGATGCACCAGCTGACCGAACCCTTCCTGGCCCCCATCCGCCGCGTGCTGCCGGCCCTGGGCGGGCTGGATCTCTCCGTGCTGGTCGCCTTCATCGGGCTGCAGGCCATCAACTACCTGCTGGGTGACCTGTTCGGTCAGCTGTGGTGGATGATTTGATGCCAGCCGTCCAGCAACAAGGGGATGAACTGGTACTGCATCTGGTGATCCAGCCCAAGGCGAGTCGGGATCAGATCGTCGGGCTGCACGGAGAAGAGTTGAAAGTGGCCATCACGGCACCGCCGGTGGATGGCCAGGCCAACAGTCATTTGATCAAGTTTCTGGCCAAGCAGTTCAGGGTGGCCAAGGGGCAGGTGAACATAGTGCGGGGGGAACTGGGTCGCCACAAGACGGTGGCCATCGATTCCCCCAAACAATTGCCACCGGAAGTGAGCGCCTTGCTGGATACTTGAACTTGAGCCAACAGTGAACACGAGAGGGACGACACCATGAAAACAGCCTGGATAAGCTGCCTGCTGGCACTGCTGATGACACTGCCACTCAAGGCAGAACAGATGAAGGAGCTGGGCCCCTGGCAGGTGCACTACAGCGCCTTCAACTCCAGCTTCCTCACTCCCGAGGTGGCGAAAACCTACGGGCTGGAGCGCAGCCGCTACAACGGCATCATCAACATTTCGGTACTGGACAAACAGGGGAAAGCCCAGGCGGTAGGCATCACGGGTGAGGCGAAAAACCTCACCGGCACCATCCGCACCCTGAGCTTTCAGGAAGTGAAGGAGGGTAACGCCATCTACTATCTGGCGACCCTCCCCTACCGCAACGAAGATACCTACCAGTTCACCCTGAAGATCATGGGCGCAGGGCAGCAACAGACCCTCAGTTTCCAGCAGACCTTCTACGTCGACTGATACGAGCGCACAAAAAGCCCCGGCCATGGCCGGGGCTTTTTTTCGCCGGATAAAAACAGGGGCGCCTGGTGGCGCCCCTGCTGATACCCGTATTGAAACCTGCTCTTACAGGGAGAGGAACAGGCCGGCCAGGGAGGCACTCATCAGGTTGGCCAGCACACCGGACATGATGGCTCGCATGCCGTAACGGGCGATGAAGGCCTTGCGCTCCGGCACCATGGAGCCCAGACCACCGATCAGGATCGCCATGGAGGAGATGTTGGCGAAACCGCACAGGGCGAAGGTAACGATGGCCTTGCTCGACTCGCTCAGGCTTTGATCCTGGACCAGGGCGATGAAGGCGACGAACTCGTTGACCACGATCTTGGTGCCGATCAGGGCGCCAGCTGCCTGGGCCTGATCCCAGGGCACACCGATCAGCCAGGAGACGGGGGCAAACAACCAGCCCAGGATGATCTGGAAGCTCAGATCCAGCCCCACCAGATCACCGGCCCAGCCCAGCAGACCGTTGAGCATGGCGATGACACCGACGAAGGCCAGCAGGGTGGCACCGACTGCGACCGCGATATTGAGGCCGCCCATGGCACCGTCGGCCGCCGCCTCGATGACGTTGGTGGCGCGGGGCAGTTCGACATCCTGATGGTGATCCTGCTCATCGGCCGCAGGCGGCACCAGGATCTTGGCCATGGCCAGACCTGCAGGCGCGGACATGAAGGCGGCTGCGATCAGGTATTTCAGCTCAACCCCGATGCTGGCGTAGCCCACCAGGGTGCCGCCAGCCACGGAGGCGAGGCCGCAGCTCATCACCGCGAAGAACTGGGAGTCGGACATCTTGGAGAGATAGGGTTTGACCACCAGCGGCGCTTCCACCATGCCGACGAAGATGTTGGCGGTGGCGGAGAGGCTCTCGGCGCGGCCGGTACCCAGCAGCTTTTGCAGCACGCCGCCCAGCAGGCCAATGACACGCGGCATCACGCCGATGTGGTAGAGGATGGCGATCACCGCGGAGAAGAAGATGATGATCGGCAGCACGTTGAAGGCGAAGATAAAGCCCAGCTTGAATCTGGCCAGATCGCCAAACACGAAGGCGATCCCTTCCTGGCCATAGTTGATCACACTGCTGACACTCTCGCTGACCCCGTTCAGCACATGCTGGCCGGCAGGCAACCAGAGCACCAGGGCGGCAAACATGACTTGCAGGGCGAGGGCGAGGCCCACTGTTCGCAATGGGATACGGCGGCGATTATCAGAGCAGAGCACGGCCAGGGCCAGAATACTCAGGATGCCGAGCAGGGCAATCATAGGGACTCCATCAGGTGGCAAAAAAGATGGCCGCGGATTCTGCGCCCACAACCCCGCCACTGCAAGTCCGCTTGGTTACAGCTCTGTTAGAAAAAACGTTTTCACGATACCGGTTGCGGCAACTGGCTGATTTGGCTCGATTTTAGTATCACGAGAAAGCCAGTGTTTTTATATGGAAACGATTATTCCTCTGTGCCGGACAATTTGCCCCCGAGCCAGGGGGCCAGCCGCTGCTCCCAATAGGGTTGCTGGCCGAAGCACTCCTTGAGGAAATCGATGAAGAGGCGGATCTTGGGATCCAGGTGCTCGCGTCTGGCATAAACCGCGTGGACCGCCATCTGCTGGTTCGGCCGCCATTCGGGCAACAGGGGGATCAGCTGGCCGGACTGCAACTCTTTGTCCAGCAAGTAGTTGGCGATATAGGCGATGCCGAGCCCGGCCAGCGCCGCGTCCCGCACCGCCTCCGCCATATCGACCCGATAGTTGCCTGCCACCTGCACCGTCTGGCGTTCCTTGCCCTGACGGAACGACCACTGGTGATAGCGCCGCTCACGGCTCTGATAGGTGATGCAGTTGTGCTGGGCCAGATCCCTGGGGTGCAGCGGCGTGCCGTGACTCAAGAGATAATCCGGTGATGCCGCCAGCACGAAGCCGATATCGGTCAGGCGCTGGCCCACCAGCCCCTCCGGTTTGTCCTCATAGGTGGTGATCCAGAGATCCAGCCCCTCATCCACCAGATTGGTTCTGTGGTCAAACAGGGAAACCTCCAGCTCCAGCTCAGGGTAGCGATCCTGAAACGCCTTCAGATGGGGGATGACGTGCAGCCGGCCGAACGACTGACCGACGCCGAGGTGGAGCACCCCGCTCACCTTGCCGCGCCGCTCGGCGATCATCGACTCCGCCTCCTGCCCGACCGCCACCAGGGCGTGGCAATGGCGGGCATACTCCTGACCCAGTTCGGTCAGGGCGAAACGACGGGTGGTGCGCTGCACCAGCTGGGCACCGAGAGCGGTTTCCAGCAGCGCCAGCTGCTTGCTGATATGGGATTTGGAGACGCCAAGGCGCCGGGCGGCGGCAGAGATACCCTGCTCGCGCACCAGCGCATCGAAGATCACCATTTGCGGAAGACGTTGCAGCACGGGATAACCAGTTGGAGGAGGCAGGAGCCCATTATTCCAGAGCCGCCCGCCAAGGGGTAGGCTCAGTTCCCCAGCGCCTGCACCAGCTGACGCCTGAGGGGATCCCTGGCTGGATTCTGGTTGGCGCCATAACTGCCAATGAGCTTGCCGTCGCGCCCCAGCAGATACTTGTGAAAATTCCAGTTCGGCGCATCCCCGTCGGCCGCCTCGGTCAGCCCCCGATACAGGGGCACCGCATCGGAGCCCCGCACCGCGACCCGGTTGAACATGGGGAAAGTAACGCCATAGTCGCGGCGGCACACCTCGGCAGTCCTGCCCTCGCTGGCATCCTCCTGCCTGAAATCGTTGGAGGGGAACCCCAGAATAATCAGCCCCTTGTCCTTGTAGTTCTGGTAGAGCTTCTCCAGATCGCGAAACTGGCCGCTATAGCCACAGTAAGAGGCGGTGTTGACCACCAGCACCACCTTGCCTTCGGTCAACTGGCAGAGGTTGTGGCGTTGGGTGCTATTAAGCTCCCGCATCTCCACGTTGAAATAATCGGGGCAGGTGGCGGAAGCCATCCCGCTCACCATCAACAGCAACAAAATACTCCATTTCATCATCGCACCTCCTTGGGGGTTGTCTGACATTCATCCCGGTTCACCCTCAGCGAAGCGCAATACCGGTCAGCCAGCCGTGTCCCCAGAAGATTAGCAGGGCCGTCGCCACCAGCCCGGCACCCGTGCTGATCCCGGTCGCCTTCCAGTTGGCGGCGGGACGGGGCGCTTGTTGCCAGTCACGCCATGAAATCCAGACGATGCTGACCAGGGCCCACAGGCCGATGCCGCCAAACAGCACCAGGGAGCGGGCCTCGCTGTTGACCAGCAGGTGGGCCAGCGCCCAGATCAGGGTGCCCAGCAGTTGGGGATGCACCAGCCAACGCCGGAAATGGTTTTGTCCCTGACCGGAGAAAAACAGGATCAGGGCGATGGGCATCATCCCCATCATGGCCAGCGGCCCCCAGGCGGGCAGAAAATAGAGGGGCAAGGGGCTGGCCATGCGCCACCCGGCGATGATGAAGGCGATGGCGATAAACACCAGCAGGGAGAAGAGCCCCTTGTAGCGGTTCTCCCCCAGCCGCTCGCGCAGATGGTGCCGGTGCTCCGCGCCGTAACAGGGATAGAGATGGATGAGGGTGAACAGCGCCACCCCCAGGGTCAGCAGGATCATGGCTCTCTCCTTGTCGTTGTTGTGAACAACTATGCCGCAAAGGGGCGGGAGCGCCTATCAAAACCGCGCCATCCCGCCACGAACCGCCATAAAAAATGCCGATCGCAGGGGATCGGCCAAGAGGTGCCAAGGGCGCCCGATGATCTCGATAGCCGAGAGCGGCGTCCTGACGGGGCGAGGTCGGGCCGATGCATGCGCATCGGCCCGGGAGTATCAGCGCGGCAACCGGTAGAGGGCCGCCACGTTGCGAGCGGTCAGCTCGAGATTGATGCTGGCGGTCGCCAGGGCTTCCGGCAGGGACATGGCGCGATTGACCACGGCAAACACTGCGTCCAGCCCGTGCTCATGCACCACACCACAGTCGTCGGTGAGACAACCGGAGATCCCGATCACCGGCTTGCCGAACTGCTTGGCGCAACGGGCCACCCCGATGGGAGTTTTGCCGTGGATGGTCTGGCTGTCGATCCGTCCCTCGCCGGTGATGACGAGATCCGCATCGGCTACCGCGTCGGCCAGCTTGAGCGCCTCGATGACGATCTGGATGCCGGGCTTGAGCTCGGCGCCGAGCAGGCCCACCAGCGCGGCCCCCATGCCACCGGCGGCGCCCGCCCCCGGGATCTCCTTCACCTGCTTGCCGAGGGCCTGCTCGATGCAGTCGGCATAGTGGGAGAGGTTGGCATCCAGCTGCGCCACCATCGCCGGCGTGGCCCCCTTCTGCGGACCAAACACGGCGGAGGCACCCTTGGATCCGCACAGCGGGTTGTTCACGTCGCAGGCCACCTCTATGGTCAGCCCGGCCAGACGCGAGTCCAGCGTGCTCAAGTCGATGCTGGCCAGATCCTTCAGACCGGCGCCCCCCAGGGCGATGGGGGTGCCATCCGCTTTCAAGAGCTTGCCGCCGAGCGCCTGGATCATGCCGGCACCACCGTCATTGGTAGCGCTGCCACCGATGCCGAGGATGAGGTGGCTCACCCCCATCTCCAGCGCGGCCAGGATCAGCTCGCCGGTACCGAAGCTCGAGGTCAGCAGCGGATTGCGCCGCTCCGGTTCCACCAGATGCAGGCCGGAGGCGGCCGCCATCTCGATGACGGCGCGCTTGCCGTCCCCCAGCAGGCCGAGGAAACCCTGCACCCGGTTGCCGAGCGGTGCAGTCACCTCGACCGGCAGGATGCGGCCCCCGGTGGCATCCACCAGGGATTGCACCGTGCCCTCGCCGCCATCGGCCATCGGCAATTTGACGTAGGTGGCCTCTGGCAGCACCTGCTTGAAACCCGCCTCGATGGCATCGGCCACCGCCATGGCGCTCAGGCTCTCCTTGAATGAATCGGGGGCGATCACAATTTTCATATCAATTCCTTAGGCGAGGCCAAACACGCCAAACATCAGGGTGGAGACGGTAGCAATGGTCAGACCGACGGCAGTTTCGTAAGGGATCAGCTTGAGACGCTCGCTCACCCCCATGTGGACGCTGCCACCGGTCGCATGGAAGAAGGAGCCGTGCGGCATGTGGTCAAACACGGTGGCACCGGCGTGGATCATGGCGGCGCCTGCCAGACCGCTGACACCCAGTTCAAGCAGGGTGGAGCTGAAGACGTTGGAGGCCACCACGGTACCGGCAGTAGTCGAGGCGGTTGCCAGCGACATCAGGGCACCGGAGATGGGGGCCAGCAGGTAGGAGGGCAGACCGGAGGCAGTCAGGCCGCTGATCAGCACATCCTTCAGGCCGGAGTTGGCGATGATGCCAGCCAGGGTACCTGTACCCAGCAGCATGATGGCCACCGGAGCCATGCGGGCCAGACCCGAGACCGCAAACTGGTTCACCTTGGTGAACTTGCCCATCATCAGGGCGCCGACCAGGCCACCGAGGGGCAGGGCAATCAGCGGATCCACCACGATACCGGCCACCGGGCGCAGGGCCAGCAGCAGGATGGCAACCAGAGGGGCGCTGATGGCGGCGGCAAAACCGGGCAACTTGACTCCGTCAAAGCTCACCACTTCATCGGCGGCAACCTTGCTACCCTTGTTGTTCAAACGCTTGGCGAGCCAGTAGGCCATCACCAGACCGAACAGGCCCGGGATGATGCCGGCAGCCATGACGGAGGTGAGGGGCAGATGGAAGGCATCGGCCGCCGCGATGGCGTTGGGGTTGGGGGACATGACGTTGCCCGCCTTGCCACCACCGATCATCGCCAGCAGGATGGCCGCCTTGGAGAGGTCGGCACGACGGGCGATGGCCAGGGCAATCGGGGCGACCGTGATGACCGCCACGTCCACGAAGACGCCAACCGCGGTCAGGATCATGGTGGCCAGCGCCAGCGCCAGCAGGGCGCGGGTTTCACCGAGCTTCTTGACGATGGTTTCGGCGATGGTGGTGGCCGCTCCCGATTCGATCAGCACGCCCGCCAGCACACCTGCCGCCAGGATCCGCATCACGGCGGTGGTGATCCCCTGGGCGCCGCCGATCATCAGAGCGACGGTCTGGCTCAGATCGGCGCCACCGATCAGGCCACCGGCCAGGGCGCCGACGATCATGCCGTAGGCGGGAGGAACCTTCTTCAGGATGAGAAAGATGGCGATGGAGAGCGCCGCGATGGCGCCAAGGGCTGTAACCGGGATCATGACGGACACCTTGCATGTGAGTGAATGGTGGCCATTATGGTGATCCGAAACCGGAAAGCTTTGTTCAAAAAGACAAATATTAGCTATTGGAAAAGGATCTATTTGTCACATCAAACAAATCAGTTATCGAGATTGAGCCCGAGATAGAGCAGAAACTTGTCGTCTAACTTGTTGAAATTCAAGCCAGTTATCTGCTCTATCCGGCCAATGCGATAGCGCAGCGTATTGGGGTGGATGAACAGGATTTCGGCACAGCGATGAAGATCACAATCCTGCAAGAAATATTGGCGCAGGGTTTTCAGTAGCGTTCCCTTTGCATCCTCTCGCGCCAGCTTCTGCAGGGGGGCACGCAGCTGATCCGCCTGCCAGGAGTCCGCCAGACTGCCGAGCAGCACCGGCAAGCGATAATCCTCGAAGAAGTAGACCTGCTTGCGGGGGGCCTGGCGCATGCCGCGGCGCAAGGTATCCCGCGCCGTCTGGTAGGAGCGTGCCAGCCCGTCAATCCCGGCGAAGTAATCACCCACCGCGATGCGCACCTTGAAGTGGGGAATGCGCGCCAGCAGCTGCTTGATGCGACCCCGCTCCTGCTCCGACTGCCACACCTCGTCCACGATCTGGGCCGGTTTGAGCACTACTATCTCGTCCAGCCCATGGATGGCCACCAGATTGTCCCGCTCCGGATGTTCCAGCTGATGGACCAGCTCCCGCAAGCGGGCCGGATCCGCCTCCTCCAGCGCCAGTACCGCTACCACTCTGGGCTGGGCCAGATCCAGTCCGAGGAAGCGGGCCGCCTGCAGCAGCTGGTCGACCTTGCCCTCCCCCCGGATCAGCTGCAGCACCAGCTCCTCCTTGTGGCGCTTGTCCCACTGCAGCTGCTCGGTGAGCGCCGCCTGCTCCAGAATGAGTTCGGCGGTCATCCGCACCAACTCGGCGTAAGCACGAACGATGTCCGGATCGCCAGAGATGCCGATGACCCCCAGCAGCTCCCCCTGATAGGCGATGGGCAGGTTGATGCCGGGGCGCACCCCTTTCAACTCGCGGGCGGTGGCTTCGCTGATCTCCACCACCCGGTTCTCGGCCAGCGCCAGCACGGCCCCCTCGTGACGCTGATGGAGCCGCTCCGGATTACCGGAGGCAATGATGAGTCCGTGTTCATCCATCACGTTGACCGAGAACGACAGGATCTTCATCGCCCGACTGACAATCTGCTGCGCGAGTGTGTCATTTAGCTGCATAACATCTCCGGACAAGGGACGACGGGTGGCCCTCCAACCCGCAGCGGGAAGGCAAAGATGCCACATCATCAAGACAAGCGAGAGGGGGATCGCTAGAATAGGCCACTTTACCCGATGTGTGCCCCGCCATGGAGCAGGAATTTGGTGCTTTCACCTCTGCCCGGGCCGGCCCATCCCTCCGAGATATGGACTCTGCTATGGATTATGAATTTCGCCGCGATCCGTTCGGTGGCTATCGCGCCCGGTTCTCCATGGGCCACGAGGCCATCGGTCAGTGGCTGATCGACGAAGTGGGCAAGGATGAAGAGAAGATTGACGAACTGTTTGCCATCATCGATCAGCTCTCCAACCGCACCCGCACCGAGTACCGGCTGCTTGGCGGCGACTACTCCCTGCTGCTGACCCACGAAGAGGCCGAGGTGAAAGCCAACGCCCTCAATATCGAGCTGGACGAGGATCTCGACGATCTCGCCTACTACGATGATGAACAGCTGGCCATGTGCGGGCTGGAAGATTTTGCCCAGGTGCTGGTCTCCTGGCGCGCCTTTATCCGCAACGAGGATATGGGCTGATCACCCTATTTCGGGCAAGCATGCCCTCTGCCTAACCAACAGGATTGACTATGTCTATTTACGATTTTGATGACGAACTGCCGGAAGACGAGCTGGATCAACCGAAGAAACCCGCCCAGCCCAAGAAGAAGGGCAAACAGGTGCTCAACACCCAGGTCAACCTGAGCCCGCGCGATGCCAGCCGCCTGAACGGTCTGCACGTCGAAGCCATCACCACCCTGGATGACGTGAGCCTGCCGAAGAACGTGATCTTCAAGGCCGGCCTCATCGCCCTGGGCGAGCTGGACGCCAACGCTCGTGCCGACATCATCGCCCGCGTGATCGCCGAATCCGGCCGTTGATACGTCCCTGAATGCCAAAAGCCGGAGCCCATGCTCCGGCTTTTTTTATGTTGGCGCGGCCGTGACGGGTGGGGATCCGACCAACTTATTGAGCCTTGTGTCACGGGATCCACCGTTGTTAAGGTGTGGCCTTCCGCTGCCAAGGAGATTCAATTTTGCCCCTACCCGATTCCCTCATCTGGGCTGCGCTGGCGCTGGCCGTGCTGCTCTGTCTCGCCCGCCAACGCTTGCCCGGCCTGATCCTGCTCGGCATCTCCCTGCTGCTGGCGCTCTGGCTGGAACGCATCACCCCCGTCGCCCTGCTGGCAAGCCTGGCAGGATTGCTGCTGGCCTGGCACACCCCGACTCTGCCCACCCCCTGGCGAAGTGGTGCACAAGGGCTGGTGCTGTTGTGGGCCATCGCCCTGATGCTGCACCTCATCCCAGGCTTTCACAATCTCAAGGTGCTGGATCAGGTGCTGGCCGGGCCGGACAGCGTGCCATTCAACATGTATCTCAATCTGGACAAGCCGCTGGTCTTCTTTGGCCTGCTGCTGGCCTGGCCCGGTTTGCTGGGTCCGGGCGGCACTATCCGCTGGCGCGCGCTCGCCCTGCTGCTGTTGCCGCTGGCGGCGCTGCTGATCTGCGCCTGGCAGCTGGGAGCGCTGAGGCCCGAGGTGGGACTGCCTCACTGGTGGTGGCTGTTTGCCTTCAACAATCTGCTGTTCACCTGCGTAGCGGAAGAGGCGCTGTTTCGCGGCGTGATCCAGCAGGAGATCGCCCGGCGCGGCCGGCTCTGGCTGGGCATTCTGGTGGCCAGCCTGCTGTTCGGGGCGGCGCACCTGGCCGGTGGCCCACTGCTGGTACTGTTTGCCGCCCTGGCGGGGGCCTGTTACGGGCTGGCGTTCCATTTCAGCGGGCGTCTGAGCGTCGCCATCGTCGTCCACTTTCTACTGAACTTCGCCCACCTGGCCCTGTTTACCTACCCGCTGGCCCGCTGAACCTCAGCCGCGCGGGGGCTTGCCCCTGAACTGCTTGATGCTGCGCTTGGCCTGGGTACGGCGATTGGCCTGCTTGTCCCGCGGTGCCCGCTTGCCCTCGCCGCTCGCGGGCTTGTCGGTCACCGGGAAATCGCCGAGCTCGGCCAGTGGCAGCTCGCGCCCGGTGAGGGTTCGGATCGCGGCCAGGGTTTCGGCCTCGCCGTGGCAGGTGAGCGAGATGGCCAGACCGCTGCGCCCGGCCCGGGCGGTGCGGCCGATGCGATGCACATAGACGGGGGTGCTGGCGGGCAGATCCAGGTTGATCACCACGGGCAGAGCCTCCACATGGATGCCGCGCGCCATCAGATCGGTGGCCACCAGCACCCGAACCTTGCCTGCCTTGAAATCTGCCAGCGCCTGTTCTCGCTGCGCCTGCTCCTTCTCGCCATGGAGGGCAGCCACCGCGATGCCCGCCTTGGCAAGCTTGCGGGCAACCCCGTCCGCATCGTCCCGCGCGCTGATAAACACCAGCACCTGAGGCCACGCCTCCTCCCCGAGCAGCTTGATGAGCGCCGGTACCTTGCTGCTCTTGTTGACCAGATAGAGCCGCTCCTCGATATCGCTCGCCACGCTGTTGAGCGGATCCGCCTCGACTCGCAGCGGATCCGTCAGCAGGCCGCTGGCCAGCCCGTCCAGCTCGGCAGGCAGGGTGGCAGAGAAGAGCAGGGTCTGGCGGGTGGCAGGAGTCAACCCCAGGATCATCCGGATATCGGGCCAAAAACCCATCTCCAGCAGGCGATCCGCCTCGTCCAGCACCAGGCTGCGTAGCTCGTCGAGCGCCAACAGCTGCTGGTTAAGCAGATCCCGCAGCCGCCCCGGCGTCGCCACCAGCAGTTGTGGCCCTGCTGTCAGTTCGTTCTGTTGCAGCTCCTGCGCCACCCCGCCGCACAGAGTCACCATGCGCACGCCCAGCGCCCCGGCAACCCCTGCCAGCGCAACGTTCACCTGGGCGGCCAGCTCGCGAGTCGGCACCAGCACCAACCCCTGCACCTGGCGGGCGGCTGGGTCCAGCCGCTGCAACAGCGGCAGACCGAACGCCAGGGTCTTGCCGCTGCCGGTACGGGCCAGCGCCAGCAGATCCCGTCCCGCCAGCGCCGCCGGAATGGTCAGTTGCTGAATGCGGGTCGGGGTGTGCAGCTGTTCAGGCAGGGCGGCCAGCAGAGCAGGATGAAGGGCAAGTTCGCGAAAAGTCATGGCGCTACGTCGTTGAAGAAGTGGGAGGCGAAGTCTAGCCAGCGCAAAGGGAGAAGTAAAAGAAAGGTCGCCGTGCAGGCGCCCTGGCGCCGCAGCCGACCATAAAAATAACGGCCAGCCCTGTCGGCAGACAGGGCTGGCCGTCGGGCCATCAGAACGAACGCTGAATTACAGGGCGGCCAGGGCGGCAGCGTAGTTCGGCTCGTCGGCGACTTCGGCCACCAGCTCGCTGTGCAGCACCTTGTTGTTCGCATCCAGCACCACGATGGCGCGGGCAGTCAGCCCCACCAGCGGGCCGGAGGAGAAGGCCACGCCGTAATCTTCCATAAAGGCGGCACCACGCAGGGTGGAGAGGGTTACCACCTTGTCCAACCCTTCGGCGCCGCAGAAGCGGGACTGGGCGAACGGCAGATCGGCGGAGATGCAGAGCACCACGGTATTGTCCAGGGCGCTGGCCTGCTCGTTGAACTTGCGTACCGAGGTGGCACAGGTCGGGGTGTCAACGCTCGGGAAGATGTTCAGGATCTTGCGCTGACCGGCGAAGTTCGCCAGGGTCACATCGGAGAGATCCTTGGCCACCAGGGAGAAGGGCTTGGCCTGCTCACCGGCAACCGGGAAGTGACCGGCGACGGAGACGGGGTTGCCTTGCAGAGTGACTGAACGGCTCATGTGTTATGTCCTTTATGGGTGTTGTAACTATCCGGATCGCCAGTATAGGCGGGCGAGGGCCCGACAAACACCCGCCAACATCAGGGATATCGGGAACTCTCGCCCTCGACACCGGGCCGGCAAACTGCCGCCAGAAACTGACTGAAGAATAAAGGGGGATTGACCTTGGACATAACACCAAGGTTTACACTGAATCCAGTCATCAAGGAGCCCGCAGGGGCGAGCTCCCGCCAAGAGGAACCCTGTATGAGCAAATCCTGCTGCAGCTATCAGCATGCTACCTCTCCCATCAAGGCCGTCAGCAAGGCGACTACTGGCCAATCTGAACATAGGCACGACAGCCACTGCTGCGACAACGTGGCGCCGGCCAGCAGTTGCTCCGGCAAGACCGCCCACGAGCATCAGACGCACCCGACCGGCGAGTCACCGGAAGAGGCCGAACCTCCTCAAGGGAGTTGTCACGGCCAGGGTTGCTGTAGCCAGCCCTCATCCCATGATCATGACCATGAGCATCATGAACACGGCGAGGCTACCGACGCGGGCGAGCCGCTGGCGGCCCCCGCTGGCAACAGTCAGCGCCACAGCTGGCAGGTACTGGGGATGGACTGCCCCAGCTGTGCCCGCAAGATAGAGACAGCCGTCGGCCGGGTCGAGGGGGTGCAGCAGGCCCGCGTACTCTTTGCCACCGAAAAACTGGTGGTGGATCTGGCCCCCGGCCTCTCCCCCGATCCCGTCACCGCCGCCGTGCTGGCCGCCGGTTTCCAGCTCAGGGATGCCACCCAGGCCAGGCAGCAAGAGGAGAAGAGCCGCAGCCCCCTGATGATCCTGCTCGGCAAATATTGGCAACCCCTGTCGCTGGCCAGCCTGATGCTGGTGGCGGCCCTGCTGCCGGACGAATTCGGTCAGCCCCTCTTTACCCTGGCCACCCTGTGGGGCCTGTGGCCCATCTCCCGCAAGGCCTGGTCACTGACCAGGAGCGGCTCCCCCTTTGCCATCGAGACCCTGATGACGGTCGCCGCCGTTGGCGCCCTGTTCCTCGGCGAAACCGCCGAAGCCGCCATGGTGCTGCTGTTGTTTATGCTGGGCGAGCACCTGGAGTCCTACGCCGCAGCCCGCGCCCGTGCGGGGGTCACAGCCCTGATGGCGCTGGTGCCTGACAAGGCGGTGCGCATCCGCACCGGTTTACAGGGTCAGCCACAAGGTGAGATCCGGGAAGAGGTGGCGGCCGAAGATCTTCGCCCCGGCGACATCATCGAAATTTCTCCCGGAGCCCGTTTGCCCGCGGATGCCAGATTGCTCGACGACCTTGGCACCTTCGACGAAAGCGCCCTGACCGGGGAATCCATTCCGGTAGAGCGCAGCAAGGGGGAAAAAGTGCCCGCCGGTAGTCTGGCGGCAGATCGAGTGGTGCGTCTCGAGGTGGTTTCGGAACCGGGCAACAACGCCATCGACCGCATTCTGCACCTCATCGAAGAGGCAGAGAGCCAGCGCGCCCCCATCGAGCGCTTCATCGACCGCTTCAGCCGCTGGTACACCCCGGCCATCATGCTGGTCGCCCTGCTGGTGGTGATCATCCCTCCCCTCGCCTATGGCCAGCCCTGGGACGAGTGGGTCTATCGCGGGCTGGCGCTGCTGCTCATCGGTTGCCCCTGCGCCCTGGTGATCTCTACCCCGGCGGCAGTCACCTCTGCCCTGGCGGCCGCGACCCGGCAAGGGGCTCTGATCAAGGGTGGAGCAGCGCTGGAGCGGCTGGCCCATATCGATACCGTCTCCTTCGACAAGACCGGCACCCTGACCCTGGGCAAGCCGCAACTGACCGAGCTGGTGAGCCTCAATGGCCAGGCCGAGAGCGAGCTGCTGGCGCTGGCGGCGGCTATCGAACAGGGGTCCCATCACCCGCTGGCCAAGGCCGTGGTGACGGCGGCCAGTGAACAGGCGCTGACCCTGGCTGCAGCCCGGGACCTGCGCGCTCTGCCAGGCATGGGGGTTGAAGGGCGCATCGACGGCACCCTCTGGCAACTGCTGGCACCGAGCCGGGTGGCCACCCTGAGCCGCGAGCAGAACGAAAGGATCGCCACGCTGGAGCAGCAAGGCAAGACGGTGGTGGTGCTCTGCCAGACCCGTGACGATGCGGCCACACCGGTTGCCCTGCTGGCCCTGCGGGATCAGATCAGGCCGGATGCGGCGGCGGCGCTGCAGGAGCTCAGGGTACTGGGGCTGCAGGGTATCATGTTGACCGGGGACAACCCGCGCGCCGCCGAGGCCATTGCCGGCGAGCTCGGCATGGACTGGCGCGCCGGTCTGCTGCCGGAAGACAAGGTGCAGGAAATAGCCAAGCAGGCCACCCGACAGAAGGTCGCCATGATAGGAGATGGCATCAACGATGCTCCCGCCATGAAGCGCGCCAGCATCGGCATCGCCATGGGGGGCGGTACCGACGTGGCGCTGGAGACCGCCGACGCCGCGCTGACTCACAACCAGCTCGGTGGCATCGCCGCCATGATCCGCCTCTCCCGTGCGGCGCTGGCCATCATCCACCAGAATATCGCCCTGTCGCTCGGGCTCAAGGCCATCTTCCTGGTCACCAGCCTGCTCGGCATCACCGGGCTCTGGATCGCGGTGCTGGCCGACACTGGCGCCACCGCGCTGGTCACCGCCAACGCCCTGCGTCTGCTGCGCAAGCGCTGATCCCGTCAAGGCATTAATCGCCACATCCACAAGCCGCCCCCGACAGGGCGGCTTTTCTTTGCCCATTTATCGGACGACGACATAGAAAAAGCGCGCCTGCCGGTCGGCAGTCGCGCTTTGCTTACTCTCTCGGGATTATCCCACCCTTGGCGAGGTGGAATTCAACCCGGGGACGCCGAGCCATCCCCCGGGCTCTATGGGTCTGCTTACCCCGCGGACTCGGTCACGCTGACGCTCAGGGTCGGATGCTCCTTGTCCATGGCATTCAGGACAAACCGGTAGCTGCCCGCCTTGTCCAGCGTCATGCCGATATCATCCCCTCCCTTGCACAGGGTAAGCGGTGCCGCCGTCGCCAGCACATCGGTGGCCTCACACTTGCCGTAATTGAGCGCTCCCCAGCTGGCATCCGCAATCTTCAGGGTCGTCTCACCCAGTTGCGCCTCGGCAACCGGCATGGTCAACTCATACACATAGTTGCCACTGAAGGTCAGCTGGTTGACGGGATCCCACTGGCCGAGGAAGCCACGCACGAAGACATTGGTCATGCCAAAGGGTGGCAGCGTACTGAGGTCCGTCTTCTTGCCGACTGGCAGCCCCGTGCCCTGGGCCCCGCTCTGGGGCTTGACGAACACGGCGGCAGACCAGGCACCCAGCGTCAACTGGCCACCGGACACCGCGGCTCCGCGGGCTATGCTGTCACTGCTGTCGTGAGCCGGGCTCAGCACCAGACCGGCGAGATCGATGGGCTGATCCGCCCCGTCGCGGAAATCACCGATGCTCCGGCTCTGGTTGGTGGCGTTGATCATCACCACCAGACCGTCGATGGCCGGATCCAGATCCGCACCGGCGGCCATGCCGTCATCCACCGTCATCACGATGAGGCCGGGCACCTGATCCGGTCCGGTATTGCGAAAATCAACCCGCTTGATCACTTCGGCCCCACTGCCCAGACGCAGCAGACGAGAAGATTGACGCAGCCTGGCCAGCTCCTGGTAGAAGCCCACCATGGTCGCCATATCGGCACCGCTCGGCTTGGCATGCTGACCGAGCACCTGATCGATCAGCGGATAGTTGTCGCCATCCTTATCCTTGCGCGGCAATCCCTTGTCAAAGTTGTTGTCAGCCAGGGTGTAATCGACCCGGTTGTACCAGTCCCCCGAGTCGTAGCTGTCCCGCTCCATGGACTTGGAGCGCAGCAACTCGACGCCGGCGTGGGTGAAGGGAATGCCCTGCCCCAGCATGGCGGTAGCCAACGATACCCCCTGCATCCGCACCAGATCGGCTCCCGCCGGCGCCTTGTAGATCAGGTTGTCGAACAGGGTCTGGTTGTCATGCTTGGAGACATAGTTCTGGATCTCGGTCGGATCCTGGGCATAGCCGGCAGGCTGACCGTTGTAATCGATCTCGGCCCCCTTCATCGGGATGCCGTCCTTGTCGGTCAGCACGAACTCCTTGAGGTTGCCGGCCATGCCGAGACGCACCAGATCGGCCTGATGCAAAGCGGTGGCCAGCTCGACGCCATCCAGCTCGTTGGGATCCACAAAGGCGCCATTGCCAAAGCCCTGGGTCTTGCGAATGGTATCGCCACCGTCGAACGGACTGCCGCCGCGCACCGCATCCCGCAACCGATCCGAGAAGGATCCGATGCCGGTCCCGGCCAGGTGCTTCTGGGTCGCCTGCACGAAGCGCTTGTCATCCTGCACCTCACCGAAGTTCCACCCCTCGCCGTAGAAGTAGATCTCGGGGTTGACCTTCTTCACCGCCGCCAGCGCCTGCACTATCTGATCTTTCGGGTGATGGCCCATCAGGTCGAAGCGGAAGGCATCGATCTTGTAGTCGCGAGCCCAGGTCACCAGGGAGTCATCCACCAGCTTGGCGAACATGGCGTGTTCCGGCGCCGTGTTGGAGCAGCAGGTGGAGTTCTCGACCGAGCCGGTCTCCGGATTGAGGCGCTGATAGTACCAGGGCACTATCTTGTCGAGCACCGACTTGGGCCCCAGGCCTGCCTCGTTGGTGTGGTTGTAGACCACGTCCATCACCACGTTCATGCCGATGTTCTGCTTGATGGCCTTGACCATTTCGCGAAACTCCAAGATGCGCTGGCTGCCCTCGGCGTTGGTGGCATAGGAGCCTTCCGGCGCCGTGTAGTGATAAGGATCATAACCCCAGTTGAAGGAGTCGACGCCGCGCAGATAGCCGTAGAGCGACTGTGCCTGTTCGCCACGCGGATCCAGGGTTTCCAGCACGGAGGCGATGGTCTGGCCGCCGCCACAGTAAGCGCCAAAGGCTGAATTCTGCACCTCGGGGTTGACCTGGCACAGCTTGCTGAAGTCATCGCCGATATTGGCCACCTTGGCCGGGTCCTCGTTGATGGTCGCGATGTCGAACACCGGCAGCAGGTGCAGGTGGCTGACGCCGCTCTGCGCCAGGGATTGCAGGTGCCTGACCGGTACCGTATCGCTCTCGGCCAGGCCGAGAAACTTGCCGCGGTGCTCGGCCGGGGTGGAGTCGTCGTTGCCGGTCAGATCGCGGACATGGGCCTCGTAGATGATGATGTCAGCCGGGTTCCGCTGGCGGTGGGGAGCCTTTAGCTCGTCCCAGCCGGCCGGCTTGAGGGCCGGATCGTCGAGATCCACCACCTGGCTGAACTCGGAGTTCATCGCCAGGCTCAGGGAGTAGGGGTCGGTCACCTGATAGGATTCCAGCTTGCGGCTGACCGGGTGATAGACCTGGATGTCGTAACGGTAGAACTTGCCTACCAGCTCGCTGCCGCCCTGTACGCTCCAGCTGCCGCTGGCTTCGTCCAGGATCATGGCGCGCTCGCCGAGCGACTTGTGCTGCTCGTCAAACAACGCCAGCTTGACCATTCTGGCGGTCGGCGCCCACAGCCGGAAGGTGACATTGCCCCCCTCCACCACGGCGCCATAGGTCAGCTTGGTGGCCGCCTCGCTGTAGAGGGCATCGAGGGCGCCGGCGCTCTGCACCAGGGTCGCCCCCTGCAGAATGCCGTCGGCGTCGGTGCCGATGGCCACCAGCTCACCCTTGAGCAGCGGCTTGAGATCCGCAGCCGAAGGCAAGGCGAAGGCGGCGGCATCCTTGAGATGCGGATACTTGGCCTGCTGCTCGGCAGTCAGGCTGGTCGGGGTAAGGGTGATGTAGGGGAAGTCGAACACCCCTTCCGCGTTGGCCTTGATGGTGCCGGAGTCGGTGTAGTAGAGGCGGACATGGGGTTTGTCCTTGCCCCCCTGCCAGATCAGGGTGTTGCCGTCGATCAGGTGGGCACTGGCGCCCGCCACGCCGAAGGCGGCGGTGAAGGCCTCGGCCCGGCTGTCGAAGATCTCGTTCTTGCCGGCGACGATGGCCACGGTGCGATCCGGATGATCGCTGAAGACCACCTTCATGTCGCTGCCGGTCAGGTTGGCCAGATCGCCGTTGCGGGCGATAAAGTTGATGCACCCTTCCACCTTGGCCAGCGGGATCACCCAGGCAGGGCCAAAGCTGTCGGCCGCCGTCGGCGTATTGCTCTTGTCATCCCAACCGCCATTCAGACCGCTATCGGCAGTGGCGGAACACGCTTCGTTGTTCCAGAGATGAAGACTATGACTGGCGAAGGGGCCATCCACCCCGCGGGCGGCACTGGTCTGGGTATCCACCAGGGCGATGACCGCCTGATTGTCACCCGCCATCAGCAATTCGGCGGGGGCCTGCACCTTGGGCAGACGGGCGACAGGCCCGTCCTCGGTGCCGGGAGGGACGGTCACATCCGGGTTGGTAGGGATCTCGGGGTTGGTAGGCACATCAGGGGTGGTAGAGCCGTTGTCATTACAGCCAGACAAAAGCACGAGCAGTGAGGCTGTTGCCAGCGCCACCTTGGTCTTTTTCATATCCATGATTTTTATAATTCCCGCTGTAGTTAGTCTCGATAGTCGAGCACCCGGTCGTTGCCAGGTGGTGCCATATTAATCAGCGACAATCGTTTCAAATGTGAGCGGGTGGGCAAAAAAACCGACCAGTTTCAACAAGATAACGTTTTCAAACTGAAACTTGGATCCGGCTCACAGACCTTTCCGGCATTTGGCTCCATATCTAGAAAATGCCTGTCACAGGGTCAGAAAAACCATTTCCGATCAAGTGGATATACAAGGAGCAAGGGATGAAAAGGATTGAGGAACAAGCCAGACAGCTTGATCAGGAGTACCAGGCCATTGCCCAGCTGTTCGACCAGTTTTGCCAGCAGGCGGGCACGCTCGCCGAGCAGTACCAGTTCTTCAGCTGGCCGGACTATGAAGATTCCCCTCCCCTGAGTCGCGCCTTCACCCTGCTGGGAGAGCCCCGCGAGCTGCGCCTGCATTGCCAACCGGGAGAGCGGGGCGCCCTGCATGGGCTGATCCAGGTGGTCACGGAGGATGAGAGCATAGATGCCAGCCTCGGCTTTCGCGCCGATGGCCAGCTGTTGCTGGAGTCGGGCAAGCTGCTGGACAACCCGCCCGGGCTGCTGCTCAAGCTGCTGCTGGGGGCCATCTGGCAGCACAAGCCCGAGCCGGAAAACAACGGCCACACCCATTGAGGCCGGGGCCTCATTCCACCATAAGCAGGAAAAGCGCGCCTAAACGGAGCAAAGAGGGCCGTCCGACCAAAGAAAAATGCCAGTCAGCATTCACTGACTGGCATCGACAAGGCTCGGGCCGGGATCAGATGGCGACGGGCGCCTTGATACCAGGATGGGGATCGTAACCCTGGATCTCGAAGTCCTCGAACTGGTAGTCGAAGATGGAGTCCGGCTTGCGCTTGATCACCAGGGTCGGCAGCGGGCGCGGCTCGCGGGTGAGCTGCAGCGCGGTCTGCTCCATGTGGTTGGAGTAGAGGTGCACGTCGCCGCCGGTCCAGACGAAGTCGCCCACTTCCAGACCACACTGCTGGGCCATCATGTGGGTCAGCAGGGCGTAGCTGGCGATGTTGAACGGCAGGCCGAGGAAGACATCGCAACTGCGCTGGTAGAGCTGGCAGGAGAGTTTGCCGTCCGCCACATAGAACTGGAAGAAGGCGTGGCAGGGAGCCAGCGCCATCTTGTCCAGCTCGCCCACGTTCCAGGCAGAGACGATGATGCGACGGGAATCCGGATTGTGCTTGATGTCATCCACCGCCTTCTGGATCTGATCCACCACGCCGCCGTCGGCGGTCGGCCAGGAGCGCCACTGGGCGCCATAAACCGGGCCCAGATCGCCGTTCTCGTCGGCCCACTCGTCCCAGATACTGACGCCATTTTCTTTCAGATAGGCGGTATTGGTGTCGCCATTGAGGAACCAGAGCAGCTCGTGAATGATGGAGCGCAGGTGGCACTTCTTGGTGGTCACCAGCGGGAAGCCTTCGGCCAGGTTGAAGCGCATCTGATGGCCGAACAGGGAGACGGTGCCGGTGCCGGTACGGTCGGACTTGACGGTGCCCTCATCCAGGATCTTCTGCATCAGGTCGAGATACGCTCTCATTATTTTGCCTCCTTCACGGCATTACCAAACAACTGCGGGCGCTTGTAGGCGGCCCAAATCATCAGGGCTCCGATGAGGATCATCGGGGTGGACAGGATCTGGCCCATGCTGATCTCGTTGAAGTAGAGACCCAGCTGGCTGTCCGGCTGGCGCACAAACTCCACCAGGAAGCGGAACAGGCCGTAGAACAGCAGGAACATGCCGGAGATGGCTCCGCGCGGCGGATGCTTGCGCCAGAACAGGTTGAGGATGATGAACAGCACCACCCCTTCCAGGGCGAACTGGTAGAGCTGGGACGGATGGCGCGGCTCCGGACCCGCCTCCGGGAAGATGATGGCCCAGGGCACATCGGTGATCCGGCCCCACAGCTCGCCGTTGAGGAAGTTGCCGATGCGGCCGACCCCGAGACCAAACGGAATGAGCGGCGCCACGAAATCGGCCACGGTGAAGAAGTGGCGCCTGGTCTTGTGGGCAAACCAGATCATGGCGGTGATGACGCCGATGAGGCCACCGTGGAACGACATGCCACCGGTCCAGATCTTGAACAGGTAGGTCGGATCCGCGAGGAAGAGATCGAAGTTGTAGAACAGGACATAGCCGACTCGGCCACCCAGGATCACCCCGAGAAAACCGTAAAACAGCAGATCGGAGACCTCGTCACGGGTCCAGCCACTGCCCGGCTGGGCGGCGCGGCGCCCCGCCAACCACATGGCAAACGCGAAGCCGAACAGGTACATGAGACCATACCAGCGTACCGATAGTGGTCCCAAACTGAATGCTACGGGATCAATCTGCGAGAAAACCCAATATCCGTCGTGCTGCATAAGCGGCCCCAGTCATAAGAAAAGCCGCATTCTCCGATCAATTGCCAGCGGGAACAAGACTGAATATCAATCGGGCAACTTGACCTTGTGGCCAGCCCGCAGCAAGCCGCCCAGCCCATGCTCTTCCAGATAGCGGGCAAACAGGCCGCGCAGCATGTGGGGATTGTCGTGCTTGAGGCCGTCCGCCAGCAGCGTGGTCAACTCATCCAGCCGGGACTGGCGCAGCACGTACTTGATTCGGGCGATGTTGTGGGTGTTCATGCTGAAGCGGCGATAACCCATGGCCAGCAGCAGGAGCACGCCGACCGGATCCCCGGCCAGTTCGCCACAGACCGAGACCGGCTTGTGGTAGCGGCGAGAGGCATCGGACAGCAGTTGCAGGGCGCGGATCACCGCCGGATGGAAGGCGTCATAGATGCTGGCAACCCGGGCGTTGTTGCGATCCACCGCCAGCAGGTACTGGGTCAGGTCATTGCTGCCCACCGACCAGAAGTCGATGAGGGGGGCCATCTCCGGCAGGATATAGAGGGCGGAGGGCACCTCTATCATCACCCCGAGACTGGGGTAGCGGATCTCGGCTCCCCGGCCGGCTGCCTCTTCCGACACTTCCCGCCAGGCCTGATCCAGCAGGCGGCGGGAGGCCTTGATCTCGTTCACGCTGCTGATCATCGGCAGCATGATGGCCAGATTGTCGAGCCCTTCGCTGGCCCGCAGCATCGCCTTGAGCTGCACCAGGAACAGCTCGGGGTGATCCAGGGTGAGCCGGATCCCTCGCCAGCCAAGGAAGGGGTTCTCCTCGACGATGGGGAAATAGGGCAGCTGCTTGTCGCCCCCTACGTCCAGAGTCCGCATGCAGACGGGGCGATTACGGTAAGTCTCCAGGATGCCGCGATAGCGGGCGGTTTGCTCCCATTCGGACGGGAAGCTGTCCTGCAGCATGAAGGGGATCTCGGTGCGATAGAGACCGACCCCGTCTGCCAGATGATTGAGGGCTATCTCGGTATCGGCGCTGAGGCCGGCGTTGAGCAGCAGGGAGACGGGGGTGCCATCGGCGGTTTCCGACGGCTGGTTGTCGACGCTGCGCACCAGGGTGTCGAGGGCCCGCTCCTCATTGAGCAGCTGGCGATACTCGGTGAGGATCACCTGGTTGGGCTCGATGAAGAGATCGCCGCTGTAGCCATCGACCACCAGCATGCGACCACCGATGTCGCCAAGCGGCAGATCCACCCCCATGATGGCCGCCACCCCCATGGCGCGAGCCAGGATGGCGGCGTGGGAGTTGGTGCCCCCCTTGAGGGAGACCACGCCGCTCAGAAACTCGCGCGGGACTTCGGCCAGTATGGTGGCGGTCACCTCATCGGCGACCAGCACCACGGGTTCACCGATGGAGATATGTTCCGGTTCGTTTTGCACCAGTCGGCTGATGAGGCGCAAGGCGATATCCTTCACATCGGCGGCGCGCTCCTGCAGATAGGGATCCTTCATCCCCTTGAACTGCTCGATCAGACGATCGCTGATGATCTTGACCGCCGAGACCGCCGTCCAGTGCTCCTTGCTCACCTTGTTGCGGATCGGCTTGATGTAGCCGGGATCGTTCAGCAGGTGCAGGTAGATATCGAAGATCGCCACCGAGTCCTGGCTGTAGCTCTCGCGAAAGCGCAGCGCCAGGCTCTCCAGATCGTGGCGCACCTCCTCCACCGCCTCTTCCAGCCGAGCCAGCTGCTTGCCGTGCTCCTCATCCTTACGCGGGGTGATGGAGTTGAGCGCCTTGCGGGGCCGCCACACCCAGGCCTTGGCCATGGCGATGCCGCTGGCCCCGGCGATGCCGCGCAGGGGCTTGCTCCAGTCGGTCTTCTGCAGCCACCCCTTGGCCTGTGCCTGGGCGATGCGCGCCGCCAGCTGGGCCGCCAGGGTGACCATGAAGGACTCTTCCCCCTCATCGAAACGGCGACTCTCTTTCTGCTGCGCTACCAGGATGCCGACCACCTGGCGCTGATGCATGATGGGGGCGCCGAGGAAGGAGCGAAACGCCTCCTCGGCCACATCGGGCAGAAACTTGAAGCTGGGGTGCGCGGGGGCATCGGCCAGGTTTATCAGCTCTTCACGCTGACCCACCAGACCGACGATGCCCTGCTCGAAGGGCAGAGTGACCTTGCCAACGGCAGAGGGGGCCAGACCATCGGTGGCCGCCAACCGGTAGCGGCGCATGTCGGGTTCCGAGACATAGACGGAGCAGCAGTCCACCTTCATGGCATGCCGGGTCTGGCTGACCAGGGCCTGCAGGGCTTGCTCGAGGGTATTGGCCTCGGCCATGCTCTCGACGATACGTCTCAGTTCCGTTAACAACTAATCTGTGCTCCTTAGCGTGCGCGATGGCGCCGCCCATCCTTCTTGTTGACCTGGGTTGCCGCGACCGGCATCGCCAGCGGGGCAAATTCCTTCATGACCCGACGATAAACCTCCCGTTTGAACGAGACAACCTGGCGCACCGGGTACCAGAAGCTGACCCAGCGCCAATCATCGAATTCGGGATGGCCATGACAGCCAAACTGGATCCGGGACTCCCTGCCCGAATTCAGCTGCAACAGGAACCATTTTTGTTTTTGGCCAATACAGACCGGTGAACTGTCCCAACGGACGAGACGCTTGGGTAAACGATACTTTAGCCAGTTACGACTGGTGGCCAATATGGTCACATCTTCGGGCTTGAGGCCAATCTCCTCATATAGCTCTCGATACATGGCCTGTTCCGGCGATTCACCATCATCAACCCCCCCCTGCGGGAACTGCCAGGAGTGCTGCCCATAGCGCTTAGCCCACAATACTTGTCCGTCACGGTTACAGATCACGATACCGACATTGGGACGAAATCCGTCGCCATCAATCACGTGATCACCTTATAAAGGCTGAATCTATAAAGAGATTGTTCCACATTCACCCCGTGGCAGCAAACAAGGAGTGAATCCCCCGTTTCATGAATAACTTTCAATTTCAAACATACTTATAAACAAATCGCAGGATCTGCGATGGCAAGTTGCCCACCCAGACTGTGCATAAAGCTGTTAGTAAACGGGTATATACAGTACTTTTTGATGATGAGTAAAAATGCCAACGGTATATCCCCATCCCGTAGCCAACAAGTAAAAACATTATTATACATATAGTTAAATGTAAAATAGCGCTTCTGGATCCTCGATGGCGACCCCGCAGGATCCACGCCATGGATTGTGAACAAGTCCAACTGTTCAAAGATCCACCACGGCCAAATTATCCACAGGAGTGGCACACTATCTGCCCGCTTTCCCCTGTAAAAATGGGGCGGCATTCACATTTTTTTGTAACATCTCGGCGACTCTTCCCAGTTACATTCACTTATCCAAGATTTCTGTGGATAACTGTGTGCAACATCAGGCACAAACCCTTGGACAACTGTTTCAAGCTAAAAAGCCACTCTTTACTGGCCTCGATAAAATAACCAAAACCCTTTAAAATCATTGAGATGTGCTGATAACAGCCAAATTATCCCCATTTGCCCGTCTCCATGCAGGATCGGCTATAAAAACAGCGATCCTTCTCTGGATCCAGGCTGGCGAGGAGAGAGCGAACAAGATGGAACCAAGTATGCCGACCAATCCCCAATCCGAGCAGGAGTTGCTGGCCCGTGCCTATGCCATGGCAGGTCTCACGCTGGCCCAGCTGGCTGCACAGGCGGGCATAGCCGTTCCCGGGGATCTGCGCCGGGACAAGGGTTGGGTCGGCCAGCTGATAGAATGGCAGCTGGGTGCCAGTGCCGGCAGCAAGCCGGAGCAGGACTTCCCGGATCTCGGGATCGAGCTCAAGACGATCCCCATCGATCCTCAGGGCAAACCGCTGGAAACCACCTTCGTCTGCGTTGCCCCGTTGATCGGTGTCACCGGCCAGCGCTGGGAGGAATCGAACGTGCGCAACAAATTGTCACGGGTACTCTGGATCCCGGTGGAAGGTAGCAGGGAGATCCCCATCGGGGAGCGCAGAGTCGGTATGCCGCTGATGTGGAGCCCGAACGAAGAGGAGGATCGACTGCTGCGTCAGGATTGGGAAGAGCTGATGGACATGATAGTGCTGGGAGAAGTGGAGCAGATCAGTGCTCGCCACGGCCAGGTGATGCAACTACGACCCAAGGCGGCCAACAACAAGGCGCTGACCCGGGCCATCGGCCGTGATGGTCAGCCCATCATGACGCTGCCACGGGGCTTCTATCTCAAGATCAACTTTACCCACGGCCTGCTGCAACGCCATTTCGCCCTGCCGGTTTGACCTGCTGTATCAACATCCTTGTCATAAGCTGGTATAAAAATAGGCAGCATCTATTTTTTGTACTCACTGACAAGGAGGCGTCATGCCACTCATCAAGCAATTCCTCAAATCAAAACCCGAAGTCAAAGTCACCTTTGCCGTGGAGAAAGAGGCGGCCGCCGGCGCCGAGCAGGTTCGCCTGCTGGGCGAATTCACCCAGTGGCAGCCGGTCGATCTGAAAAAGATGAAGAGCGGCGAGTTCAAGACCACCCTCAACCTGCCCACCGACGGGCCCGGTTATTTCGAATATTGCTACCAGCTCATCACCCCAGAGGGAGAGACCCTCTATGACAACGACTGGGAGGCCGATGGCTATGTGCCAGGCCCCTTCGGGCGGGATAACTCCGTGGTACGGGTGAATCAGTAAGGCTCCCCCGCTAGCAGATACAAAAAAGGCTCGCCATTGGCGAGCCTTTTCACTACCTGTCGAGCTTTCGCCGACATATCGACACCAATTCGAATCGAATTAGTTGAGCTTCTCTTTGATACGAGCAGCTTTACCGGACAGGTTGCGCAGGTAGTACAGTTTGGCGCGGCGAACATCACCACGACGCTTCAGTTCTACACTGTGGATCAGCGGAGAGTGAGTCTGGAATACACGCTCAACACCTTCGCCGTTGGAGATCTTGCGAACGGTGAAAGCAGAGTGCAGACCGCGGTTACGCTTGGCAATCACGATGCCTTCGAAAGCCTGCAGACGCTCTTTACCACCTTCTTTAACACGAACTTGAACACGTACGGTGTCGCCCTGGGCAAAAGCCGGGATGTCGGTACGCATTTGCTCTTGTTCAAGCTGCTGAATAATCTTGCTCATTGTCTTTCCTTACCTAGGATAAACTGAAAACTCTACTTAACGCTGTCACGCACTTCGCGGACATACTCGGCAAGAAGTGATTCTTGCTCGTCAGTCAGAGCTAGGTTGTTAATAAGTTCCGGCCTTCTTTGCCAGGTTCGTCCGAGCGATTGCTTGAGACGCCAGCGTCGAATCACTTCGTGATTGCCGCTTGTCAGCGCCTCGGGCACCGCCAGCCCATCCAACACCTCCGGCCGAGTATAGTGGGGATGATCCAGCAAGCCATCCGTAAAGGAGTCCTGCTCGGCACTGGCCTGATCACCCAAAACCCCAGGGACCAGACGCGAAACCGCATCGATCAGGGTCATGGCAGGCAACTCGCCACCACTTAACACGTAATCCCCGATAGACCACTCTTCGTCGACTTCGGTTTGTATCACGCGTTCATCGATACCTTCGTATCGACCGGCAACCAGAATCAGTTTCTGATTCGTCGCCAACTCGGTTACGCCCGCTTGAGTCAGCTTGCGTCCCTGAGGAGAGAGATAGATGACTTTCGCCCCGTCTCCCGCCGCTTGCTTGGCTGCATGAATTGCGTCACGCAGCGGCTGAACCATCATTAACATGCCGGGCCCACCACCATAAGGACGATCATCGACCGTACGGTGCTTGTCGTGGGTAAAGTCCCGGGGGTTCCAGCACTCAATCTGCAGCAGGCCACTCTTGACGGCCCGACCCGTTACCCCGTGCTCGGTAATGGCTCGGAACATTTCAGGGAAGAGGCTAATCACCCCAATCCACATAAGAAACCTCCGGCACTCGTGTTACCGCGGGAAACTAGAAACCAGGATCCCAATCAACTTCGATTGTTCGAGCAGTCAGATCAATATTCTTGATCACCTGCTCTTCCAGGAACGGAATCAACCGCTCCTTTGCACCAAAGGCATCTTTTACATTGGCCTCAACCACCAACACATCGTTGGAGCCGGTTTCCATCAATTCGGTCACCTTGCCCATGTCGTATCCCTTGGTGGTCACTACGGAGCAACCAATCAGGTCACGCCAGTAGAACTCGCCCTCGGGCAACGCAGGCAACAGATCGGCGGGTACGCCAATCTCAACGTTGGTCAATGCCAGGGCTTCCTCGCGCACGTCGATACCATCGAGTTTGCAGATCAGACCCTTGTTGTGACGTTTCCAGGACGAAACCCGAATTTCACGCCACGCCCCGTTCTGATTGATCAGCCAGGGGTTGTAATCGAAAATCGCTTCGGCAACATCGGTGAAGGAGTTCACTTTAAGCCAACCCTTGATGCCGTAAACGGTACCCAGGGTGCCCAGAACTACAGGTTTTTCCACCTTAACTCCTTACCGTCTGGCTGATTAAGCAGCTTTGGCAGCGTCTTTGATCAGCTTGGCAACGCGCTCAGAAACAGCGGCACCAGTAGCAACCCAATGCTCGATACGAGCCAGGTCCAGGTTCAGCTTTTCAGCGTTACCAGAAGCAACCGGGTTGAAGAAACCAACGCGCTCGATGAAACGACCGTCGCGGGCGTTACGGCTGTCAGCAACTACTACCTGGTAGAACGGACGCTTTTTCGCGCCACCACGTTGTAAACGAATGGTTACCATATCGTCCTCATTAACATCTAATGAACAAGGCCCGCAAACACGCGGACCCTAGCTTAAAATAAGCCGCATAATTCTACTTGGATTCGTAATAATTGCAACCAAGCCAGCCATTTTTTGCGCAGGGCAGTAATGAAAAGGGCCTGCTGCTGGCAGACCCTCTCTCAATACGGCATGGATGATCAGAACGGGCCGCGACCGCCACCAAAGCCGGGGGGCATCATATTCTTCATCTGGCTCATCATCTTGCGCATGCCGCCCTTGCCGGACATCTTCTTCATCATGCGCTGCATCTCGGTGAACTGCTTGAGCAGCTTGTTCACGTCCTGCACCTGCATGCCGGAGCCCGCGGCGATACGGCGCTTGCGGGAGCCCTTGATGAGATCGGGATGGGCACGCTCCTTCGGCGTCATGGAGCTGATGATGGCCTCCATGCGCACGGTGAGCTTGTCATCCATCTGATCCTTGACGTTGTCCGGCAGGCCGGACATGCCGGGCAGCTTGTCGAGCATCCCCATCATGCCGCCCATGTTGCGCATCTGGGCCAGTTGCTCGCGGAAGTCTTCCAGATCGAAGCCTTTGCCGCTCTTGACCTTGCTGGCCAGCTTGGCAGCCTTCTCCTTGTCGACGTTGCGCTCCACCTCTTCGATGAGTGACAGCACATCGCCCATGCCGAGGATGCGGGAGGCGAGACGATCCGGGTGGAACGGCTCCAGCGCATCGGTCTTCTCACCCATACCGATGAACTTGACCGGCTTGCCGGTGATGTGGCGAACCGACAGGGCGGCACCACCACGGGCGTCACCGTCCGCCTTGGTGAGGATCACGCCAGTCAGCGGCAGCGCCTCGTTGAACGCCTTGGCGGTGTTGGCGGCATCCTGACCTGTCATGGCGTCGACCACGAACAGGGTCTCTACCGGCTTGATGGTGGCGTGGAGGTGCTTGATCTCCTCCATCATCTCGCCATCGACGTGCAGACGACCGGCAGTATCGACGATCACCACGTCATAGAACTTCTTGCGCGCCTGATCGATGGCCGCGTTGGCGATATCGACCGGCTTCTGGCTGGCATCGCTCGGGAAGAAGTCGACGCCGATGTCGCCGGCCAGTGTTTCCAGCTGCTTGATGGCCGCGGGACGGTAGACGTCGGCACTGACTACCAGCACCTTCTTCTTGTTGCGTTCCTTGAGCAGCTTGGCCAGTTTGCCAACCGTGGTGGTCTTACCGGCACCCTGCAGACCCGCCATCAGGATGATGGCCGGTGGCTGGGCAGCCAGGTTGAGCTGTTCGTTGGCCTCCCCCATCACGGTGACCAGTTCGCCGTGGACAATCTTGATGAAGGCCTGGCCCGGACTCAGGGACTTGGCCACTTCCTGGCCAACCGCCCGCTCCTTGACACGGGCGACGAAATCACGCACCACCGGCAGGGCGACGTCCGCCTCGAGCAGCGCCATGCGGACTTCGCGCAGGGTATCCTTGATGTTCTCTTCGGTCAGGCGACCACGGCCACTGACATTGCGCAAGGTGCGCGAGAGTCGTTCTGTCAAATTCTCAAACATGACGCATTCCGGTTCTTGGCGTAACAAATGGGGGGCATTATAACCCAGAGCTGGCGCGAGAACGATTATTCACCGCACTGTCGCAGTAAGCGCCTTCCTCCTTATATATGGGCAGATCGGCGGCAGCACAACTGGCGAGCATATCTTGTGCAAGGTATACTGCCCCTCTTATATCCCTAAATGCTTGTGCAACAACGACCTGGTTATGATCGTGATCTCTGTTCTGGCCCTGGCGTTCTATCTGCTGGCCATCGTCGCCTCCCTGCATCTGTTACTGAGCGCCAAGCCGGTGGGACAGCGCCCCCTGTTCGCCTGCATCGGACTGGCCCTGATGACTCACGCTAGCGCTCTCGGCTCGGAAGTGCTACTGAGTTCCGGCCAGAACCTGAGCATGCTCAACGTGGCCTCGCTGGTCAGTCTCATCATCAGCTGCTTCATGACCTGCGTCACCCGCCGCTTCAACGGCTGGATCCTGCTGCCGGTGGTCTACAGCTTCTCGGCCCTGCTGCTGGCCGCCAGCGCCCTCATTCCCGGTCGCTACATCACCCATCTGGAGGCCCATCCCCAGCTGTTGCTGCACATCGGCCTCGCCCTGATGGCCTATTCGGTATTGATGATCGCCTGCCTGTTTGCACTGCAGCTCGCCTGTCTGGACAAGCAGCTGAAATCGAGAAAAATCAGCCAGCTGCCGGCCATGCCGCCCCTGATGACGGTCGAGAAGCGCCTGTTCCAGCTCATCTCTGCGGGTGTGTTGCTGCTCACTCTTTCCATCGCCTCCGGCCTCTTCTTCCTTGAGGATATGTTCGCCCAAGGCAAGTCCCACAAGGCCGTGCTCTCCATCCTGGCCTGGTGCGTCTATGTACTGCTGCTGTGGGGCCATCACACCTATGGCTGGCGCGGCCGCAAGGTGATCACCCTGAGCCTGATTGGCAGCGTCATCCTGACCCTGGCCTACTTCGGCAGCCGCTTCGTCAAAGAAGTGCTGTTGAGCTGACCCGTTTTCCCCTTTAGCGACACCATCCACAGGAGCCCTTCTTGGACAGCATCTCAACGAGCACATTGCTGATTGTTCTCGTTTTCTTGATCCTTCTATCCGCCTTCTTCTCCAGTTCCGAAACCGGTCTGATGTCCATCAACCGCTACAAGCTGCGGCATCTGGCACAGACCAAACACAAGGCAGCACGCCGCGTCGAGCAACTGCTGTCCCGACCCGATCGCCTGCTGGGGCTGATCCTGATCGGCAACAACCTGGTCAATATTCTCGCCTCCGCCATCGCCACCATCGTCTGTATCCGCCTGTTTGGCGATCTCGGGGTAGCCGTCGCCACCTTCGGCCTGACCCTGGTGGTACTGGTCTTCGGCGAGGTCACCCCCAAGACCCTGGCGGCCATGTTCCCGGAGAAGATCGCCTATCCCGCCTCCTGGGTGCTCAAGGGATTGATGGTGCCCCTCTCGCCCTTCGTCTGGATGATCAACGGCATCACCAGCGGTCTGCTCAAGATGCTGAAGATCAATCCGAACAAGGATGACTCCCTCAATACCGAGGAGCTGCGCACTATCGTCAACGAGGCGGGCAACCTGATCCCCCAGCGCCACCAGGAGATGCTGCTCAGCATCCTGGATCTCGACAAGATGCTGGTCGAGGACATCATGGTGCCCAGAAATGATATCTACGCCATCGACATCAACGACGACTGGAAGACCATATTGCGCCAGCTGGCCCACTGCGCCCATACCAAGATCCTGCTCTATCGCGACAACATCGACGACGTGGTGGGCTTCCTGCACGCTCGCGACGCCCTGCGCCTGATGGCCAAGGATCAGTTCAACAAGTCGAGCCTGCTGCGGGAAGTGGACGAGATCTATTTCATTCCGGAAGGGACGCCCCTCAACGTGCAGCTGGCCAAGTTCCAGCGCAACAAGGAGCGGATCGGCCTTATCGTCGATGAATATGGCGATATCCAGGGTCTGATCACCCTGGACGACATCCTGGAAGAGATTGTGGGTGACTTCACCACCTCCATGACCCCGGCACCCAGCGACGAGATCCACCCCCAGCCGGATGGCACCTTCCTGGTGGAGGGCTCGGCCAACGTGCGCGAGCTGAACAAGGAGATGAACTGGCAGCTGCCCATCGACGGTCCGCGGACCCTCAACGGCCTGATCCTCGAATACCTGGAGGAGATCCCCCAGCCCAACATCGGTATCCGGCTGGCGGGCTATCCCATCGAGATCCTGGAAGTGGAGAACAACATGGTCAAGATGGCGCGGATCATGCCGGCATCCTATCGTCCGGACACCCACGACGAAGATTGAAAAAGGGCTGCCTCTGGCAGCCCTTTTTAGTGATTATTCGCCCTCTTCCTCGGGCTCCAGCACCAGGGTCGGGATCAGCTCTCCGAACACCTTCTGCAACTCGTCACGGTTGGCCAGCAGATCCTGCAGTGTGTAGCTGTCCATCACCGCCAGGAAGGCATCCATCGCCTCCTTCAGGGCACTCTTCAACAGGCAGACCGAGACGATGTGGCAGGCTGGCGAGTTGCAGTCGATACCGTCGAGATTTCCCTCCAGCGCCCGGATCACCTGGCCAATGTTGACGGTCGCAGGATCACAGGCCATGCGAATGCCACCGTTCTTGCCGCGCTGGGATTGCAGATACCCCAGCTTCACCAGCTGGTTGACCACCTTCACCATGTGGTTGCGTGACACGCCGTACAAGGCCGATACCTTGGCAACACTTGAGAGCTCTCCCTCCGGCAGGGTGGCCAGATAAAGCAGGGCTCTCAATCCAAAATCTGTATAACTGGTTAGTCTCATAAAGCCTGATTAGCGCAATGCGAAAAGTGAAGTGTTGATCCAAATCAAATAAACATCTAGGATGCCATTTATTAAATGACATTTTATATGTTCAATTAGAAAGAGGTTCCCTATGCTAGACCAAACGACCGTTGCCGTCATCAAAAGCACCATCCCTTTGCTCGAATCGGCAGGTCCGGCGCTGACTCAACACTTCTATCAGCGCATGTTCAGTCATAACCCGGAATTGAAAGATATCTTCAATCTGGCCCATCAGCGCAGTGGCGGCCAACCGCTGGCACTGTTCAATGCCGTGGCCGCCTATGCGAAGAATATCGACAATCTGGGTGCCCTGGCCGGTGCGGTCGAGCGCATCGCTCATAAGCACACGGGGTTCCTGATCCAGCCCGAACAATATCACATTGTGGGTAGTCATCTCTTGGCCACGCTCAAAGAATTGGGCGGAAGTGCGATCACTGACGAGGTTCTGGATGCCTGGGGCAAGGCCTACGGGGTACTGGCCGACATCTTCATCGGCCGGGAGCGGGAGATCTATCAGGAGAAGGCGGCCCAGGCCGGTGGCTGGCAGGGAACCCGCCCCTTCATTATCAAGGAGAAGCGGGCCGAGAGCGCGCTCATCACCTCCTTCGTGCTGGCTCCGGCGGATGGTCAACCCGTGCTGAACTTCAAACCGGGGCAATACCTCAGTATCAAGCTGGCTCACCCCCAGCTCGAGTATCAGGAGATCCGCCAGTACTCCCTCTCCGATGCCTCCAACGGCCGGGAGTACCGCATCAGCGTCAAGCGCGAGCCAGAGGGACAAGTCTCCAACCTGCTGCATGACCATCTGCACGTCGGTGACAGTATCGACGTCATGCCACCGGCCGGCGACTTCTTCCTGCAGGCTGACAAGGCGACCCCGGTGGTGCTGATCTCCGGCGGAGTGGGCCTCACTCCCATGCTGAGCATGCTCAACCATCTGCTGGCCAGAGACCATGGCGCCAGCATCAGCTGGCTGCACGCCTGCGAACGAGGGGATCTGCACGCCTTCAGGGAGGATATCCGGCACAAGTGCGCGCAGCATGACAGGCTGCAGAGCCGGGTCTGGTACCGGGAGCCGATGGCTCAGGATCAGCAGGGGAAAGATTATGACTTCCGGGGAACTATGGATCTGGCTCAGGTGGCAGAGCTGCTCGCGCCCGATGCCCACTACTACTTCTGCGGGCCGCTTGGCTTCATGCAATCCATCAAGGATCAGCTGCTCGCGGCGGGCATTCCTGCCGGACAGCTGCACTACGAAGTGTTTGGTCCCCATAAGGATCTGTAAGGCGGGTTAAACACTTTCTCCTGACGAGGAGCCAGCCGGTCACGGCACGGTAACCTCCCACTCCCAACCCACGGATGCAGATCCGTGGGTCATTTTTTCAGTGCATGGCCTTGGCCCGAGCCACCACGTTGGCGGGCATGCGGTTGCCAAGCTGCTTCAGCAGGCTCGCCGCCTTCTGGTGCAATGCCTTGTCGCCTATCACTGAGCCGTGCAACCAACGGTAGGCATCCTCGTAGTCAAGCGGACTACCCATCCCCTGCAGCAGCATCTCGACCCACTCGATCCTGGCCCGCAGAAAACCCTGGCTGGCCGCCTCGCGCATCAGGGTTTCGGCACGCACCAGATCCTTTTGCACCAGCGTCCCCTTCCAGTAGTAGCGACCCAGCTGTTCCAGCGCAGGCGCCAGTCCCTGATTGGCTGCCTCCCACATATATTGCACCCCGAGCTCGGCATTGGACTTGGTGCAAACTCCCCAGGCCAGCATATCGCCCCACAGGAACTGATAGGCCGGGATCTTCATCACCGAGGCCCGCGCCTCGATATCCTGGGTCAACTGACAGCGGTCCTGTTTGACCTGTTTGAGATGGCGCCCCTGTTCAATCCAGTTGAGCAGCTCGTCCTGGCGATAGAGAGGTACCGCCTGCAACTCGCCAACCAACAGTGGCGTCACGACAGGAGCCGGAGCCGGCGTCGCCTGTGGCAAGGGGGCGGCCGCTGAAGTAGGTGCAGCACTGCTTGTTGGCGCAGGCGGCAGGGGTTCTGCCGGCAACAACACGGGAGCACTCGGGGTCGCGGCGGAGGGAACAGGCGCGGCGGCACTCGCAGCAGGGGCCACGGCAGCAACAGCAGGCGTCTCGCTTGGCGCAGCAGCCGACACCGCCTCGGCGCCGTACAAGGGCGAGGTAAACAGAATGCTCAGAACAAGAAGCGTAAGGGGTTTCATCATAGGGATCTCCTGCTGCTCTCTGTTATCGGCCAAAATCCCGCTCCCCTTAGCCTGTCACCTTGCCCAATAAAACAAAAGGGAGCCGAAGCTCCCTTTGCGCGAGGATGAACCGCTTATTTGACGAAGTCGACACCCAGCTGGATATCGGCTTTCAGGGTAGCCAGCATGCCTTCCATCGCTTCCTGCTCGAAGGCACTCAGCTTGCCGTAGTCCAGCACAGTCTCGACACCGTTCTTGCCGAGCAGCACCGGCTGGGCGAAGAAGGTAGCGTGCTCGCCGTTGCCTTCTACATAGGCGCACTCGATGACGTTGGCTTCGCCCTTCAGACCCTTGATGAGCGACAGACCGAAACGGCAGGCAGCCTGGCCCATGGAGAGGGTTGCGGAGCCGCCACCCGCCTTGGCTTCTACCACTTCGGTACCGGCATTCTGGATACGCTTGGTCATGGCAGCCACTTCCTCGGCAGTGAAGGAAGCCCCTTCAACCTGGGAAAGCAGCGGCAGAATGGTCACACCACTGTGGCCACCGATCACGTTGACACGCACGTTGTCGACATTCAGGCCCTTGGCGGCGGCCACGAAGGTCTCGGCACGGATCACGTCCAGAGTGGTGACACCGAACAGGCGACGCTTGTCATAGACACCGGCTTTTTTCAGCACTTCGGCGGCGATGGCGACGGTAGTGTTGACCGGGTTGGTGATGATGCCGATCAGGGCTTTCGGGCAGGTCGCCGCACACTTCTCTACCAGATTCTTGACGATACCGGCGTTGATGTTGAACAGATCGGAGCGATCCATCCCCGGCTTGCGCGCCACACCGGCAGAGATCAGCACCACGTCGGCACCGGCCAGGGCGGGAGTCGGGTCTTCACCGCAGAAGCCCTTGATGGCCACGTCGGTGGGGATGTGGCTCAGATCAACGGCAACACCCGGGGTCACGGGAGCGATGTCATACAGGCTCAGTTCGGAACCGGCAGGCAGACGATTTTTCAACAGCAGAGCGAGGGCTTGACCGATGCCACCAGCGGCACCCAGAACGGCAACTTTCATGATCAACTCCATGTTTAAGCGTAGGTTTAAGGTTGTTTGTTGTTGTGCGCCCAACCTTAATGGATCCCCCCATAAAAAACAATCTGATAACAGTTGCAATAACGGGTTATGTGAACCAGAAGACAGGCGGCGAATAAAAATGGGGAAAAATGCGAAAAATTGGAGGGGAAGCACAGATTTCCTGCATCACCCCTCACCACAAAGAGGTAGATTGACTGGTTTCAGCTCTGGAAGGCGAGGGCTCGCCGTTCACACCAGCGAAAACCAATTGTTAACAATCCGTTCATGGTCAGGTAGAGGGCACCCGCGACGCCGAACACCGCCAGGGTGTCATAGGTCTGGGCATTGAGACGCTGGGCCAGCCCCATGATGTCCATGATGGTGATGGTACTGGCCAGCGAACTGCCCTTGAGCACCAGGATCACCTCGTTGGAGTAGGCGGGCACCAGTCGCCGCGCCGCATGACGCACCTTCATCCACAGGGTCTGCCCCGCCGAAAACCCCAGCGCGCGGCACGCCTCCACCTCACCAGCCGGAATGGCGTCGAGTGCCCCCTTGAACAAGCGGGTCGAATAGGCAGCCGTGTTCAGGCCGAGTGCCAGCACGGCACAAAACCAGGGCTGCTTGAGCAATGGCCAGAGCGGACTCTGTTTAAGCCACTCGAACTGGCCGGGCCCGTAGTAGATGAGGAAGATCTGGATGAGCAACGGCGTGCCGGTGAAGATCAGCACCCACAACTGCACCAACTGGGTCGCAAGCGGGATGCGCCGCTCCAGCACCCAGGTCATCAGCAGCGCCAGCGTGATACCGAGCAGCAGGCTGAACAGGGTCAGCTCCAGGGTGGTCAGCAGCCCCCCCAGCAGGGTGACGAGATACTCTTGCATCGATTAGCCTCCGTAGCGGCGGGTATAACGGGCCGCGAGGCCAAGGCCGTATTCGCTCACCAGGCTGATGGCCAGGTAGATGAGTGCGGCGGCAGCATACCAGGTGAAGGGTTGATAGGTGCTGGCCGACGCCATCTGGGCTTGGCGCATCATCTCGTTGACCCCGATGAGGGAGACCAGGGCCGTGTCTTTCAGCAGCACCAGCCACTGGTTGCCCAGCCCCGGCAGGGCGTGGCGCCAGGCCTGGGGCAGCACGATGCGAAAGAAGATGTGGCCCTTGCCAAGGCCCAGCGCCAGCGCCGCCAGCCGCTGCCCGGCGGGCACCGCATTGAGTGCCGCCCGCAGGGTCTGGGTCGCGTAGCTGGCGAACAGCAGAGAGAGCGCCAGCACGCCACAGGCGAACGGGCTGAACTCCACATACTCACCTGTGATGAGAAACAGCACCTGGGTCGAGCCGAAGTAGATGAAGAGCACCACCAGCAGCTCGGGCAGACCGCGTATCAGGGTGGTGAGCGTGGCCACCGGCCACACCAGCCAACGGAGCTTGCTGAGCTCGGCGGCGCTGAACGCCAGCGCCAGCACCATACCCCCGACCAGTGATGCCAAGGCCAGCCCGAGGGTCATCCAGGCTGCGTCCAACAACAGGCTCAACATGGCTTACTGGGCGAAGTACTTGTCGAAGATCTTCTGATAGGTGCCGTTGGCCTTGATGTCGGCCAGCCCCTTGTTCAGCTTGGTCAGCAGCTCCTGGTTGCCCTTGGCCACCGCGATGCCAAAGCCGGTACCGAAGTACTTGGCATCGGTCACAGGCTCACCGACCACGGCGTAGTCCTTGTGCTGCTTGAGCCAGTCGGCAGCGACTGCGGTATCGGCAAAGACCCCGTCGGTGCGGCCATTCATCATGTCGAGGAAGGCGCTCTGATAGCTGGCGTAAGGCACGGTGAGCAACCCCTTGCCGACCCAGTTGTCCACCAGATAAGACTGGTGGGAGGTGCCATTCTGCACGCCGATCGTCTTGTCCACCATCTCTTCCGGCTGCTTGAAGGCATCCTTCTTGGCCACGAATACCGCCGAGTTCTCGTAATAGATGTCGGAGAAGTCGACCTGAGCGGCCCGCTCCGGGGTCACGTCCATGGCGGCGATGGCGGCATCATAGCGGCGGAACTTGAGGCTGGGGATCAGGCTGTCGAAGGCCTGGTTGTGGAAGCTGCACTCCAGCTTGGCCTGGGCACAGATGGCGCGGGCCAGATCGATGTCAAACCCCTGGAACTCGTTCTTCTCGTCCAGATATTCGAACGGCGCATAGGTGGCCTCGGTAGCGAACTTGATCTCTTGCGCCAGCACCTGGGTGCTCAACAGCCCCATGGCGGCAACCAGCAACAGACTCTTTTTCATGACAGCTTCCTTATCGACTCAATATCAATGCATCAAGAATTCGGCAAACCGGCTGGTTTGCGGAGATTGGAAAATGGCGGCGCTACCTGACTCTATGATGCGCCCCTTCTCCAGATAGATCACCTGGCTGGCCACCTTGCGAGCGAATTCCACCTCGTGGGTCACCACCACCTGGGTAATGCCGGTCTGGCTCAGGTTGCGGATGATCTCGGCCACCTCCTTGGTGATCTCGGGATCGAGCGCCGCCGTCGGCTCGTCAAACAGCAGGACTTCCGGATCCATCATCAGGGTGCGGGCGATGGCCACCCGCTGCTGCTGACCACCGGAGAGACGGGCCGGCCAGGCATCGCGCTTGTCGGCCAGTTGCAGCTGGGCCAGCAGATAGGCCCCCTTCTCGATGGCCGCCGCCTTGCTCATGCCGAGCACCTTGACCGGAGCCTCAATGAGATTCTCCATGACCGTGAGGTGGGGCCACAGATTGTACTGCTGGAACACCATGCCCACCTTGCGCCGCAACAGTTGTGACTGGCGATTGAAGTCGGCGGCAGACAGAGTGCTCGGGAAAGAAAATTCACTCTCGCCAATGCGCAGCACACCGGCATCCGGCGTATCCAGCAGATTCATCATACGCAACAGGGAACTCTTGCCCGCGCCGCTCGGCCCCAGTAATACCAGGGTCTCGCCGGGAGCGGTCCGGAAACTGACCTGTTGCAACACCGGCACCTTGTGCCAGGATTTTTCGATACCGACTAATTCAATACCCATACAACCAAATTGAATAAATTTGCAAAATTTCGTCCTAATTCTACCCCTTATCAAGGCTCACGCAAGCCATTTTTGAATCAATATGCAGAACAAGCGCCGCTTCCTTGCAAAAATCGGCATATGAATGCAAAATGGCCGCGCTGTTCGTATCTGCCGCCTGCCCTCTCGCAGGCCGCTACACCTCCTCATTCGTGAGACCAAGATGAAACACAACGACAAGCAAGAAAAACTGGCCAAGGCCTTTAAAGCCTTGCTGAAAGAAGAGCGATTCGGCTCCCAGGCAGAAATCGTTACCGCCCTGCAAGAGCTGGGCTTCGAGAACATCAACCAGTCCAAGGTATCGCGCATGCTAAGCCGCTTCGGCGCCGTTCGCACCCGCAATGCCAAGATGGAGATGGTCTACTGCCTGCCGGTGGAACTGGGCGTGCCCACCACCTCCAGCCCGCTCAAGAACCTGGTGCTGGACGTCGACCACAACGGCGCCCTGGTGGTGATCCACACCAGTCCGGGTGCGGCCCAGCTGATCGCTCGTCTGCTCGACTCCCTCGGCAAGGCAGAAGGGATCCTCGGCACCATCGCCGGTGATGACACCATCTTCATCACCCCCACCAGCGATACCGACATCGAAGAGCTCTATCTCTCCGCCCTCGAGCTGTTCGAACAGACCCCTTAATCAGGCCTGACGACCCGACCTGAACGAAAAATCCCGGCCAAGGCCGGGATTTTTGTTATCTGCACTCTCTGCTGATTCGGGTTTGTTGCCAGCTCGGACTTAACGGCCCCGGGCCAGCAAAAAGTCGACCGATGGCGCGAAGAAGGCCGCCCCTGTCACCGCCCTGGTGAAGCGCAGCAGATGGTCGAAGTGGCTGCCCTCCCCCTTGTACATGCTGGCCAGCATGGCGTTGAAGTGCAGCGGTGTGCGGCAGCAGGAGATGAAGTAGAGCCCCTGCTCGGTCATGGTGCCCCAGGGCATGCTCTGGCGCAGGATCTCCATGGACTCCCCCTTCGGAGTCTTGAGGTTGACCCGCTTGATGTGGGAGGTCAGCGGCTTGTCGGCCGACTCGTATTCGATGTTGTCGGCCTTGGTGCGACCGATGATGTCTTCCTGATCCTTCAGGGCCAGCTTCTCCCAGTCGCTCATGGCGTGTACCCAGCGCTGAACGTGAACGTAGGAGCCACCGGCAAATTCGCCACCGTCGATCAGCGCCACTTCGGCGCGGTGGTCATCCTGCGGGTTCTCGGTGCCGTCGACGAAACCGGTCAGATCGCGACAATCCAGATTGCGGAAACCGCGCACCTCTTCGGCAAGCTCCACCAGCCCGGCCAGCAGCGCCATCACGCGCTGACCGGCGTGATGCAGCACATCGACCCGATCGGCACGCAGCTGGACGAAGAGATCGAATGGGGTATTGGGCGCCTCCTGACCATTGGCGGACTGGGCCATGAAGCCGCGGAACTGGGGAGGACGGGCAGCGGGATAGAGGTCATCCCAGGCATCGGAGCCGATGGCGACCAGACCGCTGAAACCGGCATCGGGAAAATCGGCGGCGACGGCCTCCCACAGGGCAGGCATCTTGGCCAGACGGGCAACCAGCTCGGCTGCATCACCGGTACGATTGAACATCAGATAGAGGGCATGCAGATTCGGCTCTGCACAGATCCCGGCTTGGGCTTTCATGTATCTCTCCCCTGTATGGGCAATGGGCATGGCGCGATTATAAACCGCTATCGGGTCAGTTCCTTGATTTCACAACGATATCAGGTCTGTCACGGCAATGGATCAAACAGCACCAGCGCATGGGGGGCAACGTTGACCCGCGCCCGCTCACCGGCGAGGGGTTCGCCTATGCTCGCCTCCAGCCGCTGCCCCTGGATGTCCAATATCACCCGGCAGTGGTGGCCGAGGAATTGCTGTTCCAGCACTTTCAGCTCGCCACCGACCGCAGCCTCCAGCGACAGTTGCTGGGGCCTGAGCATCAGCTGCACCCGCTCGCCCACCGCCCGACCGTGGGGCTCGGTGCCGCACACCACGCCGAGCGCGGTCTGCACGCAGTGGCTGTCCACCACTTCGGCGGCCAGATAGTTGACCCCACCGAGAAACTCCGCCACGAAGCGGTTCTGCGGGCGGCGGTAGAGCTGCTCCGGCTGGCCCACCTGCTCGATATGACCGGCCCGGAACAGCGCCAGTCGATCGGCGAAGGCGAACGCCTCCTCCTTGCTGTGACTGACGAAGATGGCGCCGATCCCCTGCTGCTTGAGCAGGGCGCGGATCTCGAGGATCAGCTTCATCCTCACCTGGGTGTCGATGTTGGAGAAGGGTTCATCCAGCAGCATCAGCCTGGGTTTGCACACCAGGGCGCGGGCGATGGCGACCCGCTGCTGCTGGCCACCGGAAAGCTGGTGCGGATAGCGATCCCCCAGCCCCTGCAGGTTGACCAGCGCCAGCGCCTCTTCCACCTGCTGCTGGCGAGCCGAACGATCGAGCCGGGTCAGCCCGAAGCCAACGTTGTCCGCCACCGTCAGATGGGGGAAGAGGGCGTAATCCTGGAAGATCATGCCGATGTTGCGCGCCTCGGGCGGCACGCTCGCACTCGGCCCGTCCAGCAGGGTGTCGCCCAGGCGGATCGCCCCCTCTGCCAGTGGCATCAGACCGGCGATGGCCTTGAGCAAGGTGGTCTTGCCACAACCGCTCGCCCCCAGCAGGCAGACGATCTCGTTGTCGGCCACCGTCAGGGACAGCTGTTCCAGCACATTGCGACCGTTGTAACGGCAGCTGACATTCTCAACCTGCAGGCAAGACACGACTTACATCCTCATATGCTTTTGACTCAAACCGGCCGTGGCCGGTCGACAATCCGCGCCAGTGCGGGGTGGCGCTGTTTATAACATGTTTTCGGGGTCAGTGGCCCGGGCCATCCAGGCTGCGGTTGACCCAGATGAGCGGCAACAGGCCCACCAGCACGATGACGATGGCGCCGAGTGCCCCTCGTTCCAGCATCTCGTCCGACACGAACTGGTAAACATGGGTCGCCAGGGTATCGAAGTTGAACGGCCGCAGCAGCAGGGCGGCGGGCAGCTCCTTCATGGATTCGATGAACACCAGCATGGCACCGGCAAACAGGCCGCGACGCACCAGCGGCAGATGCACCCGCCGCAGCATGCCGCCATCTCCCTGTCCCAGGGAGCGGGCCGCCATGTCGAGGCTGGGGGAGATCTTGCCCATGCTGCTCTCCACCGAGCCGATGGCGATGGCCACGAAGCGCACCAGATAACCGAACACGATGGCGGTGAGGGTACCGGTCAGCAGCAGGCCCGGGCCCTGACGGCCGAGCCACTCGGCCAGATCGTTGATACCAAAATCGAGGGCCGTCAGCGGCACCAGCACGCCGATGGCGAGCACTGTGCCCGGCATGGCATAGCCCATGGCAGCGATGCGCAGGGGCAGCAGGCTTTTGACTCCACCGTCGAGGCGACGGAAGAAACCGAGCAACAGGGCGATCCCCATGGCAAGCAGGGCAGTCAGCGCCGAGATAAGCAGGCTGTTGCCGGCGAAGCGGACAAACTCCGGCGTCCAGGAGAGTTCGAAATAACGCACCCCATAATCCAGCAGGATGACGAATGGCAGGCCGAAGCCGGCCAGCACCAGCCCCCAGCACCAGAGCGCAGCCAACCAGCGTCGCGCCCCCTTGAGCGGGTAGCGCAACGGCTGTTCGTGACCCATGGACTTCTGGAACACCTGCTGGCGCTGGCGAGAGCGACGTTCCATCGCGATCAGCAGCACTACCGCCAGCAGCATCAGGCAGGAGAGCTTGGCGGCGGTGGCCAAACTGCCGTAGCCGAGCCAGGTGTCATAAACAGCGGTCGTCAGGGTGTTGATGGCAAAGAAGTGGACGGTGGCAAAATCGGCCAGGGTCTCCATCGCCACCAGCGATACGGCCACCATGATGGCCGGGCGCGCCAGCGGCAGGCTGAGGCGGCGAAAACTCTGCCAGGGGGTGCAGCCCAGCAGACGGCTGGAGTGAATGAGGCTGACTGACTGCTCCAGAAAGGAGGCGCGGGTCAGTAGATAAACGTAGGGAAACAGCACCAGCGCCAGCACCCAGGCGGCGCCGCCGAGGGAGCGGATGGCCGGAAACCAGTAATCGGCGGGGGATTGCCAGTCAAACAGGGTGCGCAGCCCCGCCTGCAACGGGCCCGAGTAGTCGAGCAGATCCGTGTAGACATAAGCCACTATGTAGGAGGGCATGGCCATGGGCAGCATCAAGGCCCACTGCAGGGCACGGCGCCCCGGCACCTGACACATGGCCACCAGCCAGGCGGTGGGCACGCCGAATAGCAGACTGAGCAGCACCACCCCGATAACCAGCCCCAGGGTATTGCCAAGATAAGCGGGAAGCACCGTATCGGCGAGATGGCGAAACAGATCTCCGTCAGCCGAGAAGGCGGAGAAGACGAGGGCAAGCACCGGCAAAGCCAGCAGCAGGGCGGTGGCCCAGCTGCCGGTAATCCATCCAAAATTTTTCATGTGTCCACAGATGTTGATGGGGCCGTTGGCCCCATCTGATTACAAGTCGAATTTCACTTCATCCAGCAGTTGCAAGGCGTCCTTGCGGTGCTTGGCGTAATCGCTGACCGGCATAGGGTCAGACTTGAAACTACCCCAGGACTTGACCATGGCGGAAGGCTCGACCCCGGCCTTGACCGGATACTCGGCATTCACGTCAGCATACATGTGCTGGGCGGTATCGCTGGCCAGGAACTCCATCAGCTTCTGGGCAGCATCTTTGTTCTTGGCATACTTGGTCATGGCCACGCCGCTCACGTTGACGTGGGCACCGCGATCCCCCTGGTTAGGGAAGTTGATATAGACGGCATCGGCCCAGGACTTCTGCGCCGGATCCTTCAGCATGGCGCCCAGGTAGTAGCTGTTGCCCAGGGAGACATCACAGATGCCATCCTTGATCGCCTTGACCTGATCCCGGTCGTTGCCCTGCGGCTTGCGAGCCAGGTTGCCCTTGACCCCTTCCAGCCAGGTTTTTGCATCCGCCATGCCGTGATGGGCGATCATGGAGGAGACCAGGGCCACATTGTACTCATGCTTGCCGCTGCGAGTACAAATTTTCCCTTTGAATTCAGGTTTTGCCAGATCTTCGTAGCTGATGGTGTCCAGCTTGCCGAGGCGCTCCTTGCTGGAATAGATGGCGCGCACGCGAGTGGTCAGGGCGAACCAGCGGTTCTCCGGATCACGATAGATGGAGGGGATGTTCTCCTGCAGGATCTTGCTGTCTACCGGCTGCACCAGGCCCTTGTCCACCAGATCGGTCAGCCGGCTGATGTCGACGGTCAGCATCAGATCCGCGGGGGAGAGCTTGCCTTCCCGCTCCAGACGCTCGTTCAGACCCTCTTTGGCGAACACCACATTGACCTTGATGCCCGACTCTTTCTCGAATTGCTGGATGATGGGCTTGATCAGCTCATCCTGGCGGTTGGAGTAGACATTCACTTCCCCTGCTGCAAACGCCGATTGAGCCGCCAACGCAGAAAAAGCCAGTGCCAACATCTTCATTTTCATCATCCATTCCTTGAGGTAGTTAGAGTGAGAACTATTGCCGTTTGCATTCTGCATATTACCCACCCTGGAATCAAGGCCGACCAGATGTGTGGAGTCACATATTTAAATCAGGATGAATAATGCGGGCGAAGCACTCTGCGGCGAACAAGCCTCCGTCCACAGGAGGCTTTCCAGCAACAAATCAGGAGAGAGGAAGAGGTGGCGCACTCGCGTCCCCAGTCCCGCAACCTAGTGGTCGCGGTTGGGATGCGGGGGTCGATGACCCCCTTGAGGCTCAATGGCCGTTGACCTCTATGGTCACATGCACCAGCTCTTCGTGGATGGCGAGCCGCTCGCGGATCTGCCCGGCTGGCAGAGGCACCGCCATCAGCAGGGAGAGTACACAGGCATACTGCGCCTGCCCCACCCGCCACACGTGGAGATCGCGGATCTCGGTATCGGGCAGCTCTGCGATCACTTCGCGGATCTCCGCCACCACGGGGTCGTCCATCTCGGCGTCCAGCAGCACCCGCCCGGTCTGGCGCAGCAGCCCGACCGCCCAAACCCCCACCAGACCGGCCCCCACTATGCCCATCACGGGATCCAGCCAGTCGGCTCCCCACAACATGCCCCCCACCAGGGCCAGAATGGCCAGCACCGAGGTGGCAGCGTCCGCCAGCACATGGATATAGGCGGCGCGCAGGTTCAGATCACTATGACCGTGATGTTCATGGTGATCGTGGCCATGATGGGCGTGACCGTGGTGATCATGGCCGTGATGGTGATGGCCGTGGTCGTCCTTGAGCAGCCAGGCGCAGGCCAGGTTGACCAGCAGGCCCAGCAGGGCGATGGCGATCGCCTGCTGGTAGTGGATCTCGCTCGGGTGGAGCAGCCGCTCCCCCGACTCCACCAACATCAGCAGGGCCACCCCCACCAGCATCAGGGCGCTGGTGAAGCCCCCCAGCACCTCAATTTTCCAGGTGCCGAAGCAGAAGCGGTGATCCCGCGCGAAGTGACGCGCCGCCCGATAGGCCAACACCGACAGCCCCAGTGCCAGGGCGTGGGAGCTCATGTGCCAACCGTCGGCCAGCAGGGCCATGGAGTTGAACCACCAGCCGCCACCGATTTCGGCCACCATCATGATGACGGTGAGCAGCACGGCCCAGCGGGTCTTGCGTTCGGCGAGCGGATTCCCCTCGTGAATGACGGGTTGATGGCAGTGGGACGAGGCGAGAGATGACATGGATTTCTCCTGATGCGGGACATGCCATATACTATACCCCAGTATAGTTTTATCGATCGAGGGGATCCTGATGTCACACACCATTCACGGCAAGAAGAAGCTGCTGGCGCGGGTTCGCCGCATCAAGGGCCAGGCCAGCGCACTGGAACATGCCCTGGAGCAGGAGAGCGACTGCGCCGCCATCCTGCAGCAGATCGCGGCCATTCGCGGCGCCGTCAACGGCCTGATGCTGGAGGTGCTGGAGGGCCATATGCGCGAGCACCTTGGCGCCGCAGAAGCCACTCCGGCCGAGCGCATGGAAGATCTCGACCAGGTAGTCAGCGTCCTGCGATCCTACCTGAAGTAATCGGGAAGCCACCGGCCCGCAAATGATCGCCCGAAGCCGCCATCCCCACGTGCGCCGGGCTTGAGCCCTTGCCCGCTTTACGCCATGATGACCGCCGATCATTGATCGCCATCATCTGGATTTTATTTCGCAAGGACCCCCCATGTTTGAACACGTCGACGCCTACGCTGGCGACCCCATCCTGACCCTGGTCGAGACCTTTCACAAAGACACCCGTGAGCAGAAGGTGAACCTCGGGATCGGTCTCTATTACGACGAGCAGGGGCGCATCCCGCTGCTGCCGTCGGTGCAGCAGGCCGAGGCCCAGCGCGCCGCCGCACCGGCGCCGCGTCCCTACCAGCCGATGGAGGGTGCCGCCAACTACCGCACCGCGGTGCAGCACCTGCTGTTTGGTGCCGATCATGAAGCGGTCAAGGCGGGGCGGATCGCCACCATCCAGACCATAGGTGGCTCTGGCGCCCTCAAGATCGGCGCCGATCTGCTCAAGCGCTACTTCCCGACCTCCGAGGTGTGGGTGAGCGACCCCACCTGGGATAACCACAAGGCGATGTTCGAGGGGGCCGGCATCAAGGTGCACGACTACCCCTACTATGATGCGGCCACCGGCGGCGTCCGTTTCGACGCCATGATCGACTGTCTGAACCAGCTGCCGCCGCAAAGCATCGTGCTGCTGCACCCCTGCTGCCACAACCCGACCGGGGTGGATCTCTCCCGCGCCCAGTGGGATCGGGTCATCACCCTTGTGGTCGAGAAGAAGCTAATCCCCTTTATGGATATCGCCTATCAGGGCTTCGGCGACGGCCTGGAGGAGGATGCCTACGCCATTCGCGCCATGGTCGCCGCCGGTGTCAGCTTCTTCGTCAGCAACTCGTTTTCCAAGAACCTCTCCTTCTACGGCGAGCGCTGCGGCGGCCTGTCGGTCATCTGCCAGAACGCCGAAGAGGCAAGCCGGGTGCTGGGCCAGATGAAGGCCACCGTGCGCCGCAACTACTCCAGCCCACCCACCCACGGCGGCCAGATCACCGCGGCCGTGATGAGCCAGCCCGAGCTGCACGCCATGTGGGTGGATGAGGTGACCGAGATGCGCACCCGCATCAAGGGGATGCGCCAGAAGCTCTACGAAGTGCTGAGCGCCAAGGTGCCAGGCCGCGATTTCAGCTATTTCATCAACCAGCGCGGCATGTTCAGCTACACCGGCTTCACGCCGGAGCAGGTCGACCACCTGCGCGAGGAGTTCGCCGTCTACCTGGTGCGCTCCGGTCGCATGTGCGTGGCCGGCCTCAACAGCCGCAACGTCGACTACGTGGCCGATGCCATGGCCGCCGTGCTCAAGGGCTAATCCCGTCAGCCCCGCTTTGGCGGGGCTTTTTCTTGTCCCCTGCCCGCTTTATGCAACTTCAGAAGTCATCAGATACCTGATTGCACTCTCCCGCCCAAACATGAGTACGCCATCCAGTCACCCCGAATTGACTTCCCAACCTTGGCGCTCGCCAGTACCGTAGGCAGCTGGTCGATTCTTTTCGCTTTCATCCTCTTTCAGGAGCCTTTATGGATCTGATCGCCCTGTCCCGATTGGGAGGACGCCATCTGGTCACCCTGCACCTGCTGCTCGACTGCCAGAGCGTCACCCGCTGCGCCGAGCGACTCTGCACCACCCCTTCCACCGTCAGCAAAACCCTCAACCAGTTGCGGGAATTGCTCGGTGACCAGCTGCTCTACCGCCAGGGCAACCAGTTGCTGCTCACCCCCTTCGCCGAACGGCTGGCGCCTACCCTGCACCGGCTGCTGAGCGAGCTGAGCGGCCTGACCCAGCAAAACGCCTTCGACCCTCTGCAGTGGCAGGGCACCCTGCGCCTGGGGATGCGGGAAAGCATGATGACCTGGCCGGTCGGCCCCATTCTGGGGCTGCTGATGCAGGAGGTGCCCGGGCTGGTTCCCGAGATCTGGAACAAGGATGAACAGGGGCTGGAGGCGCTGGTCGCGGGCAAGCTCGATTTCGTGATCCTGCCCCATGATCAGAGCCAGCCCCCGCCCCGCCAATCCGGGCTGGTATGGGAAACCCTGCGGGAAGAGAAGCTCGTCTGCCTGCTGCGCCGAAATCACCCGGCCCTGGCGCGACACTGGGACCTCGACGCCTACCTGAGCTGGCGCCATATCGCCATTCGCGACAGCGAACTGGCCAATCCCTTCTTCGAGCAGAGCCTGGCCCAGCAGCAGGTAAGGCGCCAAATTGGCGCCACCATGCCGGATTTTTCCAGCGCGGCAGCCCTGCTGCCCGGGACGGATCTGATCCTCACCGCCGTCGGCGGCTGGGCCGCCCACATGGCAAAGCAGGCAGATCTGGCGCTGCGTCCCGCCCCGTTCGATTACGGCAAGGTGAGCCACAGCCTGGTGTGGTACGGCCCGACCGGAGAGAGTTCGGCACGCAACTGGTTCCGGCAACGGATCCTGGCGCTGGGGCGGGATCTCTCGCCGCCCTGAGCGGGCGGCAAGTCATATTCAGGCTGGGCGAAACATGACCCCGGCTATCAGGGACGCTTGGTATAGATGGGGCCGGGGAAGGGAGAGACGTTGTTGCCAAGCTCGGTGATGCGGGCAGCCCCCTGTTTTTGCACCTCATCGATGCGCAGCACCTGGTGCATGGGGATCAGGGTGTGGCGCACATCGGCAAATTCGCTCTTGAGCTTCTCGTGGCTGGGGTCGACGATGAGAGCCGAGTGGGTGTCCCAGACAAAATCCGCAATGTCGATAAAGCCGAACAGCTGCCCCTGATTGACCTCGCGCACATACACCTCATAGCGCTCGCTGTGGCAAATGAACTGAACCCGATATAACGCCTTGCTTTCACTCATGATTATCTGTCATTGAGGGAGAATGGCCGATATTCTAGCCGCCGTCCGGCTCCCCGACCAATAGACAGAAATCACAGTTGCAGCCTTTATCCTGCCCGGCAGAACCGGATAACTACTCACTCATCAGGGCTGGCAACGAGACTGGCCCCAAACCAATCCCGGTTAGCCGATTGGCCAGCAAGACCAGTTCGCTGCGGGATGCCTGCGGCCAGTTTCGTGCCTCGCCGCGCACCCCGTGGTGACGAAAACCGTTGAGGCGGATGGGCACAGATCCCAATCGCCGCAAGAAGGCGATCAGGTCAGGCGCCAGCTCCCCCTGCCCATCGAGAAAATCGCTGCACCCCGGCACATGGAGCAGGCGCAGCTCGGCCAGCTTGCCCTCCTCCGCCAGCAGTTGCAGCGAGGCCAGCACCCGCTCGCGGCCATAGCCGGTCAAGGATAGATGTACCGACTCTCGCCACCCCTTCAGATCGATCATGGCGCCATCGAGCACGGGCAACAGCCGCCGCCAGCCGGTTTCCGCCAGGGAGCCATTGCTGTCGAGCAGGCAGGTCAGGTGCGCCAGATCCTGCGCCTGCTTGATGGCGGTGAACAGGGCGATCACGAAGGGGAGCTGGGTCGTCGCCTCGCCGCCGGAGACGGTAATGCCGGTAAGCAATGGGCCGTAGCGGCGCAGCAGGGACAGCACCTCGGCCACCGTCATGATGCTGGTCTTGGGGCTGGCGCTACGGGGGCAGATATCCAGACAGGCATCGCAATCGGTACAAAGCGCCGCCTGCCAGCTCACCCTGCCCTCATCCAGGGTCAGGGCCCCGCTTGGGCAACCTGGCACGCAGTCACCGCAGTGATCGCACAAGCCTATGGTGTGGGGGTTGTGGCAACTTGGGCAGTTGAAATTGCACCCCTGCAGAAACAGCACCAGGCGGTTGCCCGGCCCGTCGACACAGGAGAAGGGCAACATCCGGCTGACCCGGGCGCTGCACTGCCTGGCGCTATCTTTCATGTCGCCGCCATTCACAGTTCGCTGACGAGCGCCTCATGGGCGATGACCCGCGGCGCCCGCTGGCGGATGGCGGTCACCTCGCTCGCCTCGGCACCGAGACAGGTGGTCTGCAGCCGCGAGCCCTCTTCGGCAAAACGGGCCACATCGCTTTTGCGGATCATGTAGCCGGTCACCCGCACCAGATCGCTGTCCGCCACGTTGGCGGTGAACTCCCGCATACCGATGGCGAGTGCCCCCTTGCACAGCTGCAGCAACGCCTGCGGATTCTGGCGAATGGTGGGCTCCAGGGTGAGGATCTCGCTGATCCCCGAGTGGTAGAAGCCGTGATGGGGCGCCAGGGCCAGCACATGGCTGGCGGGATCCGGCTCCTGACCATAGGGAATGCGCACTCCCGGGGTCACGCCCACATCCACGCTGAGACCGCCCTGGGAGTGAAGCAGCGCATGACCGCGCCAGGCGTGGGGCTGAGGCGCCTCCTGCACGTAACGGGCGAGCTGGGCAGAGATGCGATAGCCGAGCTGGTTCGCCTCCTCCTCACGGCCGTAGCGATCCGGCAGATTCTCCTTGTCCATCAGGATATTGACCGCCTCCGCCATGCCATAGATGCCAAACATGGGGACGAAGCGCGCCTCTTCCAGCAGTCCCTCCTTGATCAGGAAGCTGTCGAAGAAGCCGGACTCACGGTGCAGAAACGCGGCGCGCGCCGTGATCAACTGGGAGGCTAGGCGACAGTAGTGGGGTAGCAGGCAACCGAGAAAATCGTCGATCCCCTGCGCCTGTTCGGCCACCCGCTTGAGGGAAATGCGCACCAGGGTGTTGGCGCCACCGGCCAGCGGCAGGGCGTTGTAGCAACTGACGATGCCAAAGCCGCGCTCGTCAAAGGTCGCGCTGTGGATCGGGTAGTTGGCGATGTGGGGCTTGCTGCAACTGGCGATATTCTTCACCCCCTGCAACAGCAGCGCATCCGGCGTCACGGCAGGATCGTGGAACAGGGTCAGATTCGGCGCCACCTGCTTGAGCTCGCCGTCGATGCGCAGGATCAGGCGGCAGAGACGGTTGCCATCAGGGCCAATGTTGACGTGCATGAAGGCATCCGGCAGCACCCGATCCAGGTAGATCCAGAATGCTTTCAGCTTGCGATAGAGCGCATCGTCATCCAGCCCGCCGACGAAAGGCAGCAGCAGGTGATCGAGCCGCCCCAGCCAGACCGGCATGCCGGTGACGGAGGGGACATGGTGATAAAGGATGCGCAGGGCATCAAGCGCCTCGTCGAAATCCTGCGGCGGTGCCAGTTCCAGCCAGGCGGAACCCTGACGGAGGAAACGTTCATAATCGGGCAACACATAGCGCGGTTTGTAGGGAGCATGCCCTTCGAACATGTCGCAGATAAACCCCTGCGCCATCGCCTCGCTTACCGCCTCGGGCAGGTCGGGATAGGGCAGGGCATTTTCGGCGGCCAGCGCCAGGGCGTGGCTCTTCTGGGCCGGTGACAGCAGGGGATCGCGAACGATACGCTGGCAGGCTTGGGTGAAAGACATGGGGCGCTCCTATACAGATGACACCATATCCTTACCCTTTGAAGGCCTTTTTTGAAGTGACATTGGCAACATGGCGGATGTCAATAAATGACATCCGCCATGCGGGATCACGCCCCGTTCGCCATCAGGACAACAGCACTGCCACGCCCCCCAGCCAGCGCAGCAGGAAGAAGCCCCCCATGCCGACCACGACCACCACCAGGGTCGGCAGCCGTAGCAGGGTCAGAACCGTCACCAGCAGGGTGGCGGCCAGATAGTCGGGATCCCAGGAGATCCCCTGCCCCGGCTCGTAACTGAAGACGATGGGCAGCCAGATGGCGGTCAGCACCGACTGGGCCGAGAAGCTGAGGAAGGCCCCCATCTCGGCACCGGGCTGATAGCGGGTCAGGCGCGAGAAGAAGGCGAAGCGGTTGCAGAAGGTGATCAGGGCCAGCAGGCCTATCATCAGCCAGGTCATGCTTATCTCCTCATCCGGTGCAGCACGTATCCCACCACCATGCCGGAGAGGGCCGAGACGATGATGTAGACCTCCGCCAACAACGGCTTGGTGAGCAGCGCCATGGATCCGCTCACCAGGGTCGCCGCCACCATGGGCAGGTTCTTCATGGCGGGAATGGTCATGGCGATAAAGGTGGCCGCGATGGCGAAATCCAGTCCCATCTGATCCAGACCGTCGATGTACTGGCCGGCGGCGATGCCGAGCAGGGTCGCCAGATTCCAGAACAGATAGAAGACGAAACCCGCGATCAGGGCATAGGCGGGGTCGAAGCGCCCGTTGTGCTCCCTGTCCTTGAGCGCCACCGCGAACATCTCGTCGGTCAGAAAGAAGGCGAGACTCGCGCGCCAGCGCAGGGAGAGCGGCAGCACGTCACGGCGAAAGGTAAAGCCGTACAGCAGATGCTGGGAGGTGATGACAATCGTTGACCCCATGATGGGCAGCAGCGGCGTGCCCGCCCCGAACAAAGTGGTGGCCGAAAGCTGGGCCGCGCCGGCATAGACCAGCAGCGACATGCATTGGGCCTGCAGCGGGCTCAACCCGACCTGCAGCGCCAAGGCGCCGCACAATATCCCCCAGGGGATGACCGAGATGGAGAGGGGCAAAATATCGAGTGTCGCCTGCCACCAGCGCACTCGGGACAGGCGAGAAGCACCGCCAGACAGCGCTGCAGGATTGACGTCCATATCTGTTTTCCACAACCGAACAAAACCAGCAAGCTACCATAGCCGCGCAGAAACGCTAACTTCTGTCGCAAGTGATGACTCTGTCAGTGCCAGCACGTCGTGCTTGCTCGGCGCCCCCTGCCCATAACCGGTATGATTTCTGTCATGGAGGATGCAAAAAATATTTTCCACGCCCTTCAAGACGCGCCGCAGAAATAGATACTGATAACTCAGCTAACAACCATAAATGAGCAAAGCTTTATTCTGAAAAATATAAATAACACCACTTATTAAACTTTCTAATTAATCATCAGGCTCTATATTCAAATAATGACTAGCGTATATAAAAGGAGGATATTTGATATTCATCAAAATGTGAGACACTCCAAAGCAGCCATGTAATGCATTGATACACAATGTCATTTAATTGCCTTGTTTTTATAAATAGTTAGCTGGTTAAGCTTGGGGACAGCTAGTGAATTTAAAAATGCCCCGCTGAAAATAACCCCCTATGAGATAAATCCGACTTCACTTTCACCGTGAGAGCCCGCTATGCAATACGATACCAACCCGGAACTGGAACGCCGCTTGTTTAACAAGTTGCTGGATGTACTTATCAAGGCGGGACTGATCCTGGCCCTGGTTATCATCTGCTACGGGATCTTCTCTCCCTTCCTGACCCTGATGCTGTGGGCCCTGATCCTGGCAGTGACCCTCTATCCCGCTCACCAGCGTCTGGCGGCACGACTGGGCAATCGCCAGGGCCGGGCGGCGACCCTGCTGGTGCTGGGAGGCATAGCCCTGATCGTGGTGCCCACGGCGATATTGACCAGCTCGCTGGCCGACACCATCACAAGCCTCATCCACGACATGAGGAACAACACCCTGCAACTCCCCCTGCCCAAGGAGTCGGTGGCGGGCTGGCCTGTCATAGGTGACAAGCTCTATGCCGCCTGGCATATGGCGGCGACCGATCTGCCCGCCTTTATCCAGAGCATGCAGCCCAAGATTGGCAACATCGCCAAGACGGCGCTCGGCATGGTCGCCAGCATGGGGACCGGCATACTGCAGTTCATCCTCTCCTTCGCCATCGCCGGCATCATCATGGCTTACGGCATGCCGGGCCATCAGAGTGCCAAGGCCATCTCCACCCGTGTCATGGGCGATGCCCGGGGTGACGAGTTCGCCACCCTCTGCACCGCGACCATCCGCGCCGTGGCCATGGGGGTGATCGGGGTCGCCTTTATCCAGGCCATCCTGCTGGGTCTCTCGGTCGCCATCGCCGGCATCCCGGCACCCGGCCTCATCGCCCTGGTTGCCCTGATCCTCGGTATCGCCCAGATCCCGGCCGCAGTGATCTTCATCCCCGCCGTCATCTACATCTGGAGCAGCGGCGACTACGCCACCGTGCCGGCCATCATCTACACCGTGATGCTGGTTGCCTCCGGCCTGGCTGACAACGTGCTCAAGCCCATACTGCTGGGACGCGGTGTCGACGCCCCCATGCCGATCATTTTGCTGGGCGCCCTGGGCGGCATGGTATCGAGCGGCATCCTCGGCATGTTTGTCGGTGCCACCCTGCTCGCCATCGGCTATCAGGTCTTCATGTCCTGGGTGGCCGGGCACCATCTCGCCCCCCAGGGCGGCGACAACCAAGCCGCAGAGCCGCAAGATGCCCCCTAAGCCAAGTCGTCACCTTCATCACAGGGCGCCCCTCGGGGTCGCCCTGTTCGGCAGCCTGCTGCTGAGCGCCTGTACCACCCTGGGGCCGGACTATGTCAAACCCGAGGGAGGCGCCGCCGACACCTGGCAGGGGGGCTCCCTCGGCCAGGTCAAGGGAAACTCGTTTGCCGACACCAACGACCAGTGGTGGACCCAGTTCCAGGATCCCGTGCTCGACGCCCTGGTGCAGGAAGCGCTCAGCAAGAACCACAGCGTACGCGCCACCGGCCTGCGCATCCTGGAGGCCAGGGCCCAGCTCGGCATCGCCGATGCCAGTCGCTATCCCCAGTTGCAGCAGGTCAGCGGCAGCGCCATGCCGGTCGGCCAGGTGCGGGATGGCCCCAACACCGATTTCGTGAGCTATAGCCTTGGGGCCAACCTCGGCTGGGAGATCGATTTCTGGGGCAAATTCCAGCGCAGCATTGAAGCGGCCGATGCCAGCTACTTTGCAACCCTGGCCCAGTACGACGATATCCAGGTCCTGATGGCCGCCCAGGTCGCCACTCTCTACGTCAACATCCGCACCCTGGAGGCGCGGCTGCAGATCTCCCGGGAGAACGCCCGCCTGCAACAACGCAGTCTGGAGATCACCCAGAAGCAGTTTCGCAGCGGCAACAGCGACGAGCTGGACGTGCAGCAGGCCAAGACCCAGTACCTGAGCACCCTCTCCGGGATCCCGGCGCTGGAGGCCAGTCTGCGGCAGAGCCAGAATGCCCTGAGCACCCTGCTGGCTCGCGCCCCCGGCCCCCTGCCCGAGATGAGCGACAACACTGGCAAAATCCCGCACGCCAGCCTGCAGCTGGCCAGCGAGCTGCCGGCAGATCTGATCCGCCGTCGCCCGGATGTGCGCAGTGCCGAGCGGCTGATGGCGGCCCAGTCGGCCCTGATCGGCGTCAGCGAGGCCGAGCTCTACCCCTCCCTGACCTTGCTGGGATCCCTCGGCCTCTCGGCCACCTCACTCTCCGGCAGCAGCACCACCCTGGATTGGGGAATAGGGCCAAGCTTCAAATGGAATGTGTTTGACCATGGCCTGCTCAGCAATGCCGTGCTGGTGCAGGATGCGCGCTTCCAGCAGCTCAAGGAGAGCTACCAGAACACCCTGCTGACTGCGGCCCGCGAGATCGACGACGCCGCCATCGGCCTTGCCAAAAACGAAGAGCAGATAGTACTGCTGGAGCAGACGGAGCAGGCCGCCCGCCGCTCCCTCGAGATAGCCAATATCCGCTACCGTGAGGGCATGGCCGACTTCCAGCGGGTGCTCGATTCCCAACGCGCCCTGTTCAGTCAGCAGGAGCGACTGGTCAGCAGCCGCGGCAACGTGATGCTCAGCCTTATCTCCCTCTACAAGGCGATGGGAGGCGGTTGGCAACAAGGACGCACTCGTCCCCTGCTCGACGAGCAGAGCCGCCAGGAGATGCAATCACGCAGCGACTGGGGCCCCATGCTGACCGATCCCCTGCCCGCCGCCCGTGCCCCCTAATGTGATGACGAGAAGACCATGAGCCAAGATCCCCAGCCTTCCCAACCTACTCCGTCTGCTCCCCCAGCCCCTGCGGGCAAGGGGAGCCGCGTCGCGACCCAGCTGCTGCTCGTCCTCATCGGCCTGAGCCTGCTCTGGTATTTTGCCGCCGATCGCCTGACTCCCTACAGCTCACAGGCCAGGGTGCAGGCCTTCGTGGTCCCCATCGCCGCCCAGGTCTCCGGCCAGGTACAACAGGTGCTGGTGAAGAACAATGACGACGTGGCCCAGGGCCAGCCCCTGTTCGAGATCGATCCGAGCCAGTACCAGATAGCGCTGCAACGGGCCAGATCCGATTACGACTCGGTGCTGCGTTCGGTCAACGCCGCCTCGGCCGGTGTCACCGCCGCCGAGGCCTCGCTCCAGGCCGCCAAGGCCAACCGCCTCAAGGCCGAGCAGGATGCCAATCGCCAGGAGCGGCTCTATGCCGAGGATCCGGGCGCCATCTCGGTGCGCCGCCTCGAAGTCGCCCGCGCCACCAGGGTTCAGGCCCAGAGCCAGGTCAAGGCGGCCGAGGCCAGCCTGATCCAGGCCAAGGAGGCCGCTGGCAACAGCGGTGACAAGAACTCCCAGCTGATGAGTGCCCGCTCCGCCATCGAGAAGGCCGAGCTGGATCTCGCCCACACCAAAGTACTCGCCCCCTCTCGCGGGCTGGTGACGGATCTGCGTACCGACGTCGGCCAGTTTGTCTCGGCAGGGGCTCCCGCCATGACCCTGATCGCCATCCACGACGTCTGGATCAGCGCTGACATGACGGAGAACAACCTGGGCAATCTGGCCCCGGGCGACGAGGTCGCCATCGTGCTGGATGTGATGCCGGGTCAGGTGTTCAAGGGGCGGATCCGCAGCCTGGGCAACGGGGTCAGTGCCGGCAACCAGACGGCGGCGGGCAGCCTGCCCACAGTGCAGAACAACCGCGACTGGCTGCGCCAGGCCCAGCGCTTCCCGGTGGCCATCGAGTTCGACAAGGAAGAGCTGTCACGGTTGCAGGGGATCCGGGTCGGCGGCCAGGCCGAAGTACTGGTCTACAGTGGCGACAACTGGCTGATGAACGGCCTGGGAGCCCTCTTCATCAGGCTGATGAGCCTGCTCTCCTATCTCTATTGAGCGTGCCCGTCATGAACCAGCGAGGAAGAGGCTGATGCACAGGGCCGACAAGGCAATCCTCAGGCTGACCCTGGGCATGGGGCTGTGCATCCTCATCACCTATGGCCTGGCGCTGCCCCTGCCCCACCTCAGCAGCCTGGTGGTGATCATGCTGCTGTGCAAACCGGGCCCGCCACTCTCCACCATGAAGGGGTTGATGATAGGGGGCGCACTCATGGTGCTGATGGGCACCGGCGTGCTGATGGTGCCCCTGCTCCAGCACTATGGCACCAGCGCCATGCTGCTGATCGCCCTGCTGCTGTTCGGCCTCTTCTATCTGGGGCTGAAAAACGGCAACCCGCTGCTGTTGCTGCTCGTGGCCACCCTCACCCTGATCCCGGTGGCAGGCACGGCAAGCCAGGCCCTCGCCTTCGTGGTGATCCAGGCGCTGGCGATCGGCATCATACTGGGCGCCTTCATCAGCTCGGTCTCCCACAACCTGTTTCCGGATGAGGGGGCCCCCCTCCCCAAACCCGAACACCTCAGTCCGGACAATGCTGGCTGGGTGGCGCTACGCGCCGTCATCATAGTGCTGCCCGTGCTGGTGATGGCGCTGCAGGATCCGGCCCACTATCTGGCCGCCATCATGAAGACGGTGGCGCTGAGCCAGCAGGCCTGCACCACCCAGGCGCGCAACGCCGGCAAGGAGCTGGTGGGCTCGACCCTGATGGGCGCCCTGATCGCGGCTCTCGCATGGTTCGGCCTGGCCCTGCTGCCCAGCCTCTGGATGCTGATGCTATGGGTCATGCTGATCTGCCTCTGGCTCGGCCGCCGGTTGTTCCGGATAGTGCCGAGCCGTCTGCCCGCTTCCTTCTGGAGCAACGCCCTGATGACGGTGATCATCCTGCTGGGGCCGGCAATCCAGGACAGCGCCAACGGCAAGGACGTGATGCAGGCCTCCCTGTTCCGGCTCGCCCTGTTCATCCTGGTCTCCTGTTACGCCTGGGGCGCCATCTGGGTGCTGGAGCGCTGGCGGGCGGGGCGCAGAAACGGGATCGCGATGATCCCCAGGGAGCCTCACCCATGACGATGATGTCACTACTGGCGGGCCCGATCCCCGGGACCGCCATCCCGTTTGATCCAACCAACCATGAGGGCCACCCATGATGCTGATGAACCTGCTGGTGGGATTGCCTACCATGCTGATCTGCCTTGTCCTGCAAGCCAGCCTGACCTTTCGGGCGGTGCGTTTTTATATCAACCAGGTCCACAACAACCCCACCCCGGGCTGGCTGGGCCGTGGCGTCGGCCCCCTGCTGGTGGTGATGGTCCTGCTGATGCTGGGGAATTTCATCCAGATCATGATCTGGGGCCTGCTGTTTCTCGGCCTCGGTCAGTTCGAGCAGATCTATGAGGCTGTCTACCACTCCGGGGTCAACTTCACCTCACTCGGCTATGGCGACATAGTGATGCAGCAGCAGTGGAAGATGCTGGGACCGCTGGAGGCGGCCAATGGCGTGCTGATGTTCGGCATGACGGGGGCCGCCCTGATGGCCGTGCTGCAAGCGCTGATCAAGACCCAGCTCAACAACGCCAACCGGTTGAAGTAAGGCTGTTTTTCAATAAAAAATGGCAATAAAAAACGGCAGACCCAGGGTCTGCCGTTTTTGTATTTTTATCTGTCTCTACCCGAATCAGGGCTCGATGACGATGGGCGTACCGGGTTCGATGGCATCCCAGATCTCATCCAGATCGTGGTTCAGCATGGCGATGCAGCCATTGGTCCAGTTGGAGGGCTGCACCCGCACGTTGCCCACGTTGTTGCGCTGACCGTGGATCATGATCATACCACCCGGATTGACCCCCAGCTCGTTGGCGCGCTGGATGTCCTGCAGGTTCGGGTAGTTGATATGAATGGCCTTGTAGAAGCCGGAGTTGGTCTTCTTGTAGTCCAGGGTGTAGCGCCCTTCCGGTGTGCGCTGATCCCCTTCCCGCTGCTTGTGTCCCATGGGGGCCGGCCCCAGGGCGATCCAGTAGCGTTTCACCTCCTTGCCATCCTTCATCAGGGTCAAGCTATAGGTGGATTTCTTCACTACCACCATGTCGGCAGACAGGGTGGCAAAACTCAATGCGGGCCAAAGCCCCAACAGACACAGCAATACGGCTCTCATTCCATCCCTCGGCAAGCCTCTGGTGCGGGCTTTTGCGTTTGATCTCATCATCTGAATCTCGCCAGCCAACTGGCAAGCGAGCGCCATGATATTGGATCGCCATCAATACTCAATATGTCAGATAAACATATCTTGCGTCCCCGCTGTGCCTTTCCTTGAGCTGCCTGTTTATTTTTTATTAATTAATAATTAAAACAACAAGATACGAGTGCAATTCCAGCTAGCCCCCACACTGGTGATCGGCGAAGATAGCGACTGGACTCTTCGACAGGACCCCGCCATGCGCTCTTCGTACCGTTTCATCCCCCTGCTGCTCTCTCCCCTGCTGCTCTGGCTGCCGGCCAGCTTCGCCGCCGAGGCACTCTGGCTACGCGAGCCCGCCCTCTCCCCCGATGGCAAACAACTCGCCTTCACCTGGCAGGGGCGCATCTTCGTCGGCAGCGCTGACGGGGGGCCTGCCACTGCGCTGACCGGCAGTGACTACCTGAGCCAGCGACCGATCTGGTCGCCGGATGGCAAGCTGATCGCCTTTGCCGCCAACCTCTACGGCAACGAAGACGTCTTTGTGGTGCCTGTCAACGGCGGGGAGATGGTGCGCCTCACCCGCGACTCGCGCGCCGATCTGCCCCAGGCCTTCAGCCCGGATGGCAAGCGCCTGCTGCTGAGCAGCCAGCGCCCCTGGGATCCCAAGGCCGACCACTTCGTGGCCGAAGGGATGCAGGGTAGCGCCCTCTACTGGACGCAGGTGACTGGCGGCAAGCTGCAGGCCGATCTGCCGCTGCCGGCCACCCTGGCCCGCCCCAACGGGGAACGACTGGCCTACCAGATGCCGACCATGGATCAACCCTTTCGCAAACACCAGCAATCCTTCGCCGTCTCCCGCCTCTGGCTGTTTGACGGCAAGCAGCACCGGCAGCTGACCGAAGACAGGATCGCCGCCAGCGATCCGGTCTGGCGCGACGACGGGAACACCCTTTTCTATCTCAGCGAGCGCAGCGGGGACTTCAACGTCTGGCAACGGGATCTCGCCAGCGGCAAGGAGCAGCAGCTCACCCACTACCAGGGCCATCCGGTGCGGGGGCTCAGCGCTTCCCGCGGGGGCGATCTGGTCTGGTCCTGGCTGGGAGAGCTCTACCGGCTCGACGCCGGCAGCACCCAGCCGCGCAAGCTGGCCATCGCGCCTCAGGTGGCGACGGCGCCGGATGAACAGAGCCAGTCCCTGACTCATGCCGACGAGGCGCTGGTCAACGAGGAGGGCAAGGAGCTGATCCTGGTGAGCGAGGGCAACCTGTTTGCCGTCGATCCGGAGCGGGAGCGGGTACGCCGGCTGACCCGGGATCCCGGCGAGCAGTCGAGCCCCCTCTACGCCGAGAAGGAGCGCTCGCTTATCTATCTCTCCGAACAGCAGGGGCCCGCCGCCCTCTATCGCCTGCGCAAGGCGGATCCGGAACGCCTCTTCAGCGATCCGGGCAGCCTGCAAGAGAGCCTGCTGCTGGCCATTCCCGGCAAGGGGATCAGCCGGCCCGTACTCTCTCCCGATGGCAAGCAGCTCGCCTTCGTGGTGGACGGCCAGGCCATCCACCTGCTGGATCTGGCGAGCAACAAGCAGCGCGAACTGGTGCCCGCCAGCTTCAACCCCGCCCGTCACGAGGTGGATCTCGCCTTCGCCCCCGACTCCCGCCATCTGGCGCTCACCCTGCGCCCCGACTCGGCCCAGCAGGAGATCGCCGTCATCGACACCGGCGATGCCAAGGCCAAGCCGGTCAATGTGAGCCTGAGCGGCTATCAGGAAAGTGCCCCCGCCTGGAGCGAGGATGGTGGCATCCTCTACTGGCAATCGACCAAGTACGGCGCCCTGGGGGCCGATGGCGAGCCTCTTGGCAACAACCTGCTCGGCATCTACAGCAGTCGCGCCGCCAAGGCCGACTTCCTGGCCGAACAGGATCCGCCCAAGGAGGGCTATGGCTTCGAGACCGATCGCCTGGCCCATCGGGAGGCGCTGCAACTGCTGCCCGCCGGCACTTTGCTCGCCAGCCGTCTGGTCAATGATCAGCTGACCTATCTGGTGGAAGAGCCAGGCACCGACGAACAGAGCGAGATCAAGGGCTACACCCTGGATCTGCGCAAGGGAGAGACTCGCCAGCTGTTTGCCGAACAGCCCGGTCCCGCCCTGGCCAGCCTCAACAAGGAGGCCACCCTCGCCACCCTGGTACGGGAGGGAGAGGTCACCCAGGTAGCGCTCGAATCTGGCGAAGCCATCAGCGCCCCCTTTGCCCTGCCATCGGACAGCGGCTGGCAGGCCCGCATGAATGCCGCCTTCGACCAGATCACCCGGCTCACTCGGGAGGAGTTCTATCGCGACGACATGAACGGGGTGGACTGGGACGGCTATGTCGCCAGCTACCGTGCCCTGCTGCCCGGCATCAGCAATGGCCGCGACTTCGGCAATCTGCTGGCCGAGCTGGCCGGCGAGCTGAACGTCTCCCACACCTGGGGCTATGGCCCGGCCCCCTTCCCGCGTCTGGCGGATGACACTGCCAGCCTGGGGGGCTACTGGCAGGAGAGTAAACAGGGGGTGATGCTGGCCAGCCTGCTGGCCGGCGGCCCGCTGGATCAGGAGAGCGATATCCGGGCCGGTGCGCGCCTGCTCGCCATCAACGACACCCCCATCCCGGATCTGGCCGCCCTCGATCAGGCGCTCAACCACCAGGCCGGGACCCGGCTTGCCCTCACCTTCCAGCAGGCGGGCCAGAAGGAGCCTGACGAGGTGGAGGTGACAGCCATCGATCTGCAGCAAGAGTATGCCCTGCAACTCGATGCCTGGGTCGCCAAGCGGCGCGATCGGGTGGCGACCCTGAGCAAGGGGCGCGTCGGCTACGTCTATCTGCCGGAGATGAGCAACGCCGTCTACGAGGAGCTGGTGGCACAGGCGCTCGGGCGGCTGCGCGGCAGCGAGGCCCTGATCGTCGACGTGCGTTTCAACAAGGGGGGTTATCTTGCCAATACCCTGGTGGAGTTTCTCACCGGCAACGGCCGCGCCAAGGGGATGGCGGTCAACTGGCCACGTCTTGGCAAGGGGGCGACGGATGCCGCTACCCGCCAGTGGACCAAACCCTCGGTGGTGCTGGCCAATGCCGGCAGCTACTCGGAAGGTTCCGCCTTTCCCGAGTATTACCGCGCCCTCAAGATTGGCCCCATCATAGGTGAGCCGGTTCCCGGCACCGGCACCACCGTCTATGCCCATGAGTCCCGCCTGATCCCGGGGCTCGGTTACGGCATCCCGAGCCTGGGGCTGCGCAAACCCGACGGCAGTTTCTACGAAAATCAGGAGCTGATCCCGGATCGCCAGGTTCCCCTCACCCCGACCGACATGCTGGCGGGGCGCGACCCCCAGCTGGAGGCCGCGGTACAGGCTGCCCTCGAGCAGTTGTCAGCGAAAGCGAAATAACTCGCGGTGCAGACGCCCGTCCGGCAGCAGCCGGGTCAGGGCGTCTGCCATCCCCTCTGGGCCGCAGAACCAGACCTGGCCGGGCGCCCCTTCGGCGACCCGCGCCAGATCCAGCCGTCCCGCCTCCTTGTCCAGATGCAACTGATAACGCACCCCGGTGCGCTGGCACAGCTCGGCGATCCGCGCCCGATAGACGGCGCCGGCCTTGTCGGGGGCACACTGGATCAGGGTGATCCCCTCGCCGCGCTCACCACGGGCCGCCATCGCCTCCAGCCAGGCGACGAAGGGGGTGATGCCGATCCCGGCCCCCAACCAGAGTGACCGCCCGCGGCCAAGGGGGGCGACGAAGGCGCCGTAAGGGCCGGTCACCCGTACCGGATCCCCGACCCGAGCCGCCGCTAACAGCTCGCGGGTATGATCCCCGAGCGCCCGCACCGCGATCACCAGTTCGCGCCGCTCCGGCGAGACCCGCACCAGGGTGAAGGGGTGCGGCCCCTCTTTGGCATCGAATTCGAAGAAGGCGAACTGGCCGGGGCGATAGTGGGCGAGTGGTGTCTCAAGGGCCATGGTCAGCTCGCTGGTCTGATCCGCCAGCTCCCGCACGGCCACCAGGCGGCCGGCATGTCGATCGCTGGCCCCCACCCGTCCCAGCAGGGAGTAAAACGCACCGAGGGCCGCCACCCCGCCGGGCAGCCAGATGGCGATGCCGAGCGGGCTCAGCCAGCCAATGTTGGGCAGCAGACAGAGCCCGTGGATCCAGCCCGCCAGATAGATGAGGGGCGCCAGCCGATGGATCAGGCGAAAACGCCCGTAGCTCACCAGCGCCAGCAGGCTCACTACCACCAGGGCGATCAGCAGATAAAAACCCCACTCTCCCAGTTCATTGCCCAGCGCATGGAGGGAAACGCCCCCACCGTTGCCACCACCCGCGCCACGGCGTGCGGGGCGCGTCAACCAGCCGGCCGAGACCGCCCACTTGGGGGCCTCCACCAGCAACCAGTGGCCGGTCAGGGTCAGGGCCGCCGCAATGGCGCTGTGACGATGCAGCCGCAGCATCCGATCCAGCCCGCCACACCAGGCTTCCAGCTGCGGCAGGCGCAGCGCCAGCACCAGCGAGATCGCCATGTATCCCATCCCCAGCAGGCCGGTCAGCAGCAACATCTCATGGCGCCAGGGCCAGAAATTGCCGGCATCCCCCCCATAGCCAAGCCACCAGATGGCCACCGCCAGCAGTGGCCATCCCCACAGCATCTGTTTGCCCGTCATCACATGCTCCTTGGTTTGCATACCACAGGGCCTCGTCTCCCTGTCCATGGTTTCATTACAGACCCATCAGGTCACAAGACTTTGCCAGCAGGGGGAAAGTTTGTGGCAATGTGTGACAAGCACAGACAACGAAGGGGCCCGCAGGCCCCTTCCCCCAGAGATCGAACTGCCCACGGGGCGGTTCGATCTCCCGGTGTCAATCACCACGCCCGGGCCGGCAAGCCCGGGTAGGCCTTGTCAGGCTGGCAGCACCTCGGCCGGCTGGCGCAGCAGTGCCAACTGGTATCTGTGCTCGGCCAGCTCCACCTCGCGGCGGGCTTCCTCCACCTTGCCATCGGCACTCTTTACCGCCGCAATCAGCTGGTTGTAACGATCCCAACTGCCGTTGTACTCCTTCACCTCGTCGTTATAGCGCTGGCTGATCCCGTTGTACTGGCGGATCAGCTCGTTGCTCTCGCTGCGCAGCTGGTTGATCTGCGCCAGCAGGTCGTTCTGGATGACGCGGATCTTCTGGTACTCGGCGAGGCTGTAACGGCCGTTGTAGCTGTTGTACTGCTGCACCAGCCGGTTGCTCTCCTTGATCGCCTTGTTGCTGCGCTGGTTGAGATCCGCCTGCTCGCGCTGGTAACGCTCGAAGTTGGCCAGCAGCGTCTCCTGCCGCTCCTTCAGGGCGGTCTGGGCCGCCAGCTGCTCACTGTAGTGGGTCCGTGCCGTCTCCAGCTCCTGACGACGCTGCTCGAGGGTGCGCTCCAGCTCGCCCAGATCCGGCACTTCCTCCGTCACCATAGTGGGATAGAAGGCGGCAATCTGCGGCGTAGTGACCTTCAGGGCACGCACCGCGTCGGCGCCATTGGCCGCATCAAGGTGATCCACGCCACAGGGCTGGCCCTTGCAGACCAGGTCGGGGCTGGAGAACTTGTACTCGTGGCTGAAGACCCCGAAGCTGGAGGGATAGGCCATCACGGTGACGAACGATCCTGTTACCCCGTGGCCCAGCGCATAGTGATAGGTGCCGCCCGTGCCATCCTGCAGACGGGAGTGGTTGAGCCCCATGTTGTGGCCCAGCTCGTGGGCCAGCACTACATCCCCGCAACCGGTGGCGGTGACATGGCTGAACATCTTGCCCGCTTCCTTGGAGAGATCCCCGTCGGCGTAGGCCTTGCGACCGTCGGCATAGGTCGCCGAACCGCCGACCCAGGCCAGACCGCAACTACCGTGATTACCGGTGTTGGGACGCAACAGCGCCACCATGTCGGCGCCATAGCGGGTGCGCAGGGTCGGCACCTCCTTGAACGCCTTGTGGGTCTGTTTGGTCACGGCATTGAGCGCCGCGTTGTCGGTGCCCCCATCCGGATAGTCCACCTCGACGCTGTGCACGGCGCGCACCGTCAGATCCAGGCCGCTGGCAGCGTAGATCTGGTTGGTGACGTTCACCATGTGCTGGATCCGGGTCTGGGCATCCCCCTGATAGCGGGCGGCCAGCCCGGGGGTGTGCAGCACCATCAGATCGATGGTATTGGCCACTGCCGGTGTAGCACCCAACAAGCCTGCGACCACGATTCCCAATGTGGTTCTTTGCATGTGATTTTCCTTTTTCTGTTGTTATTGATGTGTCGGGATCAGGCCGTCATTGTCACCATGACCCCGATCCAGTGGCGGGTTCTTGTAAACCCACCCTTTGCCCCCCAGGGTCTCGACGGAATAACTGCCTTGCGGCGTGCCGATAAACCCGAAGGTGGCCTGCTTGCCGACGGTGAAATTGACCGGATAGCGGCCACCGTCGATCTGCACTTCGCCCTGCCAGTTGCGCTCACCGCCCCGTTGCAGCTGCACCTTGGTCACCCTGGCCTTCAGAGTGCTGCCATCGGGCAGCGACAGAGTCACGCTGTCACCGATCTGGGCCCGTCCCAGCTCGTCACCCTGCAGGGCGATGGGTTGAAGCAGCTCAACCCCCTCGCCCGGCTCCGCCAACGGGAAGTCGGCATCTACCTCGGCGGCCTGCCAGGGCTCATCCAGTTCATAGCCCCCCTGCGCGCCGAGCCGACCGGGCTTCTCTGCCACCGGCATGGGTTTGAGCTCCGGTACCGGCAAGGCAGCCGAAGCCACGGGTTCGGCCAATACCAGAGGCTCCATGGCGGTTTCTGCATCCACACCGATGGCAACAGTGTCGTTTGTCTCTTTGGATTGCGATCCCCTGACCCACCAGGCCAACCCCGCCAACAGAGCACACACAACCAGCACGCCAACCCATCTCTTTCGGTTCATACTGATATACATGTCAAAAACAACCTTATAAAACAATGACTTAAAAAATTTAGAGCTGGGATACTAAACATGAACCACAAGGGATGGCAATAGTCTTTTGAAACCCTACCTAGATGGGGTGTCGCCACAACACTGAGCGAGATGACAAAGAAACAGGGGCCAAGAGGAGCTTTTTAAAGGAAGGAGATCCCCTCGCGGCACTGACCAGGACAGGAGAGTAAGCGGGTTGCAATCGGGTGCCGGGAACCACCATCAGCGCCTCGCTCGCGACAATCTGCGTCTGCAGATCAGGCAAAGACGCCATCAGCCTCTGATGACCCTCTGGTTTATCAACGTGAATGCGCCGGGCGGCGGACTGGCATTTTCTCTGGTCACACCCACGGGAGATCCCGGCACCGGCAACTTTTATGGATGGCTCTGTACGGCCACCAGAAACGGCGGAGGGGCCCATGGCCCCCCTGTCACTTCTTCTTGCGCGCCTTGCGCTTTCTTACCAGCCGATACAAATACTTGTTGTACCTGGCCCAGGAGTGGATCAGCAGGAAGATACCTATCAACAGAGCCAGAAACAGCTGCCCTGCTTCCACCATATCGAGCGAACCGATGAAGTCTCCCCTTCCCCCCGTCTCCAGGTAGTTGAACCAGGGCTGCAACACCAGAAACAGCCATCCTCCCCAGGTCACCAGCAGGATCAGCAGGTCACGCAGCCGATACTGCCAGCTGCGCCGCGAACCATTCTCGATGATCATCTTCTTGGCAAGCTTAGGTTCTGTCACGGAACGACTCTCCTCTGTCGGGACTTTCCCAGACCGCCAGTCGACCACGGCGGCGCAGGATGGCCTTGGGCACGGCGACGACCACTGTCACCAGATTGAGCAGCCAGTAGATCAGGGGATACCAGACACACCATAGAAAGCTGCGGATCATGGTCTTGTCATAGTGGCTGTCGATGAAGATGCTGACGGAGAACTGCAGCAGGCACATGACCGTCATCACCACGCCGGTCCACTCGAACAGGTGCCCGTTGGTCAGGCCGCTCAGATCCGGTTCAATAACCCAGATGAGCGACAGGAACAGCATGCTGTAGCACCAGAAGACACTGAACAGATAGTCCAGCAGCAGCACCCAGAAACGATGATTGCGCCAGTGCAGTGCCTGCAGACCATAGCGCAGAAATACCTCGGCCCCGCCCTGGGCCCAGCGCAGCCGCTGTTTGTAGAGTCCGCCCAGGGTTTCGGGCATCAGCACCCAGCACAGCGCCTGGGGCTGGTAGTGGATGCGCCAGCCCGCCAGCTGCAACCGCCAGCTGATGTCGATATCCTCGGTCACCATGTCGGTGCTCCAGCCGCCCACCTCCTCCACCGCTGATTTGCGAAACGCTGACACCACGCCGGAAACGGTAAAGACCCGGCCGTAGATGCGCTGGGCCCGCTTGATGAGGCCTATGATGGCGCTGAATTCCCCGGTCTGGATCTTGCCGATGATGGTGGAGCGGGTGCGCACCCTGGGATTACCCGTCACGGCGCCCACCCGGGGACTCTCGATAAAGTTTTTCACCATCCAGGCCACGGCGTCATAGTCGAGCACCGCATCGCCATCGATCCCCACCAGGATCTCCCCCCTGGCCAGCGCCAATCCGTTGTTGAGGGCCATGGCCTTGCCCTGGTTGGGCTGGTGCAGCACTGTGATCCTGCGGTCCTGCGCCGCCAGCCGATCCAGCCGTTCGCCGGTGTCATCCTTGCTGCCGTCATTGATGGCCAGCACCTCGAAATCGGGATAACGCTGACGCAGCAGGTGACTGATGGTCTCCTCCACGTTGTCCCCCTCGTTGTAACAGGGCACCATCAGGGTCACCCTGGGATAACGGGGCAGCACCAGACCGGCTTTGGCCTGCGCTATGTCCCGCCGCTCCCACTGGACGTAGTAGTAGAGGCCGCCGCAGATCCACACCATGGCCATCACGCTCGGATAGGCCAGGGTGAACATGGCAATACCGTGAAGTAGTTCATTCATCCTTCACCTCCCGTCGATTGCCTGATACCGCAGGCTGGCCGGCGCTCTCTATGGACGCATCAGCGCCCCCCTTCGCAGCGGCAGATACCTGCGGCAAGAGCATTGGCCGGGGTCGGGTCTGCACCGAAAAGACCGGTCTGAGCACCGCCGGATCCGGCTGGTTGTTGTGAAAATCATCCGGGTAGTAGCCGAAGTTGTTCACCCCCTTGCTTTGGATGATCTGCATCCAGCGCGCCAGTTCGGCGTCGGGTATGGGCTGCTCGGTGCGCCAGTTGCGGCTCTGCAGCTCGAATACCAGGCGCTCGGCCGGCACCCGAGCCAGTGAATCCTCCGCCAGTCTGGCCAGCCACTCGTCCGGATTTTTCGCCTGCTCCATGTAGGGCATGGCCATCACGGCGGTATAGTCGTAGGCCTTGGCAAACGCGGCCATGCTCTGGGCAAACCACTGCTGGGACTCGGGCTCGGTCACCAGGGTCGCGTAGATGTTGCGGGCGGTCTTGAGGCCATCCGCGCCCCCCTGACGGTAACGGGCGGCGGCATCACGCAGCTCCATGGTGAAATCGATCAGCAGGTCGGTCTTGCGCTCTCCCTGTGCCTGCAAGGCAGCCGGCGTACGCTCCAGGGGGAAGGGGCCTTCGTAATCACTGAGGAAGGCATCATCGTGGAACAGCAGGCCGTCGAACTTGGTGTAGAAGCCGAGATCCTCGTAGATATCCAGCAGGATCCGGCGGCTGGCCGGATCCCAGGGTGAGAGGCGCAGATACTGCCCCTTGGCGGGTTTACCGGTGCGGCTGTCGGTCACATAGGCATGGTTCGGCCCCATGTCGTAGGCCATCACCGGCATCCAGGCATACACCCTGACTCCGGCCCGGGTCTTGAGCTGCCAGGCGACCCGATTGAACAGATCCGCCCTGACCGGCATATGGCGGTTGGGGAAGTAGAGCGCCTCCGCCACCCCATCCCCGTTGTCATCGGCATAGGCCTGCAGATAGACGGTAGTGATGCCGTACCCCTTGATCCTGTCCAGCAGCAAATCGATGTTGCTGCTCATCTGCCGGGGATCCGGGTCATAGACATAATCCAGATCCACGTGCACCAGCCGCTCAACCGGTGACTCCCAGGTATTGCCTCCCAGGATCTCGTCCAGGGTCTCGAGGCTGGTGTCCTCATCCAGCAGATAGCGGCGCACTGTACTGCCCGACTCATCCAGCCGGTTGATCCCCTCCGTCAGGGTAAAAGCAAAGGGCATACCCGCCTCCCGGGCCAGCGCCAGCGCCGTCTCGTTGAAGGCGCCATAGGGCCAGACCATGATGCGCGGCGCCTGCCCCGTCTGCTGCTTCAACTGGCGAGCCGATGCGTCGAAGTCGGCCTTCACCCGCGCCCGGTAAGCGGCCATGGACTCGTAACCTGCCTGGCTCCAGCCCGCCGTGGTCACCGCCGGTTGTACGTTGCCTTGCGGGTTGGCCAGCAGCCCGTAATGGGAAGCGAAGGTGTGGGAGGCGATCTCCACCAGCCCGGAGGCCTGCATCTCGCGGATCTGCGGCCAGTTGACGAAATAGCTGCGAGGCAGTTTGTCGTTGCCGTAGGAGACCATCTCTCCCTCGTTCACCTCCAGCCAACTGCCCACCAGCGCCAGCACGGCCGGATAGCGGTAGAGCTTGAGCAGGGGATAAACCAGCCGGTAGAAACTCTCGTAGCCATCGTCGAAGCTGAGCAGGATCGCCTTGTCCGGCAGCGGCGCCTTGCCCGCCCTGGCGTCCAGCACCTGCTGGAAGCTGACCGGCTGATAGCCATGCAGCCGGATCCAGTTGAAGTGACGGATCAGGGTGTCGCGCCGGATCGTCTGGGGGTAAAGCTTGAGGTTGGGGGTCAGCTTGAGATCGACGATATCGTGATAGCAGAGCACCACGTAGTCGTCGGGTTGGCGAGCGGCACCTGCAAACGACGACACCAGCCAGCAGAAGATAAGGATAAGGTGAGCAAGCTTGCGTCTCATCACATGAAGCTCCATTGCAGATGGGCGAAGACGAAATTGCCCGACTCGGGATGCCCGTCGTAAATGGCCATGCGCCGCCCCAGACCATAGCCAAGGCTCAGCGCAGGACTGAGCACCCAGTCATGGCGATAGCTGAGCTGCCAGCCCTGATCGCTGCCATAGCCCTCCTGCCAGTAGTGATTGCCGCTCATGGTGAGGCTCTGCAGCAGGGAGCGACGACCATCCAGCGGCAAGCGGTAGCGCGCCGCCAGTTCCAGCTCCAGATTGCGATCGCTCAAGGGGTTGAAGTAGTCCGCGTCCACCTCCTCGTTGCGGGAGGTGGCGGCCCGCAGGGTACCGTCAAACCACCAGCGATCCCGGCGCCAGAGATCCTGGCGCAGCCAGCCGGAGGCAGTGAGCCGCCGGTTGCCATCGTCTATGTCCATGCGCTCGAGACGCAGGCCGCCCTCACGGGTTTCGTCCCGGCGCCAGCCAAGATCCAGCAGGTATTGATCGGCGTAGTGGCCCCGCGCCAGGGCTCGCAGCGGGGTGTCGGCACTGTTGAGATTGACGGCGGCCCCCAGTTGCCACTGATCGTCCAGCCGCCAGTCGAGACGGCTCCACAGGTAGCCCTTGTGGTTGAGCTCGCTGCCCGCCCCCCCTTCCAGGGTCAGCAGCAGCGGATAGAAGGAGATCTCGGCCCCGATCCCGCTGTAGGCGGCTCTCTCCCCTTGCTCCTCATAGTCGCCAAAACTGCCCTGATGGTGTGCAAACAAGCGATGACCTGCATCGCTGCGCCTGCTGTATACCCTGGCCTCGTAATACCACTCCCGGCTCGCCTGTACCGAGCCTCCTTCGTTGCGACCGTGGGTCAGCTCGGTCGTGAGCATGGGGGCCTGCTCCAGAGCCAGCCGTTGTTGCAGCTCCCGGCGATCCCGGGTCAGGTTGCCAAGGGCTCGCACCGCTTGTGGCGTCTGCTGCCACTCCCCCCGGTCGAGCCGGGCATGGAGGCGTCCCGGCGCGGCCTGAACCTGCTGCATCGGCGGCAACCAGCGTATCGCCTCTCTGTAGGCCTGCTCGGCTCCGTCAGGATGACCGCGCCAGCGCCGGATATCCCCCATCTGCAACCAGAGCCAGGGATTGGCCGGTGCGGTTTTCAGCCAGGATTCCAGCTCTGCCTCCGCCTCTTCGGCCTGACCCCGCCAGGCCTGCAGCAGGGTTTGCAGTTGCAGCAGCTTCTCGTAGTCATCGTTGGCCATGCGCTGGTTACCGGTGAAATCCCAGCGGGTCGGAGGCTCCTGCCAGCCGTCCAGCAACGCCTGGGCGGCATCGTAGTGCTCTGCATCCGTGTAGGTGTAGAAACGCTTCTCCAGCAACTCTCTGTCTTTCCCCCGCGCGGGAGTGGCAAGACGTTCATAGAGAGCCGAGGCCTCAGCCGTTCTCCCCAGCCCGGCCAGGGCATCGGCGCGCGCCTCCTGCACATAGTCGGGGAGCGGCCCTTCACCTTGCAGGATGGCGGACTCCCGCTCTGCCCGTTCAAACTCGCCGAGGGCAACCAGGGTCACCACCCGATCCCGCCGGGCGCTGATGTGGAGCACATGATCAGGGGGGGCGCGGACAACCAGCCCCTCCTGTAGTCGCAGGGCTTGCGTGAGAGATCGGCGGATCTGGGCGGGATCCCCTCCCTGGGTCGAATGACGCAGCAAATTGGTGGCCTGGTAATAGTCGAGCCAGAGCCTGTCCACCGGTTTGAACAGGGCGGGATGACGCACCATCAGATCAGCCGCCGCCGGACCGGCGCCCAGACTGACCGCCACCCGATAGAGCGCCAGCACCTGATCGGGATTGTCGGGCTCCAGCTCGAGCCATTGCTGACGGGCCAGCAACTCTCCCATGGCGTCATCCTGCTGGCGGGCCGCATAGATGCGGGCGTCGAGAATGGCGCGATCGCGACCAAAACGGGCTTCATATTGATCGGCCACCTGGCGAGCCAACTCGTGATTGCCCTGATCGCTGGCGGTCAGAAGCAGCCCGAGCCAGCCGTCGGGATTGACGGGATCGCGCCTTTGCAGGATGCGGTAATAGCTGATGGCTTCAAAATAGCGCCCCTCGTCCCGGGCGGCGCGGGCCACCCCTTCCAGAGTGCTGTTGGCGATGGGCTTGAAATCACAGGGGGCACAGGCAGCCAGCGCCCCCTTGCGATCCCCGCGCCAGAGCTGCACCGCGATCAGATCGTCGAGTACCTTGCGATCACCGGATTGGCGGTAGAGGGCATCGAGTCCCTTTGCTGCAGACTCGAGATCCCCAGCCCGGGCCTCGAGTACCCAGGCCTCCCGCTGGCGATCCACTTCATTGGCACAGGCCAGCAGAGGGCACAGGGCCAACAACCAGAAATAACTATTCATTCGACACACTCCCCCATGACAAACGAGGGCAGCATCGCTCTTGAGCGTTCAAGCAGATAGACAGATGTGACCGATACTGCCTGGTGAGCAGAGTGGCTGACTCACCTCTGTAGTAACTTCGAGGGTAATCAGGGTGGCCATGACGCAGACACCTTTCCTTGTGCGGCCCAGCTATCTCGCAAACGGAGATCTGTGGCTTTCCGAACCCGACTCACATCGGGAGTGGCTATGAAATTCATTGTGCCAAAGCACAATTATTAATCAACAATAATAATAAATGTATCAACAAGCTATCTTTTGCCCTTACAGGCATAATAAAAGACCACTAATTCTCGGCTATGCCGCACTTTATCTTGAGTGATTAATTCGAGTGATAATAAGCAGCGAAATGGGGCATGAAGAGGAAACAGCGTCGTCCCATTGCAAGGCGATATCTCGCCAATACCCCAAGGACGTTTTTAACCGGCAGTGGTTGCGGCCAGGCAACACAGGTCAGTAGCAAGGCGACAACAATAATTCAGTGAAAAGGCCTTGAACCCGCCATAGATGAATCTCAAAAATGGCGGAGGGGCCCATGGCCCCTCTCGCTTACTTGTCCTGCTGCGCCGCCCGCTTTCGCATCAGGCGGTACAACAACTTGTTGTATTTGGCCCAGGAGTGGATCAGCAGGAAGATGCCGAACAGCAGCGCCAGAAACAGCTGCCCTACCTCCACCATATCGAGCGAGCCGATGAAGTTTCCCTCTGCCCCCGTTTCCAGGTAGCTGAACCAGGGCTGCAGCACCAGAAACAGCCAGCCACTCCAGGTCACCAGCAGGATCAACATATCCCGCACGCGGTAACGCCAGCTACGCCGGGTGCCATTGCGGATGATCATCTCCTGCGCCAGCTTATGCTTTGTCACGGAACGACTCTCCTCTGTCGGGGCTTTCCCAGACCGCCAACTGACCACGACGGCGCAAAATGGCCTTGGGCACGGCGACGATCACAGTCACCAGATTGAGCAGCCAGTAGATCAGGGGATACCAGACACACCAGATGAAGCTGCGGGCCATGCTCTTGTCGTAGTGGCTGTCGATGAAGATGCTGACGGAGAACTGCAGCAGGCAGATGCCGGTCATCATCACACCTGTCCACTGGAACAGGTGCCCCCTTGCCAACCCCTCCAGCTCGGGGTTGAGCAGCCAGCTCACCGCCAGCATCAGCATGCTGTAACACCAGGCGACGCTGGAGAGATACTCCAGCAACAGCAGCCAGAAACGGCGATTGCGCCAACGCAGCGCCTGCAGGCCATAACGCAGAAACACCTCGGCTCCGCCCTGGGCCCAGCGCAACCGCTGCTTGTAGAGACCCCGCACCGTTTCGGGCATCAGCACCCAGCACAGCGCCTGGGGCTGGTAGTGGATGAGCCAGCCCGCGAGCTGCAGCTTCCAGCTGATGTCGATATCCTCGGTCACCATGTCGGTGCTCCAGCCGCCGACTGCCTCCACCGCCGACTTGCGAAACGCCACCACCACGCCGGAGACGGTGAAGACGGTGCCATAGATGCGCTGGGCTCGCTTGATGAGGCCTATGATGGAGCTGAACTCCCCGGTCTGGATCTTGCCGATGATGGTGGAGCGGGTGCGCACCCTGGGGTTGCCGGTGACGGCGCCGACCTTGGGACTGTCGAGAAAATGCTTCACCATCCAGCGAGCAGCTTCATGGTCGAGCACCGCATCGCCATCGATGCCGATCAGTATTTCCCCTTTGGCCAGTGCCAATCCGTTGTTGAGGGCCATGGCCTTGCCCTGGTTGGGCTGATGCAGCACTGTGAGGCGCTCATCTTGCCTGGCCAGCCGATCCAGCCGTTCGCCAGTGTCATCCTTGCTGCCGTCATTGATGGCCAGCACCTCGAAGTCGGGATAACGCTGGCGCAGCAGGTGACCTATGGTCTCCTCCACATTGGCCCCCTCGTTGTAGCAGGGCACCATCAGGGTCACCTTGGGATAACGGGGCAACTCGAGCCCCTCCCTGGCCAGGGCGATATCCCGCCGCTCCCACTGGAAGTAGTAGTAGAGACCGCCACAGATCCACACCAGCGCCATCACGCTCGGATAGGCCAGGGTGAACATGGCGATGCCCGTCAGCAGATCACTCACCGTGTCACCTCCGTGGTCGCTGCCCCCTGGCGGATTGAGCCGCCTTGTGCGCCCCCCTGCAATTCAGGTTGTGGCTGTGTCTGTACCGAAAAGACGGGCCTTAGCACGGCGGGATCCGGCTGGTTGTTGTGAAAATCATCCGGGTAGTAACCGAAGTTGTTCACTCCCTTGCTTTGGATGATCTGCATCCAGCGCGCCAGTTCGGCGTCGGGTATGGGCTGTTCGGTGCGCCAGTTGCGACTCTGCAGCTCGAATACCAGGCGCTCGGCCGGCACCTGGGCCAGTGAATCCTCCGCCAGTCTGGCCAGCCACTCGTCCGGATTTTTCGCCTGCTCCATGTAGGGCATGGCCATCACGGCGGTATAGTCGTAGGCCTTGGCAAACGCGGCCATGCTCTGGGCAAACCACTGCTGGGACTCGGGCTCGGTCACCAGGGTCGCGTAGATGTTGCGGGCAGTCTTGAGGCCATCCGCGCCCCCCTGACGGTAACGGGCGGCGGCATCACGCAGCTCCATGGTGAAATCGATCAGCAGGTCGGTCTTGCGCTCTCCCTGTGCCTGCAGTGCCTCTGGGGTGCGCTCCAGGGGGAAGGGGCCTTCGTAGTCGCTGAGGAAGGCGTCATCGTGGAACAGCAGGCCATCGAACTTGGTGTAGAAACCGAGATCCTCGTAGATATCCAGCAGGATCCGACGGCTGGCCGGATCCCAGGGAGAGAGGCGCAGATACTGCCCCTGGGCGGGTTTACCGGTGCGGCTGTCGGCCACATAGGTATGGTTCGGCCCCATGTCGTAGGCCATCACCGGCATCCAGGCATACACCTTGACCCCGGCCCGGGTCTTGAGCTGCCAGGCCACCCGGTTGAACAGATCCGCCTTGACCGGCATATGGCGATTGGGGAAGTAGAGCGCCTCCGCCACCCCATCACCGTTGTCATCGGCATAGGCCTGCAGATAGACGGTGGTGATGCCGTAGCCCTTGATCCTGTCCAGCAACATGTCGATGTTCTTGTTCATCTGGCGGGGATCCGGGTCATAGACATAATCCAGATCCACGTGTACCAGCCGCTCCACCTGCCGCTCCCAGGTGTTGCCTCCCATGATCTCGTCCAGGGTCTCGAGGCTGGTGTCCTCATCCAGCAGATAGCGACGCACGGTGCTGCCCGTGTCGTTCACCTTGTTGAGTCCTTCGGCCAGGGTGAAGGTGTAGGGCATGCCCGCCTCCCGGGCCAGATCCAGCGTCGTCTCGTTGAAGGCGCCATAGGGCCAGACCATGATGCGCGGCGCCTGCCCCGTCTGCTGCTTCAACTGGCGAGCCGATGCGTCGAAGTCGGCCTTCACCCGCGCCCGGTAATCGGCCATGGACTCGTAACCGGCCTGGCTCCAGCCCGCAGTGGTCACCGCCGGTTGCACGTTGCCTTGCGGGTTGGCCAGCAGCCCGTAATGGGAAGCGAAGGTGTGGGAGGCGATCTCCACCAGCCCGGAGGCCTGCATCTCGCGGATCTGCGGCCAGTTGACGAAATAGCTGCGGGGCAGTTTGTCGTTGCCATAAGAGACCATCTGGTCATCCGCCACCTCCAGCCAGCTGCCCACCAGCGCAAAAACGGCCGGATAGTTGTAAAGCTTGAGCAGGGGGTAAACCAGACGGTAGAAGCTCTCATAGCCATCGTCGAAGCTGAGCAGGATCGCCTTGTCCGGCAGCGGCGCCTTGCCCGCCCTGGCGTCCAGCACCTGCTGGAAGCTGACCGGATGGTAGCCCTGCTGCTTGATCCAGTTGAAGTGGCGGATCAGGGTGTCGCGCCGGATCGTCTGGGGATAGAGCTTGAGGTTGGGGGTCAGCTTGAGATCGACGATGTCGTGATAGCAGAGCACCACGTAATCATCCGGTTTGCGGGCCGCTTGGGTGAGACCGGGCAGCAGGGTCAACAACAGAAAAAAAGGAGCAAGCCAGCGTCTCATCACATGAAACTCCATTGCAGATTGGCGAAGACAAAATTCCCATACTCGCGGTTGCCGTCGTAGACGGCCTGACGACGGCCCAGACCATAGCCAAGGCTCAGCGCAGGACTGAGCACCCAATCATGGCGATAGCTGAGCTGCCAGCCCTGATCGCTGCCATAGCCCTCCTGCCAGTAGTGATTGCCGCTCATGGTGAGGCTTTGCAGCAGGGAGCGACGGCCATCCAGCGGCAAGCGGTAGCGCGCCGCCAGTTCCAGCTCCAGATTGCGATCGCTCAAGGGGTTGAAGTAGTCCGCGTCCACCTCCTCGTTGCGGGAGGTGGCGGCCCGCAGGGTACTGTCAAACCACCAGCGATCCCGGCGCCAGAGATCCTGACGCAGCCAGCCGGAGGCAGTGAGCCGCCGGTTGCCATCGTCGATGTCCATCCGTTCGAGACGCAGGCCGCCCTCACGGGTTTCGTCCTGGCGCCAGCCAAGATCCAGCAGGTATTGATCGGCGTAGTGGCCCCGCGCCAGGGCTCGCAGCGGGGTGTCGGCACTGTTGAGATTGACGGCGGCCCCCAGTTGCCACTGATCGTCCAGCCGCCAGTCGAGACGGCTCCACAGGTAGCCCTTGTGGTTGAGCTCGCTGCCCGTGCCCCCTTCCAGGGTCAGCAGCAGCGGATAGAAGGAGAGTTCGGCCCCGACCCCGGTGTAGGCGGCTCTCTCCCCTTGCTCCTCATAGTCGCCAAAACTGCCCTGACGACGAACAAACATACGATCACCACCATCACTGCGGCCACTATAGAGACGGCTGTCATAACGCCAGTCGCGGCTGGCCTGCACCGAGCCTCCTTCATTGCGGCCATGGGTCAGCTCGGTCGTGAGCATGGGGGCCTGCTCCAGAGCCAGCCGTTGTTGCAGCTCCTGACGATCCCGGGTCAGGTTGCCAAGGGCTCGCACCGCTTGTGGCGTCTGCTGCCACTCCCCCCGATCGAGCCGGGCATTGAGGCGACCCGGCTCGGCCTGCACAGTGCGTCCGGTGGGCAACCAGCGCATCGCCTCCCTGTAGGCCTGTTCGGCCCCGTCAGGATGACTGCGCCAGCGCCGGATATCCCCCAGTTGCAACCAGAGCCAGGGGTTGGCCGGTGCGGTTTTCAACCAGGATTCCAGCTCTGCCTCCGCCTCCCCGGCCTGACCACGCCAGGCCTGCAGCAGGGTTCGCAGTTGCAGCAGCTTCTCGTAGTCATCGTTGGCCATGCGCTGGTTGCCGGTAAAATCCCAGCGGGTCGCCGGTTCCTGCCAGCCCGCCAGCAGCGCCTGGGCGGCCTCGTAACGTTCCGCATCCGAATAGGCGTAGAAACGCTTCTCCAGCAATGTCTTGTCTCTGGCCCGTTCGGGAGTGGCCAGCCGGTCATAAAGCGCAGATGCCTCCGTCGCCCGCCCCAGCCCGGCCAGGGCATCGGCGCGCGCTTCGAGCAGATAATCCGGCAATGGCCCTTCTGCCTGCAAAGTGGCGGACTCCTTTTCTGCCCGGGCAAACTCGCCGAGGGCAACCAGGGTCACCACCCGATCCCGCCGGGTGCTGAGGTAGAGCACATGCTCGCGGGGAGCGCGTGCCAGGATCTTGTCTTGCAGCGCCAGGACCTGGGTCAGAGAGGTACGAACCTGGGCGGGATCCTCGATCTTGGACGACATCCGCAGCAGGTTGACGGCCTGATAGTAATCGAGCCAGAGCCTGTCGACCGGCTTGAACAGCGAGGGATAACGGGCCATCAATTCGCCGGCCGCAGGCCCGGCCCCCAGCCCGACCGCCACCCGATAGAGCGCCAGCACCTGCTCGGCATTATCCGGCTCAAGTTCCAACCACTGCTGATGCACCAGCAGTTCGCCCATGGCATCTTCCCGCTGACGGGCCGCGTAGAGACGGGCATCGAGAATGGCGCGATCACGGCCGAAGCGCTGTTCGTACTCGCTGGCCGCCTGACGGGCCAACGTCTGGTTGCCCTGATCGCTGGCGGTGAGAAACAGCCCGAGCCAGCCGTTGGGATTGGCGGGGACGCGCCCCTGCAGGACACGGTAGTAGCTGATGGCTTCCGGATAACGCTTCTCGTCCCGGGCGGCGCGAGCCACCTCTTCCAGCGTCTTGTTCGAAATGGGACTGAACTCGCAAGGTGTGCAGGCAGCCAGCGCCCCCTTGCGATCGCCATGCCAAAGCTGCACCGCGATCAGATCGTCGAGCACCTTGCCATCATTTGTCTGTCGATAAAGGGCATCCAGCCCCGCTATGGCAGCCTCAAGCTCCCCCGCCCTGGCCTTGATGACCCAGGCTTCGCGGGCGTTGTCCACCCCACCGGCCCATGCCAACGACGGCAGCAGCACCAGTAACCAAAAGATGCGATTCATTCGCAACATACCACCCATAACAAACGCGGGTCGTATCGTCCTTGAACTCCCACACGGATATACACACGCGTCCGCTCCTGCCCGATGGGCAAGATGGCTTCCTGACCTGTGTGCTGATTTGAGGGTGAAAGGTGGGCAGCAAGACCGGCACCTTTCCTATGTGCGGCCCAGCCATCTCCGGGAGGAGACCTGTAACTTTCCGAACCCGATTCACATCGGGAGTGGCGAGGACGACAATTTTGATTCTGTAGAGAATTTAGTCAATCCGGGGGTGTAACGAATTTATGCTCATCGACGAGTCGTGGAGACATGCAAAACCACAGAATTCAGGAGGGAAAATAGAATTGGAGGAGGCAATTGATGTGCCAATTATAAGGGTTTTGGGGCTCATTCCCCTTTTATCATCACACTCACCAAATCGATCGTTTTCTCCGATGGCAGAAAGCGGGTCAAAATCAACACTGCGACACAATCTGTCGCAACTGACAATGCGCGTAATAATTATCCCTTGCCTCGCTGGCCAACCTTCCATTTTCACCAGCAATATTGGGTGCCAAACAGGGCAGTAAACGCAGGCACAAGCATCGTATGGTCGCCATGCCCCCCAGGTTCAAGAGATGAAACAGCCTCTCCCGACCATCGCTCATCTTTCCATGTGCCAGTTCCGCCGGGCGGCGCCCGCTCCTCTCAGGACGTCAGAGCCCAACTTGACAGACAGAGGCAGCGTCAACCACACGGCTTCTGTCTGTCAAAACGGCTCTCGCCTCAACGCATATCGGACAGACCGGGCAGATAGCGTAGCGAGAAAAACCAGCGCAGGCTGCCACACCGGACAGGTGCCGCCCAGAGGGCTCTTTGTTGGGCCTCGTCAAGGGGCTCGGCACGGAAGGTGGTGCCGCCGGCTTGCTGCACGAACAGTTCATGGATCAGGCCAGACACCCGACCTGCACAAGGGGCCAGGGCGCTCAGATACAGTTCCCGTTCGGGCTGGCTCAAGACACCTGTGCCACTCCCATCCTGTACCACGAGGCTCACTCCCGCCCCTGCCAGACGGCTCAGGAACGCCTGATAGGCTTGCGGACTCATCTTGCCGGTGAAGAAGGTACTGGCATAGACGGGGACGGGGGCCAGTTCGCGCAAGGAGTTGACCGAACTGGCCAGATGGCTGGCCAGCAGCGCTTGCCGCTGCGGTTCACGCCAGTTGAGATCGTCCAGCTCGGCCGGCAGATACCAGCCTGCAATACTCCCCTCACCCAGGCGTTTGCGCCACTCTTTCGCCAGGCGGAGGTTATGACGCTCCTGCTGGTCGAGATAGCGAGCGAGAGAACCGGCGCTTTGATCCTGACGTTGAAAAAACGCAGGATCGGCGTAGAGCCCCATAACCAGCCTCAGGCCAGCCGACCGGGCTCGCTGGAGCCGGGCCGCCAGCCAATCGCTCTCCTCCGGTTTTGCAAAGGCATCACCGTAGCGGGTCCACTGCACGACGAGCGTATCGAATCCCTCCCGTTTCACCTGTGCCACTATCTCGTCCCAGCGCGCTTCGCCGAGGGCGGCGTCCCGCAACTGGGGCTGATAGAAGATCCCCTGACTCACCTGCCCCACCTGACCCCCATGGGCAGGCAGCACAATCCCCAACAGAATGAGGGCCAACCCCTTGATCCAATGTCTCATTACCATCTCACTCCCATGGTCATCATCAGGGTGTCTTTGTCATACTCTCTGCCCGACTTGATCTCCCTGATGACGGGATCACTCTTCAACCGACGCTGATATTCAACACCCAGACTCAGTTTGTGGGGCCAGGCGTCGTAGCGGGTCTCGCCGAACCAGTGATTCCAGCGTATCCCTACCCCTCCCATCAGCAGGCTGTAATCGTCGGAGCCGGCGCTGAATTGCTCCAGCGTGCCTTTATCGTTGTAGTAATCACGGTCCGGGCTCTTGTCGTTCCAGTACTGACGCCCCTGCACATGGGCATAGGGCTCCAGCGTGTCGCCCCGCCGGATCTTGTGGTGGTAGCTGAGCCGGTAATCCGCGACCAGGCTGGTCTGCTGTGAACGCAGGTAACGGGCCGCATCCAGATAGAGGTTCTGGGCCCACCAGCCGCTCTCGCCGACCTGCCACTCATCACTGTACTTGCCATCGTTCAGGAAGGAGGCGCTGGCCCGGATCAGGGTGTCGTGCTCACCGCCCTGACTGCTGTTGAGCGGAAGCAGCTCTTCGGCCGCGAAGAAGATCGTCTGGCTTCTGAATGGTTTCCAGCGCAGCCCTACCCCCAGGGTGGGATCCCGGAAATCAAGCGGGTTGCTGCCGGTCTTCTCCACATAGGTGCCGTCTTCGGGCAATCCTTCATTGGGGTGATAGATCCGCTTGCCCTGGCTGCTGCCATAGAGACGGCCATAGAGGGAGAGGGTCTTGCCATCGCGGATGGGCTCTTCTCCCAAACGGTACTCCACCTCGGCCTGGGCATAGCTCTGGGCAACCGAGTTGCCCCCGATGCCACTCACCGTGCCCTGGCCAGTCCCTGTCCAGGCATCGAAACTGTAGGTCCAGCGCCGCCCCAGATCTTCATGCAACCGTCGCAGGTCGTAACGCAACTGCGCCGGTTGCTCACCATCGATAGCCTTGGTGGCGTACTCACGCGCCTTCTGGTTGTGTGCCAGAGACTGATTGATATAAACCAGCTGCTCGGCCAGCTCGGTATCCCCTGTCCGATAGATGGATTCCAGCCAGTCGCTGGCCGCCTGCTTCTCGCCATTGTTCAGCAGGGCATAACCGTAGGCGAGCTGGTATTCCCGATTATCCGGCTCAAGGTGGTTTGCTCTGTACAGAGCCATGCTCGCCTGTGCCGTCTGTCCGAGCGCCTGATGATGCTGCGCCAACTGTGCATAGTCGGCTGCCTGCGGCGCCAGGGCAATGGCCCGCTCCAGGCTGGCAATGGCGGGTCCATCCTGCTGGGTTCTGGCCAGAGCGCGCCAATATTCAGCATCCTGAGGCAACCCGGATTGCAGGTATTGCTCCAGCCACCGCCGAGCCTGAACCAGGTCTCCTGCATCCAGGGCAGAGCGTATCGCCGCCATCTGCTCTTGCTGCTCAGGGGCCAGCGTGACCTGCTGCCAGGCCTTGAGCGCCGCATCATAATGGCGGTTTTCATACGCCTGATAGGCAAACTGGCGCACATCGCCGGGCAGCCCGAAACTGGCGGCGCGGGAGAAGGCATATTCGGCCAGACCCGGCTTGTGCTGGCGATAGCAGCCGCCAAGCGCCCGCCAGCTGTCGGCATCATAACGAGCCGAGAGATCCCCCAGCACACGTATCACTCCCTCACACTGCCCCGACTGTGCCAGCAGACTGGCCTGCAGACTGCGCAGCCCAGGTTCGGGGAGCGGCTCGGACAGGCGCTCGGGCAAGGCGCCTGCTCCGGTTTCCCCTTGCAACAGGGTCAGACGCCGGATCAGAGTCTCGCGCCCCGCCAGGCTTGCCCCCTGATAGGGCCAGTAATCGATGAGCAGATCACGGCTCGCCGCCAGCAAGCCGACCTGTTGCAGCCGGTAACTGACCAGTTCCAGCTGCACCATGGGCTGCCGGGAGCCTTGGATCAACCGGCGACCATCTCTGGCCAGCTTGTCCCATTGGCGCTGATGCAGGGCCGATTCGAATGCCAGCTCGGCGCTGTTGTATGCGGGAGTGCTGGCCAACAGACGATCCAGCTGCGCCCAGCGCCCCTCCCGGCGCAGCACGGGCACCATCAAGCCGGCATAGAAGCCCTGGTTTTCGGCAAATTGCAGTGCCTCGTCGCCCTTCAGAGTGCCGTTACTGGCGGCCAGTTGCAGCCACTCTCGCTCCTGGGCGGCCTTGGCAAAATGCGGGGCATGCGCCTGCTGATAACGCTTCAAGGCCGCCCCCCCTTGCTCCTTGCCCAGCGCCAGTGCGATGGCCAGATCCAGCTCGCCATCCTGGCTCGGCAGACGGCTGCGCAGCGCAACCGCTTGTGCCACATCGCCTTGTGCCAGCGACATGTTCAGCCACTGCTTCAACTCCCCCCGGTTCAATTTGCCAGCCTTATCGAACCAGGCAAACTGCCCGGCCGCCAGCGTCCAGTTACGTTCACCCAGCGATCGTTGCAGCAAGTCATGACGCAGGCTCAATCCCTGGGGAGTGGCCGCCAGCTCGGGATCGTCCAGCGCGGTGGCCAGCCCCTGCAGATCCGTATCCAGCAGATCACGCTCGGCCCGGGCAACCTTGCATTCAAGCAGGTTGCAGGCTGGATCCAGCGGATCCTTGCGCTGCAGCCCCTCGGAGAAAGCGAGCAGCCCGACATCAACGGGCGTGATGGCCAACTGCTGGTTGACCAGCGCCGCAGCCTGCTTGTCCTGACCAAAATGTTCATAGGCACGCGCCAGATAGAGCGCGATGACGGGGTTTTCAGGTTGCAGCTTGCGGGCCTGCTCGAACTCGGCGATGGCACGATCACGATGCCCCCGTTCCATGGCCGAAAATCCCTTCTGCAGATGGGGATAGAGCACGAAGCGTTGGTAGCTGCTCACTCCGGGCCCCAATTCATAGTCGTGCTGGGCCGCCATGACTCCCTGACCGAATAGCAAACCGGACAGGAGCAATAATTCGGGACGCATCAGATCGCCTCCTCCTGCTGCCGTGCCAACCAGGTTCCATTCGCCCCGGCCTCCCGCAGCAAGTCATGCAGATTCAATTGATAAGTGCCTTGCAGCACCAGAGCCTGGGCCAGTACCTGTTCACTGATCACTTCCTGCTCAACCAGAAAGCTGGCGAGCGTCTTTTCACTTCGCTCGTGCCGCAACAGCAGGGAACGCAGGGCGGCTTCGTCTATGTGACCAAGGGTGACCAAGAGTTCGGGCAGCATCACCTGGCTGGCCAGATATTTGTTCCAGATAGAAGTAGATTGCGCTTCAGCAATCTGGCCATCGGTCAGTGCGCGTTGCAGCAATGCCCGGGGATCGCCCTCCTGGCCACGGGCGTACCAGTGGCGAAGCCCCACTGAGACCTCTCCCTTGCAGGCAATCACATAGGTGACGGGCGAACGGAGTTTGCGAGAAAGGGCGCCAAGAGAAACGGGGTCAAGGTAAGTTTCACATGCCAGCACCAACACTCCGTCTTCGATGCGCAGCGGCAGCACGCCATAATGCATGGCGACGTTGGGCGGCACTCTGTGCAACGTCTCCCGCTCCAGGCCATAGGCATCGATATGCTCCCAGCTCACCCCGCTCTGCTCGGCCACGCCGGCAGCCAGCTGCTCCCTGGTGATCAGCCCCTGCTGTACCAGGTTGCTGCCCAGGCGCAGACCGGGCTGTCTGTCCAGCAACACCTGATCCAGCTGCTCTCTGGTCAACACCCCCTGATCTATCAATATCTGGCCAAGCGGTCGCCGGGCCCGGTTTTCTTCTCCCAGACTGGGAAAATCATGGGTCGTCTTGTCCCAGGCAACCCGGCGCGGATCCCCCTGGGCAATGATCTGCGAGAGCGCCCGCCAGTTGGCCATGAAGTTGATGATGTTGCCCCAGAACAGGCGCGGAATGGACATCAGCCCCTGCACCATGCCGTAGTAGCGGGTCACGAAGATCAGCCGTTGCAACATGCGATTAATCATCAGGAACAAATTGATCCAGAGCAGGGTGACCAGCCAGGCATCCCCCTCGAAGATGGAGAGAAAGTAATAGGGATCCGGAGCCAGCCACTGGTAGAGCACGAGTGCCAGCAGTTGCAGCAGAATTAGGCTGGCGGTGAAGCTGAGGAAGTTGGTCAGGGCCCCCTTGCGATCCCGCCACAGGAAGTAGTTCAGCTTCCAGTTGCTACTCCATTTGTGTGTCTTGAAGCCTTGATAGACGATGCCGATGATCCAGCGCGACTTCTGGCGAACCGCCGTCTGGAAGGTATCGGGAAAATACTCCCGCACGCAGATGACATTGGTATCCCGCTCATACATGCCAAACCGCCAACGTTGATTCGGAGTACTTCTGGCTTCACGGATAACGGGGAAGCGAACGAAGATCTCTTCCATTCCCTTCTCCTTGAGCCGGAAACCTATGTCGTAGTCTTCCGTCAGACTCTGCACATCGAAAGCGATACCGTCCCCGTCTTCCAGGAGCGCGATGACGGCGCGACGGCTGAAACAGGTGCCGACTCCGGCGCTCGGCACCTGGCCGGACACCGCCTCGCGCACCGGAACATCCTTGCTGTGCAGTTCGGCAAATTCGTCCAGGTAGTGCAGGCTGGTGAAGTTGTACCAGCTGCGCTCGAAGGGATAGACGGGGATCTGGATCAGATCCTTGCGACCCACCAGATAGTTGAACAGCCTCAGCTCCATGTCCGAGATGACATCTTCGGCATCATGCAGGATGAAACCGACAAAGGAGAGATTGGCCTTGCGCTCGAACTGGAAGATGGCATCCAGCACATTGTTGAGGCAATCCGCCTTGCTGGTCGGCCCGGGACGGGCACACACCACCTTGTGCACATTGGGGAAGCGGGCACAGACCTCGTCCACATCCTTCTGGGTATCGGGATCATTGGGATAGGTGCCGACGAAGATCTGATAGTTCTCATGTAAGTATTCACCGGAACAGTATTGACACAGGAAAAATGAGACGATCGTCTCTTGATCCCACTTTCCTGCTTGCTTGATCCTGCTCCTTAGATACGCTCCCCCCATGAGCAAAAACACCATGCATTCCGCGGGAATGCCCACCACTCTGGAGCAGGCCAACGAGCTGATTTATAAGCTCCTCGACCGCATCGCCGAGCTGGAGGACCGCCTCAATCAGCACAGCGGCAACTCCTCCAAGCCGCCTTCCAGCGACGGCCCCGGTGCACCGCCGCCGGCCCGCAAGCGTCCGGCGTCCGGCAAGCAACGGGGGGCGCAGCCCGGTCACAAGGGACATCGCCGCGAGCGGCATCCGCTTGATGCCCGCCTGACCCTGGTCCCGCATTACCCTGCCGCCGATTGCGCTTGCTGTGGCGGGGACATGGTGGCCCATGCCAAACCCTATCAGGTTCATCAGGTGTTCGAGCTGCCCGAGGTGAGCTATCTCGTCACCGAACACCAACTGTATCGTGCGACCTGCTCACGGTGTATCGGCACGACCCAGGCCGCACTGCCAGACAACGTCAGCAGCAGCCAGATGGGGGCCAATCTGCTCAGCTACATCGCGCTGCAAAGCGGCCAGTTTCACCAGAGCGTCAGCCAGATACAGCAGCAGCTCAAACAGCATTTCGGCCTGAGTTTTAGCCGGGGCGCCATCAGTGAGGCGCAGGGGCGGGTGAGTGCCATGCTCACCCCGACCTACCAGGCCATCAAGCAGCAGGTGCAGACGGCCACCCACGTTCATGCCGATGAGACCCGGCATCAGCGGGGTGGAGAGCGCCGCTGGATGTGGCTGGCGCTGAGCAAGATAGCCGTCTGCTTCATGACGGCCTATGGCCGTGGTCAGGAGGCGGCCAAGCGGCTGCTGGGCGCCGAGTTTGACGGGGTGCTGGTGACCGACCAGTACGCCGGCTACCGGTTTATCGACGCCGACCAGCGGCAACTGTGCTGGGCCCACGTGGCCCGCAATCTCGTGGCCATCGCCGAGAGTAGCGAGCAGTGCAACCAGCCCATCGGTGCCCGGTTGGTCTTGCTGGCGGATGCGGTGTTTCGTACCCGGCACCGTTGGGAAAGCGGTGCGTTGAGCAAGCAGAAATACCTGCGCAGGCTCGCGCGTTACCGGCAAAGCTGGCGAAGCCAGTTGGAGCGCGGCGCCCTGTTGTGCAGCAAACGCTACCGTGGACGATGCCAGTTGCTGCTGCGGGATGACGAGATGCTGTGGCGGTTTATGACTGACGACGAAATAGCGCTGACCAACAACGAGGCGGAGCGGGCGCTGCGTGGCTATGTGCTCTGGCGCAAGGGTAGCTACGGCGTGTGGTCTCACCGGGGCGAGCTGTTTCGCCAGCGCATCCTGTCGTTGGTGGAGACCGGCAAGCGATTGGGCCGCTGCCCACAGGAGTGGTTGAGGGCCGTGGTCAGGGCGTGCATCGAGAAGACAGATTATCCCATCCCGGCAGAACTGATGCCGTCAACCCCGTCCTGGTGAATAGATACGTTCTCATAATCGAAACGGGTCGCCGCCAGCTCGGCCATCTGGCCGATGACGCCCGTTTCGTGCCAGGCTGGCACCATGATGGCAAGAGGCTGCTCTTCCCGCTCGTACAATGCCTGATAATTCAGGCGATCATGCTGGCGATAAACGGTCAGGCGCCGCCAGGCATTTCGCAGCCAGTAGACGATATCGATGAAGAGATCATCGATCCCGCTCACCAGCATGGCGATCGCCACCACGATGGCGATCAGCTTCAGACCATAGAGATAGGTGGCAAAGCCATCCACCAACCAATATTCCGGCATCGTGATTACCTCAGCAAGGCATCAGCCATGATGGCGACGATGCGGGCACAGGCCTGACCATCCCCGAACGGATTGGCCATTACCCGCGGGGCGAAATCACCCGCTTGCCACAACTCGCTGACCCGTTGGACGATGCGTTCCTCATCCGTCCCCATCAATTGGGCGTAACCGGACTCCACCGCCTCGGGCCGTTCTGTCTCCTCGCGCAGCACCAGCAGGGGAACACCATAGGTGGGTGCCTCTTCCTGCAGACCTCCCGAATCCGTCATCACCAGCCAGGCATCGGCGATGGCCTGCTGCATGGCCAGATAGTCGAGGGGCTCGGTCAGGGTGACATTGGGCAGGTGCCCAAGCAGCGGGTAGACAGCCTGCTTGATGACGGGGTTGAGATGCACCGGGAAAAGCACTCGCATATCGGGATTGGCCGTGGCAAGACGCGCGATGGCACGACAGATCCCCGCGACTTCATCACCCCAGTTTTCCCGCCTGTGCACCGTCACCAGCAGATGCCCCGGCTGCGCATCGCTGCGCTTGATGCCATGGTGCTCTCCAACCCACAGTTGGGCGTCGATAACGGTATTGCCAGTGACATGTACTTGCTCTGCCGGTACCTGCTCGGCCAGCAGACAGTCACGCGCACGCGCCGTCGGCGCCAGGTGCAATTGGGCGATGCGTCCAATCATCTGGCGCAGCCCCTCTTCCGGGAAAGGGCGATCGAGACGATAGGTTCGCAGTCCCGCCTCCACATGGGCAACAGGCACCTGATGATAGAAGCCGGTCAGCGCACCGAGGAAGGCACTCTCGGTATCACCCTGCACGACCACCATGTCCCAAGACTCCTGATCCATCAGCCCTTCCAGCTGGGCCCGGCAGCCCTGGCTGAATTCAAAGAGGCTCGCTCCCTGACGTACCAAAGACCAGTCTGGCCGGATACTGAAACAGTCGAGCAACTGGGTCGCCATGCTGTCATGCTGCCCGGTATGCACCCACTTCACATCCGCCCAGGCTGAATGCCGCAGGGCATGATAGAGAGGGGCCAGTTTGATTATTTCCGGCCGGGTACCCGATACCATCATGATCTTCTTCATCACAACATGCTCCATTCAGGGAATCGATCTCCTGGCAAACGTTTTACGAGCCAACATAAAGAGGCGTACGCATGCTGCAGGAAAAATGCAATAGATAACAAATCACTGGAGAGAATAAGAAAGCAGAAGAAAGAACATCTCCTGCAGATCATCGCCGGCGAATATCCAGAGGCAACGACACATCCTGATGCGTATGCTGATTGCATCATCCGTGTTTGCGCGGCCCGGGATTAGATGCGCACCATCATGAACAGATGGTGAACATTCTCAGATATGGGAGGCGATATGTCTGACCCTCGTCGCAGGCAATCCAGCCATCTCGCAAGGGAGATCTGTGATTTTCCGAGCCCGGCTCACACCGAGGGTGGCTCGTTCATAATCTGCCTGTTAGCCCAACTCGTCCACAATTAAAATGTAACGATTCAATAAAAAGTGTAAATTTCATTCGAATCCCAACCAGCTCCCCAATGACGGCATGATGAGGCGCTTCCCAATCTGCCTGGCTGTCCCCCTTTGAGGCTTCCTGAATATGCTGACAGCAGACACCTAACCACACCTTCCGATGACGGATTGCATACCCAGGCCCATAAAAAGAGCCCCTTGCGGGGCTCGTGACATTCGTTATGTCAGGTGACAACACCGGCTACACCAGCGATGGCTGACTCCCGGTTGCCAGACGGTGGATCCAGGCCTCGAAATCGGCCAGCATGCGTGCCTCTGACTCGCTGTTGTCGGCGATGAGCTCGGCGCCGTGTACCACCCGGATGTGAGCGTCTAGCGGCATTCCTTCCCCCGCCGGCGGACGTTGCTGTGCCGCATCCATACACTCCTGCGCCTGCTGCCACGCCTCGGCCACGCTCCGGTTGCACGCCTCGGCCAGCGGCGCCGCGCTAAAGCCCTCGCCGGTGAGGCTGCGCAGCGTCTCATCATGGCTCTTGCCGTTGCCCGGTCCCCAGTAGTGGGCGGCCAGATCCGGTCCGATGCGCGGGTTGTCGGTGAGATAGCCGTCGCGCTTGAGGAAGTAGGCGCGGGTCTGCTCCACCGCCATCAGCGCCAACAGGTAGCCGTGATAGGCGCAGGCCGACTCCTGGTTCAGGAGGTGCGGAATGGCCAAGAGCGGGCGCGGGCTCTCTACTCCCAGGATCTTGCGCTCCCACTGGCGGGCCAGCGCCAGCACGGCGGCCGGGTTGCGATCGCCATCGGCCATGGCGTAGAGATCCCGTTCGAAGTAGGCCACCAGCGCGATCTGGCGCTCGTTGAAGGCACGAAACGGCTGGCGCGCCTCGATCATCGCCTTGATAAGCGCGTCGGGAATCGCCTCCCCCTCCGCATTTCTGGCGTAGCGCTTGAGCCAGTCCGCGTCATCCAGCAGGCTGTCGCAGAACATGGACTGGGTCTCGGCATAGGCCATGGAGGTGGGCGGGAACTCCTGGGAGAAACAGGGGGCGTTGCCGGTGACGTTGGCAAAGTGCGCCGCGTGGCCGCCCTCGTGGAACAGGGTGTTGAGCCCGCTCCAGCCGCTGCCCACCTGGGCCGGGTTGGCCAGGCTGGTGAAATTCACCACCGCCGATACCCACTCCCCCTCCTGCCAGAAGCTCGGCACCGGGCCGTGACAGAAGCCGTTTTCGTATTTCCCCTCCCGGGTCAGCAGATCCAGGGTGAGGGTAGCGCCGCGGTACTGGATGCCGAGGCGGCGGAAGCTCTCGACCCAATCCTTCAGCGCCCGGGAGAAGGGCACATAGGGATCGAGCTGGCGGGTCACGTCACCGCTCACGCTATAACGCAGGTTGTGGGGCAGCAGGGCCTCCTCCCCCTTGGCCGCCTTCAGCTCGGCCAGGCTCTGGTGCAGCCGCTGTTCGGTGCGGGCGATAAAATCATCGAGGATGGCGAAGAGCTGCTCCGGGCTCATCTGCTCATTCTTGTGCACCTTGTAGTCGAAGTAGTCGCGATAGCCCATGGCGCGGGCGAAGCGGTTGCGCAGCGCGACTATCTCCAGATAGCCGTTGTCGACCACCCACTGCTCCAGGGTGTGAAACATGGCGAGCGCGCTCTGGCGTACCGCTGCATCGGCGCTGGCGGCCAGCGCCGTGCTGGCGGCGGGCAGGCTGCCTGCCACCTGGCGGCCCTGCTCGTCCAGCAAGGTCAGCTTCAACCCCTTGCGGCGGGCAAACAACGCGGCCTCGGCAGCCACCAGCTCATCCATCAGGGCCGCAGCCTGAGGATCTTCGATGACGTTGCACTCGAAAAAGGCGAGCCAGCCCTTGAGCCCCCGCTTGAGATCTTCTTCTTGTGCCAGTGCGAGCATCTCGCGCAACTCGGGCAACCGTGCCGGATTGGCACAAAAGCCCTTGTAAGCCTGCTCGGCGGCGGTGAAGCCGGCCTGATCGTCGCTGGTGCCCATGTAGGTGGACCAGAAGAGATCCTCCTTGCGCCTGTGCACCTGCAGGTAGTCGGCGTTGAGCTGGTTGAAGTAATTCCTGGCAATGGAACTCATAAATTCCCTCTTTTTAATGGGGTCACCCGCACGGGGCCCACTCCTTATTGGTGAAATGCCATCTCATTCATTTGTGTTGGCAAATAATGCGCCGGGATGCGCATAAACAAGCTACCAAAAAGTGGGGAGAGCTGTCTGCTGACTATACTGTTGTTGAAATACTCAATTAGCTCTCGCTAGCGGCAAGCTTTTGAAAGTTAATTAAATGTTAACTGCAAAATAATCTGGAGCACGGGAGTGGCTGAGCGCAGCCAGACCCATAAGGAAATCAGGGAGATACCATGTTCAAGCTCGGTGATATCGCCGTGAGCCGCAAATTGATGCTGCTGCTCACCCTGGCGCTGGCCGGTTTTATCGCACTGCTGCTGATCTCGGCCAGTGCCCTGCATCGCAACCTGATGAGTGAACGGGAGGCGCGGCTGCAGGCGGTGCTGGATCTCGCCATGAGCCGGATCCAGGCCCTCGCCACCAGCCTGCCTGCCGACCAGGCACAGGCCGAGGCCAGGGCCATGCTCAACAGCATGCGTTTCGATGGCGACAACTACCTGTTCGTGATCGATGAGACCCGCCACATCATCGTCCACCCTGCCAAGCCGCAACTGGTCGGCCAGCAGATGGGGGAACAGCGCGCAGCACATACGGAGGACCACTGGCAGCGCATGGTGGATCTCGGCAAGGGGGGGCATCAGGGTCGCCTGGAATATCTCTGGGCATCCCCTTCCGGCGAGTCCGCCCGCAAGATGTCGCTGGTCGCCGGCTACCAGCCCTGGGGCTGGATCCTGGGCTCCGGCATCCTGCTGCAAGACATAGAAGCGACCATCTGGTCCCAGTATGAGTTGATGGGGGGCGCGACCCTGCTGGCTATCCTGCTGATGGGCCTGCTGGGATTTGCCATCAGCCGCTCCATCGTCAATCCCCTCACCCGGATCAATCACGCCATGCAGCGGGTCGCCAAGGGGGATCTGGTGGTCAGCATCCCGGTTGAGGGCAAGGATGAGCTGGGGATGGTGGCGCACTTTACCAACCAGGGCCTGGATGCCATCCGCCACGCCCTGCTCGAGGCAAGCCTGGGGGCCCGCAACGTGGCGGATGCCGCCCTGCGCATCGCGGCCTCCGCCGAGCAGACCAACCAGGCGGTGACCAGCCAGCGGGATCAGCTGGCCCAGCTTGCCACCGCCATGAACGAGATGAGCGCCACCATCTCGGATGTGGCGGGTCACGCCGAAAATACCGCCCGCGATACCCAGGATGCCACCAGCGAAGCCGGCCTAGGCAATCAGGACGTACACGCCAGCGTGCACGGCATCCAGGCGCTGGCGACCGAGGTGGAGCAGGCCACTCTGCAGGTCAATCAGCTCAAGGAGGGGGTGATGCAGATAGGCGAGGTGACCGCCGTCATCAGCGCCATCTCGGAGCAGACCAATCTGCTGGCCCTCAACGCCGCCATCGAGGCTGCCCGGGCCGGCGAACAGGGGCGCGGGTTTGCCGTTGTCGCCGACGAGGTGCGCCAGCTGGCGAGCCGTACCCGCCAGTCCACCGAAGAGATTCAGAGCACCATTGCCCAGTTGCAACAGCGGGCGGTGAGTGCGGCCGACGCCATGGACACCAGCCGCAAGCTGGCAGAGAGCAGCGTCAACCAGTCCGAGAAGGCAGGCCAGGATCTCTCCCTCATCGTCAACCACATCCAGCACGTGAGCGACATGGCGACCCAGATCGCCACCGCCGCCGAACAGCAGAGCATGGTGGCCGAAGACATGAACCGCAATGTCAGCGGCATCAACGACTCGGCGCTGGAGATGTCGCAGTCTGCCTCCCAGCTGGCTCAGGAAAGCGAGCTGCTGGCCGGCCTCTCCCGCAGCCTGGACGAGCGGCTCGCAGTGTTCAAACTCGGCCACGCCAGCGAACAGAGTCCATTGCCCATGCAGATGCCGTCACCGCGCCAGAGCGAAGCCCCCCGGATTCGCCACTGATCCGTCTTTCCCTGTCGCATCCCATCCCCTGACCACGAAGGTGGCAGGGGATTTTTTTATTGATAAAAAATGCCAAATTTTCGCATCTTATCGACATGACTGGCGAGCCTAAGAAGACCAGGATGATTATTTATACATTTAAAAACATATAGTTGAGTGAAAAACCAACACCGGAAAGGTCAAGCTGTAAAGATTTATACTTAATAATTTAATCAAAATTAGTCATGATGATTTTGTCGCCAAACGCGACACCATGACCCTTTCTGTAGTCATTTGGCAAACTGGCTGAAAAGTCAGGACGCAAAACTTCCGGTCTAAAGACGTTCGTCCAGGATAGCGGGGTTGCCACACTCAGGTGTGCCCGGGGATTCCCCTGCCAACGTGACTGCCCACATCGACCGACCAGAGGAATGTATGGCAGCAAGCATCAGATTCAACCACCTCACCGCCGCCCTGACGCTGCTCGCCAGCGGCAGCGTGCTGGCCCACGGCTACATCAGCCAGCCGGAATCGCGCAACGCCCTGTGCAAGACCGGCGGCAACAGCCAGTGCGGCGCCGTGCAGTGGGAACCCCAGAGCCTGGAGGCCTCCTCCGGCTTCCCGGACGGCGGCCCGGCAGATGGGCAGATTGCCGCCGCCGGCCATCCGCAGTTTGGCGAACTCAACGCCCAGACCAGCGATCGCTGGACCCGCCGCGACGTACAGGCCGGCCCCTTCGCCATCAGCTGGACCTTCACCGCCAACCATGTGACCCGCAACTGGCGTTACTACCTGACCAAACAGGAGTGGAACCCGAACCAACCGCTGACTCGCGACGCCTTCGAGCTCACCCCCTTCTGCGTCATCGACGGCAACATGGTGCAACCGCCCAAGCAGGTCACCCACCAGTGCATCCTGCCGGAGCGCACCGGTTACCAGATCATTCTCGGGGTGTGGGAAGTGGGTGATACCGCCAACAGCTTCTACAACCTGATCGATGCCAACTTCAAGGGCGGTACCCAGCCACCGCTGGCGTGGAACCAGGGCGGCACCATCTACCCCTCCATCGATCTGGCGGCCGGCGACAAGGCCAGAACCCGGGTGTTCGATGCCAACGGCGAGCGCACCGATCTGCAGACCGAGCTGACCATCGCCAGCGCGGAACAAGGCCAGAAGAACAATTGGGCCCACGCCCTGGCCGGCAAGATCAACGCCGAGCAGAGCCTGATCCGTGCCGGCCAGCAGGGCTCTGACGGCCAATTCAACCCTGTCTACGGCCAGAACCCCGTCTACCTCAAGGCGGGCGGCGCTCTGGAGCGGGTCGAGATCCAGCTCGAGCAGTTGCAGCCGCCGGTTGGCAACGACATCAGCGTCAGCGGTCTGGCGAGCGAATACCAGCTCGACAACGGCAAGGCGATCCTCGACTTCACTATCACCGCCCAGGGCGATCTGACCGTCACCAATACCCTGTATGACCATGGTGGCGTCGCCAAAGGCCAGTCCAGCGCCGACATCAAAGACAGCAGCCAGGGTTTCACCATGACTCTGGAAGGGCTGAGTGCCGGTCACCACCAACTGGTGATCAAGGGTACCCCGAAAAATGGCGGTACCCCGCTCCAGCAGACTCTGGATCTGATGTTCAAGGATCCCGCTGCCGGCGGCGCTCATGACTTCACCTTTCCGGAGGGGCTCAAGTCCTACACCGACGGCACCAGGGTGCTGCAACCCAAGAACGGCAAGGTCTACCAGTGCAAACCCTTCCCCTACAGTGGCTGGTGTAGCCAGTGGGCTGCCAACGCGACCCAGTATGAGCCGGGCACCGGTTCCCACTGGCAGGATGCCTGGATTGAGTTGAACTAATCGTTTCACTACGACATGAAAACGGGGAGCCAGTGGCTCCCCGTTTGGTCTGGTGACAGGCTCAGATCTGGTAATCGATCTGGGGCTCGCCGCCCATGGCACGGGCCTGGATGTCGGCCAGCGCCAGCTCGGGGTTGCAGAGCTGGATGAATTGCCAGGCGAAATTGTGCTGGAACTGCCCCTGCTTGAGGCCAATCCAGGCGGTGTGCGGCGCAAACAGATGGCTGCCGTCGAGTTGCACCAAGGTGTGATCGCGCTGGGCATCGAACGCCATGTCCGCCAGTATGCCGACCCCCATCTCCAGCTCGACATAGGTTTTGATGACATCCGAATCCTGGGCGGTCAGCAGGATCTGCGGCGTTATCCCCGCCTCGGCGAACGCTTCGTCCACTCGTACCCGCCCGGTCAGCCCCGCCTGATAGGTGATGATGGGCCAGTCGGCCAGCGCCGCCAGGGTCAGTTCGGACTCTTGCGAGAGAGGATGGCGCTCCGGCACCACTATGTTGTGATGCCAGCGATAGTAGGGAAAGGCCACCACCCCTTCGCTCCTGTCGAGCTGCTCGCTGCTGATGCCGATGTCCACCTCGCCGGTCTGCACCAGCCGCACTATCTCCTCCGGCCCTCCCTGACGCAGTTCCAGCTGCACCAGCGGAAACTGTTCGCGAAACGCCTTCACCACCCGGGGCAGGGCGTAACGGGCCTGGGTATGGGTGGTTGCCACCAGCAGGCGTCCGGAATCGCGGTTGGCAAAGGTGCTGGCCAGTTTGCGGATGTTCTCGGCATCCCCGAGGATGCGCTCAGCGATCACCAGCAGCTCCTTGCCCGGCTCCGTCATGCCGAGCAGCCGCTTGCCATAGCGGATAAAGAGTTCCACCCCCAGCTCCTCCTCCAGCTCGCGAATATGGCGGCTGACCCCGGACTGGGAGGTGAACAGGGCGTTGGCCACTTCGGTCAGGTTGTAATCCCGCCGGGCCGCCTCCCGGATAATACGTAACTGCTGAAAGTTCACTCATCGCCTCCTGCGTCGAGTCGCGGCGGTGTTCACCGCCATGCGTTGTGGGTGATGCGGGCAGGCCGATGACTCGCATCCAGCCTGGATAGCCCATCAAATCTGGTAATCGGGGTAGAACTGCGCCTGTCTGGCTACCAGCCGTACTTCCTGGCCCGGCGTGAAATGGCTGGCCGCCTCCTTGCCAAGTTCTACCTCGTAGTGGACGCCCCCCTCGCCACGTAGCTCTACCCGGATGCGCGGCCCCATGGGCAGCAGCCGGGTGATGGTGGCGCTGATACCGCCGCTGGCCTCTACCGGCAGAATCTCCAGCTCGTGGGGACGCACATAGGCGATGGCGGCACTGCCCGGGGCCAAATGGGCGGTCGAGGGGCCGCCGAGCAACTGCTCGCCGATGCCGAACCCCTGTTCGGCCACCCGACCGCGGAACTGGTTCACGCTGCCGAGAAAGCTGTGGACGAAGGCGCTGGCGGGATGGTCATAGACCTCGGCCGGGGTGCCGATCTGCTCGACCCGGCCGGCGTTCATCAGCACCACCCGATCCGCCACCTCCAGCGCCTCCTCCTGATCGTGGGTGACGAACAGGCTGGTGACGTGCAACTCGTCGTGCAACTCCCGCAACCAGCGGCGCAGCTCCTTGCGCACCTGGGCGTCGAGGGCGCCGAAGGGCTCATCCAGCAACAGCACCCTGGGCTGCACCGCCAGGGCACGGGCCAGGGCGACCCGCTGACGCTGGCCGCCGGAAAGCTGGGTCGGGTAGCGCTCGGCCACGTGGCCAAGCTGAACCAGATCCAGCAGCTCCCTGACCCGGGCACGGATGGCCACCTCGCCCGGGCGTTCGTTGCGCGGCCTGACCCGCAGGCCGAATGCCACGTTCTCGAACACCGTCATGTGGCGAAACAGGGCGTAGTGCTGGAACACGAAGCCGACGTTGCGCTCGCGCACATTCAGCGCCGAGGCATCCTCGCCACGGATAATGATCCGGCCAGCGTCGGCCTGCTCCAGCCCGGCGATGATCCGCAGCAAGGTGGTTTTGCCGCAGCCGGAGGGGCCCAGCAGGGCCACCAGCTCACCATCGTGAAAATCGAGGTTGATGTCGGCCAGTGCCGCGTGCTGGCTGAAATGCTTGTTGAGTCCTTGCACCTGAATGCTCATGGCTGCCTCCTTGAAACTGTGATCAGTGAGAGTGGGTGGGTTGGCCACGCAGCCGGGCCAGCAGGGTTTCCCCCAGCAGGGTGAAGATCCCGAACAGCGCCAGCAGGCTTGCCACCGCCAAGGCGGCGCCGGTCTGGTACTCGTTGTAGAGGATCTCGATATGCAGCGGCAGGGTGTTGGTCTGGCCGCGAATATGGCCGGAGACCACGGAGACGGCACCAAACTCCCCCACTGCCCGGGCGGTACAGAGCAGCACACCGTACATCAGGCTCCAGCGAATCCCGGGCAGGGTGACCCGCCAGAACATCTGCAATCCGTTCGCTCCCAGCATGATGGCGGCCTCCTCCTCTTCCGGGCCGCGCGTCTCCATCTGGGGCAGCAGCTCGCGCACCACGAAGGGCACAGTGATGAAGGTGGTGGCCAGAATGATGCCCGGGGTGGCGAAGATGATCTTGATGTCGTGCTCACTGAGCCAGTCGCCAAACCAGCCGTGGCTGCCAAACAGCAGCACCAGCATCAGACCCGCAATCACCGGCGAGACCGAAAACGGTAGATCGATGAGGGTGACGAGCAGCTGCCGGCCCGGGAAACGGAAACGGGCGATGGCCCAGGCAGCCGCGAGGCCGAACAGCAGGTTGAGCGGCACGGCGAACAGGGTCACCAGGGCAGTCAGCCCAAGGGCGCTCAGGGCATCCGGCTCGCTGATGGCCCGCCAGAAAAATGCCAGACCAGGGCTCAGCGCCTGGATAAAAACGGTCACCAGCGGCAGCAGCAACAGGGCGGCAAACCAGCCCAACCCCAGGGTGATGAGCAGCAACTTGACCCACTGCGGCTCGCGGATCACCGGCGGCGCCTTGCGCTGGGCTTCTGCCACCACGGGGGCGATATCCATGGCGATGGTCGATGCATTCATATCCGGCTCCCCCCGATGCGGGCCCAGCTCAAGGCCTGCAACTTGTTGATAAGCAGCAATAAAACAAAAGAGATCAGCAGCATGACCACGGCGATGGCGGAGGCGCCGGCGTAGTCGTACTCCTCCAGGTGGCTCATGATCATCAGGGGCGCGATTTCAGAGACCATGGGCAGGTTGCCGGCGATAAAGATGACGGAGCCGTACTCCCCCACGCCACGGGCAAACGCCAGCGCAAAGCCGGTGAGCAGGGCCGGCACCAGGGTCGGCCACAGCACATGCAGGAAGGTCTGCCAGCGATCGGCCCCCAGGCTGGCGGCCGCCTCTTCCTGTTCTGCTTCGGCCTCCCGCAGCACGGGTTGCAGGGTGCGCACCACGAACGGCAGACCGATAAAGGTGAGGGCGATGACCACCCCGATGGGGTTGTAGGCAAGCTCAATGCCGAGCGGGGCAACCCACTGACCGATCCAGCCATTGGGGGCGAAGATGGCGCACAGGGCGATGCCGGATACCGCGGTGGGCATGGCGAATGGCAGGTCGATCAGCGCATCCACCAGACGGCGGCCGGGGAAGGTGTAACGCACCAGCACCCAGGCCAGGATCAGGCCGAACAGGCTGTTGAGCAGCGCCGCGACAAACGCCGCCCCGAAACTCAGGCGAAAGGAGGCCAGCACCCGGGGCGACCCTATCACCTGCCAGAACTCGGCAGCGGTCAAGTTATTCAGCGCAAACAGCACCAGTGCCGAGAGGGGCAGCAGTACCAGCAACCCCAGATAGAGCAGACTGAAGCCGAGGGTCTGGCCAAAGCCAGGCAGAACAGAATAAGAACCAAATCGCATAACAAATACATTTTTTATAAAATAACTTCGATATAGTGATTCTGCTGGCTCTCATTTCCCGTCACAAACACCAATAACACCTTTGCTAATCACTTTTTTGTCTAACAGCGTGAAAACAGGGAGTTGCGGGCAACCCAGATAAAAAAGGTCTTTCATATCAACAAAAGACCTGAAAAATGGAGCCTTGTGCAATTGAACCAGTGAACAAAATCAGACAGTTATCATCTCGATCTCCATCCCTCCCCGTTGTCATCCAACCATCAGCGAAACCCCAGTGCCGGACACCCTTTCCACGCCACCGGAGCCGGTTCGATCACCATCTCGGCCCGACGGTGGAGGTTGCCGAGCAGATGTAGTCCCTGATGCCACTCCCCGTGGCCGGACTGGGCATTGATATGACCCGCCTCACCGGCATCAAACAGCGGCACCTGCCACTGCTGGCTCCAGTGTTCGGCCCGCTCGAAACTCATCCAGGGATCGTTGCGGCTGGCCACCATCTGGGCCGACACCAGCAGGGGGCCGGCCAGTCGCTCGTCTGCAATGCCGAAACGGGTCGGATCGGCCGGCGCCACCAGCAGGATGGAGGCGATCTTGTGGGGTTGCAGCCGGGCGGCGGCAATGGCGGTCAGGGCGCCGAAGGAGTGGGCCACCAGGTGCACCCGGCCGCGACGGCTTTTGAGCTTGCTCGCCAGCTTGGCGCTCCAGACCGTCAGGTTCGGCTTGTCCCACGGCAACCCCCTCATGCGCTGCCAGTGGGGAAAGTGCAGGTGCCAGCGGCTCTGCCAGTGATCCGGCCCGCTATCGTGCAAACCGGGAACCAGGAGGATCTTGTCCATCTTGTTACTCCTATCCGTTGGCGCGCTGGCCAGTGAGTGATGGGGGACGCGCCGCTCAGCGGCCCGGCTGGTAGATCTGGTCGAACAGGCCACCCTGGGCGAAGTGCTTCTGCTGGGCCTTGTTCCAATCCCCTTCCAGCTCCTTGACGGTAAACAGGGTCAGTTTCGGGAACTGGGCGGCCGTCTCCTTGAGGATCGCCGGATTGCTGGGGCGATAGTGATACTTGGCGATGATCCGCTGCCCCTCGTCGGAGTAGAGGTACTCCAGGTAGCCCTTGGCCACCGCCTCGGTGCCGTGCTTGCTGGCCACCTTGTCCACCACCGCCACCGGCGGCTCGGCCAGGATGGAGACCGACGGCACCACCAGCTCGAACTTGTCGCGGTTGCCGGCCTGGCCCAGCACCAGCAGGGCTTCGTTCTCCCACGCCAGCAACACGTCGCCAAGGCCCCGTTCGATAAAGCTGGTGGTAGCACCGCGGGCGCCGGAGTCCAGCACCTTCACATTTTTGAAGAGATCGCCGACGAACTGCCTGGCCCCCTCTTCACTGCCGTTCTGCTTCAGGGCATAGCCCCAGGCGGCCAGATAGTTCCAGCGCGCCCCGCCGGAAGTTTTGGGATTGGGGGTGACGATGGCTACATCCTTGCGCACCAGATCCCCCCAATCCTTGATCTGCTTGGGATTGCCCTTGCGCACCAGGAAGACGATGGTGGAGGTGTAGGGGGCGGCGTTGTTGGCCAGGCGGCTCTGCCAGTCGGTGGCGATCAGCCCCGTCTTGGCGATGGCATCGACGTCATAGGCCAGTGCCAGCGAGACGACGTCCGCCTCCAGTCCGTCCACCACGGCGCGGGCCTGCTTGCCGGAACCGCCGTGGGACTGGCTCACCACCACGTCGTCACCGGTTTTCGCCTTCCACTCTTTGGCGAAGGCGGCGTTGTACTCCTGAAACAGCTCGCGGGTCGGATCGTAGGAAACGTTGAGCAGGCGGATCTCGGCGGCCCCCGCCTGGAAGGCCAGCAGAGAGAAGATTGTCAGGGCGGTCGTTCGCAGTGTCATGGTGATGCTCCTTATCGTTGGGTTAAGGGCAGCATGCCGCGAAGCAGTTATGCCAAGAAGAAAGAAATAACGCTTTGCTTATCTCTTTTACTCATATAAATCCCCCAAAGGGCGTCATTCGTACACTCTGTGAGCCAGACCCCTCTGCCCGTCAGCCGGCTGTGCCATCATGGGAGCAAGGCAGACACAGGGCGAAAAGGAGGTCGTTATGTGGATCAACGCAGAACCGGTCAATGGCGCCCTGGTGTCGCTGGCCATCGGTCTTATCATCGGGCTGGAGCGCGGCTGGCAGGTGCGCCAGCTGGGGGACAACCAGCGCATCGCAGGGATGCGGACCTACGGCCTCATCGGCCTGCTCGGCGGGGTCTGCGCCCTGCTGCTGCCGACCCTTGGCCCCTGGCTGCCGCTGCTTGGCCTGCTGGCGGTGGTGATTGGCTGCGGCCTCTCGGTCTGGCTGGCCCAGCGCTGGCAGGGGGAGTTCGGCCTCACCAGCTCGGCAGCCATGCTGCTCACCTATCTGCTGGGGCTGATGTCGGTGCTGCTGAGCCCGAGCGAGGCGGTCGCCTGCGCCGTGCTGGCGGCCCTGCTGATGGGGCTCAAGGGCAAGATCCAGCAGGGCATGCTGTTTTTGAGCGAGACCGAATTTCACGCCACCCTGCGCTTTTTGCTCATCTCCCTGGTACTGCTGCCGGTGCTGCCCAACGAGGAGATAGGGCCGCTCGATGCATTCAACCCCTTCAAGATCTGGCTGATGGTGGTGATCATCGCGGGCATCTCGTTTTGCGGCCACTTCGCGGTGCGCCTGCTGGGCACCCGTGCCGGACTGGTGCTCACCAGCATGCTGGCAGGGCTCGCCTCCTCCACCGCCCTCACCCTGCAGTTTGCCCGCCTCAACAAGGAGCAGGGCGGGCTGGAGCGGCTGCTGGCCACCGGCATACTGCTGGCGGGGGCCACCATGTGGCTGCGGTTGCTGGTGCTGGTGCTGCTGATCCACAACGAGCTGGCGATGCGCCTCGCCGCCCCCCTGCTGCTGCTGGCGGTCACCGTCTACGGCTTTGCGTTCTGGTTCTGGCGCCAGCGCGAAGAGCTGACCGACGGCCCGGTGCAGCCCCAGACCAGCAACCCGCTGGATCTCGCCACCGCCATCAAGTTCGGCCTGCTGCTGGCGCTCATCGGCTTCATGGCTACTTTCCTGCAGAGCAAGGTGGGCAACTCCGGGGTCTATCTGCTGGCACTAGTCTCGGGGATCACCGACGTGGACGCCATCACCCTCTCCCTCTCCCAGCTCTCCCACAAGGAGCTGGCGCTGGAGGTGGCAGCCCGCGGCATCCTGCTCGCCGGGCTGGTCAACTCGCTGGTGAAGGGACTGCTGGCACTTGGCATCGGCGGTCGCAGGCTGGGGCTGCGGGTGCTGCTCCCCTACTTCATCTCGGCCCTGCTGATCCTGCCGCTCATCTGGCCCGGCACCTGATCTTGCAGCAAGTGACAGCCTGACGCCCCAGCGCCGGTCACGTATACTGGCCTCTCTTGCATATTGTGGAGGTAAACATGGCAAGCGACTGGGACAAGGTTCTGGCGGGGGGCGCCCTCGATAGCCAGAGCCAGGAGATAGCGAACGACCGGATCCGTGGTCAGGCGCTGCTGGCCGAGCTCAACGCCTCTTCGGCCGGCGACGAGGCCCTGCGACAGCGATTGTGCCGCGAGCTGTTCGGTCACTGCCCCGACTCCTGCTGGATCAGCACTCCCTTCACCTGTGAATTCGGCCGCAATATCCACATCGGCGAGAAGACCTTCTTCAATTTCAACGTCACCATACTCGACGTGGGTGAAGTGCATATCGGCAGCCATGTGCTGCTGGCCCCCAACGTGCAGATCTACACCGCCACCCACACCATGAACTACCTGGAGCGGCGCAACTGGACCGCCTACAACAAACCGGTACACATTGGCGATGACTGCTGGATCGGTGGCGGTGCCATCATCTGCCCCGGCGTCACCATAGGACCCCGCTCCATCATAGGGGCCGGCGCCGTGGTGACCCGCGACATTCCGGCCGACTCGGTGGCCGTGGGCAATCCGGCCCGGGTGATCCGCACCCTCGAGCAGGACGAAGAGCGCTGCCGGGAGCTGGCCCAATGATGGCGCTGGCCCTGCTGCCGCTCGGCTCAGCCCTGTGGCTCGGTCTCGACGGCCAACAGTGGTGGCCGCTGGCGGTGCTGCTGGTAATGAGTATGCTGACCGTGGCCGCCTACGCCTGGGACAAGCGCCAGGCGGTGCGCGGCGAGTGGCGCATTCCCGAATCCCGCCTCCATCTGCTGGAGCTGTGCGGTGGCTGGCCCGGTGCCCTGGTGGCCCGCCAGTGGCTGCGTCACAAGACCCAAAAGCGCAGCTACCGGCTGGTGTTCTGGTTTATCGTGCTGCTGCACATCACCCTGTGGGGGCTATGGATCGGCAGGCCACTCTGGCAATAACGCATCTATTGCAACCGCCATCACAAAGGAACTCTGCGCCCCGTTGCGACGGACCGGTGACTGTGAGAAAACGGAGTGATCCCATTCAGTGATCGCCGTTAATGACGACAAGGAGTCGTGACATGACCATGTGGACAGGCATAGTCCTGATCGTGTTTATCAGCGTGCTGTTTGGCTATCTCGGCAAGCGGGCCCGCTACCAGATGGGGGATGCCCGCATCACGGATCGCCTCGGCAAGCAGGATCAGGTCATCAGGGAGCTGCAGGAGCGGGTGGCCAACCTGGAGGCCATCGTCATCGAAGAGGAGAAGCGCCGCCCGTTCAAGGAGCTGTGAAACACTCTCCCCATCCGTCTCCCAAACACAGAGGGCTGCACCATGCAGCCCTCTGTCGTTTTAAGCCAGCGGTTTAGTCCGCTCAGACTGCCAGCGGCAGCAGCTCGGCGTAATCCCGGATCGCCGGGAAAGCGGTGATCTGCTGTTCGGGCTGGCGGCTGTCCGGATTCTGGATGGCGAGCTGAAAACCGATACCGTAGTCGGCGGCGGCGCGCAGGATCCGCTCGCTGTCATCGACAAACAGAGTGCGGGCCGGATCGAACGCCAGCCGCTGCGCCAGCGCCTGCCAGCAGTGCTGACTCTCCTTCGACCAGCCCAGCTCATGGGTGCTCACCAGCTGATCCAGATGTTCCCCCAATCCGAGCCGCGTATCCTTGACCGACAGGCTAGCCGGATGGGCGTTGGTAAACAGCACCAGCTTTTTGCCCGCCGCCCGCAGCTCGGCCAGAAAGGGGATGGCATGGGGCCGCCACTGGATCTTCTCCAGGATCTCCTGCTTGAGGGCGCGAATATCCAGCCCCAGGGTCTGGCTCCAGTAATCGACACAGTACCAATTGAGAGTGCCGTTGACGGCGTGGTAGTGCGCGTCTATCCGCTCCCTGGCCTCGGCCAGCGGCAAGCCGTGCTGCTCGGCGTAGCGCTCGGGGACCAGCTGCTGCCACAGGTGGTTGTCGAAATGCAGATCGATCAGGGTGCCATCCATATCGAGCAGAACGGTATCTATCTGGTGCCAGGGCAGTCGGGTCGGCATGGGGTCTCCTGAAGCAAGCGTCATGAAAAAAACCGGGGGGCAGTATAACGATTTTTCCATCCCCTTTCGCGCCCTTGTCCCGTGGTGTTCGGGGTGGGAGTCGTTTACTCTTGAAGCACGATTTTTTAACGAGCAGCCTGCGGTCGATGAGCAACCACCACAAGAACAAACCCGAACACATCCGTGTCGAGATCCTGGACCACGACAAACCCAAGCCGGAGATCCTCAAGGCCGAGCTGGTGGCCGAGAGTCGCCTGTTCAAGGTGGAGTCCCTGCACCTGAAATTCACCAATGGCGAAGAGCGGGTCTACGAGCGGATGCGCGGCGGCAACCGGGGTGCCGTCATGGTGGTGCCCCTGTTCGATGCCCACACCCTGCTGCTGGTGCGCGAATACGCGGCGGGCACCCACTCTTACGAGCTCGGCTTTCCCAAGGGGTTGATCGACCCGGGTGAAGACGCCCTGGAGGCGGGCAACCGCGAATTGATGGAGGAGGCTGGCTTTGGTGCCCGCACCCTGATCCCCCTCAAACAGGTGTCGCTGGCACCGGGCTACTTCTCCAGCCGGATGGAGATACTGCTGGCCCGGGATCTCTTCCCCGAGCAGAGGATTGGCGACGAGCCAGAACCCCTCGAGGTGATCCCCTGGCCGCTGAACCGGATCGACGATTTGCTGGCGCGCCCCGACTTTACCGAGTCGCGCAGCATCTGCGCCCTGCTGCTGGCCCGCAAGTGGCTGGCAGAGCAGGAAAACTAGCCCGCTCGCGGGCATCGGCAATAAAGACAGAGGATAACGAAATGCAGGAGTTGTTGGCCTGGGTGCCAGGGGTCAAGGAGATTGCCCGCGAAGCGGGGCGGATCCTTCACGAAATCTATCACGGCGGTCAGTTCGAGCGTCAGCTGAAGGAGGATGCGACCCCGGTCACCAGTGCCGACCTTGCTGCCGATGCCTACCTCAAACAGGCGCTGTCGGCGCTCACTCCCCACGTGCCTGTGCTGACCGAGGAGGCCGCCGACATCCCCTTCAGCCTGAGATCCAACTGGCGGCAATACTGGCTGGTGGATCCCCTCGACGGCACCGGCGAGTTCATCGCCGGCAGTGGCGACTTCGCCACCCTGATCGCCCTGGTACGGGATAATGTGCCCGTGCTCGGCGTCATCTATGCCCCCGAATCCGACGTGCTCTACTGGGCAGTACGCGGCCATGGCGCCTTCAAGGAGGTTAATGGCGAGGTGTACCCCATCAGCGCCATGCACCACGAGCACGATCAGCCCGACTCGCTGGTGGTGGCCATCAGCCGTCGCCAGAAACTGGAAAACCTGACCCGTCGCCTCAACCCGGCCATCAACTACGAGTTGATCCCGCTCGGCTCCAGCTCCCTCAAATCCTGCCTGGTGGCGGAGGGGGCGGCCGATTGCTACGTGCGGCTCGGTCCCACCGGCGAGTGGGATACTGCTGCTGCCCAGTGTATCGTCGAGGCGGCCGGTGGCCGCATCCTCAGCCTGACGCTGCAACCGCTCAGTTACAACGAGACGGAGTCGCTGGAGAACCCTGACTTCATCGTGATGGGGGATCCGGATCTCGCCTGGAACAAGATCCTGGTTCAGCAGCCTAGTTGATATGTCATCGGATAGCGCAAAGAGGCGGCCACCAGGCCGCCTCTTTGCTTGGTATGATCCGCTGGCTATATCGACAATGGATAGGGATATCCTCTGGCAAACGGCGAGAATGATAGTGAATCATCACAACCGAATCTGGAGTAGCGGCATGATTTTCATGTAATTCTGAAAATGGTCAGCTAACCGAGACAAAAAATTAATTATGAATGAAAGTTCGGACTTATATCCTGATATTCTTTGCATTTCCAGTTTTACTCAATTTCGTGAACCCGATTCGATTCCCAATTTCACTGGCTTTCGCCCATTATGGTAGTGATATGTTTCACCCCTGCTTTTTGAGAATTAAATCCCGATAAACCACAATAAGCTCAGATTAAAACACTAACAAAAAGTGAATTATCAATGAGTTTATCTGCAGAGGCATCCCGGGAGCTCTCCGGTTCCCAATCCACCCTTGCCACCGCCAGCAGCTGGCGCCGTCACGATACCCACTGGGTCATCAGCCTGTTTGGTACCGCCGTCGGTGCCGGCATCCTGTTTCTGCCCATCAACCTGGGTCTGGGCGGGATCTGGCCCCTCATCATAGTCGCCGTGCTGGCCGGTCCCATGACCTTCCTGGCCCACCGCGGGCTGGCGCGCTTCGTGCTGTCCTCTTCCCGCCCCCACGCAGATTTCACCGATGTGGCCGAGGAGCACTTCGGCAAGATGGCCGGCCGCCTCATCTCGACGCTCTACTTCCTCTCCATCTTCCCGATCCTGCTCATTTACGGCGTGGGACTGACCAACACGGTGGAGAGCTTTATGGTCAACCAGCTCGGCATGGCCTCCCCGGATCGGGTGATGCTCTCCGGCATGCTGGTGTTTGCCATGATCGCCGTGATGCTGGCGGGGGAGAAGGCAATGCTGCGAGCCTTCGCCTTCATGGTCTACCCGCTGGCGGCCATACTGGCAGCCCTCTCCTGCTACCTGATCCCCCAGTGGCAGTGGCCACAGATGAGTGCGTTTGAGGGCGGCAGCTTCCTCAACACCGTCTGGCTGGCGCTGCCGGTGACCGTATTCGCCTTCAGTCATGCCGCCGCCATTTCGGGCTTTGCCAACGTGCAGCGTCGGGAATATGGCGAGCAGGCCGAGGCCAAGAGCGGTCAGATCCTGCGCAACACCACCGTCATGCTGGTGGGCTTCGTACTCTTCTTCGTCTTCTCCTGCGTGCTGAGCCTCACCCCGGCCCAGCTGGCGCAGGCCAAGGCCCAGAATGTCTCCGTGCTCTCCTATCTCGCCAACATCACCGACAACCCGGTGATCGTGACCCTGGGGCCGCTCATCGCCTTCATCGCCATCAGCTCCTCCTTCCTCGGCCACTTCCTGGGGGCGCGGGAGAGCCTCAAGACCCTGATCGCCAAGCCCACCGGCCTGTCGCTGGCCAGGGCCGACAAGCTGGGCATCGCCCTGATGTTCTTCTCCATCTGGGGTGCGGCCGTGGTCAACCCGGGTATCCTCGGCCTGATGGAGACCCTCTCCGGCCCCGTCATCGCCATGATCCTCTTCATCATGCCGGTAGTGGCCATCTACAAGGTAAAGTCGCTGGCACGCTTCCGTCACCCTTGGACCAACGGCTTCATCCTGCTGACCGGCTCCCTGGCGGTTTCTGCACTGCTCTTCAGCCTGCTGAAGTAACAGGATGCAAAGAGAAAGAGGCGACCCCGGGGTCGCCTCTTTTGTCTCTGTGTCGCACCGGTTTACCCCAGCCTGGCACCGTTCTCCACCGCCTGCTCCGGGATGGCCATCACCACGGCGCCATCCGCCCGGTAGAAACCGGTCAGCAGAAATTCGGACTGGAAGGGGCCAATCTGTTTGGTCGGGAAGTTCACCACGGCGATGATCTGACGGCCAACCAGCTCCTCTGGCTGGTAGAGATCCGTTATCTGGGCACTGCTCTTGCGCACGCCGAGCTCGGGACCAAAATCCGCCCACACCTTGTAGGCGGGCTTGCGCGCCTCGGGAAAGGGCTCGACCCGCACCAGGGTGCCCACCCGCAACTCCACCATCTCGAAATCCTGCCAGCTTATGGTCTGCATTCCGGCTCCTCGTCTCGTCAATGTCTCATGAGACTCAGCATGCCCCGAAACACCAGCCCTTGTCTTCGGCAAACGGCCGCTTCGTGACGGCTGTCGGTCACCGGGCAACGCAAGAGAAGAGAGCGCCGGTCAGGCGACAACAAGAGTGGCGGCGAGAGCCAATGTGCGCGGGTAGCGGCGAAGGCGGCAATGGGGGATGGCAGATAGCAATGACGCGGCCATCAGCCGCGTCATTGAAAGGGGTTATTCCTTGTCGAAATCTTCGATTTCCTTGCCCAGCGCCTCCATGATCGCACGCGCTTCGGCAGGCACGCTGTCCGGATGATCCTTGCGAAGATCGTCGTCGCAGGGCAGCGGCTGACCGGTGAAGGCATGCAGGAAAGCTTCACAGAGCAGCTCGCTGTTGGTCGCATGACGCAGGTTGTTCACCTGACGGCGGGTGCGTTCATCGGTCAGTACTTTCAGCACCTTGAGCGGGATCGAGACGGTAATCTTCTTGACCTGTTCGCTCTTCTTACCGTGTTCCGCGTAGGGGCTGACGTAGTCGCCGTTCCACTCTGTTCCCATGACTCACCTGTTCTCATTTGGCCGTGAGGGCGGATTTTAACCCTTAAGGAAATCAATGGCAATCCAACGGCAAAGCCATTTAGACGTCTAGAGCTATTGACGGCTTTTTCTTGCTCGCGTAGTGTGAATCACCATAGGCCAGCAATGGCGGGATAACGCGTGACAGCAAGATGCCTGCGTTCGAAGAGACATCAAGGAGAGTGATATGACCCACAAGGCCACCCTGGCGGTACGCACCGGGATTGAGACAGACCAGCAGCACGGTGCCGTGGTGCCACCCATCTACCTCTCCAGCAACTACACCTTTGCCGACTTCGGCGAGCCTCGTCAATACGATTATGCCCGCTCCGGCAACCCGACCCGCACCAATCTGGCGGATGCGCTGGCGGCGCTGGAAGGGGGCGCCGGCGCCGTGGTCACCGGCACCGGCATGGGTGCCGTCCACCTGGTCACCACAGCCCTGCTCAAGGCAGGAGATCTGCTGATCGCCCCTCACGACTGTTACGGCGGTACCTGGCGCCTGTTCGAGTACCTGGCGGCCAAGGGTCACTACAAGGTGCTTTTCGTCGACCAAGGGGACGAGACGGCGCTGACCGAGGCGCTTTCGCAAAAACCGGCGCTGGTATGGGTAGAGACCCCCTCCAACCCGCTGTTGCGGGTAGTGGACATCGCCGCCATCGCCAGGGCTTCCCACGAAGCGGGCGCCAAGGTAGTGGTGGACAACACCTTCCTCTCCCCCCTGCTGCAACAGCCGCTGGCGCTGGGAGCGGATCTGGTGGTCCACTCCACCACCAAATACATCAACGGCCACTCGGACGTGGTAGGCGGCGTGGCGATTGCCAAGGAACAGGCCGTTGCCGAGTCGCTGGTGTGGTGGGCCAACTGTCTGGGTCTCACCTCAGGGGCGTTCGATTCCTACCTCACCCTGCGCGGCTTGCGCACCCTGGCTCCTCGCCTGCGCACCCACCAGGAGAACACGGATCGCATCCTCGCCTTCCTGCAGCAGCAACCCCTGGTCAAACGCATCTATCACCCCAGCCTGCCGAGCCATCCGGGCCACGAGATTGCGCGCCGTCAACAGTCGGGCTTTGGCGCCATGCTAAGTTTTGAACTCGATTGCAACGAAGCGGGCATTCGCGCCTTCCTCGCTGCCCTCACCCTCTTCTCGGTGGCGGAGTCACTCGGCGGGGTGGAGAGTCTGGTGGCCCATCCGGCCAGCATGACCCACAGGGCCATGACCCCGGCGGCGCAGCAAGCGGCAGGCATCAGCGCCCAACTGCTGCGCCTGTCGGTCGGTATTGAACACGGTGAAGACCTGGTGGCCGATCTGGCCCAGGCATTTGCACAGGCAGAACAGGCGGCGAAGTAATGGAACAGCAACAACAGCAAGGAGAGATCGCGGTGGCAACAGAAGCAGGATTGAAGCGGCGCCATGTGCACAAGTTTGGTGGCAGCAGCCTGGCAGATCCGGTCTGTTACCGCCGGGTCGCCAGCATTCTCGAACAACAAGCCGAGCAACAAGGGGGCGGGAGAGAGCTCGTCGTAGTCTCCGCCGCCGGCAAGACCACCAACCGGCTGATCCAGCTGGTGGAGCTGGCCGAGGCAGGCGACGAAGCCGCCGGTGAAGCCATCTCCGCTCTGCAAGCCTACCAGCAGAGCCTGATAGATGGCCTGCTGGAGGGGGAACTGCAGCTCGAGCTGAGCAAACAGTTGGCCGACGATATGCAGCTGATTGCCAAGACCCTGGAGGGGCAGTTTGACCGCTTTGAACGCAACGGCCTGCTCGCCTTTGGCGAGGTGTGGTCGGCGCGCCTGCTGGCGGCCCTGCTCACCAGCCGCGGCGACAAGGCCATCTGGCTCGATGCCCGCAGCTTCCTGCGCGCCGAGGATGGCGCCCTGGTCAAGGTGGATGCCTTGCTCTCCAGCGAACTGCTCAAGGCGCGGCTGGCCGAGCACGCCGGCCGCATCGTGGTGACCGGCTTTATCGCCGCCGACCTGGAGGGGCGTTCCCTGCTGCTCGGCCGCAACGGCTCCGATTACAGCGCAAGCCTGCTGGCCCAGCTGGCGGATGGTGAATCCACCACCATCTGGAGCGACGTGGCCGGGGTCTACAGCGCCGATCCGCGCCGGGTGAAGGAGGCGCGCCTGCTGGAGCGCCTGAGCCTGGCCGAGGCCAACGAATTGGCCCGCCTCGGCTCCTCGGTACTCCATTCGCGCACCCTGCAACCGGTGGCCGACAGCCGTCAGCGCCTCACCCTGCGCTGCAGCTACAACCCGGACGAGGGCTGTACCCATATCCTGCGCCGCGCCCCGCGCTCCGGCGGCGCCCGCATCGTCTCCTCGGTGGATCAGATCGCCCTCATCGAGCTCAAGGTGCTGCCGCAGACCGACTTTGATCAGACAGTGGCAACCATCGAAGCCTACCTGGCCCGTCATCGCCTCAACCCGCTCACCCTGCAGCGCCAGCCGGATCGCCGGATCCTGCGTCTCGCCTACACCCTGGAGGTGGCGCATGGGGCCTTCGAGCTGCTGCGCGACTTCCAGCTGCAGGGCAGCTTCACCGGCCTTATCCAAAAGGAGGGATTCAGCCTGGTGGCCCTGGTGGGGGCCGGTGTCACCGACAACGCCGAACAGTGTCACCGCTTCTACCAGCTGCTGGCGGATCAACCGCTGGAGTTCGTGCAAGTGGCCAGGGACGGTCTGAGCCTGGTGGCCGTACTGCGCCAGGTGGTGCTGGAGCCGCTGCTCATCGCCCTGCACAGCGCCCTGTTCAGCCGCCCGACCCGGGTCGGACTGGTGGTGTTCGGCAAGGGCAATATCGGCGGCCACTGGCTAGGCCTCTACGCCCGCGAGAAGGCGCGCCTCGAACACGAGCTCAACCTGGCACTGACCCTCTACGGTGTATTCGATTCCAAGGGAGGCCTGCTGGATGAGGAGGGGCTGGATCCGCTCAAGGTACAGGACAAGTTCGACCCTAAACCGCTGATCTGGCCCGAGCTGCTCGGCCAGCTGGAGCAGCACGGCTTCGATGCGCTGATTGCGCTGGATATGACCGCCAGCGAGACGGTGAGCCGCTACTACCCGGACTTTGCCCAGCTCGGCATCCACATCATCGCCGCCAACAAGTTTGCCGGCGCGGCCGAGAGCGAGTTCTACCAGCGCATCAAGCAGACCTGCCGCGACCATCAGGTGCAGTGGCGCTACAACGCCACTGTGGGGGCCGGCCTGCCGATCCAGTCCAGCATCCAGATGCTGCGCCAGAGCGGCGATCGCATCCAGGGGGTCTCCGGTATCTTCTCCGGCACCCTCTCCTGGCTGTTCCAGCAGTATGACGGCAGCCGCCCCTTCTCCGAGCTGGTGGACGAGGCGTGGCAGCACGGCCTGACCGAGCCGGATCCCCGCGAGGATCTCTCCGGTCAGGATGTGCGCAGAAAGCTTTTAATCCTGGCGCGGGAGGCGGGTTTCGAGCTCGACTCCGCCGACATCGAGCTGGAGAACCTGGTGCCCGTCGCCCTGCGCAAGGTCGGCACGGATCAGTTCATGGACAGGCTGAAAGAGCTGGACGGCCCGATCCAGACCGCCTTCGAGGGGGCCAGACGCCTTGGCAAGGTACTGCGCTACGTCGCCCGCTTCGAGCATGACGGCAAGGCACGAGTTGGCCTCGAGAGCCTCGAACCCCACCATCCGTTTGCCAACCTGTTGCCCTGCGACAACGTGTTCGCCATCGAGAGCGACAGTTACCGCACCAACCCGCTGGTGATCCAGGGGCCGGGGGCGGGGCGCGAGGTGACAGCCGCCGCCATCCAGTACGATCTGTGGCAGATCTGCGCGGCGCTCTGAACCGATAGATGCAAGCCAGCCATGGCGCAATAAAAAAGCCCGAGTCGATGACTCGGGCTTTTTGCTGGCAGTCTGCTCCTTAAGAGAAGAAGGCCTGCAGCACGTAGAAGATGGCGATGGCCAGGATGGCGCCTGCCGGCAGGGTGATGACCCAGGAGACCACGATGTTGCGCAGTACGCCCAGGTTCAGCGCCGCGATACCGCGCGCCAGACCCACACCCATGACGGCACCCACCAGAGTCTGGGTAGTGGAGATGGGCAGACCGGTACCGGAGGCGATCACCACGGTCGCGGCGGTCGCCAGCTGGGCGGCGAAACCACGGCTCGGGGTCAGGTGAGTGATGCCGGTACCGACAGTCGCCATCACCTTCTCGCCCATGGTCGCCAGACCGATCACGATACCGATGCCGCCGAGCGGCAGGATCCACCAGGCGATGGAAGCCTGGCTGGCGATCTCGCCACCGGAAGCCACGATGGAAGCCACCGCAGACAAGGGACCGATGGCGTTGGCCACGTCGTTGGAGCCGTGGGCAAAGGCCATGGCACAGGCGGTGATCACCATCAGGATGCCGAATACCTTCTCCACGTTGGCGAAGTGCATCTTGCTGTCATCCTGCGGGTTGTATTTCTGGCCACGAATGTAGACCCAGCCCGCGATCGCTACCGCAATGGAGATGACCACTGAGAGCAGGACACCTTCCCCATTGGTCAGGTGCAGACCGACGTGGGTCAAGCCCTTCTTGATGGTCACCAGGCAGATCACCAGGGAGGTCAGGAACATGTAAAACGGCACATAGCGCTTGGCGTTGTTCAGGGGATCATCGGTGTTGAAGATAAGCTTCTGCACGCTGATAAACATGAAGTAGGCGATGACGCCGGAAAGGGCCGGAGTCACGACCCAGGAGCCGACGATGCCACCAAACTTGCTCCACTGTACCGCCTCCGGGCCAATGCTCACCACGGCAAAGCCGACGATGGCGCCGATGATGGAGTGGGTGGTGGAAACGGGCCAGCCGAAGTAGGAGGCCAGGATCAGCCAGGCGCCTGCCGCCAGCAGGGAGGCGATCATGCCGAGCACCAGCAGATCCGGGCTATCGGCAAAGGCATTGCTGTCGATGATGCCGTTACGGATGGTGGCAGTCACTTCACCACCGGCCAGATAGGCACCGGCAAATTCGAAGATCATGGCGATGATGATCGCCTGACGAATGGTCAGGGATTTGGTACCAACCGATGTCCCCATGGCATTGGCCACGTCGTTCGCACCAATACCCCAGGCCATCAAGAAGCCGAACAAGGCCGCCACGAGCACCAGAGTGGTGCCGTAATTCGCGATAATGTCCATTAGTTGTGTTTACTCAGTCAGTGGATTACGAACGAGCCAGCATCAATTCCAGACGGGCGCCTACACGCTCGGCCTGATCTGCCAGGTCACCTACCCATTCGAGGATCTTGTAAAGGAACATCACATCGATCGGATTGTAGTTCTGCTCAACTGCTTGCAGCTGTTGGCGCAGACCGATCTGCATGGTGTCTGTATCGTCCTCGATCAGATCCAGCTGATGGATCATCTCGGCAACCATTTCAACTTCCCGTCCCTTGAAGCCGGTCTCGAGCAGCTCGTCGAGCTCCCCGATCGCTTTTTCGGCCTGAGCGGTCGCATCAATACAACGTTTGAGATAGGCCATGAAATCCGTCCGCATTTCGGCCGGGAATTCCATGCGACGACCAAGCATGCGCCCGGAGATGTCCTTGGCACGGTTGGCAATCTTGTCTTGCTGAGTCAACAGTTCCAGCAGGTCGGTACGTGCAACCGGCAGGAACAGGCCACGAGGCAGTTTCAGACGGATTTCACGCTTGAGGATATCCGCCTCTTTTTCCAGCTGGGAGATCTGCTGCCGGATCTTCTCGGCATCTTCCCAACGGTCTTCGGCTACGGCGTCAAAGAAGGGAATGAGCTGCTCGCAGCACACGTGAACCTTGACGATATGCTTCTGCAGCGGCTTGATGGGGGACTTGGCAAAAAGCCCCAAAATAGTATTTACTGGCATGGCCAAACCTGTGTCGGTGAAAAAACACTCGATACGATTTTATGAGGCGCGCATGTTAACCGAACTGCGCCCTCAATAAAACCGCGAATTAATCTAGTTGTCTCGCGGGCATTATATCCTCGCGACCCGATTCCTGCCCCCCAAAGTTGCCTCCCAGCCTGGAATGACTATGCAAACTGAGATCGAGATAAAGTTTTTCGTCGCCAATGACGTCGCGCCCGCCTTATCCAACCTTATGAATTCATTGGATATTAAAGAGGCATCGCAGCAGCGCCTTGGCAACGTCTATTTCGATACCCCAGATCTGGCCCTGCGCCGCCTCGAGATGGGATTGCGGATCCGCCGCTGCGATGAATTTGCCGAACAAACCATCAAGTGCCGCGGCCAGGTCGTGGGCGGACTGCACGCCAGACCCGAATACAACGCGCCCATCGACGACGATCTGCCCACCCTCAACGCCTTTCCCGACGACATCTGGCCCACCCTGGCCGAGCGTGACCGTATCCAGCAGCAGCTGATCGCCCAATTCCGTACCGATTTCCTGCGCCGCCACTGGCTGATCGCCTTCGACGGGGCCGAGATCGAGCTGGCCTGGGATCAGGGGGAAATCGCCGGCAGCCTGGGTAGCAGCCGGATCGACGAGCTGGAACTGGAATTGAAATCCGGCGACACGGCCGCGCTGTTTGCTCTGGCCGGGCGTCTTGCCAAGCTCGGCGGCGTACGCCTCGGCGCCCAGTCCAAGGCGCAGCGTGGCTATCAGCTGGCGGGGCTTGGCAAGCCGCTGGCACGGCAAGCTCTGACAGACGACAAAGCCATGAGTGACTCTGCCGCCATCGGCGAAGGGTTGCGCCACTGGCAACATCACGAGCAGCTCTGGCTGGAAAGCCGGGGAAATAACGAGGTGCAGCAACAAGCCTTCACCGCCTTGTGTGAAGGCGTGGCCCTCATTGAGCGCCGCGCCACCGGCGTGACGGCACCATGGCAACCCCAACTCATAAGCCTTCAGGCGCACCTTGCCAGAGAGGAGCGGCAAAACGACCACTGGCCCGCCGACTTGTCAGCCCTCTTCCTTCATCCGGATTATGTGGCGCTGCAACTGGCCATTGCGGCCTGGTTACATCAAACAGCCCGCTGACTTTCTCTTGAGGCCCTGTAAACAAAACGGGTGAGCCAAGGCTCACCCGTTTTGTTCTGACTGTTTGCGATAACTTACAGCAGGTTCAGCTGCTGCATGGCACTGCGAATGCGCTCACGAGTGGCCTCAGAGAGCGGCATCACCGGCAAGCGGCACTCTTCGCTGCAAAAACCGAGCAGGGAGGCGGCGTACTTGGCACCGGCTGGGCTAGGCTCGGCGAACATGGCCTGATGAAGCGGGATCAGCCTGTCCTGCAGCTCGCGCGCTTCCTGCCACTTGCCGGCCAGCGCCAGATTCTGCACCTCGGCCACCAGCTTGGGCGCCACGTTGGCAGTTACCGAGATACAGCCCTGACCGCCACCTATGTTGTAGGCCACCGCGGTAGCATCTTCACCGGAGAGCCAGGCAAAAGGCTTTTTGATCAGCTGACGCTCGACCCATGGGCGGGCCAGATCGCCGGTCGCATCCTTCACCCCGGCGATGCGCGGCAGTTCGGCCAGGCGAGCCAGAGTCGCCGGTTGCACATCGACGATGGCGCGGGGCGGGATGTTATAGACGATGATGGGCTTGGCGGTGGCATCATGCACTGCCTTGAAGTGATGGTAGAGTCCCTCCTGATTGGGACGGTTGTAATAACCGGCCACATGCAGGGTCGCATCGGCCCCAACCCGCTCGGCATGGAGGGTGTACTCGATCGCTTCGACCGGATTGTTGGAACCGGCCCCGGCGATCACCGGAATGCGCCCCGCCACCTGCTTGACCACCAGCTCCACCACCCGGCAGTGCTCGTCGTGAGTCAGGGTCGGGCTCTCGCCTGTGGTCCCGACCGGCACTATGCCATGGGTACCCTGCTCGACATGCCACTCCACCAGACGCAGTAGCGCCTCTTCATCCAGCTTGCCCTGTCGAAACGGGGTAATCAGAGCAACGATTGAACCTTGAAACATGGGATCTCCTTCTCCTAAATGGCACGCATATGGCAATAAAAAACCCCGGTACGATGTGCGCAACCGGGGTTTGAATGTTCTCAGGGATGAGAGGTTACGCGCGAACGTCGGCAGGCCCGGATTTCAGGCTTTTTTTATGCTTTCGTTTCAACTCGTTGAACCGCATTTCATCATCTCTGGTCAAAAAATGGTGTCTGGGCATATTTCGGGAACACGGCAAAAATGTCAAGGCGAAACCGGCTATGTATAATGGCCGCCCAAAATTGCGTGGAGAGAACCGATGAGCAGCCCTGCTGGAGCCATCAGCCATAAAAATAGTGCCGTCAGCCAGATGCTGGAACGAAACCAAGCCCTCTTTGTCGGCAAGCGGCTACTGGTGTGCGGCGCCCTGGAGGATGACTATCCCCGCCAGCTGGCCACTCTGGCCGACTCCCTGACCGTCTTCACCACGGATTACTGCTACTACCGCAGCCAGCAAAGCGCGCTCAAGGATGCCATCCTGTTCGACCACCAGCTGGGCGGTGCTCCCCGCTTCGATGCCCTACTGCTGCTGATGCCCAAGGCCAAGGCCGAGGCCCAGTATCTGCTGGCCATGATGACACCGCTGCTGGAGGCCGGTGCCGACCTGTTTCTCGCCGGCGAGAACCGCGGCGGCATCAATGGGGCCGACAAACTGCTGGCCCCCTATGGCGAGAAGCCGCTCAAGCGCGATTCGGCCCGTCGCTGTTCCCTCTATCACGGAGAGCTCAGCAAGCCGGTTGCCCCGTTCGAGCTGGATGCCTGGTTCAGCCGTTATGAGTGCAAGGCGGGTGACACCGAATTGACTGTGATGGCCCTGCCGGGTGTGTTCAGTGCGGACGGACTGGATCTGGGCAGCCAGATGCTGCTGGCGACCCTGCCCCCCATGGGCGGCGAGCTGCTCGATTTTGGCTGCGGTGCCGGGGTGATAGGCTCGGTGCTGGCCAAGCGCAATCCCGGCCTTGAGGTCACCATGGTTGACATCAATGCCTTGGCACTGGAATCGAGCCGCCGTACCCTGGCCATCAACGGCCTGCAGGGCAAGGTGCATGCTTCCGATGTCTACTCCGACATCAGCGGCAAGTTTGACCGGATCGTCTCAAACCCCCCGTTTCATGCCGGGCTCAAGACCTTCTACGCCGCTACCGAGACGTTTCTCGCCAAGGCGCCAGAATATCTGCGTCCTCATGGCAGCCTGACCATAGTGGCCAACGCCTTCCTGCGATACCAGCCTATACTGGATACGCACTTCAAGCAGACCGAAACAGTGCGTAGCGATGCCAAATTCAAGGTCTATCTGAGCAAAGTGTAAATAAGTGTAAGTCTTGTCCCGAAAGCGCTAGAGAGCGTCGCACGGGATCTGATAAGGTACTTGAATGGAAACAAAAAACACCCCTTAAGGGGTGTTTTTTTGAAACAAATTGAAAACCTTTTCATCTTGTTTATTCAGGGAGAGACATACGATGGCCGGCATTTTGACCATGATCCTGGCTGGCGGCGAAGGAACCCGCCTGCAGCCCCTCACCACTACCCGCAGCAAGCCCGCTGTCCCGTTTGGCGGGAGTTACCGGCTGATCGACTTTGTCCTCAACAACTTCGTCAATGCCGATTTCCTGCGCATCTACGTCCTGACCCAGTTCAAGTCCCAATCCCTCTACTTGCACATGAAGAAAGGCTGGAACATCGTCGGTATCACCGACCGTTTCATCGACCCCATTCCAGCCCAGATGCGGATGGGCAAACGCTGGTACGACGGTACCGCCGATGCCATCTACCAGAACCTGGGGTTTATCGAGCGCGCCGAACCGGACCATGTCTGCATCTTCGGATCCGATCACATCTACAAGATGGATGTGAGCCAGATGGTCGCTTTCCACAAGCAGAAAGCCGCTGCCATGACGGTCGCCGCCCTGCGAATGCCCATTGAGGAGGCCAGCGCCTTCGGGGTGATCGAGGTGGATACCGAGGGGCGCATGATAGGTTTTCAGGAAAAGCCCAAGCATCCCAAACCCATTCCCGGCGATCCCACCCAGGCGCTGGTCTCCATGGGCAACTATATCTTCGAGACCGAGACCCTCTGCCGTGAGCTCAAACGGGATGCCACTGAAGAGAACTCCAGCCATGATTTTGGCAAGGATGTGATCCCCAACCTTTACCCGCGCGCCCCCGTCTATGTCTACGATTACAGCACCAATCTCATCCCGGGCGAGAAGCCGGATGTCTACTGGCGTGACGTAGGAACCCTCGACTCCTACTGGCAGGCGCACATGGATCTGGTGGCTGACAATCCCCCCTTCTCCCTCTATAACCGCAAGTGGCCGCTGCATACCCACTATCCAGCCCTGCCGCCCGCCACCTTCATCGACAGCGAAGAGTGCAAGGTCAAGATCGCCAACTCACTGATCTCCGCTGGCTGCTTCATTCAGGGCAGCCAAATCCAGCGCTCCATCCTGGGATTTCGTTGCAACATAGGCCCATGCAGCCATATCAGTGAATCCGTCCTGCTGGGGGATGTGAAGATAGGAGAAGGTTGCTCCATCCGGCGCGCCATCATCGACAAAAACGTTGAAATTGCACCCGGCACCGTTATCGGTGAAAATCTCGACCACGACAGAGAGCGATTCACCGTATCCGAAGGCGGTATCGTCGTGGTACCTAAGGGAGCAAGAGTTGGCTATTAACCCACTGAAAATCCTGTTTGTTGCCTCGGAAGTTGAGGGGCTGGTCAAGACCGGGGGCCTGGCCGATGTTGCCAGAGCCCTGCCCATGTACCTGGCCCAGAAGGGGCATGATGTCCGGATCATACTGCCCTTCTACAAGACCATAAAACGGCGGGATGAGGCCAGACTGCTGGCCTCCCGCTGGTTGCCAACCCATCCGGGTCTGCCGGATATCGGCTATCGCATCTATCAGATGGATCTGGACGGTGTCTGTGTCTATCTGCTCGACTGCCCGCAGTACTTCGATCGCCCCCAGCTCTACGCCGAAAACAATCAGGCCTATGGCGACAATGGCGAGCGCTTTGCTTTTTTGTCTGCGGCCGCCCTGCATGCCTGTGAACAAATCGGTTTTGCCCCCGATATCGCCCACTGCAACGACTGGCACACAGGTCTGCTGCCGCTGCTGCTGAAGACCCGACATGCCCACAACCCCTTCTTCCAGCATACCCGCAGCGTGATCAGCATTCACAATGCGGCGTTTCAGGGAGGTTTCGGTCGCGAGCAGTTCTGGGCTATCCCCGAGATTGCCGATTACGAACGCCGCATCAACTACGACTATGGTCACGTCAACCTGCTCAAATGCGGAGTGCTCTACGCCGACAAGATCAATGCGGTCAGCCCCAACTATGCCCAGGAGCTGCTCACCCATCTGGGGGCCCACGGCATGGCCCACATCTTCCAGCAACGGGCGGCCGATCTGTGCGGCATCCTCAATGGCTGTGATTACAAGGATTGGGATCCCGAATTCGACGAGCTGTTGCCTGCTACATACAGCATCGACAATCTCGCCGGCAAAGGGATCTGCAAGCAGCGCCTGCAACAGGAGGTGGGCCTGCCCGTCTCGGACTTGCCCATTTATGGCATGGTGTGTCGCCTGACCGAACAAAAGGGTGTGCCACTGCTGATCCCGGCGCTGGAGAAGTTCCTCCACCATCAGGTACAGGTGGTGATCGTAGGTTCCGGCGATCCCGTTCTCGCGGCCCAGTTGCAGACCATGGCCCAACAGCATGCAGACAAGCTGGCCTTCATCAACGCCTATGACGACAGGCTGGCCCATCTGGTGGAAGCGGGTGCCGACTTCTTCCTGATGCCCTCCCTGTTCGAACCCTGTGGCCTCAACCAGATGTACAGCCTGGCCTATGGCACCCTGCCGCTGGTACGTGCCGTGGGTGGCCTGAAAGATACTGTGGTGGACTGGGATGCCAATCCCGAGCATGCCACCGGCTTTTGCTTCAACGATCCTACGGCGGCCATCCTGCTCGATACCATGCGCCGCAGCCTGCTCTACTTCCTGCAGGACAAGGCACGTTTCGCCAAAGTGCAGCGCAATGCCATGAGCACCCGCTTCAACTGGGCCGACTCGGTGACCCAGTATGAACAGATGTACCAGAGTGCCCTTGGACGCCACTGAGCCATCGGCGTCGGCGAATTGCTGAAGTTTTGTCCCTTTGGCATGGCTTTGAGCGCCAACAGTGAAAAAAGTCCCCTCTGGCTGTTGACGCTCCCCCAAAACTCTATAGAATCCCCCTCCGCAGTGATGCGAAGGTGGCGGAATTGGTAGACGCGCTAGCTTCAGGTGTTAGTGTCCCACGGATGTGAGGGTTCGAGTCCCTCTCTTCGCACCATACTGCAACATGCTCTTATCAGGCGGCATGTAAATTCAGACTGATAACCCGATGTGCGAAGGTGGCGGAATTGGTAGACGCGCTAGCTTCAGGTGTTAGTGCCCCCCGGGTGTGAGGGTTCGAGTCCCTCTCTTCGCACCATGCTTTTTATCAGACAGCATGTAAATCCAGACTGATAACCCGATGTGCGAAGGTGGCGGAATTGGTAGACGCGCTAGCTTCAGGTGTTAGTGCCCCCCGGGTGTGAGGGTTCGAGTCCCTCTCTTCGCACCATGCTTTTTATCAGACAGCATGTAAATCCAGACTGATAACCCGATGTGCGAAGGTGGCGGAATTGGTAGACGCGCTAGCTTCAGGTGTTAGTGCCCCCCGGGTGTGAGGGTTCGAGTCCCTCTCTTCGCACCATGACTCTGACATGTAAAAACAGAACGATGCGCTCCATCCGCATGTAAAAACCAGATGGAAAAAATCAGTGTGCGAAGGTGGCGGAATTGGTAGACGCGCTAGCTTCAGGTGTTAGTGTCCCACGGATGTGAGGGTTCGAGTCCCTCTCTTCGCACCATTCATTACGCAAAAGGCCCATCACGAAAGTGACGGGCCTTTTGTTTTTACCCCTTGTTATGACTATGCTTTTGACGATTCCCCGCCTATCGCCATGCCAAGGAACCGTTATGATACTGGATACCGATATTCACAATTTCTACGAACACCTGATGCTCAAGGAGATTGAGAAGCAGGGACTGCAACAGACCCTGAGCAGCGATCAGATGGCCGATCTCTGCTGCCTCACCCTCAACCAGCTGCCTGCCCACTACATTCGCCACGATGTCGATATGATCTACTTCCTGACTGACGCCAAGCGGGCCGAGATGGAGAAACAGGTCATCGAGTCCCTCAAGCTGGCCCAGCAGACCATCAAGCAGACCCCCACCAAGCAATCATAGCCATGGCTGCTGCCAGAGCAGGGTGACGGCCCCCGCCGCCCCGGCCACTGGCAGCAAGATCAACGCAGGCTTCAACCTGGGTTCGAGCATCACCCAGGCCGCCAGCACAAAACCAAGACTCCAGAAGCCATACTCCTTCCCGTACCCCCAATAAAGCACAGCCAACGCGGCCAGTAACAGGACCCCTCTCAACCCCCAGCGCATCTCTTCTCTCCTTGCCCCACAATTGATAATAATTATCATCTTCATTTATTGATGGCGCAAGCCATTTCAAACGAGCTTCGAATGTCGCTCACCTTGCCAACAGGGCGCTCAAAAATGGGTTATGAGATCAACTAAATTGTGATTTTTTCAATCAATCTTGTGTTTTTGCCAATTCAGTTGGGATTTTCTCCCCCCGGATTGTGATAGATTGCGGCCTCTTTTTGGGTTGGCCCCTCGGGATACAAATATCCACAGGACGAGAGGGACCGACCTTGGCGAGCAAGAGTTTAGGAAGTATCTATGCAAAACCAACACAACCAAATCCGACTGCCGAGCATGCTGCAAGTATTTGCCTGCCTGGCCATTTTCCTGGCCCTGGCCTTCTCCTTTACCAGCGTGCTCGACCTGCCGATCCAGCTGGCCCTGTTCATCGCCTGGTTCGTCATCATGGGGCTGGGCATCAAGCTCGGCCATGATTACAAATCCCTGGAACAGGCTGCCGTCGACGGCGTCTCCAAGGGGATGGGGGCCATTCTGATCCTGGTTTCCGTCGGTGCCCTGGTCGGCACCTGGATCGCAGGTGGCATAGTGCCCAGCATCATCTACTTCGGCCTCAAGGTGATACACCCCTCCATCTTCCTGCTGGCGACCCTGATCATCTGCTCCCTCACCTCGCTGGCCACCGGCACTTCCTGGGGCTCCGCCGCCACCGCCGGTATTGCCATGATGGGCATAGGCCACAGCCTGGGTGTTCCGGCACCTCTAGTGGCCGGTGCCGTGCTCTCCGGCGTCTACTTCGGTGACAAGCTCTCCCCGCTCTCCGACTCCGTGGTACTGGCCTCCACCATGTCCAACGTCGACGTGATGGAACACATCAAGGGGATGCTGCCCATCAGCCTGTTCTCCTACATCATCACCGCCGCCTTGTTTACCGTGGTCGGCATGCAGTACTCGGGCAATGTGAGCCTGGAGCAGGTCAACCTGGTGATGGAAGCGCTCGACAAGCAGTTCAACATCACCCCGCTGGCCATCATTCCGGTGGTGCTGGTGCTGGGCCTCCTGGCCAACCGCAAGCCCGCCTTCCCGGTGATCAGCTTCGGCGCCCTGTTGGGCCTGGTGTGGGCCATCGTTTTCCAGGACATGGATCCGGTCAAGGCGATGCACTCCGCCTACAGCCCGTTTGCCATCACCTCCGGTGTCGATTTCATCGACAACATCCTGGGCCGTGGCGGTATGGAATCCATGCTGGGCTCGGTGGCCGTCATCATCTTCGGTCTGGGTTTCGGTGGCCTGCTGGAGAAGGTCGGCATTCTGGAAGTGATCGCCAGCGCCTTCGAGAAGCGCATCAACGGTGCCGGCAGCCTGACTAGCCACACCATAGGCACCGCCTTCCTGGCCAACGTGTTCGGCTCCGCCATGTATGTGTCGCTGATCCTGACCCCCAAGATCATGGCCAAGAACTACGACCGGCTGGGACTGGCGCGCAAGAACCTCTCCCGCAACGCCGAGTTTGGCGGCACCCTCACCTGCGGCATGGTGCCCTGGAGCGACAACGGCATCTTCATGGCCGGGGTACTGGGGGTGGCTACCCTCGATTACCTGCCCTACATGTGGCTCAGCTTCACCTGCATCATAGTGACCATCACCCTCGCCTATCTGGGCAAGGCTGTGAATCGGGTACCGCTGGTCGAGGCGGCCAGCTCCCGCTAACTGTGTAAACCCAGCACTTTGAACAGGATAAAGGCGCCCTTGCGGCGCCTTTATCGTTATTACCACTCAACCAACAAAAACGGCCCTCGTTGCCGAGAGCCGTTGCATCGAACCGGATTCGTGGTCAGATGGAGAAGCTGGAACCACAGCCACAGGTCGTCGTGGCGTTGGGGTTGGTCACGGTGAAACGCGAACCTTCCAGACCCTCGGTGTAATCCACACTGCCGCCCACCAGATATTGCAGGCTCATGGGATCGATCACCATGGTAACGCCGTTCTTCTCGACCACGGTGTCGCCATCGTTGATCTTCTCATCAAAGGTAAAACCATACTGGAAACCAGAGCAGCCCCCACCCGTGATGTATACCCGCAGCTTGAGCTCCGGATTTTCTTCTTCGGTGATCAGGGTCTTCACCTTGTTGGCTGCCGCATCCGTCATCTGGATTGGCAACGGGGCTTCTGCTACTGCACTCATCACTGACCTCACAACCATTAGATCCACAAACATGGAAACCGCGAAATTATCCAATACCCGACCATTCAGTTCAAGTATTCACCACTACTCTTGTCCGGTGGCGGGCACAGGAGCCGGTGGCGCCGCGACCAGCGGTTTGATCACTTCGCCCCACTCCACCAGCAACTCCTGCGCCGGCTGCCGGCCATCCTTGTTGATAGTGACCCGGATCCGGTCCGGCACGAACCCTTCGGGCAACTGCCAATTCCCCTCAAGCAGCTGGAAATAACGCAGGGCATAGCGCCATTCGCTCACCTTCATCCCCAGATCCCGTCCGGTCAGCACTCTGGGCTTGTCACCCTGGCTGCCTTCGACCCGGATCTGCACCTGACCGCGAAACAGCTCGCGCTTCTTGGCAGGCTGCGTCAGGGCCAGACGATAGTGATAACGACCGGGAATGCTGGTCTCCTGCAGGGTGAGGTTATCGATCACCACCCCGACCTGTTCACCGGTGGGGCGCATGATCCGCTCGAAAAACGCCAACTGGCGCTTGAGCTCCTGTACTTGAGCCTCCTGGCTCTTCAGGGTGGTCTGCAACTGCTCGAAGGCGGCCTTCTGGGTCGCCAGCTGGGTATCCTTCACGCCCAGCTCGGTCTTGAGCTGACCGATGGCCTTGCCTTGGCGATCCAGCGTCTCCTGCTGCACCACTAGCAGACTGCTCTGTGCCAACTCTTGTCGGTTACCGACAAAATATCCGATGAGCGCCCCCACGATCAGCACCGCCAACAACTTCAATATCTGGGACATAGGGCCTCTTCTGTTACCACGCCATACGGCTGCCACCTTCCCTTCACTATACGCGACCCAAGCTGAACCGCGATGATATACAAGGAGTTAACTGGTGGTGGCGCCGCTCTCTCCCCGCTTTTGACGCGCGGCGAGCCGTAAAGTTCGCTCCAGGATCTGGGAATAGATGGGGCGACCACCCAATCCCTGCGCCACCAGGGTCGCGCCGACGGTCGTGATCATCATGGGCAGGATCAGCTGATAGTTGTCAGTCATCTCTGTCACCAGCACTATGCCGGTGATGGGCGCACGCACTGTGGCGGCAAACAGCGCCCCCATGCCCGCGATGGCGAAAGCGCCGGGCTCGATGCCAAGATCCGGAAACGCGGAGTGAAAAAGATGGCCGAACACCACGCCAAAGAGAGTGCCGAGGGCCAGGGTAGGGGCAAATACCCCACCAGGGGCGCCGGAGCAGAAGCAGATCAGGGTCGCCACCAGTCGCACCGAGAAGATGAGGAACAGGGTAGCCATCGCATATTCCCCTCCCATCAGGTGGGGGATCAGTTCGGTACCGCCCCCCGTGACAGCCGGAGCAAACAACGACAAGACGCCAAAGGTGCCAGCCACCAGCATGCCAATGGCGACAAAGCGGTGACGTTTGTTCTGGTGCAGCGCCAGATAGCCATCCTGACAGGCCAGCACCAGTTTATTGAAGACAAAGCCGAGCACCCCGAACATGCCCCCCATGAAGAGGAACAGCCAGAGTGCCTTCAGTGCCGGGGCATCATAGTGCGGTAGACTGATGACGGGGGCTTGCCCCTTCATGTTTTGCAGCATCAGGGTGGCCATGATGGCAGAGATCCCCACCGCCTTGATGGCCAGGAAGGAGTAGCGAAACTGCGGCCGCATCTCCTCCATCACGAACAGGATCCCAGCCAGCGGCGCATTGAAGGCGGCGGCAAGGCCGCCAGCCGCCCCGGCGGCCAGCAGAGCATGGCCATGCTCCTTGGGCAGCCGGAAGATATCCGCCACCATCTTGCCAAGGTTGCCGCCAATCTGGACCGACGGCCCCTCACGTCCCAGCACCATGCCAGAGCTCAGGGTACAGATGCCGCCGAAGAACTTGACCGGCAACACCCGCCACCAGCGCACCGGGCGCAGATCGTCCATCGCCCCTTCGATTTCGGGAATGCCGGAGCCGCCCGCCTCGGGGGCAAAGGCATGGGTAAGAAAGTAACCGACCAGCCCCAGCAGGGCGCTGAACCCGAATCCAAGCAGCCCCAGCTGCCACCATGGGCGATCGGCCAGCAGATCCAGGCGTTGCCCGACCAGCCAATGCACCCCAGATTCAAAAAGGCCGCATACCAGCCCCGCCAGGGTACCGACCAAGGCTGCAAGCAGCAGTACCAGCAAGGGGATCTTGTCTTGCCGGATGATTCGAGAGACGGCTCCCCGAGGAGCTGCATCCGGTTCAGAAGAGGAGAGAGCTTGTTGCGCCATCTTGTTACACCAACTTGAAAAACGACATCGTCAGCGAGCTGAGATCAGGATCACCCGGCGCATTGCTCGGCTGCCCAGGGCTGGGGCTTTCTGCTATAGTCGGCCCGTTAATTTTGTCACGGGTGCAGACCGAGAGTCCGGGTGGCGAGAGCGCAAAGCATACTCCTCATGCCACAACCTGCCGAGTCTCAATCGGCTGCTTTCCCCTGTGTGACGACCAAAATCCCATTAAGGATGATCCATGTCAAAATCAGATCAGCTGTTTGAACAGGCCCGCCAGACCATTCCGGGCGGCGTCAACTCACCGGTCCGCGCCTTCAATGGGGTCGGCGGCACACCCCGCTTCATCGATCACGCCGATGGCGCCTACCTCTATGACGTGGATGGCCAGGCCTACGTGGATTACATCGGTTCCTGGGGCCCCATGCTGCTGGGTCACAACCACCCGGCCATCAAGGCTGCCGTCATCAAGGCCGTCGAGAAAGGGCTGAGCTACGGCGCCCCCACCGAGATCGAAGTGCTGATGGCCGAGAAGGTACGCCGGATCGTCCCCTCCATGGAGCAGGTGCGGATGGTCAACTCCGGCACCGAGGCAACCATGAGCGCCATCCGGCTGGCCCGCGGCTACACCGGTCGCGACAAGATCGTCAAATTCGAAGGCTGCTACCACGGCCACGCCGACTCCCTGCTGGTCAAGGCCGGCTCCGGCGCCCTGACCCTGGGCCAACCCAACAGCCCGGGCGTGCCGGCCGACTTCGCCAAGCACACTCTCACCTGTGTCTATAACGATCTGGACTCGGTGCGCGAGGCCTTCACCCAGTACGGCAGCGAGATCGCCTGCATCATCGTCGAGCCGGTGGCTGGCAATATGAATTGCATTCCGCCGGTCCCCGGCTTCCTGGAAGGGCTGCGCGCCATTTGTGACGAGTTCGGCGCCCTGCTGATCCTGGACGAGGTGATGACCGGTTTTCGCGTCTCCCTGCGCGGCGCCCAGGGGCACTACAACATTGACCCAGATCTGACCACCCTCGGCAAGATCATCGGTGCCGGCATGCCGGTGGGGGCCTTCGGTGGCAAGAAGAAGGTGATGCAGCACATCGCCCCGACCGGCCCCGTCTATCAGGCGGGCACCCTCTCCGGCAACCCGGTGGCCATGGCCGCCGGCCTGGCCATGCTGGATCTGCTGCTGGAGCCGAGTCTGTATGATCAGCTGAGCGCCAAAACCGCCCAGGTGGCCGAGGGGCTCAAAGCCGCAGCTGCCAAACACGGCATCCCGCTCGCCATCAACTATGTCGGCGGCATGTTCGGCTTCTTCTTCACCGACGAGCCCGAGATCACCCGCTACGAGCAGGTAACCCGCTGCGACATGGAGCGCTTCAAGCGCTTCTACCATCTCATGCTTGAAGAAGGCGTCTATCTGGCGCCGAGCGCCTACGAGGCTGGCTTCCTGTCGCTGGCTCACGGCGACAAGGAGATAGCACACACCCTGGCAGCCGCCGATCGCTGCTTCGCCAAGCTGGCCGGTTAATCCCCTGCCGATACAAAAAGGGCCCACGAGGGCCCTTTTTTATTCTTCACCTTTGCGGTGCAATCCTTCCTGACCCGCCCCTCTCCTGCCGCCTTCTGGTGCAATTCCCTCTCCTATCCCTGTCATAAAGCAGGCCCACAATTTGCACATCCAGCTCAGGCCCCATGCAAACGAGGTTCCCATGGCAGAGATGAGCCCCATCGACGTGTTGCGACGCTATCAGGAGTTCGGCGACGAACTGCATCCTCTGCTGCAGGGATTGCTCGAAACCCCGCTCGCCTCGCTCAAACGCTACTCCTTCATCGTCAGCATCGAACAATGGAAGGGGGCAGCCGGGATCCTGCCACCCTCTCCTGCCGAATCCGACCGGCTGCATCTGGTCATCCGTGGTCAGGGACGGGCAGTCACCGTCTGCCTGCACCAGCTTATCGCCTGGTTGATGGGCGATGGTGGGCGGCGGCGCGCCATTCCCTGGTTCAAGGGTGTCTACGTGGTATTGAGTGCGGCCCTGTTCCTGATCGTCGCCACCCTCATCTGGCACGGATTGGAGCAGCTTTATCTGCTGTTGTGCGGCACCCGGCAGAATCGGCTTGGCGCCTTCAGCGCCATCATCTTCCTGACCCTGGCGCTGGCGGTGTTCGATCTCGGCAAAACTATTCTGGAAGAGGAGGTGCTGCTGCATAAGGACATCTTTCGCCACAGCGCCATTCGCCGCACCATTACCCGCTTCATCGCCGCCATCCTGATCGCGGTCTCCATCGAGGGACTACTGCTGCTGTTCAAGGGCTCGCTGGGCCAGAGCGAGCTGCTCTGGCCTGCGGTCGGCGTGATGGGATGTGCCGTGGGTCTGCTGCTGGCACTCGGGCTTTATGTTTTTCTCGGGGCCAGAGCCGAGGCCGCCCTGGTGCAGGCTAGCTTGCGTCCGCAACCAGTTGTGGGGAAGGTTGACGACCCGCCCGCCATGAGGCGTACATGGTCCAGGAGGTATAGATGACGATGAAGGCGACCAGCCACTTCAGCATCTCCACATCCATCGACTTGACCAGCATGGCCGCCAGCACCACCCCGATGGGGCCAAAGATGGCAACCGCCAGCACGGCCTTGGCATCAAAGGCCCCCTTGCGGATAAAGGTACCCGCCGAGAAGACGCTCAGTACGGCGGTAGAGCCCATCATGATGGGAAACGCTGCCAGCGGGTTCATGCCAAGCAGGTAGACGAGAGTCATGCAGGGTGCAAACAGACCGATACCGACATTCATCAGTACTCCGAAGAGGAAATTGCCGAGCAGAGCGATCACCAGCTTGTAGCCGCTCAACCCCATCGCCTCTCCCCCCACGGGGAAAAGGCCCAGGAGACCGGCGAAGATGAATCCGGCGACTACGAGAAGAGAGATAGCCATCACCAGCCGCACGGTTTGCCGATCAAACGAGGCAACCCGCCGCGCGCCCCAGGCGGCGCCTGCCGCAGCGGCGACCATCATGCTGAGCAAGGTCAGGGGGTCGACGGCCACTGCGCCGATGAAGATGAGTGATTGGGTCACCGCAGGCAACACACACTGACTGTTGAGGGTGCCGGGCAACAGACGATCGTCGATCAGCTTGAACTGCTTGTAGCAAGCCGTCTTCACCGCGAAGCTGCCAATCCCCAAAGTATCGAGGAAATTGGCAATCCCCCCGATCGCCGCCACGGGCCAGAAGGGGGTGGGCTCGATCGTCCCGTTACGCTTCATTCGCCAACATGCCTGCACCAGCATGATGACGTATGCCAGACCGCCGACTATAAAAATTAACCGTAAAATTTCAACTAACATATGGGTTTCTCCTGCCACGGGCGGCGATTCTAAGGCAGGCAGCAGGAAAAATCTTGACTGGAATTAAGCAATCCCCCAAATACGCGGCAGTGGGAGCAAATATTCCCGGATAGACGTCGAACGACTCTGCTAATACTTGTTACTGGGGCGAGAGGCCCATCCCGTCGGACGCTGTTATGGTCCTTTCGCGACGACCACCTGTTCCGATGGGCATAATAAAAAGAGGACCGGTAGCAATACCGGCCCTCTTTTTCTATCACGGCTGAAGGTGCAAACAGAGCTTACTGAATGCTCTTGCCCTCACGCACATCCTTGATGAAGCCTTTCAGACTCGCGAGATCCCGCGGTGCACCACGCAGAATCTGATCACCGATAATAAAGGCAGGGGTGCCCGAAATGGCAAGCGCTTCCGCCAGTGCCCGGTTGGTACCCAGATTCTGATCGATGCTGCCATCCTTGAGCTTGGCCTCAACCTTGCTCCAGTTCACGCCTGCCGCTTCAGCCACCTGTTTGACCTGTGCCTCATCGGCCAGCGGTCCCTTGTGCGCATAGAGCTTCTCATGGAAGGCCTGGTACTTGTCTGGCTGTCCCAACTGGACTGCCAGTGCAGCGCGTGCGGCAAAGTAGGAGGTTTCGCTCAGGATCGGGAACTGCTTGTAGATGTAACGGATATCCTTGTCTTCCGCCATCAGCTGTTTGACCAGCGGGTGGGCGCGCTTGCAGTAGCCGCAGTTATAGTCGAAGAACTCGACCACTGTCAGCGAGCCTTTCGGATTACCCATCTCGGGATCATTGTTACCATAGAGCTGCTTGGCATGAGCCTTGATAAGCGCCTTGTCACTCTCGGCTTGCTGCTGCTCCTGCTTGGCGCGCAGGGCATTGGACATCTCAACCAGTATTTCCGGATTCTTGACCAGATAGTCACGCACGATTTGCTCGACATCGGTCTTGGTCAACTCGCTTGCCTGGGCCGGAGCCGCCAGCAGGGTTACGCCCGCCAGGGCGCAAAACAGGGCATTTTTAATAGTCATAACATTATCTTGCAGAGGATATGATGGTGGCCACTATAGTGGTTGAGTCTGTATTCAAGTCAAGTTATCTGGCTAAAAATGCGATAACCCCACCCTTTTCATCCCTTTTGCCGTGATTTCGTGCAATTAACCAGCGATCAGGCAAGTCAGGGATTTACAAGCAGAAACAGCATGGTAATATTCGCCGCACTGCTGCGGAGGGGTGGCAGAGCGGCTGAATGCACCGGTCTTGAAAACCGGCGATGGGCGACCATCCGTGGGTTCAAATCCCACCTCCTCCGCCATCAATTCGAAGCCCATGCAATTTTGGTTGCGTGGGCTTTTTTGTATATGTCGTCTATTTCCCTTGCCTCATGCAGCAGGCTGCATATCCCATCATTGATGCCCATCCCATATCCTCTTCCGAATAATCCATTTCCGTTACCTAGATACACTGTGACATTGACGTAGATAAAGCACTGAGAAGAAGCTTTGTTCACCTAACCCTGCAAGAGAAGAGACTACTCACGAGCGTGACGGTTCCAGGCTGGAGAAAATAGATCCGCAACGGGAGAAGATAAATTGATAGAGGAAAAACTGCCCATAAAAAGGCGAAAGAATACGCAGAAAACAAAAAGCCTTCCCTATCGGGCAAACCTTAAAACGAAAAAAAGCCCAGTCTGTCGACTGGGCTTCTTGTTAGTGGCGGAGCGGACGGGACTCGAACCCGCGACCCCCGGCGTGACAGGCCGGTATTCTAACCGACTGAACTACCGCTCCGCATTCGGTTAGCTTTCGCTAAATCATTTGCTGCTTATTCTGAGGTGTCATCCTCGCAGCCAGTAACGTGATTTTGCACATCACTGTTTAATTGGGTGCCTGGCAGTGTCCTACTCTCGCATGGCGAATGCCACACTACCATCGGCGCTACCGCGTTTCACTTCTGAGTTCGGCATGGGTTCAGGTGGTTCCACGGCGCTATGGCCGCCAGGCAAATTCTTCAATCTGAGAAAGCTGACGTGAATAACGACTTGGTCGCTATCACTGAATTCATAGTTCGCTCATTCGCTACAAGGCCCAGAACACTTCTTGGGTGTTGTATGGTTAAGCCTCACGGGTAATTAGTACGGGTTAGCTCAATGCATCGCTGCACTTACACACCCCGCCTATCAACGTTGTGGTCTCCAACGGCCCTTCAGGACCCTCAAGGGGTCAGGGATGACTCATCTCAGGGCTCGCTTCCCGCTTAGATGCTTTCAGCGGTTATCGATTCCGAACTTAGCTACCGGGCAGTGCCACTGGCGTGACAACCCGAACACCAGAGGTTCGTTCACTCCGGTCCTCTCGTACTAGGAGCAACTCCCTTCAATCATCCAACGCCCACGGCAGATAGGGACCGAACTGTCTCACGACGTT
>NZ_CP077399.1:412500-560000 GCF_019048725.1 Aeromonas sp. FDAARGOS 1407
TTGCCAATATCGACTCAACCGCTCAAATACCCATCAAACCATGCATTTTCCGATGGTTTTTACACCAAGGCATCATCAGCACTGATTTAAATTGAACATTTCAAAAGTCACTTTATAATTAACTTTTGAAATGTTTATTTAAGGTTGTCGTCATGCATCAGATTCTGGATAGCCGCAAGGAAGAGCGGATACTCCCCCTGTTTCGTTTGGGGTTTCGGCCTTTCTTCCTGTTGGGCGCCCTGTTTTCTACGCTGGCTATGCTGGGCTGGATAGGGCAAATCAATGGCTGGCTGTCGATGCCCGGTATCGGCAACCCTGTCTGGTGGCATGCCCATGAGATGCTGTTTGGGTTCGGTGCGGCCATCGTCTCGGGATTTCTGCTGACCGCGGTACAAAACTGGACGGCCCATCCAGGTGTGCGAAGCTGGCCACTGGCTCTGGTTGTGAGTCTTTGGGCGTTGCCTCGGCTACTACTACCCTGGCTTGGAGAAGAAAATACCCTCTTGATGATGGCTGATCTTTCCTGGCTGCCACTTTGCGCTTGGTTCCTCGCCAAGCCCATCATCATCACCCGACAATGGCGCAACCTCTTCTTTGTTCCATTACTGCTGGTATTGACGCTGCTCAACGGAACAAGCTGGATATGGCATGGCGAGTGGGCCACCCTAGAACATTTGTTGATCACCACGGTATTGTTGTTTACCACCCTGATTGCCGTGATGGGAGGACGGGTCATTCCCTTTTTTACCGCCAGAGCCACTGGTTTGGATAAAGCGGTTCCGCTGGTATGGCTGGAACGTGGCGCGCTAGCCTCTTTATGGTTGCTCTTGTCGATCTGGCTACTCTTTCCAAACCAATGGACGACCAGCGTTTATATGACGCCTCTATATATAGTGGCGGCAAGCTTGCACCTGTGGCGCCAGCTGCGCTGGCGGTTGCCTACAACCTTGGGTCATCCCCTGCTATGGTCGTTGCACCTCGCCTATCTGTTCATCCCTTTGGGCTTGCTCGCGCTCGCGGCTCAAGCTGCCGGGATGTCCATTAGCCTTTCCTTGGCCAGCCACCTGCTTAGCGCAGGCTGTCTGGGCACCATGATCCTGGGCATGATCGCACGGGTTTCTCTCGGCCATAGCGGTCGCGCCTTGCAAGTGGGACGCCGTATCCGCAGTGCTTTTGTCCTGATCATTGTGGCAGCGCTGTTGCGGGTGCTCGTTCCGCTGCTTTGGCCTGCTTACACCCTGCATGGCTGGAACTTGAGCGGCCTGGCCTGGAGCCTGGCTTATGGCCTGTTTGTCTGGGTGTATGCCCCCATCCTGACCAGCCCCAGAGCGGATGGCCGCCCGGGGTAATCGCCCGGAAGATTGTTCATGACCGATTAACCGGATAGTGGATCAGGTTATGAAAGATTGCGGGAGCCACACCCAGATTGCGATAACCGTGGGGGGAGTCGGCTGCAAACCGAACCGCCTCCCCCTGGGTCAGCGAGCGCCACTCCCCTTCCACCAGCACCTCCATCACGCCACTGATGACGATGACATGCTCGGTCACCCCTGGCTCATGGGGGTCGGATTCACGCTGATAGCCAGGTAACAGAGTCAATTCAAGCAACTCGAAACCAAACCGGCTCTCATAGGGAAAGAGAGGAGCAACCTGCATTCCCTCCCCCGCCGGCTGCTGACGGATGGCATCGGCAGTACGATAAAGCGCCTCTCCCTGAGTAACCGGAGCGGGTTCGATAAAACTGGAGAAGGAAACCCGAAAACCGGTGGCAATCTTCCACAGGGTCGCCACCGTAGGGCTGGACTCTCCCCGCTCGATCTGCCCCAGCATAGCCTTGCTGACTCCGGTCTCCCGCGCCGCTACATCCAGGCTCCAACCCAGCTCACTGCGCAACCCCCTCAGGCGATGGGCCAGATGCTGATTTATCTCTTGCATGGTTACCCCTCTATAGATCCTGCGTAATTCGATTGTGCGCTATAACGCACAACGATATAGTTGGCGACATATTGTACGCTATAACGCACAAACCGACAGGAGTCACCCATGCCCTTCGCGCTTCCCCATATAGTGGCAGGCTTTATTGCCGTGATGGTCGGCTATACCAGCTCCGTCATCCTGATCATTCAAGCGGCAACGGCAGCCGGGGCGGATGCGGCTCAGGTCTCCTCCTGGCTATGGACGCTCGGTATCGGCATGGGGATTAGCTGTATCGGTCTCTCTCTTTATTACCGCATCCCCGCGCTCACAGCCTGGTCCACCCCGGGGGCAGCCCTGCTGATCACCAGTCTCGGCAACTTTACTCTGGCTGAGGCCATCGGTGCCTTTATCATTTCCTCTCTGTTGATCACCCTGTGCGGCATCAGTGGCTGGTTCGATCGGCTGATGCGCCATATTCCAGCCCCACTGGCCGCCGCCATGCTGGCCGGGGTATTGCTCAGATTCGGCCTGGATCTGTTCAAGGTTGCTCCGCAGGATCCCTTGCTGCTTGGCTCATTGTTGCTGGCCTTTTTGCTGGGCCGCCATCTTTGGCCCCGTTACACCATGGTACTGGTACTGATGAGCGGGATAGCGATCTGTGCTTTGCGAGGAGAGCTGCAACTTGGCGGCGTGCACTGGCAACTGGCCACTCCGGTCTGGATCTCGCCGACTTTCTCCCTCGATGCCCTGCTTGGCATCGCTCTGCCGCTGTTTATCGTCACCATGACCTCCCAGAACATGCCCGGGATAACTATCTTGCGGGCTCATGGCTATCAACCAGCGACCTCTTCTCTTATCAGCTGGACCGGCCTGACCGGCCTGCTGCTCGCCCCCTTTGGGGGTTACGCTTTCAACCTGGCAGCCATCACCGCCGCAATTTGCATGGGAAAAGAGGTGGATCCGGATGCCAACCGCCGCTGGCCGGCTGCCGTCTGGGCGGGCTGCTTCTATCTGCTGACCGGTTGCTTCGGCGCCACGGTCGCGGCTCTGTTTACCGCCTTCCCTGCGACATTCATCACCTGCGTGGCTGGCTTGGCGCTGCTTGGCACTATAGGCAGCAGCCTGCACACGGCGTTGCAACACGATGAGGCGCGAGAAGCGGCCCTGCTCACTTTCATCATCACGGCATCCGGCATCAGCCTGCTCGGTGTCGGCGCCGCCTGTTGGGGACTGCTCATCGGGTTTGGCCTGCACCTGATCCAGTCACGGCCGCGGGGTCGCGCAAAGCAGTAAACCAGGCAAAGAACACGGACACACCTGGTAACACCAACCAGCCGGGTTGATCTCAGGAGTCCAGATCATCTCTTCATAGCCCCTGCCGGATGATGGCCGGCCGCCATAAAAAAAACAGCCAATGAGAGACTCATTGGCTGTTTTGATCTTGCATCTGTTGCATCAGGCTTGTCCTTTCGGCCTGACCCCAAGGGTATGGCAGATGGCGTAGGTCAGCTCGGAGCGGTTCAGGGTATAGAAGTGGAAATCTTTCACTCCTTCCTGACTCAACACCCTGACCTGGTCGATGGCGATACTGGCCCCGACCATGTTACGGGTCATCTGATCATGTTCCAGCCCCTCGAAGCGCTGATGCATCCAGCGCGGGATCTTCACGTTGGTAAACCCGGCAAACTTGGCCAACGTCTGGTAGTTGGAGACCGGCAGGATCCCCGGCACGATTTCGGCGTCGATGCCGATGGCAGCACAGCGATCGCGAAAACGCAGGTAGGTCTCCACATCGAAGAAAAACTGGGTGATGGCACGGTTGGCCCCCGCATCTATCTTGCGCTTGAGGTTGAGCAGATCCGACTGCGCACTTCTCGCTTCCGGGTGCCCTTCCGGATAAGCCGCTACCGAGATATCGAAATCGGCCTCGGATTTGAGCAGGGCAACCAGGTCGGTGGCATACATGTCCGGCTTGTCGACCCCCTGAGGCAGGTCACCACGCAGCGCCACTATGTGGCGGATGCCGCTATTCCAGTAATCACGGGCGATAGAGCGCAACTCATCACGGCTGGCATCGATACAGGTCAGGTGCGGCGCCGCGATGAGACCGGTCCGCTCCTTGATGTCCTTGATCACCTTATGGGTGCGATCCCGAGTGCCGGAGTTGGCGCCATAGGTCACGGAGACGAACTTGGGTTCCAGCACTTTCAGGCGCTCGATGGACTGCCACAAGGTATTTTCCATGCCTTCGCTATTGGGCGGAAAAAACTCGAAGCTGACCGATATATCGCCATTCAAATCCGCCAGACTCTGGTTGAGCGCCTCAACCTGACGTGCACTGTGAAATCCCATCTGCTCTTCTCCCTGTCCTGCAATCCATCTGTGTACGTCAAAACGGATGTTTGGACGTCTAAACGTCTCTATATTTATGAGCAAAGCGTCCCAAAGTCAACTCTGATTTGTCACTCTTCCACTCGGGCCGTCCCATATTTACAAAATTAACGGTAAGTAACCCCCTGACCCCATCCCAAAATCACCAAGGTCGAGTTATGATGAAGCCGGATCGTCCTGGACGTTCTGAATCTGCGTGTGATTGTTTGGCCGGAGGTTTCTCCGGCCCCTTTTCCTCTTCCTGCTCTTGCCGATAACAGATTGAATCTTTGCAGGAGTATCACCATGGACACCCACCCCGGCTTTGCCACGGATCTGCTGTTCGACCGCTATCAGGGCGAAGTCACCCGGCATGACGAGTTCTGGGCCGTGCGAACTCCGGATGCCCCCGACTACTACTTCGGCAACTATCTGCTGCTCTCCACCCCTCCCAGTGACAGGGACAAGGGCTGGCTCGAAGCCACTTTCGATCAACTGATCGGCCAGGATCCCAGGATCCGTCACCGCACTTTCCAATGGCCGCTGGCGGAAGGACAAAACAGCCGAATAGCCGGATTTGTAACAACGGGTTATCAGTATCTGGAGTGTGTGGTGCTGGCACTCGACGAGCAGAGCTGGCAACCAGTGATGCTTTCTCATCCGGGTCAGGAACTTCGTGCATTCCGGGCAAGCGACTGGCAGACGTGGCTCGACTTCGAACTCCATGAGCGAGACATGAGTCATGACGAGGCCAGCTATCTCGCCTATCTGCACTCACGACAACGGCTTTACCAGGCCATGATCGCCGATGGACTCGGCGATTGGTGGGGGATCTGGCAGGAGGGCCAGTTGATCGCCAGTTGTGGCCTCTTCTTTACCGATACCATGGGGCGTTTCCAGCTGGTGCGCACCCACAGGGCGTGGCGCAACAGGGGGCTATGCCGCCGGTTGCTCAGCCATGTGGCACGACAAGGGCTGAAGCGGGTAGAACGGCTGATCATAGTGGCCGATGAGCACTACCACGCCCAGCGGATTTATCGCTCGCTCGGATTCACTCCCGTGGCCCGCATCGGCAGCCTCTGCCGCTGGCCCTCCGATACCTGAACCGTCAGACTCGCCAATAAAAACGGGAGGCTGATGCCTCCCGTTTTCTGCACAATCAGAATCTACTGGTCATGCTCTACTGTTGCGGTGTTTCCAACTCGCTGGAAAGCGCCTGCTCGACGGCATCCTGCGCGGCAGGTTGCGGCGCTGTTTGCGTCGCAGTAACGGCACTTGTCTGAGTCACGCCGGTATCACACTGGCACTCCTGCCCTGTGGCCTTGCTGCCCTGATGGGGGGCATACCAACCTTTGAGCCCTTGTTCCAGTCGTTCGGCCGCCGCTTTGGGCTCCATTTTGCCCAGCAATACCGCCTGACTCACCTCGGCCAGCTCATCCCCCAGCTTGGGTGTGCCGCGAGAGAGGATCTGGGTAGCCACCCGTATGGTGGAATCACACTGATCCCGCCACTCCATCATCTCTCTGGCCGCCGGATTGGTGACGTCGAAGAAGTGGTTGGAGAGGGAGAAAAAGCCCGGCAACGCGTTGGTGTAGAGCTCGGCAAACTGGGGCGTAGTCAGCCACTGCAGGAATGCCATGGCGGCCTCCTTGTTTTTGCTCGCCGGGTTCATCCCCATGCCGATGTCGGTGTGATCGGTGAAGAAACAGCCAGCCCCCTGCTTGGCGACCGGCGGGCGCATGACGCCGAAATCGACCTTGCCGGTGAAAGGTGCTATCTCCCAGGAACCGGCCACATAAAAGGCGGCCTTGCCCGAGGTGAACAGCTCGTTGGTGGCAGCATAATCCCGACTCTCACCCCCTTCACCCAGATAGGGGCGCCAGCGAGCCAGCTCCTCGAACACCTTCACATAATGCGGGTTGTCGAACCGCTCGTTTCCGCCGATCAGCGCCAGGCGCCCGTCTTCCCCTTTCCAGTAGTTGGGACCAATGTTCTGGAAACCCAGTTCAGAGGAGACCCAGCTCTCGCCGCCGCTCATGGCCAGCGGCACATAACGGCCATCGGCCTTCACCTTGTCGAGCGCGGCGAAGAACTCGTCGCGGGTCTGCGGCAGGGTCAGCCCCAATTCACTGAAGATCTTCTTGTTGTAGAAAAAGCCGTGAATAACGGACGCCATGGGTACGCAAAACGTCTGGGCACCGGAGTCGGTCTGCCAGGGCGACTGGGCGAAGCTCGGGAAGTTCTCCATCCCCGCCATCTCGGTCAGCTCGGCCAGATGACCGGCCTTGAACAGAGCGAGGGAGTCATCAAACGGGCGGCAGGTGATGAGATCCCCCGCCTTGCCGGCCTTCAGGTTCTCCAACAAGGTAGGCATATAGTTGACGTTTTGCACCGGATGAAACGTCACCTTGATCCCCGGATGCGTCGCTTCGAACGCCGGGATGATCTTTTGCTCCCACAACGCCTTGTCATCGGCACGCCAGCTCTCGATCACCAGCTCGCTGGCCATCAGCTGGCCACACAACAGGAGACTCAGGGCTCCAATCCACTTGTTAGCCATAAGCCCTCCTAGACCTTGAAATGTGCGATAAGTTGTTGCTGCTTGGCGACCAGATCCGCCAGCACTTCACTGCTGCTGGCCGACTCTCGTGCCTCCCGTTCCGTCTCGTAGGCCACATCGGCAATGCCGGCGATATGGCGAGCCACCCCCTGGCTGACGGAGATCTGCTCCTGGGCGGCATTGGCTACCTGATCCGCCATCGATTTGATGGCGCTCATCCTATCGGCGATGGATTGCAGTGCCGCATCCATCTCGCGGGTCTGCTCAACGCAGCTATGGGTCTGCTCCTGGCTGCGCCCCATCACTTCCACCACATGCTTGCTGGAGCTCTGCAAGTTTTCGATCATGCTCTGGATCTCCTCGGTCGAGGTCTGGGTCCGGTTAGCCAGTGCCCGTACCTCGTCGGCCACCACGGCAAAACCGCGACCGGCATCGCCAGCCCGGGCCGCCTCAATGGCCGCGTTCAACGCCAGCAGGTTGGTCTGCTCGGCGATGCTGCGGATCACGTCGAGAATGCTGCCGATGTTGTTGCTGAATTCCCCCAGCTTGTAGGTGATACCGACCGCCTCTTCCATGGCGCTGGCCAGCTGTTCTGTGATGCGACGGGTGGTCGCTACTTTCTGGCGGCCGCTTCTGGCCTCCTCATCGGCCAGATCCACCTCATGTTTGGTACCATCGGTGGAACGGGCCACCTCAGTGGCACTCACCTCCAGCTCGGTGATGGCAGCCGCCACCTGATCGGTCTGGCTCTTCTGATCCTGTACCCGGGACATGGCCCGTTCGCTGATTTCGGCGGCGCGGCTCGCCTCCTCCACCAGATGACGGGAACCCGCATTGATCTGGGAAAGCAACTCTCCGGTCTTGCCCGCCAGCGTGTCGATGGAGCGGGAAAGGCTGCCAAACTCGCAACTGCTGCGGTAATTGATGCGGCGGGTCATGTCCCCGGCCGCCATGTACTCCAGCTCCCGGTTGATCATCTGCAACGGACGCTGAATACTGCGTGCCGTGGTGTAACCGATGAGCAGCGCCGCAGCCGCCGAGACGGTGGCCACGATCAGGATCCAGAAACTGGCGCTGCTGACGGCGGCATCGGCATTGACGCGACTCTCGCTGGCAATGGAACCGGCCGACTGACCCATTTCGTCAAGCAGGCTCAGGCTGCTGGCCAGGCTGGCATCCAGCTGCTGGTTCAGGCTGACCAGCGCCAGCTCCAGTTGTTGTGCCTGACGCATGGTGGCCAGCAAGCCTTGCGGGCCCAGTGCCAGCTCCTGCATCCGATCCAGATTGGTCACGAAACGCTGCTTCACATCATCCGGCACCAGCACGCGTTCCAGGCGCTTGCGGGCCATCTCAATGTCCTTGCTGAGCACCTTTTCCAGCTCATTGAGATCCGTCTTGGCATCGGCCCGGCGAATATTCTTCAGATCCCGTGCGATCCCCGAGGTGATGAGCTCGGCCTTGTTGCGCATGGAGCGCTTGCTGGCACTCTGCTGCAACAGCAGATCGGCGGCCCACTGATAGGTGTCCTCGAGCCGGATAAACTCCAGCTGCAATTTGTGCCGCTGCGCCAGGGCATCGACCCACTTGCCATGCTGGGCCAGCACTTGTTCCGCCAGGCTATAGAACTGGCCGGTCGCACTCTCTACCTGCCGGAAGCGGGCACGCGCCTCCGCCACTTCGGTAAACTTGCCCATCTCCTGGCTCAGCTGGGTGAAGCGGGCTTGCTGCTCCTTGAACTGGTTGGCGAACTGCGGCAGTTGAGCAGCATCTTCACTGGTGCGGTAAACCAGCACCCAGCGATTGCTCTCTTGCAATGCCCCCTTGAGATTGGCCACCGCCACCACCAGGGGGGTCGCCCGATCGGAGACGGCGGAGAGACCGTCATTGATACCCTTGATTTTAAAGGTGCTGATCACACCAAGCAGGATCAGCAACAGCAGCATCAACACAAATCCGGCGATGATCCGCTGCACAATAGATAAACCCATGGAGACATCCTCGCTCGTGGGGAAAGGTAAAGTGAACATAGTCACTATCGGCAGAAACGGCGCATTATAGAGGGAGGAGAGGAGCTATTTTATTGATCTGCCGAGGCTAATTAATCACTTTGTAATTAATGGCAGACATAAAAAAGCCCGGACCGAGCCGGGCTGAAAGGAGACGTGCTTAGCTATATATCTGCGGCATTACGCCATCAGAATCCGGTTATTAGAAGCGGTAGCCGACGCCGACCATAAAGACCATGGGATCGATATTGGTCTTGAAGGTGCCGACACCTTCAACATTGACATCAGTATCAATATCCATGATCCAAGCCGAACCGTTTACAAACCAGCGGTCGGTTATCGCCATATCAATGCCGACTTGACCAGCCAGGCCCCAGGAATCGTCAAGGTTGATATTGGCGCCATCGAGAGCCCCTACTCCTTTCTCATCAAAGAAGGTGGTGTAGTTCACACCAACCCCGATGTATGGACGAACTTTGCTCTGGGCATCGCCAAAGTAGTATTGGCCCATCAGTGTCGGAGGGAGATGTTTAACCTTGGCTATCTCACCCAGGCCAGGAGTGCTGACCTTGTGGGAGAAAGGAGTAGCAGCCAGCAACTCGACGCCCCAGTTGTCAGTGATCATGTAGCTCAGAGTCAGTCCCAGCTGCGTGTCATTCTTGATGTCGAATTCACCTTTGCCCAATACGTCATCGCTACTCTCTTGAGGAGAAACTACCGCGACACCACCACGCACCAGAATATCGCCAGCCTGGTGTGCCATGGCGAAGGGAGAGGTCAGGGCTGCTGCAATCATCAGAGGAAGAATCTTTTTCATCACTAAGTCCTTTTTTTGTTGTCATTCGATGCTGTAAGCGTGCTGACTATAAAAGCTTGTAAGTGCATGGTTATTGATTTGGGACAAATGTTAAGCAGAAATAGATTGATTGGCATGGCATCTTTATTGGCAAATTTTCGTTGCCGTCACACTATTTGCGACACACCAGCCATCACTCACACGACTTTATTTCGCCCGTCTGATTGCGACTAAATATGCCGAATTAAGGCATCTTATCCATTTTGCGGAATAAACAATTAACAGTTGTGTGCAAGGCCTGACGAGCGTATTTTTGTGGCACGCAAGTTACTGGAAAGTAATTATTTATTTATGAAGAATGAGTCGAGATGGCAAAAGGTGGGGGCATTTCTCGCCGCCGTGTGGGGGATAGGATCCTTTCTCTTTATCCTGATCGGTTTTATCGTCGCCATGGCTTATCTGGTACTGGTTCGGCAGGGCTGATCCCGGAACTCCAGCCTGTTCAGCTGCAGATGATCGCCATCGACAATCTGCTCGGGAGTCAGCGCGATCGCATCTGGTGGCAAGGTTCCCGTGTAACCCTGCCACTGGTTGCGCCCTTCCTGCTTGGCACGATAGAGAGCCATATCCGCCAACTTGAAGCTATGGCTCCAGAAGCTGTCGACCATCGAAGGGTGTAACGGATAACGGCAATATCCCAAGGAAACCGTCAGCCAGAGCGGTGTCTCTTCCCTGCCGAAACGATGACTGGCGACGCGCAGCCTGAGCCGTTCCACCCACAGCGCAATCTCGCATTCGTCTTCGACTTGCAACAACAGCAGAAACTCTTCTCCCCCCAGCCGGACGATCGGCCCGACATCGGTTGTCACCAGCTTTCTGAGCAGCTCAGCCAACTGTTGCAGCACCAGATCCCCGACGTCGTGACCAAATTTGTCGTTGATCCGCTTGAAGTGATCGAGATCCAGCAGCAACAGCGTACAGGGTTCAGCCCTGTGATCCTGTAACCACCCCTCCAGGTAACGGCGGTTGAAACAACGGGTCAGAGGATCCGTAAAGGCCGCCATCTCCATAAGGTTGGATCTGGCCAACAACTCATCGTGTTGCTGACTCACCTTGCCGGCCATTTCACGCATCTTGCTGCTGAGAGTCGCCAACTCGGTACTGCTGTCGATATGGGGGATCTGCGCCACATCCGGCTTGTCGCCAAAACGCTGCAACGCCGTCATCAGCTGATGCAGAGGGGTCAGCACTATGCTCTTCAACCTGTGCATGGCGAGCAGCATGCACAGCGCACTCACGACCAGCATGCCGGCAAACGTCAGCAAGGCCCCCTCCAGGGTAGCTTGCAGCACCTTCCGCTCCTCTTCCAGCACCAGGGTCACCACCGGCTGGCCAGCATTGTTGAGCAGACGCCCCTCACCACGAACCCGTTGCAGGCCAAGATCGATGAGGCGATAGGTCATCTGCGCCTGCAGTGGCTGAAAACCCGTCTCCCCCTCACCCTGGCGAGCGGGGACAATCATGATCGGCAGTGCGGTACGTTCGGAAATCTGCTCGATGTAGGGACGATCCAGCCAGCGCAATGCCAGCAGAAAACCGTTGGGCGTACCGCTGCCATCGCTGAGGTGGATAGGCTGCCAGGAGAAGATGAGGGGCCCCCACAGGGAATTCCGGATCCCGTGCAGATTGACCGTGCCTTGCGCCAGGGAGTCCTGACGCAGCTGACGTTTCAGATCATCGAGGAAATTGGGCAACTCGGTCGCCGTGGTACCGGAGTCGTTATTTTCCGGCAACTGGGTGTGGGTCCAGATCTCGTTCCCCTGAAGGTCCATGTAGCTGATCAGGTTGAGACCGAAATCCCGCATCGGCATGTCGCTGAGCAGATTGGCCTCGATATAGTCACGGTTGTGATGGGTGATGAAGTAGTAACTGTCATCCCAGATCCCCCAATCCCGGGTAAAGGCATCCACCGCTCTGATATCGAGTTGAATCGCCTTGAGCACTCGCACCAGATGCTCTTTCACCCGCTGCTCTTCGATACGGGTGGCGGCCGGTACTTGCGTCAGCGCGATCAACACCAGCAACATCAAGATGGCCCCAACCCAGATGGGGATCATGGAATATGCCAGCAGATGATCGAGGGAGCGGGGAGATCTGGTCATACGTCACCATGTAGTTGCCAATGGCAGTTCAGTAGCCTGTCGGCATTGAAATGCCTCTTTCAATCTAGTGGATTTGATAGCAGAGAGGAGCCGATGGCCCCTCTCTCATTACGCAGTTTATTTCGCCAGCATCGGCCCTAAAAAACGCGCCGTGTGGGATTCCTTGTTGGCGCAGATCGCCTCCGGCGTGCCGGTAACCAGGATGCGGCCACCCCCCGAGCCCCCTTCGGGCCCCAGATCGACGATCCAGTCGGCAGTTTTGATGACGTCCAGGTTGTGCTCGATGATGACGATGGTGTTGCCGCGATCCCGCAGCTGGTGCAGCACCTTGAGCAACTGCTGGATGTCATGGAAGTGCAGCCCAGTGGTCGGCTCGTCCAGGATGTAGAGGGTCTGGCCGGTGTCGCGCTTGGAGAGCTCGCGCGCCAGCTTGACCCGCTGCGCCTCGCCCCCCGACAGCGTGGTCGCCGACTGGCCTAGGCGGATGTAGGAGAGGCCTACGTCCATCAGGGTTTGCAGCTTGCGCGCCACCGCCGGCACCGGATCGAAGAAGGCGCGGGCATCTTCCACCGTCATCTCGAGGATCTCGTGGATGTTCTTGCCCTTGTACTTCACCTCCAGGGTCTCGCGGTTGTAGCGCTTGCCCTTGCAGACGTCGCACGGCACGTAGACGTCCGGCAGGAAGTGCATCTCCACCTTGATGACCCCATCCCCCTGGCACGCCTCGCAACGGCCCCCTTTCACGTTGAAGGAGAAGCGGCCCGGCTGATAGCCGCGCGAGCGCGCCTCCTGGGTGCCGGAGAGCAGCTCGCGGATCGGGGTGAACAGGCCGGTGTAGGTAGCTGGGTTGGAGCGCGGGGTGCGGCCGATGGGGCTCTGGTCGATGTCCACCACCTTGTCCAGGTGCTCCAGCCCCTCGATGCTGCGATAGGGAGCCGGGGTCGACTCGGTCGCCTTGTTCAGCTCGCGGTGGGCGATACGGAACAGGGTGTCATTGATCAGGGTCGACTTGCCGGAGCCGGAGACCCCGGTAACGCAGGTCATCACCCCGATTGGCAGATCCAGGTTGACGTTACGCAGGTTGTTGCCGCTCGCCCCTTTCAATTTCAACCACTTGCCGGTGAGCGGCGTGCGCTCGGCTGGGATGGCGATCTGCTTGCGACCGGAGAGGTAGTCACCGGTGAGGGACTCGGGGTTCGCAATGATCTCCGCCGGTGTGCCCTGGGCGACGATGGCGCCGCCGTGCACCCCGGCCCCCGGGCCGATGTCGAGCACGTGGTCGGCGAGGCGAATGGCGTCCTCGTCGTGCTCCACCACGATCACCGTGTTGCCGAGATCGCGCAGGTGAGTGAGCGTCTTGAGCAGCCGCTCGTTGTCGCGCTGGTGCAGGCCGATGGAAGGCTCATCCAGCACATACATGACCCCCACCAGACCGGCGCCGATCTGGCTGGCCAGCCGGATCCGCTGGGCCTCGCCGCCGGAAAGAGTCTCGGCGCTGCGCGACAGGCTCAAATAGTTGAGGCCGACGTTCACCAGGAAGCCGAGCCGCTCGACGATCTCTTTCAAGATCTTCTCGGCGATCTGGGCGCGCTGGCCGGTCAGGGTCAGGCCGGCGAAGAAGGTGAGAGCGTCACCGATGGAGTCGTCGGCAATGGCCGGCAGGTTGCGGTTTTCGATGAAGACGTGGCGCGCCTCTTCCCGCAGCCGACTACCGCCGCAACTGGCGCAGGGCTTGTTGGCGATGTATTTGGAGAGCTCTTCACGCACCGCGTTGGACTCGGTCTCCCGGTAGCGCCGCTCCATGTTGTGCAGGATCCCCTCGAACGGGTGCTTGCGCACCACCACGTCGCCGCGGTCGTTCATGTAGCGGAACTCCACGTCGCCGCGTCCGGAGCCACGCAGGATCACCTCCTGCACCTTGGGTGGCAGATCCTCCCAAGGCGCCTCCAGATCGAAGTCGTAATGCTCGGCCAGGGATTTGAGCATCTGGAAGTAGTAGAAGCTGCGCTTGTCCCAACCGCGGATGGCGCCACCGGCCAGGCTCTGGCCCGGATCGTGGATCACCTTGTCCGGATCGAAGTACTGCTGCACCCCGAGACCGTCGCAGGTGGGGCAGGCGCCGGCCGGGTTATTGAAGGAGAAGATGCGCGGCTCCAGCTCCGAGACCGAGTGGCCACACTCGGGGCAGGCGAAGTTGGCCGAGAAAGTCAGGGTCTCCCCCTCATCTCCGTCCATGGGCGCCACCAGGACGATGCCGCCGGAGAGAGTCAGCGCCGTCTCGAACGACTCGGCGAGGCGTTGCTGCAGATCGTCACGCACCTTGAAGCGGTCCACCACAACCTCGATGGTGTGCTTCTTTTGCAGCTCCAGGGTCGGGGGATCCGAGAGATCACACACCTCCCCGTCGATGCGGGCACGGATATAACCCTGGGCCGCCAGGTTCTCCAGCAGCTTGACGTGCTCCCCTTTGCGGTTGCGCACCACGGGGGCAAGCAGCATCAGCTTGGCGCCTTCCGGCTGGGCCAGCACCTGGTCCACCATCTGGCTGATGGTCTGGGCGGTGAGCGGGATGCCGTGGGTCGGGCAGCGCGGCTCGCCGACCCGGGCAAACAGCAGACGCAAGTAGTCGTAAATTTCGGTGATGGTGCCGACCGTGGAGCGCGGGTTGTGGGAGGTGGACTTCTGTTCGATGGAGATGGCCGGGGAGAGCCCCTCGATGTGGTCCACGTCCGGCTTCTCCATCAGGGAGAGGAACTGGCGGGCATAAGCGGAGAGCGACTCCACATAACGGCGCTGCCCCTCGGCATAGAGGGTATCGAACGCCAGGGAGGATTTGCCCGAGCCGGAGAGGCCGGTGACCACGATCAGCTTGTCGCGGGGCAGGGTCAGGTTGATGTTCTTGAGGTTGTGGGTGCGAGCACCCCGGACCACGATCTTTTCCATCTTGTTGCACGCTCGATACACAGACCAGAGCGAGCCAGTATGGCACAGAGACTACTGGATGAATAGACAGGCATTATCTATCGCGGTTATCCTTTTTGACGATAAGCGGCCACGCCGGAGCGGGTTGTCAACAGAGACCCTTCACCCGCCGCCTGACCTGCGAGTACGCTCGCTGGATGATGCGCAGGGGCGCATCAGCTGTTACTATTGTGCGCTAAACCTGTGCCAGGTAATCAGCGATCATCAGCCTGACTGCTACAAGGGTTATAGAAAACCATGTTGTTCAATGCGATAACAGCATGGCACAGATAAAAATCGCGGAACTCATTTGGTTGGCCCAGGCTTGCTGCCTGGCCGGAATATAAAGGTGGAAGAGAGATTATGGCCAGTCGAGGCATCAATAAAGTCATTCTGATCGGTAACCTCGGGCAAGACCCGGAAGTACGCTACATGCCGAGTGGCGGTGCTGTGACCAACATTACCCTGGCCACCTCTGAAACCTGGCGCGACAAGCAAACCGGCGAGCAGAAAGAGCGCACCGAATGGCACCGCGTCGTCTTCATGGGCAAGCTGGCCGAAGTCGCCGGTGAATACCTGAAAAAGGGTTCCCAGGTCTATGTGGAAGGCAAGCTGCAAACCCGCAAATGGCAGGATCAGAGCGGCCAGGAACGCTACACCACCGAAGTGCTGGTCGACAGCTTCAGCGGCGTGATGCAGATGCTGGGTGGCCGTCCGCAAGGCGCTGGTCAGGGTATGGGTGGCCAGAACCAGGGTGGCTGGGGCCAGCCGCAGCAGGCCATGCAGCAGCCGATGAACCAGCAGCGTCCCGCTCCGCAGCAGAACATGCAGCAGCAGGGTGGTTACGGCCGTCCGGCTCAGCAGCCCCAGTCAGCTCCGCCGGTCTATAACGAGCCGCCGATGGATTTCGACGACGATATTCCGTTCTAAAATGAAGCAATGCAAAAGCCCTGCCTAGCCAGGGCTTTTTTTGAGCTGCCAGTAAGCAGAATTTTGCCAGTTTAAGGCACTCCAACCAGATTGATGTATCGACAGGATCGTTCGTACGAGGTGCGATGAAGCTGATTGTCCATGTCCTGCTGTTGCTGATCGCCCTTGCCCCCGGATGCCTGCTGGCAAAACCTCTCAGGGTCGGAGTCAGTTTTGCCATTCCTCCCTATGTCATCGAAGGGGAAAAGCGTGGCATAGAACTGGATCTGCTGACGCAAGCCTTTACCGGCACCCAATACCAGCTTCAGTTCGAATTTCTGCCGCTGGAGCGCACCTTTCGCATGTTCAAGTCCGGCAAACTGGATGCCATCATCAACGTCAGACCCGGCATGATAGATAGCCGCTTCCTGACCCAACCTGTCATCACCTTTCATAACCGGGTTTTTACCCTGTACGACCACCCCGTCACCACACTGGATGAGCTGCGACACCTGAGAGTCACCTCTTTTCAGCGCGCGAAAGTTATCCTGGGAGAACACTTTGCCACCATGGTCAGCCAGAATCCCCGCTATGAAGAGGTTGCCAAGCAGCAAGGCCAGGTACACCAGCTGCTGCGTGGCAGAGTCGATGCCATCGTGCTGGAAGAGCGGGTGTTCTACTACTATCTGGACCAGCTGATCACCCATCCTCATTCCGGCGAACGCTATCAACGGGCCCAGATCAACCAGGCGGATCTGTTCCCTCCCACCATCTATCACTTTGCGTTTCGCTCACCCGACACACGGGAATTGTTTGACCGCCAGCTCACCGCCATGAAGCAGGATGGTCGCTATCTGAAGGTTTTCGAGACATACGGCGCCACGCCCTGACGCACAAACATAAAAGCCAGCCCATCACAGGCTGGCTTTGTACTGGCCCCGGAGGAACAACAGCAAGAGGAGCGTTACTTCATTGCGCTGCCATTTTTCAGCTCGGCTTTTTGCCGCTTGGCTTCGCGTTTTTCCTTCAGTGACATCTGCGGTTTTTTCTTGGCATCTTTGCCGTTGTGATGTTCTTTGTTACTCATCATCAAACTCCAAAAATGTTACCCAGACAGTTGGTCCCGTGAGGGCGCCAGCATGTCATCCGAATCATCAACTTCAGTACGCTTGGTGCGATGGCGCAAGGCCATCACCAGAGCCAGCATACCCCCGCCATGCCCCGGGATCCAGCCCGGTTTCCGCGCAAACATGCCGCTGCGACAATTTTCCGATAGATCTGTTATGGCCATAAAAAACGCGATTAACGATCGTCATTTTGATATGACACCGCCAAAAATTTATATGCATTTGCCAGATTAAATATATGTGACTGCAAAGAACAATATTTTAATAAGCATTCTCACTATCACCGGAAACATTATATTACAAAGTGGCACGGGTTATTTGGTGGCTGAAATATATAATGCACCACTTTGCAAATGCCGTTATTGAGTCAGGAACCCGAATCATGTCCCGAAAATCTCGCGCAGCCCTGGTCTCCGTCTGTTCCAATATCAGCCTGATCATCATGAAGCTGGTGGCCGGTCTCATCAGCGGGTCGGTCAGCATCATCTCGGAAGCCATTCACTCGGCCATGGATCTGGTCGCCGCCCTGATCGCCCTGTTTGCGGTGAAGAAATCGGATCTGCCCCCCGACGAGCACCACCCCTATGGTCATGACAAGATTGAAAATGTCTCCGGCGTCATTGAAGCGCTGCTGATCCTGCTGGCCGCAGGCTGGATCATGGTTGAAGCCATCGGCAAGCTGCTCAACCCCTCCCCCATAGAGAGCATCGGCTGGGGTGTGCTGGTGATGGTGATCTCGGCTCTGGTCAACACTGTCGTCTCGGCGTACCTCTACAAGGTGGCCAGAGAAGAGGAGTCCGTCGCCCTGGCTGCCGATGCCCTTCATCTCAAGGCCGACGTGCTCACCTCGGCCGGTGTGGCTGCCGGGCTTGGCGGTATCTGGCTGGCCAGCCTGTTTGGCTACTCTCTTGCCATCCTGGATCCCCTGGTGGCCATCGGTGTCGCGCTGTTTATCGTCAAGGAAGCCATCGCCATGCTGATGGAAGCCTTTCACCCCCTGATCGATCGCAGCATGAGTCCCGAGGAACTGGCGATGACCAGCCGCATCATCACCGACTGCTGCCCACCGGGTGCCGATTTTCACGATCTGCGCAGCCGCCAAGCGGGTCGTCGTCGCCATATCGATTTTCACCTCACCCTGCCGCCCGCCATGAGCATCGGCGAAGCCCACACCATCTGTGACCGGATAGAGGAGGCCATCATGCAGCAGTTGCCGCACGCCATCGTGTTGATCCACGTCGAACCTGATGAACAGACTGGAATGCTTGCGGCCCCCCTCTGCTGAAGGATCCAATCTGGCGGAGAACGCTCGAATAAATGCCATAAAAGAGCATAAAAAGGCTCATTTTCACCAAAAGCGTGATTGTTCCGGTCGTGATGGAGACAACTGTGTTAGGGTGTCTTATTACCCTGAAGCAGGAAAGCACCGTGAAAAAACTAGAAATGAAAGACCTGACACAGGATGAAAAAGCCGAAATCAAACTGTTATTGCAGAAAGCACAGGCCAATGCAGACCATCCACTGACCAATGGTGAGCGCAACAAAATCCGCGAAGAAGGCAGGCTCATGATAGTGGCTAACCGTGCCGAAGCAGCTCAGATTGCATCAAAGCTGGCACGGGAGAAGGCGAAAGAGCGCGCCAAAAATCAGGTATTGCCGGAGACCTTCAGTTGGATTGATTCTGTCAGCAGCAAGTTTCGTAACAATCGCTGATCTCGTTTCAAGCAACCCGCTACGCCCAGAGCAGGCGGGTTTTCCACTTTTTTTAACCCAGACACTCATTTGCCCCCCTATCTCATCTTTCACCACAGCGCTTTTTATGATGAAAATGAGCAGACATAGCGCTTCTCAAGAATGCAATCATTATTATTTTAAATTTCTATGTGATTGAAAAATATCATTTTTATGATGATTTTAAGGCTTTTTTTGTGTTTGAGAAATTTAATTTACAGATAAAGTTTGCTTAAAAAAAGACAGCGTGTTTAAATCCTTCTCGATGGTTCGGCAGTTCAGACCTGATTATGTTAGGCAGACATTTTAGTAAAGCAGTGATTAACATAGGAATTACTTTTCATAATTCCTGTAAAATAATTCTCCTTCTTTAGTGCTCCCCATACGTATTGCTGACGAAAAATCAAAAATTGCCACAATGGCATTTCAAACACTATTTAAAGAGAAATTATTATGTCTAACAAAATGACTGGTACTGTTAAATTCTTCAACGCCGAGAAAGGTTTTGGTTTCATCTCCCCGGCTGACGGCAGCAAAGACGTGTTCGTGCACTTCTCTGCCATCCAGTCCACCAGCTTCAAAACCCTGGACGAAGGTCAGCGCGTTGAGTTCACCATCGAGCAAGGCCAGAAAGGCCCGGCAGCTGCCAACGTCGTTGGTCTGTAATTCAGGCCAAACCGTCTGGCAATGACTCATGCCATTGGCTGAGTACACTGCAAGCATTGAAAAAACCCGCCTCGGCGGGTTTTTTGTTATTCATATGTCACACCTTTAACCTCTCACCAGACAACCGGCATCACACATGCCTCTCCTGCTCGAGTCGCTTTGGCTCGAAAAAAATCCCGAATGGCTCCTTATGTGGAGATCTTGACGAAAATTTCGGGTTATCCGCTGCTTTTGTCGCGATTTCTTGCTATTTTGCGCGCCACCAACGCAAACGATTTCCTTCACACTTTCAGGATTAGTTATGGCAAAGCAAGATATGGCCGCCCAAGCAGGGAACGGCGGCTTTCTGGACTCTTATTTTTCCATTTCTGCGCGCGGCAGTAGCGTGCGTCAGGAGCTGGTTGCGGGGCTGACCACCTTCCTGGCCATGGTCTACAGCATCATAGTGGTGCCGAACATGCTGGGTGCCGCCGGCTTCGAGCAGGGACCCGTCTTCGTGGCCACCTGCTTGATCGCCGCCTTCGGCTCCCTGCTGATGGGTCTGTGGGCCAAGCTGCCCATGGCCATCGGTTGCGCCATCTCCCTCACCGCCTTTACTGCCTTCAGCCTGGTACTGGGGCAAGGGCTGAGCATCCCGGTCGCCCTCGGCGCCATCTTCCTGATGGGGGTGCTGTTCACTCTGATCAGCGTCACTGGCGTACGCCAATGGATCCTGGACAACCTCCCCTCCGGCATCGCCCATGGCACCGGTATCGGTATCGGCCTGTTCCTGCTGCTGATCGCCACCAACGGCGTCGGCATGGTGATCAAGAACGAAGGGGCCGGCCTGCCGGTCCAGCTCGGTGAAGTGACCGCCTTCCCCGTCATCATGACGGTGCTGGGTCTGGCCGCCATCTTCGGCCTGGAGCGCCGCAAGGTGCCGGGCGGCATCCTGATGGTGATCATCGCCATCTCCATCCTCGGCCTCATCTTCGACCCGAAAGTGACCTGGCAGGGCTTCTTCGCCATGCCGAGCCTGACCGGCGAGAAAGGCTCTCTGGTAGGCAGCATGGATCTGCTGGGCGCCCTCAACCCGGTGGTCATCCCCACCGTGCTGGCGCTGGTGATGACAGCCGTATTTGACGCCACCGGCACCATCCGTGCCGTAGCTGGCCAGGCCGGCCTTATCAACGAGCGCGGCCACATCATCAGTGGCGGCAAAGCCCTGACCGCCGACTCCGTCAGCAGCATGGTGGCGGGCGCCGTCGGTGGTGCTCCGGCCGCCGTCTACATCGAATCGGCCGCAGGCACCGCCGCAGGTGGCAAGACCGGCCTGACCGCCACCCTGGTTGGCGTGCTGTTCCTGCTGATGATCTTCCTCTCTCCGCTGAGCTATCTGGTGCCGGCTTACGCCACCGCACCGGCCCTGATGTACGTGGGTCTGCTGATGCTGGGCAACGTCACCAAGCTGGACTTCAGCGATTCGGTCGATGCTCTCTCCGGCATGCTGTGCGCCGTCTTTATCGTGCTGACCTGCAACATAGTCACCGGCATCATGCTGGGCTTCGTGGCGCTGGTGATCGGCCGCCTGTTTGCCGCCGAGTGGAAAAAACTCAACATCGGCACCGTCATCATCGCCGTGGCGCTGGTGATCTTCTACGCCGGTGGCTGGGCCATCTAATACCTTCGGTTATCGGAAAGGGCTCCTGCTGGGGCCCTTTTTCGTGGTTGTGACCCGGCTAACATTTCCCCTCCATTCCCCCCGTCTGCGTTTCAGTTTGAAACGACAAGTGCCCTCAGGCTGTTTCAGATCCGAACCGGAACGGCCGTCATTTTTCTCCCGCTTTCTCTCGCTAGACTGGCTCTACCAACCATTTGCCCACCATGCGGTGGCAAGCCAAGGAGTGAGCCATGAAGAAACTGATCAATGCCGTCGATGCCGTGGTCCGTGAACAACTGATGGGGATGGCTGCCGCCCATCCCGAGCTCAAGGTCCGTATCGAACCCCACTACATCACCCGCGCCGATGCCCCCGTACAAGGCAAGGTGGCGCTGGTCTCCGGCGGTGGCAGCGGCCACGAGCCGATGCACGGCGGTCTGGTGGGCAAGGGCATGCTGGATGGTGCCTGTCCCGGCGAGATCTTTACCTCTCCCACCCCGGATCAGATGTACGAGTGTGGTCAGGCGGTCGACGGTGGCGCTGGCGTGCTGTTTCTGGTGAAGAACTACACCGGCGATGTGCTCAACTTCGAGACCGCAGTCGAACTGCTGCACGGTGACGGGGTCAAGGTGGGCTTCGCCCTCATCGATGACGACGTAGCGGTCAAAGACAGTCTCTACACCGCGGGCCGTCGCGGCGTCGCCACCACAGTGCTGTGTGAAAAACTGGTAGGTGCCGCCGCCGAGGCGGGCTATGACCTGGCGCGCTGCGAGGCCCTGGCCCGCCGCGTCAACAATCAGAGCCGCACCATTGGGGTGGCCATGCACGCCTGCACAGTGCCGGCCGCCGGCAAGCCCTCCTTCACCCTGGCCGACAACGAGGTGGAATTCGGGGTCGGCATCCATGGCGAGCCGGGCATCGAGCGCCGCCCCTTCACCGACCTCAACGCCCTGGTGGATGACATGTTCAAGGAGCTGACCGACAACCGCCCCTATGGCCGTACCCTGCGTCACTGGGATCGCGCCAGTGGCAGCTGGCAGGAGGAGCACACCTTTATCGAGCCGCTCAACAAGGGCGACCGGGTCATCGCGCTGGTCAACAGCCTGGGGGGAACCCCCATCTCCGAGCTCTACGGCGTCTATGGCCGGCTCGCCACCCTGTGTGAAGAAGCGGGCATTCATCTGGTGCGCAACCTGATCGGTCCCTACTGCACCTCTCTCGACATGACCGGCATCTCCATCACCCTGCTCAAGGTGGATGACGAGCTGATGACCCTGTGGGATGCCCCCGTTAACACCCCCGCCCTGCGTCGCGGCTGCTAAGGAATGTCCATGTTAAGCAAGCATCAAATCGTCAACTGGCTGCTCGATTGCGAGCACATCTTCACCGATCAGCGCGACTACCTGACCGCGCTTGATACCGACATCGGCGATGGGGATCACGGCCTCAACATGCAGCGCGGCTTTGCCAAGGTGGCCGAAAAGCTGCCAGCAGTAGCGGACAAGGACATCGGCCAGGTGCTGAAAACCACCGGTATGACCCTGCTCTCCTCCGTGGGGGGCGCCAGCGGCCCCCTCTACGGCACCTTCTTCATCCGTGCCGCGGCCAGCAGCGATGCCTGCCAGAGCCTGAACCTGAACCAGCTTTGCAAGATGTTGAGCGACGGGGTGGAGGGGATCGTCTCCCGTGGTCGCGCCGAGCCGGGCGACAAGACCATGTGCGACGCCTGGTGGCCCGCCCTGGCTGCACTGCAACAGGCCGAGCAGCAGGGTCTGCCGCTGCCCGAGGCGCTGGACAAGGCGGTGGCCGCCGCCACTGCCGGCACCGAGGCCACCATACAGATGCAGGCCCGCAAGGGGCGCGCCAGTTATCTCGGCGAGCGCAGTATCGGCCATCAGGATGCCGGGGCCACCTCGACCCTGCTGCTGCTGACAGCCCTGCGTGACAGAGCGAGGTTGTAAACATGATAGGAATCGTAGTTGTCTCTCACAGCGCCACCCTGGCGGCCGGTCTGCAGGAACTGGCCGGCCAGCTGGGTAGCCCGGCCCGGTTGCGGCTGGCGGCCGGGGTCAATGACCCCGACCACCCCATCGGCACCGATGCCATCGCCGTGATGAGTGCGATCGAAGAAGCGGATGACGGCAGTGGCGTGCTGGTGCTGATGGATCTTGGCAGCGCTCTATTGAGTGCCGAGACCGCCCTCGAGCTGCTGCCTCCCGAGCTGGGCGCCCGGGTGCGACTCTGCCCTGCCCCCCTGGTCGAGGGCACCCTGGCCGCCGTGGTGGCAGCCGGCTCCGGTCTCAGCCTGGACGAGGTGGCCGCCGAGGCGCTGGGGGCCCTGGGCCCGAAACAGGCCATGCTGCCGGCCAGCGCGCGCCAAGACACTGCCGACCCAACCCCGGCCGCCGAGCAGGGCTGGCTGCGCTGCGAAGTGGTGGTGGAGAATGCCCACGGTCTGCACGTGCGCCCCGCCGCCCGTCTGGTGGCCAGCCTCAAGCCCTTCACCGCCGAGCTGAAACTGCAAAAGGGGGAGAAAGAAGCCAATCCCCGCAGCCTGACCCGGCTCGCCATGCTCGACGTGCGCCAGGGGGATCGCCTGACCCTGCTGGCCCGCGGAGAGGATGCCGAGGCAGCACTGGCCTGCTTCCGACAGCTTGCCGATGAGCGTTTCGGCGACTGACCGCCGCTCACCGGTCTGCTGTTTCAGGCGCCGTATCGGCCTGATTCGCCGCACATTTGGCGCCTTTTCAAGACGAGGTGCTCCGGGGCTATCCCCGGACACTTCGCCCCGATTCTCACAGAAAGAGGGATAGAAAATGGATCGCATCATCATCAGCCCCAGCAAATATGTACAAGGCAACGGGGCCCTCGCCAATCTCGGCAACTACGTCAAGGCGCTCGGCAGCAGGCCGTTGATCCTGGCCGATGCCTTCGTCACCAGACTGGTGGGTGACACGGTCGCCACCAGCTGCCACGAGGCCGGGTTCCAGCCCGAGTTCGACTGCTTCAACGGCGAGTGCTCCCGCCCCGAGATCGACCGGCTGCTGGCCCGCTGCAGCCAGACGCCCTTTGATGTCATCATCGGCATCGGCGGCGGCAAGACGCTCGATATCGCCAAGGCCGTCGCCTTCTACCAGAAACTGCCGGTGGTCATAGTGCCGACCATCGCCTCCACCGATGCCCCCACCAGCGCGCTGGCTGTCATCTACACCCCACAGGGGCAGTTCAGCGAATACCTGATGATCCCGACCAACCCCGACATGGTCATCATGGATACCGGTGTCGTCTCCCGCGCGCCGGTGCGGCTGTTGGTCTCCGGCATGGGGGATGCGCTCTCCACCTACTTCGAGGCGCGCGCCAACAAGGTCTCCGGCTGCCAGACCATGGCCGGTGGCGCCTCCACCCTGGCGGCCCAGGCCATCGCCGAGCTCTGCTACCAGACCCTGCTGGCCGATGGTTACAAGGCCAAGCTGGCGGTGGAACAGGGGCTCTGCACCAGAGCGGTGGAGAACATCATAGAGGCCAACACTTATCTCAGTGGCATCGGCTTCGAGAGCAGTGGTCTCGCCGCCGCCCACGCCATCCACAACGGCCTGACCCAGCTTGATGAGTGCCATCACCTCTACCACGGCGAGAAGGTGGCGTTCGGCACTCTGGTGCAACTTGTGCTGGAGAATGCCCCCATGGCGGAGATCGAGACAGTGCTGAGTTTCTGCCGCTCGGTGGGCCTGCCGACCAACCTGCACATGATGGGGGTCAAGGAGCTGGATATGGCACGCCTGATGGACGTGGCCAGGGCCTCCACCGCCGAGGGCGAGACCATCCACAACATGCCGTTCAAGGTCACTGCGGAAGATGTGCTGGCGGCCATCATCACCGCCCACCAGCTGGGGCTGTAACGACACGCTGGCCATATGAAGAGGCCCCGCCATTGCGGGGCCTTGTTGTTTTGCGACTTTCCGGGAGCAAAGACCGATGGACAGCCGTTATCCGTGGTAGTCGGCGGGATCGATACCCAGGGTTTTCAGCCGCCGCCAGAGGGTGGTGCGGCCTATGCCAAGCTGCCTGGCCATCAGACTGACCTGCCCCTTGCAGGCGTGAGCGGTGCGCAGGATGGCCTGGCGCTCCAGCTCGGCCAGGGTAAGCAGCGGCTGCCCCACCACCTCGTCTTCAACCAGCCGATAACCATGACGAATGGCGGCCGGCAGCGCCTCCGGCGGGATCTGCCCCTGGCTGGAGTGAAGCAGGGCATGCTCGATGGCGCTGCGCAGCTCCCCCAGATTGCCGGGCCAGGAATAGGCCTGCAGACAGTCGAGGGCCGCCGGGCTGAAGTGGCGCACCGGCTCACGCCCCTGTGCCGCCAGTTGCTGGCTGATAAGCCCGGGCAGATCCGCCGTGCGCTCGCGCAGGCTCGGCAACCAGAGCTCGCACGCCTGCAGGGCATAGAGCAGCTGACGACCGAAACTCCCCTCCTGCACCTTCTGCTCCAGCGGCGCGCTGCTGGTGGCGATGATCCGCACCTTGAGCGGCAACACGCGAGCCGAATCGAAACGCTGGATGCGACCTGTCTTGAGCAACTGCAGCAGGGCTGCCTGCATCGGGGCTGGCAGAAACTCGATCTGTTCCAGCACTAGCGTGCCGCCGTGGGCCAGCTCGAACTTGCCGGCCCGCTCCTGCCCCGCCTCGTCGGAGCCCATCAGCTCCAGCGCCATCCGCTCGCTCGGCAATGCCTGACAATTGAGGGTGACGAGGGGGCCGGCGGCCCGATCGCTGCCGAAATGGATGGCCTCAGCCAGCTGGGCCTTGCCCACCTCCTCCTCGCCGCGCAGCAGAATCGGCCCCTGCCCCTGAGCCGCCTGACGGGCGTAGCGCAGCAGCTTGCGCATGGCGCTCGACTCCCCCACCAGCGCCGACAGCTCGGGCACCGTCTGGCGCAACTGATGGATGGCGCGCAGCCTGTCGACCGGATGGAGCAGGACGATAAAGCTGACCCCATCCGGCCCGGGCAACGGCTTGAGGCTCACCAGCGCATTGATGAACTCCCCTGTGCCCGTGCGCTCCAACGTCACCTCCACGTGGCTGAGCGGCGTCAGCCCCTTGATGGCGAGTTGCAGTCGCTGGGGCAGCAGCAGGTGCTGCTCCAGCGGCTGGCCGAGGCAGAGAGCCGGCTCAAGCCGCAGCCGCCTGGCCGCCAGAGCGTTGAGGTAGCGCAGCCGGCCCTGGGGATCCCAGGCCAACACGCCGTCATCCATGCCATCGAGCAGGGCGTAAAGCTCGCTCAAATGGTGCTGGGACTCCTGCATCAGGCGCTCCGCCTGCAGCAGATGGGCCAGTTCGCGGCCAGCGCTGACGGTGAGCGCCAGATCCCCGGCCGTCGCCGCCTCCACCTTGCAGATCAGGGCAACGATGGCGACCTGGCGGCCATTGCTGTTGTAAACCGGGCTGGCGCAGCAGTGCCACGGGTGCAGGGTCTGGTTGAAATGCTGGGAGCCGCTGACGCAGAGCGGCATCCCCTCCAGCGCCGCCAGATTGATGGCATTGGTGCCGATGCGCCCCTCGCTGAAGAAGGCGCCGGGGCCAAAACCCAGCGCATCGAGCGCCTTCAGGGTCTCGCCGTGGCCGGTGCGGGCCAGCAGACAGCCGCTCTCGTCGGTGAGCAGCAGGGCACAGGGGCGTTCTTCCATAAATTCGTAGAGATCTTCGAGGGCCATCTCGCCGGTAGTGAGTAGCTCCCGCTTGCGCTGACGCAGGCTTTGCAAAGTTTGCCCCCTGGCGCAGTGAGGCGGGTGCCAGAGTGTCGCGCTGGTCTGGTGGGCACAGCGCAGCCAGGAGGCCTGCAGATAGTCAGGCCAGGGCTGCAGTGGCTGAAGGTCAGATGGCATAGTCACAGCAATATCCGGCAAGATGTTAGCCGACCATTTAACCACTCTTGCAGGCCCGATTCAGTGACCTGCCTCAGAGGGTGGCAACCCCGTCCTCATCCCGGTCAGGTTCGCCATCGACACATTGCTGACCGAACCAGCGACAGAAGGCGCGGCACTCCGGTATCACCTCGCGATCCTAATATGTCACCTCGATCACACTCTTGGTTTGTTCAAAAAGGTGAGGCAGGGTGGTGCTTTCCATTGCCGCTCATTGCGTGTAAGTTTTTGCCCACCGCCAAAAATAGATCCAAAAGAGAACATAAAGCAAATACGTTCAGAGGCAGAGGCAGAGGCAGAGGCAGAGGCAGAGGCAGACCGGTAATGTTATGGGAGTGGATAAGTTGCCAGCACTTTAGTCGAGAGTTAGGAGTAGACAGATAGATGACATTCACATTGAATGATTTGAAAGATTCTGAATTTGAAGAGTTTTGCTATGACCTTCTCCATAGCATGGATTTCGTTAATCTAAGTTGGCGTAAAGGAACTGGATTGTTATCTAGTCCCTCTGATCAAGGAAGAGATATTCAAGGTCAATTACTACGGCGTGACGTGGATGGAAGCCAACACCATGAGCAATGGTTTATAGAGTGTAAACATTACATAAAAGGAGTCCCTCCAGAAAAAATTCAAAGTGCATTAGCCTGGGCTAACTCAAAAAGACCTGATGTCTTGTTAATTATAGTTTCTAACTTTTTGTCCAACCCAACCAAAAACTATCTCGAAGAATATCAAAGAGAGCACAAGCCCCCATTTAGGATTAAAGTGTGGGAACTTAAAGATTTGGAGAATCTTTCTGCAGGTAAAAAAGAATTGAGACAAAAATACAATTTGGCAAATGAACTCAGTTATCTTCCTGTTCTCAATAGGTATCACATTGCGTATACAATGAAGCCTCAGCTGAATTCCATTGGATATTTAATTGAGTTGATGGATTCCTTAGATGCAGACAAACGAGATGAAGCTTTTTCGATGGCATATTATCAAATTATTCGCCCTCGGTTTCGCACACCAATATCTCCTGATGAAACAATCGGCGATCTAATGCTTGATTCTGTTGACTATGAATCATTTCGGAAAAAATGCTTTAGTATGGCTTCGGAGAATTCGCGTCAATTTGTTTACAATTTTATTACGTTGGCTCTTGCTTGGTTATTCAACTCTGCGGATATTACGTCCCTTGACGATATGAAAAATACGCAGAAATGGCTGATCGAACATATTGAAAATGAAATTTTAGAAACAGACAATGAAATTCAAAAAAATAAATTACGAAAGATGATTAAATTACCAATTAAAACGTTGAATGAATTGCCGAATAAAGTGAAAAAATCATATGATATATATAATTATGTTTGCGAAGAACTAGTACGAAAGCTTTTGGTGGAAAAGCTGAGATGATTCTCCTAACAAACCATTCATGAGGGACGTCAACTCGTAGTTCTCCCCATTCCAATGAATAGTATGAAATTAGGGCCCCCTACTGTACAGATCTAGTTATCACCTGACACCGGCCTCAAACCGGTGTCTTGTTTACGCTACTTTAGTGCGCACTTCCTTCGGTATCAATTTCAGACCCTTCTTGAACATGCTGTAGGGCGTTTGTCCTTCCATCATCCTGCCCTGATGTGGTCGCTGGTTGTTGTAGTGCTCCAGGTAACTGTCCAGGTCTGTCTGCATCTGCTCCACCGACTCATACCAGGTTGTCCTCCCTTTGATACGGAAGTGTTCATCCAACAAGGTTCGATGCAACCGTTCGATAAAGCCGTTGCTCTGTGGCCTGCGTACCTTGGTGGTCCGGTGCTCAATCCCCTCCAGTTGCAGGAACAGCTCGTAGGGATGATGGTCAGGGCGCCCGCAGAACTCGCGCCCATTGTCCGACAAGATGGTATAGACCCGTGCCTCGTGAGCCTCGAAGAACGGCAGCACCGTTTCGTTGAGTACATGGACCGACGTCACCGGCAGCTTGCTGGTGTAGAGCCGTCCCCAGGCGTGGCGGCTGTAGCAATCGAGCACGGTTTGCAGATACACCTTGCCCACCCCCTTGAGTGCACCGACGAAGAAGGTGTCGACTGCCACCAGTTCCCCGGTGTAGTGGACCTCTATCTGGCGTTCGCGGAACTCGGGACTGAAGCGCTCGAGCAGGCGAATTTGCTCGTCATTGAGCTCAATGGCCTGCTCCCTATGGGTTTTCTCGAGGCGCAACAAGCGGTCATGCTTAGAGAGCAAATCGTGACGTTGCCACACGCCACGCACACCGCCCGCACTGACGTTGATGCCTTGCAGAGCCAGTTCTTGCGCGACCCGCAGCGGGCCATGGGTTGGTCTGGTGAGAGAGTAATCGAGGATGGCCTGCTCAATCTCGGGAACGACCCGGTTGGGATGCCCCCCTTTACAGCCGGGGAGTTTGTCGAGCAAGCCCTCGGCGCCATAGGTCTGGTAGTTACGGCGGATCTCGTAGAACTGCTGGCGGCTGTAGCCGATGAGCTTACAGGCTTTGCTGACGTTATTGAGCTCTTTGGCGAGCTCTAGCAGGCTGAGTTTACGACGTGCTACTTTCTCGTTGGTGGTCATACGGTGACTCCGGATAACACGGTAGGGGTACCGTTTTGTTATCCGGTTTGAAGCCGTATGACCACTCCCTTTTGTGGGCAACTGTCAGGTGAATACCATCTCCATACACCCCTACCTTTCTGAGCAAGATGGATATCCCTTTTTGCCGTGGCACCAACCAGCCTGACACTATCGCCATAAATAAAAGAGCCGCCCATTGGGCGGCTCTTGGCATCAGCGATGGTGGCTGAATCGTCACTCAGCCTTGGGCGGTTCAACCACAGCGGTCGCCTCTGGCAGGTGATCTCCTTCCTTTATCCAGGCATCCAGCAGGGTGTAACCCACCGCCAACACCACGGGGCCGATAAAGAGACCGATGATCCCCATGGTCAGCAAGCCGCCGATAACCCCCACCAGAATGAGGATGAGGGGCAGGTCGGCACCGCGCTTGATAAGGAAGGGGCGCAGGAAGTTGTCCATGGTCCCCGCGATCAGCGACCACACCAGCAGGAAGGTGCCCCAGGTGGTATCACCGCTCCAGTAGAGATAGCCGATACAGGCCAACAACACGGGGAAGGGGCCGATCTGGGCGACGATCAGGATGAACATCACCACCACCAGCACCATGGTGTAGGGAATGCCGGCAATCCACAGACCCAGACCTGCCACCGAGGATTGTACGATGGCGGTCACCACCACCCCCATGGCCACGGCGCGGATCGCCTGGGAGGCCAGTACGGTGGCATTGTCGCCGCGCTCCCCCGCCAGACGATGGGCAAAGCGGCGGATGCCGGTCGCGACCATTTCCCCCGAGTGATAAAGCACACCGCAGATCCCCACGGTCAGCAGGAAGTGGACAAACAACAGGCCCAGATTGCCGGCCTGGGAGGCGAGCCAGCGGGCGGTCTGGCCAAAATAGGGGGCCAGCTTGGCAAACAGCACCTGACCACCGCTGGCCAGGATCTGCTGCCAGAAGTCATAGAGTTTGGCGCCCACCAGCGGGATCTGTTGCAGCCAGAGCAACTCGGGCGGCGGCGAGTGGCTGATACTGGTGCCCAGCTCGATCAGCATGGGCGCCTTCTCCGCCACGTTCGCCAGGGTCATGAACAACGGAATGACGAACATCAGCAACAATCCCAGCGTCATGGTCAGCGCCGCCAGCGTGCGCTTGCCCCACAGCAGGCGCTGTACCATCAACATCAGCGGCCAGGTCGCGATGGTGATCATGGTGGCCCACACCAGCGCGGGCAGAAAGGGGCGCAGCACCATGAAACAGGAGATGATGAGGATGCTGATAAACAGCACCCCCAGGGTTATCTTGGCCAGATCCACTTTTTTCATATTCATAGCGTTCCCTTATCGGGGCCCATTCCCCGGGGTAGAGAGTCAGTATTCAGGAGAGACAGTATCCACCAGAGACCGGCGCTCAACCAGAGCCCCAGTCCGAAAAAGAGCGACAGCTGGCCGAACAGGATCCCCAGCGAACTGCTGGTAAGCAGCGGCAGTGCCCACAGGCCGGTTCCCAAAAGCGCGCCACCTGCCAGCGTGACGACACCGATCAGCACGGGAGGATGGCCACCTCGCGCCAGCGAAGCGGTTCCCCCCAGCCAAAGCCCGAGGGCAACCACGCCAATCCCGGCCAAATGAGTCGACTGGGCCCAACCAGCGCTGACCAAGGCAAACGTGATCAGCACCAGCCAGCCAGTGGCTCGGGCGTCATAGCGCCAGGCGCTTCGCATCGCCAGCACCAGGGCGCCAAGCAGCAGCCCGACTGCCACGTCCGAGATAAAGTGCACACCGAGCCAGACTCGCGCCAACCCGGTAGCAAGAGCGAGTACCAACGCCAGCAGGGTGGCACGCCAGCGGTACGCCGGCCACAACCAGCCGAGCAGCGCCCCCCAGAACACCATGGCCGAGGCGGTGTGGCCGCTCGGCATGCCGAATCCCTGGGCACTGCTGGCCGCAAGCTCCGGCAACAAATGGAAGGGACGTGGCCAGCCGATACTCTCCTTGCCCACCTGCACCAGCAGGCCGAGCCAGAGCATGGCAAACAGCAGTTGACGCAACCGTGGCCAGCCCAGCAGAGGCAGCAGCAAAGGTATCAGGGCAAGCTGAAAGCCTCCTGAACCAAACAGGTTGCTGACCGAGAGCCACCATACATCAGGCCCCAGCCACTGCTGCAACCGCACCATCAGGGGGATCTCGGCCCGGTGCAAGCTACTGCCCTGCGCCACGAAGTCCGATTGCCAGCTCACCTCGCTCTCGGGCACCTCGTCCAGCCGCCCCTGCAACCAGTCGAGCTGATCCGGAAAACGGCGCTCTGCGGCGGGCAGCTTATCGATGGCAATCAGACGGGCGTTGAGGATCTCTCCACCCAGATTGGGGGCCCGCAGGAGGGAGACAAATCCCGAGCCTTGTTGCGCCACTATCGGCTCCAGGGTGCGGCAGGCGAAGATCTCCGCCCGCTGCCAGCGCCCCAGCGGTTTAATCACCTCGCCCGAGAGTCCGGTCTCTTCATAAAGCTCTCGCAGCGCCGCCCGGGCCGGTGTTTCCCCTTCGTCGATATAACCGCCACTGAGGCTATAGCGGGAAGAAATGCGATCCTGCACCAGCAAGACATCGCCCTGGTGCCGAATCGCACAAACGGCAGCACTTGGCGCCGTTTTCGGCGGCAATTCGGCCCCCTGAACCGGCAGGCCGGCCCCCAGGGCAATCAACAGTAACAACAGGATTTTCAACATGATCCGTCACTCAGACAAGCTGGGTGACAAGCCTCCCAGAAATCCGTCAAACGGGCAATGCCATCGCACCGGTCGCCCCTTGCCAGCCCGGGCTTGCCCCTCACTCCTGCGCCGCCACGATTGCGGTCAGAGGAGTGACTCCCTACTATTGAGAGCTAACCTCAATGTCACACAGCAAATGCTGGAGCCCTTAATGAGACAGTTCGGCTTTTTCCTTGGCATCTCCCTCGGTGTCATCCTGATCCTGTTTGGCAGCATCGTCATCTTCCAGGCCCTGCCCGCCGCCCTCGACGTGCTGGAGATGCCGAGCCGCATCCCCTTCGTGCGCGAGGTCTACACCTGGCTGATGAGCAGTGCCAGCGGCCTGACCGCCAATCTGGAACAGAACTTCCTGGAGGCGTTCCAGACAGTGCTCAAGCTGATCCTGCTGATCGCCTTCATGTGGGTCTGCGTCAAGCTGGTCAACATGGGGGTGCTGATCATCCGCGCCGGGGTGGATCTCATCCGTACCGCCATCGAACACAGCGAAAAAGAGCAGGGCAGCAAGCCAGAGCAACAGGATCGTTTCTGATCCCGGCTCCGCCGCCCCTCGATGCCGCCCCACCAGGCGGCATTTTTATGCCTTCGACACCGTGTTGCGCCAAGCCCTGACGTTTATCCAGTCTGGCAATATTTCTCCTTTTCAATCAGCAGGCTGCCAACATGATGGTGACACGGATGCCCGCCGATGCCGGCTCCCCTGTCGCCCGGTTTCTATCCCGGCCATCGCCTCTGGTATAATCGACCGCCTCTTTTCCCCGTTATGGAGCCCGTTCATGTCCAAACATGCAGAAAGCACCCTCGAGGTTCGTCTCGACAAGTGGTTGTGGGCGGCACGCTTCTACAAGACCCGCTCGCTGGCGCGGGATCAGATTGACGGGGGCAAGGTGCACTACAATGGTCAGCGCAGCAAACCGGGCAAACATGTGGAAGTAGGGGCACTAATCCGCTTCTGGCAGGGCCAGGATGAACGGGAAGTGCGAGTGCTGGCCCTCAGCGAACAGCGCAAGTCGGCACCGCTGGCCCAGCAACTCTATGAAGAGACGGCTGACAGCCTGAAGAAACGGGCCGAGAACAGCGAAGCCCGCCGTTTCAACAGCCAGTTTGCCCCGAGCCCGGAGCGTCGCCCCGACAAACAGGAGCGGCGCCAGTTGCTCAAGGTCAAGCAATACTGACCCAACCCATTTAACGACGGGCTGGCCACCGCGAGGCAGGAGCCAACCCGACCGATTTACCTCACCGAACAACCCAGGAATACATGATGAGCAACCAAGATCTGCTGTATCGCTATCTGTTTGAAGAGTACGAAGTACGTGGCGAGCTGGTCCAGCTGGATCACACCTATCGCCATGTGGTGGAAGCCCAGAACTACCCGGTGCAGGTACAAAAGCTGCTGGGTGAACTGCTGGTGGCCACCAGCCTGCTGACCGCCACCCTCAAGTTCGAAGGCTCCATCACGGTGCAGCTGCAGGGGGACGGCCCGGTCCGTCTGGCCGTCATCAACGGCGACAACAACCAGCAGTTGCGTGGCGTGGCCCGCTACGAGGGCGAGCTGCCGAACGACGACAAGCTGCAGAGCCTGATCGGCAACGGCCAGCTGGTGATCACCATCACTCCGGAGCAGGGCGAGCGCTATCAGGGCATCATTGCGCTGGACGCCGACACCCTGGCCGGTTGCCTGGAGCACTACTTCGCCCAATCCGAACAGCTGGCGACCAAGCTGTGGATCCGCACCGGTTACCATGAAGGTGCCCCGCGCGCGGCCGGCATCATGCTGCAGGAGCTGCCCGCCCAGAGCGAGGATCACAGCAATGACTTTGACCACCTGACCCAACTCACCAGCACCATCAAGGATGAAGAGCTGTTCGGTCTGGAAGCGGAAGAGATCCTCTACCGCCTCTACCATCAGGACAAGGTGCGGGTATTCGATCCGCAGGCGGTCGAGTTCCGCTGCACCTGCTCCCGCGAGCGTTGCGAAGGGGCCCTGCTGCAGATCGAGAAGGAAGAGGTGATGGATATGGTGCAGGAGCTCGGCAAGATCGACATGCACTGTGATTACTGCGGCGCCCAGTACCAATTTAATGGGATCGACGTCGAAACCCTGTTCAGCAGGGCTCCCGGCAATGATGCAAACAAGTTACACTAATTAAAGGCGGGCAAAACCCGCCTTTAACTTTAATAACAAAAAAATACCCTATTTTATAAAGTTTGATGGCGATCGCTAAACTCTACCACCTAAGTGATAGGATGGACGCCAGATAGAACCCTACAACCTCTGACCCCAGGAGAATACAATGACAATCGTGGCAGAACCCACCCTGGCCCAACAATTAGGTCTGGACCAGTACGGCATCAAAAACAGCCAGGAAATTGTACGCAACCCCTCTTACGAGCAGCTGTTCGAAGAAGAGACTCGCCCCGACCTGGAAGGATTCGAGCGCGGCGTAGTGACCGAGCTGGGCGCCGTCAACGTCAACACCGGTATCTTCACCGGCCGCTCCCCGAAAGATAAATATATCGTCAAAGACGCAACTACCCAGGATACTGTGTGGTGGTCTGACCAAGGCAAGAACGATAACAAGGCCATCACCCCGGAAGTGTGGTCACATCTGAAATCCCTGGTAACCAAGCAACTCTCCGGCAAGCGCCTGTTCGTGGTCGACGGCTTCTGCGGCGCCAACCCGGACACCCGCCTGGCCGTACGCATCATCACCGAGGTGGCCTGGCAGGCACACTTCGTGAAGAACATGTTCATCCGCCCGAGCGAAGAAGAGCTCAAGACCTTCAAGCCGGACTTCGTGGTGATGAACGGTGCCAAGTGCACCAACCCGAACTGGAAAGAGCAGGGCCTCAACTCCGAGAACTTCGTCGCCTTCAACATGACCGAGAAGATGCAGCTCATCGGCGGCACCTGGTACGGTGGCGAGATGAAGAAGGGCATGTTCTCCATGATGAACTACTTCCTGCCCCTGCGCGGTATCGCCTCCATGCACTGCTCCGCCAACGTGGGTCAGGACGGCGACGTGGCCATCTTCTTCGGCCTCTCCGGCACCGGCAAGACCACCCTCTCCACCGATCCCAAGCGCCAGCTGATCGGTGACGACGAGCACGGCTGGGACGACCACGGCGTGTTCAACTTCGAAGGAGGCTGCTACGCCAAGACCATCAAGCTCTCCGAAGAGGCCGAGCCGGACATCTACCACGCCATCCGCCGCGATGCGCTGCTGGAGAACGTGACCGTGGCTGCCGACGGCACCATCGACTTCGACGATGGCTCCCGTACCGAGAACACCCGTGTCTCCTACCCCATCTACCACATCGAAAACATCGTCAAGCCGGTCTCCAAGGCGGGTCATGCCACCAAGGTGATCTTCCTGACCGCCGACGCCTTCGGTGTGCTGCCGCCGGTCGCCAAGCTGACCAAGGAGCAGACCAAGTACCACTTCCTGTCAGGCTTCACCGCCAAGCTGGCCGGTACCGAGCGCGGCATCACCGAGCCGACTCCGACCTTCTCCTCCTGCTTTGGCGCGGCCTTCCTCTCCCTGCACCCGACCAAGTACGGCCAGGAGCTGGTGAAGCGGATGGAAGCGGCGGGCGCCGAGGCCTACCTGGTCAACACCGGCTGGAACGGCACCGGCAAGCGCATCTCCATCAAGGACACCCGCGCCATCATCGACGCCATCCTGGATGGCTCCATCGAGAAGGCGCCGACCAAGGTACTGCCGATCTTCAACCTGGAAGTGCCGACCGAGCTGCACGACGTGAACCCGGCGATCCTCGACCCGCGTGACACTTACGCCGACAAGGCCGAGTGGGATGCCAAGGCTCAGGATCTGGCCCAGCGCTTTATCAAGAACTTCGAGCGCTTCACCGACAACGACGAGGGCAAGCGCCTGGTGGCGGCAGGTCCGCAACTGTAATAACTCCTCGCGACGAGTGAATCATGCCGGTCAGCCTTGCTGACCGGCATTTTTGTTTTTTACACAAGCTCCGAACGCTGCTGGCATTGGGCTGGACGCCCGTAAACCTTGCCTTGCTCGCCCCAACGGGGTAGATTCAGCCAAACTTTATACAATATACAATTTCGTAACGCGCTATCGTGACCCTGCCATGACCCCACCCTACAAGACCCGAACCCAGATGGTGATGGAAAACCTCCGTGGCCGGATCCTCCGTGGGGAAATTCCCGCCGGCGCCCCCTTGCGCCAGGATGCCATCGCCAAGGAGCTGGCTGTGAGCCGCATCCCGGTGCGGGAAGCCCTGATGCAGCTGGAGGCCCAGGGGCTGGTGAAGTTCGAAGCCCATCGCGGCGCCGTGGTCACCATGCTGGACGCCTCGGCCATCGAGGAACTGTTTTATTTGCGAGCGTTGCTGGAAGCCGATACCCTGTTTCATGCCGTCGACAAGATGACCGAAGCCACCTTCGCGCAAGCGGAGGCAATCCTCGCCCAGTTCGATCACGCCCTGGAGTCAGGCACCCAGATCGAACACTGGGCCGAGTTGAACCACAGCTTTCACGCCACCCTCTATCAGGCTGCCGGCCGCCCCCAGGCACTGGATCTCATCGCCCAGATCAACCTGAGCTGTGACCGTTATGTCCGCTTCGAGCTGCTGTTTGCCAGCGATGGCGTGGACAAGGCGGAGCGTGAACACGCCCAGCTGCTGGAGCTATGTCGCGCCCGGCGCAAGCACGAGGCGGTGGTGCTGCTCAAGCAGCATATCGAGGCCGCAGGCCAGTCGATCAAGCGGATCCTGGACAGCAGCCACAACAACTGAACACTCATATAGCAACCATCTGGCATAACGATATGAATAATTTCGAGTTGATTGAAACCCGCGTCGCCCAGGTCAGGGCCGAGCTGGCCATGCAGGAGCTGGACGCCTTTATCATCCCCCACGATGATGAGCACCTGGGTGAGTACATCCCCGCCTACGCCGAGCGACTGGACTGGATCACGGGTTTCAACGGTTCCGCCGGCGTCGCCATCATCATGGCCCAGCGCGCCGCCCTGTTTGTCGATGGCCGCTATACGGTGCAGGCCCGCATGCAGACCCCTGCCGAGCTGTTCGAGTTTCTTCACCTGAATGACAACCCCCACGTGCAGTGGCTGGCCGAACAGCTGCCGTCCGGCGCCCGGGTCGGTTTCGACGCCCGTCTGCACAGCCTGACCTGGTACAAGCAAGCCAAGGCGCTGCTGGCCGAGCGCGGCATCGAGCTGGTGCGCGTCGAGCAAAACCCCATCGATCTGTACTGGACCGATCGCCCCGCGCCGACCAAGAGCCCGGTCATTCTCTACAGCGAGGAGCTGGCTGGCCAGTCCAGCCAGTCCAAGCGTGAGCTGTTGGCGGCGGATCTGCGCAAGCGCGGTCTGGATGCGGTGCTGCTGACCCAGGCCGAGCCCATCAACTGGTTGCTCAACCTGCGTGGCCGCGACATCGAGCGCCTGCCGGTGGTACTGGGCTTTGCGGTGCTGTACGCCAACACCACTGTGGATTTCTTCGTCGATACCGACAAGATCGACTGCTTCGCCTTCAGCCAGCACGTGGGTCAGGACGTCTCCGTCTACCCCATCGACAAGCTGGGTGACGTGCTGGTACGCATCGGTGAGGATCAGCAGAAGGTGCTGGCCGACCCGGACAGCGCCAACGCCTGGACCCAGCTGGTGATGGAAGAGGCGGGCGCTATCCTGGTCGCCGGCCAGGACCCCACCATGCTGCCGAAAGCCTGCAAGAACGAGGTGGAGCTGGCGGGCATGCGCGCCGCCCACCTGCGCGACGGCGTGGCCGTGACCCGCTTCCTCGCCTGGCTGGATCGGCAGATCGCCGCAGGCTCCTTCGAGGGCATGGACGAAGGCACCCTGGCCGACCAGCTGGAAGCCTTCCGCCGCGAGCAGGAACACTATATCGAGCCGAGCTTCGATACCATCTCGGCGCTGGGCCCCAACGCCGCCATGTGCCACTACTACCATGGCAACGGCACGCCGCGCCCCTTCGGTCAGGACAGCCTCTATCTGGTGGACTCCGGCGGTCAGTATCTGGACGGCACCACCGATATCACCCGCACCATCAAGGTGGGTGAGGTGACCGACGAACAGAAAGCCATGTTCACCCGGGTGCTGCAGGGCCACATCGCCCTGGATCAGGCCCGCTTCCCGCGCGGCACCGCCGGCATCCAGCTCGATGTGCTGGCCCGCATGCCGCTGTGGCAGGCCGGCTACAACTATGACCATGGTACCGGTCACGGGGTCGGCCACTTCCTCAGCGTGCACGAAGGTCCGCAGCGCATCTCCCCGAAAGGGAGCATGGTCCCCCTGCAACCGGGCATGGTGCTCTCCAACGAACCGGGTTACTACCGGGAAGATGCCTTCGGCATCCGCTGTGAGAACCTGGTGGTGGTGACCGAGCAGGAGCAGGTCGGCGAGCTGCCGATGCTGGGCTTCGAGCGCCTGACCTATGTGCCGTTCGATATTCGCCTCATCGATCGCAGCCTGCTGAGCCCGGACGAGTTCCGCTGGATCAACGAATACCATGCCGAGGTGTTCCGTCGCCTGAGCCCGCTGCTCGACGGGGACGATCTCGCCTGGCTTGAGCAGGCAACCAGCCTCATCTGATGACACAGGGCCCACGGGCCCTGTTTTTTTGCCCCCCCTTTTGACCTGTATCAACACCCTCGGCGGGCGGGTCAGGAAAATGGCGCCCATGAAAAGTCATCATGCCAGCCCAGCCGGGGGCTCACACGCTGCTACTCACAGCGAGACGAGTGACCACCCCAGACTGATGCGCGAGCAAAAGACGGTCAGCGCCATGATCCGCCTCTACTGCCAGCATCATCACCAGGATCCCCATTGCCAACGCTGCCACCAGCTCAGGGATTTTGCCTACCAAAGGCTCAATCGCTGTCGCTATGGCCACGATCACAAACCGACCTGCGCCAACTGCAGCATTCACTGTTACGCCTCCGCGATGCGCAAGCAGATCCTCCAGGTCATGAAATGGAGCGGCCCGCGCATGTTGTGGCATCACCCCTGGCTTACCCTGCGCCACCTGCTCGACCGCTTGCGCAAGGCGCCCAAACTGCCCCACAGTCGCCCGCTGCCGCCCTGAATGCCCCCTTGCATCGGGCAAGGGATGGCCAGTACCCTATGGCTCCTTTGTTGCCGTTGACCTCCCGCTCAACGGCGAACTACTGCAACCATGGAGTCCTGATGCACCACACCCCGCCCGTTTTGCGCACCGCCACCCATGCCGACATGCACGGGATCTGGCAGATCGATGCCAAGGTCTTTGGCGAGGATCTCTATCCGGCCTTTTTCTTCCGCCAGGCCATGGATCTGTGGCCACAGCTGCTGCTGGTGGCAGAGCATGAAGGGCATCTGGTGGGCTATGTGCTGGGGGGATTTGGCCAGGATCGCGCGCAAGGCTGGGTGCTGTCGCTGGCGGTGCTGCCAGAGGCACGCGGATTCGGTTTGGCCGAGCGGATGATGCGCCAGATGGAGGTGAACCAGCGCGCCCTGAACGTCGACGAGCTGCGCCTCACCGTCGATCCCGCCAACCCGGCTCAGCGTCTCTACTACCGCCTCGGCTACCAGCTGATGGAGGAAGTCTCAGGCTACTTCGGCCCGGGAGAAGATCGCCTGGTGCTGGTGAAAAAACTCTCTGGTACAGGCTGGATTCAAGGACAAAGCCACCCTCAGGACACATAATTGGTTACATTTTGCCAATTTCATGTGCAACCGGGTTGGAGTAAAGTGCGACTCACCAACCAGATTGTTCAAATTGCGTGCAGTGCAGGAGAACCACCATGTTTAAACGTATGACCATCATTGCCATGCTTGCCGCCACCACCATCACTGGCTGCGCCAATAGCGATGTTTACTCCGGCGATGTCTACACCAAGGATCGCGCCAAACAGGTACAAACCGTCAGCTACGGCACCATCATCTCGACCCGTCCGGTCAAGATCCAGGCCGAAGAGAACGCCCTGCTCGGCACCATAGGTGGCGCCGTGGTCGGCGGCCTGCTGGGCAGCACCATTGGCGGCGGTACCGGCCGTGACCTGGCTGCCGCCGGGGGCGCCATCGCCGGTGCAGCCGCAGGCAAGGCCGCCGGAGACAAGTTCAACCAGGTTGATGGCGTCGAGCTCGAGATCAAGAAAGAGACCGGGGAATCCATCGTGGTGGTCCAGAAAGCCAGCCCGACCTTCGTCCCGGGCGCCCGGGTTCGCATGACCCAGGGCAACGGCACCATCAACGTCGCCGTGGTCAACTAAGCCGCTCGCCCTCTCTCGATAACAATGAAAAACCGCCGGTCTCCCGGCGGTTTTTTTGTGCTCTGGCATAACCAGGATCACATGCTGTAGGCCTTCTCGCCGTGGGTGGTGACATCCAGCCCCTCCCGCTCTGCATCGTCCTTCACCCGCAATCCGATCACCATATCGATCACCTTGTAGGCCACCGCAGCCACGGCGCCGGACCAGAGGATGGTGACCCCTACCCCGATGGCCTGAACCTTCACCTGGGCCAGGATGGAGTAGCCATCGGCCACCTGGTTGGAAACATAGTCCCACACCCCGGTACCGCCCAGATCCGGGCTGGCAAAGACACCGGTCAGCAAGGCGCCGAGAATACCGCACACCCCGTGCACCCCGAATACGTCCAGGCTGTCGTCAGCGCCCAGCCAGCGCTTGAGACCGTGCACCCCCCACAGGCCGGCCACACCGCTGATAAGCCCCATCACCAGCCCCCCGCCGACCCCGACAAAGCCGGCCGCCGGCGTGATCACCACCAGACCGGAGACGGCACCGGAAGCGGCGCCCAGCAGGGAGGGACGTCCCTTCATCACCCACTCGGCCAAGGTCCAGGAGAGGGCCGCACCCGCCGGGGCCACCCAGGTGTTCACGAAGGCCAGCGCCGCCGTGCCGTTGGCCTCCAGAGCCGACCCCGCGTTGAAACCGAACCAGCCAAACCAGAGCAGGGAGGCCCCGATCATGGTCATGGTGAGGCTGTGGGGAGTCATGGGATCGCGACCGTAACCCAGGCGTTTACCCACCAGATAGGCGCCGACCAGACCGGCCACGGCGGCGTTGATATGCACCACTGTGCCACCGGCAAAGTCGAGGGCCCCATGCTGGAACAGATAGCCCGCGGTGGCGTTTGCAGCATCAGCTGCGGCGGCGTCCGTGTAGGCATCGGGGCCCGCCCAGTACCACACCATGTGGGCCAGCGGGATATAGGCGAAGGTAAACCAGATCACCGAAAACAGCAGCACGGCGGAGAACTTGATGCGCTCGGCAAAGGCTCCCACGATCAGGCCGCAAGTGATGGCGGCAAATGCCCCCTGGAACACCACGTAGATGAATTCGCTGATGCCGACCCCCTTGCTGAAGGTGGCGGCGATAGAATCAGGTGTGACCCCCGCGAGCAGCACCTTGCTGAAGGATCCGTAGAAGCTGCCTCCTTCGGTGAAGGCCAGCGAATAACCGTATATCACCCACAGCACGCAGATGAGGGCAAACAGAGTGAATACCTGCATCAATACGCTCAGCATGTTCTTGGCGCGAACCAGGCCGCCGTAGAAGAGCGCCAGACCGGGGATCGACATCAGGATCACCAGCGCTGCCGACAGCAGCATCCAGGTATTGTCCCCCTTGTTGATGGTGATAGTGGCCGCAGCCTGCACCTGAGCGACCTCTTCGGCCCAACTTGGGGTAACCAGCAAGGCAGACAGTATTGGCAAACCCGCCATCATCCATTTTTTGACCATAGAGCACTCTCCTTCCCTGTCGTGCCGGTCCATGACCGGCTCCGTTTCCTTGATTGAATCCGTGGCGGCCGCAGCACTGTTCACGGCTTGCCAAAATCACGCCCGTGCCCGGCACGGGGAGGGGTCTGCACAGGAGCGCCATCATGACTGCTGTCACCGATGGCCGCAGACACCACCTGACAGATAAAAAGCATAAAGTGAGCCAAAAATTAAAACCAAATAAAATCAAATGATTAACTTATAACCTAGCACTTGACGCACCAAGTTGGCGCACGAGATGCGCCATCCAGCCCTCGACCGCCCCGTGACAGGGCAGGTCATGGCGGGCGCACCAGAACGGCGCAGCCAAATCAGGGGCGCCTCTTGACCACGCGCGAGCCAACATCGGGAAGATCCGTCATCACCAGGAATGATCTGGCTGCGATATGGCAGGAAAACGGGCGTGACCCACGAACAGGACAGATCTGGCTGGATATGAGCGCAGGCATTCGGGAACTGGCGCAAGGAAAGAGTGCAGCGAGAGCTCACTGACACCGGGTATCGGGTCAGGCTCATCCCCTGGCGAAGGGCATCCCTCCCCTGATCATCTGCGGATATGAGACATGGCCGGCCCCAGGAGGCCTAAGTCACATCCTGCTGCTGTGTCAGCAACCCGGCGTTGGCAAGAGCAAAGTCATGCATCTGTTGCAACAGGGGCAGCAAAGCCGTACCCAATTGTGTCAGGGCATACTCCACACGGGGAGGCACGCTGGGGTAGAGGGTCCGGCTGATGACACCGTCACTCTCCAGCTCCTTGAGCTGGGCGGTGAGCACCTTCTGGCTGACGGCGGGCAAACGGCGACGCAGATCGCCAAAACGCAGAGTCTGGCTTTGCAGATGAAACAGGATGGCCGGTTTCCATTTTCCGTTCAGCAGTCGCAATACCTCGTAGGCAGGACAGAGGGGCGGGTTCAAGGCGTACCTCGCTAATGGTTACTTCAGGGTAACTATGCCACTAAAATGTGCCTTCTTGCAGCCAAAATGCCGGCTTCCTATGATGCGACGAGTCGTATCATTCAACAGGAGAAGCCGTCATGCCCAGTTTGCTGCAAATCCATTTCACCTTTCCCGCCGAGCAGATGGGGCCGGCACTGACCGAGGCCGCCGTGCCGCTGGCCGAATCCATCACCCGCGAGCCCGGGTTTATCTCCAAGATATGGACGGAGAACCCGCGCACCGGCGAAGCGGGTGGCATCTATCTGTTCGAGGATGAGGCGAGCGCACGGCAATACGTGCAGATGCACGAACAGCGAGTGCTTGCCATGGGCGCCAGCGACGTGCAATACAAGCTGTTCAACGTCAACGAGCCCCTCAGCCGCATCACATTCGGCATCAAGTGATCCGCTCGCCTCGCCGCCCGATCGGGGCGGCGCTTCGCTACCTGCCCCCCCTATTCATCCGCTATTAACCTTGCCCCCGTATTCTGACGCACAACCGGGTCATGGTGACCCTCAGCACTCATCAGAAGGACATCAGGCATGGTTGCCGCGCAACTCAAAGATCCACAAAGCACGCTCTCTGATACCCTGCGGTCCACGGCACACGCCATCGACGAGAGTCACATCAGCCTGCGCCAGATGCTGACCCTGGTGGGGGAACAGGGCATGCTGCTGTTTTGCGTGCTGCTCACCGTGCCCTTCCTGCTGCCGGTCTCCATTCCGGGCGTCAGCACCCCGTTTGGTCTGCTGATCCTGTTTATCGGCATCGGCATCACTCTCAACCGGGTGCCCTGGTTGCCTGCTTTTCTGATGGAACGCCGCTTCGCTGCGGATCAGCTCAAGCCGACCCTGCACAAGGGGGCGGATCTGCTGGCCCGCATCGATCGCTTCATCCGCCCGCGCCTGCTGTTGCTGACTGGCGGCACCACCATCAACCGCTGCAATGGCCTGCTGATCATGCTGGCAGCCCTGCTGCTGATGCTGCCTCTGGGTGCCATCCCCTTCACCAACGCCATGCCGGCCTGGGCCATTTTGCTGCTAAGCACCGGCATGCTGCAGCGCGATGGCCTGTTCGTCGCTGGCGGTTATTTACTGGTCACGGCGACCCTGGTCTGGTTCAGCGCCCTGGCCATCGGCCTGCTGATGGCGGGACAGAACATCTCGACCCTGTTTGGCTGACAGCCAGAAATATGAAAAGGGCGGCCATGAGCCGCCCTTTTTGCTTTGTGCCGGATCCGGTTCGTCAGAACAGATCGTAGATAAGGGCCGAGATGGCAAGCAGCCCCATCACCAGCACAAACAGGGTGCTCGCCCCGCGATAGCGCTTGAGCGCGGGCAAGCGATAGATGGAACAGGCAGGCAGCAGAAACAGGATCACGGCGATGAGCGGCCCGCTGATGCGCTCTATGATGTCGAGCACGTTGGGATTGAGGTAAGTGATGACCCCGGTCACGACGAACAGGATCAGGGAGGAAACCCGGGTAATGGTCGACTCCTTGAGGGAGAGCCCGAGCCCCTGGCAGGCGCCACTCACCATGCTCACCGTTCCTTCGCTCACCCCCATGGAGGTGCCGAGGAAGGATTTCGACATGGCCAGGATGGCGATAAGCGGCCCCACATAGGCAATCAACGGGTTGGAGAACTTGTTCGCCAGCGCCGACAGCACGGAGATATTGTCGGTACGAGCCAGCGCCATCTCGGCCTGGCTCAGGCTCATCACGCAGCTCACGACAAAAAACATCACGCTGCCGCAGATCAGCAGGCTGCTGCACTTGATGATGCGTCTGCTGAGCTGGTCCGCATGCTGATGATCCCGCTTCTTCTGGGCGGCGCTGAATGAGGAGATGATGGGAGCATGGCTGAAGGAGAACACCATCACAGGCACGATAAGCCAGAGGGATTTCCAGAAGGCGGGATCATACCAATCCACCGCCTGGCTCTCGGTAAAATAGGAGAGGCTCCACTGGGGCAGCAGATAGAAGGAGAGGCCAAGCAGAAACGCCACCATGGGCAGGGCCAGCACGCTGATGGCCGATACCACTATATGCTTGCCCGCCAGCAGGATCAGGTGCAGACCCAGCATGACCCCGAGTACCAGCCAGCCACGAGGGAGCGCGGCACTCCCCAGCTGGTTCACCAGAAAGCTCTGGATCGCATTGGTGATGGAGATGCTGTAGACCAGAATGATGGGGTAGAAGGCCATCAGGTAGACCAGCATCAGCAACTGGCCGGCTCTGGCGCCAAAGTGCTCCACCACCACATGGGTGATGGTATCTATTCACCAGGACGGGGTTGACGGCATCAGTTCTGCCGGGATGGGATAATCTGTCTTCTCGATGCACGCCCTGACCACGGCCCTCAACCACTCCTGTGGGCAGCGGCCCAATCGCTTGCCGGTCTCCACCAACGACAGGATGCGCTGGCGAAACAGCTCGCCCCGGTGAGACCACACGCCGTAGCTACCCTTGCGCCAGAGCACATAGCCACGCAGCGCCCGCTCCGCCTCGTTGTTGGTCAGCGCTATTTCGTCGTCAGTCATAAACCGCCACAGCATCTCGTCATCCCGCAGCAGCAACTGGCATCGTCCACGGTAGCGTTTGCTGCACAACAGGGCGCCGCGCTCCAACTGGCTTCGCCAGCTTTGCCGGTAACGCGCGAGCCTGCGCAGGTATTTCTGCTTGCTCAACGCACCGCTTTCCCAACGGTGCCGGGTACGAAACACCGCATCCGCCAGCAAGACCAACCGGGCACCGATGGGCTGGTTGCACTGCTCGCTACTCTCGGCGATGGCCACGAGATTGCGGGCCACGTGGGCCCAGCACAGTTGCCGCTGGTCGGCGTCGATAAACCGGTAGCCGGCGTACTGGTCGGTCACCAGCACCCCGTCAAACTCGGCGCCCAGCAGCCGCTTGGCCGCCTCCTGACCACGGCCATAGGCCGTCATGAAGCAGACGGCTATCTTGCTCAGCGCCAGCCACATCCAGCGGCGCTCTCCACCCCGCTGATGCCGGGTCTCATCGGCATGAACGTGGGTGGCCGTCTGCACCTGCTGCTTGATGGCCTGGTAGGTCGGGGTGAGCATGGCACTCACCCGCCCCTGCGCCTCACTGATGGCGCCCCGGCTAAAACTCAGGCCGAAATGCTGTTTGAGCTGCTGCTGTATCTGGCTGACGCTCTGGTGAAACTGGCCGCTTTGCAGCGCGATGTAGCTGAGCAGATTGGCCCCCATCTGGCTGCTGCTGACGTTGTCTGGCAGTGCGGCCTGGGTCGTGCCGATACACCGTGAGCAGGTCGCACGATACAGTTGGTGTTCGGTGACGAGATAGCTCACCTCGGGCAGCTCGAACACCTGATGAACCTGATAGGGTTTGGCATGGGCCACCATGTCCCCGCCACAGCAAGCGCAATCGGCGGCAGGGTAATGCGGGACCAGGGTCAGGCGGGCATCAAGCGGATGCCGCTCGCGGCGATGTCCCTTGTGACCGGGCTGCGCCCCCCGTTGCTTGCCGGACGCCGGACGCTTGCGGGCCGGCGGCGGTGCACCGGGGCCGTCGCTGGAAGGCGGCTTGGAGGAGTTGCCGCTGTGCTGATTGAGGCGGTCCTCCAGCTCGGCGATGCGGTCGAGGAGCTTATAAATCAGCTCGTTGGCCTGCTCCAGAGTGGTGGGCATTCCCGCGGAATGCATGGTGTTTTTGCTCATGGGGGGAGCGTATCTAAGGAGCAGGATCAAGCAAGCAGGAAAGTGGGATCAAGAGACGATCGTCTCATTTTTCCTGTGTCAATACTGTTCCGGTGAATACTTACGGGTGATGTCTCCCTCCCGATGGGAACTGGAGAGCACAAACCGGCTCAACGCCCGGTGAGAATAATAAGAAAGTGGAAACGCCAGTAATAAAATAAACAGCAAGATAACCGGGGAGTTACTGCCTACGGTAATCGGGAGAAATAAAGTGCCGGCACCCACTGCTGTGGCATATAGCCCCATGGTCCATACCGAATCACTTTTCTCCCATTTCAACTTTGAAACAGTATTACTCTTTTCTGCAATAGCAAGACTCATTGCGATACATACCTTATTGTTCTGTCATCATTATTTTTATTGGCCAGAAATAACTGGCAAGCGATATTCAATAAAATATCGAATACTTCGTACCATAATAAATCCACCGACATTCAATAATGCACGCCGGGGCAATACGAAAATGCCGTTTTACCATCATTGAAATCATCATCAAGGTCAAGGTTAATAATTCATGACCGTTTAAACCGAGATGTTTCAAAAAACAATAAAATGTATCATTCCAGTCTTGTCAGGGCTGTGCGACAGCGTCCTGATAACATAATGGTAAAACCACGACCTTTTTCTCAACAAGATTAATGAGACCAGGCCGACCTATTAATATTAACATGATGGCGTAAAAAACCTTCAATAAATAAAATGAGCTTAATTCCACCTCAATGAAATAATAGCGAAGGTGGACGATATTATTAATCGCTGATGGCCGGCCGTCAGCGCGATGGGCAGTGAGCCACCCGGTTGCGCCCTGCCCGCTTGGCACGATAGAGCCACTCGTCGGCGCGCGCCAATGCCAGATTGATATCCTCACCCGGTCGCACCAGCGTCGTACCCAGACTGACGGTCAGCGTAACAGGGTCGGCGGCCAGGGCTGCCACAGCCGCACGGATCCGCTCCGCAATGCGCAATAACGTCAGTTCGTCCAGTCGCGGCAGCAGCACCAGAAACTCCTCGCCGCCGCTACGAACAAAGAGATCCTCGCTGCGCAACTGGGTCGCCACACACTCGCAGAAGCGTTGCAACGTCCGATCCCCTTCCTGATGGCCGAAACGATCGTTGACCTGCTTGAAGTGGTCGATGTCCAGCATGATGAGGCCATGACCCTCCCCCTGCTGCAACCGGGCCCAGTGATCGAAGAAGAATCGCCGGTTGTAGAGACCGGTGAGCTGATCGGTTTCGCTTTGCAATTTCAGTCGCTGCTGCAGCTCGTGCTGGCAGGTAATATTGCGGGTTACCCAGACGACCGCTCGCTTCCCCTCATACAGAGAGGGCAAGGGGGCAATCTTGCCCTCGAATCGCTGCATCCCTTGCGGCCCGACGGCTGCATCGATCCCCGCCACCTCAGTGGCCGCAAGATCATACTCCACCACCTGGATCTGGCCACTATCCAGCGCCAGCATCACCTGTTCCATCACCCATTGCGCCATCACCGCAGGCAGTACGTCGAACAGTCTCTTTCCCGTCAGGGGGTTGCCGTCCTGATAGGACTGCTCCTCCATCCCGCCCAGATATTCGATGTAGTAGCCATCTTCGCTCAGGATAAAGAGAGGATCCGGCAGTTGGGCCATCACTTCATAGAGTTGCTTGACCGAAAGCTCCATTCCGTCTCCTCCTGCGAGCCTCAGGCAGCGAAAGGCTGGCTGACTGTCAAAATATCGTACCGTGCCGGACCCGGAGCGAACATCAAATTCAATCAGCGATGAATCTTGATGCGCAAATAATGTTCAACCTGGTAATCAACCGCGCTCTTTGCCGGTATTCAGCAACACCAGCATGAGGGGCTCTGATTCATTTTGGCATCTGCCATGAGCTGACAGCAGATTGTTTGAGTCTCCAGGTTCCATTAGGCTGATACCCCAGAGCTCCTTCTGGTCCCCGACCAGGGCTCCTCAAGCTTGAACCCACCAACGGAAAAGGAATATCCGGATGAAGAAGACCCTAGTCACCGCCAGGTTCGATGTCGTCAACCCAGAGGGTGAGCAACTTCGCCTGAAGATCGCCATCCACAGGCCCAGACCTGACACCAGATCCGCCAACGGTGACTATCGCTGCAAGGTGAAGCTCGCCGGCCTGCGTGACAAGACCTTTATCCATGGTATTGATGCCCTGCAGGCCATGAGCCTGGCGCTGACATTTGTCGAGAGCGAGCTGCGCGCCTTCTCGGACGCCGGCTGGCAGTTTTATCAGCCGGGTTGCCCGGATCAGCCCGTCGATATCTCCGCCTGCTACTTCCCGATGCTCTGAGACAAGGTGGCGTGCTACCGACTGCCATGGCGGCGCTGGTGTGAGGAATTGTTGATGATGGCAAGCGAGCAATCACTATCGGCCTCGCTGGCCATAGCGTATGCGCAGGGGAAAGGATAAAGGGTAAAGGGTAAAGGAACGCGACAACCGGTATCTACTGAAGGGGGGCCATCCCCCCCACCGGCCCGCAAGGGTCACCTCTGGCCTGGTGCCGTGGTGACCCCGACAAAGTCCAAACTATCGGCTGGCGAAGCGGCTCGCATTCCAGAGCAGTTCACCACTGCGCAGATCCATCAGGCTCATGGCAAGCCGATAGCGTCCCCCCTGTTGCACCAGATCCCCGTAGAGCATGTAACCCGCCCCGGTCTGGCGCCCCAGGCGGACCAAAGAGGCAGGATTGACTCCCCCTTGCTGATATTCGAGCTGGCTGGTGATGGCCGCGACCTGGCCCGGGTCGACGAAGCGAAACTCGCTTTTGGACTGGATCCGCTTGATCATGGCCGCCGCCATGGGGCGCGTGTCGAGAGATTCCCCCGTTCCATTCTGGGGTGGCGTGAGCAGCAGTACAGGGTTGCCATTGGCCAGCTCCCGCACCTCGGGGGCCTGGACGAAGGCATCCGCCATGGCCACGGCCAGCGCGGTCGGTGCCACCGGTTTTTGTACCGGTGGTTTCACCTCGGGTTGAGTCACGGGAGGCTGGGTGACTGGCTCGCTCGGCGCAGGCGTCTGGGGCTCACTGCCGGGCCAACGATAGGGATTGACGCTACACCCGCCCAGCAGCAGGGCACTCAGCAACAACAGGGGACGCATTTTCATCTTGTGGATTCTCTCGACAGTAAGGTAACGGCGGCATGTTTGGCTCGCCAAAGTTTCCATGCTAGGTAAATTTTCGGGGAAGATCGATGCCCGCAGCATTGCGGGCGACAGGGCCTGCCCCAGCGATCCGTCCACCTTCGCAGGCCAGTGCAGAACGTCAGTTACAACTCGAAGATTACCCTGTTCTTGCCGGCACTCTTGGCTTGATAGAGCGCCATGTCCGCTCTTCGCAGAAGATGTCCGATCTCGACATCCGCAGGGGTAGAGACTGACGCCCCTATGCTGGTCGTGACTTGAATGGTGTATTCGCCATATTCGATAAGCAACTCTTCAATCAAGGCTCTTATTTTTTCAAAAATATCATCGCTGTCATCATGGGAGCCCCCGGCAATAATCAATGCAAACTCTTCCCCGCCAATGCGGGCAAATACATCATGCTCCCGGACGACGGTGCAAACGGCAGCAGCCAACTGCCTGAGCACGAGGTCTCCCGCCTCATGACCATAGCGATCATTCAACTCCTTGAAATTGTCGATATCAAGAATCGCCACGGTACAGGGAACCCCGGCGTTGTTTCCCAAATTAGCCAGAAAGTCATGACTTCGCCTGCCCTGGGTGACCGCTACACTCGGGGCTGTCTGACAGGTAGTTCCAAGGTATTCAGTTTGTTTATGGCGCTGACATACGCCATGACTTCTCCCACCTGACCATTGTAGTTACGCAGACTGATTTTCCCCGTCAGCAACTGCTTGAACCGATACATCGCCGTCTCTGCCAGTGAGCGACGGTGATACCCCGATATCTTCTTCCAGTGCGCCAGCCCTTCCTTGCGTATCACCAGCACAACGTCATTTCTTGGATGTCCTTTTTTCCATAACCCCGCGCTCTTGCGAGGCGGGATACAGGCTGTCGCCCCTTTGCGCGAGATAAGCTGATGGCTGGCTTTGCTGTCATAGGCGCCATCTGCATAAACTCGTCCCAGCTTGCGCCGCAGTGGATTGAGCAAGGTCGGCAACACCTCGGCATCATGGACATTTTCTAATGACACCTCCGCCGCCACGATATCGTGGGTTACCGGGTCTACTGCCAGATGCAACTTGCGCCAGACTCGCCGTTTTTCGGCGCCGTGTTTTCTGACCTTCCACTCGCCTTCACCAAACACCTTCAGCCCGGTTGAGTCGATAACCAAGTCGGTAATGCGTCCCTTTGGGGGCTGTCGATAGGCCACTGTCACCGTACGTGCTCGCTTGCTGACACAGCTATAGTCCGGTGCACACAACGGCACATTCATCAACTCGAACAGGGAGTCTAGTAGTCCCTGGGTTGCCCGCAGAGTGAGGTTGAACATCCCCTTGAGCATCAGGAAGGTGGCGATGGTTTGGTCGGTGTAGAGCTGGCTACGGCCCCGCCGTCCATGATGGTCGTGGTGAAACCAGTTGCTCATGGCCTCGGCATCAACCCAGAAGGTGAGTGAACCACGATTAATCAAAGACTTGTTGTATTTAGGCCAGTTGGTGATGGGGTGAAGCGACGTGCCCATAATGCAGACTTGAAGAGGATGGTGATGATCAGATCACCGAGTCCTCAGTTAGTTCCACTCAAGCTTCATCGATTTGGGCAACAACGCCGGGAACCCCCGTCAATAACGAATGGGCGACCCGGCTCTGCCCTTCTGCCATGAATGCCCTGCGGTTGTATATGCCGGTAAGATAATCGGTAGAAGCCAGCACTTTCATTTCATCGACTTGCAGATAGAGCTGGATATTGAGGGCAAGCCAATGGGCCAGACACTGCAAAATGACAGCGTCTCTCGTTGAGTAAAAAAATTTATCCTGATGCGCCACATTCAGGGTGCCGATACAGTTGTCACCTTGCAGCATGGGGGCATCCATGCAACAGCCCATCCCCTTGTGATACAACATCTGGCAGTCCAGCTTGTCAGACATGCTCAAATCATCACAGATGGCCAAACGACCCGATGAAAATACACCACCGACAAATGTGTCTTTAATGGGCATAAGAAAATCAAGAGGAATGGCCCGATTACCGGAAATGGAATAAAGCTTCAGGAAATGTTCATTTTCTTTAATTGTAATGCTGACTCGTTCTGCTTTAAATAAATGGTGAATCCAGTTTGCCACTACATTCAATACATCTTGCAGTGATTTGGAACGAGATATATCAAGGATAAATGATACTGGCATGGTTATATCACCGCCGGAATTTAATTTATCCAGTTCGGCTGTATCAAGATAACGTTCATTATGCATAACATTCCCCATATATCTCATCAAATAGACTGCATTTAATTGTTCTATCAGCTATAAAATGAACTTCAACTGCATAACAAAACAACCATTCAAATAAATATAGAACAGATAAACCGCATTGTAAATGTCGATTATAAAGTAATTGACTTTATTATTTACTATAGCCAGTCATCTGCAGATTAATAATGAGGAAGCGATATTCTCCGGCCATCCAGGCCCCGGATCCCCATAATGGATCAAGGTGGAACCCTGTTTGCGGATGAGATGGCTTGACGCAACAAGCAGTCAACGCCCGGCGACAGATGGTGACGGCCGACGACAGCAACAGGCGAGCCGCTCGTCACCATGACGAAACGGATAAAAAAAGCCCAGCTTTTCAGCTGGGCTTTTGTGTTGGCTCCTCCTACTGGACTTGAACCAGTGACATACGGATTAACAGTCCGCCGTTCTACCGACTGAACTAAGGAGGAATTGTAAGTGGTGCCCAGAGACGGAATCGAACCGCCGACACGGGGATTTTCAATCCCCTGCTCTACCGACTGAGCTATCTGGGCAAATGGTGCCGGCTACCGGAATCGAACTGGTGACCTACTGATTACAAGTCAGTTGCTCTACCTACTGAGCTAAGCCGGCACACTTCAAACCATTGCGCATGAACAAATTTTTATTTCATGACACCAAAATTTGGTGCCCAGAGACGGAATCGAACCGCCGACACGGGGATTTTCAATCCCCTGCTCTACCGACTGAGCTATCTGGGCGTGGGCGCTATTAAACGGATTTTAGGGCTGGTGGTCAACGGGAAATTTCACTTTTTGTCTCGTTCGTCTCTTTTTTGCTCAACGCGCCCCATTTCCTCCACTTCCCCCTCACTGGCCCTGCGCTTGCGCCCCCACACCCTGGGTTCTTCCCCCTTGAGCAAACGGGCAATGTTCTCGTGATGGCGGATCAAGATGAGGCAGGAGAGCAGCGAAACCGGCAAGGTATATTCGGGTTTGAGCAGGTAGGTAAAGAGCGGCGTCAACAGTACGGTAATGATGGAAGCCAAAGAGGAGTAGCCACTCACCAGCATTACCAGCAGCCAGGTACCTATCACGGCGCCTCCCATGCCATAACCGATGGGCAGCATGGTGCCCAGCGCCGTCGCTACCCCCTTGCCTCCCCGGAAATGGAAGAAGAGGGGATACATGTGGCCAAGACAGGCCGCCACGCCGATAAAGCCGAGGTAGACGGGTTTGATTTGCAGAAACCAGGCGAGATAGACGGGGGCCATTCCCTTGATCACATCGAGCAGCAAGACCACCAGAGCCGCCATCCGGCCACCGAGGCGCAGCACATTGGTCGCCCCCGGATTGTGGGAGCCATGATCCCGCGGATCAGGCAGACCGGTGAAGCGGGAGACCAGCACAGCACTGGATAGTGAACCACCCAGGTAGGCCAGAATAATCATCAAAATCGTCAGGGCCGTCATCTTGGTCGTTTTTACCACGATATGAATGGGGTATGATGCGGGCCACATACGCTGGCTTGGACCCTTTGCCCAACCAGACAGCCTCGGCAAGCATGTCGCCCGGCCAGCATCCCTGCGCTGTCATCACAGCCCATCAAGAGTAAAGAAGAAGTACAGTCATGGACAAGGTGTTTATTCGCGGACTCGAGGTTTTGACCACCATAGGTGTATATGAGTGGGAGAAGGGCATTCGCCAGAAACTCCGGTTTGACCTTGAGATGGGGTTCGACAACCGCCCCGCCGCCGCAACCGACGATATCAAGCTGGCACTGGATTATGCCGACCTCTCCAACCGGATCTGTGAACATGTCAGCGGCAAGGTAGTCGAACTGGTCGAAACCATGGCCGAACAGGTCGCCATCCTGGTGCTTGCCGATGAGCGGGTACAGTGGGTCAAAGTGACTCTCACCAAGCCCGGTGCCGTACCCAATGCCGAAGGCGTCGGCGTCGAGATCCTGCGCCATCGCACACCGGTAGCGAGCGCCAACTGATGACCACCCTCTATATCAGCCTGGGCTCGAATATAGAGCGGGAGCGCCATATCCGCGCCGGCCTTGATGCCCTGTACGGCGAGTTTGGCGAGCTGCTGGTGTCACGGGTATTCGAGAGCGAGGCGGTAGGCTTCAATGGCCGCCCCTTCTACAACCTGGTGGTGGCGGCGCAGACCGATCTTCCACTGGCGACCGTCTGCCAGCGCCTGCGCGCCATGGAGTTTGCCCACGGCCGCGAAGCGGATGCCAAGAAGTTCGCTCCCCGCACCCTGGATCTCGACCTGCTGCTCTATGGCGATCTGGTTTGCGACACACCGATCACCTTGCCACGCGGCGAGATCCTCACCAACGCCTTCGTGTTGTGGCCGCTGGCCGAGCTGGCCCCGGCCCTGCGCCATCCGCTCGATGGCCGCACCATGGATGAGCTGTGGCAAGCCTATGACAAGGCCTCCCAGCGGCTCTACCCCATTTCCTTTCACTGGGAAGCACCGGCATTGCAGCACAGCTGATCGACAAGGGCACCTCGGTGCCCTTGTCGCTTATGGCAGATTAGAAAGCGTGATTGGCCATTGCCCTGCCCTGCTGGCAGGATAATTCCCATGAAAAGGAGGAATAGATGCCACTCGATACCATCCATCACTTCAACTGCCAGCTGCTCGCCGATCTACCCCATCAGCGTTATCAACACGAGCCCATCCTCGATTACGCCACCGACGAGCAGGTCAAGGCACGCCTTGGCTGGCAGGCGGAGTTCAGCAAGACCCTGTTTCTCAAGTTCAAGGATGGCCGTTTCGCCCTGTTGCTGACCCACAGGGACGGGCGGCTCGACAACAAGGCAGTCAAGGCCACCCTGGGAGCCAAACCCTCCATCTGCACGGCCGAGGAGATGCAGACACAGATCGGCTGCCTGCCGGGAGCCGTCTGCCCCTTTCTGCCGCGCGCCGACATCCCGCTGCTGATAGATCCGCAGCTGCTCGCCCATCACGCCTTTACCTGGACCCCGGGTCACCCGGAACACACCTTTCTGCTGGAAACCGCCCACCTGCCCCAGGTGCTGGCACAGCTGCCCTGTGAGGTCAGCTATCTGCCCGTGGCAACGACCTGAATCCGTCCCACTCCTATGGGCCCAAGAGCCGCGTCACCGCTCCGGGGGCGGCCTTATGCCACGCTCACGACAACAATCCCCCTGATGACTGTCTTCCATGCTGCCATGAGGAAGTACTTCCTCACTTTGTGGGCGGCTAGCCACCAACAAAACAACTGCCTGATCCCGAACGAGATTGTCTGTCCTCCTCACAAACTGTCAGGTGACAGACAAAGCGGCAACTTATTGACAATAAACATAATATTAAAGTTTTTGCTCGACTGAACGATAATGACGGGTACTTCCCCTGTTGCTGTGAGGCAGTAATGAGCGTCAAACAGAAGTTACTTTGGTCCGCCTTCCTCATCACCCTGATCCAGCTGCTGCTGGTCGGAGGCCTATCCTACTTCTCGGAGCGAAACGAGCAGCTTGCCATGGCACAGCGACTGACCCAGCAGCTTGACTCCGAACGCACCCAGCTGGCGCTCGACGAGAAGCTATACCTGCTGCGCAAGGATCCCTCCCTGATCACCGAGTTCGCCGCCCAGAGCCAGCGGATCCGGGAGACCATCCAGCAGCTTCAAGGCTACCTGCCAGCGGAGATGGACGCGCACCTGACCGTGCTCGGTGGTGCACTCGATGACTACCAGGCTGAATTCAAACGACTGCAGAGCGAGCAGGAACGGATCGGCCTCACGCCGGAAGCAGGCCTCTACGGCAAGCTCAGGGCCGCCACCCATGCGCTTGAGTCGGCCCTCAAGGAGCGCGACGATCCCCGCCTTGAAGTCATCTTGTTGCAGCTGCGCCGCAACGAGAAGGACTTCATGCTGCGCCGGGATGCACGCTACCTGGATCAGCTGGAAGCCAACGCAACGCCGCTGGCCGAGGCGCTGGCCGCCAATCCGGAACAGGCCGAGCTGCTCCAGCGCTACCGCCAGTACTTCAAGGAGCTGGTTAGCGCTGAACAGCAACTGGGTCTGACCGGCAAGGATGGCCTGCGCGCAAGCCTGATCCAGAAAGAGCAGAAGATGGCCTCGGCAAGCGCCACCCTGCTCAAGGAGCTGACCACCTACGTCAATGCCCAGCATGATCGCCAGACCTGGATGATGATCATGTTGTGTGCCGTTGGCATCATCACCGCCCTGCTGCTCAACCTTGCCATCGGTCGCAACATCATGAGCGGCCTCGACAAGCTGGCCGACGTGATGCGTCGGGTCACCAGCAACAACGATCTCACCCTGCGTGCCAGATTGACCGGCAAGGACGAACTGGCCGCCATGGGCCGTGACTTCGATACCATGCTGGATCACTTTCACGCCCTTATCGAACGGGTGAAAGGCTCGGTCGGGCACCTGGAGTCCCAGACCCGGCTGCTGAGCCAACAGGCAGAGCTGACCCAGCAGGCCTTGTCAAAACAGCTTGAGGAGAGCGATCTGGTGGCCAGCGCCGCCACCGAGATGGAATCCACCATCGCCAATATTGCAGACAACACAGAAACCGCCGCCGCCAGCGCCCGCGACACCCACAGCGCCGCCGAACAGGGCCGCGACAGCGTGCAGCAGACCGGCCAGACCATACGCCAACTCTCGGAGCGGCTGGATGAAACCGGCCATGAGGGCGAAGCCCTGTCGCAGGAGAGCCAGACCATCAGCAGCGTGCTGGACGTGATCCGGGCCATCGCCGAACAGACCAACCTGCTGGCCCTCAACGCCGCCATCGAGGCGGCTCGGGCCGGGGATCAGGGGCGTGGTTTCGCCGTCGTGGCTGACGAGGTTCGCAGCCTGGCGATGCGCACCCAGCAGAGCACCACGGAGATCGCCACCATCATAGGCAGCCTCCAGTCACGCACCGCCAGCATGGTGGCGCAGATTGGTGAGTGCCGTGACAATGGCGAGCAAAGCGTCTCGGCAGCCCAGCTGGCCGGAGAGCAGCTCAATCTCATCACGGAGCGGATGGAGGCAGTGCTCGACATGAATACCCAGATCGCCACCGCCGTGGAGGAACAGAGTTCTGTCGCCGCCGAGATCAACCGCAACGCCGTGATGATCCGCGACATCGCCAACCAAGTGCGTGGCCAGGCCGAAGAGTCCCTGTCCGCTACCCTGCAGGTGGAGCAACAGGCCAGCGAGCTGGCCAGTGCCATCGATCAATTCAAGGTCTGAGGCCGCTCCAACTGGGCAAATATGAGCGCCGCCAGCATGGAGAGCAGCCCGACACAGAGATAGGTGAGGTGAAAACCCGCCAGCCACTGCCCGCCGGCGGCGTCAGCCCCGGCGGAGAAGAGCCCAAGCAGGCTGGCGGCGATGGCTACCCCCAGGCTCATGGAGAGCTGCATCACCACCGACAGCAGGCCGTTGCCACTGCTGGCGTGAGTCGGACCGAGATCCTGCAGGGTCAGGGTGTTCATGGCGGAGAACTGCAGCGAGTTGATGGCGCCAAACACCATCAGCCAGCCCAGCAGCACCCCGTAGGGGAGCTGATTGTCGATGAGGGAGAAGCTGGCGATCATCACCCCGAGCGCCAGGGTGTTGCCGATCAGGATGCGGCGATAGCCGATGCGCGGAATGAGCTTGTTCACCAGCGTCTTGGTCAGCATGGCCCCCAGCACGGTGGGGATCATGGTCATCCCCGCCTTGCTCGGCGAGAAACCGAGCCCCAGTTGCAAAAACAGTGGCGTGAGAAACGGCATGGCGCCGCTACCGAGGCGAGCAAACAGGTTGCCCCAGATGCCGATGGCGAAGGTGTTGGTCTTGAACAGCGCCAGGCTGAACAGCGGCTCCTGCGCATTGGCCGCGTAGAGCCAGTAGCTCGCCATGGCCGCCAACCCGAAGATAAGGGCAAACAGCGCCCAACCGGTGGAGATGCTGTGCTCCCCCAATCCCTGCAAACCTACCGACACCAGCACCATGCCGATGCTGAACATCACGAACCCCTGCCAGTCGAATTTCGCCGTCTCCTGGCGCAGATCCGGCATGAAGTGCCAACTGGCGAGAAAACCGAGTACCCCCACCGGCAGGTTGATGAGAAACACCCAGTGCCAGCTCGCCACCTCTACCAGCCAGCCCCCGAGTGCCGGCCCCATCAAGGGGCCAAGCAGCCCCGGAATGGTGACGAACGACATCACCCGCAGCAGTTCGTGCTTGCTGTAGACCCGCAGCACCGCCAGCCTGCCCACCGGCATCAGCAGGGCACCGCCTATCCCCTGTAACACCCTGGCAGCCACCAACACGGGCAGGGTATTGGCGGCGGCGCAAGCCAAAGATCCCAGGGTAAACAACAAGATGGCCGCCAGATAGATGCGACGGGTGCCGAACCTGTCCGCCAGCCAGCCGGAGGCGGGGATGAGCAGCGCCACCGTCAGCATGTAGGCGATGACCACTGACTGCATCTGCAGCGGGCTCTCCCCCAGCGCCTCGGCCATGCTGGGCAGGGCAGTGTTGAGAATGGTGCCATCCAGCGTCTGCATGAAGAAACCGACCGCCGTCAGCAGAGGCAGCCACTTGCGCTGGGCCGGGGTAACCATGTGTGTGCTATCGGGCATGAGCAGCCACCTCATCTTCAGACAAAAAAAGACCCGCACGAAAGCGGGTCACATCAGACTATCAGGCATCCGGCTGGCCGAGCATGGCTCTGAGCTGCTCTTCCAGACTGGGTTCGGGCGCCTTGAGGGTATCCAGAAACAACCACTCTATCCCCGCCTTGTCCTGGCTCTTCACGATGAACACCAGCCGCGACTGGGCCTTGCCCTCCGGCCACTCCCCTAGTGCCTGCAGCGGATAGAGCTGACCGTGCACGCCGTGGATCACCACCGGCTGGCTCTCCCCTTCCAGTTGCAATATTCCCTTTAGCCGCAGCAGGGCATCGCCATAGTGCGCCTGCACCGCATCGATGGCAGCCAGTAGGCGAGAGGGCTTGAGCGGCTCGCCGATACGCAGGGAAAAACTCTCTATGTTGCCATGCTCGAAATGGGTCGGCGCAGCCGTCCCCACCTTGGCGGCGAATGGCTTCATTTTGGGTTGCATCGGCGAGGCCAACCCCTGTTTGGGGGACTCGGTGCGCAGCCAGGCCAGCAGCTGACGCACGTCGCGCCCCGCCTCCTCGTTGTAGGCGCCCAATTTTTCAAGCGCGGCGGGCGACAGCTCGCCGTTGATCACCCGCTCGATGGGCGCCGCCGGATTGAGGGCCGCCAGCTGGCTCTCGACCCGTGTCAGGGTCTCCTCATCCACCAGGTCGCCCTTGCTCACCACCAGCAGATCCGCCAGCGCCACCTGCTTCACCGCTTCATACTGTTGGATAAGCTGCTGCTCGATATGACCTGCATCGACGACTGTGACTGTGCCGTCGAAGCGATAGCGCTGAGCGATAAAGCCCTCCTCCCTCAACGTGAAGAGCACGGGGGCCGGGTCCGCCAGCCCCGTGGTCTCAATGATCAGTCGCTTGAAGGGTTTAATCTTGCGCTGGATGGCCTTCATAAAGAGCCCCTGCAGCGCTTCTACCAGGGAGCCCTGCACCGAGCAGCAGATACAGCCGGAATCGAGCAGCACCACCTGTTCGTCCACCTGCTGTACCAGATGATGATCCAGCCCCACCGAGCCGAATTCGTTGATCAGCACGGCACACTCGCCGAGCTCGGGCTGCTTCACCCAGTGGTTGAGCAGCGTGGTCTTGCCGCTGCCGAGAAAGCCGGTCAGCAGGGTCACTGGGATGCGGGTATCTTGCATATCGGTCATGTCAAATCCTTAAAACCTGGCGTGATGAGAGGGACAGCCACCCTCACTTGTTGGCAAACAGAGCCGCAAGCCAGCGGTTTTCGAAGCGGCCATGGGGGTCAAGATCACCCTTGAGAGCCAGGAAGTCGTGCCAGCGCGGCAGCAAAGCCGGGAAGTCGTAGAGATCCATCGCCAGGTGTTTGCCAAAATGCGGAATGCCGCCGAGGGGCACCAGCAGTTGCTGCAACTCGCGCATCTGCTCCATGGAGCCGTTGACGAAGGTGCCGTCCGCCGCCAGATAGACCAGGAAACCAATCCAGCACACCGACTGGCCATAGGCAGCACTGAGCCAGGCCTCGGAGGGGCCGGTGCAGCGCAGGATAAAGGGATAGTGCAGCACGCCGGGATTGGCCTCCTGCCACTTCTGCAACGTCTCCAGCGCCTCCTGCATGCGATGCAGCGGCACCGCCACCTCGCAGTTGATCTGGGGGGCCGGGATCCCCTTGCAGAGGATCTGGTAGACGTTGCCCACCAGGTCCGAGGCATCCTTGAAGCGGCGCACCGTCTCGAAGTGCTCCCCCGCCAGCGCCTCATCCTTGGTGTCCTTCGCCATCTTCTGCAGGGTGGCGTCAATGGTGGCGTTCATGCAGGCGTCGATGTCGCCATCCAGCAGCAGCGGCTCGCTACCCGCGGCCCGGTAGCGAGCCACCTCCTCCTCGCTGGCGGGATCTACCAGCCAGATGTGGCTCTCACCGGTCCAGGCGAACCACCAGCTCTTCACGAAACCGTGTTCGCGGTTCAGCCGCTCGTTGTGTTCCAGCAGGAAGGAGTAGTCGGTGGTGAACTTGGTGCAGCGCATGATGCGGTTCGGCACTGTGCGCAGGGTGACGTCGAGCAGGATGCCGAGCATCCCCATCCCCATCACGAAGGCGCCGAAGCGCGGGTCGGTGCGATCCACCCGGATGATGTCGCCACTGGCCAGCATCACGGTCAGCACCTCCACCGCGTCACACAGGGCTGACTGGTGCAGCCCCTGGCCATGGGTGCCGGTGCTGAGCGCACCGCCCAGGGTCTGGATGCCGATGACGCCGGGGGAGGCGGGCAGCATCCGCTCCATGGCAATCAGTTCGGCGTAGACGCTATCGAGCGGTGTGCCTGCCTGGTAGGTCACCGTATCGGCGGTCTGTGCCAGCTGGCCGCGCAGGTGGTGCAGGTCCACCAGCAGCGCCTGATTGCCCTCGGCATAGACACTGTGGATGGGTTCGAAGGAGAGACCGGAGCCGATGAGCCGCAGCTTGCGCTCCGGAAATTCGCGCAGCAGCGCCTGCAGCTCGTCGCGATTTTTAGGGCGCCACACCTGCTCCAGTGCCCCGAGCGGATTGGTTCTGGACCAGTTGAACAGCACCTCCCGATTGTCGATCGCCTTGATGCTGTGAAATGCCTGGAACTGAACCGTCATACCGCGCCTCATCTCTATCTGACGTCAAAATGAGCGACGATTCTACCGAAAAGTCCGCGCCAAGGCATGAAAAACAAGCCCTTGCGATCAGGAGGGGAAATGCGTCGTGGCGGCCATTCAAGCACCTTTCGTCATTCGATGAGGAGGAAGTGCGGGCACTTATTTACGCCACAACAAAATAATTGTTTGCTTTTTATTCATTTCACGGCCAGAATGCGCGCCGGCTAGTTAATCAGCCCTGTTTATGTTTACCCTGCAATGCTTCACCTCACGATGAATCCTGTCAGTACCCGCATAACCTTCTTCTGATTTACTCGCCTCGAGAACCGTCAGGCTGTCCGCCTGCGTTGCCCGGCTCTCACGGCGCAGACCCGATCTGCCCACCCATGTGAACCATGCATCCGCATATTCCTTGGCATATTCCTTGAAAGTGCAGACGCCCGTGAGACGGGCTGGGTATTCCTGCGCGCCTGTCAGCCATCCGGGCTGACCGCGCCCATTGACCTGTCATTTGCCAACACAAGGAGCAAACATTTAATTTATATAGAGAAATACCATGATGAAAGCAGTAAAAACACACAAGCCCCTGCGTCGTAGCAAACCCATCAACCTGCCCGTGCAAGAACACGATGACGATGGGTTTCTGATCCAGTTCAGCACCCGCTTCAGCGGCGGTTTCGCCATCTCCTGTGATGGCATCGCTGGCGAGTTCTCCATCGAAGACCTCCACTGATCCTGCCTGCCACACGGCAGCGCCCGATGCAGACAGGCCGCAACTCACGGCGGCCTCTTTGCGACAGCCATCTCCCTTACAACCGAATAATCAGCCTCTCCGATCAGAGAACCGCTCTCAGATCCGGCACGGCTCGACGTCCACCGCCTCCAGCAGCAGGCACTCGTCGGCATCTTCTGCGAGCTTAACCAGACGGCTGCGCACCAGCCCCAGCTTGGTCAGCAGGCCAATTGAACGCTCGTTGCCCGGGGTGACGATGGCGATGACCCGCTCGATCCCGAGCCGCTCGCGACCATCCTGCAAGGCGGCACGTGCGGCTTCGATGGCATAGCCCTGCCCGCGATAAGCAGGCAAAAAGGCATAGCCGATATCCTCGCAGGGCAGGCTGTCGCGTCTGATCAGGCCGCACATGCCGAGCCTGGCGCCATCTTCCTGGCGTTCCACCAGATAGAGGCCGTGACCGTGACGGGCATAGCTGACCGCGGGCCCCTGCTGGATATATTCCTGCGCCTGCTCCAGGGTACGAACTCCCCGATCGCCGATGAAGCGATAAAAATCGGCATCGTTGAGCAATTCGAGGATAAAGGGGGCATCGGCGAGATGCATCTCACGCAGGGTCAGACGGGGTGTGAAGATCATGACAACGGCTCTCAAAACAAGGAGATAGAGAGCAAAGAGTGCTCCCCTCATCCCGTACTGGCAAGCCCGCGCGGCTGCCGGCATGAAAAAGGGGCCGTTTTCGGCCCCCTTTGCAACCCGGTGGCATCAGGCCGCCAGCAATCCGGCATAGCCATTGCCCTGCTCGCGCAGTGCGGTGAATTCGGCCGCGCAATCAGCCCAGGGCAACCCCAGCTTGTCGGCCACCTTGTCAGGCCACTCGGGGGGCGCCGCCTCCCCCACATCCGACTGGGCCGCCAGCACTATGGCCAGGTGAATAAGCCCTGCCTCGGTAGAAAACTCCTTGGCCAGCATGGGGTTATAGTGGTACTCCACCGCGCTGCAGATGGTGTCGGGAAACTTCCACAACTTGGCCATGGCCGCTCCCACCTGGGCATAGTTGAAGCCGACCACCAGCTCCTCGGCCTTGGCCCGCCCCTTGTGCAGCTCCAGATCCTTGATGTGCAGCACGGTATTTTCCGGCAGCCCCACATGCATGATGAGGCGCCCGAGATCATGCAACAGGGCGCAGGTGAAGACCTCCTCTCCTTTCATCCCTTTTCGCACCGCCAAACGGCGCGCCAATTCGGCCACGTTGAAGACGCAACCCCAGAAGTGCCTGAGGTCGAGGCCGGGTACTGCCTTGACCGACTCGGTCAGGCCGCAGGCCAGCACCATGTTGCGCACCATGGCCAACCCAAGCCGTACCGTGGCTTCGTTGACTGTGGCAACCTGTCGACTGCCGCCGAATTTTGCTGAGTTGGCCAGGCGCAGCAACTTGGCCGAAATGACCGGATCCTTGGCTATCTGCTTGCTGATCTTGCTCAGATCCGGCTCCTTCTCGTTGAAGGTCTGGATCAGTTCACGCATCACTTCGGGGATCTGGGGCAGGTTGTGTGGCTGTGCCAGCAGGGCATCTATCGTAGGCATAGGCTTATCCATCCATCTGGTATGTGTGCAAACCTGTTTGCGGGGCAAACGCCTACTAATTATGAGTAACAAGCCAGCGCTATAACGGATTCTTTATTTGCCGATGGCTCAAGGTGTTAACAAGCATTCGGGCTATACTGGCCGCCACATTCACTGTTGCGGATATCCCATGAACGACGACTCTCAGGAATTTTTCGACGAAGCCGCCCTGCTGGAGATGGTGGACAACCAGCTCGCCGACGGCCAGCCACCCCAGGTGAAGGCGACCCTGATGCGGCTGGTGATGACGGGCACCCCGCGAGAAGAGGCGCTGCAATACATCGCCTGCGCCCTCGGCGCCGAGCTGATGGCGATGGAAGCCGAACAGGGCCCCTTCAACCTGACCCGTTACGGCGAGTTTCTCGACAGCCTGCCCGAGATGCCCTGGGCCGACTGAACCACGTATCCGTACGGTAAAACAACAGAAGGGCGGGTGCCGATGGCCCCGCCCTTCTTTCATGAATCAGCTTTTGACCGATCAATACTGGGAGTTGATGATCACCTCTTCCCCCAGCGCCCCCGCCAGCGGTAGTGGCCGGTAAGTGGAGTTGGCCGCCCGCAGCAGACGGATGCCGCGAATGCCCGCCGCCTGCGCCGCCTTGATGTCCCCGTCGGCATCGCCGTAGAAGACCTTCATCTTTTTATCCTTGAGCCACTGCACCTTGGTGTTCTGTCCAGGCTGGTCGCCGGCAAAGATCACCGGATTGAGCCGATCGGCCGGGATCCCCATGGTCTGCTGCAGGGTTTGGGTCACCGTCTCGGTGTGGGTGGCCGAGCGCCCGGTGACAAAGTAGATGCTGTCACCCCGCTTGAGGTGCATGGCGATCAGCGCCTTACCCACCTGTTTTGGCACACTGAACGCATCCCAGCCATTGTTCATCTTCTCCCAGAAGGCGGGGTTCTTGAGATAACTCTCGTCTTTCGGGGAGAACTCCTGCTTGCCGCGATAGAAGCCGGGACTCGAGAAGAGCAGGGTGTCATCGATGTCAAAGCCCACCGCCATCGGCGGCAGACCATCCAGACTGGCGGCAATCTGGGCCAGCGACACCCAGTGAACGGGCGCCTGCTCGGCCAGCGAGGCGGTGGTCACGCCGGCAGGGGCCGGTTGGGGTGTGGCGGTAACGTCGGCAATAGCCGGGAGAGAAAGGACGGCTGCCAGCAGAGAGGCGAGCAGCACGGGACGGGAAACAAATTTCATCGCACGTCTTCTTCTTCAAACAAAAGAGGGGGCTCATGGTGCCCCCATCCCCTTGTCCAAACTGTGAGTTACCCTACAGAAGGGAGCGTTTGACGCCCAATAATCAATCGGTGACTGGCAGCAGGTCTGTGAAGATGAAACCGTCCCGCTCCACGGTTTCCCCCACCCGGATCGCCAGCGGGCGCCGGAACATGGGCCCGTCGTAGGCCAGGGTGTGAAACTCGCCGTTTTCGCCACACGGATCCACTCCCTCGGGCAAGGCGGCGAGCAGGGCCGGATCGAAATCGTGGCCACCCAGACCGGCATCCAGCTTCTTCGGATCCAGCGTGCTGATCCTCGCCTTCATGCCTGCCGCCATCATCTCCCGCGCCAGCTCGGGCGTCTTGCTCCCCCACAGCGGAAATAGCGGCTCTATACCGGTTCCCGCCAGCTGCCGCTCGCGATAGGCCCGCACATCCTCAAGGAAGAGATCACCAAACGTCATGTGACGGATCCCCTGCGCCAGCACATCGGCGATGAAGCCTTCCATGATGCGCGCATAATCCTCGTTGCTACAGGGCCAGGGCAGATCGATGCAGATGATGGGCAGCCCCACGCACTCGGCCTGCTGCAACAGCAGTTGCTTGCGCACACCGTGCATCGCAACCCGCTCAAAGGCCTGATTGAGGGTGGTGAACAGCCCCACCACCTCGATGGCCGGATCCTGGCGCAGGCGATGCAGCGCCCAGGCGCAATCCTTGCCGCTGCTCCAGGAGAGCAATACCCGTTTCTTTTCCATGATTCTTCCTCCTGACGGGCGTCACTATGCCCCAAAAAGATGCAAGACAGTGTTGCGAATTGCGCGATTTACATACCGGGATGCAACAGCATACCCTCGAAGAGGAGCGTGTCCCCGGCAAGGATGGGGAACAATAACTAAAAAAAGCGATGGGAAACATAAGGATATGACGACAGCCACACAACACTACGATCACTGTCGCCCCCTCAACCGACAGGATTACAAGACCCTGAGCCTGGCGGCGCTGGGCGGCGCGCTGGAATTTTACGACTTCATCATCTTCGTCTTCTTCGCCGTGGTCATCGGCGAGCTCTTCTTCCCGGCCGATATTCCCGAATGGCTGCGCCAGTTCCAGACCTTCGGCATCTTCGCCGCCGGCTATCTGGCCCGCCCCCTGGGGGGCATCATCATGGCCCACTTCGGCGATCTCATCGGCCGCAAGCGCATGTTCACCCTGAGCATCATCATGATGGCGCTGCCAACCCTGCTGATCGGCCTGCTGCCCACCTATGCCGCCCTCGGCATCGCCGCCCCGCTGCTGCTGCTGTTGCTGCGGATCCTACAAGGGGCCGCTATCGGTGGTGAAGTGCCAGGGGCCTGGGTATTCGTGGCTGAACACGTGCCCGCCCGCCGGATTGGCCTCGCCTGCGGCACCCTGACCGCCGGACTGACGGCCGGCATCCTGCTCGGCTCCCTGGTGGCCACCGCCATCAACCGCAGCATGAGCCCGAGCGATGTGAGCGAGTGGGGCTGGCGCCTAGCCTTTGTGCTCGGCGGGGTATTCGGCATCGTCGCCATGTACCTGCGCCGCTGGCTGCACGAGACCCCGGTCTTTGCCGAGATGCAGGCCAACAAGTCCCTGGCCGAGGAGCTGCCGCTCAAGACGGTGCTGCGCGAGCACAAGGGCAGCGTCGTCGTCTCCATGCTGCTGACCTGGCTGCTCTCCGCCGGGATCGTGGTGGTGATCCTGATGACCCCCACCTACCTGCAGAAGGTGTATGGCATCACCCCCGCCGAGGCGCTGACCGCCAACTCCCTGGCCATAGTCGCGCTCACCCTGGGCTGCATCGCCTATGGTCGCCTCATCGACAGCCTCGGCAGCGGCCTGACCTTCATGCTGGGCTCCCTGCTGCTGGCGGGTTCCACTTATGCCTTCTACCACGGTCTGGTGGCTGGCATGGCCCAGCTGGTGCCCCTCTACATGCTGGCAGGATTTGCGGTCGGCATCGTCGGCGCCGTACCCTATGTGATGGTCAACGCCTTCCCGGCGGTGGTGCGCTTCTCCGGCCTCTCCTTCTCCTACAACGTGGCCTACGCCATCTTCGGCGGCCTGACCCCCATGCTGGTCACCCTGTGGATGAAGAGCGACGTGCTGGCCCCCTCCCACTATGTGATGAGCCTGTCGGCCCTCGGCTTTATCATCGGCCTCTGGCTCTGGGTCCAGCAGCGCAACCAGCGCCAGACGCTGCCCCAGGCGGCCTGATACCCACTCTCAGTTCAGCCCCGACCCAGGTCGGGGCTTTTTGTACGGCCTGGGTTCAGTTTGCAGGGCATAATATAACCACCCTTTCGAAATCGGCCTGGTGCCGGCTTCATCCATCTACCCTGTTCATCCGAGGCAATACATGTACTTTCAGGTCGTTCTGCTCGCCTTGCTGGCGTTGCTGCCCATGGTCAATCCGCCCACCACGGCCACCCTGTTGCTGGGGCTGAGCAAGGGAATGTCGCGGGAACATGTCCGCCGCCAGATCAATCTGGCCGCCATCTACCTGTTCTGCACCCTCTGCATCACCTTCTTCATCGGCTCTTCCATCCTGGATCTGTTCGGGATCTCCATCCCGGGTCTGCGACTGGCTGGTGGCCTCATCATCGGCTTCATCGGTTTTCGCATGCTGTTCCCGGCACCGAGCCAGGCCGACGGGGTGGATATCAACCAGAGCATCGCCTTCGTGCCGCTCACCATGCCCAGCATGTGCGGGCCGGGAACCATGGCGCTGGTGATCAGCGGCGCCGCCCAGATCGCGGAACTGCCCGATGACTACAACCGCATGACCATCTATGCCGCCATGGTCACCGCCTTCGCCCTGATGAGCCTGCTCAGCTGGGGCGTGCTGAAGCTGGCGGATCCGGTCTGCAAGATCCTGGGCGCCACCGGCATCGACGCCATGACCCGGATCATGGGTTTTCTGCTGGTGTGCATGGGTATGCAATTTTGTATCAATGGAATCAAGGAGGTAGCTCAGGACCCGGTATTCCATGAAGCGCCGGCTACCCAGGCGATCACGGCTCCCGCACCTGCTCCCGTCAATCTCGAGCAACTGCCAGGTGCCCGCCAGCACTGAGTGAAAGCGTTGTCAAAACAGGCTGACGATCTGCATTGATCTTGTCCCTGATCATGTTATTGACACACAAATGAGTTAGTCTGTTTTTCATACAGACTCTATTCAGAAGGACGCTGGTAGGTTTGTTGGTGAATACCCATTCAATTTCAGGAGAGTATGCTGATGGACAAGATGCTGACCGAAATAGGGAGCCATAGCCTGTTTCACGAGTACCTGAATGTGGTTGGGATCACTAGCCCTTCCCTTGCCAAGATCGAGCAGCGCTGGGAGTACAAGGATCAGGAGCACCTGGTCGCCAAGATCCAGATCGACAAGCAGGGCAATGCCCGCTACTTCATCGACGCCCGCGCCATCTCGGTCAATTGATGCCAATGATTGGATCCGCCCCGGCCAGCTGACCGGGGCTTTTTGTTGCCCGCCGCCAACCCGCCAGCAAAAACCCCGGCACAAGGCCGGGGTTTGAGTTTGCGCTCACCGCATCGATTGACGCTGTGAGCTGGCCAAGCCGACTTACGACGTGCCGCCCACGGTGAGCTGATCCAGCTTGAGGGTTGGCTGACCCACTCCGACCGGCACGCTCTGCCCCTCCTTGCCACAGACGCCGACCCCGCGATCGATCGCCAGATCGCTGCCCACCATAGAGACCTGGCTCATGGCCTCGGGGCCATTGCCGATCAGGGTCGCCCCCTTGATGGGCGCAGTGATCTTGCCATCCTCGATGAGGTAGGCCTCGGAGGCGGAGAAGACGAACTTGCCGGAAGTGATGTCCACCTGACCGCCGCCGAAATTGGGGGCATAAATCCCCTTCTTCACCGAGGCGATGATCTCGGCCGGATCGTACTGACCCGCCAGCATGTAGGTGTTGGTCATGCGCGGCATCGGCAGGGCTGCATAGGATTCGCGACGGCCGTTGCCGGTGAGCGGAACTCCCATCAGGCGGGCATTCTGCTTGTCCTGCAGATAGCCCTTGAGAATGCCGTTTTCGATCAGCACGTTGTAACCGCCCGGCGTCCCCTCGTCGTCGATGGAGACGGAGCCGCGCCGACCCGGCAGGGTGCCGTCATCGACTATGGTGCAGTGCCTGGAGGCGACCTGCTCGCCGATGCGCCCGGCGAAGGCGGACGAGCCCTTGCGGTTGAAGTCCCCCTCCAGGCCATGGCCCACAGCTTCGTGCAACAGCACACCCGGCCAGCCGGAGCCCAGCACCACCGGCATGGTACCAGCCGGTGCATCGATGGCCTCCAGATTCACCAGCGCCTGGCGCACGGCTTCCCGCACATAACCGAAGGCGCGGCTCTCCAGCCCATCCAGTTCGAGGAAATAATCGTAACCGAAGCGGCCACCGCCGCCGGCGCTGCCACGCTCGCGGCGATCTCCCTTCTCGGCGATGACGGTCACCGAGAGGCGCACCAGCGGGCGCACGTCGGCGGCCAGGGTACCGTCGGTGGCGGCCACCAACACCTCTTCGTAGACTCCGCTGATGGAGGCCATCGCCTGATTGATGGCGGGATCCAAGCTGCGGGCAAACTTGTCCATCTGCTCCAGCAGGGCGATCTTCTGCTGCTTGTCGAGTGTCTGCAGGGGATCCAGCGCCGGATAGAGCAGGTTGGCCTCGGTTCTGGTCCACGCCTTCACCTTGCCCCGGGCGCCGGCGGCGGCGATGCCGCGGGCGGCAGTCACCGACTGCTGCAGCGCCAGCAGGCTCAGCTCGTCCGAATAGGCAAAACCGGTCTTCTCGCCACAGACGGCACGCACCCCGACCCCCTGATCGATGTTGTAGCTGCCATCTTTCACGATGCCATCTTCCAGCATCCAGGACTCATGCCAGCTGCGCTGGAAATAGAGGTCGCCGAACTCCACCTGATGGCTCATCAGGCTGCCGAGCAGCTGTTGCAGGCGTCCTTCGTCGAGATCGTTCGGGGCCAACAGGGAAGCACTAACCTGGCTCAATAGACTCAAATCTTTCTCTCCAATCTCGATGCGAGATGTCGTAACAGTTAATTCGTGCGAATCGACCAGAGGGTCGATTGGCGAAGCGTAATCGGACGTCAAAGACACCATCGGGTTTGCGAGCGTCCGCTCCCCCCGCCACAGGACGGATCGAACCTGCGCATGTTCACAGCAACCCGGCGTGTTGTCGTACCGGCAAACGGCTGCGTTTCAATTCTTCACCACACCATCAGAGCAAACGGGCGTGTTACAGCACCGGCAAACGGCTGCGTTTCAGTTCTTCACCACACCATCAGAGCAAACGGGTGTGTTGCAGCACCGGCAAACCGCTGCGTTTCAGTTCTTTACCACAGCATCAGAGCAAACGGGCGTGCTCCATCACGGGCATGGTGCGTTTCAATTCATCGACAAGCCCGCCATCCATCTGCGCCAGCACGGTGGCGCGCCCCGCGCTCTGGCAGGCCAGCACCCGACCCCAGGGGTCGATCACCATGCTGTGACCCCAGGTCTGACGTCCCGTCTCATGGGTGCCCCCCTGGTTGGCGGCCACCACATAGCACTGATTTTCGATGGCACGGGCCCGCAGCAGCGGCTCCCAGTGCGCCTCACCGGTCACCGCAGTGAAAGCGGCAGGTACCAGCAGCACCCGGGCACCGGCACGGGCCAGCTGGCGATAGAGCTCGGGAAAGCGCAAATCATAACAGATGGAAAGGCCGAGGGGACCAAAGGGGGAGTCCACCGTAACGGGCGCATCCCCCGGGCTGAAGGTCTCCGACTCCCGATAACGCCCCTGATTGTCGGCCACATCCACGTCGAACAGGTGGATCTTGTGGTAATGCCCCTTGAGCGCGCCAGCCGGATCAAACACCAGCGAGCTGGTGTGGATGTGATCCGATCCCGGGATCCTGGTCGGCATGGCCCCGGCTACCAGCCAGATGCCATGTTCGCGGGCCCACGCGGCAAGCTGTTGCTGGATCGGCGCAGCTCCGCTCAGATCGGGGCCGATCGTCTCGGCCCCGTCCAGATAGCCCTGGCGCTCGCCAAACAGGGCAAAATTCTCCGGCAACAGCGCCAGCAGCGGCCGTTCGGCCGGCAATGCCGCCAGCTCGGCGGCAATCTGCGCCCGGTTATCCTGCCAGTGACGGCCAGACACCAGCTGTATTGCGGCTAACCACATGACTCACTCCTTGAGATTGGGGGCACCATCAACGCTGATCCGGCCCGCTGTGTTTTGGGGTCAGCAGGAAGGGGCTGACCTCGTTGGCAGGCAGGGTGGGCGCGACCTCTTCCACCGCCTCTTTCTGCTGCTGGTTGAGCTTGATCCTGGCCCTGTCACGCCCCGCCTCGACCAGTTTGGGAGCATCGAGCGGACCCGAGATCCAGAAATCGATCCGGGTCACCACATCCACCACGGGCTCCAGCAACTTGGAGAGTGCCAACACATAGAGGCCGGTCACCGGAGTGAGGGAGAAGGCCGCCACCACCGGCAGGGTGCCCCCCAGATTGGGGGAGAAGCTCAGCTCGTAGTCGAGCCGCCAGCGCACCAGATCGGCCACCCCTTCCCCGCGCAGGTTGCCTGCGGCGCCCTTCATGTAGAAATCGTCGTTGCTCACCAGCCCCTGCTTGATGTTGACCGAGGCCGACATGGATTCAAAGTAGAAGCCCTTGTCGAACACATCGCGAAAATCGAGGCGCAGCTTGCGGATCAGGGAGTCCAGACTCAGCAATGAGAGCAGCCGTGCCCCCTTGTCGCTGACCTCCCGCAGTGTGCCCCCCTCCAGCTGGTAGTTGGCGCTGCCCGCCAGGGTGGGCAGGCTCAGACGATAGGGAGCATCCTGCCAGTTCACATCGAACGATAGTGAGCCCGGCGCGTCGCTGATGGGGGATGTATAGCCAAGGCGCTTGACCAGCAGCTCGCTGTTGTTGCTGGTCAGCTTGCCACGGGCCCAGGTCTGCATCCGCCCACCGTCGTTGCGCCAATCGACGCTGCCGGTCAGCTGGCTGCCCGCCAGTCGCATCTCCAGTCCCTTGAGGCTCAACTTGTTGGCCCCCGGGATCAGCTCCCCCTTGACCTCGCCCAGCGGCAACTCGCCGAAACGGCAATCCACGCAGCTGAAGGTGAGCCAGGGGATGGCGTCCATGATGGCCTTGTCCTGCTTCGCATCGGGCTCGGGGCGCAGATCCGAACTCTTGCCCGACCAATAGATGCGGGCAAACTTGGCATCGACCGGCTGACTGGGGACGACTGGCAGGCGGATCACCCCCATCACGTCGGGGCTGTCGATCATCACCTCGGTGGCCTGCTTGACCGGCCCCACGGTGAAACGGGTCGCCTTGAGAGTGGCGCTGCCGATATTGGCGCGAGCCAGCTGGCCATCCACCCACCAATCCTGCGGCAGGAAGGAGGGACCGACCACGGCGTTGCCGCCCTTGCCCTGGGCCGGCAGCCACTGCTTGAGGCGGGCCAGCCAGCCTCCCACATCGGCCTCCTGCTGGTTAATGGCCAGCAACATGGGCACATCCCGCAATATCCTGGCACCGGGCTGCCCCACATCGACCCGCACCCGGCTGAGATGAGGTTCCCCCTCGCCGTACACCAGCCGGGTCTGCATATCCACATCGGCTCCCAGCACGGCGCGAATGTCGGCACTGCCGTCGCGGCCCCGCGCGGTCACCTTGAGCGGCAACCGCTCCGGCGCCGCCTTGTTTAGCGGTTTGGGCAAGTCCAGCCCCATCCCCTGCAGGTTGGAGTCGAGCGCCAGATGGAAGCTGAATGGCTTGTCATCGGGCAGGGCCAGATCGAGCTTTCCACTCCAGTTGCTGCGGCCGGCGAGGATGCCGTACGAGGCGATGGCGGGGGGCTGGCGACGGCTGTCCCACTCCCCCTTGAAGCCGAGGTCGACCTGATAGCGATCCGGGTGCTGACGGCCCTGATAGTTGAGGGTCAGCGGCTGGTTCCACAGGGTCGCCTTGAGATTGCTGAAACGGGTCTGTTCGTTGTCATACTCAAGCTTGCCCTGCACCTGCTCCAGCGGCAGATCCAGGCTGGCAACCCGTACCTTGTTGTTGTTGAAGGTGGCATCGCCGCTCGCCTTCACCTCGCTCTCGCCATCGAGGGGGATATCCAGCTTGACTGTCCCCTTCAAGGGGCCGCGCACCTCGACCTCCCGCAGCGCCTGCCCCACGGTCCCCCCCAACGGGGAGTCCTGCAGGTAGTCGCTGATGGCCTTGCCCTCGCCCGCCACCCTGGCATCCACATAGAGATGGGCCCCCGGATAGAGATCCGGGATCCAGGCATGGACCGAGTCGGAACTCGCCTTGCCGAGGCGGGTGGAGCGGCTGCGCATGTCCAGGCTGGCGTTCTGGAACAGGAGATCTATCTGCAGGTCGGTGAGCGGTTGCCAACCGGGGAAGAACTCGTAGGTGGCCTTCTCCAGCGGCACCGCCACCTGGAAGATCCCCTCGCCCTTGCTGTAGGGAAAATCCCGGAACTCGCCGTACCAGAGCAGATCGGCCCCCTTCGCCTTGCCCCCTTTAATGGCACCGCTCAGGTAGTCCACCAGCTCCTTGTCCATCGCCTGCAGCGGGAAGTAGCGATCGGCGTTGCCCGCATTCTTGACGTCGATGCGACCGGTCAGGGCGAGGAAGGGGTGCTCGAACAGATCGAGCCGAAAACGGCTGGCGAGGCGCAGGTCCGGGTTGTCCAGCGCTATGTCCTGGCCATAGAGCACCCAGCCCTGCGACTCGCGCCACCAGTCGAGGCGGGCCGAGAAGCTGTCGATGGGGATCACTTCCTTGAAGTGACGGGCCGGATCCAGCTTGTTCTTGCCGAGAGTCAGCCTGGCGCTGCCGCCGCTCGGGGTGAGCCAGAATTCGCCGTTGAGGTCCTGCACCCCGGGCACATCCTGCCAGGCATTGACCTTGATGTGTGAGAAGTTTCCGCTCAGCGACAGCCCCTGCCAGTCGGCCTTTGCCTGCAGGACGAGATCCTGGATCTTGCCGCTCGGGCTGGTGCGTTTGAGGGTCTCGGCCAGCTCGGGATAGAGGCCTGAGACCAGCTGGCTCAGGTTGGTAACCTGATCGAGATCGATTTGCGGCACATAGCCGCGGATCCGCGAACCGACCCGTTCGAGCTGCAACCGGCTGCGCAGCCAGGACTTGTCATCGAGCTTGAAGGTCACGTTGTGGCTGGCCAGTTGCCAATCCTCGCCATCCCGGCGCAGCTGGATCTTGCCGCCGTCGAGGGCGAGGCGATGCAGTTTGCGCTTCTTGGGATCCTTCCAGATCAGGTAGTTGTTGCCAAAGGCCAGCAGGCTATCCCCCAGCTGGCCGTCGGCAAACTCGCTCCAGAGCTGGAAGTCGAGCTGGCCCGCAATCTTGGGCTCACCGGCATGGATCCGCGCCAGCAGGGGGGTGATGTCGAGCTGGCTGGCCCCTAGATAAAGCCGGCCCTTGAGGGTATCGAGCCGGGTACTCGAAGCATCCACATCCAGGATAAGATCGAGGGTGCTCTCGCCTACCCCGTTGATGAGATAGGCCTTGCCGACCCCCTGATGACGCTTGCCCCGGTTCTGCCAGCGCAGCTGGGCGATATCCAGCGCACGCAGCTCGCCGAGAGCGGTGGTGACGTTGAGGCGGGTATTGAGCACATCGAAGGTGGAGAGCTGGGTCAGCAGGAAGCGCAACAGCGCCCGCTGCTGGGGATCGTGGCTGGATGGGGTCTTATCGGCCGGCTGGCTGAAATCCAGGGTGATCTCCCCATCCCCCAGGATCAACTCGCCAAAGACCGGCTTGAGCTCGTTGAGGGAGCGCCAGAAGTCGAGATGGGCCCACACCTTCCCCAGTTTGACGGCAAAACGCCCCGAGTCCGGGGCGATGGAGAGTTGCTGCAGTTCGAGGGCAGGGCCGGCACGGGTCCAATCCAGCCCTACCTCTCCCACACTTACCTTCAGCTGGCTGTCGGCCAGCAGGGTATCGAGCAGTGCCTGACGGTGCTGATTGAGCAAAGGACCCCCAACCCGTACCAGCGTGACCACCATGGCCAGCAGTACGAACAGGATCCCCAGGGCCAGCCAGCCCCGACTCAGCCAGCGATAGACCAATTACATCATCACCACGTCAAACTGCTCCTGACCACAGAGAGGTTCGCTCACCACCCGTACCTGCTTGCCGATGAAGACTTCCAGCTCCGCCAGGCTGTGGGACTCTTCGCCGTGAAGATAGTCGGCCACCGCCGGGGCAGCATAGACGGTGAACTGATCCGCGTCGTAGGCGCGGTTGACCCGGATGATCTCCCGCAGGATCTCGAAGCAGACCGACTCCACCGTCTTGACCCGGCCGCGTCCCTTGCACTCGGGGCACTCGGCACAGAGCACGTGCTCCAGGCTCTCGCGGGTGCGCTTGCGGGTCATCTCCACCAGGCCGAGCTGGGAGAAGCCATTGACGTTGGTCTTGGCCCTGTCCTTCGCGAGCGCCAGCTCCAGGCTGTGCAAGACCCGGCGCCGGTGATCCTCGGACTGCATGTCGATGAAGTCGATGATGATGATGCCACCGAGGTTGCGCAGCCGCAGATGGCGGGCGATGGCGGCGGTGGCCTCGATGTTGGTGTTGAAAATGGTCTCTTCCAGGTTGCGATGACCCACGAAGGCCCCGGTGTTGATGTCCACCGTGGTCATGGCTTCGGTCTGGTCGATGATGAGGTAGCCGCCGGACTTCAGCTCCACCTTGCGCTCCAGGGCGCGCTGGATCTCGTTCTCCACGTCGTAGAGATCGAAGATGGGGGAGTCCCCGAGGTAATACTCCAGCTTGCCGGCGAGCTCGGGCACGTACTCCTCGGTGAAGCGCTTGAGCTGCTCGAAGCTCTGGCGCGAATCGACCCGGATCTTGTCGAGCTCGGTGCCGACGAAGTCGCGCACCACCCGAAAGGCGAGGCTGGGATCCTCATAGAGGATCTTGCAGGGGGGATACTTCTGCTTGCGCTCGAGGATCTTGCGCCACAGGCGCTTCAAAAAGGCGGCATCCTGCTCCAGCTCCTGCTCCCCCACCCCTTCGGCGGCGGTGCGGATGATGTAGCCACCCAGCTCGTCCACATAGCCAGCCACGGTGCGCTTGAGTCGCTCCCGTTCCGCTTCGGACTCGATGCGCTGGGAAACCCCCACATGGGCGCTGCCCGGCATAAACACCAGGTAGCGGGAAGGCAATGTGATATCGGTGGTGAGGCGCGCCCCCTTGGTGCCCAGCGGGTCTTTGACCACCTGCACCATGATATCCTGCCCCTGGCGCACCAGCTCGGCGATATTGCCGACCTGGAACTGCTCCTTCTCCTTCACCGCCACGCATTCGGTGTGCGGGACTATGTCGGAGGCGTGCAGGAAGGCCGCCTTGTCCATGCCGATATCAACGAAGGCCGCCTGCATGCCGGGCAGCACCCGGCTGATCTTGCCTTTATAGATATTGCCGACGATGCCACGCTTGGCCTGACGTTCGACGTGCACTTCCTGCAGTTGGCCGTTTTCGACCAGAGCGACCCGGGTTTCGGAGGGGGTAACGTTAACCAGTAGTTCTACCGACATAAGTAACCTTGCCTGTTCCAGTTTTGAATTCTATGAAGCCAATCCGGCACAACTCGCGCAAGGAAGACGCAGCAGAGCCCAGCTGACGGGAAATTATTTGAGCTGTTCCAGATGGTGTTTGATCAGCAGATCCGTCTCCAGCAGGGGCAGGCCGACCACGGCGCTGTAGCTCCCCTCCATGCGGCTGACGAACTTGCCCGCAATACCCTGAATGCCGTAAGCCCCGGCCTTGTCACAGGGCTCGCCGGTTTGCCAATAGGCCTCGATCTCGGCCTCGTCCAGCTTGCGGAAGGCCACATTGGTGGTGACCAGCCGCACGTCGCAGCGCTCCGGGGTAGCCAGCGCCACCGCCGTCATCACCTGGTGCACCTTGCCGGAGAGCGCCTCCAGCATGTCTTTGGCATCCAGCAGATCGGACGGTTTCTCCAGCACCCGGTCGCCCAGCACCACTATGGTGTCGGCCCCCAGCACCGGCAACGCCGTCGGCGCACACGCCAGCCCGGCCATCGCCTTGTCACGGGCGAGGCGGCAGACGTAATCCTGCGCCTTTTCCCCCTCCTCGCGCTGTTCCGGCACGTCCAGCCTGAGTACCTCAAAGCGGTAGCCCAGCTGGGTCAGCAGTTCATGACGGCGGGGCGAGCCCGAGGCGAGATAGAGTTGCGGTTCGTTGTTCTTGTTCATATTTACCTGATATTGAAACGGCGCCGCACCTTGCGCAGCACCAGAAACACCCAGGGCCATATTAGCATCGTCGTCAACGTCGACCAAAAATAGGCGAAGTTGAGGCTGGCCCGGCTGAACAGGTGTTCTGCCCAGAATACCGTCACCTTGCCCACCAGTGACAGGCCGCCGATGATCAGCGCCTGTTGCCACAGGGAAAAGTTGCGGATCTTCTGGAACTGGAAGGCCGCCAGATAAGTGGTGATGGCCATCGCCATGGCCCGCACCCCGAGCGTGCTGCCGAGCAGCACGTCCAGCAGCAGGCCTGCCACCCAGGCGGTGCCGACGTTGGTTCGGTGCGGCAGCGCCAGCGCCCAGTAGATCAGCACCATGGCCAACCAGTCGGGGCGGAAAGGATCAAATTCGAAAGGAAGCGGCAGGATCGACAGGCTCAAGGCCAGCAGGATGGAAATCCAGATCCAGACCCTGCCGCTGGCGGGTTGTAACATCAGCGGGTGGCTCCTGCGGCGGACGCTGCCGGTGCGGCCCGTTCGCCTTCCTCATCATCTCGTACGTCAGGTTTCTTGTCAGTCCACAGCAACAGTAGGTAGCGCAGGCGATCCAGCTCCACCAGCGGCTTGGCCTCGACCTGGGCGAAGGGCTTGCCCTCCACATAGTCGGAGCGGGTCACGGTGGCCACCGGGTAGCCTTCCGGGAAACGGCCGCCAAGGCCGGAGGTGACCAGCAGATCGCCGACCTGCACGTCGGTATTGCGCGGCAGGTTGCGCAGCTCCAGCTTGTCCAGCTCGCCACTGCCGGAGGCGATGGCGCGCAGATCGTTGCGCAGCACCCGCACCGGAATGCCGTGGCTGGAGTCGGTGATGAGCAGCACCCGGCTGGTGGTGGAGCCCACGTGCAGCACCTGGCCGATGACCCCCTGATCGTTGATCACCGCCTGGCCGTTGTAGACGCCATCCAGCGCCCCCTTGTTGATCAGCACCTGGTGACTGAAGGGGTCGGAGTCCACCGACAGCAGCTCGGCCACCATCTTGCGGGAATCCTTGTGCACCGGGGAACCGAGCAGCTCGCGCAGACGCTGGTTCTCATGTTCCAGATGATCCATCTTGAGCAGGCGCGAGCGCAGGGTGAACAGCTGCTGCTCCTGCTGCTTGGTCTGCTCGATAAGATCGGCCCGGGTCTGCACCTGGGTCGACATGGTGTCGAGCAGGGTACCGGGGGCATTGGCCATGTATTGCAACGGACTGACCAGTGAACTCAGGTAGACGCGGACATGGGTAAACACACCGAAGCGGGAGTCCGCGACGATGGCTGCGATGGAGATGATGACGGCGAGAAACAACCGTAACTGAAGCGAAGGGCCTCTACCAAAAATGGGTTTCATGGGTCGTCAAAAAAGAGCCGGCACGCTGGCCGGCTTTGGGTCTTATTCGTAGTGGAACAGATCGCCACCGTGCATATCGATCAGCTCCAGCGCCTTGCCGCCACCACGGGCCACACAGGTGAGGGGATCTTCGGCGACGACCACTGGGATGCCGGTCTCTTCCATCAGCAGACGGTCGATGTCCTTGAGCAGGGCACCACCACCGGTCAGCACCATGCCGCGCTCGGAGATGTCGGAGGCCAGCTCGGGCGGAGACTGCTCCAGCGCCACCATGACGGCCGCGACGATGCCGGAGAGCGGCTCTTGCAGCGCTTCCAGGATCTCGTTGGAGTTCAGGGTGAAGCTGCGCGGAACCCCTTCGGCCAGGTTGCGGCCACGGACTTCGATCTCGCGCACCTCTTCGCCCGGATAGGCGGAGCCGATCTCGTGCTTGATGCGCTCGGCGGTGGCTTCACCGATCAGGCTGCCGTAGTTGCGACGGACATAGCTGATGATGGCTTCGTCGAACTTGTCGCCACCGATGCGCACGGACTGGGAGTAGACCACACCGTTCAGGGAGATGATGGCCACTTCGGTGGTACCACCACCGATGTCCACTACCATGGAACCGGTCGCTTCGGAAACCGGCAGGCCGGCACCGATGGCGGCCGCCATGGGTTCGTCGATGAGGTAAACCTCACGGGCACCGGCGCCCAGAGCGGATTCCTTGATGGCGCGACGTTCCACCTGGGTGGAGCCGCACGGTACACACACCAGCACGCGCGGGCTGGGGCGGAAATAGTTGTTGTCGTGAACCTGCTTGATGAAGTGTTGCAACATCTTCTCGGTCACGTAGAAATCGGCGATCACGCCGTCTTTCATCGGGCGAATCGCGGAAATATTGCCCGGGGTACGGCCCAGCATCTGCTTGGCGGCATGGCCAACGGCAGCGACCGATTTGGCGTTCCCGCGCTCTTGGCGAATGGCGACAACTGAGGGTTCGTTAAGGACGATCCCTTGATCTTTTACATAGATCAGGGTGTTGGCAGTTCCCAGGTCGATCGACAGATCGTTGGAAAAAACGCCTCTGAGCTTTTTGAACATGGCTACGGGAAATCCTAAGAATTGGGAGGTGCAGAAAATCGGCTAACTTTACCAATGCCCACCCCAATGGGCAAGCGCTCAAACTGTCGCCAATCAATCACGCACGACAAAAATGCGAGTCGTCACTCACTGTCCCGGGCTTATAAACGCTCATAAACCGAAAATCAGGGGAAAGGTACTCACCTGTTCCCCTGTCGGATTCTGTCAGTTCAAAACTTCGCGTCGATAAATAATCCGGTCATTGCCCCGCGCCGAACCAAAGATGGCCTCACCCTGCAGGGAAGCGGGATCGCTCAGCCAGAGAGGAGCAGAAGGCTGACCAACCTGTTTCGATAGATCGATCCTGAAGGGGATGCGTACCGCGGCATTCGGAGCAGAAAAGTGAAGTACTATTTTTCCTTTTTCTGCCTTGGCGACATTATCTGGCCCAGCTTGCCCACTCAAAGTCAAAACACTGCGGTATGACCGGGTCATCTCGGGGGGCAACTTGCCCTGCACCTCATAAGAGGAAGTGGCTCCGTTGAACACAATGTTGCGGTCGGGGTCAACTGGCGCCACGGCCGGGATCGGGTCAAAACCCCGGTTATCCAGCGACAACTGCATACACATATCCTCCTCGTTGAGCCGCCACTCCCCTTGCTCGAAACGCTCCATCTCTAGCATCACTGGCAAACTGGCACTCGCCACACCATTATTTTTACCCGCCAGAATACGTCCAAAATAGGCTTTCATCGGCTCGGTATCGATCAGCCTGGCATTGCACTGGCCGCCGCTGCACACCCCCTGCAACGCCTCGTTGAAATCCGGATCGGCAATCAGAGTATGGTCACCATCGTGATCGTGCATATAGAGGCCGAATAACAAGGAGCGGTAGGGCCCATCCGGCTGGGTATCGGAGAGGCGTAAAAACGCGCTCACTTCATCCAGCTTGGCCAACCCGTTTTCCCAGGGAAGGGCCGACAAACTCTGTAGTCGGGTTGAAAGGGAGTGACCATCCCTGTCATTGGCCGTGGTCAGATAAGCGCTGCCCTTGGCAAAGGCGTCCTTGTAGTTTTGGGTCAGATCCCCGGCTTTATTGCGCGCCATGATCTCCAGCTGGACACCAAAAGGCTGACCCATATAGCTGAACTGGCCACAGGCCGGGATGATATCCCCGCGAACCAGATTAAAATCCCAGGGCACAAAGCGCCCAATGGGACTGCTCCAGCGCAGAGGCACCTCCAGTTGTGGTGACTCGGTCTGATAACCGGGATAGGGGATAAAATTGCTGACTCCCGCCTGCAATACTCCCACCTCACTCCAACTGGCAGGCGTTCGCCCCTGGCCTGCCGAAAGCGTGATCGAGGCGGGCGTTAGCACGCCACGCTGACCCGCTTGCGGCGCAACGACGCCCCATTCCAACGTCAGATTGCTGGCCGCAAACCCGGGAGTAAGCTCTCCCTGCCTGTTCACCGCTCGGCTTAGCAAGTCATATTCTTCCCCTGCCTTCTTGTAAACAGAACACTCGGCAAACTTGGCATCATCGCTGCCATCGCACGCACTCTGCCCCTCCCCCTGCAGCACGATAGCGCTGGGGATCACCGCCACCGTATCGCTGCCGGTCAGGGTCAGGGAACCGGTGGTATCGCTCTTCTGGAAAGTAGCATCCAGCCGCAACACGCCGGCATCCGGATACTTCAGTGCCAGCTGGCCCACCCCGTTGCCATCGAACAGCACGCTTACGCTGCCAGTTGGCGTCAACGCACTGTCATTGATCGACGGGACTGAACTGCTGGTCGGCTCGGACTCCAGCTTGGCGTGGCCAAACTGAAGGGTCTGGTTACCCGTCAGCAGGGGGACGCAGACCCGGGTTGCTCCGGCATCGTTGGAACGGATAGCCCGGATCGTCGTGCTGGCCGTGTCACCGGCATAAAAGGTAGAGAAATCAAAACGCAGGGCCGCATCGGTAAAACTCATGGAACAACTGTTATCAAGCACTCCGTCCCGGTAGCAACGCAATGGTGCACTCGGGGCGCTGCTCGTCAGTCCCAGGGTGACATTCCCGCTGGTCAGGCGGGAGAGGGCCAGCGCAGCCTGGCCAGACGAGTCAACAGTCACAGGATTGCTACTCCAGCCACTGGCAGGTGCAAGTGTCACCTCGGCGCCATCCACGTAACGCTGGCTGCAATTATTATCCTGGCAAGCCAACAGCTGGATCGATGCCCCTTCGCAGGTCAATGACTGCGAAGGGTAGTAAAGCTCGTAGTGATCCGGCCCCTGCTGGATGGATTCACACTCATAACCGCTGCTGTCTATGACGGAGTGGTAACCCATAACGACGCTGGCTGAGCTGACTCGCCCATGCCAATAGGAGTTGGATCCCATATACAGGGAGCTCCCCTCTATCTGATAAAGCAGACCGCTGATGGTATCCAGGTTATCCATCACCACCTGGCCATAACTGACCAGCAATAGCTGGTTGATATCTCCGCGCCGGTTTACCCCGGGACTGTTGATCAGGTTTGCCGAATCCATGACCAGAGATTTGACAAACAATCTGACCGGCCCATCCAGCACGATGGAAGTGTCGGAATCCATCCACAGCTCTTCAATCCAGTAATCCCCGGCCGCCAGACGAACCGTGTAGGGCTTGCCTCCTCGCCCCCCATCCAGCCGCAAGTTTTTGATGTAAAGACCGGCCTGCCGGATATCCAGCGATGCCATATAGGACGTTTCAATAAGGCCGAAACGGTTGCCATTGGCCGCTGTCAGTTGGTAATGAGTGTCATAGGGAATACGCAGATTAGACCCGCCAGGAAGCGGAAAACGGGATGCTGGCAACGAGAGCGATGAAGTGTTTCCTGCTGGCAAACACTGGTCACGATCACAGGCTTGCAGATAGGAACCTTTTATCATGCCGCTGTTGTAATACCCCAAAGAGCCGTTTTTTGTTCCCCAAATAAATCCATTGGGAGGTCCATTATGAGAGCCCCCCAGATCAAGATAGTGATTAACGTTTCGCCCCTGCACCGGATAGGGAAATGCCTGCTGGCACAATGCAGCAAAATCAGTCACGGCAGGAATGGGGGTATAGCGCAGGACAATATCGTCCCATGAGATATCATCACGATCCGCTCTGCTCAACGTCTCAATCCAGAGTTCATAGTTACCGGCAGACAGTTCGTAATTGATATCCCAATTCACATCACCATTGCCGCTGAAATAAAACACCAGCGGGGTGTCCACAGAACCCTGAGTGCGGATAAACATGCGGCTGCCATTGGCTATAGACCAATCACGCAAGTTATAAAGCGTCAGGTTATCGAGGCGGGATTTCTCTGGCAGGGTAAACCCTAATTTTACATAAGTACCTGATGGGGCTGGCGGATACCAACGATTGGCATCCACGTTGTCACCAATATGGGTGCGTTCGATGAAATGCACCGCATTGCTGCTGCCACTGGAGACCAGACGAATACCGCTAAAACGAAAATCATCCCAATCCTGGCAATTGTTCCAAAATCGCCCCAAGTAATATCCATTGGAATAACAGCCACCCCACACAGCCATCCGGTATTCACCAGCAGGCAGATTGATCAGCCCGGTGACCCGGTCCGGAGTCATCAGGGAAGCTTGTGCATCAACCACCACGGAACCGTATGCATTCCAGATAACAATATTGACGCCACCGTGCAGTCCAGACTGCCCCTCCACCCGGATCGCCGAAATCGCCTGTGACTCGGAGAGAGAGAAGTGGATGGGGGCAACGGGGAAAAACCCGCCACCGTAATTGCCAACCATCGTCGTAGGGCGCAGCGCATCGTTGCGGTTGTCGCCGACATAGAATGAGCCCGGCAACCATACATCTGCCCACAACACCTGAGAACACAACAGACAAACCAGCAGGCAAAGGTAGCGAACAAGGGACATCATGGTGTGGCTCCGCCATAGGCTTCAATGGTGACCGTCCGACTGACGGCAAAATCCGGGTTGGCACTGGCCAGATCATCCTGGCCGCAGGTCCCCGTGCTGAGCAGACGGTAGCCGTTTACTGTCTCTCCCTGATAGGTGATGGGTCGTTGCACACACTCGACCCGCACCTGACAGCTGGCCAGGCCCTGATCGGTGCCAAAGGTAGGGGGCACATTGACCAGATCGCAGAGGTTGGCCGGGGCTGGTGCGGCTGGGAGCTTGGGGAATAATTGAGACAAGGCCATCTCCAGCCCGCTCTGGGCCGCCAGCAAGGCACGCACGCTGCGCACCTCCACGGTATTTTTCTCGCTGCTGTCCGTCAGCATGCGACCGAGCGCCGCTGCCAGCAGGGCCATCACCACGATGACAAACAGGGCGATCATCAGGGCGCTGCCTCTTGCGCGGGTCGGCCTTCTCACATCAGGGCACATTGCTCACCCCTATCTTGTGGTTGAAGGTAACCGACTCCCCCTTGCGCTCGAACACGAACCTGACCCCAAACTCCCCCGAGGCATTGAAGGCGGCAGGCTCCCGATAGAAGCTGCCGACACGGATCCACTCCGCCATCAGACTCGGTGAAGAGAGCTCCTCGCCAATCGGCCCTCTGCTGCGAAACAACCGGCTTCCCTCCACGCAATAACGCACCTGCTGGCGCGCGAAGTAGACCCGGTTGGCGGGGGAGAGGCCATCCAGCTGCTCGGAAGCGGCATAATAGACCGCCTGTACGCCGGTCACCGGTGCCTGTACTGCGTTCACCCTGGCCACGCAGTTGCCATAGACGCATCCCTGTGCGAGGGAATCGACATCGCCGCGAGGGATGGGAAACACGACCAGCAGATCACGGTTTGCCGCCACGGCACCGCCATCATCCTGCAACGGATTGGCCGCCGAAGCCGGGGTCTGCATCAAGAGTTCCAGGGTGCCGGCACTGCCGGAGACGGCACGGTTCAGGGTGAGATAACGACTGGTGGCACTGATGGGCCAAAAACGCAGGCAGGAGCCGCTATCCACCCAGTCGCCTGTCGCCGTTTCAATGCGCAGCGAACCGGGCACGGCATCGCGCACCTCGCGATTGAGTCGCTCCATGGCAAAGCGGGCATCGCTCATCAGCTGCTCACGACTGCTGGCATCGCCGTAGATCTGGCTGCCGATACCGATAAACTGGCTGCTGAAGGTCGCCATGATGCCAAGCAGCAGGATCACCATCACCAGCTCGACCAGGGTAAACCCGCTCACGGACTGCCGGGGGGCGCCAAGTCTGCACGACCCGGTTGCGGAGTGTCTCGTGAATATCGGGTTGCCCATCAGTAGTTCCCCCGATAGAGGGAGAAGTCGAGTACGCTGCGATCGGGCAGCCGTACTTGCAGCTCGATACGCTTGCCCACCGAGCAGGGTTCGGTGCAGCTTTGAAAGCTGCCATCGCTGAAATCGACGCCGCTCACTGCGATCTTTACCTGATAGTTGGGGTACTCGTCGCCACTGACACCCGCCGAGGTCTGGGTGAAGCGATTGGCATCGACCCAGTTGCCTGCCGTATCGAAGTCATCCACATCGTTGTAGGCGTAGGGCGCCGGCTCGCCGTCCGGGCCATAGCTGGTCGAGCAGGCCGGGATGGTGACACCGGTGACCGTCTCGCCACAGCGGTAGCGGCCACCGTTGTGATCCGACTGCTCATCGAATGACTTTTGCAGGATCTCGCCGGCAAGGCGCTGGGCCAGTTGGGCGGCACGCACCTGCTGCACCGGATCCACCGCCCTGGGGGCCTGGTTGATAAGCAACCCGAGTATGCCGGTCAGCGCCACCGCCAGCAGCACTATGCCGACGATCAGCTCAATCAGGGTAAAGCCGCGCTCAGGGGATCTCATGGATATACCCCTCGGATTCAATCTGGATGTGACCGGCTTCCCGCCCATCACTGACCTGCACTATGCACCCATTGCTGCAAACCCCCAGCGGGCGCCCCATCCGATCGAAACGCAACACGAAACTGTTGTTGTTATTCAAGGAGATCGTCATGCCGGCTGAGGGGATGACAGGGCGGCCTCGCGTACGCAAATTGTCGCTCCAGCCAGCAATAGAGCCGGGCGCAGGGCAAGTAGTGCCGGCCATGGACTGGGTGATATGGGCGAATCGGGAAGCGTCGACCACCAGCTGGGTACAACGGTTGGCGGGTTCATGCATATTGACTGTCTGTACCAGCCGCAGGCGGGTCAGCAGTTCATCGCGCAGGCTTTGGGTTTCAACGCCGCCTTTGCCCAGCCATTTGGGCACGGCAAAGGCGGCCAGAATCCCGAGCAGCAGGATCACCACGACCAGTTCAATCAGGGTAAAGCCCTTGGTTGCAGCCATGGGTCTTCTCATCAGGTGAAAGAGAAAGCGAGGCCGAAGCCTCGCCTTCCTGGTCATTACTGACCGCAGTCAGTACTGATGGCGATGGAGGGGACACCACCCACTGCCGTGATGGCATTACTGTAAGTCACGGCACATTTACTGTTGGGCTCGTTGCTCGGTTTGAAAGTACCAGCAGAGCCAGACACTTCGCTCCAACCGTCCAGTGCGACTGTCTTGCCGGCATCAGCAGTCACCGGATAGCCAAACTTGGTGTTAATGGTGGTACCTGCGACAGAAACGGCACCGGAAGTGCTCTCGATGCCCTGAATGGCTGCCTTGCTGTATACCAGTTGGGAGGAACTCTGCAGGGATGCCTTCACGCCATTGGCCGCGGCCAGACGCGCATCATCCTGCAGATTCAAGAACTTGGGTGCAGCAGTCACCGCCAGAATGCCCAGAATGATGATCACGATGACCAGCTCGATCAGGGTAAAACCCGCCTGTTTTTTCATTTCATTTTCCTCTGTTAATTGATGTTGGTGGTCACCTGGCCGGAGGCCGGACGGTAACTGAAACTCATAAAGGCATCCGTGCTGCCCTGCGGATCCTGATACTTGCCATCGCTGCCCTTGCTCAGGCTGTTGACCAGATAGTAACGGCAGACCGAATCCAGGCCGTTATTGGTCACGCTGACATAATATTTCAGGTCATTGCCACTACTGCGCACTTCACTGAAACTTGCCGTCGCCTTGGGCGGGTTTTGCAACAGCCCCTCCCAAATTTTGAGGCAGCGCTGGGCGCTCAAGTTGGCCGGATCCACATCGATGCCACCCTCGGCGGACGTATCCATGGGATAGCCTGGCGAGAGCTCGCCATTGCTGATCTGGGTCTCGGTCGGCGTGGTCAGGTAGAAGCGGGAACCGTCATAGAGCACGGTATTGAGCCCGTCCTGCTTGGCACGCCCCTCGGCCTCCCACTGGGCCCGCACCAGCGACACGCCGGTGGCAAAGCCGCCAGAAACCCCTTCCACGCTCGCCTTCTTGGCCTCGTCGGTCACGTCGAGAAAGCGTGGCAACGCCGTCACCGCCAGGATCCCCAGGATCACGATGACGATCACCAGTTCGATCAAGGAGAAGCCGGCAGCCAGCTTCACCATCCCTCTGTGCGGGATTGTTGATGCCCTTGATTTCATTGCCATACTCCCTCCGAAATGGGCGTTATTATTTCATGTGAGTTCAAAAAAATCATGTAGTTGACCCATTTATCAGGCCTCATTCAGAGCGCTTCGTCACACGCCCGTCAGAAAATTGATACATCAGCCAATAACCGTCCCAACCAATTTCGCATCCGCTACCATCCGGACGGGCCAGAAACTGTAGAGGCGGCATGCCGCTCTCCACCTCCCCGACCAGTGTCAACCACAGCTGACGGCAGTTGCCGGAGGGAGATTGCGGCGGCATCACCGCCAGCGGCCAGCCCCGCTCATCGAACTGCCACGCGAGATCACCGGCATGGAGCAGTGACGGTCGCCGCGCGTCGAGCCAGAGACCGTGCAAGCGCTGTACCCGCTCGGCAAACTGCTCCCCGAGCAGGGTGAGGGTGACCCGCTGCGCCTCCTCCCGGTTGCCCTGATAGCTCTGCACCAGGGTAGCGACGATGATCATCAGCAGGATCAGGGTGATCCCCAGCCGATAGCCGCTCAACCAGCGTTCATCCTGTTGTGACTGCCTGCTCATCTTGTCCCGCACTCCCCGGCCATCCATTGCCGCGACGACTCCATCACCACTTGCAATACATATCCCATCCTATGGCTGTGAAGATGCGTCTATTTACCGCGAACGGCGCCCATCATGTCCCACCATATGACCGTAAAGACGCGACCTATTGACCTCGAACGGCCCGTATCATGTCTCACCATATGACCGTAAAGATGCGGCCTATTGACCTCGAACGGCCCGCATCATGTCTCACCATATGGCCGTGAAGATGCGCTTATTTACCGCGAACGGCCCGCATCATGTCCCACATGGGCGTAAAGATACCGAGCGCCAGGATCAGCACCATGACCGCCACTATCCCGATCAGGATGGGTTCGATGCGGGCGGTGAGGCTCTTGAGGTCGTAATCCACCTCCCGCTCGTAATACTCGGCTGCCTCGTGCAACAGATCGTCCACCTGACCTGTCTCCTCCCCCACAGCGATCATCTGCATCACCAGCGGGGTGAACAGGCCGCTGCCACCGGCAGTGCGCAGCAGGCTTTCGCCCCGTTCGATGCCGGCCCGCATGTCACGGATCCGCCCCGCCATGTAAGCGTTGTCCACCGCGTCGGCCACCAGAGTCAGCGCCGTGTTCAGCGGCACCCCGGCCTTGAGCATCATGGAAAAGCTGCGGGCAAAACGGGCCAGCAGGGAGCGCTCTATGATGGTGCCGACGATGGGCAGTTTCAGCTGCCATCTGTGCCAGGTCAGCTTGCCCTTCTCACTGGCGGTCCAACGTCGCCAGCCGAATACCATGGCACTGAGGATGGCGATCAGCAGCCACCAGTAGTGCACGAAGAAGTGGGAGGTGGCGAGCAGGATCCGGGTCGCCAGCGGCAGCTCCACCCCGAACTTGGCGAACATGCCGGCAAACACCGGGATCACCATGACATTGAGGATCACCATGGCAATACCGATGGCAATCAGCACGAAGCTGGGGTAGCGCATGGCGGTCTTGATCCGCTTGCGGGTCTCCAGCTCCAGCTCGAAATAGGTGGCGAGCTGCAGGAAGGCCTCTTCCAGCTGACCCGTGTTCTCCCCCACATGGATGATGGCGACGAACAGGCTGCTGAATACCTTGGGATGGGCCTGCATCGAGCTCGACAGCGGCCGGCCGTTGCCCAGATCCTCCCCCAGCGCGTGCAGCGCCCGCTTGAGGGGCTTGTTGTGGGTGCTCTCCTCCAGCCCGGCGATGGCGCGCAGGATCGGGATCCCCGCCCGGGTCAGGGCATACATCTGGCGGCTGAAGATCACCAGCTCCTCGAGCCGCACGCCCCCCTCCAGCAACAGTGACCAGTCGATGGACGCCGATTTGGCCTTGCTGGCTTTCAGCTCGGTGGGCATCACCCCGCGGCGCATCAGCTGCTCGGCTGCCGCCATCTCGTTGGCGGCCTCCACCACGCCGCTGGTGGCATTGCCCTGGCTGTCGCGTCCCTTGTAGGCAAAGTTGGTCATCGCTTACCCCAGATCCTCGGCCAGCCTCAACACCTCATCTACCGAGGTGATTCCCTTGCGGGCATAATCGAGCGCGGTCAGCGCCAGCGGCCGATAGTGTTCGTGTTCGCGGGCCGCTTTGGCGAATCCTTCCGCATCGTTGCGGCGCAGGGCATCCATCATGGGCTGGTCCAGCTCCAGCAACTCATACACCCCGATCCGGCCGGAATAGCCGGTGAAGTTGCAGCTCTGGCAACCACGCCCCTTGTGATAGCGGTGCTGGCCGGGCGCTTCGCCGGAGAGCACGGTGAGCCAGGTTGCCTGCCCTTCGTCCGGCGCCTTCTCCTCAACGCAGTGCTCGCACACCCGCCGCACCAGGCGCTGGGCCACCACGGCCCGCAGCGCGCTCGCCACCAGATAGCCGGGAGCCCCCATGTCGATGAGGCGCAAGGCGCTGGTGACCGCATCGTTGGTGTGCAAAGTGGTCAGCACCAGGTGACCCGTGATGGCGCCGCGCAGACCTATCTCCACCGTCTCGTTGTCCCGCATCTCCCCCACCAGCAGGATGTCCGGATCCTGACGCAGGGTGGAGCGCAGCACATGAGAGAAGGTGAGCCCTATCTTGGGGTTGACCTGCACCTGGCAGATCCTCGGCAGGCGATACTCCACTGGGTCTTCCACCGTGATGATCTTCTGGCTCGCCTGATTGAGCTCGGAGAGGGCGCCGTAGAGGGTGGTGGTCTTGCCGCTCCCGGTCGGGCCCGTCACCAGGATCATGCCATGGGGACGTTTGAGCTGGCGGCGAAAGCGGGTCAGGATCTCCGGCGGCATGCCGGTCTCGGTCAGCGACAGGATGCCGGAGGATTGATCCAGCAGACGCATCACCACCGACTCGCCGTATTGCACCGGCATGGTGGAGATCCGCACGTCCACGTCACGCCCGCGAACCTTCATGTTGAAGCGGCCATCCTGGGGCAGCCGCTTCTCGGAGATGTCGAGCCCCGCCACCAGCTTGAGGCGCAGCACCAGCGCCTGGGCGATGCGCACCTCGTTAAGGATGTTCTCGTGGAGGATGCCGTCGATCCGCTGGCGGATGCGCAGCACCTTCTCGTCCGGCTCGATATGGATATCCGATGCCCCCACCTGCACCGCGTCCTCAAACAGGGAACGCAGCAGCTTGGCTACCGTCGCCTCCCCCTCATCTGCCGCCCCCAGGTTGCTGGCCCCCAGCTCGAAGCCGGTGTCCTGGTACTCCTCCTGCAACTGCTCGGCGAAACTCTCGATCTCGCGGGTACGGCGATAGAGGCGGTCGAAATACTCCAGCAGCTGACCTTCCCGCGCCACCGCCAGCACCATCTCGCGGGGGCTGAGCAGGGCGGCGATGGCATCCATGGCGCTCAGATCCGCCGGATCCGACATGGCCACCGTCACCCTGTCATCCCTGAGGTTGACCGCCAGCGCCCGATAGCGGCGAGCCTGTACCTCGGGCAGCAGGGCCACCGCCGCCGCGTCTATGGTGAGGTTGTTGAGATCGAAGAAGGGCACATCCAGCTGGCGGGCGAGAAACTGCAGCAACTGCACCTCGCTGATGAAGCCAAGATCGATCAGGGTGGTGCCCAGCTTGCGGCCGGTCTGACGCTGCTGCTGCAGGGCGAGCTGCAACTGATCATCCGAGATGATCTGCTCCTGAACCAGCAGGTCGCCGAGGCGCATTTTCAGTCTGGGTTGTGCCATTGAAACTCCGAAGTTGATTGACCCTGTCGCCCGTCAGGGGGCGAGCTGGGCGACGCGCTGTTCCAGCCAGCTGGTGGAAGCCTCACCCAGATTGCCATGGAGCAGGGCGTTGCGATAGGCGTCCAGCGCCCGCTGGCTGTGGCCCTGGCCATCCTCGGCCACGCCCAGCCCGAGCCACCAACGGCCCTGATCCGGCTGCTGGCGCAGCAGCTTCACATAGAGATCTGCCGCCTCGGCGTTGCGTCCCAGCTCCTGGGTCAGCCCGGCCCAGGTGGCGTAATAATCGAGATTGGCGGCCAGCTCCGGTTGATAACCGGCGAGCCAGCCAAGCGCCTGTTGCCGTTGACCCTCGCTGATGGCAAGGCGGGCCAGCAGGAGCCGAAAATCCGCCTGCTGGGGCTCAAGCCTGAGCCCCTCCTCCAGCAACTGGCGGGCTTCGGCCAGCCGACCCTCGCCATAGAGGAGACCCGCCAGCTGCTCCCGCGCCCCCTGGTTGTGGGGATCGTGTTCCAGCACCTGATAGTAATTGTCCTGGGCATCCCTCAGGTTACCCTTGGCCATGGCGACAGTCGCCTTGCGCTCGGCCAGCACCGCCAGCTCCTGCGGGGAGAGCTCGACGGTTTCGATCTTCAGCACGCCCGGTTTGCGCGGTGGCTCGGCCACCGCCTGCTGCTCCGCGGCCAGTTCGGCATGCAGATCCGGCTGCAACTCCTCATCGCTGGGCATGGGCTCATCGCCCTCCCCGGCCTCATCTACCTCATCAAACGCGGGCCCGGACAAGGTATACGGCTCTTCATCCCTATTCTCATCGGCGGCTGAGCGGGGCTGCGGCAGCGTCACCGCCACCTCGACGGGCTCCGACTCGACGGGCGCGAGCATTGGCGACGGTGCCACCCGGGCCACCACATCGGCCGCCACGGGTTCACTGACCACACTCATAGCCCGGGTCTGCTGCCAGTAGATCCAGGTGCGCCAACCGAGGATCCCGAGGGCCAGGCCACAGAGCAGGGTCAATAGCAGCATCCACCAGCCCTGTTTGCGGGCCGGTGCGACATAGACGGCAGCTCCCGCGGATCCTTGCTGGCGCTGTTCCAGATCCTTGAGCATCTGGTTGATCACGCTCATTGCCAGACTCCATAAGCCAGGGCGCACCCCAGCAGCAGTAACAGGGGCCACCAGCGACCCGGGGCGCCCTTGCGCGCATCATCGGTATCGCGGATGGCGAGGTGCACCAGACGCGGCGCTATCTGCCGCGCCCCCTGACCATAGGCCAGCATCAGGCACTTCTGCGCCAGTACGTTGATAAGTCGGGGCACGCCGCGCGAAGCGCGCCACAGAAGCGTCAGGGCGCGGTGACTGAACAGCGGCGCGCCGCGATAGCCGGAGACTTGCAACCTGTGTTCCAGATAGGCGCGGGTCTCATCCCGGCTCAGGGGCCGCAGGCAGTAAGAGAAACCGATCCGCTGGCGCAGCTGGCGCAGATGGGGCTTGCCGAGCCGGTTATCCAGCTCGGGCTGGCCAAACAGCACTATCTGCAACAGCTTGCTCGATTCGGTCTCGAGGTTGCCAAACAGCCGGATCGCCTCCAGGGTCTCGTCCGGCAGGGCCTGGGCCTCGTCGATCAGCACCACCACCCGGCTCCCCTGCTGATGCAGGGCGATGAGGTGGCGATGGATGCGATCCGTGATGTCCAGCTCGCTGTCGTCGTGCACCGACAGACCCAGCTCCAGCGCCAGGGCGATGCGCAGCTCGGCCGGAGAGAGGTGCGGGTTGGGCAACCAGGCGATGCGCACTGGGTGCGCCTCCGAACCCAGCTCCCCCAGCAGCTTGCGGCACAGCAGGGTCTTGCCGGTGCCCACCTCGCCGGTCACCTTGATGAAGCCCTCCCCCTGCGACAGCGCCCAGTTGAGCACCTGCAGCGCCTCCTCGTGCGGGGGCAGGCCGTAGTAAAAACCGGTATTGGGGGTGAGGCCGAACGGCGCCTCCTGCAGCCCGAAATGCTCCAGATACATGCCGTCAGCTCCCGCGCCCGGGCCGGGCGGCCTGCGACAGACCACCCGCCAGCACCAGATCATGGGACAGAGCCGGATCCGCGCTCATGCCATCAACCCTTGGGGGGATACCATTTGTCGAGCAGATCGGCGGAGCGCTGCAGCTCGTTCTGCCAGGTCTCCTTCTCCACCACGGTCGGCTTGAGCAGGATCACCAGTTCCACCTTCTTGGTGCTTTCGCGGCGGTTGGTGAAGGCCTCGCCGACCCAGGGAATGTCGCCGAGCAGGGGCACCTTGCTGACGATCTCCTGCTTGTCGGTCTTCATCAGGCCGCCGATGACGATGATGTCGCCATTGTTGGCCTGCACCACGGTATCGGACTCCCGAATGGAGCTTCTGGCCAGCGGCAGCTCCAGCTTGCCACCCGTGGTCCCCATGTCGATCACCTTGTTCTGCTCCTCGGTATCGATGACGGAGGGGTGGATGTGCAACAGCACCTTGCCCTCTTCGTCGATCTGCGGCGTCACATCCAGCGCGATGCCGGAGAAGAAGGGGGTCAGTTCCACGTTCGGGGTCTTGTCGGAAACGCCGGAGGAGTTGGTGGTGATGGTGGTCGAGGCGTTGGTGACGAAATACTCGTCCGTCCCCACCTTGATCACCGCTTTCTGGTTGTTGGTCGCCGTCACCCGCGGGCTCGAGAGGGTATTCACATCCCCCTGGGTCTTGAGCAGGTTGACCGCCACGTTGAAGTTGCCATCCGTGATGGTGAAACCGGCGCCACCGCCAATCGCCTTGAATATGGGGTTCGCCGCGCCAACCAGGCTGCTTCCCAGCGAACCTGCACCATTCAGCAGGTTGTAAGCAGGGGCACTGCCCGGCGCAGTCAGGATAGGCTGGGCCACCGTCGGAATGCCCTTGTTGCCACCCCAGCTGGCGGTCAGACCGCTCCAGTCCACCCCCTGTTCATAACCCTCGCTGAGGGCCACCTCCAGGATCCGCGCCTCCAGCACCACCTGGCGCTTGAGGTGGCTCTCGGACTGGTTGAGGAACTCGCGCACCGCCTTGAGCTCCTTCGGATAGGCGCGAATGGTCACCAGACCCGCCTGCGGGCTGGTGATGACGGCGCGGCCGTCGCCGGTGCCGATCAGCATCTCCAGAGAGGTGCGCAGATCGGTCCAGTAGTCACTGTTGGTGTCGGTCTCGATACGGGTGCCGTTGCTGTTGTCCGAGTTGCCGTTGCTGCCGGACGAGTTGCTGGTGCTGGTGTTGTTGCTGTTGGCGCTGTCGAAACTGTTGTTATTGCTGTTGTTATTGTCGTTGGAGGTGACCCCGCCGGTACTGACCGAGGTACGGGAGAGGCCGCGCCGGGACATCATCAGATAGTTGACCGGAATGGTCTCGGTCCGCAGGCCGGCCGGGTAGATGTGAAACACGTTGCCCTTGCGCTGCACATCGAAACCGTACATGTCACCCACCACCGCCAGCACCTCCTGCAGGGTGACGTCCTTGAGCTCAACGGAGACCAGCCCGGAGACTCCGGGGTGCACCGCCACGCTGTAGCGGGATCCCTTGAACAGGGAGCCGAAAAACTCGACTGCCTCCACGTCGTGGGCGGCGATGCGCAGCCGCTTTTCCGGCATGGGCACGGGGGTCTGCGGCCGGTTCAGCTGCAGCAATTCGCTTTGCACCGATTCGGGCAGGGTGGTCAGGGGGGCGGCCTGCTTCTGCTGTTCGCTCATGGCCTGCTTGAGGGCGTCCTTGGCCTGGGTGGGCTCAGGGTGTCGATACGTGGTACAGCCGGCGGCCATCATGGCCACGGCGATCAGACAGAGACGGTGTGTTTTCATGTAATCAATGCACCCTGACTTGCAATTAAATGCGATAAACCCGGCGCCCCTGTGGGGCCGCCAGGATTAAACCCGAACCTTGCTGGCAAACAGTGTCAGCGCGTGGCGTTTTCCCGCCTTCTCGAGCACGACACCATCGGCCTGGATGGCCACCAGCGTATATCCTTCGATCTGCTGTCCTATCCGGTAACTCTTGCCGTTGAGCACCGCCAGCGCCGGACCGTTGCCCAGCACTATGCTCTGCAATTTCGGCAACCCGGCACTCCCCTGACCGCTGGCCGCAGAGCCACCGGCCATCTCCGCCAGCGGCGCCGTGGGATCCTGCAACACCTCGGTCGGCTGCGCCATGATCTGGGCTCCGAACAGGCAACAACACAATGGGAACCATCTAGCCACGAATGAACTCCTTGCTGGTGCTCAGGGTGTAGATCTCCATCTCCACCAAGGCCCCCGGGTAATCTTTCACCCGGTAGTCGAACCGCTTCCAGTAAAAGTGGCGCGGCAGGGCCTCGAGTGCCTTGAGATACTGATACACGTCGAAATAGCCCCCTTCCAACTGCAGCCGGATGCCGTGCTTGTAGAGATTCATCTTCTGTTCGCCAGCCATCAATGGGGTCGGCTCCAGGGAACTGAGGGCCAGCATGTGCAGGTTGGCAGAGCGGGAGAGCAGCGCCTCCAGCACCTGCGGCATCTCGCGGGCCGGGATCAGATCCACGGTCTGGGCCTTGAGCCGCTCGTCGAGCCGGGCCAGCTCATCCTCGGTGCGCGCCAGCTGTTCCCGAACGCTCTGATCGGGATCCCGCTTGAGGCGAGCCTGCTTGCCGAGATTCTCCAGATCCATGAGCTCGCGATCCCGTTCGGCGGCGTTCAGCGCCATGCGGTCTTGCTGCAGTCGGGTCGCGGCGCCATCGAGCCAGCCATAGAAGCCAACCGCCCCCAACACCACCAGCCCGGTCAGCAGGATCAGCACCCGTTCACGCTGGCTCAGGGCGGCGATACGCTGGCTCCAGTCCTGCCACTGTTCTTTCAGGGTCATCAGGGTTTCTCCCGCGCTATGCCGCTGAGCTGGAAGGTCAGGCGACCCTCCTTGTCACGGCTCAGGGTCAGTTCGCCAAACTCCTGGCCCGCCAGACTGGGAGTCTGCTTGAAACGATTGACCCAGGCGGGCACATCCTGGCTGCGCCCGGCAAAACCGGAGAGATTGAACCGCCCTTCGTTGATTTCGATGCGTTGCAGCGAGAGGTTGCTGCTGCGGATCCGCGACAGATCCGCCATCACGCTGGCATACCCCAGGGATTTTTGCAGGCTCAGGCTGCCCAGCTGGCGCATCAGCCCCTGCTTGGCAGTCAACTCCTCCTGCAGACCGGTGAGCCGCTGTTGCAAGCGGGGATCGGCCTGATGGCGGGCCAGCTCGGCATCAAGCCTCTGAGCCTCGCTACGTTTGTGCGCCAGCTCGGTATTGACCAGCGCCAACGCCCGACTGACCTGTTGTTGCTGCCAGCCATAGCCAGCAGCCATCAGCAGGATCAGCAGCAGGCCGGCGCCCCAGGCCAGCGCCATCTGGTTGAGGCTGGCCCACTGGCGTTTGGGGCGAAACTCGGCGCCGTAGAGGTTGATCTGGCGTTTCATCACGCATCCTCCCCGATGGCGGCGGCATACGCAGACAAATACTCGACCCCCGCCAGCACCGCCTTGTTGGCCATGGCGGAGACGGCCATGCCGAAGGTCTGTTCCATGTGGCGCACCAGGGTACCGATGAAGGAGGAGGCGATGGCCAGCTGCATCTGGCCCAGCTCCGGCAGCTTGAGCTGACCGGTCAGATAGTCGAGGGAGCGCTGGATCTCCAGCGCCAGGGTATCGAGCAGCAGGGCATCCGGTTCCTCCTGTTCTCCGGTCAGCGCCCCAAAGCCGCGCAGCTGGCGGGAGAAGCAGAGTCCGCCCTGATGGAACACCAGCAGTTGCAGATCCTGCCCCCTGGGTTGCCACAGCAGCATGCGCACCGCCTTGTCGGCCTCGTAGAGGGAGGTGAGTGCCAGCTCGTCGCTGACGATGGCATCCAGAGTGGCGACGCCGTTGATGGCCTCCGCCACCTGCTGTACCCGGCCCTTGGGCAGGCAGATCACATTGATCCGCGGCTGACCGGCAGGGGGCGTGGGCAGGTCGACATAATCCATGGCGAGCTGCAGCACGGGTTCGCTGACATAATCCTTGATGGCCCAGGGCAGGGCGCCGGCCATCTCGGCCTCGGGCACGGCGGGCTTGTCGATCTGGATCTGCTGATAAAGGCTGGCGGCCAGGGCGACACGCACTTTAGACTTGGCGAGGCCATGACGACTGAACAGTTCATTGACGGCCTGGCCCCACTCGTGCGGTCCGTTGATGGTCCGGGTGGTGAAGACGGGGGGATTGGCGACGGCAGCCAGCATGATCCTGTCATTGGCCAGCAGGAGCCCCACCTGGCGACTTGGCGTTGACCGTTTGAACAGTTGTTTCATGTAAACCGCCCCGTCATTAATTGGCAAAAAGCATGAAATCTTAACATAAACAGAGAATTAGCCTCCAGCAAAAGACGGACTCACCCTTGCAAGACAGCCTTACACCTCTGGCAACTAAGGGGGACAGCCCCCTGCCATCGCCACTGCACCCCATCCGGCATCCCCTGCTCGCCCACTACGGGGTGGAACTCTGGTGCAAGCGGGACGATCTGATCCACCCGACCATCTCGGGCAACAAGTGGCGCAAGCTGAAATATCACCTGCAGCATGCCAGCGAACAGGGCAAGCAGCACCTGCTTTCCTTTGGCGGCGCCTACTCCAACCACATCCATGCCCTGGCGGCGGCGGGCCACCATTACGGGCTGCGCACCACCGGTATCATCCGGGGCGAACCGGAGGCCATCGGCAACCCCACCCTGACGGATGCCAGCCGCTGGGGCATGGCCCTGCGCTTTGTCGACCGGCAGACCTACCGCAGGCGACATGACCCCGAGTGGCTGGCCCGGTTTGCGGCCGCAGATACCCTGATAGTGCCGGAAGGAGGCAGCAGCCCCCTCGCCATCCCGGGGGTTGCCGAGCTGGTCGACGAAGTCCCCTTCTCGCCGGATCTCTGGGTGCTGCCCTGTGCCAGCGGCGGCACCCTGGCCGGCCTCATCGCGGGCAAGCGGGATCCGGAACAGATCCTTGCCATCGCCGTGCTCAAGGGGGGCAGCTTCATCGCCGACGAGGTGTGCCGGCTCTACCCGGCCGCGGCCATGATGCCCGGCTGGCGGATCGCGCTGGATCACCATGACGGCGGCTACGCCCGTTTCAGCCCGGCGCTCTGGCAATGGGTGCAGGCCTTCAGCGCCGAGACCGGCCTGCCGCTCGAGCCCATCTACAGCGGCAAGGCGATGTGGGGACTGTTTCGCGAGTTGGCAGCGGGCCGTATCCCGGCCGGCAGCCGGATCGTCTTCATCCACACCGGCGGCCTGCAGGGGCTGGCGGGGCTCAAGGAGCAGGGGCGTCTCTGACGGCGGCTCGCGCCGCCCGACTCAGACGCCGACCGGTTCTATCAGCAGCCGCTCCGGCGCGGCAAACCAGGGCCCCTGACCGGCGTGCACCCCGAGGTGGCGCAGCATCTTCCACTCCTCTTCGCTCTCCACTCCCACCGCCAGCACCCGGGTCGGGGTGTTGGCGCAGCCTCCCACCAGGCTGCGCACCGCCATCTGGTTGACCTGGCGGGAGTGGATCTCCCGCACCAGGCTGGGATGCAGCTTGAGGAAGTTGATCTCGAACTCCTTGATGTACTGGGTGCTCACCACATCCTGGCCGGCGTGGTCGATGGCCAAGCGGCAGCCAAGCATGCGCAGGGAGCGCAGCGGCCGCTTGAGCGCCTCGTAATGACGGGTGACCTGGGCTTCCGACAGCTGCAGCACCAGCCGTTCGTTGGTGCTGCGCGGCAGCTGGAACAGGGCGAAGAAGAGCCAGCGCTGGAATTCGCGATGAAGCAGACTCTGGGCGCTCAGGGTCAGGCTGATGGGGCAGCTGTGCTCGGCGCGCTGGCGCAGCAGCTGCAAGGTCTGCTCCGCCACCAGCCGATCCAGTTGCAGCAGCATCCCCACCTTCTCCGCCATCGGCATGAAGACCCCGGCTGGCAGGGCGCGCCCCTGCTCATCGTGGAGATAGGTGAGCAGCTCCTGCTGCAATACCACCTGGCCGCGATCCTGCTGGATCGCCTGGGTGTAGAAGTCGATGCCATGTTCCTCGAGGCGGCGACCAATCAGGGTGCGCCAGCGCACCGAGCCCTTGCTGCTCTGCTCCTCCTCCAGTTGCTTTTCGTAGAGGAACCAACCGTTGTGCCCCTGCAGGCGGGCGCTCTTGAGGGCCAGCTCGGCCTCCTCCTGCACCTTGAGCAGATTGTCCTGGGAGTGGTAACAAACGGCGCCGAGATAGACGGCGGTCTCGGGGTTGACCTCGTCCGGCCAATGCAGACGCTGCAGGCTCTTGAGCAGCTGGCTGGCGCTGTCCACCATCTCGCTCTCGGACATGTTGGGCAACAATACGGCAAACACCTGGCCGGCGTAACGCGCCTGCAGGGCGCCGCTGTGCTTGCGCACGAAGGCCCCTATGGTTGCGCTCGCCTGAGCCAGCAGGTCGGGGCCAAGCTGCTCGTACTGTTCGGCCTCCAGCTCCTCCAGACAGGCGAGATCGATAAGCAGCACGCCGCCGCTCATCACGCTCGCCTCCATGATGGCGCTCTCCAGCCGGTTGTCGAAAAACAGGCGATTGCCGATGCCGGTCATCTTGTCGACAAAGGCGTTGCTGCGAATGAAGTTGTCGAAACGGCTGCGCTCCTTGCGGGCATCGGCCAGCTCGGCCAGCAGATGATCGAGGGCCTGACTGGCGGCCACCGGCCACTCCTCGGACGGGTCATGGCTGAGCTTGGAGAGCTTGTCATCCAGGATCAGCTGGGCACGAATCCCCAGCAACTCGGCCCCCCGCAACTGCTGGCGCAACCAGCGGATGGAGTACCAGAGACCGAACACCACGATGAAGATGCCAAACGAGATACCCGACATTGCCTCGATGGAGTACTCCACCTCCTTGAAGGGACGTTCGAGCCGGAAATTGGCCTGCATGCCGGCCTGGTGAGGAAGCGAATGACTGTAGGAGAGCAGTAGCTGTTCATCGACCGGGCGTTGCACATCGCGAAACCAGTAGACCCGCTGATCGTTCTGGCGCACTTCCAGCTCGACCACATGGGCGGCCCGCAGCAGGGTGGGCAGCCAGTTGCTCATCGCATCCACGTTCTGGCTGACATCCAGCTGCTCGTCGATCACCTCGACCAGGGCGTCGACCTTCTTCTGTTGCAGCTCCATGCCCAGTTCACGAAAGCTGAAGACCCCGCCGATGAGCACGGTCGCCATGGCGGCGATCACGCACAGGGTGATGAATGAGACAAGCTGTGTAGTCAGTTTCATGTGCTTTTCCGTATGCCCGGACCATCCTTGTGGCCTCATGGTAGCAGTGGGGATCACGCCGCAGCTATGGATGAAGATCCCGCTTCTGCAATTTACGCCGCAGGGAGCATAACCAAGGTGCCGGAAGAATACCAAAGATGGTGGGCTGCAGGCCCGGAGAAAGGAGAAGTGACAGAGAGAAAAATGGTCCCTGAAAAGGGACCAAAAGGAACACTCATATCAAAATATCAAAACTAACACTCTGTGCTACTGACAAAAAACAGATACAGGAGTATTGAACACACGGTGAGTCAAACCGCAGGGCTACTTTAATGCGTTTCGGATAAGCCAGGCAATTGTCACTTATGACAGGTCATCGATTAAATCAAACTCAATCAAGTCCTAAAAATCGTTTTCTTACAGTGAGTTACAAACGGCAACCTCAAATCTGATACATCAGTCTCAAGTTGATTCTGCTAATGCGCTAAGATGACGCAACCCATTTGCGTCTCGTCCAATCTGGCAGGTAACCCGTGTTACGCATTTCTCCCCTCTGGATCAGCTTGCTGCTGTTTGCCACCCCCCTCATGATCAGCCAACCCCTCAGCCCCTGGTTCAGCGATCTCGTGGCACGCCACCTGCTCGAGCAAAAAGCCGGGGAGATCAGGGAGGCGATAAGGGCACGCCACCAGGTTCTGGATACTGCGCTCAGTGCCCAGTTGCAGCAATTCCACTTCGATTGCGGCAAGCAAGACATGGCCCTGCTGCGGGATCCCCGCTTTTACAGTACCCACCTGCGCCTGCAGGGACTGGAGCTGGCGTCCGGTATCAGCTGCTCCAGCCTGGGGCCTGGCCTCTCCCTCATCAGCGAGGCAAAGCGCAGCGGCAAGCTGCCAGGCAAAGCGGGCCTGACCGTCACTGCGGCCTATGACGACACGGAACAGGAGCTGATCGCCTATTACCATGTCAAAGACAACATCGTTTACTGGGTGCTGGACAACAGCTGGAGCCACGATCTGCTGCAACACCCCTGCCCCAGCTGCTTCTACCTCGAGTTCAGCCAGCGAGACCCCGCCGCACCACCCATGCTCCTCCCCCGCGGCGACAAGTCCATCAAGGCGGAAGCGGACAACCGCAGCCTGAGCTTCCAGGAAACGGACGCCCTCACCAAGCAGACCGTCTGGGCTGGAAAAAACCTCGCCCACTACGCCCTTATCCAGACCCGGCAATATGCCCTCTGGCTCGGCTGCGCACTGGGCCTCCTGTTCAACGCCACCTACTGGTTGCTGCGCAGCTACCGCCACTCTCTGAAGGGGATGCTGCAAAACGGTGTGACACGACGGGAGTTCATCCCCTTCTACCAACCCATAGTGGACAGTCGCAGCCAGCAGGTGGTCGGCTTCGAGGCGCTGCTGCGCTGGCAACACAGGGGAGAGTTGCTGCCACCGGGTACCTTCATCGACTATGCGGAGGCCCAGGGGCTGATCCTGCCGATGACCGAACAACTGCTGGAGCAGGTGCTCCGCGATCTGCCACAGCTGGCCGGGGGGCAGTGGGTCAGCGTCAACCTGGTGGCGGCCCACATCGAACGCCCCCTGCTGCGCAACCTGCTGCTACAGCACGATACCCCCTTTCCCGACCGCCTGCTCTTCGAGCTGACCGAACGCAAACCCATCACCAATATCCAGGCGGCGACCCACGAGATCACCGCGCTGCATCAGATGGGTTATCGCTTCAAGCTGGACGACTTCGGTACCGGCTACGGCGGCTTTGCCTATCTACAACGACTGGGGATCCGCCAGATCAAGATCGACAAGATGTTCGTCGACACCATAGGCACCCACGACCTCAAGCGCAGCGTGCTGGATGCCATCATCGCCTCGGGCCGGGAGTCCGGCATGGAGATGATTGCGGAAGGGGTGGAAACCCAGCTTCAGGCCGATTACCTGAGCCAGAGAGGCGTCTATCTGCTGCAGGGATATCTGTTCGCCAAACCCATTCCCCTGTCGGCCCTGCTGCGCTGGCAGGAGGAGTGGCTGCTTGATCATCCCCAGGGAGGGGAACATGCAGCCTGATCCTTCTTCGTCGGCTCGTGGCCCCTGCACCGCGAGCCACTCTTCCCTCTTCACTCCACACATTTACATTTCGCAACAAAATGATCCCGCTCCAGTGACGGACAGCCTTTATCATACCGGGCCAACTCACGCGCAACCGGCCGTTGCGCGCCTGTTTCCCCGGTCATATGACCCCCCGCAAGAGGACCCTTGCCTATGAAGTCATTTATCCGGCAAGAGATTGCCCTGCCCGTCGGCCTGCTGACCCTGCTCTTTTTCAAGACGGCAGGCAGCGACCTGCTGACAGAGACAACGCCGCTCGGGCTCTATCTGCCGGTGTCACTGGGGCTGCTGGCCGTCGTTACCTGGGCCATCTTCTCCGTGGTGCGCCACTCCGACGCCCTCGCCATCAAGCTTGGCGAGCCCTTCGGTACCCTGATCCTGACTCTGTCGGTCATCTCGCTGGAGGTGGTGATGATCTCCTCGGTGATGCTGACCGGTGAACCCAACCCCACCATGGCCCGCGACACCATGTTTGCGGTGGTGATGCTGGTGACCAACGGTCTGGTGGGTTTCACCCTGCTGTTTGGCGGCTGGCGCTACCACACCCAGAACTTCAATCTGGACGGGGTCAAATCCTATCTGGTGGCCATCATACCGCTGGCCCTGCTCTGCCTGGTGCTGCCCAACTTCACCGAGGGAGGTAACGCCGGCAGCCTGTCACGCGCCATGTCCTGGATGCTGATCATCGTCTCCGTGCTGCTCTACGGGGTCTTTCTGCTGATCCAGACCCGCAGCCACAGCCACTTCTTCGTCGATGGCGACCACGCGGATCACGAGGAGCACCATGGCCCGCTGAAGAGCAACGTCTACCACACCCTGTTGCTGCTCGCCTATCTGGTGGTGGTGATCCTGCTGGCCAAGACGCTGGCCATTCCCATCAACCACGGGGTACAGGTGATGGAGGCCCCGGCGGCATTGGGCGGTTTCATCGTCGCCTGTATCGTGCTGGCCCCCGAGGCGGTGGGCGCCATCAAGGCGGCCTTCAACAACCAACTGCAACGGGCCATGAACCTCTATTTCGGTTCCGTGCTGGCCACCATCGCCCTCACAGTGCCGGCCGTGCTCTTTATCGGCTCCCTGATAGGACAGGAGGTGCGCCTGGGGCTCGCCCCTGCCGACATGGTGCTGCTGGTCACCACCCTGATGGTGTGCAAAGTCACCTTCAGCAGCGGCCGCACCCACGCCCTGCACGGGGCTACCCACCTGGTGCTGTTCGTGGTCTATCTGTTTCTGATGTTCGAGCACGGCTGACACCGTGCCCCGGATATGAAAAAGACCGCCAGATGGGCGGTCTTTTGTTATGAGCGGAGTGACCGCTTAGAGGCTGGGCAGCACACCGGCCGGCAGCAGATCGTTGTAGCTGGCGGTGCCAAGCAGGCTCGCCGCCGCCTCGATGTCCGGGGCGAAGTACCTGTCCTTGTCGTAGAAGGGCACGTGGGCGCGCAGGCGTCCCTTGGCCGCTTCCACCCCTTCACTGGCGCGCAGCGGGGCACGGAAATCCAGGCCCTGGGCAGCGGCCAGCAGCTCCACCGCCAGGATGCCGCGGGTGTTCTCGGCCATGTCCGCCAGCCGGCGGCCGGCGAAGGTGGCCATGGAGACGTGATCCTCCTGGTTGGCGGAGGTGGGCAGGCTGTCCACCGAGGCCGGGTGTGCCAGCGTCTTGTTTTCGGAGGCGAGCGCCGCCGAGGTAACCTGGGCGATCATGAAGCCGGAGTTGACGCCGCCGTTGTTGACCAGGAAGGCCGGCAGACCGGACATGCGCGAGTCGATCAGCAGCGCCATGCGACGCTCTGACAGGGAGCCTATCTCGGCGATGGCCAGCGCCAGGTTGTCGGCGGCGAAGGCCACGGGTTCTGCGTGGAAGTTGCCGCCGGAGAGAATGTCCTCATCCTCGGCAAACACCAGCGGGTTGTCGGAAACCGCGTTGGCCTCGCACACCAGCACCTCGGCGGCCTGACGGATCTGGGTCAGGCAGGCGCCCATCACCTGGGGCTGGCAGCGCAGGGAGTAAGGATCCTGCACCTTCTCGCAGTTGTGGTGGGACATGCCGATCTCGCTGCCATCCACCAGCAGGTGGCGGTAGCAGGCGGCCGCGTCGATCTGGCCGCGCTGACCGCGCACCTCGTGAATGCGGGCATCGAATGGCCGGCGGCTGCCAAGGGCCGCCTCCACGCTCATGGCGCCTATGGTGATGGCGCCGGCGTAGAGATCCTCGGCGTGGAACAGCCCTTCCAGCGCGAAGGCAGTGCTCGCCTGGGTGCCGTTGAGCAGTGCCAGCCCCTCTTTCGGTGCCAGTGCGATGGACTCCAAGCCTGCAATCTTGAGGGCCGTGGTGGCGTCGATCAGCTCGCCCTTGTGGCGGGCCTTGCCTTCACCGATCAGCAGGCAGCTCATGTGGGCCAGCGGCGCCAGATCGCCGGAGGCGCCGACGGAGCCCTTCTTCGGCACCACCGGGTAGACCTCGGCGTTGATGAGGCGCATCAGGGCCTCCAGCACCACCAGCCGGATGCCGGAGAAGCCGCGGGCCAGGGAGTTGAGTTTGAGCACCATCATCAGCCGCACGGTGGCGTCATCCATGTACTCGCCGATACCGGCGGCATGGGAGAGCACGATGGAGCGCTGCAGCTCGTCCAGCTGCTCCACCGGAATGCGGGTGTTGGCCAGCAGGCCGAAGCCGGTGTTGATGCCATACACCACCCGGTTTTGCTCGATCACCTTGGTAACCACGGCGGCGGAGGCGTGGATCCCCGCCAGGGCGGAGGGATCCAGCGAAACGTGTACCGGCTCGCGGCTGACGCGGCGCAGGGTGGCGAGATCCAGCTCGCCCGGGGTAATAGTCAATTCAAACATGGTGTTACACCTTTCCTTTGACACCGTTGGCGCCGTCAATCATCGGCAGATCCAGTTTCTCATCAACGGCACAGTTGATGGCAATTTCGTAGCCGGCGTCGGCGTGACGCATCACCCCGGTGGCCGGGTCGTTGCGCAGCACGCGGCCGACCCGCTTGGCGGCGTCGTCGGTGCCGTCACAGACGATCACCACCCCGGAGTGCTGGGAGAAGCCCATGCCGACACCGCCACCGTGGTGCAGGGAGACCCAGGTCGCCCCGCCGGCTGTGTTGAGCAGGGCGTTGAGCAGCGGCCAGTCGGAGACGGCGTCTGAGCCATCCATCATCGACTCGGTCTCACGGTTCGGGCTCGCCACCGAGCCGGAGTCCAGGTGGTCGCGGCCGATGACGACGGGGGCTTTCAGTTCGCCGTTCTTCACCATCTCGTTGAAGGCCAGGCCCAGGCGTACCCGATCCTTGACCCCGACCCAGCAGATCCGCGCCGGCAGGCCCTGGAAGGCGATGCGTTCGCGGGCCATGTCGAGCCAGTTGTGCAGGTGGGGATCGTCCGGGATCAGCTCCTTCACCTTCTGATCGGTCTTGTAGATGTCTTCCGGATCGCCGGAGAGCGCCACCCAGCGGAACGGGCCAATGCCCTCGCAGAATAGCGGGCGGATATAGGCCGGGACGAAACCGGGGAAATCGAAGGCATTCTTGACCCCCTCTTCCAGCGCCATCTGGCGGATGTTATTCCCATAATCGAGCGTGGCAGCACCGCGGGCCTGCAGGGTCAGCATGGCCTCCACCTGGCGAGCCATGGAACGGCGGGCGGCCACGTTGACCTCTTGCGGCGCGCTCTTCTGCAGGTCGCGCCACTGGGCCACGCTCCAGCCCTGGGGCAGGTAGCCGTGGATCGGGTCGTGGGCTGAGGTCTGGTCGGTCACCACGTCCGGCGTGATGCCGCGGGCCACCAACTCGGCGAAGACGTCGGCGGCATTGCCGAGCAGGCCGACGGAGACGGCAGTGCCGATCTGTTTGGCTTCCTCGACCATGGCCAGCGCCTCATCCAGGCTATGGGCCTTCTTGTCGACGTAGCGGGTCTTGAGGCGAAAATCGATGCGGGTCTCGTCGCACTCCACGGCGATCATCGAGAAGCCGGCCATGGTGGCGGCCAGCGGCTGGGCGCCGCCCATGCCACCGAGCCCGCCGGTGAGGATCCAGCGCCCTTTGGGTTCGCCGTTGAAGTGCTGGTTCGCCACGGCGAAGAAGGTCTCGTAGGTGCCCTGCACGATCCCCTGAGTACCGATGTAGATCCAGGAGCCGGCGGTCATCTGGCCGTACATCATCAGGCCCTTCTTATCGAGCTCGTTGAAGTGCTCCCAGTTGGCCCAGTGCGGCACCAGGTTGGAGTTGGCAATCAGCACCCGCGGGGCGTCCTTGTGGGTCTGGAACACCCCCGCCGGCTTGCCCGACTGCACCAGCAGGGTCTGGTCGTCCTCGAGGCGAGTCAGCACCTCGACGATCTTGTCGTAGCAGGCCCAGTTGCGAGCGGCGCGGCCGATGCCACCGTACACCACCAGAGACTGGGGATGCTCCGCCACGTCAGGATCCAGGTTGTTCATCAACATGCGTAGAGGCGCTTCGGTGAGCCAGCTCTTGGCGGTCAGCTGTGTGCCATGGGGGGCTCGGATGATCCGGTTGGGATCATGACGAGGATCCTGGTGTTGCAGGGACATAGACACTCCTTGTGTATGGATTCGGTCACTACTTGGTTAACTGGTGGACCAGACGAGCCGCCACGCGGGCGCTACGGCTGTCGAGATCCAGGTTCGGGTTGTACTCGGCCAGATCGGCGAGCCTGAGCTTGCCGCTGGCCCGGATATGGGCGATGAGCGGTTCAATGACCGCCAACTCCACGCCGCGGGCGGCCGGCGCACTGACGCCGGGCATGACGGCAGCGGGCAGCACGTCGAGATCGATGGTGAGATAGAGGTGATCGCAGCGGGCGATGAAGGCATCCAACCCCGCCAGCAGGACAGGCAGCTCGCTCTGGGTCATCGCCTCATCCAGCACGTGCCACACCCCCAACGTTTGCGCTCTGGCAAAAAGCGCCTGAGTATTGGCGGTCTCGGCCACCCCGAGGCAGGCGTAGGTAAAGGGCGAGCCTTGCGCCGCGCACTGCTCGGCGATCTGGAAGAAGGGAGTGCCGGAGCTCGCCTGCTCCTGTTTCATGCGCAGGTCGAAGTGGGCGTCGAAGTTGATGATGCCCACCCTGCCACGGCCGCCCAGATGACGGTTGAGGCCGCTCCAGCTGCCAAACGCCACCTCGTGACCGCCCCCCAGTACCAGCGGGAACTGGCCCTGCCCCAGCGCAGCGGCGACCCGCTCGGCCAGCCGCTCGTGGGCAACGTCGAGATCCCCGTCCTCACAGCGCACGTCGCCGCCGTCGTAGACGGGCTGACTCAGGTGCCAGGCGGTGTTGGCGAGCAGCTTGCGAATGGCCAGCGGCGCGCCGGCGGCGCCGACCCGCCCCTTGTTGCGGCGCACCCCCTCGTCACAGGCAAAGCCGAGCAGCACCACGCCGGGCGCCTCGTCCTGTACCTGCCAGGGCTGCGCCTCTTGCCAAGGCAGAACTTTGTCGTGCCAGCGCAGGGCCAAGGCGCCGTCTTCCGGGTCCTGACGACCCTGCCATACCTGCATCTCGCTCATGCCAGACCTCCCAGGGTTTCCTGTCCTTTCACGACCCGCGCCACCAGCTGGTCGACGCCGACCTGATAGGCCAGCTCGGCCGGGTGGGCGCACGACCAGACCAGGAAGTCGGCCTCCATGCCTACCTTGAGCTGACCCAGCCCTGCATCGCCAAGCGCCGTGGCGCCGTGACGGGTGACGCCGCACAGCGCCTCCTCCGGGGTGAGACGAAACAGGGTGCAGGCCATGTTCATGGCCAGACGCAGGGAGACCAGCGGCGAGGTGCCGGGGTTGATGTCGGAGGCGACCGCGATGGGCACGCCGGCCTCGCGCAGCGCCTGTACCGGCGGCAGGGTGGTGTCGCGCAGGAAGTAGAAGGCGCCGGGCAGCAGTACCGCCACCGTGCCGCTCTCGGCCAGGGCGGCGATGCCGGCGGCATCCAGGTGTTCCAGGTGATCCACCGAGAGGGCGTGGTAGCGGGCGGCGAGCGCGCTGCCGCCCAGGTTGGAGAGCTGCTCCATGTGCCCCTTGACCGGCAGGCCGTGGGCACGGGCAGCGGAGAAGACTCGCTCGCACTGGGCCAAGTTGAAGGCGATCCCCTCGCAGAAGACGTCGACCGCGTCGGCCAACCCCTCGGCGGCGGCGATCGGGATCAGCTGGTCGCAGATGAGATCGACCCAGCCATCCGCGTCGAACTCGGGCGGCACGGCGTGGGCCGCCAGCAAGGTGGTGCGTACCCGCACCGGCAGGGCGCGGCCAAGGCGGCGCGCGACCCGTAACATCTTGAGCTCGTCTTCCAGGGTCAGGCCATAGCCGGACTTGATCTCGACCGTGGTGACCCCTTCGCGCAGCAGGCTCTTGAGCCGGCTGGCCGCCAGCGTGAACAGCTCCTCCTCGCTGGCCGCACGGGTGGCACGCACCGTGCTGAGGATGCCGCCACCCTGGCGGGCGATCTCGCTGTAGGGGACCCCCTGCAGCCGCTGCTCGAACTCGGCGGCGCGGCTGCCGGCATAGATGAGGTGGGTGTGGCAGTCGATAAGACCCGGGGTCGCCAGGCGGCCCTTCATATCCTGCCAGCTCTCGGGGAAGGGCCCGGCCAGCTCGCTCATGGGGATCAGGGCGTGGATCCGGCCCGCTTTCACGCCGAGGGCGTGGGAGGCCAGGAGGCCATAGCCATCGCTCATGGTAGCGGGGATGAGGTTGATCCAGACCCGATCGCAGGCCAACAGTTCCTTGTTCATGCCAGACTCCAAATGTATATACAATTATGTATAGTTGATCGTGGGTGAAAAGGGAAGATCCCTCATCACATTTCTGTAACAGGCTTAACACAAGGGCCGAAAAGAAAAAAGCCCGCGTAAGGCGGGCAAAACGAGCGTGCTATTTTGTATATACAATTAACCTATCCAGCCCAGAGCAAGGCCAAGTCGGCCGGCCAGCGCAGCCAGCAGGATGCCGAGCAGAGTGCGCTGCAACCAAATGACCAGCAACTGCCCCACTCCGATGGGGATGCGAGTGGCCAGGATGCAGGGGATGGAGGCGGAGAAGAACAATACAGTGCTCACCGACACCACGGCGGCCACATAGCGGGTCAACAGATCTGCCTCCTTGAGCAGGATGGCCGGCAGGAACATCTCGGCCAGGCCGGCGGCGAGGGCCCGCGCCGTCTCCAGGGGCTCCCCCAGCTGCAGCAGCCAGGTCAGCGGCCAGAGCAGCCAGCCGATGACGTCGAACAGGGGGGTGTACTTGGCGAGCAGCAGGCCAAGCAGCCCCACCGAGAGGATGGTGGGCACCACAGCCGCCGCCATCCGGATGCCGTCGCGCAGGTTGTCGAGCAGCTGGCGGCCGATGGGGTCAGCACCGCGGGTCTGGGCCAGCCCGGTGGCCAGCGCCATCTGCCAGCGATTGACGCCGTCGGGCAGGGGCGTCTCGGCCTCCCCCGCGTCGTCCAGCCGGTTGATGGGCGGCACCCGGGCCAGGATGGCGGTGATGAGGAAGGTGATGACCAGGGTCGACCAGAAGTAGAAGTTCCAGTGTTCCATCAGGCCGAGCGTCTTGGCCACTATGATCATGAAGGCAGCCGAGACGGTGGAGAAACCGGTGGCGATGATGGCCGCCTCGCGCACCGAGTACTTGCCGGCGGCAAACACCCGATCCGTGATGAGCAGGCCCACCGAGTAGCTGCCGACGAAGGAGGCCACCGCGTCGATGGCCGAGTGGCCCGGGGTGCGCCACAGGGGGCGCATCACCGGCTGCATCAGCACCCCGATGAACTCGAGCAGGCCGAAACCGAGCAGGAAGGTAAGCAACATGGCGCCGAGCGGGACTATGAGGCCAACCGACAGGGCCAGCTTGTCAAACAGGAAGGGCAGACGATCCGGCGTCATCAGCCAGACGGGCCCCGTGCCTGTCACGTAGAGCAGCGCCAACGCAAGACCGAGCAGCTTGAACAGGGTCAGCAGCCGGTCGATGAAGCGGCCACGCCAGCGGCCGTCAAAAAAGGGGCGAGCGGCGCCATAGGCGATCAACGCCAGGATCAGACCGACGGCCAGGGGTCGCTGCCCCATCAGGGCGCCAGCCAGGTGATCCACCAGTATGGTGCTGCGCCCCGCCAGCTCGAACGGCACGAAGAAAGCGCCGATGCCGAGCACGCTGGTGAGCAACAGCTTGAGACCGGCGCCGCCACGCGCGGTCGAGTCGAGAGTGTGTTCCGGTTCCATGATTTCCTCCCTGAGTGAACGGGCGTCCTCCGGACGCCAAAATGTATATACATTTATAGCGCCCGATGGCAGGAAGGAAATGAAAAGTTACCTTTGTGTTACAACTTCTATCCGATCCGTGTCTTGGATCTCAGTTTGTAGCGGGATCCCGGCGACAGCAGGCGGGCGTAGGAGACCAGCACGCCGTCCGACCAGGTGCGCCGGTGCAGCAGCAGGCAGGGAGTATCGACCCGCACCTGCAACAGGGCAGCCTCGCCGGCGCTCGGCTGCACCGCCTCGACCACGTGCTCCATCTCGGAGAGGGGGCAGACCTGCATCAGGTAATGGTTGGGGGTCAGGGTGGTGAAGTCCTGCTCCCCGTAGCCCGGCAGGCGTTCGGCATCAACGAAGCGCTCCTCGAGCTGCAGCGGCTCGTCGTCGGCCTGATGGACGATCAAGCTGTGGAAGATGGGGGCGCCGACTCGCAGACCAAGCTGCACCGCCACCTTCTCGTCCGCCTTCTGCCGCTCCAGCCGGATCACCCGGCTGCCGTGGCGGGCACCGCGCTCGGTGATCTCGTCCGCGATGTTGCGGATCTCGAGCAGTGGCGACTCGGTGCGCCTGTCCGCCACAAAGCTGCCGGATCCCGCGGTGCGCACCAGCCACCCCTCGGCCGTCAGCTCGCGCAGGGCCTTGTTGACCGTCATCCGGCTGACGCCGAACTGATCGCACAGGACCGCCTCGGTCGGGATCTTGTCTCCCGCCTGATAATGGCGTTCGCGGATCCCGTCCAGGATGTGTTGCTTTATCTGCAGGTAGAGGGCTGGAGCCAAGGTCGGATCCTCAGCGGCGGCGATGCGGCGGACGCATGTCCGGCCAGGCGCGGTAGACGTCCGGGATCTGCTCGGGACCGCTGATGCAGAGATCGAGATCGTGCAGCAAACCGTCCTTGATGCCGTAGATCCAGCCATGTACCGCCAGCTCCTGACCCTTGCGCCAGGCGTTCTGGATGATGGTGGTATGGCAGACGTTGGCCACCTGCTCGGCCACGTTCAGCTCGCACAGATAGTCGAAGCGCTCATGCTCGTCGTCGATGGCATCGAGCTGTTCGCTGTATTTGAAGTAGACGTCCTTGATGTTGCGCAACCAGTTGTCGATGAGACCCAGCTCCTGGTTCTGCATCGCCGCCTTGACGCCACCACAGCCGTAGTGGCCGCAGACGATGATGTGCTTCACCTTGAGCACCTCGACCGCATATTGCAGCACGGACAGACAGTTGAAGTCGGTGTGCACTACCAGGTTGGCGACGTTGCGATGGACGAACACATCCCCCGGCAACAGTCCCATCAGCTGGTTCGCCGGCACCCGGCTGTCGGAGCAGCCGATCCAGAGGTATTCCGGCGCCTGCTGGGCGGAGAGGGTGGCGAAGAAATCGGGATCTTCGGCCTTGATCCGCTCGGCCCACTCGCGGTTATTGGTAAACAGATCGTTCAACAGTTTCACTTCTGCTCTCCATTATTTGGCAGTGGCGGCAACATAACACACCCATGGGTAACCTGGGCAAGCCTCAACAGATCCGGCCTGATACAAAAACAGGGCCATCAGGCCCTGTTTTCAATGACGGAGGCATCAGGCCTCCATGGCATCTTTCAATTTCTTGAGGGCGTTCTTCTCGAGCTGACGCACGCGCTCGGCGGAGACGCCGTAGGTATCGGCCAGCTCCTGCAGCGTGGTCTTGCTCTCGTCGTCCAGCCAGCGGGCGCGGATGATGTGCTGGCTGCGATCGTCCAGAGTGGCGAGGGCGGAACTCAGGCGACGGGTCGCGTGATCGTCCCAGTTGTCGTTCTCGATGGTGGCGGCCAGATCGGAGGATTTGTCCTCCAGATAGTGGACGGGGGCGAAGCCACCCTCTTCGTCATCATCGCCGACCAGATCGAACGCCTGATCATAGTTGCTCATGCGCGCTTCCATCTCGGTCACGTCGCTGGCGGAGACGCCAAGATCGGCGGCCACGGCCTGAACCTCTTCGCGGTTCAGCCAGCCCAGACGCTTCTTGGACTTGCGCAGGTTGAAGAAGAGCTTGCGCTGGGCCTTGGTGGTAGCCACCTTGACCATGCGCCAGTTGCGCAAAACATATTCGTGAATTTCGGCCTTGATCCAGTGCACGGCGAAGGAGACCAGACGCACACCCACGCTCGGGTCGAAGCGCTTGACCGCTTTCATCAGACCGATATTGCCTTCCTGAACCAGGTCAGCCTGGGGCAGGCCGTAACCGGCATAACTCTTGGCCACGTGAACGACAAAACGCAGGTGCGACATAACCAGCTGACGAGCAGCCTCGAGATCGCCATCCTGCTGCAAACGCTCAGCCAGCTCACGCTCTTCCTCTGCGCTCAGCACCGGAATCGAGTTAACTGCCTGGATATAGCCTTCCAGACTACCTTGCGGAATCAAAGCCATAGTGCGCTGCAATGAAGTTCCCATCTGTTACCTCTTACTTTTCAATCAAATCAGTCTAACACCCTGAGAGGGTCTGTCTACTGACCGGACGTCATTCTGCGGCTTGCATCATACATCAAACCCAGTTTCAGACTGGGTTATCTTAGGCCGGCAGGATGAATCATGAATGAACAGTCAAAAAAAGGGGGTCACAATCAAGGACCCCCGAAAAGTAGCATGCTAAGTCCATTGTTGCGGAGCTCGCAACCTTCACATGCTTGCCAAGTCAGACGAGCAAGGCATAGGGGCCATACCCGTATAAATACTTCAGCTTGATAGACCGTTTATAGTGCAGAAGGTTCACTGGATCCCGCGAAGATCCCGGGGATCATTATTACCCAGAATACTCTGACAATGCGGTCCGAGCCAGAAAAGGCCACTTTTTTACTTGATCCAGTTCGCAAAATCCAGTGATTTACTTTGATGATAAATTAATCAGGACGGTTCTATGTCGCGAATGTGGCGATGAACCGAGAACCAGGAGGCGATCAGCCCCAGCAAGGCCCCGAGCAGTATGAGGTTGAAACCGTCAAACGCCCCCATTCCCACCAGCCGGAAGTTGCTGTTGTAAAGCCCCGCCAGCTCCTTCACCACCCCTTCGCTCCAGATCACCATCACCTCGGTCAGCCACCAGGCCAGCATGCCGCCAATGACGCCGAACCAGATGCCGGTATAAAGGAAGGGACGATGAATAAAGGAGTCGGTCGCCCCCACCAGCTTGAGCACCTCGATCTCGGATCGCTGGTTGAGGATATTGAGGCGCAGGGTGTTGCCGACGATCAGCAGCACGGCGGAGAGCAGCAGCACGGCGATGCCGGTGATGGTGTGGCGCAGCAGGTTCATGATCCCCTGCAGCCGGGTCAGCCACTGCAGATCCAGCTTGCCCTGCTCCACCCCGTTTTCGTTGTTGAGCTTGCCGAGTAGCTCGGCGGCCCCTTCCGGATTCTGCCAGCGGGGATCCGGGATCACACTCAGCACCGGCGGCAGCGGATTGCTGTCGAGGTAATCAAGCGCATCGCCGAAACCGGAGATCTCGCGAAACTCCCTGAGTGCATCATCCCGGCTCAGATAGGTCACCGAGTCCACCTCGGGATAGAGCAGGATCCGCTGCTGCAGATCAAGGATGCTCTGCTCCGGCAGGTCCTTGCGCAAATAGAGGGAGATCTGGGAGCTGTTCTGCCAGCTTCCCTCTACGATCTCGGCGTTTTTCAGCAGCACGTGGAAGCAGGAAGGCAGCGCCAGGCTGACCCCCAGCACTGCCAGCGTCATCAGGGAGGCGAGCGGATTGCGCCACAGCTCCCCCAGGCTGGCGAAAGCCTGGCGCACATGATCCACGCCATACATCATCAGGCGGCGCAGCGGTGGCTGTTTATGACGAACGATAGCCATCAGCACTCTCCCCCATGTCGAGTATCGGCAATGTGATCCATCCACATGACCATCATCAGGCGGCGCAGCGGTGGCTGTTTATGACGAACGATAGCCATCAGCACTCTCCCCCATGTCGAATATCGGCGATGTGATCCATCCACATGACCATCATCAGGCGGCGCAGTGGCGGCTGTTTATGACAAACGATGGCCATATCAGAGCTCCTCCCCTTGCGAATACATGCGACCCGCCTTGAGGGTCAGGGTACGGTAACGCATGCGGGCGATGAGGCCGAGATCGTGAGTGGCAATCAACACCGACACCCCGAAGCGGTTGAACTCCTCGAACAACCGCATGATGTCCATGGAGAGCTGGGGATCCAGGTTGCCGGTCGGCTCGTCCGCCAGCAGCAGCGGCGGCTTGTTGACGATGGCGCGGGCGATCCCCACCCGCTGCTGCTCACCACCAGAGAGCATGCGCGGCTGGTAACGCTCCTTGCCGAGCAACCCCACCTTGTCGAGGGCTGCAGCGACCCGCTTGTTGATATCGGCGTGGCTGTAGCCATCGATCACCAGCGGCAGGGCCACGTTGTCGAACACGGTTCTGTCCATCAGCAGGCGATGATCCTGGAAGATCATGCCGATCTGGCGGCGAACATAGGGGATCTGGCTGCGCTGGATATGGCTGACGTCATCGCCATGAAAGAAAACGCGACCATCGGTCGGTCGCTCCATCACACTGATCAGTTTCAGGAGAGTGCTCTTGCCCGCTCCCGAGTGCCCGGTCAGGAAAGCCATCTCCCCCTTGCGCAGGTGAAAGCTGACCTTCTGCAGCGCCTGATGACCGCCGCTGTATACCTTGCTGACCTTGTCAAAACGAATCATAACGGTTCCCTGACATTGACAAGCCCCGACCTGGGCCGGGGCATGCTGCGGTTACTCATCGCGACTAAAGAGCGCCTCGATAAAATCGTTGGCCACGAAGGGACGCAGGTCGTCAATCCCCTCGCCGACCCCGATATAGCGGATCGGGATCTGGAACTTGTCCGCCACCGCGAAGATAACGCCCCCCTTGGCGGTGCCATCGAGCTTGGTGAGGGTGATGCCGGTCAGGCCTACCGCCTCGCTGAACAGCTTGGCCTGGCTCAGGGCATTCTGGCCGGTGCCTGCGTCCAGGGTCAGCATGATCTCGTGAGGCGCCTCCTCGTCGAGCTTCTTCATCACCCGCACCACCTTCTTGAGCTCTTCCATCAGGTTGCTCTTGTTTTGCAGGCGACCGGCAGTATCGGCGATCAACACGTCGGCACCACGGGAGCGGGCGGCCTCGATGGCATCAAAGATGACGGAGGCAGAATCGGCACCGGTATGCTGGGCGATCACCGGGATATTGTTGCGCTGACCCCACACCTGCAGCTGCTCGACGGCAGCGGCCCGGAAGGTATCACCGGCGGCCAGCATGACGCTCTTGCCCTCGGCCTGGAACTGCTTGGCCAGTTTGCCGATGGTAGTGGTTTTGCCCACCCCGTTCACGCCAACCATCAGGATGACGTAGGGCTTCTTGCCGGTATCGATCACCAGCGGCTGCTCGACCTTGGCCAGCATGGCGCCCATGTCCTGCTTGAGCAGACCGTAGAGCGCCTCGGCATCCTTCAACTGCTTGCGATCCGCATGCTGCACCAGTCCTTCGATGATACGAGTCGTGGTATCCACGCCAAGATCGGCGGTCAGCAGCTGAGTCTCCAGCTCTTCAAACAGATCATCATCGATCTTCTTGCCACGGAACAGGCCGAAGAAGCCGGAACCAATGTTCTCCTTGGTGCGCACCAGGCTGCGCTTGAGACGGGCAAAGAAGCCTTCGCGCTGCGGTTTTTCCTGGGTGTCATCCTCTACGGCTGCGGCCAGTGGCAAGGCTGCCAGCGCGGCGGCTTCAGTCTCAGCGGCAATACGCGCTTCTTCCGCTACCTGTGCTTCGGCGGCAATGCGGGCCTCTTCCACTGCCTTTGCCTCGGCGGCGATACGGGCCTCTTCCGCTGCCTGTGCCTCAGCGGCGATACGCGCCTCTTCTGCAGCCTTCGCCTCGGCGGCAATGCGGGCTTCTTCCGCTGCCTGTGCTTCGGCGGCGATACGCGCCTCTTCTGCCGCCTTCGCTTCGGCAGCGATGCGCGCCTCTTCCGCAGCCTTTGCCTCGGCGGCGATACGGGCCTCTTCCGCGGCTTTCGCTTCGGCGGCGATGCGGGCCTCTTCCGCTGCCTGTGCCTCCGCGGCGATGCGAGCCTCTTCCGCTGCCTTCGCTTCGGCGGCGATGCGGGCCTCTTCCGCGGCTTTCGCTTCAGCGGCGATACGCGCCCCTTCCAAAACCTTCGCTTCGGCGGCGATACGGGCTTCTTCTGCGGCCTTCGCCTCGGCGGCGATGCGGGCCTCTTCGGCCGCCCGGGCTTCATCTGTCATCAGTGATTCATTGACGATCACCGGTTCCAGATCGGAGGCGCACTCCTCCACCACCAACGGCCCTTTGGCATCGGGTTCGGCGGGTTGGCAGCATTCATCATGCCCGGCAGAGGACGGCTCGCTGGCGGACACCTCGGGAGAGACAGCCGGCACTGTGTCAGCGGCTGGGGTAGCAGGAACCTCAGGTTCAGCGGTAACAGGGGTGGCTTGCGGTGTCTGTGGTTGGACAGCCTCAGCCTCTTCTTTCTTGCGGCCGAAACCCAGCCAGGAAAACAAACCTTTTGCCATCTAAAAAATACTCACATCGTTGGCTGACTGCTAAGATAGCCGTCCCGGGAGGGCCGGCATAAAAATGAACTGCCTTATACTACCACTTTATTTTCTGACGATGAAACGCGATGCCCAGAGTGAAATCCAGCCGTAGCAACCCCAATAAACGCCCAGCCCAGCAAGGAAAATCGGGCTTTGTAAGAATCATCAGCGGCCAGTGGCGCGGCCGTAAATTGCCGGTCAGGGATGTAGAAGGGCTCAGGCCCACCACGGATCGCGTCAAGGAGACCATCTTCAATTGGCTGGCCCCCCACATCCGCGGTACCCGCTGCCTCGATCTGTTCGCTGGCAGCGGCGGTCTGGGTCTGGAAGCGCTGTCGCGCTACGCCGAACAGGTCACCCTGATCGAGATGGACAGGGGCGCCGCCGAGCAGATCAGACAGAACCTGACCACCCTCGGCAGCAACCAGGGCCAGGTGATCCAGGCCGATGCGGTGAACTGGCTGCAAGGCCCGGCTACCCCGTTCGATCTGGTGTTCCTCGATCCCCCCTTTCGCCGCGAGCTGCTGCCCCAGGTGTGCGATCTGCTGGAGCAGCGAGGCTGGCTGGCTCCGGATGCCCTCATCTATCTGGAGCGGGAGAAGGAGATGGCAGATCTTCCACTGCCTGCCAGCTGGCAATTACTCAAGGACAAGCAGGCCGGTCAGGTCTGCTATCAACTCTATGTGCGGGAGGTAAACGATGAAGCGGATATTTAATCTGTTGGCGATGGGGCTCATTCTGTTCTTCTGGTTCGGCGTACTGATGAGCCTGATCCTGCCCCTGCCAGGCAAACTGAACGGCTTTTTGCCGGTCTGTGGCGTGATAGTCGCCCTGCTGCACTGGGTGCAAGCCAGCATGATCAAGGCAGCCTGCAAACGCTACTTTGAGGTGACCCGGGGTGAGTTCATCGGTGTGCTCATCTTCGGCGTCTTTGGCATGGTAGACATTCGCCAGCGCCTGCAAGGGATCGTTGAAGCAGCCCAACGCGCAAACAATCCGGACAAGCAATAAAAGAAAAGGGGACGGCGGTGGCCGTCCCCTAGAGTCATGTCGTCCTGTCCCTAGAACTGCAATGCTCCCTGCAATCCCTGACGTTATCCTAATCCCTTGGAATATCCCCTTTCCAATCCATTGGCGTGTCCAGCAGCCTTCCTGGCTTGGCAATTCATCCTGAACCGCTTCACTGTCTCCATCCTGGAGGTGTCCATTACCACGTCCTGTGGGGGTCCTTGCGTCTTCCTGACCGATAACCATCCGGGTTATCTCGCTTCGTCCTGAAGCGTCCTTCTCGCATCCCGCGAGGTCCTGTTCATCCTGAAGAACGATATCCAGTTCGTTCTGCTCTCGTCCCGAGAGTGTCCTGCCGCATCCCGCGGTGTTCCCTGTTCATCCGTGACGATAATCATCCTGACTATCGTGCCCATCCTGAGGTGTCCTTGCCCACATCCTGTGGACTATTCCATCTGTATTCGCTGCTCTGCATCCTGCGGAACCAGCTTCGTCCTTGTGAGACCCATACTAAGGCAATGGACTCTCCGAGCAAGGGCCATTCGTGGAGAAATATCCGCTGCCATATAGATGACAAAAAACAACTTTAAAAACTATTCTTTTGAAAACAAGCAATTAGTTAGTTTCACTAGAAAGGTCACCTTTTCTGGCATGGCTTCGCGTACGGCTTAAAGCGCTAGCGTCGCACACACCCTATGGCAAATCTCTTACATGGTTTCCCCGCCCCGAAACGGCCCGCGAAAACGGTTCAATCCAGCGAATAAAGCTTAAAAATTTGTTGAATAAATATGCTCAAAAAAGAGACAAAAAAAAAGAGTCGAGACCAAGCTCGACTCTTTATCATGCTATCCGTTTGCTGTTATCAGCCTTGTACCATCAACTCACCCGGTTGGACGGGTTGAGGTAGGCCTTGCGCAAGGATTCCGGCGCCAGCACTTCCAGCTCGCCACCAATGTTGTTCAGCCAGCTGCGAAACTCGGGGGTATCCTGCACCTCGGTCTCGACCACCACGCTGCGCTTGTCATAACGCGTCATGCGGGGGTTGTTGCCGGGGATCTGGTTATCCACCAGCGACTGGCTGTTGGCGTCGATGCGGCCGACGAAGCGGATCGGACCGCTCACATCCTGATAGCCCTGATCGCGGATCAGCTTCTGGATATTGAAATCCTTTGGCTGGGTCGCGCTGAAATTGGTCAGCTCCACGCTCTTGATGTGATCGAACGGGATGCCATACACCTTGGGATCCAGCTCGGACAGAGTGCAGAGCAGAACCGGTCCTTCCGGCTGGTTGAGGATCCCGAGCGGATTGATGCGGTCATAGCAGAGCCACACGGTTCGCTCTTTGATCACCCGCTGGATCTCGGCGCTGAACTTGCGGCCACGCCACAGGGCGTCGCGGATCAGGGTGCTGCGACGGATCTCCGGGTTGCCGGCAAACGGACGCGGCGACTGGTGCACGCTCTCGAGCCAGCGCTCGGCCAGTTCACTCTGGCTGTCGCGGATCACCTGGCTGGCCTTGTCGACCAGCGGGTTCAGTTCGGTCAGCACGCTCGCCGGCAACAGTTGGCTCGCCTGATCACTCCAGGTTTTCAGAGCCACCGCCAAGGAGAGCGGCATGATATTGGCAAAATCGTTAAGCCCGTGGCGCTCAAAGCACCAGCCATGGGGCTTGCTGCGCTCGTCCGAAGTGAGGTCGAACAGCCCCATGCCGGACATCTCTTCCAGGTCCCGTTGCACGGTACGCAGACTGACATGAATGCCTTCCTCTTCCAGTTTTACCTGGAGTTGGCTGGCGGTCAGCTTGTAAGGGCGGTGCGGGATGCAACGCGCCAAGGTCAGTTGTCGTAACAGCTTCTTACTCATGGTGCATGCCTTCACTGGGTTAGTGTTGACTGAATGCTAGTCGTGACCTGCGACAGTCTATGACGCAAGTTTTGCCGAGACAACTGTCTCCATTTTCATACAGTCAGACTTATCGACATGATTTATAAGAAAAAAATAAACCAGAAAGGTGGCAATTGAGGCTTTTTTGATAATAAAAAAGATAAATTTGACATGTCACGAACAAGGTCGCAGGAAGGATAAAAGAGAGAAATTATCGATTTTTAAAGCAGATTACATGGAGAGGAAGCCTGCCTCCCCTCCATTTCTCCGATCAAAACAGCCAGGACCAGGGGGACTTGGTGATGGCGGCACCGACCATATAACCAAATACCGCCAGGGCGGCGACACCGGCCACCAGCTTCTGGCCCTGCGCCGGCCGTTTGAGCGCCATGACACCGAGCCCGATGTAGACCACCAGCGCCACCAGCTTGGCCATCAGCCAGGGTTGCTGGCCCGGGCTCATCTGCAGGGCAACCGCCAGCAACACCCCGAACAGCAGCAGAAAAGTGTCGTTGATATGGGGCAGCACCTTGAGCCACTTCTGTTGCAGCCGCGCACTGCCCGCCAGGGCCAGGCCCCAGCGGTAGAGGAACAGCAGCAGGCTGACCAGCGCCAGCGTCATGTGCAGGTGTTTGAGCATGGGGTAATAGGCAATCATCTTGCTTCCTTGTCGTCGTTGGGTAGCCCGCTGTTCCAGTTGTGGGCATGGATGCGCTCCTGCCCCTCCTCGTCGTCTTGCAACAGATCGGAGAGGATCTCCCGGTATTGCAGGCTCTTGTTGATATAGGTGTGTTCATCATCCAGGTAGTTCACCTGCTCCCGCAGCAACCAGTTGTCATGCTGCTTGAAGGTCTGCCCCGCCCGCCAGGCCTGGTTGGCCCGAAAGCCGAGCTGGGTCAGAGCTTCCACCCCCAGATCCACCGCAGAGCCCAGGGTCTCCCGATAGACGCTGTCGACCCCGTGGCGCAGGATCTCGTGGGCATGGGGACGATCCTGGGCCCGGGCGAGGATCTTGAGGTGCGGGAAGTGTTTCCTGGCCATCTCGATCACCGCCAGCGAGGTGGCGGTATCGTTGATGGAGAGCACCAGCAGCTTCGCCTTGTGGGCGCCGGCGGCATGGAGCAAATCGATCCGGCTGGCGTCGCCATAGAAGACCTGATAGCCATATTTTCGCAGCATCTCGATCTGGCTGGCATCCTGCTCGAGGATGGTGGTGCCTATGCCGTGGCCGTGCAGCAGGCGCCCCACTATCTGGCCGAAGCGGCCGAAGCCCGCGATGATCACCGGGTGCTCCACCAGCTCGGGCTGCTCGTGTTGCGGCACATCCCCCTGATTGCGATAGTCGAACCAGGGCTGGATCACCCGATCGTTGAGGATCAACAGCAGCGGAGTCAGTGCCATGGAGAGCGCCACCACCAGGGTCAGCAATGAGATGGTGTCACCGGGCAGTACCCTGTTCTGAGCCGCGAACGAAAACAACACGAAGGCAAATTCCCCGCCCTGGGCCAGTGCCAGCGCGAAGGTCCAGCGCTGACCCGGCGAGATGCGGATGGCGAAACCAAGGGCCATCAGCACCAGCCATTTGAGCACCATCAGCCCGATCACCAGGGTCGGGATCAGGAAGGGGTGTTCGGCAAACAGACCGAAGTCGATCCCCGCTCCCACCGACATGAAGAAGAGGCCAAGCAGCAAGCCTTTGAAGGGCTCAATATCCGCCTCCAGCTCGTGGCGATATTCGCTGTCCGCCAATACTACGCCGGCGAGGAAGGAGCCCAGCGCAGGCGAAAGCCCCACCGACTCCATCAGCACGGCGATGGCGATCACCAGCAACAGGGCCGCGGCGACGAAGATCTCCCGCATATGGGACTGGGCGATGGCGCGAAATACCGGCCGCATCAGGTAGTGGCCACCCAGCACTATGCCGGAGATAGCGGCCACTACCAGCAGGCCATGCTGCCAACCGGCCAGCTCGGTGCTACCGTTGCTGGCTACGGGCGCGATGGCCAGCAGCGGCAAAATCGCCAGGATGGGAATGACGGCGATATCCTGGAACAGCAATACGGCAAAAGCAGAGCGGCCGCTCTCGCTCTGCATCAGTTTTCGCTCCTGCAGGCTCTGCAGCACGATGGCGGTGGAAGAGAGCGCCAGTATGAGACCAATAGCCAGCCCCTGCTGCAGCGGCAGACCGATAAGATAAGCCACGCCGGTCAGGGCGCCGGTGGTGAGCAGCACCTGCAGGCCACCGGTGCCGAGGATCGGCCCCTTCAGCTGCCACAAGAGGGCCGGGCGCAGCTCCAGCCCGACCAGAAACAACATCAGCACTACGCCAAACTCGGCGAAGTGCATCACGTCTTTTTGCTCACCCACCAACCCCAGCAGGAAGGGGCCTATGATGATCCCCGCCAGCAAGTAGCCGAGCACGGATCCCAACCCCCAGCGCTTGGCCAGCGGCACGGCGATCACCGCCGCCGAGAGATAGATGAAGGCATCAAACAGCAAACCATGTCCCATCAGCGGCTCCTCCACGCGATGGCAGATCCCGGGGAGGGCATGCCGGGGCAACGACCGGATCGCATACCTGTCATGAGAGCTCCTCCAGCAGATCCCGCAGATAGGGCCGCCCGGCCAGCTGCTCTGGGGTCAGCTGCTCATCGCGCAGGGCGCACAAGAGCTGACGATAATCCTGGCCGCAGCGACGCAACGCCTCCGGATCCCGGATCTTGTGAAAAGAGTGGAGTACGAAGGGGGGCAGCCAGTGCATGCCGCACAGGGTGGCGGTCTGCTGGAAGGGCAGCAGGAAATCGAGCAGAGGACGGCTGTTGTAGCCCTCGCTGCAGTAGGATTCGGGGGCACCGCCCGTGGTGATGGCGCTGAGCCACTGCTTGCCCTTGAGGGCGTGAGCCTCGGGGCCGTAGGCGTAGCCATACTCCAGCACCAGATCCATCCACTCCTTCATGATGGCCGGGCAGGAGTACCAGTAGAAGGGGTGCTGGAAGACGATGATGTCGTGCTCCGACAGCAGTGCCTGCTCCCGTTTCACATTGATGAACATGTCGGGATAGTGGTGATAGAGGTCGTGCAGGGTCACGCCTTCCAGACCGTCGATGGCCTGCAGCAACTGCTTGTTGGCCCTGGAACTCTGCAGGGCCGGATGTGAAAAAATGACCAGAATGCGTTTCATGACAAGCCCACCGGGAAAGAAGCCTCACTGCGCATGGCGCGATCGATAAAAAGGGGCACGACGACAAGGTGCATCCTGAAGATGCATGGGAAAGCGACCTTATCAGGAAGCGCCATACCCTGCCAACTCGGGGATCAGTTCACGCAGCGCTGGGTTCAGGGTCTGGTGGGCAGGATAACAGAGCCCAATCCGGCGAAACATCCGCGGCCCATTCACCGGCAAGGTCTGCAACCCGGGTTCATCCTCCACCAGGCCATCGGGCAGAAAACTGATCCCCACCCCCGCCAGCACCAACGACATCACCAGCCCCTTGCTCTCGGCCTTGGCCACCAGGTTGAGGGTGAGCCGGTCACAGGCCAGCAAGCCTATGGTCTGCTGATGAGCCTCGCAGGGGGGGCACTCAATAAAATCATGGTGTTGCAGCTCTGCCAGCTCGATGCGCGGACGGCTGGCCAGCGGGTGGCCGGTGGGTACGCACAGTACATAATCCTCTTCCCACAGCGGCAGGAAGATCTCGTCTTCCCGGCGCAGGGCATCCAGGGTCAGACGACAATCGGCGGGGCTATCCTGGTCGGAGAGGGTGAGATCCAGCTCCGGCAATACCCCCTGCACCCGCTGCAGCAGAGCCGCCACCCGGCGCCGGCTCAGATCCGGCATGATGGCAATATTGAGTCTCGCCCGCGTCGCTTTCTGGCGAAACAGCTCGGGCAGACGGCGCGCCTCCTCCACCAGCTTGACCGCGTGGGGATAGAGATAGTGGGCAGGCTCCTTCGCCTCCACCCCCTTCTTGCCCCGGATAAAGAGGCTGTCACCGAGCACCTCTTCCAGCTGGCGCAGCCCCGCCGAGAGGGAGGGCTGGCTGACGTGGCAACGCTCCGCCGCCGCAGTGATGTTCTTCTCTTCATAGATGGCGATGAAGAAACGCAGCAATCTCAGATCCAGCATAAGCCCAACCATAGTTTTTTCAGATGATAACCAGCGGAAAACAATATTTATCACTGATGGATGCGGAGACTATAGTGACTCCACTGCGTGCTGGCCAGCCGTCTGTTTGCCCAAACCGACCATCGAATCAGAAGGAAACATCATGTCCAAGTCCCTCGTCGTGATCACCGGTGCCTCCGCCGGGATCGGTGCCGCCATTGCCCGCGCCTTCTCCGCCGCCGGCCACCCGCTACTGCTGCTGGCCCGCCGGGTCGAGCCCATGCAGGCCCTGGGCTTGCCCGATACGCTCTGCATCGGCGTCGACGTCACCGATACAAACGCCATGAAGGCGGCCATACAGCAGGCCGAGGCGAAATTCGGCCCGGTGGGCTGCCTGGTCAACAATGCCGGCGTCATGTTGCTGGGTCAGGCCGACGTGCAGGATCCCGCCGAATGGCAGCAGATGCTCAACATCAACGTAATGGGCGTGCTGAACGGCATCCATGGGGTGCTGGCCGGGATGAAGGCACGCCGCAGCGGCACCATCATCAACATCAGCTCCATCGCCGGTCGCAAGACCTTCCCGAACCATGCCGCCTATTGCGCCACCAAGTTCGCGGTTCACGCCCTGACCGAAAACATCCGGGAAGAGGTGGCCGATCTGGGGGTGCGGATGGTGACTATCGCCCCGGGGGCAGTGGAGACCGAGCTGCTCAGCCACACCACGGACGAGAGCATCAAGGCCGGTTACCACGACTGGAAAGAGCAGATGGGTGGCGTGATCGCGCCCGAGGTGATCGCCGAGGCTGTGCTCTATGCCTGGAACCAGCCTGCCAGCGTCTGCGTACGTGAAATCGTGCTGGCGGCAACTCGTCAGCAACCTTAATCCAGCCTGACCGGAACGACGGGGAGGGCTTGACCCTCCCCCCTGGCACAGGGTTACCATAACGCCCCAATTTCGTCAGAGTCGTTCCATGGTTCTCACTCGTCGCCAACTCGCTCATGCCCGTCGCTGGCTCCCCCTGTGGAGTCTGGTGCTGGTATTGATGTCGTTTGGCAGCCGGGCCGCGACCGACCTCTGTACCCTGAGCAGCCACTGCAGCCAGAGCGAGCGCACCCTGGAGAAAGCCATGCCGTGCGGCAGCTTTACTTCGGCGCTCTCCATGACGGTGCTCGGCAATGACAGCCTGACGGTGGCCATGCTGGAACCCGATACCCCGGATTTCCTCCCCCCTTCCCTGTTCATGCCGGACGCTCCGGCGGAACGGCTGGAGCGCCCTCCCCGCACCCGGACTTGAGTCAAAATCCCCGTTTTTGGGCATGTTTTATTCAATCTGAGGTGAGTTATGTACAAATCCCTGCTGCTGGCCCTGCTGGCCGGCACTGTCAGCTTTTCCGCTCTCGCGGCCGAGAAGATGACCGTCTACAAATCCAAATATTGCGGCTGCTGCCAGGCCTGGAACAAGCACATGGAAGAGAATGGCTTCGAACTCGAGGTCATCGAAACCGAGCAGCTTGAACCGGTCAAGCAGAAATACGGCATCGCCCCGCAACTGGCCTCCTGCCACACCGGGGTGGTCAACGGCTATGTGATCGAGGGACACGTGCCCGCCGCCGATGTGAAGAAGCTGCTCAAAGAGAAGCCGGCGATCCGCGGCCTGACCATTCCGGGTATGCCACAGAGCGCACCCGGCATGGACATTCCGGGCCAACCCTACCAGGTGCTGAGCATCAGTAACGAGGGCACGACCAGAGTCTGGTCGAGCTATCCCGGCTGACGGATACTGGCCATGAATCGGCACTCCCCCATCATGTGAGGCACACCTGAGCGGACCCTTGTCGCTCATGGCCAGAGAAGAGGCCGCTATCGCGAGATAGCGGCCTTTTTTGATGGTTTTTCCTGCGATAACAAGGGACTGCTTGCAACCACCGGCGACAAGGGGCAGATTGTTGGCCAGTTCAAGGAGCCGATACGCCGGTTCGCCAACCCTGTTAACGCGCAAAGGATGCGACATGTTCCCCTTTTCTCGAGGGATACTGCTGCTAGCCTGTCTGACAGCCGTTCCCTGTTCCTATGCCAACCAAGAGTCTGCCATGCCGAGAAGCGAAATCCCTGTCCAACCCCCCGTTGCCGCCAAACACCCGCATACGCTGAAGAAACACGGGGATACCCGGGTCGACAACTACTACTGGCTGCGCGATGACAATCGTCAGGATCCCGAGGTGCTGGCCTACCTCAAGGCCGAAAATGCCTACACCGAGGCCATGCTCAAGCCGACCAAGGCGCTGCGTGAAACCCTCTACAAGGAGATGGTGGCCCGTATTCCCCAGCAAGACGAATCCGTCCCCTACGTGAAGAACGGCTACCGCTACCAGACCCGTTACGAGCCGGGCAAGGAGTACGGCATCTACTCCCGTACCAAGCAGGGAGAGCAGGAGTCCAAGCTGCTGCTCGACAGCAACCAGCGGGCCGAAGGACACGAATTTTACGCCCTTGGGGCGCTGGAAGTGAGCCGCAACAACCGCTGGCTGGCGGTGGCGGAGGATTACCTCTCCCGCCGCCAGTACCGAATCCAGTTCCTCGATCTGGAGAGCGGCAAGTGGGCCGCAGATACCCTGGAGAACACCTCGGGCAACCTGGTGTGGGCCAACGACAGCAAAACGGTGTTCTACGTGCGCAAGCACCCCAAGACATTGCTGCCCTATCAGGTCTATCGCCACACCCTGGGCACGGATCCGGCCAAGGATCAGCTGGTCTATGAGGAGAAGGACGACACCTTCTACGTCAGCCTCTACGCCACTACCTCGGAAGACTTCATCGTCATCAATCTCTCCAGCACCACCACCGGCGAGGCGCGCCTCATCGACGCCAACGTGCCGGAGCAGGCACCCCGTCTGTTCCTGCCGCGCAAGGTAGATCACGAATACACCCTGGATCACTACCGTGGCCGCTTCTATGTGCGCTCCAACAAGGACGGCAAGAACTTCGGCCTGTACGAGACCAAAGAGAGCCCGGTCGAGCGCTGGAAGCCGGTGATCGCCCCCAATCCCGACGTGCTGCTGGAGAGCTACGCCCTGTTCCGGGACTGGCTGGTGGTGGAAGAGCGCAACCAGGGGCTGACCCGGCTGCGCCAGATCAACTGGCAGAGCGGCGAGCAGAAAGAGATCGCTTTCGACGATCCGGCCTATGTCACCTGGCTCGCCTACAACCCGGAGCCGGAAACCAGTGCACTGCGCTATGGCTACTCCTCCATGACCACGCCCTCATCCACCTATGAGCTCGACATGGCCAGCGGCAAGCGCACCCTGCTCAAGCAGCAGCCGGTGGCGGGCTTCAAGGCGGAGCAGTACGCCAGCGAGCGACTCTGGGTGACCGCCCGGGACGGCGTGGCCGTGCCGGTCTCGCTGGTCTATCGCAAGGACATGTTCAAGAAAAACGGCCACAACCCGCTGCTGGTCTATGGCTACGGCTCCTATGGCGCCAGCATGGATCCCGACTTCAGCAGCTCCCGCCTGAGCCTGCTGGATCGGGGCTTCGTCTACGCCATCGCCCACATCCGTGGCGGTGAGGAGCTGGGCCGCCACTGGTACGAAGATGGCAAGCTGTTGAAAAAACAGAATACCTTCAACGACTTCATCGACGTCACCGAGGCGCTGGTGGCACAGGGTTATGGCGCCAAAGATCAGGTCTATGCCATGGGCGGCAGCGCCGGCGGCCTGCTGATGGGGGCTGTCATCAATCAGGCGCCCCAGCTCTATCGGGGCGTGGTGGCCCAGGTGCCGTTCGTCGACGTGGTCACCACCATGCTGGACGAGTCCATCCCCCTCACCACTGGCGAGTACGACGAGTGGGGCAACCCGAACCAGAAGCGCTACTACGACTACATGAAGTCCTACAGCCCCTACGATCAGGTCAAGGCCCAGGCCTACCCCAATCTGCTGGTCACCACCGGGCTGCATGACTCCCAGGTGCAATATTGGGAGCCTGCCAAGTGGGTTGCCAAGCTGCGGGAGCTGAAGACGGATGATAACAAGTTGTTGCTGAATACCGACATGGATGCCGGCCACGGCGGCAAGTCCGGCCGCTTCAAGGCCTATGAGGATATCGCCCTGGAGTACGCCTTTATTCTGGATCTGGCCAACCCGGCCCCCTGAGTCCATTGCACGGTAGCCCTTGCCACGCAAGGGCTACAAAAGAATCCAGACTCTCTTTTTCTCTCTTCCATTTCGCGTCGACTCCCCTTAATCTGCAACAGGGAAATGAATGATCGCGGTCATGTTTCTCGAGATTTAACTCCGTTAGTTTGCCATTTAGTTTGATTTATGTTGGCAAAATGTGCTTAATCGGAGTGCTTACAACTTTTTATCCGGCCTGCTATTGGCCAAATACCCCCGGTGGCAGGACGCCACGACAGTCACCGCAGGACGCGATGACCGCAGGCAAGGGCACCCAGGATCCCGCCCTTGTCATGCAGCACACATGAAACAATGGCAAACCCGGCGCAGAACGGGCTTACCATCAATTTACCCGCGGATCGGGTAAACCAAATCCAAGAAAAAGGGAGAAAAAATGAAAGGATTATCCTTGGCGTGCGCACTGTCGGCTGCTCTGGTCGGCGTATCATTTGGTGGTCCGGTACAGGCGCAGGAGCGCTTCGTGACCATCGGCACCGGCGGTCAAACCGGCGTCTATTATGTGGCAGGTCAGTCTATCTGCCGCTTCCTCAATCGTGGTTCCACCGAGCATGAGATCAAGTGCAACGCCCCGGCCAGCGGCGGCGGTGTTGCCAACGTCAACGGCATTCGCAGTGGCGAATTCAACTTCGGCATCATGCAGTCCGACCACCAGTACAAGGCGATGAAGGGGCTGCCCCCGTTCCAGGCCGAAGGTGCCATGGACGACATCCGTGCCGTCTTCTCCCTGCAGAGCGAAGTGTTCACCATCCTAGCCCGCAAGGACGCCAAGATCGCCGGCTTCGACGATCTGAAAGGCAAGCGCGTCAACATCGGCAACCCGGGCTCCGGCCAGCGTGACACCATGGAAGAGATCATGGCGGTCAAGGGCTGGAAGAAGAGCGACTTCGGTCTGGTCTCCGAGCTGAAACCGGCCGAGCAGGCTTCCGCGCTGGGTGACAACAACATCGACGCCATGAGCTACTTCGTCGGTCACCCGAACGGTGCCATCCAGGAAGCCTCCACCACCACGGATGCGGTTCTGGTACCGGTCACCGGCGCTGACATCGACAAGCTGCTGGCCGAGAAGAGCTACTACACCAAGGCCGAGATCCCGGGTGGCCTCTACAAGGGCAGCGACAAGCCAACCCCGTCCATCGGTGGCAAGGCGGTGCTCTCCACCAGCGCCAAAACCGATCCGGAAGTGGTCTACCAGCTGGTCAAATCCGTGTTTGACAACCTGGACCGCTTCAAGCGCCTGCATCCGGCCTTCGCCGACCTGAAGGAAGCCGACATGATCAAGGTGGGGCTCTCCGCTCCGCTGCATGAAGGCGCTGCTCGCTACTACAAAGAGCGCGGCTGGATCTGATTGAAGGCCCCAGGGCCTTTGTCACTCCTTCGACACCCGTTGGCTGCGCGGTTTGCGGCGGCGGGTGTCGTTTTTGTTGTACTCGATGGCACAAGTTGACCCTATGCAAGACAAACAACTCTCTACCGAGGAACTGATCGCCCAGGATGTAGGCGCCCGCCTGCCGCTGGGAGCCATGGGCTGGCTCATTACCGCCCTGGCACTGGCCTGGTCCCTGTTCCAGCTCTGGATCGCCTCGCCGCTCCCCTTCATTTTTGGGGTTGGCGTACTCAATGACACCGAAACGCGCGCCATTCATCTCACCTTCGCCCTGTTGCTGGCCTATCTGGTGTTTCCCGCGTTTCGCTCCTCCCCGCGGGATCGAGTCCCTCTCAGCGATATCGCGCTGGGGCTGATCGCCGCCGGTGCCGCATCCTATCTGTTCGTGATGTACGAGGCGCTGGCCCAGCGCCCCGGCAACCTGACCACCTCGGATCTGGTCACCGCCTGCATCGGCATTCCCCTGCTGCTGGAAGCGGCACGCCGCGCCCTCGGCCCGGCCCTGGCGGTGATCGCCATCGTCTTCCTGGTCTACAGCCTGGCCGGCCCCTGGATGCCGGGGCTGCTGGCACACCGCGGGGTCAGCTTTACCGCGCTGGCCAATCACCAGTGGATCACCACCGAAGGGGTGTTCGGCATCGCCCTCGGGGTCTCCACCAGCTTCGTGTTCCTGTTCGTGCTGTTTGGCGCCCTGCTCGAGCGGGCCGGCGCCGGTCACTACTTCATCCAGCTCGCCTTCAGCCTGCTCGGCCACCTGCGTGGCGGCCCGGCCAAGGCGGCGGTGGTCGCCTCCGGCCTCACGGGTCTCATCTCCGGCTCCTCTATCGCCAACGTGGTCACCACGGGCACCTTCACCATCCCCATGATGAAAAAGGTGGGTTTCAGCTCCGAGAAAGCCGGGGCGGTGGAAGTGGCCTCCTCGGTCAACGGCCAGATCATGCCGCCCGTGATGGGGGCTGCGGCCTTCCTGATGGTGGAGTACGTCGGCATTCCCTATGTGGAGATCATCAAGCACGCCTTCCTGCCGGCGGCCATCTCCTACATCGCCCTGCTCTACATCGTCCATCTGGAAGCGCTCAAGCTCGGCATGCAACCCATCGGTGGCCATCAGCCCAAGCCCTGGCTGCGTCGCCTGACCGGCTTTGCCTTCGGCGCCGCCCTCATCAGCGGGCTGTCGATGGCGGTCTACTACGGTCTGGGCTGGCTCAAGCCGGCCTTGGGCGACTATGCCCTGCCGGGGATCTCCCTGCTGCTGGCCGCCACCTATGTGGGCCTGCTGAAGATCGCCGCCAGCAATGAACCGCTGGCAGCCGAAGATCCCGACAAGCCGCTCACCGAGCTGCCCGACACCCGCACCGTGCTGCTCTCCGGCCTGCACTTCCTGTTGCCGGTGGTGGTTCTGGTATGGTGTCTGATGATCGAGCGCCTCTCCCCCGGCCTGTCCGCCTTCTGGGGCACCGTCATGCTGGTCATCATCCTGCTGACCCAGCGTCCGCTGCTCAACTGGCTGCGCACCGACGGCAAACATGACTACGGCACCGTACGCGACGGCGTCATCGACCTGCGCGAAGGTCTGGTGGCCGGTGCCCGCAACATGATCGGCATCGGTATCGCCACTGCCACTGCCGGCATCATAGTCGGTGCAGTCTCCCAGACCGGGGTTGGCCTGGTGCTGGCCGATCTGGTGGAGATGCTCTCCATGGGCAATCTGCTGCTGATGCTGCTGCTGACTGCCCTGCTCAGCCTCATCCTCGGCATGGGGCTGCCCACCACCGCCAACTACATTGTGGTCTCCAGCCTGCTGGCGCCCGTGGTGGTCACCCTGGGGCAGCAGAACGGCCTCATTGTGCCGCTCATCGCCGTGCACCTGTTCGTGTTCTATTTCGGCATCATGGCGGACGTGACCCCGCCGGTGGGGTTGGCTTCGTTCGCCGCGGCCGCCGTCTCCAAGGGTGATCCCATCAAGACCGGTATCACGGCGTTCTACTACAGCCTGCGTACCGCTGCACTGCCGTTCCTGTTCATCTTCAACACGGATCTGCTGCTGATCGACGTGGACTTTGCCCACGGGGTGATGATCTTCATCGTGGCCACCATCGCCATGCTGATCTTCGCCGCCGCAACCCAGGGCTACTTCCTGGTGAAGAGCCGCTGGTACGAGAGCGTGTTGTTGCTGCTGGTCGCCTTTACCCTGTTCCGCCCCGGCTTCTGGATGGACATGGTGCACGATCCCTATCGCGAGACGCCGCCCGCCCAGCTGGCCCAGACCATGGGTGAACTGGAGGTGGAGAGCACCCTGCGGCTGCGGGTTCAGGGGGAAGATGCGGTGGGCAAACCCCGCAAGTTCACCCTGCTGGTTGCCGTGCCCGATGGTGCGAACGGTGAAGAGCGTCTGGCCAATCTGGGCCTGAGCCTCTATGAACAGGATGGCAAGACCCTGATCGACAACGTGGCCTTCGGCAGCCCTGCCGCCGGCATGGGGCTGGAGTTTGACCAGGAGATCCTCGCCGTCAAGGCTCCGACCGATCGCTGGCGCAAGGAGCTGATGTGGCTCCCGGGTTTCTTGCTGTTCGGGGTCATCGTCTGGCTGCAACGCCGACGCCTGGCACCACAGCCTGCTTGATCCCAGACAGGGCCGCGTGATGCGGCCTTGTTTTTTGTCCGGCATAGACCATGGCGGCAAAGGTGACCCAAGAGGAAAAACGGCCCCCCAAAAAAAGTGGGGTGACATTTCCATGTCACCCCCTCGCAAATAGCATGTTCCATATTGGAGTCCGGCCACGCCGGATGCCTTGCCCCACTTCCCCAGAGTCCGCTACCCATCCGAAGTCAGTGTCGATTGCAGCGAATGCAGTCGACCGGTCACCCTGTGTTGCCTTCATCCACACGGCAGACGGGCCGCCGTGTTTGTCCTTGCAAGTGAAATATTACGCAGACAAATAAAATAAAAAAACGTTTTTATGCCCTGCAGTTCCCGTGTTGATGCAAAAAATCGCCTTCACATTAACAATAATTCATTTAAAAACAGTAATATAAGGAAATGAATAGCTATTCACCCGCAAGGAGGATAAGCAAAGGCGTACAAGGCTTTGCGAGATCTCGCACAAAAAACATCCGGCTCACAGCCAGCGCTTCAGGGGCAACCAGTCACTGAGTCGGGCCACCAGTCGCCGGGGCCAACCATCGATTTTGCGGGGTGCGCTACTGGCCTGCTCTTGCCAGTGCATCAGCCACGACCTCAGCTGCTCGCACAGGGTCGGGCAACGCAGGTGCAGCATCAGCTCGGTGTTGAGAAACAGCGAGCGGGGATCTAGGTTAAGGCTGCCAAACAGGGCCCGTTCCCGCCCCAGCAGGATCAGCTTGGCATGCAGGCTGTGGCTGTCATCGCCAAACTCGTGCACCTGGATCCCCTGACGCAGCAGCCAGCCGCGATAGCGTCGGTAGGCGCCATAGACCAGAGGCACATCCGTGCTGGCCAGGGAGTTGGTGAGGATATCGATGGTCACGCCCCGTTGACGCAACTGCAACAGGCGGCGGCGAAAGCCACGGGTCAGGATGAGGTAAGGGGTCACCAACGACAATGAGTGCGGATTGTCTGCCAGTCGCTGCCACAGCTGGCGGGCCGTGGCGGGTCGCGAGATCAATCCCTTTCCGGGCCGGTCGAACCACACCTCCGCCACACCGTCGTGCCACTGCAGCGCCAAGGGTTCATCGACAAACAGGTTGGCCGGCAATGAATAGACGGCGGCAATGGCCGGATCCGTCATGGTGAGCAGAAAGTCATTGACCACCCGGGCCTCGGCGGGCAGCGGGGAGCGTCGCAACAGGTGGCGAATGGGATGGCTCCAGCGGCTGTGCCAGAACTGGGCAAATCCCTGCGCCATCTCCTGACACAATGCTCCCCGGCAGGCGAGATCCAGATCAACGAAGGGGGGCTGATCGTCGAGATGGAAGTAGCGATCACCGATGTTGCGACCGCCGATCAGCGCCAGCCTGCCATCCACCAGCAGCAGCTTGTTGTGCATGCGGTGATTGATGCGGCGAAAGCTGAATAGCCCCTCCAACAGCAGCGCCAGGAGTCGCCAGCCCCGCAACCAGAAGGGGTTGAACAGGCGCACCTCGATCCCCGGCTCGTGGGCCACCATCTCCAGAAAGCGGTTGTCGCCGGCATAGAGATCATCCACCAGCAGCTCGACCCTGACCCCGCGCCTGGCGGCATGGAGCAGTTCGCTGAGCAGCAGCTTGCCGCTGCTGTCCTCTTCCCAGCTGTAGTACTGGGCCTGGATCCGCTCGCGGGCAGTGCGGATCCACTGGCAGCGCACCTTGAGTGCCAGCAGGGGATCCGCGATCAGGGCGAAGGATCCCGGGATCATGCTGTCATCCTGCTGTCATCGGGGAGTGTCATAACGCTGGCAAGCCTCTCTGAATAGCAAGCAAGGAGCTGCTGATGGAACTGCACGATACCCCGATGGTGCGCTATCTCGACCAGTCAGGCCAGCCAGATGTCGTTCCGACCACCGAACCCGTGCACTGGTTTTTGCAGCACAGGGATGGCGGCTGGCAGCTTCCGGTAACCCTGCCGGCCCAATCCAGCCAGGAGTTCAGGGCTGCACCGCCTCGATTGCGGCAGCCTTGCCTTCAATCTGGAGCAGGCTAAAACGGTAGGCGACATAGTACTTGTAGATGGTCCCCACATAGTTGATCGGCCCCTGCCCCACCTCGTTGGCCACCAGCTGATCCACGTTGCCAAACCAGACATCGGGATCCAGCCCCAGTGAGCGGGCCTTGTTGCGCAATGCCTGCACCCGGTTGGGCCCTGCATTGTAAGCAGCCAGGGCAAACAGGTGACGATTGAGCCGATCCAGACCGGGATCGTTGAAATAGGTGTCGAGGATCAACCGCATATAACGGCAGGCGGCCTCCACGTTGCCCTCCAGACTCGCCAGCCTGGCTCCCGAGATCCCCACTTCCCGCCCGGTGGCAGGCAGCAGCTGCATGATGCCAACCGCCCCTTTTGGGGAGCGCACGTTGGGATTGAGACCAGACTCCTTGTATCCCAGCGCTGCCAGCATCAACCAGTCGATGTCATATTTTTCCGCATATTTTTCAAGCACCTTACGGATCTTTGCCAGTCGCCCCAAGGGATCCGGTGCCAATATGTTGCTCATCCGCTCGCTGTGGGCCAGCAAGCGCCGCAGGGTCAGATCGCTGAACAGGCTGTGCTGGCTGACGCTGGCCAGATAACCGTTGACCGCCTTGAGCAGCTCGGGGCTGTTTTTGCGCAGCGCCCAGGCACTGGTGCCATTGCTGCGCAGGGGCACCAGCTTGTGCGCCTTGAGACCATCGATCATCCCGAGCCAGATCCGCCCCTTGTAGCTGTCAGTCACCGTGAGGGGGATAATCCCGGCCGCCACCATCTCCAGCAAATCGCCATCCTGCAGATATTCGGGCACCGCCTCTATGTAGACGGGGGGCAGTCCCAGTTCGCGAAACAGCCAGTTGAGCTGGCGCAGGCTCTCGTAGTAACTGGAGCTGGCCCGCACCCAGACCCGTCGGCCGGAGAGCTGGGTGATGCGGTTGAAGGAGGGCAGGCTATGTTGGCTCACCACCCACTCCTCGATGGAAGAGATGAGCGGCCTGGAGAAGCTGACCTGCTCCCTTCGGGTCGGGGTGACCGTCATGGTGGCCGCCACCAGATCGCCACGCCCCTCCGTCAGATAATCCAGCAGCTTGTCCTGCCTGACCGGGATGTAAACCACCTTGAGCTTGACCTTCTCCTTGGCGAGATAGGTCTTGTTCAGCCAGCGCTCGAACCCTTGCAGCTGGTTGACCAGGATGCCGTATTGGGCCCCCTTGTCGAGGAAGTAGAAGCCGCGCTCATAGACCACCAGGGCCCTGAGTTCACGCTTTTGCAGGATACTGTCGAGGTCCCCGGGCTGGGGAAGACGCTGCGGCTTGAGATCGGCCGCCAGCAGAGGAAGACACCAGAGAGCCAGCAGGCCCCAGATCCATTGCCGCATGTGTTCGCCTTTTGTTGGCCACTCGCGCCGGTCAATACCGACGGTGGAATAGACTAACTATAGAACTCGACCCACGGCAGAAGGGTCAACGCGGCAGGCGTACCTGCCGCATCATTACAGTGCTCAGATGGCGCGAGCCCGCATCTCGAAAATCAGTTTTTCGGCGGTGCAGGTGAACTGCAGACGGGCTTTCAGGATCACCCCATCGGCGCCCTGGGTCAGCTCGCTGCTCACCTTGGCCTCTTCGGTGACCTGCTTGGCCAGCGCTTCATAGGCAGCCAGTTTGGCGCGGGCAGCCTCCTCTTCAGCGGCCTCGATCACCAGATCCATCACGTCATCACCTTCGCCGATAATGGTGCCAATCTCGGCAAAGCAACCACAGCTGTCGCAGGTTTCGTTCAATTCAACTTTATCGTCTACAGACATACTTCCACTCCTACTCATTTCGGATGATTTGCATCGTCACGCAAGGCTTTACGAAAATCCCTGATGGCGGTACCCAGATCCTCGCCGGCGCTGGTCAGGCGTTTGCTGCCAAACACCAGCACGACCACCAGCAAGAGGATCAACAAATGCCAGATATGAATTCCACCGAGTCCCATAGGGAAACCTCTCATCCAGAGATATCTGCTGGTTGTATCAAATTAACGCGCAAGGATTGTTGGGTAAAATCAAGACGGGTGCAAGTTGGCAAATAAATCGCCCAAAAAATATGGCGGCCCGGGGCCGCCATATTGCTTGTGCTACTTTGTCCCCTCAACCGCTACATCCTGTACCAGCGGCCCTGGCGGGCCCGAGACCTCTAGAGGATAAGATCGCCAAGATATGAATACTAATGGTATAAATTCATCCTTGTATTGAACAGGATTCATATCATGCTACTGGAACAACTGGCCCGCATTGACCTCAATCTGCTCATCATCCTGCAGGTGCTGCTGGAAGAGCGCAACGGCAGCAAGGCGGCCCGTCGCCTTCACCTGAGCCAGTCTGCCGTCAGCAAGGCCCTGGGACGGCTACGCGAGACTTTCGACGACCCGCTCTTCATCCGTTCCGCCTACGGGCTGGAACCCACCGCCCGTGCCCAGACACTGCAACAGCAGTTGCAACCCATACTGCTGTCGCTGGACAACCTGATCCAGCCCCCCGCGTTCGATCCCGCCAGTTCGGAGCGGGAGTTCGTCATCGCCAGCATGGACAGCGCCTTCACCCTGTTCGCCCCACTCTACTTGAGCGAGCTGAAGCGCCAGGCGCCGCGGATCCGCCTGCGCTATGAAGAGTGGACCGAGAACAGCCTGACCGAGATGAGCCAGGGACAGGTGGACATCGCCTTCACTGTGCGGGAGAACTGCATCAACTCGGATTACCGGCTCGATACCCTGCCAAGCAGCATCTGCCAGCGGCTGCTGGCCATCGACGGATTGACCTGCCTGGTGCAAAAGCATCACCCCGCGTTGCGGGAACCAGGCTGGGATCTGGACCACTATCTGCGCTACCCCCATGTACAGACCTACTGCGAGGGACGGGATCGCTGGATGCTGGACTACAAGCTGGCGGAACAGGATCTCTACCGGCGGATCGAGGCAACCGTCCCCTCGTTCGAGGCGGCGCTGCGGATGGGGATGCACTCCGACATGATAGTGACGCTCTCAAGTCTCTATGCCCGCCATGCGACCCAGGTCTATCCCCTGATGCAGCTACCTCTGCCCATCGAGCTGGACAGCATCTCCCACCTGCTGATCTGGCATCAGCGCCATGACGAGGATCCGGGCCATCGCTGGTTGCGCGAGACCCTGCTGACCCAGATCATGAGCCAACTTGAGCCTCACGCCCATACTGACGATCAGGACTGGGCCGTCACCTGCAAGTAGTGGTGCACGCCATCGAGCAGCATCTGCACCGAGATCATCACCAGCAGCATGCCCATCAGCCGCTCCACCGCAGTGAGTCCACGCTCACCCAGCAGCTTGTTGAACACCTCGTAGAACATCAGGATCACTGCGCTGGCTCCCCAGGCCATGAAGAGGGCCAGCGACCAGTCGACCATCCGGGTCGGCTCCTGGTTGGCGAGCAGCAGCAGGGAGGCGAGGATGGAGGGGCCGGCGATCATCGGGATCGCCATCGGCACCAGGAAGGGTTCTTCACCCGCAGCAAGCCCGGTCACACCGCCCTCTCCCGGGAAGATCATCTTGATGGCGATGAGGAAGAGGATGATACCGCCGGCAATGCTCACCGCCTCCTGACGCAGGTTGAGGAAGCTCAGGATCTGCTGGCCGACGAACAGGAACAGCATCATGATCGCCAGGGAGAAAAGCAGCTCGCGGATCATCACCTTGCGTCGCCGCTTGGGATCGATGTGACGCAGAATGGAGAGGAAGACCGGCAGGTTACCCAGCGGGTCCATGATCAGAAACAGCATGACTGCGGCAGAGAAGGTATCCATACAACGCCCTGGCTACGCCTTGAATAGCAAAAAGAGAAGGGGCGAAATATAGCAAAATGGGAGGTATTCAGCGAGCGCCATGATGCGCTCGCAGAGGGTCAACCGTGGTTGCAGATCTTGTCGGCGTGGGTCTGGAAACCGTCGGCGGACTCGATGAACTTGCCACGGGCAGCCAGGAAGTCGATCAGAGCCTCGGCATCCATCTCACTGGCGCTGCAGGTATGAAAACGCGCCTGTTCGCCAAAACGCTCGGCCATCGCCTGCTTGAGGCTGGCACGGGTAAACTGTCCGCCCAGCTCCAGCATCATCTCCATTACTTCGTGACCGTGTACCGATTGCGACATTTTTCACCTCATTAATGAACATATTTAATGCTCATTAAATCCTGTCAGGGCGCCGGGGATCTTGATATAGACCAATAAATCACGCATTACCCGGTCAAGAGACTGGTCGTGGCGACTCCTTTGTCGATAATGTGGCAACCCGCATCGGGGATCGCTACACTGGCGCCCCTTTTGCCATTGCAGACAAATTAATAAGGATATTGGCGTCATGCTGTTCCATGGAGAGGCTTTCAAGCCCTGGCAGATCTGGACCCGCCGCCCACTCTGGCTCAAGACCCTGATCGGCATGCTGTTGGGGGTCACCCTCGGCGTTGGCTTCAAGGAGCAGGCCCTGCTGCTCAAGCCCATCGGCGTGCTGTTCGTCAACACCATCCAGATGCTGATGGTGCCCCTCATCTTCTGCTCTGTCATCGCCGGCCTCACCGCCCTGCTCAAGGGCAAGAAACTGGATGCCATCAGCAGCAAGGCCATCGGCCTCTATCTGGGCTCCACTGCCATCGCCATCTGCATCGGCCTGATGATGGGCTGGCTGCTGGAACCCGGCATGGGTGCCGACATGGGCCCTTATGAACGGGTCGGGATGGTGCAGCAACCGACCCTGGGCACTGTGCTCAGCCAGCTGGTCCCCAGCAATCCCATCCAGGCCATGGTTGATGGCAAGATCCTGCAGGTGCTGGTCTTCGCCCTGGCCCTCGCAGTGGCACTCAACGCCAGCGGCCGCCGCGGTCGTCCCGCCATCCGCTTCTTTACTTCGTTGTCGGAGGGGATGTTCAAGCTGACCCAGATGGTGATGGCATTGGCGCCCTACGGCGTCTGTGCCCTGATGGCCTGGATGATCGGCAAATATGGCATCGACCTGCTGTTGCCGCTGTTCAAGGTGATCGGTGCCGTCTACCTCGGCTGCCTGTTGCATGTGCTGGGAGTTTACAGCGCCCTGCTGCTCCTGCTGGCACGCCTCAATCCGCTGCACTACTTCAAGAGCATCGTCGATGCCCAGGCCGTGGCCTTCACCAGCAGCTCCAGCTCAAGCACCCTGCCCATCAGCCTGGCCTGTGCCGAGAAACGGTTGGGGGTCTCTTCCGCCATCACCGCCAAAGTGCTGCCCATCGGTGCCACCATCAACATGGATGGTACGGCTCTCTATCAGGGCGTCACCGCCCTGTTCGTGGCCCAGGCCTTTGGTGTCGATCTGCACGTAGTGGATTACCTGACCATCATCAGCATCGCGACCCTGGCCAGCATCGGCACCGCTGGCACCCCGGGCACCGGCCTGATGTTGCTGACCCTGACCCTGACCGCCGTCGGCCTGCCGCTGGAGGGAGTGGCGCTCATCGCAGGGATCGACCGGATCCTCGACATGGCGCGCACCGCCGTCAACGTCTCGGGGGATATACTGGTTTCAGTGCTGATTGCGCGCAGCGAGAACGAACTGGATATGGCGACCTATCATGACGAACACGCAGGGGAAGATATCGACTTCCCCCTGCGCTAGCCCGTTCAACCCTCATGGGGATCGTGATGACAGCGCCAGCAGACATCGAAGTTGGCGCCGTTTTCCTCCCCGCATTGGCCACAGAGCCAGCCGTTGCCCTGGCGCTGCTGGTAACGTTCGATGACTCTGCCTGCCTTGCTGCGATCCTCGGCTCTCACCATCAGGGTGACCTGAAGCAGATCGACTGGCAGCTCGCCCAATGCGCCTGACAGCCCCTCACCACTGAGGCGCACCATGACCCCTTCCACTTCCAGTGCACCCTTGAGCGCGTGGGCTTCAAGAGAGTGAGAGGCGCGATAGAGGTTGATCCAGTTTTCCATAGGTCTCCCTTACAGCAGCTTGTCGATGCCGAACTCGACACCGTTCTCCACCATGAAATCGATAAACGCCCGCAACTTGCGCGGCATCAGGCGCCGCTCCGGAAACAACAGATAGATGGGTACTCTCGGCTGTTGCCACTCAGGCAGCAGGGAGACCAATTCACCGCGTTCCAGCTCCTCCAGACAGAGCATAGCGGGTAACGAAGCGACCCCCAGCCCCGCCTTTGCGGCCTCCCTGGCGCAGGTAATATTATTAACCCGAAAACGGGATGGGGGGTCAACTAGAACCTCTCTGCCATCCCGTTCAAAACACCAGTGGGACGCCAGAAAACCACTGCTGACTGCCACCCGCTCATGGCGGAGCAAGTCCTCCGGCCGGGCGATCGCCGGACTGCGAGCCAGATAGTCCGGACTGGCACAGAGCAGCCGCTCGGTACTCCAGAGCCGACGCGCCGCCAGGTTGGAATTGCTCATGTCCCCCACCCGCACCACGGCGTCGAGTCCCTCACTGATGGGGTCCAGGATCCGGTTGGTCAGCTCCAGCTCCACCTGCATGGCGGGATAGCGCTGCAGAAATTTGGCGACCATGCGACCGACTACCAGTTGCCCGGTCTCGATGGGCACGGCCAGCTTGAGGGTGCCGGTCACCTCCTGCTGGCGGGCGCTCAGCATCAGCTCGGCCTCCGTCAGGGCATCCACCGCCTTGCTGCAACGTTGGTAATACTGCTCTCCCTCTTCCGTCAGCGTGAGCTGACGGGTGGAGCGATAGAGCAGGCGCACACCGAGTCGACGTTCCAGCTCGGCAATGCGTCGGCTTACCATCGCCTTGGTCATCCCCAGCTCCTGGGCAGCGGCGGTAAAAGATCCCTTGTCGACGATACGAACCAGGATTAATGCGGCATTGAGATCCATTGTTTCACCAATGAGACAGTTATTCTCATAACCTGATACTAATCGAAACAGTTGGCCGGTGTTAGCCTGCGTCTCTTAAGTTCAGGAATCCCCCCGATGAGTCAACACAAGAAAATTCCCCTGCTGGCCGCCATGGTGCTGGCCCTGCTTGGCCTGCTGTTTGCCGGTTACTGGTATCTTCATGGCCGCTATTTCGAAAGCACCGACAACGCCTATTTGCAAAGTGAAGTGACCGGGATCAGCTCCAAGCTGTCCGGTTATATCAGCGAGGTGCTGGTGACCGATAACCAGTCGGTCAAGGCGGGTCAGCTGATCGCCCGCCTCGATGATCGCGAGTTCCAGAGCCAGGTAGCAGAGGCACAGGCCGATCTTCACCTTATCCAAGCCACTATCGAGAACCTGGCCGCGACCCGTGTCCAGCAGTTGAGCCTGATCCTGCAGGCCGAAGCCAGGGTCGCCTCTGCCGAAGCCGAGCAACTACGTGCCCGGCAGCAAGTACAGCGAATAGGTCAGCTCAACCAGCGCCACTACAGCTCGCAAGATAGTCTGGACGAAGTGCGCGCCAGCCTGCAGGTCACGCAGGCACAGATGCAGGAAGCCAAGGCCGCCCTGCAGGCCGCCCGTGAACGGCTGCTGGTACTGGATGCTGAAGCGAAACAGAATCAGGCCAAGCTGGCCCTGAGCGAAGCCAAGCTGGCACAAGCCAGGCTGGAGCTTGGCTACACCGAACTGCGTGCCCCTGCCGACGGCATCATCGGCAAACGCAGCCTGCGGGAAGGGCTCTACGTCCAGTCCGGCATGCAGGTGGCCAGCCTGGTGCCGCTGCAGCAGGTGTGGGTCGAGGCCAACTTCAAGGAGACCCAGCTCGCTCACATGCAACCCGGACAAAAAGTGGAAGTGATCCTGGATGCCTATCCGGATCAGCCAATCGAGGGGATCATCGACAGCTTGGCCCCCGCTACCGGCGCCAAGTTCGCTCTGCTGCCGCCGGAAAACGCCACCGGCAACTTCACCAAAATCGTGCAGCGGGTGCCGGTCAAGATCCGCATTCCCGAACCGGGCCCCTTAGCAGGCAAGCTGCGCCCGGGCCTCTCCACCGAGGTCATAGTGGATACCCGTACTCCCGAGCCTCTGGTTGCGGCCAACTGATGGAACCCATTCCACGCCGCAACTGGATCGCGGTCATGGGGGGCCTTATCGGTGCCTTCATGGCCATCCTCGACATCCAGATCACCAATGCCTCTTTGAAAGACATTCAGGGGGCCCTGTCGGCGACCCTGAGCGAGAGCTCCTGGATCTCCACCTCCTATCTGGTGGCGGAGATGATCGCCATCCCGCTGAGCGGCTGGTTGAGCCGGGGGCTGAGCGTGCGGCGCTACCTGCTGTGGACCACTGGGGCCTTCATCATCGCCTCCGTGCTCTGCTCGTTCAGCTGGAACCTCACCAGCATGATCATCTTCCGTGCGCTGCAGGGCTTCACCGGAGGGGCGCTGATCCCCATGGCCTTCTCGCTCATCGTGACTCTGCTGCCCCTGCAGAAGAGAGCCACCGGCATGGCGCTGTTCGGCCTGTGCGCCACCTTCGCCCCCGCCATCGGCCCGACCCTGGGTGGCTGGCTGACCGAACAGATGTCCTGGCACTACATCTTCTACCTCAACGTGCCGCCCGGACTGCTGGTGCTGGCCATGCTGGCTCACGGACTGGACAAGCAGCCGGTGGACTGGGGGGTGATCAAGCGAGTGGATCTCGTCGGCATCGTCACCATGGCGGTGGGGCTGGGTCTGCTGGAAGTGGTGCTGGAAGAGGGCAACAGGGAGGACTGGTTCGGTTCCAGCTTCATCGTGCGACTCACCGTCATCTCTGTGGTCGCGCTGGTGTTCTTCGTCATCAGTCAACTACTCAGACGCCATCCACTGGTCAACCTGCGGCTGCTGCACAACCCGCGTTTCGCCCTAGCCTGCTTTGCCTATCTGGTGCTTGGCATGGCACTGATGGGCTCCATCTATGTGCTGCCGCTCTACATGACCCAGATCCACAACTACAACGCGCTGGAGATAGGGGAAGTGTTGATGTGGATGGGCCTGCCACAACTGCTGGTGCTGCCGCTGGTGCCCAGGCTGACCCACAAGATAGACCCGCGCTATCTGGTGAGCTTTGGCTTTCTGGTGTTCGCCGTCAGTTGTTTTATGAACGTCAACATGAGCGCCGACTATGCCGGCCCCCAGCTAATCCAGTCGCTCATCGTACGGGCGCTGGGCCAGCCCTTCATCATGGTGCCGCTCTCGCTGGTGGCGACCGCCAGCCTGACCCATGATGAAATCCCCTCCTCTTCTACCCTGCTCAACGTATTGCGCAACCTGGGGGGCGCCTTCGGCATCGCTATCATAGCGACCATGATCGACAACGATACCCGAACCCATGTCAGCCAGATCAGCAGCACCCTGGCCGCCAGTAGCATAGAGGGACAGAACTATCTGCTGCAGCTGACCCAGAGCATGATGGCACAAGGTTCTGGCCCGGAGCTGGCCAGGCAACAAGCCCAGACCATGCTGTCGAATACCATCAGCCGCGAGGCGGCCATCATGGCCTACAACCAGGTGTTCTATGTGATGGGCATCTTCCTGTTGATCGCCAGCGCCCTGATGTTGCTGCTCAAGCAGCCAGCCCCCAGGGCAGCTGATGCCGAACCGATAGAAGCATGATGCACTAATCAGAAACGGGCCCAAGGGCCCGTTTTGTGTTAGCGGTAATACTCAACCCGCCAGCGACCCGGCTATCAGGAATTGCGCCGCAAAATAGCTGCTCATGATCCAGGCCCGAGCCTGGGGAAAGGGGCGACGAAAGCGATCGAGTGCCAGCATAGTATCTGAGAAGAGGAACATCAGTGCCCCTACCAGAGCTGCGGCACTGCCTGCGGTCAGAGAAGCATGCCAGGCACCGGCTGCCACCCAGGCCATGCAGATGATCACCAACATGTAGCAGAAGACAGGGATCCGCATCTCCCCCAGCTTGCTCCACAAGACGCCAAATACCATGCCGGCGACCAGCAACAGCAAAAGCCCATCCACCAGATTGAGCAACAAGGGACCCTGGGCAAAACCGACGATGTAACAGAGATGCGCGACAAGAAATGCCGCCAACCCGGCGATAAAACGGTCTGCCGGCAGCATCAGCAACACGTCACCCGCCAGCGAGAGACAGAGCCCAAGCAGGATCCAGGCGTGGGATCCATCGTGATCATAACCCTGGTAACCGAATGCCAGCGCGATGATAAACAGCATGGTCAGCGGCTTGCTGAGATAAAACTGGCGATAATCAGCCCCATAGGCGGCGCGGATATGCCACCAACCGGATGCGATGATCAAGAAACTCAATAACATGCCCTGCCCCTTACCTGATGCTCGCTGCCATACGGAAACCATTCTATCTCATTGAGTAGATTAACAAATAGTCGTCCGCTGTGGCAGGGGGTTATCAAACGAGCGGACTAAGCCTAAAGTCTAATTGCAGCCCCGAGTCACTCAGGGCATAAGAGACGGGTTCGGAGGATCACCATGGAAGAAGCTATGAAAAACTATCTGCCTGCGATCGATATCATGATGTGCCATTTGGGGATCAGTTTTGAGCAGGCTTGTGAGCAACTGGGCCTCAGCCAGCTGGAACAACAGACCCTGAGCGCACTGCAAGAGCAGGATCTGCCGGAATAATCCACCTTCAAGCAAGGTAAACGGCACATATCACGTAAAGAGAAAGCCGCCGAACTGGTGGCTTTCTTTTTTACTGATTGCCTCTTGCAACCAAGTCCTTCCAGAACGGACATATCAGGCTCAAGGGCAAGTTTCGCCAGAAAATGCCGCACCGAATCCCTCATCGCGGCGACCATGACTCATACTCCGCGACGCCAACAAGAGGACACGCTCGCTGGCAAAAAAATAGGATACAAACCTGATCCTGAGGCGCCTTCGGGTTATCATCTGGCCTCGACAAGCTGAAGGTGACAGATTTCGTGGGTATTCGCGCTCAACAAAAAGAAAAGACCCGGCGTACATTGATCGATGCTGCATTCAGCCAACTGTGCGCCAACCGTAGTTTCTCCAATCTCAGCCTGCGGGAGGTCGCCCGAGAGGCCGGCATAGCCCCGACCTCCTTTTATCGCCACTTCCGCGATATGGAGGAGCTGGGATTGACCCTGGTGGACGAAGGAGGCCTGACCCTGCGTCAGCTGATGCGCCAGGCCCGTCAACGCATTGCCGGTGGCGGCAGCGTCATCAGCACCTCGGTGCAGACCTTTATGGAGTTCGTCGAGAACAACCCTAACATTTTCCGGCTACTGTTGCGGGAACGCTCAGGCACCTCGGCCGCTTTCCGCCAAGCCGTGGCACGCGAGATCCAGCACTTCATTGCCGAGCTGACCGACTACCTTGAGGCCACCACTCAGGCCCCGCGAGAAGACGCCTATATTCAGGCCGAAGCCATGGTCACCATCGTATTCAGCGCCGGGGCAGATGCCCTCGACATGACCAGCGAGGAGTGCCGTGCGCTCTCCGAGCGTACGATTCGCCAGCTGCGAATGATCGCCATGGGTGCCGAGGTTCAAAACCAGAAACGCCATGCCCCTCACTCATAACCATTGGATGGAGAACGATATGCATGAACAGCTAATGATCCCGAAAAAGCCTCTCATACTGGCACTGCTAACTGGCATCTGCGGAGATGCATCGCTGGCTGTGCTGACCAACTCGCAAGTTCCCTTCTCCCTCTATCCTCTCATCGCCTTCTTCCTGGCGGCTTACCAACTGTTCCTGCACTATCGGCAGGAACCCATGGTGGGCAATACCCCGATATGCACCCTGCTTTGCTTCTTTATCGGTGTATTTGGTCATGCCGCACTGCTCAAGGTGCAATACCCGGAAATGGGCAGTAATTTCTTTTCTCTGATCATGATGTTGCTGCTATTGGCCGCCCTTTCCATCAAGCTGGGCCTGAGCTTTGGCAAGAAAGAGAAAGCCTGAAAGAACCGAATATCTGTATTAACCAGTACAAAATGAAGATAAAAAGCCTTCCATCGGGAAGGCTTTTTTACGGCTGCAGAGGAATAGGGAAAAGTCGATGTTTCCCTGAGGCCAGGGTTTGAGAAGCCAGCGGCAAACAACTCGCTGACTGGACAGATACCGTCCGGCTCAAGCATAAGAGACTGCAAGCCGGGAGGGTGTTGCCAGTGGCAAGTCGCAGTCCTGCCGCTGTCTCTTCTTTCCTTATTCCCGTTCGCAAATGCCAGAAAGCAAAAAAGCCTTCCCGTCAGGGAAGGCTTTAAAAACGAAAAAAAGCCCAGTCTGTCGACTGGGCTTCTTGTTAGTGGCGGAGCGGACGGGACTCGAACCCGCGACCCCCGGCGTGACAGGCCGGTATTCTAACCGACTGAACTACCGCTCCGCATTCGGTTAGCTTTCGCTAAATCATTTGCTGCTTATTCTGAGGTGTCATCCTCGCAGCCAGTAACGTGATTTTGCACATCACTGTTTAATTGGGTGCCTGGCAGTGTCCTACTCTCGCATGGCGAATGCCACACTACCATCGGCGCTACCGCGTTTCACTTCTGAGTTCGGCATGGGTTCAGGTGGTTCCACGGCGCTATGGCCGCCAGGCAAATTCTTCAATCTTGGAAAGCTGACGTGAATAACGACTGGTCGCTATCACTGAATTAGTAGTTCGCTCATTCGCTACAAGGCCCAGAACACTTCTTGGGTGTTGTATGGTTAAGCCTCACGGGTAATTAGTACGGGTTAGCTCAATGCATCGCTGCACTTACACACCCCGCCTATCAACGTTGTGGTCTCCAACGGCCCTTTAGGACCCTCAAGGGGTCAGGGATGACTCATCTCAGGGCTCGCTTCCCGCTTAGATGCTTTCAGCGGTTATCGATTCCGAACTTAGCTACCGGGCAGTGCCACTGGCGTGACAACCCGAACACCAGAGGTTCGTTCACTCCGGTCCTCTCGTACTAGGAGCAACTCCCTTCAATCATCCAACGCCCACGGCAGATAGGGACCGAACTGTCTCACGACGTTCTGAACCCAGCTCGCGTACCACTTTAAATGGCGAACAGCCATACCCTTGGGACCGACTTCAGCCCCAGGATGTGATGAGCCGACATCGAGGTGCCAAACACCGCCGTCGATATGAACTCTTGGGCGGTATCAGCCTGTTATCCCCGGAGTACCTTTTATCCGTTGAGCGATGGCCCTTCCATTCAGAACCACCGGATCACTATGACCTACTTTCGTACCTGCTCGACCTGTCCGTCTCGCAGTTAAGCTGGCTTATGCCATTGCACTAACCTCCTGATGTCCGACCAGGATTAGCCAACCTTCGTGCTCCTCCGTTACTCTT
>NZ_CP077399.1:565000-740000 GCF_019048725.1 Aeromonas sp. FDAARGOS 1407
CTCGGTCAGGTTCATGAAGTCATCTTCAGTGAAGTAACCACGGGCGATGCCGGATTGGTTAGTCACCACGACCAGCAAATAGCCTTTTTTCTTCAGCAATTGCATGGCCTCAATCGCCCCGGGTAGAAAATGGAAGTCATCAACCTGACTGACATAACCCGTGTCCTTGTTGATGACACCATCGCGATCCAGAAAAATGGCGGGTTTACTCACAGCTGCTACCTCTATCAATGATTTCGCAAAAGTATCTCACAAGCCATTTAAAGCCCCAAAAGTAAAAGGGATGGCCGAAGCCACCCCTTTTATGTGTGCATATAAAGTATCGATTAAGCGATAACTTTAGCTACAACACCCGCACCTACGGTACGGCCACCTTCACGGATGGCGAAACGCAGGCCGTCGTCCATCGCGATCGGTGCAATCAGGGTAACAACCATCTTGATGTTGTCGCCCGGCATGACCATCTCTACGCCTTCCGGCAGTTCGATGGTACCGGTCACGTCGGTAGTACGGAAGTAGAACTGCGGACGGTAGCCTTTGAAGAACGGGGTGTGACGACCACCTTCTTCTTTGGACAGTACGTACACTTCAGATTCGAACTTGGTGTGCGGCTTGATGGTGCCCGGCTTGGCCAGTACCTGACCACGCTCTACGTCTTCACGCTTCACGCCACGCAGCAGTGCACCGATGTTCTCGCCTGCACGACCTTCGTCCAGCAGCTTGCGGAACATCTCAACACCGGTACAGGTGGTCTTGGTGGTATCTTTGATACCCACGATTTCCACTTCTTCACCTACTTTAACGATACCGCGCTCTACACGGCCGGTTACTACGGTACCACGGCCAGCGATGGAGAATACGTCTTCGATAGGCATCAGGAACGGCTGGTCAATCGCGCGCTCCGGCTCCGGGATGTAGGAATCCAGGTGACCGGCCAGCTCGATGATCTTCTCTTCCCACTGAGCTTCGCCTTCCAGCGCTTTCAGTGCGGAACCACGGACTACCGGCAGGTCATCACCCGGGAAGTCGTACTCGGACAGCAGTTCGCGAACTTCCATCTCGACCAGTTCCAGCAGCTCTTCGTCATCGACCATGTCGCACTTGTTCATGAACACGATGATGTACGGAACGCCTACCTGGCGACCCAGCAGGATGTGCTCACGGGTCTGCGGCATCGGGCCGTCAGTCGCAGCTACTACCAGGATTGCGCCGTCCATCTGGGCAGCACCGGTGATCATGTTTTTAACGTAGTCGGCGTGACCCGGGCAGTCTACGTGAGCGTAGTGACGGGTAGCGGTGTCGTATTCTACGTGGGAGGTGTTGATGGTGATACCACGCTCACGCTCTTCCGGTGCCTTGTCGATCTGGTCGAAGGCGAAAGCTTTACCACCGAAGTGCTTGGCCAGCACATTGGTGATAGCAGCAGTCAGGGTGGTTTTACCGTGGTCAACGTGGCCGATGGTGCCGACGTTTACGTGCGGTTTGGAACGCTCAAATTTTTCTTTAGACACGACGTAGTCCTTCTAGGTTAAACCCGCCTACCGTCGTAGGCGGGGAATCTTAAATTACTTGGATTTGCGCTCTTCGATCACAGCCTGGGCAATGTTGTTCGGGGCATCTGCATACTTACCGAATTCCATTGCGTAGGAGGCACGACCTTGAGTGGCGGAACGCAGGTCAGTGGCGTAGCCGAACATTTCAGCCAGCGGCACCAGGGCACGTACGATCTTGCCGGACGGGCCATCTTCCATACCTTCGATCAGACCACGACGACGGTTCAGGTCACCGATAACGTCGCCCATGTAATCTTCCGGAGTTTCGACTTCTACTTTCATGATCGGTTCCAGCAGAACCGGGTTGGCTTTCATGAAGCCAGCCTTGAAGGCCATGGAAGCAGCGATCTTGAACGCCAGTTCGGAAGAGTCAACATCGTGGTAGGAACCGAAGTGCAGACGCACGCCCAGATCCATAACCGGGTAACCAGCCAGCGGACCAGACTTGAGCTGCTCCTGGATGCCTTTGTCGACACCCGGGACGAATTCGCCAGGAATGACACCGCCTTTGATGTCGTTAACGAACTCGTAGCCTTTGCCTTCTTCCAGCGGGTACATGTCGATCACAACGTGACCGTACTGACCACGACCACCAGACTGCTTGGCATGCTTGCCTTCAACGTCTTTAACGGTGTTGCGGATGGTTTCACGGTAGGCAACCTGCGGCTTACCTACGTTGGCTTCAACCTTGAACTCGCGACGCATACGGTCAACGATGATGTCCAGGTGCAGCTCGCCCATACCGGCGATGATGGTTTGGCCAGATTCTTCGTCGGTCCATACGCGGAAGGACGGGTCTTCCTGAGCCAGACGGCCCAGTGCCAAGCCCATCTTCTCTTGGTCAGCCTTGGTTTTCGGCTCAACCGCGATGGAGATTACCGGCTCAGGGAATTCCATACGCTCGAGGATGATCGGCGCTTTTTCGTCACACAGGGTGTCACCAGTGGTCACGTCTTTCAGACCGATGGCAGCAGCGATATCGCCTGCGCGAACTTCTTTGATCTCTTCACGCTTGTTGGCGTGCATCTGAACGATACGGCCGAAACGCTCGCGCTTGTCCTTGACGGAGTTCAGCACGGAGTCACCGGAGTTAACCACACCGGAGTACACGCGGAAGAAGGTCAGGTTACCAACGAACGGGTCGGTAGCGATCTTGAACGCCAGAGCAGAGAACGGCTCGTCGTCAGAAGCGTGACGTACGTCTTTGGTTTCGCCGTCCATTTTCAGGCCGTCGATAGCAGCAACGTCGGTCGGAGCAGGCAGGTACTCAACAACCGCATCCAGCATTGCCTGTACGCCCTTGTTCTTGAACGCGGAGCCACAGGTTACCAGGATGATTTCGTTGTTCAGCACACGTTGACGCAGAGCTTGCTTGATCTCTTCCTCGGTCAGCTCTTCGCCGCCCAGGTATTTTTCCATCAAGTCTTCAGAGGCTTCTGCAGCAGCTTCAACCAGGTTCATGCGCATTTCTTGCGCTTGTTCCAGCAGCTCGGCCGGGACGTCTTCGTAGTCGAAGGAAACGCCTTGGTCAGCTTCGTTCCAGTTGATGGCCTTCATCTTGACCAGGTCGATAACACCCTTGAAGTTCTCTTCGGAGCCGATGTTCAGCTGCAGAGGAACCGGAGTGCCTTTCAGACGGGTCTTGATGTGCTCAACGCAACGCAGGAAGTTGGCACCGGTACGGTCCATCTTGTTGACGAACGCGATACGGGGAACCTTGTACTTGTTAGCCTGACGCCATACGGTTTCAGACTGTGGCTGTACGCCACCTACGGCACAGTACACCATTACGGCACCGTCCAGAACACGCATGGAGCGCTCTACTTCGATAGTAAAGTCAACGTGGCCCGGGGTATCGATGATGTTGATACGGTGCGGTTGGAACTGTTTACCCATACCGGACCAGAAAGCGGTGGTCGCGGCGGAGGTGATGGTAATACCACGCTCTTGTTCCTGTTCCATCCAGTCCATGGTGGCAGCGCCATCGTGAACTTCACCGATCTTGTGGCTTACACCGGTGTAAAACAGTACACGCTCGGTAGTAGTAGTCTTACCGGCGTCAATGTGAGCGGAGATACCGATGTTACGATAACGCTCAATGGGGGTTGTACGAGCCATTGTCATCCTCTTACTAAGGCGCTTGTCCCTAGATAATTAAAGGTGCGCAGAGCCAGAAGACCCTGCGCAAGCGGATTACCAGCGGAAGTGAGCGAAGGCCTTGTTCGCTTCAGCCATACGGTGAACGTCTTCACGTTTCTTGACAGACGAACCCTTGTTCTCAGCGGCATCCAGCAGCTCGCCAGCCAAACGCTGAGCCATTGATTTTTCACCACGTTTACGAGCGGCATCAACCAACCAGCGCATTGCCAGAGCATTGCGACGAACCGGACGAACTTCTACCGGTACCTGATAGGTTGCACCACCGACGCGACGAGATTTAACCTCGACCGCCGGACGAATGTTATCCAGAGCTTCTTCAAATACAGCCAGGTGCTCTTTGCCGGATTTAGCGGCAATGATATCCAGAGCACCGTATACGATGGCTTCGGAAACAGATTTCTTACCGTCAACCATTACTACGTTGACGAATTTAGCCAGCAGCTCTGATCCGAACTTGGGATCCGGCAGGATTTTACGCTGACCAACAACACGACGTCTTGGCATTTCAATTCTCCGTGAACTTCAGGGGTTACCCAAAACTAGAAAGTTATCTAACTAGAAACGAATTAACGTTTGGCCTTACTTAACGGAGAACCATTAAGCTTTCGGACGCTTCACGCCGTACTTGGAGCGAGCCTGCTTACGGTCTTTAACACCGGCACAGTCCAGCGCACCACGAACGGTGTGGTAACGAACACCAGGCAAGTCTTTTACACGACCGCCACGGATCAGAACAACAGAGTGCTCTTGCAGGTTGTGACCTTCACCGCCGATGTAGGAGGTGACTTCGAAGCCGTTGGTCAGACGTACACGGCATACTTTACGCAGTGCAGAGTTAGGCTTCTTCGGGGTGGTGGTGTATACACGGGTGCACACGCCACGCTTCTGAGGGCACGCTTCCAGCGCAGGCACGTTGCTCTTAACAACGAGCTTAGTGCGTGGCTTGCGAACCAACTGGTTAATAGTTGCCATCAAAAGGCTCCTGATAATGACTTCATAAACATGTGAAAAATCCTCCCCGCAGATACGGGGACGCGAAATTTTATGCCCTGTTGTCTAGGGAGTCAAGATTTATACAATTCGCGGCATGGACGGCGCAGCGCAAACCACCGAAAGCCATAATAACCATCTGAATTATATTGAAAATAATCCTGTCACCCCCCCCAGGTCAGTGGGGACCCTTTTTGTGCAATCAAGGCGACCAGACCCGCCATATCGATCTCTGCCCCCACGCGATGAGACAACCCGCGAGCCTGCAGGTCTTCCTGCATGACATAGAGCGGTATGCCTGCCAGCTGTTCACACCAGTGTGACGCCGATGCGGCGATCACCGCATCCTGCATCAATACCAGCTCGTCTTCCGGCTGACAGTATGCCAACGCTTGCGCCAACGCCTGGCTCTGGAAGGGGGAGTTCATAATCAGATGCAACATGAAGACCTCAGAAACTGATGTGAGCCGAACATTGTGCCCAGCAGCGAGCCAATGCCTCCCGTGGCATGCTCTCGACCTGAATGAGCAGATCATCGAGGGTCAGCCCGCGCTCGGCCAGTGAGTCAGCACAGACATAGACCTCCTCGATATCGTAGAGTTCCAGCATCTTGAAGGTCGGTGCATAGTGACGCTGCAGAATAGCGGCAGGTTGCTGCTCCTTGACCAGTTGCAGCACGCCGTCACCGATCAGAAAGAGTGCCACTGATTCGGTAAGCGCCGACGTGGCCAGCAGGGCATCCAGTCCCTCTCGCCCGGCCGCATAGCCATGAGGCCCACGGCGGCAGATAAATGCAATTTTTTTGGTCATGACCCTCTCCTAGAACTGGACCAGCCGATCGGCCGTCAAGGTCGCCTCGGCCAGCTGCCCCAGACCGCTCAGGCAGAAGGGGGCCTGCAGATTGAAGTGATCATGTCCAACCCCCTTGGCCTCCTGTTCATCGAGTACGCCACGGCGCATGGCGGCGGCGACACAGACATCGATCCGGATCCCCTGCTCTATCGCCAACTCTCGCCACAGACGCACCAGATCCGTTTCATCGGAAGCGGGCGCATGGAGGCCGTTGCCGTTGTAGACACCGTCCTGATAGAAAAACAGATGGGAAAGGGTATGCCCCTGCGCCAACAGGCTACGGGCAAAACGATAGGCGGTACTGGCAGACTGGGTACCATAGGCAGGTCCGGTCACCAGGAGGGCAAAACTCAAACTCATATCAGGCTCCTGTGCTGATGCCTGTCCATTGTACGCCAAAAACAAAAAAGCCCCTGCCAGGAGGGGCTTGTTCAACCAGAGCGATCAGAGGTGGGCAATGGCTTCCACTTCAACCAGCACATCCTTCGGCAGACGGGCAACTTCCACACAGGAGCGTGCCGGAGCTGCGTCGCCAAAGTAACGGGCATAAACCTGGTTGAAGGCCACGAAGTTATTCATGTCGCTCAGGAAGCAGGTGGTCTTCACCACCTTGCCGGCATCAGCGCCAGCCGCTTTCAGCACGGCAACCAGATTCTTCATTACCTGCTCAGCCTGGGCTTCGATACCGCCTTCGACAATCTCCATGGTAGCCGGATCAAGCGGGATCTGTCCTGAAGTAAAGATCATCTCACCCACCTTGGTCGCCTGAACATACGGACCAATCGCAGCGGGTGCCTTGTCGGTTGCAATAACTTCTTTAGCCATTCATGTATCCCCTTCTGGAATGATTATTCGTTTTCGTCTTCACCCTGCTTGCGCTGCCGGATGTAGAGATAAACGGTATGTTTGGAAATATTCAGTTTGTCCGCCACCAGGTTGATCGAATCCTTGATGTCGAAAATTCCTTTCTCGAACAACTGGGTCACGATAAACCGGTTCTTGGCATTGTTGGCCACGGTCGGATCGCGGTTGATTTCATCGATGGTATTGTCCACCGTCTGGGCAACCAGCTCCTCGACGCTGTTGGCAAATGTCTCGGGAGACTGACGCGCAACCTGCTGCGGCGTCGGGAAAAATTCGGCCACGAACTCGTGGAAGGGGGCATTGATGTGCAGATTGATGCAGATAAGGCCGATCACCTGCCGCTCGCTGTTCCGGATAGCGATGGTGCTCGACTTCATCAGGGCACCGGTGCGGCTGCGAGCAAAATAGCTATGCGTGTAATCTTGCCCCGTGCTCTCGATATCCTTGAGCATACGCAAGGCCAGATCGGTGATGGGCGCCCCCAGGGAGCGTCCGGTATTGAATCCGTTGGCGATCTTGATCACTGACTCATGCAGATTCTCCAGGGAGTGAAGCACCACTTCACAATGCTTGCCGAACAACTCGGCCAAGCCATCGATGAGCCCGTCATATGAGCGCAACAATTCCCTGTCTTCATCTGTAAAAGTGCGGCTGATCAGCTGTTCTTCGGGAAGCATGGCCTCCTCGATACCGACAGTCATGTTCTACCCCTGTAATAACCGTTCAACTTTTCCGAGTTTTAAATTGCAGGGCATTAAAGTCAACTTTTTTTGATTTTTTACTCTACAACTTTGCTCTGGATCATCCTGAAAACCGTGCCAGACCTGACTTTGACGAGGAAAACACCAACAAAAAGGGCTCCCTGAAGGAGCCCTTTTTAATCATGGAGAAGAGATTACTCTTCGTCGAAGCTACCGGCTGCGTTCAGCAGATCCGCCAAGTTCTGTTGAGCCTCATCAGCGGTCACCTGCGGGGTGCCAACAGCACGAGCTGCGGCAGCACGCTGGTTGATCCGGCCATGGTGGTACGCAAAACCGGTACCGGCCGGGATCAGACGACCCACAATGACGTTCTCTTTCAGACCACGCAGTTCGTCACGCTTGCCACCTACGGCGGCTTCGGTCAGAACGCGAGTGGTTTCCTGGAAGGAAGCCGCGGAGATGAAGGACTCAGTGCTCAGAGACGCCTTGGTAATACCCATCAGCACGTGACGGTAGGTCGCAGGGGTCTTGCCCTCGGCAACCAGCTTACGGTTGGCAATCTTCACGCGAGCCACTTCAACCTGTTCGCCTTCGATCAGGTCGGTGTCGCCAGCAGTCAGGATCTCGCACTTGCGCAGCATCTGACGAACGATGACTTCGATGTGCTTGTCGTTGATCTTAACGCCCTGCAGACGGTAAACGTCCTGCACTTCGTTGGCGATGTAGTTGGCGACCGGGCTGATACCGCGCAGACGCAGGATGTCGTGAGCAGACTCGGGACCGTCCGCCAGTACTTCACCCTTCTCAACTTTTTCACCTTCGAACACGTTCAGGTTACGCCACTTCGGAATCATCTCCTCGTAGACGTTGCCACCATCGGTCGGGGTGATGACCAGACGGCGCTTGCCCTTGGTCTCTTTACCGAAGGAGATGGTACCGGAGATTTCGGCCAGGATAGCCGGCTCTTTCGGTTGACGTGCTTCGAACAGATCCGCAACGCGCGGCAGACCACCGGTGATGTCCTTGGTACCGCCGGATTCCTGCGGGATACGCGCAACCGCGTCACCCACACCCACGTTGGCACCATCTTCCAGGTTCACGATCGCCTTGCCCGGCAGGAAGTACTGGGCGGCTACATCGGTACCCGGGATCATCACATCATTGCCGTTCAGGTCGACCAGTTTCACGGTCGGACGCATCTCTTTACCGGCGCTCGGACGCTCGTTGACGTCCAGCACGACGATAGAGGAGAGACCGGTCAGCTCGTCGGTCTGACGAGTGATGGTCACGCCGTCGATCATGTGTTCGAAGTGCAGACGACCTGCCACTTCGGTGATGATCGGGTGAGTGTGCGGATCCCAGTTGGCAACGGTATCGCCAGCGTTCACGGCCTGACCGTCCTTCACTTCCAGCACGGCACCGTAAGGCAGCTTGTGGCTTTCCTTGGTACGGCCCATGTCGTCCATGATGGTCAGTTCGGTTGAACGAGAGGTGATAACCAGTTTGTCTTCGCTGTTGTGAACGAACTTGGCGTTCTGCAGCTTGATGCTACCGGTGTTCTTCACCTGGATGCTGCTTTCTGCTGCGGCACGAGATGCGGCACCACCGATGTGGAAGGTACGCATGGTCAGCTGGGTACCCGGTTCACCGATGGACTGGGCGGCGATAACACCGACAGCCTCACCCTTGTTAACCAAGTGACCACGGGCCAGGTCGCGACCATAGCAGTGGGCACAGTTACCGAAGTCGGTCTCACAAGTGATGGCAGAACGTACCTTCACACGGTCAACGGAGTTACGCTCCAGCAGGTCACACAGCTGCTCGTCGAGCAGGGTGTTGCGAGCCACCAGGATCTCGTCCTCGGTACCCGGCTTGATGACGTCTTCCGCCACCACACGACCCAGCACGCGCTCACGCAGCGGCTCGACTACGTCGCCACCCTCGATCAGCGGAGTCATCCACAGACCGTCGGTAGTGCCGCAATCGTCCTCGGTGATCACCATGTCCTGCGCCACGTCTACCAGACGACGAGTCAGGTAACCGGAGTTCGCGGTCTTCAGTGCGGTATCCGCCAGACCCTTACGAGCACCGTGAGTGGAGATAAAGTACTGCAGTACGTTCAGACCTTCACGGAAGTTCGCGATGATCGGGGTCTCGATGATGGAGCCATCCGGCTTGGCCATCAGGCCACGCATACCGGCCAGCTGACGGATCTGGGCTGCGGAACCCCGCGCACCAGAGTCGGCCATCATAAAGATGCTGTTGAACGAGGCCTGTTCTTCTTCGTCACCCAGCGAGTTGACGTTACGCTCTTTGGACAAGTTCTCCATCATGGCCTTGGAGACGCGCTCGTTGGCGCTGGCCCAGATATCGATAACCTTGTTGTAGCGTTCGCCCGCAGTCACCAGACCGGACAGGAACTGATCCTGGATCTCGGCAACTTCGGCTTCGGCTGCGGCGATGATGTCTTTCTTGGCATCCGGGATGACCATGTCATCGATACCAACGGACGCACCGGACAGGGCCGCATAGTGGAAACCGGTATACATCAGCTGGTCAGCGAAGATAACGGTGTCCTTCAGGCCCTGCTTGCGATAGCAGGTGTTCAGCAGACGAGAGATCAGCTTCTTGCCCAGCGCCTTGTTGGATACGCACTTGATCCAGTTTTGCGGATTGGCGTCCAGATCGGCTTGCTCGGCAGCGCTCAGCACCTTCGGCTCGTCAATCAGGGCGTATTCCATGCCTTTCGGCAGGATCAGGCTCAGGATCGCACGACCAACGGTGGTGTTCTTCATTTCGGTCTTGGCAACCAGTTCACCGGCTTCGTTCTTCACGTACTCGGTGATGCGGCACTTGACGCGCGCATGCAGGTCAGCCAGGCCGGCACGGTAAACCTTCTCGGCCTCTTTCGGACCGGACAGCACCATACCTTCGCCCTTGGCGTTGATACGGGCACGGGTCATGTAGTACAGACCCAAGACCACGTCCTGAGAAGGAACGATGATCGGTTCACCGGAGGCAGGTGACAGGATGTTGTTGGTAGACATCATCAGCGCACGCGCTTCCAGCTGGGCTTCCAGGGTCAGCGGTACGTGAACAGCCATCTGGTCACCGTCGAAGTCCGCGTTATACGCAGCACAAACGAGCGGGTGCAGCTGGATTGCCTTGCCTTCGACCAGAGTCGGTTCGAATGCCTGGATACCCAGACGGTGCAGGGTCGGTGCACGGTTCAGCAGGACCGGGTGTTCGCGGATCACTTCGTCCAGGATATCCCAAACGACAGCTTCTTCGCGTTCAACCATCTTCTTGGCAGCCTTGATGGTGGTTGCCAGGCCGCGGGTTTCCAGCTTGCCATAGATGAACGGCTTGAACAGTTCCAGCGCCATCTTCTTAGGCAGACCACACTGATGCAGGCGCAGGGTCGGACCTACGGTGATAACGGAACGACCAGAGTAGTCGACACGCTTACCGAGCAGGTTCTGACGGAAACGACCTTGCTTACCCTTGATCATGTCGGCCAAGGATTTCAGCGGGCGCTTGTTGGAACCGGTGATGGCGCGGCCACGACGGCCGTTGTCCAGCAGGGCATCGACAGACTCTTGCAGCATGCGCTTTTCGTTGCGCACGATGATGTCCGGCGCAGCCAGATCCAGCAGACGCTTCAAGCGGTTGTTACGGTTGATCACGCGACGGTACAGATCGTTCAGATCGGAGGTCGCGAAACGGCCGCCGTCCAGCGGTACCAGCGGACGCAGGTCCGGCGGCAGCACGGGCAGCACTGTCATGATCATCCACTCCGGCTTGTTGCCGGACTGCAGGAAGGCTTCCATCAGCTTCAGACGCTTGGTGGTCTTCTTGCGCTTGGTCTCGGAGTTGGTCTGATCCAGCTCCTCGCGCATGGTCTTGACTTCACCTTCCAGATCGATGGCACGCAGCAATGCCAGGATTGCTTCGGCACCCATCTTGGCGTCAAATTCGTCGCCCCACTCTTCCAGCGCATCCAGGTACTGCTCTTCGGAGAGCATCTGGCTGCGTTCGAGGTTGGTCATGCCCGGCTCGATTACCACGAAAGATTCGAAGTAGAGCACGCGCTCAATGTCGCGCAGGGTCATGTCCAGCAGCAGACCGATACGGGACGGCAGAGACTTCAGGAACCAGATGTGGGCAGTCGGGCTAGCCAGCTCGATGTGGCCCATACGCTCACGACGGACCTTGGTCTGGGTCACTTCAACGCCGCACTTCTCACAGATCACACCACGGTGTTTCAGGCGCTTGTACTTGCCGCACAGACACTCGTAGTCCTTCACCGGTCCGAAGATACGGGCGCAGAACAAACCATCACGCTCCGGCTTGAAAGTCCGGTAGTTGATGGTCTCAGGCTTTTTGACCTCACCGAATGACCAGGAGCGGATCATGTCAGGAGAGGCCAGACCGATCTTGATACTGTCAAACTCTTCGGTCTTGGTCTGAGCCTTCAAAAACTTGAGTAAGTCTTTCACGTGTTTCCCCTGTCAGGAGTCTAACCTCGGCGCCCCAGCTGCCAAAACAGCGGGGCGCCCACGTCAATTCTCGAACAATAAGAGCGAGCTCTTACTCTTCGTCCAGCTCGATGTTGATACCCAGAGAGCGGATTTCCTTCAGCAATACGTTGAAGGATTCGGGCATGCCCGGCTCCATACGGTGGTCGCCATCCACGATGTTCTTGTACATCTTGGTACGGCCATTCACATCGTCAGACTTGACGGTCAGCATCTCCTGCAGGGTATATGCCGCACCGTAAGCCTCCAGGGCCCACACTTCCATCTCACCGAAACGCTGACCACCGAACTGAGCCTTACCACCCAGCGGCTGCTGGGTAACCAGGCTGTAAGAACCGGTAGAACGCGCGTGCATCTTGTCGTCGACCAAGTGGTTCAGCTTCAGCATGTACATGTAACCTACGGTTACCTTACGCTCGAAGCGGTTACCAGTGCGGCCATCGAACAGATCAATCTGACCGGATTCCGGCAGATCGGCCAGCTTCAGCAGGGCCTTGATTTCGCGCTCTTTGGCACCATCAAAGACCGGCGTAGCAACCGGCAGACCCTTACGCAGGTTACCCACCAGGGTACGCACGTCGTCGTCGGACAGCTCGGCGATGTTCACTTGCTGGGAGTCCTTCTCGCCCAGGTCATAGACCTGTTGCAGGAAGTTGCGCATCTCGTGCAGCTCACGCTGCTCTTTGACCATGCGGTCGATCTTCTCGCCGATCCCCTTGGCCGCCAGGCCCAGGTGAACTTCGAGGATCTGACCGATGTTCATACGAGACGGTACACCCAACGGGTTCAGTACGATGTCGACCGGACGGCCGAATTCGTCATGAGGCATATCCTCGACCGGGCAGATCTTGGAGATAACACCCTTGTTACCGTGACGGCCCGCCATCTTGTCACCCGGTTGGATGCGACGCTTGACTGCCAGATAAACCTTGACGATTTTCAGTACGCCCGGCGCCAGATCATCACCCTGGATAATCTTGCGACGCTTGTTCTCGAACTTCTTGTCGAACTCGGCTTTCAGCTCAACGTGCTGCTCAGCGATCTGCTCCAGTTCGGTCTGCTTGGCTTCATCTTCGATGGCCAGTTCAAACCACTTGGAACGCTCCAGCTTGTTCAGACGATCTTCGCTGTAACCGGCGGCCAGCAGCAGGTTGCGGGAGCGGCCGAAAATGCCGTCTTCCAGGATCTTGAACTCTTCGGTCAAGTCCTTCTTCGCTTCCTTCAGCTGCATCTCTTCGATTTCTTTGGCGCGCTTGTCTTTTTCCACGCCATCGCGGGTAAAGACTTGCACGTCAACCACGGTACCGTACACACCGTTCGGCACACGCAGGGAGGAGTCCTTCACATCGGAGGCCTTCTCACCGAAGATGGCGCGCAGCAGCTTCTCTTCCGGAGTCAGCTGGGTTTCACCTTTCGGGGTCACCTTACCAACCAGGATGTCGCCGCCCTTCACTTCGGCACCCACGTAGACGATACCGGACTCGTCCAGCTTGGACAGCGCGGCTTCACCCACGTTCGGGATGTCGGCAGTGATCTCTTCCGGACCCAGTTTGGTGTCACGGGAGATACAGGCCAGTTCCTGGATGTGGATGGTGGTCAGGCGATCTTCCTGAACAACACGCTCGTTCACCAGGATCGAGTCTTCGAAGTTGTAACCGTTCCACGGCATGAACGCGACGCGCATATTCTGACCGAGCGCCAGCTCACCCAAGTCGGTGGACGGGCCGTCAGCCAGTACGTCGCCAGCCATCACCGGCTCACCCAACATCACGCAAGGACGCTGGTTGATACAGGTGTTCTGGTTGGAACGGGTGTATTTGGTCAGGTTGTAGATGTCGATGCCGGCTTCGCCTGGCAACAGCTCATCTTCATTTACCTTGATAACGATACGGGAGGCATCGACATAGTCGATCATACCGCCACGCTTGGCGACTACGGTTACACCGGAGTCAACGGCCACAGCGCGTTCCATACCGGTACCTACCAGCGGCTTGTCAGCACGCAGGGTCGGTACAGCCTGACGTTGCATGTTTGAACCCATCAATGCGCGGTTCGCGTCATCGTGTTCCAGGAACGGGATCAGGGCCGCTGCCACAGATACGATCTGCTGCGGGCTCACGTCCATATACTGGATCTGGTCGGCGTTCATAAAGGTGGATTCACCTTTGTGACGGCACGGGATCAATTCATCTTTCAGACGGCCATCTTCGGTGGTCGCGGCGTTAGCCTGTGCGATCACGTACTTGCCTTCTTCAATAGCAGACAGGTAGTCCACTTCGTCGGTGATCACACCGTCAATGACCTTGCGGTACGGAGTCTCGAGGAAACCGTACTCGTTGGTACGAGAGTACACGGACAGGGAGTTGATCAGACCGATGTTCGGACCTTCAGGAGTCTCGATCGGGCACAGACGACCGTAGTGGGTCGGGTGTACGTCTCGGACTTCAAAGCCGGCGCGCTCACGAGTCAAACCGCCCGGGCCCAGCGCGGAGATACGGCGCTTGTGGGTCACTTCGGACAGCGGGTTGTTCTGGTCCATGAACTGGGACAGCTGGCTGGAACCAAAGAACTCTTTGACTGCGGCGGAAATCGGCTTGGCGTTGATCAGATCCTGCGGCATCAGGGTGTCCAGGTCGCCCAGGGAGAGACGCTCCTTGACCGCACGCTCGACACGCACCAGACCGACACGGAACTGGTTTTCAGCCATTTCGCCGACGGAACGGATACGACGGTTACCCAGGTGGTCGATATCGTCCACTTCATCGTTGCCGTTACGGATGTCGATCAGGCGCTTCATCACCTCGACGATGTCGTCCTTGGTCAGCACACCCACGCCGGTTTCGTCTTCACGACCCAGGCGACGGTTGAACTTCATGCGACCAACGGTGGACAGGTCGTAACGCTCGGCGGAGAAGAACAGGTTCTCGAACAGCTGCTCAGCGGCCTCGCGGGTGGGCGGCTCGCCCGGACGCATCATGCGGTAGATCTCTACCAGCGCTTCCAGACGGTTGGTGCTGGAGTCGATGCGCAGGGTCTCGGACATATAGGCACCGTGGTCCAGTTCGTTGGTGAACAGAACCTCGAAATGCTTGAAGCCGGCCTGGGACAGGTTGGCGATGGCTTCCAGGCTCAGGGCCTGGTTGGCAGCGACAACCAGCTCGCCAGTCTGCGGATGTGCGTAGTCCTTGGCAGCAACTTTGCCAACAACATACTCAACCGGCACTTCGATCTGGGTGACGGAATCTTTTTCCAACTGGCGGATGTGACGCGCGGTCACACGACGACCGGTTTCAACCACCACGGCGCCATTGGCCACGATGTCAAAGGTCGCAGTTTCACCACGCAGGCGCTCAGGCACCAGATCCATCATCAACTTGCCATCTTTCACTTCGAAACCGATGGTCTCGAAGAAGGTGGCCAGGATTTCTTCGGAACTGAAGTCCAGGGCGCGCAGAATAATGGATGCCGGCAGTTTACGACGACGGTCGATACGGACAAACAGGTTGTCTTTCGCATCGAACTCGAAGTCCAGCCAGGAGCCACGGTAGGGGATAACGCGAGCGTTATAGAGCACCTTACCGGATGAATGTGTTTTGCCTTTATCGTGGTCGAAGAAGACGCCCGGGCTACGATGCAGCTGGGAGACGATTACCCGCTCGGTACCGTTGATAACAAAGGTGCCGTTCTCGGTCATGAGCGGAATTTCGCCCATGTATACTTCTTGTTCCTTGATGTCTTTGACGGTGCCGGCAGCTGCTTCACGGTCGTACAGAACCATACGAAGCTTGACACGCAGCGGCGCGGAGTAGGTCACTCCACGGATCTGGCATTCTTTTACGTCAAATACCGGCTCACCCAGGCGATAGCTGACATACTGAAGCTCAGCACTACCGGAGTAACTGGTGATCGGGAAAACGCTACGGAAAGCGGCCTCTAGGCCATATTCACCTTCCGGGTCAGCCTCGATGAACTGCTTGAAGGAGTCCAGCTGAATGGACAACAGATAAGGCGTGTCCAGTACCTGGTCTCGCTTACCGAAGTCCTTACGAATGCGTTTTTTTTCGGTATAAGAGTAAACCATAGGGTTCCTCAGCTCGCTGATAAGTGACCCACTCTGTCCCGCGGGACAGCTCTGTCTCAACACCGTTTTGTGTTGGCCCGGACGAAAGAAAACAGTCCGGATTGCTGGTGCACCGAGAGTCGTAAACGGTGTGAAATGCTCTCAGTCTACAGCGCAAAAAGGCTGGTGAACAAAAATTCACCAGCCCTAGCCTGTTTTATCAGGCTAATCTACATAAATGCAGATTATTTGATCTCAACAGAAGCACCGGCAGCTTCCAGCTCTTTCTTCAGAGCTTCAGCTTCGTCTTTGGAGATGCCTTCTTTCAGGTTAGCCGGAGCAGCTTCTACCAGGTCCTTGGCTTCTTTCAGGCCCAGACCGGTGGCGCCACGAACGGCTTTGATAACGGCAACTTTGTTAGCACCGGCAGCAGTCAGAACTACGTCGAACTCGGTCTTCTCTTCTACTGCTTCAGCAGCAGCCGGGCCAGCCATTACGGCAGCAGCGGCAGAAACACCGAACTTCTCTTCCATAGCTTCGATCAGCTCAACAACTTCCATTACGGACATGGAAGCAACGGCTTCGATGATTTGGTCTTTAGTGATAGACATGACAAAAATTCCTGATGTTGAATAAACTCAAACAGCCTAGATAGGCGAGAATCAAGCAGCAGCTTGTTTCTGGTCGCGAACAGCAGCGATAGTACGAACCAGCTTGCCAGCAGAGGCTTCCTTCATGGTAGCCATCAACTTCGCAATTGCTTCTTCGTAGGTCGGCAGCGTGGCCAGACGATCAATTTGTGCTGCGGCGATAAACTCACCGTTAAAAGCGCCAGCCTTGATTTCGAACTTTTGGTTCGCTTTGGCAAACTCTTTGAACAGACGAGCGGCAGCGCCCGGGTGTTCGTTGGAGAAAGCAATCAAGGTAGGACCGGTAAATGCGTCGTTCAGGCACTCGTATTCGGTACCTTCAACCGCGCGACGCAGCAGGGTGTTACGCACAACGCGCATGTACACACCAGCTTCACGAGCGGTCTTACGCAGGACGGTCATCTTGTCTACAGTCACACCGCGAGAATCGGCTACAACTGCGGACAGGGCGCCTTTGGCAGCTTCGTTGACTTCAGCAACAATTGCCTTTTTGTCTTCGAGTCCCAATGCCATTGGCTTAACTCCTGGATTGAATCCGGGTCTGTAGACCCAGTACTGACACATCCCCCCTACCTTTAACAACAGAGGGGAACGATGCGGTAGCAGGATTCCAGAAGAGAAAGAATCTTTCTCGCTGGGTTTCCGGCACCGTCTACGCAGGAAACATTAAGGCTTTGCAGCCTCCTGCGGTCTTGGACGGAGGTCGAAACCCCCAACCAATCAAGGCGCAAAATTATAGATTAAATTTTGCGCCTTGTAAAACCCATCAATTAGGCCTGAGCTTCCAGAGAAGCTTGGTCTACGGCAACACCGGCACCCATGGTGGTGGAGATGCTGACTTTCTTGATGAATTGACCTTTGGCGGAAGAGGGTTTGCCTTTTTTCAGGGCAACCAGCAGAGCTTCCAAGTTTTCTTTCAGCTGAACTTCGTTGAAAGAAACCTTACCCAGAGTGGTATGGATGATACCATTCTTGTCGTTACGGTAACGAACCTGACCAGCCTTGGCGTTCTTGACGGCTTCGGCAACGTTCGGAGTTACAGTACCAACCTTCGGGTTCGGCATCAGACCACGCGGGCCCAGGATTTGACCCAGCTGACCAACAACGCGCATGGCATCTGGGGATGCGATAACGACGTCGAAGTTCATCTCGCCTTTTTTGACCAGCTCGGCCAGGTCATCCATACCTACCAGGTCAGCACCGGCAGCTTTGGCAGCTTCGGCGTTGGCACCTTGGGTAAATACGGCAACGCGAACGTCACGACCGGTACCGTGAGGCAGTACAGTTGCACCACGTACGTTCTGGTCGGATTTACGAGCGTCGATACCCAGGTTGACAGCAACGTCAACGCTTTCAACGAACTTGGCGGTAGCCAGTTCTTTCAGCAGGGCAATGGCTTCGTTGATGGAGTACTCTTTGGTACCGTCAACTTTTTCGCGAATAACGCGCATACGCTTGGAAAGTTTAGCCATTGTCTTAATCCTCCACTACCAGACCCATGGAACGAGCGGAGCCGGCGATGCAACGTACTTTTGCATCCAGATCGGCACCGGTCATATCCGGCTCTTTGGTCTTGGCGATTTCTTGCAGCTGAGCAACGGTCACCTTACCAACCTTGTCTTTGTTCGGCTTGGCAGAACCAGACTTGATGCCAGCAGCTTTCTTCAGCAGGAAGGAAGCGGGCGGAGTCTTGGTTTCGAAGGTGAAGGAACGGTCGCTGTAAACGGTGATCACGACCGGAGTCGGTGAACCTTTTTCCAGCTTCTCTGTACGGGCGTTGAACGCCTTACAGAATTCCATGATGTTAACACCGTGTTGACCCAGTGCAGGACCAACGGGAGGAGACGGGTTGGCTGCACCAGCAGCAACCTGCAGCTTGATATAAGCTGTGACTTTCTTAGCCATTAGGAAATTACCTCAAATATGGGTTCTAGCGCCTCGGAGACATGCTCCTGCAAACGGCTCCCCAACTAATAAAGGGGCAGCGAATTATAGAGATATTCGCTGCCCCTGACAACCGTTAAACGTACAGAATTCGATCAGCCTTTTTCGACCTGACCAAAATCCAGTTCAACCGGAGTAGAACGACCGAAGATCAGTACGGAGACCTTCACGCGGCTCTTCTCGTAATCCACCTCTTCAACGGTGCCGTTGAAGTCGGCAAACGGACCATCAGCAACCCGTACCATCTCACCCGGTTCAAACAGGGTTTTCGGACGCGGCTTGTCGTGGGCATCCTGCAGACGATTCAGAATGGCATCGGCCTCTTTGTCGGAGATCGGCGCCGGGCGGTCGGAAGTACCGCCGATGAAGCCCATGACGCGCGGTACATTGCGTACCAGGTGCCACGTGGTTTCATCCATGATCATCTGGACCAGGACATAACCCGGGAAAAATTTGCGCTCACTCTTGCGCTTCTGGCCGGCACGCATCTCGACCACTTCTTCGGTCGGGACCAGTACTTCACCGAACATGTCTTCCATGCCATGCATCTTGATATGTTCACGCAGAGACTTGGCAACACGGCCTTCATAGCCGGAAAATGCCTGCACGACATACCATCTCATACGTTGTTCACGTTGTTCAGTCATGGCTTATCCTTACACACCGGTAATCAGGTTGACCAACCAGACCAAGGCACCGTCCAGAACGAACAGCAACAGGCCCATCACGGCAGTCACCGCCAGCACAATCAGGGTTGTCTGAATGGCTTCCTGACGGGTCGGCCATACGACCTTGCGGACTTCCAGGCGAGACTCACGGGCGAATGCCAGTGTTGCCTTTCCCTTGGTGGTTTGCAGGGCCACTGCACCAGCAGCAGCAATCACAACGACCACACCCAGGGCGCGGACGGCAACCATGACATCACTCAGCAGATAATTACCCACTACAGCGGCCGCCAGGATAATGAAAACCAGGCCCCAAAGCAGGGTATCCTTGCTTCCGCCCTGGCTCTCAGAACTAACACTCATACAACCCACCTGTATCTGACGTAACCAAAGACACAAAAGCCCCGTACGAGACGAGGTATATGGCAGGGGCGGCAGGACTCGAACCCGCAACCATCGGTTTTGGAGACCGCTGTTCTACCAATTCGAACTACGCCCCTGCATAAGAAAGCCCCTATTATAGGGGCTTTGCTTTATTTATGTAAGCCAAAGATTAAGCGATAACTTTAGCTACAACACCCGCACCTACGGTACGGCCACCTTCACGGATGGCGAAACGCAGGCCGTCGTCCATCGCGATCGGCGCAATCAGGGTAACAACCATCTTGATGTTGTCGCCCGGCATGACCATCTCTACGCCTTCCGGCAGTTCGATGGTACCGGTCACGTCGGTAGTACGGAAGTAGAACTGCGGACGGTACCCTTTGAAGAACGGGGTGTGACGACCACCTTCTTCTTTGGACAGTACGTACACTTCAGATTCGAACTTGGTGTGCGGCTTGATGGTGCCCGGCTTGGCCAGTACCTGACCACGCTCTACGTCTTCACGCTTCACGCCACGCAGCAGTGCACCGATGTTCTCGCCTGCACGACCTTCGTCCAGCAGCTTGCGGAACATCTCAACACCGGTACAGGTGGTCTTGGTGGTATCTTTGATACCCACGATTTCCACTTCTTCACCTACTTTAACGATACCGCGCTCTACACGACCAGTTACTACGGTACCACGGCCAGCGATGGAGAATACGTCTTCGATAGGCATCAGGAACGGCTGGTCAATCGCGCGCTCCGGCTCCGGGATGTAGGAATCCAGGTGACCGGCCAGCTCGATGATCTTCTCTTCCCACTGAGCTTCGCCTTCCAGCGCTTTCAGTGCGGAACCACGGACTACCGGCAGGTCATCACCCGGGAAGTCGTACTCGGACAGCAGCTCGCGAACTTCCATCTCGACCAGTTCCAGCAGCTCTTCGTCATCAACCATGTCGCACTTGTTCATGAACACGATGATGTACGGAACGCCAACCTGACGACCCAGCAGGATGTGCTCACGGGTCTGCGGCATCGGGCCGTCAGTCGCAGCTACTACCAGGATTGCGCCGTCCATCTGGGCAGCACCGGTGATCATGTTTTTAACGTAGTCGGCGTGACCCGGGCAGTCTACGTGAGCGTAGTGACGGGTAGCGGTGTCGTATTCTACGTGGGAGGTGTTGATGGTGATACCACGCTCACGCTCTTCCGGTGCCTTGTCGATCTGGTCGAAGGCGAAAGCTTTACCACCGAAGTGCTTGGCCAGCACGTTGGTGATAGCAGCAGTCAGGGTGGTTTTACCGTGGTCAACGTGGCCGATGGTACCCACGTTAACGTGCGGTTTACTACGCTCAAATTTTTCTTTAGACATGATCGTCCCTCTAAACTAACGCTGAGTACGCGGTGGCAAGCTAACCACAGAACAGTTTATATGATGGATTTGAATCTGGTGGGGAAGAGAGGTTGGTGCTGACAGGCAGATTCGACTGCCGACCTCACCCGAGGGTGTAGCTCTTGGTATCGCCTGAGCCATATCAGCATCTTGGAGCGGGCAGCGGGAATCGAACCCGCATCATCAGCTTGGAAGGCTGAGGTAATAGCCATTATACGATGCCCGCATTTCTCTAACCCAAAGAACTCAAACCGCAGAGAAATATGGTGGAGGGAGAAGGATTCGAACCTTCGAAGGCAGAGCCGTCAGATTTACAGTCTGATCCCTTTGGCCGCTCGGGAACCCCTCCAAATACCAGATTGTCACAACGGTAATTCTGCTTGCACCCGTTGTTTTTATCGCTTTTGCTCGGCAAATAGACGACAGACATCTAAGCGTCGCGCATTTTATTGTAAGGATTTGGGGGATGCAACCATTGAGCCCGGCAAAAAGTGCTTTATTGCCGCCGAGTTTGCAAAAACATGGCGACAAATCGGGCAATCCCGCCAGGTCGCTTGTCGCTCCCCCACCCTTGGTGTATGGTCGCCGTGCCCAAGAAACAGTGACGACACCATGACGACAGAGCATAACCCCTATCTGCAATTCACCCGCGAACAATGGGCGTTATTGCGCGATTCGGTCCCCCTGACCCTGACCGAGCACGATCTGCAGACCCTGCGCGGGATCAACGAGAAGGTGTCATTGCGGGAAGTCGAAGAGATCTATCTGCCGCTCTCCCGTCTGCTCAATCTCTACGTCAAGGCCAAGCAGCGTCGCAGCCGGGTGCTGGAGCAGTTTCTCGGCCAGTCCCGAGGCAAGGGCACCTACATCATCAGCATCGCGGGCAGCGTGGCCGGTGGCAAAAGCACCACGGCACGCATCCTGCAAGCGCTGCTGGAACGCTGGCCGGAGCATCCGCGGGTAGAGCTGGTCACTACCGACGGTTTTCTCTATCCCAACAAGGTGCTGGAGGAGCGCGGCCTGATGCGCCGCAAGGGATTCCCCGAATCCTACGATATCCGTCATCTGGTGGAGTTTGTCGCCAACATTCGTGCCGGACACGAAAAGGTGGAGGCCCCCGTCTATTCCCACCTTATCTACGACATCATTCCCGACGAGAAGAAGGTGGTGGAGCAGCCGGACATCCTGATCCTAGAAGGGCTCAATGTGCTGCAAAGCGGCATGGACTACCCGCAGGATCCACACCGCGTGTTCGTGTCTGATTTCGTCGACTTTTCCATCTATGTGGATGCCGATGCCGAGTTGCTGCGCACTTGGTATATCGAGCGTTTCCTCAAGTTTCGCAGCGGTGCATTCTCGGATCCGGACTCCTACTTCCACCACTATGCCAAACTGGCGGAAAGCGAAGCGACCCGGATTGCCGGCAACATCTGGCAAGATATCAACTATCTGAATTTGCAAGAAAACATCCTGCCAACTCGGGAGCGAGCCAACCTGATCCTGACCAAGGGGCAAGAGCATGCCATCGAACAGATCAAACTGCGCAAGTGACGGCTTGAACAGACAACGGATAAACGAAGAGGGGGCCAGTGGCCCCCTCTTCGTTTATAACTGTCACTGTACCCTCAGTCTCCCCGGCGCAGGGAGATTTCACCGCCCAGATAGAACTTGATCCCCTCCTCCGTCTCCAGACGCAGGGCACCGCGATCGTCGATCCCCCTGGCGATGCCGCGGACCTCCTGATCGCCCATCAGCAGACGGACAGGGCGACCGGCAAAATGATCGAGCCGGTTCCACGCGTCGACGAAGCTCCCCAATCCGCTCTGTTCGAAGGTCTGCATGGCGGTTTGCAGGTGCTCTATCACCCTGGCAGCCAACTGGTTGCGATCAACCAGCTCTGGGCTGATGTGGCGCAGTTCGGCCCAGGCCTGATCAATTCTCTCCCCTTCCCGGGCAGGCATGGCCAGATTGAGCCCTACCCCGATCACCAGATGGCAACTGGCACCGGCACTGCCGCTCATCTCCACCAGGATCCCTGCCAGTTTGCGCCCCTGATAGTAGAGATCGTTGGGCCACTTGAGCTCAACTCCCTGATAACCCAGGGATTCCAGCGCCTCCACCACGGCAACGCCCACTGCCAGGCTCAATCCCATGGCAGCAGCCATCCCCTGCTCCAGCCGCCAGTACATGCTCAAGATCAGCTGACAACCAAATGGCGAAATCCACGGCTTGCCACGACGACCACGGCCGGCGGTCTGACACTCGGCCAGGCAACACTCGCCGGCGCGGGCCTGGTTGACCCGCTCCAGCAGGAACTGGTTGGTGGAGTCGATGACCGGGAAGCAGTGGATTGGCGCCATCGGGGCCAAGGCTTGCAATTGGGCCTGATCGTAGAGGGCCAGCGGCACAGCCAATCGATAACCCTTGCCGGTCAGACTGAACAGATCCAGCCCCAGCCCCTTGAGGGCAGCCATATGCTTGCTCACCGCCGCACGGCTGATGCCGAGTTGCTCACCCAGCTGTTCGCCGGAGTGGAACTGACCGTCGCTGAGCAGGGAAATCAGGGTCTGTCTGATGGGTGTCAATGTCATGCCAGCACCTCGTCAAGCCAGGTTTCTCCCTGCGCACCCATGAAGCGCACCTCGTGCTCCAGCACCACACCAAACTTCTGCTCCACGCTGTCACGCACGTGGGCCGCCAGGGCGATCAGCTCCATGGCACTGGCGCCACCGAGGTTGACCAGCACCAGCGCTTGCTCCTGATGGACGGCGGCGCGACCGATGGCAAAGCCCTTGAGGCCACACTGATCGATGAGCCAGCCCGCGGCCAGCTTGGCCTCACCCTCTCCGGCCGGGTAGCTGGGCATCTGCGGATACTGCTGCTTGAGCCGCTGCGCCAGCTCGGCCGGCACCACGGGGTTCTTGAAGAAGCTGCCCGCATTGCCGAGCACAGCGGGGTCAGGCAACTTGGCCATCCGGGTTGCGCAGACGGTATCGAAAATGGCCCGGGCCGTTGGGGATTCACCAAGGGCTGCCAACGGGCCGTAGCCCGCAACGGGTTGCCAGGCCTTGGGCAGACGCAGGCCAACGGCGGTGATCAGGTGAGTATCCTGATACTCATGCTTGAAGATGCTGTCGCGATAGCCGAAACGGCACTGGTCCGCCGCGATCCGCTCCATCTCGCCGCTCTGCCAGTTGAACGCATCCACATAGTCGCAGAAGGTGGCCAGCTCGACACCATAGGCCCCGATGTTTTGCACCGGTGCTGCGCCGACCGTACCCGGGATCAGCGCCAGGTTTTCCAGTCCATGCCACCCCTGCTGCTGGGCATGGCACACCAGCTGATGCCAATCCTCGCCCGCCGCCACATGGAGCAACCAGTGATCGCCGTCATCCTGCATCTCGATCCCTTTCAGACGGTTGAGGATCACCAGCCCGAGGAAATCGGTGGTAAACAGCACATTGCTGCCGCCGCCCAGAGTCAGACGCGGCAAAGACCCGAGCTGGGAGTCGGCGCGCAGGTTGCCCAGATCGGCGACCTGCTCCACCTCGGCCAGCCAGAGGCAATGAGCATCGAGGGCAAGGGTGTTGAGACTCAACAGGGAGGCGTTGGCATTCAGTTTCATCGGTCTGTCCCGGCTTGGTGCGAAGGCGCAGTCTACCTCAAGTTGGTCGATGACGAAAAACCTGGGCTCTTTCCGGCCGAATAACAGTGGTTTAGAGTAGACAGATCCAACTGTTGAGGAACCACTCATGAACAACCAGTTTGCCGTCATCGGCCTGGGCCTGTTTGGTAGCGCCCTGTGCGAAGAGCTGCAACGACAGGATGCCGAGGTACTGGCTATCGACATCGACGAGAGCAGAACCCGCCAGATCGCCACCCTGTGCAACCATGTCATCGTTGCCGATGCCACCGATGAGGCCACAGTGGCCGAGCTGGGGCTTGCCAACTTCGACATCGTCTTCGTCGCCATCGGTGACAATCTGGAGACCAGCATCCTCACCACCCTAGTGCTGAAAGAAGCCGGCGTGAAGAAGGTGTGGGTCAAGGCGCGCGACAAGTTTCACGCCAAGATCCTGCAGAAGGTGGGGGCCGACAAGGTGATCAACCCTGAGTGGGACATGGGTCGCCGGGTCGCCCAGAGCATGCTCGACAACCGTCTGTTCGACTATCTGGAACTGGGCCATGACATGGTGCTGACCGAGTTCGTCATCGGTCTGCAGCTAAACGGCAAGGCCCTCAGCGACTTCCACCTGTTGCAACAGAGTGACTTCCAGCTGCTCGCCATCAAGCGCGGCGAAACCCTGCACAACGTGCTGACCGGCAAGATGGAGCTGCAGCTGGGAGATATCCTGATCCTGGCTGGCAACAAACACGCCATCGATCACTGGCTTGAAACCCTATGATCAACTGGCGCAGCAATTACACCTTCGCCCTGTATCAGAAGGATGAGTCCCGCTGGAGCGAAGCCCGGCTGATCCTCGGCAGCTTTCTGCTCATCCTGCTGGTCGGCACCATCTTTCTGGTACAGCCCTCCAGCCACAAGGGCGAAGTCACCTTCATCAACGCCCTGTTTACCGCTACCTCGGCCATCAGCGTAACCGGCCTCGGGGTCGTGGATACAGGTACCGCCTTCACCCTGCAAGGGCAGATCTTCCTGCTCATCCTGATGGAGATTGGCGGTCTGGGCCAGATGACCATGACCCTGTTGCTGATCGCCATGTTCAGCAAGCGGGTCGGCCTGCGCCAGCAGGTGCTGGCCAAGGAGGCGCTGGGCCAGGAGGGATCGGTCAACATAGTCCAGCTGGTCAAGCGCATCGTGCTGTTCGCCTTCATCGCCCAGCTGATCGGCACCGCCATCATGGCCATTCGCTGGGTGCCCGAGATGGGCTGGGTCCACGGCTTCTACGTCAGCTTCTTCCATGCGGTATCGGCCTTCAACAACGCCGGCTTCTCGCTGTTTGCCAACAATCTCATGGACTATCGAGATGACCCTCTCATCAGCCTCACCATCGCCGGCCTGCTGATCCTGGGGGGGCTTGGCTTTACCGTCATCGTCGATCTGGTGCGCAACCGCCGCTGGCGCAGGCTCAAGCTCCATAGCAAACTGATGCTGGTGATGACGCCCGCCCTGCTGCTGATCGGTACCCTGATGTTCTGGCTGCTTGAGCACAACAACCCGGGCACTCTGGGTGAAGCCAGCCTGGGCAGCCAGTTGCTGGCGGCTTTCTTCCAGTCGGCCAGCGCCCGGACGGCGGGGTTCAACTCCATCGACATCGGCCAGATGGTGCCCGCCTCCCTGCTGTTCATGATGATGCTGATGTTCATCGGGGCCGGCGCCACCTCCACGGGGGGCGGTATCAAGGTCACCACCTTTGCGGTGGTCCTGCTCGCCACCAAGGCCTTCCTGACCAAGCGCCCCCACGTCACTGCCTTTGGCCGCACCCTGTCGCCCCAGATAGTGACCCGTTCGCTGGCCATCATCATGGTCAGCGTCATGGGGCTGATGCTGGCCATGTTCCTCTTGATGATCACCGAGGATCTGCCGTTCGACAAAATCATGTTCGAGACCATCTCGGCCTTTGCTACCGTCGGCCTCTCCACCGGTATCACCAGCTCCCTGAGCGAGCCGGGCAAACTCATCCTGGTGCTGGTGATGATCTGTGGCCGTCTTGGCCCCCTCACCCTGGCCTTCATGCTGGCTCGCCCGGTCGAGACTCGCATCCGCTACCCGGAAGAGGGTGTCTACACGGGTTGATCGATCATGAGAACGGGGCAGCCACTGGCTGCCCCGTTTCTATTCTGCCCGCTCCCGCTGTGCCTTAAGCCAGCGCCCCGGACTCATCCCCAGCTCCCGCTCGAACGCCCGGCCGAAAGCGACGCTACCGCTGTATCCCGCCCCCAGCGCCACCTGCACCATGGATTCCCCCGCCAACAATTGCTGGCAGGCACGCGCCATGCGCCAACGGGTCAGATAACCGAGCGGCGCCTGACCGATCCGCTCCTGAAACCGTGCGGCAAAACGGGCCCGCGACATGCCGGCCTCCCGCGCCAGCGTGGCCACGGTCCAGGGTTCATCTCCGCGCTGATGCATCGCCGAAATAGCCCTCGCCAGCTGGGGATCGGACAGACCCGCCAGCATCCCCTGCTGGCACTCCCCCCGCTCGACCAGATGACGGAGCAGCAGGATCAACAGCACCTCCAGCAGGCGGGAGAGCACCGGCTCCTGCCCATAGCGGGGGTGAAAGGCCTCGTCAAACAGCTGATCCAGCACCGGCGTCAGGGCAGGCAGCGCTCGCAGCGGCAACACCAGCGAGTCCGGCAACGCCTGCTGCAGCGGCGATGCGCCCCCCTGCCCGAACGCCACGTTGGCACACACCAGATCGCAGCCCCCCAGCTTTCTGGGCTCAAGCCTGTGCCGGCGCCCCCAGGGAAACAGGATCAGAGTCGGCTCCTCGAGCAGCAGGCTGTCCCCTCCCTCTTCACGCAGCGTCAGGGCTCCACTGCGCAGCAGATGGAGATGTCCGCCGCCCGGGTAATCGTCGCTGGGGGAGTGCTGGCACAGGTTGCCGGCGAAGAAGAGCCTGGCTTCGGGGGTGGCATGGGCCAACAGGGTGGAGAGTGGATCCATATTTGAGACGAATAGTATCTATTTAAAGATAAATGGTGATAAACCGTATCAAGAACGACGGCACACTGTCTCCCGTACCTTCACCAACACACAGGAGTACATCATGAGCCGTATCCAACCCGTATCCCAGCCGCAACCGTCTGCCGCCCCGACCCTGGCCACCCTGCAACGCACTCTGGGCATGGTGCCCAACCTCTACGCCACCCTGGCCCACTCGCCAGCCCTGCTTAACGGCTTCCTGGCTTTTGCCGATGCCCTCGGCAAGGGACGCCTCACCGCCCCTCAACGAGAACTGCTGGCACTGGCCATCGGCCAGGCCAACGCCTGCCAATACTGCTTGTCTGCCCACACCCTGCTGGCGGGCAAGGCCGGATTCTCGGCCCAGGAGATCCGCGCAGCCCGTCTCGGCCAGGCGGCGGATCCCCTCGATCACGCGCTGTTGCAGCTGGCAACGGCGCTGGTCAGCCAGCGTGGGGTCATCAGTGACGAGCAGTTGGCGAGCGCCCGCGCCGCCGGTGTGGATGACGAACTGCTGCTGGAGGTGCTCGGACAGGTGGTGGTCAATACCCTGACCAACTATGGCAACCATCTGGCGGCGACCGATATCGACTTCCCGCCCGTCACCCTGACCCCTTAAGCGAGGCTCCCCCATGCAGCAACATGACAAAGGCTTTCTGATCGCCCTGGCGGGCGTGGTGTTGACCCTGCTCTGGATCGGCGTGTTCAAGTTCACCCCGACCGAGGCGGCCGCCATCAAGCCACTGGTAGCCAGCCACCCCTTGATGAGCTGGCTCTATGGCCCCCTGTCGGAACAGGGCGTATCGAACCTGATCGGGCTGGCCGAGATAGTGATCGCCGTCGGGCTGGTCGTAGGTCTGTGGCAACCCCGCATCGGTTACTGGAGCAGCATGGGGGCTATCGTCACCTTCCTGGTTACCCTGAGCTTCCTGCTGACCCTGACAGGGGTCTGGAAGGTGGTCGACGGCGTGCCGGTCACCGAGTTCTTCATCTTCAAGGATCTGGTGTTCCTCGGTGTGGTTCTGCACTACCAGCACAGGATCCGCGCCAACTTGCCCGCCCGGGCAGCCTGACAACAATGCCTTTGGCGCCCAGGACGGGCGCCTTTTTTCGTCATGCCGCCCTGATTTGGCACTTGCTGGTCGTTTTGCGTGGTCGGGATCCGCCGGTCGTGCTGGCCGTCCCCTTGCGCCGGGTGAAACGCCGCTTGGCTGCGCCGGGCGCCTCCTTGGGCAGGGCGCTGAAACCGGCCCCGGAATCCTGCCTGGCTCCCTCCACCAGCCCGTGCAACTGTTCGGTCAGCGGTCCCATGAACTGCTGGTAGCTGCCGTGGCGCTCGGCAATCCGACCGAGACTCTGCTCCCATAACGCCGTCATGTCCGGGGTAGTGGCGCTGGTCGGCAAGGCCTGGATCAGCGCCCGCCCGGTGGGGGTCGCCTTGATGACCTTGCCCTGACGCACCAGGAAGCGGCGCTTGAACAGCAGATCTATGATGCCGGCCCGGGTCGCCTCGGTGCCAAGGCCATCAGTTTCCCGCAGGGTCTTGCGGATCTCGGGATCCTGCACATAACGGGCAATCCCCGTCATGGCAGCCAGCAGGGTGGCATCGGTAAACGACTTGGGCGGCTGGGTCATCTTCTCCAGCAGCTCACCCCGCTCGCATAACAGTTGCTCTCCCTCCTTCAGGGCGGGCAGAGTGCCGGCTTTCTCTTCATCGTCATCTTCCTCCACCCCGAGCAATGCCTTCCAGCCCGCCTTGAGGATGCGACGCGCCTTGGCCTGGAACAGGCCGCCGGCAATACGCAGCAGCACCTTGCTGTCGTTGTACTCGAACGGCGGATAGAACTGCAGCAGGTACTGGCGGGCGATCAGGCCATAGAGTTTGGCCTCGTCGGCCCCCAGGCTCCCCTCGTTACCGCGCTTTTCAGTGGGGATGATGGCGTGGTGGGCATCCACCTTGCTGTCGTTCCACGCCTTGCTGCGGATCTTGCCGTCCGCCTCGCTCACCGCCTTGGCCAGAGCGGGGGCCGTGGCGGCGATGGCCTCACGCACCTGGGGGGCCCGGCTGAAGTGATCACTTGGCAGATGGCGGCTGTCGGATCTGGGATAGGTGATGAGCTTGTGGCGCTCATAGAGGCTCTGGCACACGTCCAGCACCCGTTTGGCATCCATGCCGAAGCGCTTGGCCGCATCGATCTGCAGGCTGGAGAGGTTGTAGGGCAGCGGCGCCGCCTGCTTGCGAGCCTGCTCTTCCACCGACTCCACCTGCGCCGGCTGGCCGTTGATCCGGCTCACCACCTTGTCGGCCAGCGCCCGGCTGAGCACCCGCCCCTCTTCATCCTGCCACGGCAGGCAAGCTTCGGAGGGCAGCCACTTGGCGGTAAAGCATTCGTTGCCATCGGTCACCAGATGGGCCAGCACTTCGTAGAAGGGTTTGGGGACGAAGACCTCGATCTCGAGATCCCGGCGCACCACCAGCCCCAGCAGCGGGGTCTGCACCCGCCCCACCGAGAGCAGCTCGCTGCAGCCCGCCTTGCGCCCCAGCAGGGTGTAGGCGCGGGTCATGTTGATGCCATAGAGCCAGTCGGCCCGGCTACGAGCCAGGGCCGACACCGCCAGCGGCACGAACTCCTTGTTGTCCCTGAGCTTGTCGAGGGCGCGGCGCACCGCCGGCGGATTGAGATCGCTGATGAGGCAGCGCTGCACCGGTTTGGTTTTGGGGTAGCCGAGAAAATCGATCACCTCATCCACCAGCAGTTGCCCCTCCCTGTCCGGGTCACCGGCGTTGACCACGCAGTCGGCCTGTTTGATGAAGCGCTTGATGACGGTGAGCTGGGTCCTGGTCTTGGGCTTGGCCACCAGTTGCCACTGATCCGGCACTATGGGGAGATGTTCCATCCGCCACTGCTTGAAGGCGGCGTCATAGGCATCGGGCTCGGCCTGCTCCAGCAGATGGCCGATGCACCAGGTGACCACATCCCCTTGGGCGGTCTCGATGAAACCTTCCCCCTTCTTGTGGGGCTTGGGCAGTGCATCGGCTATGGCGCGGCCGAGAGTGGGCTTCTCGGCGATAAAGAGTCGCATCTGTGGCTACCTGCAATACTGTATATGCAGACAGTATACAACCCAGTGCGGCAAAGCCCAACCGCCGCTATTCGTCGAACGGATGGTCGTGAATAGCGGCAAACAGCCTGGCCTGGTTGAGCAGGGAGGCGTAATGAAAGGCGTTGTCGCCATCCTCCGCCAGCAGATAATCGGTGAGTTGCTCCCGCACCGCCTCTTGCAGCGTCTCCAGCTTCCACGGCTTGGCCAGATAGTAGTGCAGGCCGCCGCGATTAACCGCCTCGACGGTCGCCTCCAGCCCCGCCTGACCGGTCAGCAGCAGCTTGCGGCTGGCCCGGGTACTGGCGCGCTGGTTCAGCTCGATGAGAAAGTCGATGCCGAGAGTCCCCGGCATGATGTGGTCGCAGAGGATCAGGGCCAGTTTGCCCCCCTCGCTCTCCCACTCATCCACCACGGCGCGTGCTTCATCGACACTCTCGGCGGCCTCCAGCTCGAAGTGGGTACGGAAGGGGGCGAGATCGTGGATCACCGCCTCCAGCACTTCCCGCTCGTCATCCACACACAGGATCAGGTAGTTTTTCATTGTTTTTCCTCCTTGGCGGCATCTCGCGACGGCCCCGCCGGTTGATGTCGGCGGCCGCGTCAGGCCGCGTGTTCCTTGTGATGATTTTCTCCCCCATGGCTGGCGTGCCCCCTGCCATCCAGCGGCAGACAGACCCGCATCCGGGTGTAGCGGCCAGGTTCGGAGGCCACCTCGATCCGGCCGTGGTGCTGCTGCACTATCTGCAACGCCACGCTCAGGCCGATGCCGAGGCCAAAATGGCCCTCTCGCTTGGTGGTGAAGTTGAGATCGAAGATCCGCTCCCGCAGTTCGGGAGGAATGCCGCAGCCCGTGTCCTCCACCTCCACCATGACCAACTCGGGATCCAGCAGGGCAGTGCGGATGGTGAGCCGGCCAGGGCCGCTCATGGCATCCAGGCTGTTGCCGATGAGGTTGGTCCACACCTGCTGCAGGGCGATGGGATGGCAGCGCACCGGCGGCAGCGGCTGGTACTCCTTGCACAGCTCGTGCTGCTTGAGGCGGTTTTCGAAGATCATCAAGGTGTCTTCCAGCCCCTCGTGCAAGTCCACCAGCGAGGGCTCATCCCCGTCCTGGCGGGCATACTGTTTGAGACTCTTGACCAGATCGCCGATGCGGCGGGCACACACCTCTATATTGCGCAGGAAGCTGCCGGTCTGCTGGAACAGCTCCAGCTGCGCCAGCAGGGCCTCCCGCTGTGCGCCAGTGCGGCCGGCAAACCAGCGTTGCCAGCTCAGCTCGTCATCCAGATGCATCTGCACCGCCAGCCGCGCCTGCTGGCGATCACCGAAACGCCCCTCCGCCTGGCGGGTCTTGTCGCGGATCTCGCTGGTCGAGACCGGTTGGGCCGTCAGGGCCTGGCAGAGGGTCTGGTTGCCCAGACCTTTGATGGCGGCGGGCAGCTCGAGGTTGACCAGATCGGGGATGGCGGCCCGCAGGGTTTCGCTGCCGCGGATGATGGCCGCCACCGGATTGTTGAGCTCATGGGCTACGCCAGCCACCAGCTGCCCCAGCACAGCCATCTTCTCGCTCTCCACCAGCTGGGCATAGGCCGCATCGAGGGAGTTGAGGGTCTGCTGCAAGCGGATCTCGGTGCGAATGCTGTTCTGCAGACGGCGGTTGAAGTGGCGCAGCAACAGGCTAGTGAAGGAGGGAAGCAGTTCGCTTCGGGCCTGCATGACGCGGGAAAACTGCAGCTTGTCGAGCTTGATCACCTCGGCCCCGGTCAGGGTCACCGCCGTGGTGAAAGCGGGTTCGCCGGTGACGAAGGACATGCCCCCCACCAGGGAGCCGGTACGATAGTGCACCACCTCCTGCTCAATCCCCTGCTCATCGCGCTTGCGCAGTACCACCTCCCCCTTGGCGATGAACCAGAGAAAGCGATTCGGCTCCCCTTCCCGGGTCAGCACATGGCCCGGACTGTAGTGGAGACAGACCTTGGCCTCGTCATCCCCTTCGAAGAACTGGTAGAGCCCCTCGATCACCACCCGGGAGAGCTCTTCATCACTGCAATGGGTGTAATCCATGAAGCCCTGGCGGTACTCGGCCATCTTGCGATCGACGTGAGCTCGCAGCAGCTTCTGGTTGTCGAGCACGGCGGCATAGCTAAGCAGATCCACCTCGGGGTGCTGCAGCACGAAATGGCTGGCCTGTTCGATCACCGCCCGGCGGAGACTGCCATCGCGCCAGGGGAGCTGCAGGTAGTAGTCGAGCCGGCCCAGGTTGACCGCCTCTATGATGGATTTCATCTCCGGCTGGCTGCCCAGCAGGATCTTGCGGCACGCATCGTGGCGATCGCCAAGGTGGATGAGGAAGTCGGCCCCCCGGCCATCCCCCAGATCGCTGTCGCACACCACCACGGCGGGCAGTTGCCCCTTGCCTTCCAGCTCGTCCAGCGCCTGTTCAGCGGACTGCTGTCCGGCCACCACCACCAGATTGAAGTGACTCAGCAACGGGGCCAGCTCCTGCTCGAACTCGGCCAGCATCTGTACATCGGCGGCAACACACAACAGGGAGAAGGGGCTCATCAGCGACGCTCCATGGGGGCTCACTCATGACTATATCAATGAATCCGGGAGGGTTTTGCGAGGAGGCTAACAGCTGCAAAGGAAAGGGTCAGAAAACAGGCAGCGATCCAAGTGGTGAATTTAATTCAGCAATAACTCCAAAAAATAAATTAATCACGAAGTGTGACGCCATTCAAAAAATATAAAGCATGACAAAGGTCAACGTCTTACAACCACCGATACCACTACCATGGAGGTACTACTATATTGGTACAAAATAACTGTAGGACAATGTCGTCATGATTGGAAAACTGACCCGAAAAACCTGGTTCTGGCTCCTGCTGCTCGGAGCCCTGCTGGGCGTCGCGGCACTGGGGGTGACAGTGACTGTGCTGCACAAGACCAGCTCCACCGAATTCTGCGTCTCCTGCCACTCGATGCAGACCCCGCTTGCCGAGTACCAGGGCAGCGTTCACTTCCAGAACACCAAGGGGATCCGCGCCGAGTGCGCCGACTGCCACATTCCGGGGGATCCCACCTCCTATCTGTGGACCAAGATCCGCGCCGTGAAGGATATCTACCACGAGGCGATCGGCACCCTGGACACCCCGGAAAAATACGAGGCCCACAAGCTGCGCATGGCGCAGTCGGTGTGGGACGAGCTTAAGGCCAACGACTCGGCCACCTGCCGCAGCTGCCACAGTTATGAGGCGATGGACATCTTGGCCCAGCGCCCCAACGCCCGCGCCGAGCACCCGGTCGCCATCAAGGATGGCCAGACCTGCATCGACTGCCACCGCGGCGTCGCCCACATCATGCCCGACATGAGCGGCCTGGCCGCCGCCGGCGCCAGCGAACTGGCCCAGGCTGCCGCCCAGACCCCGGCCAGCGTCACTACCCGCTACGCCATCGCCACCACCCCGCTGTTCCTCGATGCCAACGCCAAGACTGACGAAGGCACCCTGATGCCCTCCACCCAGGTGGAAGTGCTGGCCAACGAGAACGGCCGTGCCCAGGTGCGCATCGACGGCTGGCAGCAGGATGGCGTGAGCGAAGTCTTCTACGCCGCCCCCGGCAAACGGATCCTGAGCGCCCTGGTCGGCGACGCAGCCAAGAAGGAGCTGGTCACCGGCAAGAGCGAAACCGACAGCGCCACCAACCTCACCTGGCATCAGGTCAGCCTGACCGCCTGGGTTGACCAGAGCCAGCTCATCGGCGATCAGGGCAAGCTGTGGCAATACGCCTCCACCCTGATGTCCAATAACTGTACCGGCTGCCACGGCCTCACCGCGCTGGATCACTTCAATGCCAACCAGTGGATCGGCGTCATCAAGGGGATGGAATCTCGCACCTCCCTGACCCCCGAACAGTCGCGCATGCTGACCCAGTATGTCCAGAAACACGCCAGTGACATGAGCGCGGCCCACTAAGGCTGGCACAGAGGAAAACCGTTATGACTTTTTACAACGACAAGAAAACCAATCTGTCCCGCCGCACCCTGCTCAAGGGTCTGGGTGCCTGCGCCGCCCTGCCCCTGCTCGGCGGCCTGTTCCCGAAAAGCGCCCTGGCCCAGGCCATCAGCACGGCGCTGAGCCAGTTCCCGACCCTGGTGCCGGCCCAGAAGGGCATCCTCACCGGCGCCCACTGGGGTGCCTTCGAAGCCATCGTCGAAGAGGGGCGCATGGTGCGCGTCCAGCCGGTGGCCGATGATCCGGCCCCGAACGATCTCATCGACATGGCGCCGTTCCAGGTCCACGCCAAGAACCGCATCAAGTACCCCATGGTACGCAAGAGCTGGCTGGAACATGGCCCGGGGGCCAAGACCGAACTGCGCGGTGCCGACGAATGGGTGCGGGTGAGTTGGGAGAAGGCCATCGAGCTGGTCGCCGGCGAAATCAAACGGGTACAGAGCGACTTTGGCCCGCAGGCCATCCACGCCGGTTCCTACGGCTGGAAGAGCGTCGGCATGTTCCACAACAGCCGTACCCTGCTGCACCGTCTGATGAACCTGGCCGGCGGCTTTACCGGTTATGCCGGTGACTACTCCACCGGTGCCGCCCAGGTGATCATGTCCCACGTGATGGGCTCCATCGAGGTGTACGAGCAGCAGACTGCCTGGCCCAACGTGGTGGAAAACGCCGAGCTGGTGGTGCTCTGGGGGGTCAACGCCCAAGTCACCCTTAAGAACAGCTGGAACATGCCGGATCACGAGGGTCAGGCCGGCTTCAAGGCGCTCAGGGAGAAGGGTACCCGCGTCATCAGCATCGATCCCATCTACAACGAGACCGCCAAACAGCTGAATGCCGAATGGATCGCCCCGAACGCCTACACAGACGTCGCCATGATGCTGGGGGTCGCCCACACCCTGTATAGCGAGAAGAAACACGATCAGGCCTTCCTCGACCGCTACACCGTCGGGTTCGACAAGTTCCTCGCCTACCTGCTCGGCAAGGACGACGGCCAGCCGAAGAGCGCCGAATGGGCGAGCACTGTATGTGGCGTCGACGCCAAGGTCATTCGCCAGCTGGCCCTCGACATGGCCGGCAAACGCACCATGATCATGGCGGGCTGGGGCATGCAGCGTCAGCAGCACGGCGAGCAGCCCAACTGGATGCTGGTCACCCTGGCCGCCATGCTGGGCCAGATCGGCCTGCCGGGCGGTGGCTTTGGCTTCAGCTACCACTACTCCTCCGGCGGCAGCCCCACCGCCAAGGGCGGCATCCTGGCGGGGATCTCAGCCGGCAACGCACCGAAGAACAGCCCGGCGCCGATCCCGGTGGCTCGAATCGCAGACTGCCTCGCCAATCCGGGCAAGACCATCGACTTCAACGGTCGCAAGGTCACCTATCCGGACATCAAGCTGGTCTATGTGGCGGGCGGCAACCCCTTCCACCACCATCAGGACACCAACAACCTGATCCAGGCCTGGCGCAAGCCGCAGACCGTGATCGTCCACGAGCCCTACTGGACCGCCACCGCCAAGCAGGCCGACATCGTCCTGCCGGTGACCACCAGCTATGAGCGCAACGATCTGGAGATGGGCGGGGACTACTCCCAGCGCTACGTCTTCCCGATGCACCAGTGCGTGCCGCCCCAGTTTGAAGCGCGCAACGACTTCGACATCTTCAGCGCCATCGCGGCCAAGCTGGGTGTGCAGGATCAGTACACCGAAGGCAAGGACGAGATGCTGTGGCTCAAGCAGATGTACGACGGCATGGCGGCCCAGGCGCGCGGTGCCAGGGTGGCGCTGCCGCCGTTCAACATGTTCTGGGAATCCAACAACTATGTGCGCTTCCCGGTGCCCGAGGCGAGCCGAGAGTGGGTACGCCACGCCGATTTTCGCGAGAACCCGCTGCTCAATCCGCTCGGCACCCCGTCAGGCAAGATCGAGATCTTCTCCAATACGGTGGCAGGCATGGATTACGCCGACTGCGCCGGTCATCCCAAGTGGTATGAACCGAAAGAGTGGATCAAGAGCGAGGTGGCCACCGCTTATCCCCTGTCCCTCAACACCTCGCACCCGACCCAGCGGCTGCACTCCCAGCTGGACAACACTCCGCTGCGAGACAAGTTCGCCATCGCCGATCGCGAAGCCATCATGATCAACCCGGCGGATGCCAAGGCTCGCGGCATCGCCCAGGGGGATCTGGTACGCGCCTTCAACGATCGCGGCCAGATCCTGGTGGGGGCGCTCATCTCCGAGGATATTCGCCAGGGGGTGGTGCGGATCTGCGAAGGGGCCTGGTTCGATCCGGCCAAGCCGGGTGACGTGGGCAGCATCTGCAAGAACGGCAACGTCAACTGCCTCACCTTCGATGAAGGCTCCTCCAGCCTGGCCCAAGGCAACTGCGGCCACATGGCCCAGCTGCAGATTGAGAAGTACACAGGCCCTGCGCTGCCCAACACCGCCCACGCGGTACCGGCCGGTGCCTGACAACGCCAGAACCTGACAAAGTGCAACAAAAACGGCGCCATCCAGGCGCCGTTTTTATCTCTGCTGCAACAGAAGCCGGGGACAGGATCAGAAGTCCCCTTCCTCCATATATTCCTGAGCGCACTCCACCAGCTGGGGCCAGAGCTCTTCCGGCACCCAGGCATCCGGGTCATCCTCGTCGCCATCGTACTGGCTCCAGAAGTAGCGGCGCAGGCCGGAGGCAAATTCGTCGCTGATCTCCGCCAGCTCGGAGAGCGGCCCCAACCAGGCGATGCGGCGCAGACCGGAGGCGAGATCGTTGATCGCGTCCATCAGAGTGCGATCATCGAAGCTTTGTTCCACCAGCAGGGTGAAGCGTTCGCGTGCCTGTTCGGTCTGCTCCTCGTCCAGCTCGCCGACATCGGCCAGCAGATCGACAAAATCCTCCAGCAGGAACTGGATCAGGCCGTCCCTGTCTTCAAACCACTGGATCTGGGCGCCTTTGGTGCCCAGCACAGAGGCATCGAATGAATCGTCAAGATGACATAGTGCCCACGGATCGTCAGTCATGGTTCTCTTCCTCAGGCTGAAACAAGTGCCATATCTTATGCCTAGCTCTCTACTCTTGCCACCTTGGGCAGGGAGAGCGAGGCCGCCAGACCGCCCAGCTCGGCGCGGCCCATAATGAAGCTGCCCCGATAGGCTTCCGCCAGATCGGATACGATATTGAGGCCAAGCCCAGAGCCCGGCACCTTCTCGTCAAGGCGCACTCCGCGCAGCACCGCCTTGGCGATCTGATCCTCGCTCATGCCGGGGCCATCATCCTCAATGCGCAGGGTGATCCAGCCCCCCAGTTCGGCGCTGGAGATGCGCAGCTGGCTGGCAGACCACTTGAAGGCGTTTTCCAGCAAATTGCCCACCATCTCGTCAAAATCCTGCTCCTCCACCCCGACCGCCAGATTGGCGGGCACCTGCAAATCCACCGTCTTGCCCGGATAGAGGCGGGAGAAGGCGCGGCAGATGTACTCCACCCTGGCCCGCACCGGCGTCGAGACCCCCAGGATCTTGGCCGCCCCGGTCACCCGCGCCTTGCCGAGGTGATAGTCGATGTGACGCTGGATCTGGTCGAGCTGCTCGCCGATGGCGGCCTGATCCTCAGGCGGCAGCTGGGCTACCTGATTGCGCATGATACTCAGCGGCGTCTTGAGGGCGTGAGCCAGGTTGCCGGTGTGGGAGCGGGCCCGCTGCAGCAGCTCGCTGTAGTGGTGCAGCAACCGGTTGATGTCCTCCACCAGCGGCTGGATCTCCAGCGGGTAGCGCAGCCTGAACCCCTCCTGATGCCCCTGATGCACCCGGCTCAATTCGCGGCGCAGCAGATGCAGCGGGCGCAGGCCGTAGACGATCTGGAACATGAAGCCGAGCACCAGACCGGCAGCAGCAAAACCGAGGCCTAAGAAGAGGCTGATCCGGGTCTTCTTCAGGGTCTGGGTCAGGGCGCTGCTGTCTTTCGCCATCACCAGGGTGAACACCTTGTCCGACCCCGGCAGCAGCACAGTGCGAGTCATGATCAGGAGGGGCTCCTTGTTGGGGCCCCGCCCGAGAAACAGATCCGGGTCGCCGAAGGCGGATTTCAGCCCCTGGGTATTGAGATTGGTGTCCCACAGGGAGCGGGAGCGGCCGATGACGTGATGCTCCAGCTCCAGCTGCCAGTAGTGGCCGGAATAGGGCTGGCGAAAGCGGGGATCCGACAAGGGCTCACTCACCACCGGCAGGCCATTTTTCGCCACCTCCAGCCGGGAGAGCAGGTCATAGAGCTGCAGACGCAGGCCATCGGCTTCCGCCTCCTGCCAGTAGTTGCGCATCATGGTCTGCAGGCTGAAGCCGGTGGCAAACAGGAACAGGCCGCACCACACCAGGGCGATGGCGACCAGCCGTCCCCGCAGAGTTCTGACCAGCCTCATTCGTTGATCCGGTATCCGAGGCCACGCACCGTTTCAATCAAGTCGGGATGAGTCTTCTTGCGGATCCGGCCGATGAACACCTCAACGGTGTTGGAATCGCGGTCAAAATCCTGGGCATAGATGTGATCGATAAGCTCGCTGCGCGACACCACCTTGCCCCTGTGTTGCATCAGGTAGCCCAGCACCCGGAACTCGTGGGCAGTGAGCTTGATGGGGGTGCCCTCATACCACACCTGGGAGGCCGCCATGTCGAGGCGAACCCCGCCGATCTCCAGGATCGAGCTGGCATTGCCCGCCGCACGGCGCACCAGGGCATGGACCCGGGCCACCAGCTCGGCCACCTGGAACGGCTTGGTGAGGTAGTCATCCGCGCCGGCATTGAGCCCTTCGATCTTCTCGTGCAACTGGCCGCGGGCGGTGAGCACCAGCACGGGGGTGTCGATCCCCTTGCTGCGCCACTCCTTGAGCACACTCAGGCCATCGCGCCCCGGCAGACCCAGATCGAGAATGATGGCGTCATAGGGTTCGGTCTCGCCGAGAAAGCCCGCCTCGTTGCCGTCGTGGCAGAGATCGGTGACAAAACCGGACAGCCTCAGCTGTTCCGCCAACTGGCCCGCCAGGGTCTTTTCATCTTCAACTATCAGAATTCGCATCAGCAGCTTTCCAAACAGGGATTACTCTTCGTCAACCGGATCCGCTCTGGGCACGAACAGCCGCTCCAGGTGGTGACCCTTGGCCCACACCATCTCCAGGTTGTCGGCCCGATAGGCCACCTTGAGCACGCTGTTCTCCCGGTCGATCACTCGCAGTTCATAGAGCCAGACACCATCCTCTTCCCCCAGATCCACCCGCAGCACCCGTACCGGCAATCTGGCTGCCACCTCCATCATCTCCTGGAAGGGCCGAACCCGTCCCTCGCGGACAGCTTGTTGCAACTGGGCCTCATCAGGCGTGATCGCCTGCGCCAGTACCGGCAACAAGAGCCCGAGCAGAGGGAGCGCTCTATTCATGGATGATTCATCTCCAAAAACCTAACATAATGGGGTTTATAGTCTGCCAGCCATGAATCCGGAATGAATATGATCCCGCGCAGTTTCCTGCTAATCCTCTGCCTTTTCAGTGCCACAGGCTGGGCGCTCGAGAACCGTCTCGACATGGCCGGACTGGTCAAACTCTTGCTGGCTCAAGGGTATCACGACATCCGGGAAGTGGAGCTGGAAGGCGACAAGTTCGAGGTCCGCACCCTCAATCGCCAGGACGAGAAAGTCCATCTCATCGTCGATGCCTACACCGGCGAGATCAAACAAAAAGAGGCCGACTAGGCCTCTTTTGCTTTCCAGCGTCCGCGCCAGGGGCGCAGCAACCTGTCCCGCCGTGGCAGCAGCAAGGCACAGGCCAGCGCCAGATAGATGAGGGGCTCCAGCCAGCCGCTTTTCACCGACCACCAGTAATGCACCGGCACCAGCAGGGCGATGGCATAGACCCAGTTGTGCAGCTTCTGCCAGGCCGGCCCCATGGCGCGCTGCAAGGCCGGCAGCGAGGTGATGCCAAGCGCAATCAGCAACAGCAGCGCCACCATGCCCACTACTATGTAGCTGCGCTTGACCAGCTCCCCCGCGATGAGCCCCCAGTCAAACTGCAGATCCAGCCCCAGCCAGGTCATGAAATGAAGCAGGGCCCAGGCCAAAGACCAGAGGCCAAGGGGGCGGCGCAGTTTGATGAGCTGCCCCTGACGCCAGCGCTTGGCGAGCGGCGACACCAGCAGGGTGAGCAGCAGCAGGTTGAGCGCCCCCTTGCCGAGATAATGAATCAGCTCGGGGACGGGATCGCCCCCCAGCCGTCCGGCCGGAATGGCAAACCCCAGCCATAGCAAAAAGCCGAGCGCTCCCAGATGCACCAACGCCCGCAGCAAGGTGATGTGACGCGCCGTCAGTCGCAATGTCATGGTGTCAGCTCCAACTTGTCTCAATACCACTTGCGCAGATCCATGCCCTGATAGAGCGAGGCCACCTCGTCGGCATAGCCGTTGAACATCAGGGTTGGCTGGCGCTTGGCACCGAACAGCCCCCCTTCGCCGATGAAGCGCTCGCTGGCCTGGCTCCAGCGCGGGTGATCCACCTGTGGATTGACGTTGGCGTAGAAGCCATATTCGTTGGGGGCCAGCAGGTTCCAGGTGGTGGGAGGCATCTCCTCCACCAACCGGATGGAGACGATGCTCTTGATGCTCTTGAAGCCGTACTTCCAGGGCACCACCAACCGGATCGGCGCCCCGTTCTGGGCCGGCAGCGTCTTGCCATAGAGCCCCATCGCCAGGAAGGAGAGCGGGTGCATCGCCTCGTCGATGCGCAGTCCCTCCACATAGGGATAATCGATGCCGCCCCCCAGGCTGCGGGAGGCCTGACCCGGCAGCTGTTTCGGGTCAAACAGGGTCTCGAATGCCACGAACTTGGCACGGCTGGTCGGCTCGGCCCGGCGGATGAGATCCGCCAGCGAGATGCCGTTCCAGGGCAGCACCATGGACCAGGCCTCGACACAGCGCAGCCGGTAGATGCGCTCCTCCAGCTCGGTATTGTTGATGAGATCCCACACATCCAGGGTGAAGGGCTTGGCCACCTCCCCCTCCACCTTCAGAGTCCAGGGCTCGGGTTTGAGGCTGTGGCCATTGCGGGCCGGATCCCCCTTGTCGGTCCCCAACTCGTAGAAGTTGTTGTAACTGATGGCTTTCTCTTCCGGCGTCAGCACCATGCCAGCCGGTCTCGCGGCCTGCGGGCTGTTGAGCGCCTTGGTTGCAGGCGCAGGGGATGCCTTGTCAGCACCAAACAGATCGAGCACACCCGCCCGGGTCGGGAATGCCAGGGTCGCGGCCCCCAGGCCCAATCCCTTGAGGATCAGGCGGCGATCCTGATAGACGGCTTCCGGGGTAACATCCCGTTCGGTGAGGTGATGTGAAGAAGAGCGTTTGATCAGCATGAAAAACTCCCGGGGCGACGAATAGAGGCGATACAGATAAGACCCGCCCCGGCAGATTTTTATTTCACACAAATTTACATGAGGGGGTGCAGGGGCAGCGCCTTGGCCATGGTTCCGACCAGAAACAGAAGTACGCACACCAGCAGGGGCACGAGCACATTTGGCACCATCAGACTCACTCCATGAGCAGGACAGGGCCCCTAACTATGGAACAGGGCCAGACCGGTCGCCAGTGAATTTTTTTCGCGAGCGCAAGCGTATTCCCGAGTTGCAAAGAGTGATGCAGATCACACACAATTCGCCCCCCGCTTGCCGCCCCGCCAGTCAGGCGTAGGCTGCTTTTTCTTCGAAATCCACAGCAGGATCGCGCCATGAGCCCACTGATCGCCATCGCCATCACCACAGGTATTCTCTCCGCCCTCTGGGGCTGGATTGCCGTCGCGTTCGGCCTGCTTTCCTGGGTCGGTTTCCTCGGCTGTACCAGCTACTTTGCCTCCAGCGGCGGCTACAAGGCGCTGCTGCAGACCCTGCTGTGCAATGCCAGCGGCATGCTGTGGGCGCTCTTGCTGCTCAATGGCGAAGCCTGGTGGGGTGCCGGCGTGGCGGGGTATGTGATGACCGGCGTGGTGGCCACCCTGATGTGCGTGCAGGCCAGGCAACAGTGGCTCGGCTATATTCCCGGCACCTTTGCCGGTTGCTGTGCCACCTTCGGCGCGGCTGGTGAGTGGCGGCTGGTGCTGCCCTCTCTGGTGATCGGTGCCCTGTTCGGCTATCTGATGAAGGCAAGCGGTCTCTGGCTCTCCCGCAAGACCCAGACCGACGCCGGCGTGGCCGATCCGGCCTGAGCCCTTCCCCCGATCCGGGCCGGCTTTCCGGATAAACAAACGGGCCTGCTGCCAGGCCCGCTTTCCCGTCTCTTCCCCGTCACCCCTTCGACTTGAAGTTGGCCGCCTCGATACCGTGGCGGTTCAATAACTTGTAGAAGTCGGTTCGATTTCGGCCCGCCATGTTGGCCGCCAGGGTCACGTTACCCTCGGTGGTGCGCAGCAAGCGGATCAGATACTCCTTCTCGAACTCGGCACGCGCCTCGTTGAACGAGGGAATGCCGCCCCCACCGCTACTCAGGGCCGACTCCACCATGGCGGCGCCGATCACCGGGCTGCAGCAGAGGCTGGCGAGTTGTTCCACCACGTTGCAGAGCTGGCGCACGTTGCCGGGCCAGGCGGCAGCGGCCAGCATGGCCAGCGCCTCCGGCGAAAAGCCCATGACGGCGCACTCTTCGTGGCGGCTGCGATACTCATCGAGCGCCTGGCGAGCCAGCAGGGGAATGTCCTCACTGCGGGCGCTGAGCGACGGCAGCGTGATGTTGGCCACGTTGAGGCGATAGAAGAGATCCTCACGAAAGCGTCCCTCCTCCATCGCCTTCACCAGATCCTGATGGCTGGAGCTGAGCACCCGCACCTCGGGGGTTCCCTGACCGTACTCTTCCATCACCTGCAGCAACTTGGCCTGCAGCGACTCCGACAACCCGCCGATCTCGTCGAGAAACAGGGTCGCCCCCCTGGCCTGCTCGAACAGGCCGGAGTGACCGTCTTCACCGAACAGTTGCAGATCCAGCGAAGCCCAGGGGATGGCGGCGCAGTTGATGGTATAGAGCGGCTTGTCACTGCGGTGGCTCGCCTGATGCAGCGCCTGGGCCATCACCCCCTTGCCTGAACCGGACGGCCCCATGATCAGCACAGGCACCTCCATGGCAGCCATGCTGTGAGCCTGGATCAGCACCTGTTCCAGCTGGGGATTACGGGTCAGGATCAGCGATTGCCACTCCTGTTGCTGCTTGGGACGAGTCAGACTCAGGGCATGCTCTATAGTGGCAAACAGCTCGTCCTTGTCGACGGGCTTGGTGAGAAAACTGAACACCCCGGAGCGAGTCGCCTGGATCGCATCCGGGATGGTGCCGTGGGCAGTCATGATGATGACCGGCAGCCCCAGCCACTGGGTCTGGATCCGCTCGAACAGTGCCAGACCGTCCATGCCCGCCATCCGCAGATCGCTCAGCACCAGGTCAGCCCGTTGCTGGCGCAACCGGTCGAGGGCCCCTTCCGCGCTGTCGGCGGTATCCACCTCATAACCCTGACTGCGCAGGCGCATGCTCATCAGCTTGAGCAGGCTGACGTCGTCATCCACCAGCAGGATCCGGCTCATGGCAGGACCTCGCGATGTTCGTTGAGCTTGCGCTGGTTGAGCTGGTCGTCGATGGCGGAAAGCTGCTCTATCTGGCGGCGCAGCCGCTGGATCTCCTGGCTCTGGTCGTCACGCCGGCTATCCCGTTCCAAGACCGCCTCGCCGAGGGCAATCCAGCTGCGCAGAAACGCCTGGGTATCGAGACCGAGCTCGGGCAGCATTTGTTTGAGTCTGGCCAGACCGGCACGGCGGTTGGCCACCGACTCGGCCGGGTGGGAGTCCACCATGGCCAGACTGACCCGGCTCTCCAGATCATCGGCCCCCTTGAGCCGCTGACGCTCCTGGACCCGTTGCTGGGGATGGCTGGCCAGCAACCAGTCGGAGTATTGCAGGCGCACCTGCATCTCCTTGTTGGCAAACTCCATCCGCTTGGCAAAAGCGATATCGGAGGACTCCCGCTGTTCATGTTGTGGCAGCAAGGAGCAACCCGCTATCAACCCTGCGATCAGGGCTGGCAATACGCGTTGTATCTTCATAGTCCTCATTTCAACGTCAACCTGAAACAGACATCCGCCTGTTCATCTTTCACCAGAACCAATGTCCCTCCCAGGCTGTGGGCAGACTCGCGGGCAATGGAGAGGCCCATGCCTGAGCCTTTCAGAATGCCTTGCCGTACCGTGCTACCCTGCTCGAAGGGTTCAAAAATCCGCTGCTGATCGGCCTCGGGGATCTCGGGCCCCTCATTGGCGACCACCAGCCAGTGTCCCTGCGCCTCCTCGCCAGCGCGGATCCAGATATTGCCGCCACTGGCACCATAACTGACGGCATTGGAAAACAGATTATCGAGGATCAACTGCAGCCGATAGGGCTCGGCCAGCAGGCTCACCGGCTCGGTCGGCAAGTGTACACGGATCTGCTTGGACTCCAATGCCAGCCGGTATTCGGCGACCAGCTTGTCGAGAATAGGGTTGAGCGGCACCGGCTCCAGCTCGAACACCTCCTGCTGGCTGAGGCGGTTGAAGTCGAGCAGCCGCTCGATCAGGGTCTGCAGACGGCGGCTGTTCTCGTCCAGCATCTGGCAGATCTCCAACTGATCCGGCGTGAGCGGCCCAACCACCTGTTCGCAGAGCAGATCCGATCCTTCCCGCAGCACCGCCAGCGGCGTCTTGAGCTCGTGGGAGACATGACGCAGGAATTGGTACTTCTGCTGTTCCAGCTCCTTGAGCTTGCCGTGCAACCAGACGATCCGCTCTCCCAGCAAGACCAGTTCGGCCGGCCCATCCACCGGCTCCGCATCCGGTTCAACGCCGGCCCCCAGGCTCAGAATGCGCGACTCAATCTGTCGCACCGGGTGAATAATAAGGTAGGTGAAGATCAGCACCAGCAGCAGGCTGAGCACGGCCACTACACCACTCACCCACCAGATCTCGCGGGTCAGCCCGGCGATGGTAAGGCGGACCCGATCCATCCGCTCATCAACCCGGCTGCGGGTAACCTGTTCGAGTTGCTGGCCGAGCTGATTGAAATGGACGAGCTTGTCGTTCTCCACCGCGGCCCTGGCCTGAGTCATATCCTGCAGGCTACCGAGCCACTCGATCGCCTGTTCAAGTCCGCCGTAAACATCGCTGTCGGCGATGGAGTGGCGATGCTCCGCCAGCAGCTCGCGGTAACTCGACAGCTGCTGGCGGTAGCTGGCCAAGCTCCTGATATCCCCCAGCACCACATAACGACGCAGGGTTCGCTCGATATCGATGGCCTGCGCCGTCAGCAAGGTGGCACGGCGGGTATCCTTGACTGCCCGCTCCATCTCGTCGCTGGTCAGCTTGCTGAGGTGGGAAAGAGCATTGCTGTTATGCCAGATCATGCCGCCAAGCGGCATCAGTACCAGCACAAATCCCATCAACACCACCTGCAGCAGGGAACGCGGGCGAACCTTGGCCATCATCTCTTCTCTTCATTTTCACCGGTGCGCCAGCATAGCCGCACAGCTCAAAAAACAAAACCGGCCCAAAGGCCGGTTGATGCTACGAACGAGAGCGTGATTCACGCCAGACCGACGGAGGCCACACAGATAACCAAGATCATCGCCAGCGCGCCTGCAGCCGTCAGCAGTGCCCATTTCAGTTCCACACTCATGCAAGTCTCCTTCTGCCAATCAGTGCCGGATCACAATAGATAAATCCATGTTACGTCATAGTTAATATGATAACCGTGAACTGCGTATACATTTCAGATGAGCCCAACCCAGGGAAGGTGAGCATGTTCTATCTGTGCAGCATAGGATCCAATCTCGAGCCCCACCGCCATGTCGGCCAGGCGCTGGACGAGCTGATCACCCAGTTTGGCTGGCTACAGCTAAGCTCGGTGATCCGGACCAAACCGGTGGGCATGCACTCCCGCCACGATTTTCTCAACTGCCTGTTTGTCATTGAAAGCCGGCTGGAAACCACAGTACTCAAGCAGTGGTTTGTCACCCTTGAAGTGGCCCACGGACGGGATCGCAATGACCCCCTGTGCAAGGTGCACGACCGACCGCTCGATATCGATATCCTGGCCAGCAGCCCGAACGCTGATTTTGCGACGGCCAGAGTCGATAGCTACCTGGCCCCCCTGCTGGCCGAATGGTATGGCACCGGCGAGGTACACGCCGCCAAGGTGGCGCTCTCCCTACGCAGCCCGCTGGCTGCGGGCCACGGCCATAATCAGCAGATTGGCCTGCACCCAGTCACCCTGCAGCTGGCCTCACAGGGTGGCCAGGGCACGGCCCCCATCCACCTTGATGCTAGCCCCCGTCATGTAACTGTTCTGCATCAGTAGTTGCACCGCCTGCCAGATGGGCTCAAGCCCCCCTTCACGGGCCAGCGGCGTCTTCGCCAGCACCTGCTGACGCCAGGCATCGTCATGCTCATCGAGAAACAGGATGGGGCCGGGCTCTATGGTATTGACCCGCACGGCCGGCGCCAGCTCGCGGGCAAAACTCATGGCGAGCGAATGGGCTCCCGCCTTGGTGGCCACATAGCTGGCAAAATGCGGGGGCGGGGCATGGATGTAGATATCCGTGATATGGATGATGCTGGCGTTGTCGTTGCGCGCCAGCTGGGGCGCCAGTGCCCGGTTGAGCTGGAAGGGGGCCGCCATGTGCACCCGGTAGTACTGTTCGAACTGGGCCAGCTGTGCGGCAGGATCTGCCGCCTGGGGCTCGAAGGCCGAGGCGTTGTGGATCACCAGCCCCAGATCGCGGTGGGTGGCCAGCACCTCAATCAGTCGGCTGACCTCCTCCTCACAGCCAAAGTCCGCCTGCACCAGTTCGACCCCGAGTTCGCGCAGCCGCGCCAGTTCGGGCCGCTCGCTGCGATAACTGCCGGTCACCCGCCATCCCGCCGCCACCAGTTGTTCGCACAGATAGAAGCCGAGTCGCCGACCACAGCCCGTTACCAATGCCCTCATAAGATCTCCTCTTCCATGAATACCCCGGCAATCCCACCGCTTCAGCAGCCATTTCCGCTGCCTATCAATCCCTGCGGTACAAGCCATTGGCGCACCGCCCCACGGCTCCGCCATAGTAGCCCCCATGCACACCAAGGGAGCCACCACCATGCTGAAAGTTCACCATCATATGAGCCGCCTGACTCATTCGCTCACCGCCGGACTGAGCCTGGCCGAAGCGCTCGATCGCCTGCATCACTCGGGCCTGAGCGGCCTGCCGGTGCTGGACGACGAGAAGCAGCTGATCGGCTTTCTGTCAGAGCAGGACTGCATTCCCAGCCTGCTCACCGGCAGCTACCACTGCGATACCCACACCCGGGTGGAAGACATGATGAACCGGGCACCGCTTTCGGTGGGCCCAGACGAGAGCATACTGGAGCTGGCACGCCAGATGACGGGAGCCAAACCCAAGATCTACCCCGTGCTGCAGCAGGGCAAGGTGATCGGCATCATCAGCCGTCGCCAGGTCATGCAGGCCCTCAACCAGCAGCTCAAAGTCTGCCAGCAGACCTAAAGACAGCCGGCAAGTTGGCGCAACTCCAGTGGCTGCGCCAACCATCCCTTCTAAATCTGGTAACGCCCCTTGTCACCGATGTCGAAGTGCAGGGGCATTCGCCACTTGGCCAGCGCCAGCAGAGTTAACAAGGCCCCGCTGACCAGCGCTGCCAGGGCAGCGGCCCACTCCAGCCGACCCCACTCCAGCAACCATAACAGCGGTAGCAACACGGGCACCAACCTGATCCCCGGGATGGCGAAGCAGAACTGCTCCTTGAATGCCAAACCTGAGAGGGTGGCCAGTGCCGCTCCCAGCACCAGAGCATCCGGCGCCCCCAGCGCGGCGAACGCCAGCGCTCCCCAGCCAAACCCTTGCAGCATCAGACGGATACGCTTGTCATAGAGATGGATGGAGAAACTGCAAAGCGCACTGGCCAGTGCCAGCAGGCTCAACCAGCTGGCTGGCGCAATCGGCTCGATACCGCTCAGCAGCGATGCCCCGCGCCCGAGCAGTAGCAAGGCTGCACCACTCAGGCCGATGCGGTAGAGCAGCACCGTCAGCTTGTCGACACCATCGAGCGGGCTTTCGATTTCAGGGTTTGCCATGCGGGATCACCTCTTTACACCTTATAAACCAATATACTGGGAGCAGGCCCCCAACATCATCTTCCTGAGGGGTCAGGAGGCATAGTGTGCGCGTGATCCCCCTGCTGTGGCTACTCTTCCCGCTCTGGCTTAACGCCAGAGAGCTGGTGATCTGCGGCACTCTGGAAGCCCCGCTCAAGTTCATGAATGCCGCCGGGCAGCCGCAGGGGCTCGATATCGACATAGTGACCGCCATCTTTGGCAAGCTTGGGCTCCCCATCAAGATAGAACTGACCGACTCCGGTGCCCGTCTCACCCGCAATGCCGAGAGCGGTGTCTGCGATGTGGTGATGACCCACTCCTACAAGCCTGAACGAGAGAGCTATCTGCTCTATCCGCAGCAGGCGCACCTGCGCCACAGCTGGCACTTTTTTGTGCGCAAGAGCGATCTGCTGACGATCCGTTATGAAACCCTGGCCGACCTCAAACCCTGGCGCATCGGCGTCACCAAAGACTTCTCCTACACCCCCGAACTGGCCGCCGCCATGGCAGACCCAAGCTATCACTTCCAGGAGGTCACCATGAACCAGTTGCAACTGCGCAAGCTGATCGCCAATCGCATTGATGTCGTCCCCATGCCGCTGGTCACCGCCTTCGCCCAGATCCATGAGGAGAAACTCGGCGCTCTGGTGGATTACCTGCCAAGGCCCCTCAAGAGCAGCCCCTACTTCAATACCTGGACCCGTGCCCGCGCCGACGCACAGACCCCTGCCCAGATGGCCGCCTATGATAGAGAACTGCTGCACATGAAGCGGGATGGCCGCCTCAAAGCCCTCTACAACAAGTACGGCATCCCCTATATCGAGCCCTGATCCCGGCCAACCTGCTTCATCAGGGCTTCACATCCCGCAGGATACGGTTTTGCCGTGAAATCAGGGTTTCGCACGGGAGAGGGATCTCTACGCCCCTCTCATGCAACCCGACTCAAGGCTTCACGTCCCGCAGAATGGGGTTTTGCAGCGAAATGAGCGTTTCTGTGGACTGGATCTCGTCAATGGTCTGGATCTTGTTGATCAGCACGATCTGCAGCTCATCGATGGAGCGGGTCATCACCTTCATGAAGATGCTGTAGTGACCCGTGGTGTAGTAGGCCTCCACCACCTCGTCCAGCGCCTGCAGCTTGGCCAGGGCCGACGGGTAGTCCTTGGCGCTCTTGAGGTTGATCCCGATAAAGCAGCAGACGTCATAGCCGAGCTTCTTGGGGTTCACCTGCACTCGGGTGCCCTCGATGATCCCCGCCTGCTTCATCTTCTCCACCCGCACATGAATGGTGCCCGGGCTGACCGCCAGTTGCTTGGCCAATTCGGCGTATGGGATCCGCGCATTGTCCATCAATGCGGTGAGGATGGCCTGATCGAGATTATCGATCCGATAATTTTCCGGCACTTTTTTCTACTCCCGTTGACGATCTTTCATTAAAAACCGGCATATTTTGAAGAAAAAAACACACAAAGCCTATTTTTATTATCGAATATTGAATTTAGCTTGCTGACTGTTGAAGAATCACCACATCCAACGGGGTTTGAAACAGGAATTCAGCAATGAAACAGCACTACATTCGCAGCCAACAGCAGATCTGCTTCGTCAAGGAGATGTTCTCTCGCCAACTCGCCCAACAGCTGGGTCTGATGGAGGTGCAAGCCCCCATCCTGAGCCGGGTCGGTGACGGTACCCAGGACAACCTGTCCGGCAGCGAGAATGCAGTGCAGGTCAAGGTGAAGACTCTGCCGGAGCACAGCTACGAGGTGGTGCACTCCCTGGCCAAATGGAAGCGCCAGACCCTGGGTCGCTTCGGTTTCGCGCCAGGCGAAGGGATCTACACCCACATGAAGGCCCTGCGCCCGGACGAAGACAGACTCAGCCCCATCCACTCCGTCTATGTGGATCAGTGGGACTGGGAGAAGGTGATGCCGAGCGAGCGCCGCGATCTGGCCTATCTGCAGGAAACCGTGCGCGGCATCTGGGCCGCCATCAAGGCCACCGAGCGCGCCGTCTGTGCCGAGCACGAACTGACCCCCTTCCTGCCGAGCGAAATTCAGTTCCTCCACAGCGAAGAGTTGCTGACCCGCTACCCGGATCTCGATGCCAAGGGGCGCGAGCGAGCCATCGCCAAGGAGCTGGGTGCCGTGTTCCTGATCGGCATCGGCGGAGCCCTCTCCCACGGTGAGCGCCACGACGTGCGCGCCCCGGACTACGACGACTGGAGCAGCCACAGTGAACTGGGTCTGGCGGGTCTGAACGGCGACATCCTGGTGTGGAACCCGGTGCTGGAAGACAGCTTCGAGATCTCTTCCATGGGGATCCGGGTAGACGCCGAGGCGCTGCGCCGTCAGCTCGCCATCACTGGCGACGAGGATCGCCTGCAGTACGACTGGCACCAGGATCTGCTGGCAGAGCGGATGCCCCAGACCATCGGCGGCGGTATCGGCCAATCCCGTCTGGCCATGTTGTTGCTGCAAAAGGAACATATCGGTCAGGTGCAGGTTGGTGTCTGGCCGGCCGAGATGAAGGCAGCCGTTCAGGGCATGCTGTAACGAATGGAGTGCGTCCGGCCGAGTGAACCGGACGCAGCAAAAGTGTGGCGGTGCGGACTGAGCGAGCGCAGTCCGGGCAGGCTGTAAGCAGAGCGGCCATCCTGTCCCTCTGCGAAACCGGGGCTAGCCCCTGCGACCCGCTCAACCCACGTCAGGTCGCATTGAATACATTCCTCCCGGCAATCCTAGGATTGCCGTTTTTTTATTTCCATTTCATGGATATGACAACGCCAGCCCGAGGGCTGGCGTTGTAAACACGGACAAAGGAGAGGTTACTGACTCATGGTCAAGCCGTTGCTGTCGGCTCCAAGCACCAGCTTCTTGCCCGGAACGATGCGGCCGGAGAGCAGCGCCTGGGCCAGCGGGTTCTCCACCTTGTGCTGGATCGCCCGCTTGAGGGGACGCGCCCCGTAGACGGGGTCGAACCCGGCGTGAACCAGCTTGGTCAGCAGCTCCTCGGTCACCTCCACCTCGTAACCCTGGGCCTCCAGGCGGCCCATCAGGCTCTTGAGCTGGATGCGAGCGATGGACTTGATGTGCTCCTCGCCGAGGGGGTGGAACACCACGGTCTCGTCGATCCGGTTGATGAACTCGGGACGGAAGCTGCGGGTCAGCACCTCCATCAGCATGCCCTTCATCTCGTCGTAGTCCTTCTCGCTGTGGTGCTCCTGGATAAGATCCGAGCCGAGGTTCGAGGTCATGATCACCACGGTATTGCGGAAGTCCACGGTGCGACCCTGACCATCGGTCAGGCGACCGTCATCCAGCACCTGCAGCAAGATGTTGAACACATCCGGATGAGCCTTCTCCACCTCATCCAGCAGGATCACCGAATAGGGGCGACGGCGCACCGCCTCGGTGAGATAACCCCCCTCCTCGTAACCCACGTATCCCGGAGGCGCGCCTACCAGACGGGCCACGCTGTGTTTCTCCATGAACTCCGACATGTCGATCCGCACCATGGCATCCTGGGTATCGAACAGGAACTCGGCCAGCGCCTTGCACAGCTCGGTCTTGCCCACCCCGGTGGGGCCGAGGAACAGGAAGGAGCCGATGGGACGGTTCGGGTCAGACAGCCCGGCGCGGGAGCGGCGGATGGCGTTGGAGACGGCGTCCACCGCCTCCTCCTGGCCGATCACCCGGCTATGCAGCTGATCTTCCATCCGCAGCAGCTTCTCCCGCTCCCCTTCCAGCATGCGGGCGACCGGAATGCCGGTCCAGCGCGCCAGCACGTCTGCGATCTCCACGTCGGTGACCCGGTTGCGCAGCAGGCTGGTCTCCTGCATCTCCGCCTGGGTGGCGAGATCGAGCTGTTTCTCCAGCTCGGGGATGCGACCGTACTGCAGCTCGGACATGCGGCCCAGATCCCCGGCGCGACGTGCCACCTCCAGATCCTGACGGGCCTGCTCCAGCGCCGCCTTGATGTGCTGGGTGCCGGCGAGGGCGGCCTTCTCGGCCTTCCACACCTCTTCCAGCTCGTTGTATTCCCTATCCTTTTCGCCGATCTCCTGATTGATGAGCTCCAGCCGCTTGCGGCTGGCGTCGTCGTCCTCCTTCATCAGCGCCTGCTGTTCGAGTTTCAGCTGGATGATGCGCCGCTCGAGACGATCGAGAGACTCGGGCTTGGAGTCGATCTGCAGCCGGATGCTGGCTGCGGCCTCGTCGATGAGGTCAATGGCCTTGTCCGGCAGCTGGCGATCCGCGATATAGCGGTGCGACAGCTGGGCCGCCGCCACGATGGCAGGGTCGGTGATCTGCACATGGTGGTGCAGCTCATAACGCTCTTTCAGGCCGCGCAGGATGGCGATGGTGTCCTCCACGCTCGGCTCCTCCACCAGCACCTTCTGGAAGCGACGCTCGAGGGCGGCATCCTTCTCGATGAACTGGCGATACTCATCCAGGGTGGTGGCCCCGACGCAGTGCAGCTCGCCACGGGCCAACGCGGGTTTCAGCATGTTGCCCGCGTCCATGGCCCCTTCGCCCTTGCCGGCACCGACCATGGTGTGCAGCTCGTCGATGAAGAGGATGACGTTGCCCTCTTCCTTGGCCAGATCGTTCAGCACGGCCTTGAGCCGCTCCTCGAACTCGCCGCGGTACTTGGCACCGGCCACCAGGGCCCCCATGTCGAGCGACAATACCCGTTTGTTCTTGAGCCCTTCCGGCACTTCGCCGTTGACAATGCGCTGGGCCAGCCCCTCGACGATGGCGGTCTTGCCGACACCGGGGGCGCCGATCAGCACCGGGTTGTTCTTGGTGCGGCGCTGCAGCACCTGGATGGTGCGGCGAATTTCGTCATCGCGGCCGATCACCGGGTCGAGCTTGCCGATCTCGGCCCGCTCGGTGAGATCGATGGTGTACTTCTCCAGCGCTTGGCGGTTCTCCTCGGCGTTGGCGTCGTCCACCTTCTTGCCCCCGCGCACCTTGTCGATGGCGGCTTCCAGTTTCTCCTTGGTCAGCCCCTGGGCGCGCAGCAGCTCGCCGAGGGTCCCCTTCTCGTCGAGGGCCGCCAGCACAAAGAGTTCGGACGAGATGAACTGATCCTTGCGCTGCTGGGCCAGCTTGTCACAGACGTTGAGCAGCCGGCCGAGGCCATTGGACAGTTGCACATCCCCTTCCACACCGCTGACGCGGGGCAGGCGATCGAGCTCTTCACCCAGGCGCGAGCGCAGGGCATTGATATCCATCCCGGTCAGGGTCAGCAGCGGACGAATAGAACCGCCATCCTGGTTGACCAGGGCAGACATCAGATGGACGGGTTCGATAAATTGGTGGTCACGACCCAGTGCCAGAGACTGGGCATCGGAAATAGCAATCTGGAATTTGCTGGTCAGGCGATCGAGGCGCATTGCACTCCCCCTTCAAACAGACGCCGCGTGCGCGGCAAACAACATAACTTTCTGAGATGAAAGATGAGGCCCGTACGGGCTATTTCAAGGGGCAGGAGTGGTTATTTTTTCTGCAAACAAGGGATTGGCAGGATCCCGGCCCCCTCATGAGGAGGGAACCGGTAACGCTTTACTCGGCGAGCCAGATAATCGAGGCCATGCGGCCGGTCTGGCCGTCACGACGGTAGGAGTAGAATTGCTCCCCGTCGTTGAAGGTGCAGTACTCACCGCCATAGACGGCGGTCACGCCGGCACGGGCGAGGCGCAGTCGGGCCAGCTGGTAGATATCCGCCAGCCACTTGCCTGCGTTGGCTGAAGGGGTAAAGGCGTTCACCGCCTCAACCTGCTCCGCTATAAAGGCCTCGCGCACTTCGCCACCTACCTCGAACGCTTGCGGGCCGATGGCCGGGCCGAGCCAGGCCAGGATCTCGGCAGGCTCGCAGCCCATGGCATTGATGCTCGCCTCCAGCACACCGGCATGCAGTCCGCGCCAGCCGGCATGGGCGGCGGCCACCCGGGAGCCGGCACGATCGCAGAACAGCACCGGCAGGCAGTCGGCTGTCATCACGATACAGGCCAGCCCCGCCTCATGGGCACAGGCGGCGTCAGCATCTGGCGCACTCTCATACTGATGGCTGACCGGATGAACGACGATACCATGCACCTGGTTGAGCCAGTTCAGTGGCCCGGGGATCACGGCTTCCTGTTGCAGGCGGGCCCGATTGGCCTCGACCAGTGCCATTTCATCGCCAACATGGGCCCCCAGGTTGAGACCGGCGAAGACCCCTTCGCTCAATCCCCCGTCCCGGGTGGTCGAGAGGGCCCGGACATGGGCCGGTGCCGGCCAGTCGGGTTCAATCCATTTCATCTGTGGCTCCTTTTGCATTCATTCATATAAAAACGGGGCCCCTGGCTACAAGTCAAGGGGCCCCGTTTTGGCAGGAGGCGGCACGACAATCGGCGTCAGCCCGTCCCCGCCCTCTGCATCATTTCCAGACCAGCTCGTCCGGGTTGGCCAGGGTGTCGGCGCGCAGCACTTCCATCAACTCCACCATGTCCTGGGGCGTGGGAGAGTGCCATTGCATCACCTCACCGGTGATGGGGTGGGCCAGCTGCAGCATGGTGGCGTGCAGGGCCTGACGGTGGAAGTTGCGCAGTGCCTGAGTCAGTTCCGGGGTGGCGTTGCGCAACGGGCGCAGACGACCACCGTAAGCCGGATCGCCCACCAGCGGGTGCTTGATGTGGGCCATGTGCACACGGATCTGGTGGGTACGACCGGTTTCCAGACGCAGACGCAGACGGGTGTGGCCACGGAACTTCTCGTGCACCCGGTAGTGGGTGACGGAGGGGCGGCCATTGGGCACCACAGCCATATGGGTACGCTGGGTCGGGTGACGGCCGATGGGCGCATCGACGGTGCCGCCGGCGGTCATGTGACCGATGGCGATCGCCTCGTATTCACGGGTGATCTGGCGCGCCTGCAGCGCTTCCACCAGGTGGGTCTGGGCCGGTACCGTCTTGGCCACTACCATCAGGCCGGTGGTGTCTTTATCCAGACGGTGCACGATGCCGGCACGGGGCACCTCGGCGATGCCGGGGTAACGGTGCAGCAGGGCATTGAGGATGGTGCCATCCGGCGTGCCTGCACCCGGGTGAACCACCAGGCCGGCCGGCTTGTCGATCACCAGAATGTGTTCATCTTCATAGACGATGTTGAGCTCGATATCCTGCGCATCGAAGCGGGTATCGTCTGCCAGTTCGACATTCACATGCACCTTCTGCCCGGCCAGAATTTTCTCGCGCGGGGTGTTGGCAACCTGACCATCCAGGGTCACTCTGTCCTGTAAAATCCACTCCTTGATACGGGTACGGGAGTAGTCTGGAAACATTTCAGCCAGGGCCTGATCGAGTCGCTGCCCGAATTGGTGATCCTGGAATTCGCCTGTCAGTTCAATATGCTGGCTCATGTAAGGTCTCTTGAGCGGAGGGGTGTTAATTCGAAATAATCCGGGTATTCTAGCTTTTCTTTTAGCCAAGCATAACGGATACTTTGCCAATTTCGTGGAAATGGACCGGATGTTGTTGATGGGAAAGAAGTCTCACCTGCTGATGTCGCTCGCCTTGGTCGCTACCTTGATCACAGGCTGTTCCAGCACCAAACCCAAGGTACCCGACGAGCCGCCGGAGACCCTGTACCAGAAAGCACGGCTGAAACTGGACGTGGGCAACTACGTGCAGGCCACCGAATTGCTGGAAGCGCTGGACTCGCGCTATCCGTTCGGTGCCTACTCCAACCAGGTGCAGCTCGACCTCATCTATGCCTACTACAAGCAGGATGACACCGCCCAGGCGATCGCCAATATCGACCGCTTCATCCGTCTGAATCCGGCGCACAAGAACATCGATTACGTCTTCTATATGCGCGGTCTGACCAACATGGCGGCGGACTACAACTTCTTCCAGGACATGTTCGGGATCGACCGGGACGATAAGGACCCGGCCTATGCCCGTCAGGCATTCCAGGACTTCAAGACCCTGCTGCAGAACTACCCCAATAGCCAGTACGCCGCCGATGCCCGTGCCCGCATGGTCGGTCTGAAGAACCGTCTGGCCCGCTACGACCTGAGCGTCGCCGAGTACTATGTGAAGCGCGATGCCCTGGTAGCCGCCGCCAACCGGGCCAAGCAGGTCGTCGAGACCTACCCCGACACCGCCGAAACCGAAAAAGCACTGGAGATCATGGTCAAGGCCTACGACACCCTGAACATGCCTACCCTGGCCAAACACGCCCGGGAAGTGCTGGCGGAAAACTATCCGAAGAATCGTCTCGGCCGCAGCTGAGCAGCAAGCGTCCAATGAAAAACCGGAGCCAATGGCCCCGGTTTTTTTATGGGTGATGGTCATCAGGAGTCGTCCTTCCAGCCAGAAAGACAAGCCTTACTTGGCGACATTGCCCGCCACGTTGAGCACATCCCAGGTACGGGAGAAGGGCGGCGCGTAGGCAAAGTCGAGCATGCCAAGCTGCTCCGTGGTGACTCCCATGGTGATGGCGACCGCCAGGGCGTCAATGCGGTGCACCGCCCCCTTGCGACCCAGGATCTGGCCTCCCAGCAGCCGCTTGCTGCCCGCTTCATAGACCAGCTTGACGTGGATGTCGGACTGGCCCGGGCAGTAGTTGGTGTGGCACTTGTCCTTGATCACCACGGTGCGATAGTCAATGCCAAGCTGCTGCGCCTCTTTCTCGGAGAGACCGGTACGCCCCGCCTCCAGTCCCAGCACCTGAAGTGCGGCCGAGCCCAGGGTGCCCGGGAAGCTCTGCTCGGCGCCCGCTAGGTTCTCCCCCACCATGCGGCCCAGCTTGTTGGCGATGGTGGCAAGCGGCACATAGACCTGCTGCTGTTTCACGCTGTGCCAGACGCTGGCGCAGTCACCGGCGGCCCAGACGTTTGGCAGCGAGGTACGGCCCTGGCGATCCACCTCGATGGCGCCATTACCCAGACGCGCGATGCCGGTGTCGGCCAGAAACTCGGTGTTGGGCTTGACCCCGGTGCAGACCACCACGATATCGGCCTCGTACTCGCCATGGCTGGTGCGCACACCGGTCACCCGGCCCTCTCCCAGCAGTGCTTCTACCCGCTCGCCGAGATGGAGGGAGACCCCCTGTTCGCGCAGCTCGGTTTCGATATGCCGAGTGATATCCTCATCAAATGCCTCCGGGATAACCCGCTCGGCCAGCTCGATGAGACGCACTTCCTTGCCCTGATGGACCAGCGCCTCGACCACCTCTAGCCCGATAAAGCCGGATCCGATCACCAGGGCACGGGTGTTGGCCTTGTCCTGCACGGCGGCCTTGAGCGCCAGCCCGTCGGCCATCCGGCGCAGGCCGAATACACCTTGCTGCTGCAGACCGGAAATGGGAGGCATCACCTCGCGAGCACCGGTGGCGATCATCAGGCGATCGTAACGGTCGCTGAAGGTGTCGCCCTTGTGCTCCACCAGCAGGGTCTGGGTTGCAGCATCGACGCTCAGCACCCGGTGGCCGGTCTTGACCTCGATCCCCTTGGCGGCGAACTGCGCCGGAGTGAATTCGGCCATGTAGCCCGGCTCCTGGAACTCGTCCCCCACGAAGTAGGGCAGGCCGCAGGCGCCGAAGGAGATCACCTCGGAGGCCTCGTAGACGACGATTTCGGCATCCTTTGCCAGGCGGCGAGCCTTGGCCGCCGCGCTCATACCGGCGGCTTCACCACCGATGATCAGGATTCTCATGCTATTTCCTCGCAATGACGCAGGGAGGGCGAACCCTCCCTGTGATGGATGGCGGGAAGGCTTCCCCTTCCCCGCGGCGGATCAGATGGTGGACTCTTCGCCGTCCAGGCTCACTTCATGGTCGCTATTGAACACCGCCATGTCGGTCTGCCCCAGCACGCGACTGGTGATGGTCCCGGCGGTGATGGAGCCGGAGACGTTGAGGGCGGTGCGGCCCATGTCGATCAGCGGCTCGATGGAGATGAGCAAGCCCGCCAGCGCGACCGGGAAATCCAGGGCGGAGAGCACGATCAGCGCGGCGAAGGTGGCGCCGCCGCCGATCCCCGCTACCCCGAAGGAGCTGACGGTAATGATGGCGATGAGCGTCATGATGAAACCGGGATCCAGGGGGTCAATCCCCACGGTCGGCGCTATCATCACCGCCAGCATGGCCGGGTAGATGCCGGCGCAGCCGTTCTGACCGATGGTGGAACCGAAGGAGGCGGCAAAGTTGGCGATCCCCTCCGGAATACCCAGCGACTTGGTCTGGGTCTGCACGTTCATCGGGATGGAGCCCGCACTGGTGCGCGAGGTGAAGGCAAACGCCAGCACCGGGGTGATCTTCTTCAGGTAGCGCATCGGGTTGATGCCGACCAGGCTCACCAGCAGCAGGTGCACGGCGAACATGATGGCGATGGCGCCGTAGGAGGCGAGCACGAAGTTGAGCAGGTTCAGGATGTCGGCATAGTTGGAGCCGGACACCACCTTGGTCATCAGGGCCAGCACGCCAAACGGGGTCAGACGCAGTACCAGGGTCACCATGCGCATCACGATGGCGTGAGCCACGGCGATGAAGTGGCTGAAGCTCTCGAAGATCTCCGGTTTCTTGCGGGCGATGCCGGTGGCCGACAGGCCGATGAAGATGGAGAAGATCACCACGGCGATGGTGGAGGTCTTGCGCGCCCCCGTCATGTCGAGGAAGGGGTTGGCCGGGATAAACTCCAGCACCATCTTGGCAAACGACATGCTTTCAACCGAGCCCAGGGTGGTCTGCAACGCAGCACCACGGGCGCTCTCGGCGGCCCCGGCGGTCAGCCCTTCGGCGGTCAGACCGAACAGGTTGGACATCAGGATGCCCGCCCCGGCGGCGATCATGGTGGTGAAGATCAGCACTCCTATGGTCATGGCGCTGATCTTGCCAAGGGCGGTGCCGCCATTGAGCTTGAGGATGGCGCTGATGATGGAGACCATGATGAGCGGAATGATGATCATCTGCAGCAGCTTCACATAGCCGCTGCCGACGATATCCAGATAGTCGATGGTCTGGGTAATCACTCCCGACCCCGTGCCGTAGAGCAGTTGCAGGGCCGCCCCGAACAGGATACCGAGCCCCAGGCCCGCGAAGACCCGGCGAGTGAAGCTCACGTGTTTTTGCTGCAACCGGTAGAGGAAGAGCAGCAAGAGGGCCGCAATGGCCAGATTGCCGATAACGCTAAGTGTCATGTGATGACTCCCCAAAAAGCGGGCCGTGCCCGAGAAACGAGAGCAGGCCTCATGCCTGCCCTGGCAACCTTGAGGTCAGACGGCGTAACCGTCATGACATGAACAAGAGGGTCTTGCTGCCCCCTTTGTTCGCAAACTTATGACTTCTGCTTGGCGCGCATGATGTTGATGATTTCGATATCCGTATCCAGCATCCCCTGTCTGGAGAGCTGCCCCAGGTTGGCTATGGTCTGATCCACATCGTCAGAGACGATCCCCTCGCTCTGGGGAACGCGCAGGTTGTTGATGGCCATCAGCGACGACTTCACCGCTGCCGAAGTGGAAGTGGAAACCTTCATGGAGCAGGCGCTGCCGGCGCCGTCACAGATGATGCCGGAGACATCGCCAATCATGTTGTTGATGCAGTGGCTGATCTGCTCGAACTGGCCGCCCAGCAGCCAGGTGATGGCAGCCCCCGACCCCATGGCGGCGGTGCTGGCGGCGCACAGGGCTGACAGCTTGTTCTGATAGGTCTTGATGTAAATGGCCACCAGATGGCTCATCACCAGGGCGCGTGTGAGCTGCTCGTCGCTCGCATTGAGGAAGCGGGCGGCGGCAACCACCGGCATGGTGGCGGCGATGCCCTGGTTGCCAGAGCCCGAGTTGGACATGGCGGGCAGCATGGCGCCATCCATCCGCGCATCGGAGGCGGCGGAAGAGAGGCGCATGGCCAGCGTCATCAGATCGTCGGAGAGCAGCTTGCGCTCCACCTGCTCGGTGAGGATCTTGCCAATGCGCAGGCCGTAGCCCTGCAACCCTTCGTCCGCCAGGGCCTGGTTCATCGAGGCCGCCTCGCGGATGAAGTCGATCTCGGCAAGGGGTACCTGCAGGGCAAAGTCGACGATCTCGCGCAGGCTCATAGTGGGCTTGTCGGCCTTGGCGGGCTGGATCTGCACGCCCGGGGCGCTATCTTGCGCCATCAGCACCTCGCCATCCTTCTCCATCAGGATGATACGGGTGTGATCGGTGCAGATCACCACCCGGGCGCTGTGGCCGTCCACTTCCGCCAGCACCTCGGCGTAGAGGACGTCAGGCACATCCTTCACATCCACCTTGATGGTCGGCAGCAGCCCCTTGGCCGCCTCGACCTGCTCGGTGGTGAGACCCTTGAGCACCTCCAGTCCGGCATCCGGATTACCACCCGTGATGCCGACGGCCGCCGCGACAGGCAGGCCTATCATGCCGGTACCGGGTACCCCGACCCCCATGCCGTTCTTGAACAGGTTGCCGCTGACCCAGACGTTGACGCGGGTCGGCACCTGCCCCAGCAGTTTGCGGCAGTTGGCAGCTGCCAGCGCCACCGACATGGGTTCGGTGCAGCCCAGAGCCGGCACCACTTCACGCTTGAGCAGGGTAATAAAGTCGGTCCATTGTGCGTTCATTGCTGTATGTCTCATCTTCGTGGTGCCCGCGGGGCAATCTCGATTGTTCGTGGCCACCGCCATGCGGCGAGCCTGATAAAGAGTATGGTTGCTGATGTCAGGTGATCTCTTGGCCTGCCTGGCCAGAACGCGGATTAACCTTCGTCCCCTGGTGGTGGCAACGACCATGGCATACGCCATCCGGGTCAGCCCTGCATAGTCAACCAAAGTTGACTTTACGCCCAATGCATTCAACTAATGTTGAGCCACATCCCCTTTTTGCACGCCATTATGCCCGCCTTTGTATAAAGTGCGACAAAATGTGAAGCATTACACATTTCACTCTGCAAATAACTTAAAACTCAGCATAAAAATTCGCACACATACAGGGTGTTCGAATTGCCCCCGGCAATAAAAAAGGAGGCCGAAGCCTCCTTTTATTCGTTTTCTGACAGGCACTTACAGTGCTTTCAGGATAGCCTCGACGCTGGCCTTGGCATCGCCGAACAGCATCTGGGTGTTCTCCTTGAAGAACAGCGGGTTCTGCACACCGGCATAACCGGTATTCATGGAACGCTTGAAGCCGATGACGTTCTGCGCCTTCCACACTTCCAGCACCGGCATACCGGCGATGGGGCTGCCCGGATCTTCCATGGCGGCCGGGTTGACGGTGTCGTTGGCACCGATCACCAGCACGGTATCGGTATCGCTGAAGTCTTCATTGATCTCGTCCATTTCCAGCACGATGTCGTACGGGACCTTGGCTTCCGCCAGCAGCACGTTCATGTGACCAGGCAGACGACCGGCCACCGGGTGGATACCGAAGCGCACCTTGACGCCGCGGTCACGCAGCTTCTGGGTGATCTCGGCCACCGGATACTGGGCCTGCGCCACCGCCATGCCGTAACCCGGGGTGATGATGACGGAGCTGGAGCTCTTGAGCAGCTCGGCCACGTCTTCGGCGCTGGTCTCGCGGTACTCGCCCATCTCCTGGTCGCCGCTGGAGGCAACGCCGTCGGAGCCGAAGCCACCGGCGATCACGGAGATGAAGGAGCGGTTCATCGCTTTACACATGATGTAGGAGAGGATGGCACCGGAGGAACCCACCAGGGCACCGGTGACGATCAGCAGGTCGTTGGAGAGCATGAAGCCCGCCGCCGCCGCCGCCCAACCGGAGTAGGAGTTCAGCATGGAGACCACGACCGGCATGTCGGCGCCACCGATGGAGGCAACCAGGTGCCAGCCAAAGGCAAACGCGATCAGGGTCATCACCAGCAGAGCGAAGGTGGAACCACCCGCGTTGACGAAGTAGATCATCAGCAGCACAGAGACCACCACGGCCAGCAGGTTCAGCTTGTGGCGGTGCGGCAGCATCAGCGGCTTGGAGGAGATGAGACCACGCAGCTTGCCGAACGCCACCACGGAACCGGTGAAGGTCACCGCACCGATGAAGACACCCAGGAACACTTCAACCAGGTGGATGTTCAGCATGGCGCCGGTCAGATGCTCGACCTGAGCCACGCTGGCCGCCTGTTCGAACGCCGCACGGGCGGCCGCCAGGGTGGCATCCAGGTTGGAGGTGATGGGCACCACCACCTCGGCCGGTGCCGACGGGTGCAGATCGATGAAGCTGTTGAAGCCCACCAGCACCGCCGCCATACCGACGAAGCTGTGCAGCACGGCTACCAGCTCGGGCATCTCGGTCATCTCGACCTTGAGTGCCAGACGCACGCCGATGGCACCGCCGATCACCATGGCCAGAATGATCCAGTGGACACCACTGGTCTCCGGGTTGAACACGGTGGCGAGCAGGGCGATGGCCATACCCGCGATACCGAACAGGTTGCCATGCTTGGCCGTCTCTTGCTTCGACAGTCCCGCGAGACTGAGGATGAAGAGCACGGCGGCAACGATATAGGATGCTGTTACCAGTCCTTGAGACACGTTAAACCCCCTTAATCCTTACGGAACATCTTCAGCATGCGCTGAGTGACGGTGAAACCGCCGAAGATGTTGATACTGGCAATCAGCACGGCAATAAACGCCAGCGCGGTGACCAGGGTCGATCCTTGCCCGATCTGCAGCAGGGCACCGACCACGATAATGCCGGAGATGGCATTGGTGACCGACATCAGCGGCGTGTGCAGGGCGTGAGAGACGTTCCACACCACGTAGTAACCGACCACGCAGGCCAGAACGAACACGGTGAAGTGAGAGAGGAACGCGGCCGGCGCCACGGCAGCTACCCAGCCAAAGGCGGCGATGCCCAGGGCACCCCAGACAAATTTCTTGTTGGAGGGCTTGGCCTCTTCTTTCTTGGCGGCCGGTTTGGCGGCTGCCGGCTTCTGCGGGGCGGCAGAGACGGAGATGGCGGGCGGCGGGAAGGTCACTTCACCGGCCTGGATCACCGTCATGTTGCGCTGCACCACGTCTTCGAAGTTGATGGCGACGTTGCCGTCCTTCTCCTTGCACATCAGCTTCATCAGGTTGACCAGGTTGGTGCCGTAAAGCTGGGAGGATTGGGCAGGCAGACGACCTGGCAGATCGGTATAGCCGATCACCTTGACGCCACGATCGGTGACGTGCAGCTGGCCCGGTACAGTGTATTCGCAGTTGCCACCGGCCTGAGCGGCCATGTCCACGATCACCGAGCCCGGCTTCATGCTGTCGACCATCTCTTCGGTGATCAGCTTGGGTGCCGGCTTGCCCGGGATCAGGGCGGTGGTGATGATGATGTCCACCTCTTTGGCCTGCTGGGCGAACAGCTCCATCTCGGCCTTGATGAACTCTTCGCTCATCACCTTGGCATAACCATCGCTGGAGGAGCCATCCTCGCCACCGAAGTCCAGCTTGAGGAATTCCCCACCCATGGATTCGATCTGCTCGGCCACTTCCAGACGGGTGTCGAACGCTCGCACGATGGCGCCGAGGGAGCCGGCGGTACCGATGGCGGCCAGACCGGCCACACCAGCACCGATCACCAGCACCTTGGCGGGCGGGACCTTACCGGCAGCGGTGATTTGACCGGTAAAGAAGCGGCCGAACTCGTGAGCGGCTTCCACCACGGCGCGATAGCCACCGATGTTGGCCATCGAGGAGAGGGCATCGAGAGACTGGGCACGGGAGATCCGCGGCACCATGTCCATCGCCATCACATTGATGTTGCGCTCGGACAGCTTCTTGACCAGCTCGGGGTTCTGGGCAGGCCAGATGAAGCTCACCAGAGTGGCACCATCCTTAATTTGTGCGATCTCGACATCGGTCGGCGCGTTGACCTTGAAGATAAGGTCGGCTTGCCAGACATTCGGCACCACGCTGGCACCGGCCGCCTCGAAGGCAGCATCATCGAAGCTGGCCAACTGGCCTGCGCCAGACTCGATGGCGACCTCGAAGCCGAGCTTTTTCAGCTGCTCGACGGTAGCCGGGGTCGCTGCGACCCGGGTTTCACCGGCGAGACTCTCTCTCGGTATTCCAATCTGCATGACTATTCCCTGATGGTTAATAAACAATCGCTGCCCAGTGTCTCATTTCTGGCGAAACAAGACAGGACCAAAGTGCAGGTCCAGGGCTCTTTGTTATGAAAATCAGTAGGCTTTACCGCAACCTCCTGTCATGGTCAGGCCCCCGCTTTTCAGGCGCGAAGGTGATTAGTATCAAATTTTGGAGTTTTATTACAACCGCAGTCCCGACGGCGCTCGTACAGAATTCAGCCCATCCCTGGTCGCGATTAAAAAAAACAAACCAAATTAGAGGCTTATACCAGTAAAAACGGCTGAAAAAAGTGATCCAACCAGTCAAAAAAAATGTTTTACCGGCCCTCTATCTTAGCGTTTTTTGTTATTACGAAATCCGGCCGTGTCTCATTTTTCGCAACGAAATGCCATAAAGTAACAATTTAATAACGAAAGAGGGCCGTCCGACCGCCAAATGGCGGGCGTCGGCCCCACGTATTCAATCGTTTCGCGCAGATGATGGTAAGGGTATGCCGTTACCAGGCGGCTTCATAAATATGCTGACTCTGCACCAGGTCGATGTCGCCGTGCTCGCCGAGTCGGGTCATGCCGTGTTCCGCCAGTTTGCCCAGCAAGGCATCGATGTCGAGCGAACCCAGATCGTAATCCCGCAGCCGGGTCTTGAGCCCCATCCGGGTGAAGAAGTCGCGGGTGGCGGCAATGGCCCCGTCGATGCGCTCCACTTCGCTGCCCTCGCGCAGATCCCACACCCGCTCGGCGTATTGAAGCAGCTTGGCGTGTTTCTGCTCGCGCTTGGCCTGCAGCAGGGCAGGCAACACTACCGCCAGGGTCTGGGCATGATCCAGGCCATAGAGTGCAGTGAGCTCGTGACCCAGCATGTGGGTGGCCCAGTCGTGGGGCACGCCGGCGCCGATCAGGCCGTTGAGGGCCATGGTGGCACTCCACATGATGTTGGCGCGCACGTCGTAGTTTTCCGGCTCGGTCAGCGCCTTGGGCCCCTCCTCGATCAGAGTCAGCAGCAGCCCTTCGGCGAAGCGATCCTGCACCTTGGCGTTGACCGGGTAGGTGAGGTACTGCTCCAGAATGTGGATGAAGGCATCCACCACGCCATTCGCCACCTGACGCGCCGGCAAGGTATAGGTGAGCACGGGGTCGAGCACGGCAAAGCGCGGCATCACGAAGGGGGAGAAGAAGTGCTGCTTGTCGCCGGTGCGCTTGCGAGTGATGACGGCCCCCATGTTCATCTCGGAGCCGGTGGCAGGCAGAGTCAGCACAGTGCCTAGCGGGATAGCGGAACGCACCTCGCTGCCGACCGTCTCGAGAATGTGCCAGGGATCCCTGGCCGGATCGTAAGGGGTGGCTGCAGCGATAAATTTGGTGCCATCCAGCACGGAACCGCCACCGACAGCGAGCAGGAAGTCGACCTTCTCGGCACGGGCCAGTTCGACCGCGCCCATCAGGGTCTCGTAGGCGGGGTTGGGCTCGATGCCACCGAACTCGAACAGGGTCATGCCCGCCAGTTCAGTGCGGATCTGCGCCAGCAGGCCGCTGCGCACCACGCTGCCACCACCATAGGTGATGAGGACGCGGGCATCGGCGGGAAGCTGCTCGCGCAGTTGGGCGATCTGGCCCTTGCCAAACAGGACCTTGGTCGGGGTATGCAGGGTAAAGTTGTTCATCGGTATCACCTTCTCTGACAGCTGTGCGGCAGGGCCGCGAAATCATGATTGCATTTTTCTCCTGAACAGCCATACCATCAAGGTCACATCCTGCTTTTTTATTGCCTATTTCTGCAAGCGCACCAATTTAAAGAACAAGGGGCTCCATGCCTGACCGTTACACCGACCTGGCCACCAGGCTGACCCGCCACGTCACCGCTCCCGGCATCACCCCCTCCCCGGTGGAGCAGGTGAACCTCATCTATACCACCGAGTACCATGGCCGCACCCCGGTGCTCTACCAGCCGCGGATGATAGTGATCCTGCAGGGGCACAAGGTGGGTTATCTGGCGGATCAGGTGTTTCGCTACGACCCGAACCATTATCTGCTGATGACCCTGCCGCTGCCCTGCGAGTGCGAATGCTTCGCCTCCCCCGAGCAGCCCCTCATCGGCTTCACCCTCGAGATCAATCTGGTCACCCTGCAGGAGCTGCTGCTGGAGCTGGGTGATGCCCTGCCCGCGCCAGCCCCGCAGAAGAGCGGCGTACACTCGGTGCCCATGTCGGAGGCCATGTTCTGCGCTGCCGAACGGCTGATCGATCTGATGGACAACCCCCTCCACGCCAGGGTGCTGGGGCCGCAGACGGTGCGGGAGATGCTGTTCTATGCTCTTGGCGAGGGAGGTGGCCCGGCCCTGCAGGCGCTGGCCAACCGTCACAACCATGTGGGTCAGATCGCCCGGGTGCTGCGTATGATAGAACAGCGTTTCGCCGACAACCTGACCATGGAAGAGTTGGCGCGGGAGGTGAACATGAGCGTGTCTGCCTTCCACCACCACTTCAAGGCAGTCACATCTACCTCACCGCTGCAGTACATCAAGTCGTTTCGCCTGCACAAGGCGCGCCTGATGATGCTGCATGACGGCGTCAAGGCAGGGGCGGCGGCTGCCCGGGTCGGTTACGAGAGCAACTCCCAGTTCAGCCGGGAGTTCAAACGCTTTTTCGGCAGTACGCCGACGGATCAGGCTTCCCGCTTCCGGGAAGGCCAGCTGCGTATCATCGAAGGATAACAAGAGAGGGACTACTCATGCGTTCACTGCTTTATCTGCTTGCCACCTTGCTGCTGACGGCCTGCACCGGCCTTGCCGACGGTATTCGCCCGGTCACCGGCTTCCAGCTCGACCGCTATCTTGGCACCTGGTACGAAATCGCCCGTCTCGATCACGGCTTCGAACGAGGGCTGGAGCAGGTGAGCGCCACCTACAGCCTGCGGGACGATGGCGGCGTCAGGGTGATCAACCGCGGCAAGCAGAGCGATGGCAGCTGGCGCGAGGCCAAGGGCAAGGCCTACTTCGTCGATCGGCCGGATGAGGCCCGGCTCAAGGTGAGCTTCTTCGGGCCCTTCTATGGCGGCTACAACGTTATCGATCTCGACCCCGACTACCAGCTCTCGCTGGTGACCAGTTACAACCACGACTACCTCTGGATCCTCGCCCGCTCCCCCAATCCGCCCAAGGAGAAGGTGGCTGCGCTGGTCGCCAAGGCCAAAGCGCTGGGCTTTGCCACCGACCAGCTGATCTGGGTCAGGCAGACTCCCTGAATCGTCAGGATCAACAAGGGCAGCCCGCAGGCTGCCCTTTTTCATGAAAAGAACCGGGAGGTCAGAGCCGGAAGCGGCCTATCTCCTGCTCCAGCCGCTCGGTCAGTGCCTTGAGCTCGGCAGCCTGGGCTGCCTCTGCACCTGCCTGCTCGGCCAGCTCCTGGGAGACATGGCGAATGTTCTCGGTGTTGCGGCTGATCTCGCTGGTGACCGAGGTCTGCTCTTCGGCCGCCGCTGCGATCTGGGTCGCCATGTCGCTGATGGAGCCGATCGCCTCGTTGATCCGGGCCAGGCTGTGGTTGGCGGACTCGGCATCCTCCACGCTGGTGCCCGCCAGCTGACGGCTGGTCTCCATACCATCGACCGCGCGGCGGGTAGTCTGCTGCAGGGTCTCGATCATCTGCTGGATCTCGGCGGTAGAGTCGTGGGTGCGGCGCGACAGCACCCGTACTTCGTCCGCCACCACCGCAAAGCCGCGCCCCTGCTCACCAGCCCGGGCTGCTTCGATGGCGGCATTGAGCGCTAGCAGATTGGTCTGCTCGGCGATCCCGCTGATGGTCGCCAGAATGCCGCTGATCTTCTGGGCATGGGAATCCAGTTCGTGGATGACCTGGCTGGCATCGGCCACTTCATCCGCGAGCCCGGTGATGCTGCGCTGGCTCTGGCCCACCTGGGATTGACCGGCGACGGCCAGCTGCACCGCTTCTCCGGCGGTAGTGGCCGCAAACTCGGCATTGCCGGCGATCTCCTGGGTGGCGGAGGCCATCTCGGTCACTGCGGTGGCCACCATGACGATCTCGTCCTGCTGCTGGCGTACCCGTTGACTACGGGCATGGGCGCCGGCGGCCTGGGTGCGGGACTGGCCAGCCAGCTCCAGAGTGACGTCCCGCAGCCGGCTGACGATGCCGTGCAAGCGGGCCACAAACTGGTTGAAGCTTTCGGCAAGCTGGCCCACCTCATCCTGACTGCGGGTCTTGATATGAACGGTGAGATCCCCCTCGCCATGGGCGATGTCGTGCAGGGCGTTCGCCACCCGGCCCAGATCCGCAAACAGATATTTGAACAGGGCGGTCAGCAGGGTGCTGAACAGCAACAACAACACCAGGGTCAACCCCATCAGTTGCCACAACAGGGTGGTGAGCGGCGCTTCCAGCACGTCGCGGTACATCACCATGGCGAGCAACCAGTCGGTACCGGGCACTGGCTGCACCGCCAGCAATACATCGCGACCATCTATGTTGGCGGCATGCAGCTCGCTGTTTTCACGTCCCCACTGCTGGAAGGTGGCGGCCGACAGATCAGGCGCCAGTTCGGAGACCTGCTTGAGCGCCAGCTTCTTGTTCGGGTGGCCGACAATCAGGCCGCTGTTGTCGAGCAGCATGGCGTAGCCTTCCCCCTGCACCTGCATCGCCAGCACTTCATCGATCAGCTTGTCGAGCGCCAGATTCGCCCCCACTGCCCCCACCAGCGTCCCCTGATGACGAACCGGCTCGGAGAGAGTCACCACCAGCTTCTGCATGGTGACGCTGACATAGGGGGCAGTGATGATGAGTTGGCCCGCCTTGACCGCATCCTGATACCAGGGGCGCTCGCGAGGGTCATAGTTGCCGGTATTGAGCGAGGGATCCTGGCGGGTCATCACCCCCTGCTCCGAACCGAAATAGGTGAGCCCGAAGCCCCCCGAGGTGAAGGCCTGCTTCAGGTGAGGTACCAGTTCGGCCTGGGGATTGTCGGCGATCAGGCTGACCAGGGCGTGCACCACATTCTTGCGGTCCGCCATCCAGTCACCGATGGCCACCGAATAGGCGTGACCATAGTTGACCGCTTCGCTCTGGATGGCGTTCATGGTCCGGGATTTGAGGGTGTGAAATGCCACCACACCGAGCAGTGATGCCATCAGCAGCACCACGCCAAGGCTGGTTGCCAGCAATTTGCCGCGCAAAGAGAGTGTCATGACTACGAATCCTTGTTGTTGTATCGGGCAGGGAAAAGGCCCTACTCATTTGTGGTTATCGGCGGCGAGATGAACAGACTTTAGTGAATCTGTATATTTTCACATCCATCAACAACACAAGGCGCTATCGGTGAGAAAAGAGACAAAATTCCATGCTGACAAGCAGAGGTATGCCGCCAGATTGATGACAGCGACGCAGAGGGCAAATGGGGTCAAAGGAAGGTGCAGAAATGCGAAAGGCCAGCTCAATGAGCTGGCCTTTCTGAAAATGGCAGGGGCGGCAGGACTCGAACCCGCAACCATCGGTTTTGGAGACCGCTGTTCTACCAATTGGAACTACGCCCCTGCAACAAACGAGGCGTAGTATACAAAGTGGAGATCAAAGGTAAAGGCTTTTTTCACACTTTCGCTGCGATTGCACAAATCCCGAACAAGTCGCGGTGATTTGCGCAGCAATGCGGGATAACTTGCTGTATTTGCAGCCTCATCAGGGTAGGAATGGGCCATAAATGGGGGTAGGGTAAAGTGTGGAACAGGGAGGTTGTCCATGCTCAATTACCGATTGCTCCAGCAACTGGCGCCGCTTAACTTCAGGGATGAAAGCAAAACGGAGTCGCTGTCCGATTATCTCGCCCGGGTGGCCCCGCTGGTGCCCTTTATTCCGGAAAATGTGCTTTCTCAGTGGATTTATCGTCATTGGCGCGGTTTTGAGTCCAACTGGAGCTTTATCGATCTCGCCAACCACCGCTTCGAGTGCGAGCGCTGGCCCACCGAGCGCCTGATCACGCAAGTCGACTCCCGTCATATGGAGGTGATCGAACGCTGGGGCGAGATGCTGCAAAACAATCGTTACGTGCGTCGCTCCTGGCTAGGTGACTACATGCTGGGCCATGGCACCTGGCCCGAGCCCATCATAGTGCTGATCCCGGGGGAAGAGGATCACCACCCGAGTGGACAACCACTGCCAGGTCCCTGCTGTCTGCTGGAGGGACACCACAGACTCGGTTATCTGCGCGCAATGGCCCGTGACAGCGAGCCATTGCAAAGCGAACACCAGGTGTGGGTTTGTCGGCAACTTCACGACACATAAACGTTTTTCAGCGCCAAAAAGGCATCTGAAATAAAATTTTGACAAATAAAAAACCAGCCCTATAATCTGTCCGGTTTTGAAAAAGGTCGGGACATAAGATGCCGTTTTTATTGCAAACAACAGCCTTGCAAACGGGTGGAACACACCAGTGCGGCCCCGTTGTTTCCGGTTTCCGACCCAAAGTTCTCCCGTTATTTTTTGAAAAAAGCCCCTGTTTCAGGGGCTTTTTTTTGTGCCTGAAAAACCTTCATTGATGCCAAAGGGAATGCAGACGATGACCAATCCACTCTATAAGAAACATGTCATCTCCATCTCGGACCTGACCCGGCCCGAAATGGAACTGGTAGTCGAAACCGCACAACGGTTGAAGGCTGAACCCAACACCAGCCTGTTGCAAAACAAGCTGGTCGCCAGCTGCTTCTTCGAAGCGTCAACCCGTACCCGCCTCTCTTTCGAGACTGCGGTCCAGCGCCTGGGCGGCAACATCATCGGCTTTGCCGACGGTGGCAACACCAGTGCCAAGAAGGGCGAGACCCTGGCCGACTCCATCAAGATCATCGGCTCCTACAGCGATGCGGTAGTGATGCGTCACCCGAAGGAAGGCGCAGCCCGCCTCGCCTCCGAGTTCTCTCGCGTGCCGGTCATCAATGGCGGTGATGGTTCCAACCAGCATCCGACCCAGACCCTGCTCGACCTCTTCTCCATCCGCGAGACCCAGGGCAAGCTGGACGGCCTCAACGTCGCCTTCGTCGGTGACCTGAAATATGGCCGCACCGTGCACTCTCTGGCCCAGGCCCTGAGTCTGTTCAACTGCCGTTTCTTCTTCATCTCCCCGGAAGCGCTGGCGATGCCGGACTACATCTGCGAGGAGCTGGAAGAGAAAGGCATCCAGTTCAGCGTCCACGAGACCATGGAAGAGGTGATGCCCGAGCTGGACATCCTCTACATGACCCGCGTCCAGAAAGAGCGCTTCGACGAGACCGAATACAAGCACATGGCCGCCAAGTTCGTGCTGGAAGTGGCCACCCTGGAAGGGGCCAAGCCCACCATGAAGATCCTGCACCCCCTGCCCCGCGTCGACGAGATCGATGTAGCGGTCGACAAGACTCCCCACGCCTACTACTTCGAGCAGGCGGAAAACGGGGTCTATGCACGCCAGGCTCTGCTGGCACTGGTACTGAACGAAACTGTCTGAGGGGAACATCATGTCTGAGAAGAACCAACTGCAAGTCGAAGCCATCCGTCACGGCTCCGTCATCGACCACGTCCCCGCCGGCCAGGGCATCAAGATCCTCAAGCTGTTCCAGCTGGTGGAGACCCAGGAGCGGATCACCGTCGGCTTCAACCTGAAATCCGGCGCGCTGGGCAAGAAAGACCTCATCAAGATCGAGAACACCCGCCTGACCGAACAGCAGGCCAACCAGCTGGCGCTGTTCGCCCCCAAAGCGACCGTCAATATCATCGAAGACTTCAACGTGGTGAAGAAGCACCAGCTGGAACTGCCCGAGTTCATCGCCGGCGTGTTCCACTGCCCCAACTCCAACTGCATCTCCCACAACGAGCCGGTGGACAGCTACTTCCGGGTACGCGAGGTAAAAGGTGTGGTCCGGATGAAGTGCAAGTACTGCGAGAAGTCCTTCACCCAGGATATCGTCAGCGAGCGTTATTGATATCTGAATGGGCCCTACGGGGCCCATTTTTGAACCCTGTCACATCACCAGATTCCCAGTCAGTTATAATTTGCCATCCAAAGATGGTTATCCCAGCTCATTCCCTGCCAGCATCATGATTGCCAGTATTTTTTGCTGCTAACCAGCGAATATGGCAGATATCGAGCACTTGTTTCCTGTCATCGTCAAAGGAAGTTGCCGTGGTCAAAACACTCAGCCGCCCCGTTGCCCAGGAGCCCGAACTGGCCCAGCTGGATGCCTGTCGCCAGATCATCGGCCAGCACTGTTACAGCACTCAGGAAGAGATCCGTCGCGAGCTGTCGGAGCGCGGCTTCGCCGATATCAGCCAGTCCACCATCTCCCGCCTGCTGCGCCGTCTCGGCGTCGCCAAGGCGCAAAATGCCAACGGCAAGAAGGTCTACACCCTGGTGGACGAACAGCTGGAACCGGCCGGCAGCACCCGCTCCATCCACGAGATGGTGCGCGCCGTGGTGCACAACCAACAGATGGTGCTGATCCATACCACCCCGGGCGCCGCCACCGTGGTGGCCCGTCTGCTGGATCGCAATGCCAATCCGGAGATCATGGGCGCCGTCGCGGGCAACGACGTGGTACTGGTCGCCCCCCGCCACATCAGCCGCACCCGCCAGGCCCATGCCGCCGTGGTGCGTACCCTGGAGCAGGCGCGCTAGGCCCTCCCCCGCATGCAGCGAGGCGACCCCAGGGTCGCCTTTTTATTGCCCGCTTGTCACCGGGAGCGCTCTTCCGCTTCGCTTGCCCCTCCCCTTATGACCCAGGCGATAGAACCACAGCCGCCTGTTGCACATATAAAAAAACGGGAGCCTGCAGGCTCCCGTTTGAATATGGAAAGAGGGTTGTCAGATCAGGGTACCCACGCTCAGGCAGACCACGATCAGTATGGTCAGGATGCCGAGCAGCGGCGCGACCCACTTCAGCCAGCGCACATACGGCACCTTGGCGATGGCCAGGCCACCCATGACCACGGCGGAGGTCGGGGTTACCAGGTTCACCAGACCGGAGGCGGACTGATAGGCAGTCACTACCAGGTCGCGACCCACGTTGGCGAAGTCTGCCAGCGGCGCCATGATCGGCATGGTCAGCACGGCCAGACCGGAAGAGGACGGCACCAGGAAGGAGAGCACCACTTCCAGCGCGAACATCACGTTGATGAATACCACGGTGGAGAGACCGGTCACGATCCCTTCTGCGCTGTTCAGGATGGTGTGGGTGATCATGCCGTTGTCCATCACCACCACGATACCGCGGGCGATACCGATGATGAGGGCAACACCGAGCAGGTCACGGGCACCGTCAATAAAGTTGGAGGTCAGCTCTTCCTCGCTCATGCGAGAGATGAGGCCCACGATGATGGCGGAAGCCAAGAACACGCCGGAAATCTCGGCCATCCACCAGCCCAGTACGGCCACACCGTAGATCATCACGGCGAAGGCGGCGACGAAGATACCAAGCACGATTTTGCGGGTAGTGGTGAACTCCAGCATCTCGTCGCTCTTGTTGCCGAGGAAGTGGGCACGGTTCTCTTCCCACTTGTCAGCGACCAGGGACTTGCTTGGATCGTTGCGTACCATCTTAGCGTAACGCATCACGTAGGCAACGCAGATCAGCCAGCCGGCGATCAGCATGGCCACGCGCAGCCAGATACCGTCGGTGAAGGAGATGCCGGCGGCGTTGGCGGCGATAACGGTAGCAAACGGGTTGATGGTGGAGCCCAGGGTACCGATACCGGCACCGAGCAGCACGGTGGCGGCGGCGACGACCGGGTCAAAACGGGCGGCCATCATCACCGGTACCAGCAGGGTGTAGAACGGCAGGGATTCTTCCGCCATACCGTAGATGGTGCCCCCTGCGGCAAACAGCGCCATCAGGATGGGGATCATCCACTCTTCGCGGCCGCGCAGGCGATCGGTGACACGCTCGATACCGGCGTCGATGGCGCCAGTCTTGGTCACGATGCCGAGGAAGCCACCGATGATCAGGATGAAGAGGGAGACGTCGATGGCGCCTGCCTCATAGGTATCGTGGTTGTAGAGACCATCGATAGGGGCCAGCAGCACGTCGACGATCCCCTGGGGATTGCTCTCAACTTGCTTGTAGGTACCCGCCACCGGCACTTCCTTGCCGAGGGCTTCGTTCATGGTCATCTCGTATTTGCCGGCAGGCACTACCCAGCTCAGGGCGGCTACCAGGGCGATCAGCACAAACAGTATCGTGTAGGCTGACGGGAACTTGAATTTGGTCATGGTCCAGCTTCCTTCTGTGGTGTGGTATCCATGCTGGCTGCGGGTTGTAGGGTTAGAGGTATTGTTCCGCTGTCACATGGTCGAAAAGCCGGGGGTCACCCCCCGGCACCACTACTGCGACCTTAGTCGCCCAGCGTAGCAACCATCACTGCCTTGATGGTGTGCATCCGGTTTTCGGCCTCGTCGAACACGATGCTGTGCTCGGATTCGAACACGTCCTCGGTCACTTCCAGGCCTTTCATGCCATATTTGTCAGCCACTTCCTTGCCCATGGTGGTTTCATCGTTGTGGAACGCCGGCAGGCAGTGCATGAACTTCACATCCGGGTTCTTGGTGGCGTTGATGACGTCCATGTTGACCTGATACGGAGTCATCAGTTTGACGCGCTGATCCCAGGCTTCTTTCGCTTCACCCATGGATACCCAGACGTCGGTGTAAAGGAAGTCGGCACCCAGCACGCCCTCTTTCACATCTTCGGTCAGGTGGATACGGGCACCGGTCTCTTCGGCGATCTGGCGGCACTGGGCAACCAGCTCTTCTTCCGGCCAGAAGGCTTTCGGCGCAACCAGGCGAATGTCCATGCCCATCTTGGCAGCACCGACCATCAGGGAGTTACCCATATTGTTGCGGGCATCACCCAGGTAGGCGAACTTGATTTGATCCAGACGCTTGCCCTTGCCGTGCTCCAGCATGGTCATGAAGTCGGCCAGGATCTGGGTCGGGTGGAACTCGTTGGTCAGGCCGTTCCATACCGGTACACCGGCATAGGCACCCAGCTCTTCCACGATTTCCTGGCCGTAGCCACGGTATTCGATACCGTCATACATGCGGCCCAGTACACGGGCGGTGTCCTTCATGGACTCCTTGTGACCAATCTGGGAACCGCTCGGGCCGAGGTAGGAAACCTGGGCGCCCTGGTCGAAGGCCGCAACTTCAAAGGCACAACGGGTACGGGTAGAGGTCTTTTCGAAGATCAGGGCGATGTTTTTGCCGACCAGGTGCTTGCGCTCGTAGCCACCGTATTTGGCTTTTTTCAGGTCGATGGCCAGGTCGATCATGTATTGGATTTCGCGCGGGGTGAAGTCCAGCAGTTTCAGGAAGTTACGGTTACGCAGATTAAAAGCCATGATGAGTTCTCTCTATATTTATTCAGACCAAGTAGGGCAGTGTTATTGACTACGCATTCACGGTGCGAGTGGCGACGATATTGGTACCGGCTTCACCCTTGAGGATGGCCAGGCCATCTTCCAGAGAACCGATCCCGACCATGCCACCGGTCGCTTTGACAAATTCACAGGACGCTTCGATCTTCGGCCCCATGGAACCGGCATCGAACTTGACGCCAGCCAGCTCGTCCGGGCTGGTCACCCGCAGCGGGTGCTGGGTCGGCTTGCCCCAATCCAGATAGACGGCATCGGCATCGGTCAGGATCAGCAGGGCGTCGGCCTTGATCTGCTTGGCCAGGTAGGCGGCAGACATGTCCTTGTCGATGACGGCTTCGATACCGGTCAGGGTCTGGCCATTCCAGGTCACCGGAATACCACCACCACCGGTACAGATGATGAGGTGGCCCTGGGCGATCAGGGTTTCGATGGCATCGCCTTCGACGATGCGCTGGGGCAGCGGGGACGGCACCACGCGGCGGAAGAACTTGCCGTCAGCCTTGACCACCCAGTGCTTCTCTTCAGCCAGGGTGCGGGCTTCGGCTTCTTCATAGACGGGGCCGATAAATTTGGTCGGATTGGCAAACGCCGGATCCTGCGGGTCTACCTGCACCTGGGTCAGCAGGGCGGTGACGTTGCGGCTCGGCATCAGGTTCTTCAGCTCCTGGATCAGCATGTAGCCGATCATGCCCTGGGACTCGGCGCCCAGCACATCCAGGGGATAGGGAGAAACCTTGGTATAGGCGCTGTTTTGCAGGGCGAGCAGGCCGACTTGCGGGCCGTTGCCGTGCACCAGCACCACGTTGTACTCCTCGGCGATGCGAGCGATGGTCTTGGCGGCAGTTGCAATATTCTTGCGCTGGATGTCGGCTTCAAGCGGCTCACCACGACGGAGCAGTGCATTACCACCCAGAGCGACGACGACAGTTGGTTTTTTCATAGTGGTTGATCTCGTGTGCTTGTCTGTGTGGCGCCAGCCTCTGCCGGCGCCACGCCGTATCATCAGATGCTGTCGCGTTCCATCGGGCAGCTCATGCAGCGGGCGCCGCCGCGGCCACGGCCCAGTTCTTCACCCGGGATGGGCAGAACTGTGATGCCGGCTTTGTCGTACTTCTCGTTGGTGTAGGTGTTGCGCTCGTAACCCACGACCACGCCAGGACGTACGGTCAGCACGTTGTTGGCATCGTTCCACTGCTCGCGCTCGGCCTCGAAGCTGTCGCCACCTGTGGTGATGAGCTTGAGCTGATCCACGCCCAAGGCCTTCTCGATGGCGGTAACGAAGTAACCCTCTTCCTTGATGTTCATGCCGGTAGCACCACCCGGAGTCAGGCTCCAGCAGTTCACATCTTTACGGATGACTTCCGGATAGACGGAGAAGGTGTCGATATCCATGTGGGTCATGACGGTATCCAGGTGCATGCAGCTGCGGTGTTTCGGCAGTTCCATGGCGATGACCTGTTTGGCCTGACCGTGTTTGAACAGGTTGCGGGCAAGGTGCTCAACCCCTTGCGGAGTAGTGCGCTCGGACATGCCGATGAGCACGGAGCCGCGGCCGATGACCAGTACGTCACCCCCTTCGATGGTGGAGTTGTCGTAGTCACGCTCCTCGTCACCGAAGTACTTGATGAAGTCCTGACCGGCGAACATGGGGTGCCAGCGGTAGATGGCCTTCACATGGTTGGTTTCGCGGCGACGAGCTGGTTTGGCCATCGGGTTGATGGAGACGCCACCATAGACCCAGCAGGAGGTGTCACGGGTAAAGAGATGGTTGGGCAGCGGCTCGATGATGAAATCGGTCGGTGCGTGCATGCCGACTACCATGTTGACGCCACTGTAAGGCATCTCGGAGTAGGTCAGGCCACCGGAAAGAATGCGGGCCAGTTCGCGATGCGGCATGTCAGCCAGGAAGCAGCGCACATCGTTGGCAAAAGAAGTGCCGAGGCGATAGTCGGAGACCTGGTTTTGCAGCAGCCAGGCTTTGGCTTCGGGCACATCCAGGGTTTCAGCCAACAGATTGGTCAGCAGGAAAACTTCGACATTCTGATCGCGCAGCACCTGAGCGAATTTGTCGTGCTCCTGACCGGCGCGTTCAACAGACAAGACGTCATCAAACAGCAGGTCCTGGCAGTTGGAGGGGGTCAGACGCTTCAGACTGAGGTTGGGGCGGTGCAACATGACACGGCGCAGTTGGCCAACTTCAGAACCTACATAAAATTTGCTCATGATTATATTCCGTTTAGCAGTGGTCCATGCGAGTGATTGAATAGATTCCTTCTATTCATGCTCGTGGCTAAGGCGGGATATTCTTTATGTAGGGTATTCGGCTTGTGTTCTATCCTGCCTTTGCCTTTCGAGAGCGAGGTTAGACCTGCCAATGAAGTTAAACTTAGACATTGATCACATTCACTCAGAACTGAATAAATTCACGAAGAGATCTTTGACTGGGGTAGCAGAAATGGCATTTCCCCATTCAGACAACTTGAATAGATAGCTAAAAAAACGCCTTTAAATTTCATAAATAAATCTATTTGATTCAATCGCCCCCTCTCTAAAGGGGTAACCCAAAACAATTAAATTGTTAAATTTCAATAAATTAACTTCATCATTAATTTTAATGTGAATTTTGCATTCACTTTTATGAATAATTCACTGTTTTTATTCCGCTATCGAGAGAAATAAATAGTCATATTTCAAATTTTCACTGCATAAATCTTTTCTTGCTCCAGATCATGGCATTGTCGTCACGCCCCATGAGCCTTGCCTCATATCCTCCTCCTGATGCCTGTCTTGCTCCATGAATATGCACACAGCCAGCATCTTGCCAATCAACCATTCATCCTGCGACAGAGGGACCAGTTCGGCACTTTTTTCATTAATTGAATTTATTCATCCTCCTTGCGCCACTCCAAACCTCGGCTTAACTCAAAAAGTGATTTAGATCACATATAAACGGTGTTAACAAGGAGTCGTTATGAAGATGAAATCCTTACTGCTGCTCGCCAGCCTGTTGCTGCCCGTGGTACCGGGTATCAGTCTGGCGGAGGGAGCCCCAGCCATGCCCATGGTGGTCTGCCAGGTCGATCAGGCTCCCCAGATACTGGTGCCCGAATATGTCTGCCGCTGGCAAGGTGGCATCCAGCGTTACTAGCCCGCTGCGCGAGAGGAGCCATCTCCTCTCGCCTTGTCTTGAAGAAAGCCCCTCCTATACTCAAAACAGCTGTGTCATCAGGGAAAGGGGCGCGACAATGATCCTGCTGGTTGGTGGAGAGAAGGGAGGCAGCGGCAAGAGTTGCCTGGCACAAAATCTGGCTGTCTATCTCAGGACCCAGTTTCAGGGGGAAGTGCTACTGGTCGACTGCGACCCGCAGCGCACCACCTCCGACTGGATCCAGGAGCGCAATGACAATCCCGACCTGCCCCAGATCAATTGCGTGCAGCTGTATGGCAATATCCGCAACGATCTCATCAGCCTGAAGAATCGCTACGACTACGTCATCGTCGATTGTGGCGGCCAGGATAACCGGGCTTTACGCTCCACCATGGCAGTCGCTACCCATGCCCTGATCCCCCTTCGCCCCAAACGCCGCGATCTCAAGACCCTGCCGCATATGGAAGATCTCATTACGACCTGCAAAATGGTCAATCCGACCCTCAATGCGGCCGTGGTGCTGACCCAGTGCCCCGCCCTGCCCAACCAGGCAAAGCGTATTCTGGAGGCGAAGGAGGTCTGTGCATCGTTTGGCGTCGATGTACTCAATGCCATTACTTATGGCCGCAATGTCTACGACGACAGCGAGGAGAAGGGGCTCTCGGTAATGGAGATAGAGCCGGATGGCAAATCCGCCGAGGAGATCCGGACCATCGCCAAAGAATTTCTGACATTGGGAGTGTGATATGGGCCTTGCCGACCTGAAGAAAAAGCACCAGTTGCATCACCAGAAGAAATTTACCGTCGACGAGTTCATCGAGGACGCGGAGTTTTATGCCAAGGGCAAACCCAAGGTGGTCAGCCTGGAGCTAAGCCTGCACAGGGATGAGGCTCTCTCGGCGTTGGCGTTCATCGAGCGCGGCGATCATCTGAAGCCCAGCTATAAAAAGGCTACCTTCTCCATGAGTACGGCGGCCATCAGCGAGCTGGGCAGCCTGACACAACAGGATGGCATGAACAAATCTCTGTTGCTGCGTCTTTTCACCCACTACTTCGCCTCCCTTAGCCCTGAGGAGCGCCAGACCATCTATGAGCGACTGAACCAGCAACTTTAATACCTTCTTTCACCTCGCCATTACCTATGGCATCCCTCCTGACTTCATTCCTGGCAAGCCCCCTATCCGGTTGCACCAGCAACCAACCACTGCATGTAAGAGATCTGCCATGAAAGCCGTAAGCAAATGCCGTAAAAGTTCCTCGAAATAATCGGAAAAGGCGATCCTAAAAAATGACAACAACACATTTAATTAATTGTTTTTATACAAAAAATAAAAACATTAGCACTTTCTTAAGTTAGCAGAATAAAAACGTTTTTCACCCTGGCGTTGTACGCAACCGGAAAATCCTTATAGTTACTCATGCACGGACGCGATGAAGTCGGTCAGGAAGACTGGCTGCCAGGGTTGGGCAAATGGACTCACCACAGGATGTGGTAAAGGACACCTCCCAGGATGGAGAAAGTGCGGCGAGAAAGGATGACTCGTCAAGCGGTAATCCCCCCATTTTTTGGAGCACTCAAAAGTAGAGGTCATGCGGCCTGTGCCAAGCGCTGTTTCGGCGTGTAGCCGCCCAGCGCCATATTGGGCCGCTCATGGTTATAAACCCACAGCCAGTTCGTGGCAAATTCCTGTAACTCATTCAGTGACTCAAACAGGTAATGGCCCAACCAGTCGTAACGCACAGTGCGGTTAAATCGCTCTATGTAGGCATTCTGCTGCGGGTTGCCTGGCTGGATATACCTCAGCGCAATCCTCTTCTGCTGCGCCCATTGCTTGAGCTCTTCGCTGATGTATTCCGGACCATTATCACAGCGGATTGCGGCTGGTTTGCCCCGCCACTCGATAACCTGCTCCAGCACCCGTTTGACTCGCGAGGCAGGCAAGGAAAAATCCACCTCGATGCACAGTGCTTCGCGATTGAAGTCATCGATCACATTAAACAACCGCACCGAACGACCATCGCTGAGCTGGTCATGCATAAAGTCCATCGACCAACAGTGATTCGGTTGGTCAGGGACTGCCAACGGCTCCGGCTTGGCCCGCACTAGCCGCTTCTTGGGTTTTATCCGCAGATTGAGCTCTAGCGCCCGATAGATCCGGTAGACCCGCTTGTGGTTCCAGCCAAAGCCTTTGACGTTACGCAGGTACAGGAAGCACAGTCCGAAACCCCAGTTGCGCTGGTTGGCGGTGAGGCGCAGCAGCCAGTCGGCAATTTCCTGGTTTTCATCAGCCAGCACGGGCTGATAACGGTAGCAACCCTCGCTCACCTTGAACACCTGGCAAGCCAGACGGATAGAAATGGCGTAATGAGCCACAGCCTTGGTCGCCATCTCCCTGCGGGCAGATGGCGTCACCACTTTTTTGCCATCGCCTCGGAGATGATCTCAGCCTTTAGGCGCTCCTCGGCATACATCTTCTTAAGGCGACGATTTTCCTCTTCCAGCTCTTTGAGGCGCGCCATGAGAGAGGCATCCATGCCACCGAATTTGGAGCGCCACTTGTAGAAGGTGGCGGAGCTGATGCCATGCTCACGGCAGAGCTCAGGGACGGGTGAACCAGACTCGGCCTGCTTGAGGATGGCGATGATCTGTGCATCGCTAAAGCGTGATGTTTTCATGTAGAACCTCCTGCGTTCAAGATACGAGAAAATTCTACTTATGAGCACCTCAGTTTTTCGGGGGGATTACCAAGCCAAGATGGCTAAAGGACACCCCAAAGGATTGGGAAGGGGAAACCTAAAGGAAGAGGTAAACAGTCAGGGATTGCAGGGAGCAACTTCGTTCAAGGATCTGAGCGATACGACTACCGGGGGCGACGCAAGTCGCCCCCATCTTTTTGTCTGCGTTTTCCGCTCACCCCATATCGAGCGTGTTTCCCAGTCGCAAATAGACAATGGGCGCCATTTTGGCGCCCATTGTCTATTGTCAGATCACCCGCGAAAACTGCTGCTGGCGCGCCTTGTTACGCAAGTAGACATCGAAACACATGCAAATGTTGCGAATGAGCAGATGCCCCGTGGACGAAACCTCCAGGCCTTCATCGGTCATACGAACCAGGCCATCGTCGACAAAGGTCTGCAACAGCTTGAGGTCATCGGCAAAGTACTCTTTGAAAACCAGACCATGCTCTTGCTCTACCGCAGCAAAGTTCAGACGAAAATCGCAGATCAGCCGCTTGATCACCTCACGGCGGATCAGGTCATCCCGATTGAGCGAGCATCCCTTCCACTGGGCATGACCCAGCTCGCTCACTTGGGCGTAATAGGCCTTGAGCTCTTTCTGGTTTTGGGAATAGGCATCGCCGATCATGCTGATGGATGAAACCCCCAACCCCAACAGATCACAGTCCCCCTGAGTGGTATAGCCCTGGAAGTTGCGGTGCAGCTTGCCTTCGCGCTGGGCTACGGCCAGCTCGTCATCAGGTTTGGCAAAGTGATCCATGCCGATAAACTGGTAACCCCGCCCGGTCAGGAAGGCGATGGTGTCCTGCAGCATGGCCAACTTCTCTTGTGGCGCAGGCATATCCTCTTCTTTCAGCTTGCGCTGGGCAGCAAAACGGCTTGGCAGATGCGCATAATTGAAGATGGAGAGACGCGCAGGATCCGTTTTGAGCACTTCTTCCAGGGTGTGATGGAAGCTGCTCTGATCCTGATGTGGCAGACCATAGATAAGGTCGAGGTTGGTAGAACGAAAACCGAGTTCACGCGCCCGCTCCAGCATGGCGCAAATAAAGTCGTTATCCTGTTCGCGATTGACGGCTAGCTGCACATCCTTGTTGAAGTCCTGCACACCCAGGCTGATGCGGTTGAAACCAACCTCCCGCAGTACATCCAGCATGGTGAGTTCGATCTCGCGGGGGTCGACCTCGATGCTGAACTCTCCCTGTTCGGCAAACCGGAAGTGTTCGCGCAACATGCCCATCAAACGACGGGTTTGGGGCTCGTTCAGATAGGTTGGTGTACCACCGCCCCAATGCAGTTGGGTCACCAGACGATGTTTGAACAGGGGGGCCTGCGCCTTGATCTCTTGCTCAAGGTGATCAAGGTATTCATCGGCCTTGTGCTGGTGGCGAGTGATCACCTTGTTGCAACCGCAGTAATAGCAAAGCTTGTGGCAGAAAGGGATGTGCACGTAGAGCGACAGATTGCGCTCGGGATACTGACTGGCGGCCTGGACAAAATCGCCGTAACCAAAGCTCTCATTGAACTCCAGCGCGGTAGGATAGGAGGTATATCTCGGGCCACTGTAGTTGTATTTTTCGATCAGGGCCTGATCCCACACAATCTGTTCTGCTTGCACACTCGCTTCCTCTTTTCTTGTTATTGATGGCTCACTGACTCAACTGCAGATCTTTCAACTGGGCGACATCCTTGAGGATCTGGGTCTCCAGCTCGGCTTCATAGCCACTGCGTTCAAGATCCAGCTTCATCACTTCGTTGCGTTTGAGCGCACGGCGTGCCTCGTGAGTCGGCATCTCTTTCACCTTTTCGTAGAGGCCATAAAGGCCCGGAAATTCAGCAGCAAAAGCGCGTCCTTCCTTGATCTGCAAGGCATCAAGTAGATTGGTCAGGCGAATAGCTCCTTCGGAATAATCACACTGTCCTTCCAACACGGCGTGGGCGATCACTCGCACGCTATCCAGGATCCGCTCGTTACGCGCCTTGATCGCCTGTAACTGCATCTCTTGCTGCCGTTTCAGCCGGGCCAACAGCATGCCGGCATAAATCGCCAGACCTGACAAAATCAGGCCGCCCAACAGGGCGGCCAGCATCCATCCACTCATCACTTCTTCTTCGGTTCGGGTTGATAATCAACCTGGGTGAAACGATCCCACAGCTCCTCTTCAGAGGCCGGCTGCTGAGGTTCATCGTATTCAGCTTCCTCATCGGCGAAGGAGAACTCCTCTTCATCATCGTCGTTGTCGATGATGCCAAGTTCATCCATCAGCTCCTGATAACGATCAACACGCTGATCGACCCAGGCCTGCTCGGCGGCATCCAGCGTCTCACCGGCATCGAGACGATCCAGCAGGGCATTCAGACGATCATCATTCTCGATGGCCGCCAGTTCCTGCTCCGGAGTCATCGCCAGCTTCTTCTCTTTCACCGGCTTGGATGCTGCCGCCTTGATGCTCTTCTCTTCAACAATCAGAGCAATTGGCTTGCGAGAGCCGATACGGGGATCTTTTGCCTGTTTGGCGCCGGATTTTTTGCCTTGCTGTTCGACCTGCTGGCGAGAGCCCGCCTTCAGCCCCTTACGTTTGGCAGCCCGTTTACGCTCACGACCTTCCTGAGCACTGGCTTCTGATTCTTTGCGCTTGCCAGTAGGCTTGCGAGTGGGTTGTTTGGCAGACATGAATGGCTAACTCCGAAAATAACTTGGTTTGAACCCTATCCGGGGTGGTGTCACCCGGCGGGACACGATACGGGGAGCAGTGAGGCTGGAACAAGAGCAGGAACCCGCACCAATCCGGCCTTTTCAGGCCACTGAACACCGCAGGATCGGTATCCTCTGGGCATATTGCTGGTATTTTGACACAGAATGGCGGGCCGGGTTAATGACCCAACAGAAAAAAGGCAGCCGAAGCTGCCTTGATATGTGTATGCGAACACCTCCCGAAATGGCAAGACCGCGTATTTCATCCGTCCGTAACGGCAAATGATCACATCATATCCGGGTAGGGTCTTCCTGACCTTGTTATTGAGTCGTCCTGAATGTGCGTGTGCTTGCTTGACCCACGCCGACAACATCCTGTTATCGCGAAGGAGAATGCGCATCCCGCGTATCTATTCACCAGGACGGGGTTGACGGCATCAGTTCTGCCGGGATGGGATAATCTGTCTTCTCGATGCACGCCCTGACCACGGCCCTCAACCACTCCTGTGGGCAGCGGCCCAATCGCTTGCCGGTCTCCACCAACGACAGGATGCGCTGGCGAAACAGCTCGCCCCGGTGAGACCACACGCCGTAGCTACCCTTGCGCCAGAGCACATAGCCACGCAGCGCCCGCTCCGCCTCGTTGTTGGTCAGCGCTATTTCGTCGTCAGTCATAAACCGCCACAGCATCTCGTCATCCCGCAGCAGCAACTGGCATCGTCCACGGTAGCGTTTGCTGCACAACAGGGCGCCGCGCTCCAACTGGCTTCGCCAGCTTTGCCGGTAACGCGCGAGCCTGCGCAGGTATTTCTGCTTGCTCAACGCACCGCTTTCCCAACGGTGCCGGGTACGAAACACCGCATCCGCCAGCAAGACCAACCGGGCACCGATGGGCTGGTTGCACTGCTCGCTACTCTCGGCGATGGCCACGAGATTGCGGGCCACGTGGGCCCAGCACAGTTGCCGCTGGTCGGCGTCGATAAACCGGTAGCCGGCGTACTGGTCGGTCACCAGCACCCCGTCAAACTCGGCGCCCAGCAGCCGCTTGGCCGCCTCCTGACCACGGCCATAGGCCGTCATGAAGCAGACGGCTATCTTGCTCAGCGCCAGCCACATCCAGCGGCGCTCTCCACCCCGCTGATGCCGGGTCTCATCGGCATGAACGTGGGTGGCCGTCTGCACCTGCTGCTTGATGGCCTGGTAGGTCGGGGTGAGCATGGCACTCACCCGCCCCTGCGCCTCACTGATGGCGCCCCGGCTAAAACTCAGGCCGAAATGCTGTTTGAGCTGCTGCTGTATCTGGCTGACGCTCTGGTGAAACTGGCCGCTTTGCAGCGCGATGTAGCTGAGCAGATTGGCCCCCATCTGGCTGCTGCTGACGTTGTCTGGCAGTGCGGCCTGGGTCGTGCCGATACACCGTGAGCAGGTCGCACGATACAGTTGGTGTTCGGTGACGAGATAGCTCACCTCGGGCAGCTCGAACACCTGATGAACCTGATAGGGTTTGGCATGGGCCACCATGTCCCCGCCACAGCAAGCGCAATCGGCGGCAGGGTAATGCGGGACCAGGGTCAGGCGGGCATCAAGCGGATGCCGCTCGCGGCGATGTCCCTTGTGACCGGGCTGCGCCCCCCGTTGCTTGCCGGACGCCGGACGCTTGCGGGCCGGCGGCGGTGCACCGGGGCCGTCGCTGGAAGGCGGCTTGGAGGAGTTGCCGCTGTGCTGATTGAGGCGGTCCTCCAGCTCGGCGATGCGGTCGAGGAGCTTATAAATCAGCTCGTTGGCCTGCTCCAGAGTGGTGGGCATTCCCGCGGAATGCATGGTGTTTTTGCTCATGGGGGGAGCGTATCTAAGGAGCAGGATCAAGCAAGCAGGAAAGTGGGATCAAGAGACGATCGTCTCATTTTTCCTGTGTCAATACTGTTCCGGTGAATACTTACCATCCCGCCCCCCCATCCCGCTCCGGAGATGGTCACCATCCTGATCCTTCAATCCCTTGCCGACTCCAAAGAGCCCATGGCGTCCACCATGCCTGACATCCTGTTGTCACTGCGTCCTGCAATGAGCCTTTCGGAGAAATCCTTTGCATTAATGGTATCAACACCATAAAGCGGCTCAATCACTCAGGGATCAATTCTATGCATCATAAAAGTGCATTTTCAATTTAACTACATGATTAATTGAGGTTATTTGAAAAGACACAGAGATATTTGAGCCTTGGCCGACCCGATAAATGGAAGATCTCTTACAAACAACAAGGACTATTACGAGAATGGAAAGGTGAAAGCAAAAACAACGGGGAGCAGAAGCTCCCCGTTATGCAACCCTACAATGCAATCGTCTAATCAGTGCAGTCCGGCAATATACTTGGACAACACATCGATATCTTGATCGGTCAGTTTCTTGGCCACATCGCGCATCATGCCATTCGGATCGTTATCCCGAGTGCCAGCACGGAACTTGGTCAACTGATCCTTGATGTAAGCCGGATGCTGCCCGGACAAATTCGGATACTTGGCCTGCTCAACTCCGGAACCGCGCGGACCATGACAGGCGGTACAGGCAGCCAAACCACGACTCAAGTCGCCTCCCATATAGAGAGCCTTGCCTGCTTCGACGACATCGTCAGGGACGGCGATCGGCGTCACCTTCTGGCTGGAGAAATAAGCCGCCAGATCATCCATGTCCTGTTCAGACAAAGGCAATGCCATCGGCCCCATCACGGGCGCAACCCGACCAGTTTGGCCGGAAGCGGCTGCCTTGAGTTCAATCAACTGCTTTTTGATATATGATGCGTGCTGACCAGCAATTTTGGGGTACATATCAACCAGGCTGTTTCCGTCCGGTCCATGACAAGCCGCACAAACGGCAGCCTTGGTCTGTCCCGCAGCGGCATCGCCTGTGGCTTGTGCCATCCCCGTTACGCCAACCATCAGAGCAAGAGTAATGACTAGGTTCTTCATGGCGTTCCAACTTTTCGTTATTAGGCTTCCAGATCCCATGCCGCTGAAGGCATGTTAAAATAAACGCGTTTAAGCGACGCCATTTTACACTATTTTACAAAAAAGTAACTCCATAACCCTCTATCTCCATAGGGAATTTACGTTGGATACACAAATTCTGAATTTCAATAAGGTGCATTTTGTGACCAGCGCACCCGACATCCGCCACCTGCCAAATGATGGGGGTGTCGAGATCGCGTTTGCAGGCCGTTCCAATGCCGGCAAGTCATCTGCTTTGAACACCTTGACCAAACACAAGAACCTGGCTCGGACCAGTAAGACCCCGGGCCGTACCCAGCTCATCAACCTGTTCGAACTGGAACCGGGCAAACGTCTGGTCGACCTGCCAGGCTACGGTTATGCCCAAGTTCCGCTGGAAATGAAGCTCAAGTGGCAAAAATCACTGGCAGAGTATCTGCAGCGTCGTGAGTCATTGAAAGGACTGGTGATCTTGATGGACATTCGCCACCCGCTCAAAGACACCGATATGAATATGCTGGAGTGGAGTACTCACCGCGAGCTGCCGGTGATGCTGCTGCTGACCAAGGCGGACAAATTGAGCCCGGGTCCCCGCAACAATCAGGTGATCAAGGTACGTCAAGCTGTTGCCAGCCTGGGTCCGCAGATCCAGGTGGAAGCCTTCTCGTCACTCAGCAATATCGGCGTAGAAAAGCTGGCGAAGACCCTGACCGACTGGTATCTGGCCGGCGCGGATGAAGGTCTCGTCGATGCCGACGAACAGGAGTCTAGCGAGGAGTAATCCGCTCCTCGTCTTTCCTTGCAATTGGCGGAGATCCTCCTCCGCTGATTGAAAGGGTTTCAGATTGATATTTTCTCTCCATTCTTTCTCCCCATCCCCACCCCCACCCTTTACCCGCATCAACAAAGTCATTCTTAATTATCAGATAGATAGAGATTTAATTATCAAAGAGAATTAACCTTTCAAAATTCTGATATCGTTTTCACGCTGGTGCGTGCAAGAAGTAATAAAATCACCTAAAAAGACAATGCTGTAATTTAATTACATTTCACGTACGAGACGGGATAAAAATGAGGCCGAATGACAGTGCTGTCACCCGGCCTGAAACAAGAAGTTCAAAAAATTGGGAAGAAGCTGATTCTTGAGAACCACGACGATAGGTATTTCCTCAAGAAGCACCTCATTCTAACAAATGCACCGGCAAATTAAAGCATTTACTCTAAACACTACGCATAAAAAAACACCCCGACGAGAATCTCATCGGGGCTGCTATTCAGCCACATTCAATTACGTGAAATAAAAGGTCTGAAAGATAGAACATCTTACCTCTGTACCCTACGCCGAGAATCGTACAACAAAGCAGCAAAAAGTGAAAGTAATTTATGTAATTAAATTCCAAACTCGAAACGAGACAAAAAGTCTTTATTTTTCATTTAGATAAAAAAATCCCCAGTACGAATACCGGGGAGTTATAAAGGTGACTAGCTAGCACTTCCTCAACTATCTAGTTAGTCCACGGCGGGCCATAGAAGTTCCGACGCGAAGAAAAAAAACCTGAAAAAATCAAAGGTAGATGGCGCCATCTTCGCCAAACTCTTGTTCTTCAATGAGTTTTTCCGCTATATCCTCAATGTCAAAGCGCACACTTTCGAATGCCCGCACTATGTCACCTTCCTTCGTCAGTACAAGCCCGGTCATTTTCTCCAGTCTGCGGCGGCTGATGTAGCAATTTATCAGCGCACCCATCTGCTGGGCCGGGAAGTGCACCCGCTGCTCTTGAGCTTGCCACTCCATCAAGTCGGGAAAAAGAATACCTTGGTTCATAGAATCCCCAGATTACGCTTCAGCTCTCTCAATACTTGTTTAGTACCTGGCCGGATGCCACGCCACACGGTGAACGCCTCTGCGGCTTGCTCCACCAGCATGCCCAGTCCGTCCATGGCATGACGGGCCCCCTGCTGCCTGGCCCAGGTGATGAAAGGCGTGTCCGTAGCACCATACATCATGTCATAAATGGCGATATCAGCATGAATCAGGGCAGGCGACAGTGGTGGCAACTCACCTTGCAAACTGGCCGAGGTTGAATTGATGACAAGATCGAAAGATCCGCTCAGCTGTTCATAAGTTTGCGCCGTTACCGTGCCCAAATCACTAAACTCGGCAGCCAGCTGTTCGGCTTTGGCGTGAGTGCGATTGGCAATCACTAGTTCGCGTGGTTGTTCGGCCAATAACGGCGCCAAGGCCCCACGAGCCGCGCCACCGGCACCCAGCAACAAGATCCGGCAACCAGCCAGAGACACCTCATGGGATTTCAGGTCAGCTACCAGGCCGGCGCCGTCGGTATTGTCTCCAAGCAACACACCATCGTCGGTCAGCTTGATGGTATTGACTGCCCCGGCCCGCTTGGCCCTGGGGCTCAGTTGATTCACCAATGCGAACGCCTGCTCTTTAAATGGCACCGTGACGTTACACCCCTTGCCCCCCTGGGCAAAAAAATCGTGCAAAGCAGCAGCAAATTGATCGACGGCAGGCTCGGCCAGCCCGTACTCCAACTCTTGTTGAGTCTGTCTGGCAAACAGGGTGTGGATGAAGGGAGATTTGCTATGGCGCACCGGGTGGCCAAAAACCAGATAATGATCCATCAAAGCATTCCAGCAGAGGGCGATGTTCCGATTTAACGGGTTTTCCCTCTCAGGGACAAGCCGAATCTCGGCAACAGAAAGGGGCCGCAGGCGGCCCCTTTTGTCACAGCCACTCTCGAGGCGTGAGGTAATCGCTGTAGAGCAGGGCCTCCGGGCTACCTGCAGCAGGCTGCCAGTCATATTCCCAGCGCGCCAGAGGCGGCATCGACATCAGGATGGATTCGGTGCGCCCCCCAGTCTGCAACCCGAACAAGGTGCCACGGTCATAAACCAGGTTGAACTCTACATAGCGACCACGACGGTAGAGCTGGAATTCTCGCTCCCGCTCACCATAGGGCAAGGCCTTGCGTCGCTCGACAATCGGCAGATAAGCCTCGAGATAGCCTCGGCCCACCGCCTGCATGAAGGCGAAACAGTCGGCAAACGGCCAACGGTTCAAGTCATCGAAGAAGAGGCCCCCTACCCCACGTGTCTCGTTACGATGCTTGAGATAGAAATAGCGGTCACACCACGCCTTGAACTCGGGGTAAATCTCCTCGCCAAAGGGCTGGCAAAGCTCATGGGATACCTGATGCCAGTGCCGCACATCCTCTTCGAACGGATAAAACGGCGTCAGATCGAAACCGCCCCCGAACCACCAGATAGGTTCTTCACCCTCTTTCTCGGCAATGAAAAACCGGACATTGGCATGGCTGGTCGGCACATAGGGGTTATGCGGGTGGATCACCAGCGACACCCCCATGGCTTCGAACCGGCGCCCCGCCAACTCGGGACGATGGGCAGTCGCCGATGCAGGCATCGCATCACCATACACGTGGGAGAAGTTGACCCCCCCCTGCTCGATGACGGCGCCGTGACGCAGCACCCGGGTTCGGCCACCGCCGCCCCCCTCGCGCAGCCAGGCATCCTCAACAAAGTGTCCAGTTCCATCGGCCTGTTCCAGACCGCGACAGATTTCGTCCTGTAGCTGCAACAGGAAGGCCTTGACCTCGGCCACATCCGGTTTGCTCATCTTGTCTCCAGTGAGGCAGGATCTGTTCGCCCTGTCCTTGTTATTGTGCGATTGTGGCGCCCTCGACGCCCGTCATAGCCAAGCCAAGTTCACCGTCCGGGTCAGGAAGCCCGGATGATGGCGCCGGTTCTGGCATCCTTGATTTCTGATGGATTCGCCTGACCACCAACCTCTCCGGGCAGAATATAGGCCAGCTGGCTTGCCAGCAATTCTCCAATATCCGCCACCCGGCGGGCAGGCTCCTCACCGGTCAGGTTGGCACTGGTAGAGACCAGCGGTTTGCCAAAAGCACGGCACAGGGCCTGCACCTGAGGATGTGCCGTCACCCGAACAGCCAGAGTATTGAACTGGCCAGTCAACCATGAAGGGGTATTTGGTTTGGCGGGCATGATCCAGGTAAAGGGACCTGGCCAGCTCTCTTCGACCCGTTGGCGCTGTTCATCGCTCAGCTGATCCAGGTCGATATAATCCTGCAACTGCGCCAGCTCGGCTGCGATCAGGATAAGACCCTTCTCCACCGGACGTTGCTTGATGGCCAGCAAGCGCTGGACCGCCGGTTCGGAATCAGGATCACAACCCAGACCAAATACGGCCTCGGTGGCATAGGCAATTACCCCTTCCTGGCGAAGGGCTGCAACGGCGCGTTCAAATTCGTTGGACATAACACATGCGGCAGTCGGGCTGCCACCTCATCATTGGGTTGAACCTGTTACATGACCGCCACCGCTGTGATCGCACTTTCCAGAGAGGAAAATAGCGCTCAATCGGATAACAGCCACATCATTTAATCTACGTTGAGTCGTACCTGCAGTGCGGCCCCCCTGGCTACCATCTCCTCAATCTTGAGCTGGCGTTTGGCACACCCTTGGCTGCCCACGCATCATCCCTCACCACCAGCATCTGAGCAACCAGCTCTTTGAGCAAACCACTATAGATGGGAACCCCCATCATGGAACGGGCGTGATGCTGGCAATGGCTTGTCTGATGAATCGCCCGGCCAATGGCACATATTGAGACCTGGCAGCCACGGGCCTCTAGGTCGGTCACCGACTGAGAGATGACTGGCAGAGTACGGAGATGACGCTAACTTCAGCCTTGATCTCAAGCGAGTTGAGCTTATCGAGAGCAGTTTGCATACGGGAAAGGTTGGATCAGAACCCAGTGATACGGTAACGAAGGGCTATGTATGGCAGGTAATTTCCCTAGTCCAAAGGATTGAATTTACTAGCAATGCTGCAACCTGGTTGTGCAGCGGACTTATAACCGCTCACTTTGATGGCCACATTTCTTTTGCGGGCACACCCAGCGCAACGCACCCCTCACTTTTTTCTCTACCATGATGCCCCAACCACACTCGGGACATGGCATGGGGATAGGTTTGTCGTTCACCACATATTTGCAATGGGGGTAAGCATCACAGGAGTAAAACTGCTTGCCATAGCGAGAGGTTCGGCTCACCAGATGCCCCTTGCCACAATCAGGACACAGGATCTGGGTGTCATCACTTTCCTGCAGGGATTCGATATGCTGGCAGGCCGGATACTGGGTGCATCCCACAAACAGGCCATAACGACCCTTTTTGATCGCCAGGGGATGACCGCAATCCGGGCAGACGGAACCTTCGAGCACTTTTTCGATATCACGACCGGATGGCGTCAGGGAGCGGATATAGTCGCAGGAAGGGTAGGCGGAGCAGCCAAGAAACAAGCCATGTTTGCCCTGACGGATCACCAGCTCGGCGCCACATTGCGGGCAGGGCTCGCGCTCGAACGCATGCTCATGGGCAGAGAAGAGGTGGTGATCGATTTTTGACATGTGCCGCGCCTTGAAATCCAGATGCTCCAGATTCTACCAGCGCGGCGGCGGACTGTCAGTGGATGACGCCGTCTGACTCGTCAAACACCAGCTCTTCCATCTGCTGATATGCGTTTTCACTGCCGGGGACGTTGAACAGCACCATCATGACAACCCATTTCAGGTCATCCAGCTCGATATCCGGCTTGTCCAGCTCAAGCAGGCGCTCGATGCAGATTTCACGGGTTTCGGCATTCAGTACCTGAGCCTGCTCCAGGAAAAGCAGGAAGCCACGACATTCCGTGCTGAGGCGAGCCAGCTCTTGCGGGGCGTAGATACGCATCGAACCTTGCGCGCTGGCGGAGACGTACACCTCCCGCTCGCTATCATGCAGATTGGCCAGCCGCTCCAGCCAGCTGAGCGCTTTTTCGATCTCGTCTTTGTCGAAACCGGCACGGCTCAACTCGTCGGTGAGCTCGTCCTGTTCCACCATCACATCTGCATCGCTGTGGATGTAGGTCTCGAAAAGGTACATCAATACATCAAACATGATTCGCCCTCCTCGTTCTGACGTATCCACCGGCTACCGCCATCACTGCCCCGGCCAGTTCCAGCTCCACCAACCTGCCCAGTACCACTTCGACAGGGAGCTGAGCCCGTTCGGCGACGGTATCCACGCTCGTGGTCTCATAACCTACGTTATCCAACAAATCGGCATAAGGCAATTCGCTATTAATCTGTGGTGCAGGAGCCACTCGTTGCCTTTGCCAAGATCCCATCAACATGGGCAGCTCTTCCACTATATCGGCTGCATTCAGCACAAGTTTGGCACCTTGTTGAATTAATCTGTTGCAGCCCGTCGCTTGTTCATTTTGAGGGGCACCGGGAACCGCAAAAACCTCGCGCCCCTGCTCAAGCGCATAACGAGCGGTGATCAGCGAGCCACTCTGCTCGGTCGCCTCCACCACCAGAGTCCCCAAAGAGAGGCCGCTGATAATGCGATTACGGCGAGGAAAATGCTCGGCAAGCGGTCCCTTGTCCGGCGCAAACTCGGAGACAAGCAAACCACCACGCTCCAGAATATTAACCGCCAGCCCCTGATGACGCTTGGGATAGATACAGTCAAGGCCGGAGCCCAATACGGCAAGTGTGACACAGCCACTCGTCAAGGCCTGCTGATGACAGATGCCATCGATCCCCAGCGCCAGTCCTGAGGTTATCGCCAGCCCGCACGCTACCAGCTCGGCACACAGACGCGCAGCATTGTCTTTGCCGGCATAGGTAGGATGACGGGTGCCGACCATGGCCAGCTGCGGCAACACCAGGGCTGACAAATCACCACGACAATAGAGCAACAAGGGGGCCGCCGGGATTTCACCCAGCAAAGCCGGGTAGGCCGGATGATCACGAGGAACAAGATGATTACCGGGATCACAGGCCCACCTCAGCCCCCCTTCAACAACCGGTGATGGCCATCTTAACTGTCTGATCTGCTCGGAAGAGAGTCCCATGCCATGCAGACTGGCTTCATCGCTCTCAAACAATGTCAGGATGTCGCCACCCACCCGTTCCAGCAAACGAGAAGCCGTCACAGGGCCGATCCCCGTGACGGCTTCCAATGTCAGCCAGAGGGCCAGCCGCCCGTCGGGATAGTTCACCTCAGAAATGGGTAACCTGATAACCCGAACTCACCATGTCGTTGCTCTGCATGATGAGACCGTAACTCAGCTTGTCATACACCTTGAACAACATGACTCTGGCAATGGCTTCAGAAGGCAGAGCCGCTTTGCGGTTGTTGCTGTGAAACACCTTGTCATAGACAGATGACAGCTCTCTGTACTGCACCTTGCCATTTTTGGTCACCAAGCCGGCACCCGGGCGACGTATGTCCAGCACATCCCCCGCCGCCAGCAGATCCCGGCTTCCCTTGTTGATGAGTACCACATCAAATTTGCCACCGCCACGGGTCTTGTTGAGCAAGTCAACAATATAGCCAGGGGTAATGGTCGGCGCAGCCTTGGGCATAAAGACCGCGGGTAGACTCTCTTGCTCGGGCAACACCATCACCTTGTCACCCTGCATGACTTCACGCTGGTTATGGGTGAGGGTTGCCTCGGTCCGGTTGCCATCCAGGCGGGCCACGGCACGGATCGTGCCAGCAAAAATCGCTTCCTGGCCAAGCAATTCACCCGTTTCGCGATCCTTGTAGATGACGCCGGGATGATAGATGCCATAATTCTGGCCCGGAACCAGATCCCCTTGCACGTAGAGGGTATCCCCCTCCAGCATGCCAATATGTTTCTTGTCCGACCCCAGCACATAAGGCAGGCTCTTCTGCTGGCGAGTGTCCGCCAGAATATGATCGGTTTGCAGGAAGGGGCCTATCTCGCTGATGGGCAGCGTGGGAATCGGGTTGGCCTTGTTCTCGTAACGGCTCTTGGGGCTGAGACGGATGACCTGCTTGCCCCCCTGCGTCGCTTTGCCCAAGCGTGGTTCGCCATTGACCCAGCTCAGGTGCAGCACATCACCGGGGTAGATCCAGTGCGGATTGGCAATCTGCGGATTGATGTTCCAGAGACGGGGCCAGAGCCAGGGCTCGGCCAGATACTTGCCGGAGATATCCCACAGGGTGTCTCCTTTCTGCACCACATAGCTCTCGGGGTAGCCTGCTTTCAGCTTCAGCTGATCGGCCAGAATGCCCTGACTCACGGTGGCCAGCAGGCAGGCAAAGATGGTTTGCTTCAGATACATAACACTCCCTGTTACTTCTGCGCGCAAAGTGTTGCTGTTTTTTGTCGGCGTAAATGACTAGAATTACGCCAATATTGACTGCATTTATACGAAACTAAAGAAAAAACTATGGCCATTCTAGATGTATTGCGTTTCCCCGATGAGCGTCTGCGTACAATCGCAGCCCCTGTCGAGACCTTTACACCCGAGTTACAACAGATTGTAGATGATATGTTCGAAACCATGTACGCGGAGGAAGGCATTGGCCTGGCCGCGACTCAGGTCGACATTCATCAGCGCATCATAGTGATCGATGTCTCTGAAAACCGTGAACATCCTCTGGTATTGATCAACCCGGAGATAATTGCGCAGAGTGGCAGCACTGGTATCGAAGAAGGCTGTCTCTCCGTCCCGGGCAGCCGGGCTCTGGTTCCCCGTTTCGAACAGGTCAAGATCCGGGCTCTGGATCGTCACGGCAAGCCCTTTGAACTGGAGGCCGACGATCTGCTCGCCATCTGCATCCAACATGAGATGGATCATTTGATGGGCAAACTCTTTGTGGATTACCTGTCGCCGCTCAAGCGCCAGCGCATCCGCCAAAAGCTGGAAAAAATGGCCCGAGAAGATCGCAAAGCCCTTTGAGGATCTGCTGCATTGAATAAGTTGAAACTGATTTTTGCCGGTACTCCCGACTTCGCCGCCCGTCACCTGGCGGCGTTGTTGTCTTCCGACCATGAGGTCGTCGCCGCTTACACCCAGCCGGACAAGCCGGCCGGCCGCGGCCAGAAACTCACCGCCAGCCCGGTCAAGGAACTGGCCCTCGCCCATAATCTGCCGGTCTACCAGCCCGCCTCCCTGCGCAACGAAGAGGCGCAGGCTGAACTGGCGTCACTGGGCGCCGATCTGATGGTCGTGGTGGCCTATGGCCTGATCTTGCCCAAGGCCGTGCTCGATACCCCGCGTCTGGGTTGCATCAATGTGCATGGCTCCCTGCTGCCGCGCTGGCGTGGTGCTGCTCCTATTCAGCGAGCCATCTGGGCTGGCGATGCCGAGACCGGCGTGACCATCATGCAGATGGATGTGGGGCTGGATACCGGCGCCATGATCCGCAAGGTGAGCTGCCCCATCGCAGCCGACGAAACCTCCACCAGCCTCTATGACAAACTGGCCGAACTGGGCCCGCAGGCGCTGGTCGACACCGTCGATGCCATGGCTGCCGGCAACACGACCGCCGAGCCGCAGGACGATGCCCTGGCCAACTATGCCCAGAAGCTCTCCAAGGAAGAGGCCCGCATCGACTGGACGATGGACGCCGTCGCTATCGAGCGCTGCATCCGCGCCTTCAATCCCTGGCCCATCAGTTGGTGCGAGGTCGCCGGTCAGACCATCAAGGTGTGGCAGGCCGAGGTCATCGAGCACGAACACGGCCAGAGTGCCGGTACCCTGCTCAAGGCCGACAAGCAGGGGATCGATATCGCCACCGGCAAGGGTGTGCTGCGCCTGCTGACCCTGCAACCGCCCGGCAAGAAAGCCATGTCCGTCACGGATCTGCTCAACTCTCGCCGCGACTGGTTTGAACCCGGCACGCAATTGAATTGAAACAAGCGGGGCTCAGGCCCCGACTTGCGCATCTAAGGTAATCATATGAAAACACGTGCACAGGCCGCTCTCGTCATTCAACAGGTGCTGGATCAGGGCCAGTCCCTCTCAGCCGTACTGCCTGCTGCTCAAGAGAAGGTTGCGCCTCGCGATCGCGCCCTCCTGCAAGAACTCTGCTACGGCACCCTGCGCTGGCTGCCCCGCCTCGATGCGGCGGTCGGCGAGATGATGGACAAACCGCTCAAGAACAAGAGCCGTATCTTCCACTACCTGATCCTGGTCGGCCTCTACCAACTCATTTACACCCGGATTCCGGCCCACGCCGCAGTGGCCGAGACCGTCAATGCCGTCAAGCTGCTCAAGGGATCTTCCTTGCGCGGCCTCATCAACGGCGTGCTGCGCAACTTCCAGCGCAGCGCCGAAGTCATTCTGCTGCGCATCGACCGCGTCCCCAGCATTCGCCTCGGTCATCCCGAGTGGCTCACCAAGCGCCTGCGTCAGGCCTATCCCGACGAGTGGGAATTCATCATGGAGGCCAACAACCAGCGCCCGCCCATGTGGATCCGCAACAATAGCCAGCGCCAGAGCCGCGACCAGATGCTGGCACGCATGGCCGAAGCCGGCATCAATGCAGTGGCTGGTGAAGAGGGTGAGGACTGCATCCTGCTGGAGCGCCCCTGCGACGTGGCCAAGCTACCCGGTTTCGAGGTGGGTGACTGCTCGGTACAGGATGGTGCGGCCCAACAGGCCGCAGCCCTGCTCGACCCGCAGCCGGGTGAGTGGGTGCTGGATGCCTGCGCTGCTCCTGGCGGTAAGACCGCACACCTGCTGGAACGCCAACCCAAGCTGGCAGGCGTCGTCGCGGTCGATGCCGACGAACACCGCCTGACTCGGGTACGGGAAAACCTGGAGCGCATCAGCCTCACCGCCCAAGTGATCCACGGCGATGCCAGCGCGCCGGAACAGTGGTGGCCAGATGGGCAGTTTGATCGCATCCTGCTGGATGCCCCCTGCTCCGCGACCGGCGTCATCCGCCGTCACCCCGACATCAAGTGGCTGCGCCGGGATCAGGACATTCGTGAACTGGCCGAGCTGCAGCGCCGCATCCTCAACGCACTCTGGGCAAAGCTGAAGAGCGGCGGTACCCTGCTCTACGCAACTTGCTCCGTACTGCCGGAGGAGAATCGCGAACAGATCCGCGCCTTCCTGGCGGCGACGCCGGATGCCACCCTGGTGCCACTGCACGCAGAAGACACGCCGGAGTGCCCGGGGCGTCAGTTCCTGCCGGGCGAGGCCGAAATGGACGGCTTCTACTATGCCAAGCTGATCAAGCAGTGAGCCCGGCATGTCCGGCATCATTCGGGAGCCCCGCCTGGCCTGTGCTGGCGGCCCCCTTTACCGCACCAACGTGAGTAAACGGTCCGTATGAAGATCATCATTCTGGGCGCCGGCCAGGTCGGCGGCACCCTGGCCGAGAACCTGGCCGGGGAGAACAACGACATCACCATCGTCGATACCGACAGCGAGCGGCTGCGCGAGTTGCAGGACAAGTTCGATCTGCGAGTGGTCAATGGCCACGGCGCCCACCCCAAGGTGCTGCGCGAGGCGGGCGCCCAGGATGCCGACATGCTGGTGGCCGTCACCAACAGCGACGAAACCAACATGATCGCCTGCCAGGTGGCCTACTCCCTGTTCAACACGCCGAACAAGGTGGCGCGGATCCGCTCACCGGCCTATCTGACCGAGCGGGATCGTCTGTTCTTGCCGGAATCCGTGCCGGTGGATCACCTGATCGCCCCCGAGCAACTGGTGACCGACTATGTGCGGCGCCTCATCGAATATCCGGGGGCTCTGCAGGTAGTGGATTTCGCCGGTGGCCGGGTCGGCCTGGTGGCGGTCAAGGCCTACTACGGCGGCCCGTTGGTGGGCAATGCCCTCTCCACCCTGCGTGAACATATGCCCAACATCGAGACCCGGGTGGCTGCCATCTTCCGTCAGGGACGCCCCATCCGCCCGCAAGGCACCACCATCATAGAAGCGGATGACGAGGTCTTCTTCGTCGCCGCCGCCGGCCATATCCGTGCCGTGATGTCGGAGCTGCAGCGACTCGAGAGCCCCTACCGGCGCATCATGATCGTCGGAGGCGGCAATATCGGCGCCGGCCTCGCCCGCCAGCTGGAGAAGCGCTACAGCGTCAAGCTCATCGAGCGCAACCTGAAGCGGGCCGAGCAACTCTCCGAGTTGCTGGAAAACACCATCGTCTTCTGCGGCGATGCGGCGGATCAGGAGCTGCTGGCGGAGGAGCACATCGACCAGATCGATGTCTTCATCGCGGTGACCAACGAGGACGAGGCCAACATCATGTCGGCCCTGCTCGCCAAGAAGATGGGCGCCAAGAAGACCATGGTACTGATCCAGCGCGGCGCCTACGTGGATCTGGTGCAGGGTGGCTCCATCGACATCGCCATCTCGCCCCAGCAGGCCACCATTTCGGCCCTGCTGACCCACGTGCGACGGGCCGATATCGCCAACGTCTACAGTCTGCGCCGCGGTGCCGCCGAGGCCATCGAGGCTATCGCCCACGGCGACGAAAACACCTCCAAGGTGGTGGGCAAGACGGTGGGCGAGCTCAAGCTGCCGCCCGGCACCACTATCGGTGCCGTGGTTCGGGGGGATGAAGTACTGATCGCCCACGACCGTACGCAGATCCAGCAAGATGACCATGTGGTCATGTTCCTGGTGGACAAGAAGTACATTCCGGAAGTGGAGCGGCTGTTCCAGCCAAGCCCCTTCTTCCTGTAACGTTCAAATGCGTACAGACAGCCAAATCCGACCCGGCCTGCTCCCTCCAAGGGAATGGTCCGGGTCTTTTTTTAATCAACGACCAGGTTATCCGGCATGATCAAGCTGCGACCTATCATCTTCACTCTCGGACTGGTGCTCTCCAAGCTGGCGCTCTTCATGTGGCTGCCCACCCTGCTGGCACTGCTGACCGGCTCCGAAGGCTTCGTCGAATTTCTCAAGTCGGTGCTCATCACCCATGGCGCCGCCCTGCTCTGCCTCCACTATGGCCGCAAGGCGGAGTTTCACCTCGGGGTGCGGGAGATGTTTCTGCTCACCACCTCGGTCTGGGTAGTGGCATGCGTCTTTGGCGCCTTGCCGTTCGTCTTCATCACTCACATCACGTTTGCTGACGCCTACTTCGAAACCATGTCGGGAGTGACCACCACCGGCTCCACCGTGCTCTCCGGGCTCGACAACATGGCCCACAGCATCCTGTTGTGGCGATCCATCCTGCAGTGGCTTGGCGGGGTCGGTTTCATCGTGATGGCGGTAGCAGTACTGCCCTACCTCAACGTCGGTGGCATGAAGCTGTTCCAGACCGAAAGCTCGGATTGGTCCGACAAGAGCGCTCCGCGCGCCAAAACGGTGGCCAACAATATCGTCGTGGTCTATCTGGTGCTCTCCATGCTCTGCTTCATGGCCTACTGGGCGAGCGGCATGACCATGTTTGAGGCGGTCAATCACGCCATGACTACCCTGAGTACCGGCGGCTACTCCACTTCTGACCAATCCATGTCCCACTTCTCCCCCTCTGCCCACTGGATCGGTACCGTCTTCATGTTCCTGGGCGGCCTGCCCTTCCTGCTTTATGTGCAGAGCCTCAATCACAGGGACTACAGCCTGTTCAAGGATGCCCAGGTGCGGGGCTTCTTCTGGCTGGTGGTTTGGGTCACCCTCATCATGACCCTCTACCTGTGGCAGCGGGACGTATTCGATTTCTGGGACGCCCTGCGCATCAGCAGCTTCAATATCGTCTCTGTACTCACCACCACGGGTTACGGCCTCGGCGACTTCGGCACCTGGGGGCCGCTCACCAGCATTCTCTTCATCGTGCTGCTGGCGCTGGGGGCCTGCTCCGGCTCGACGGCGGGGGGCCTGAAGATATTCCGTATTCAGGTTGCTTTCGCCCTGTTCAAGAAGCAGATGCGCCAGCTGATGCACCCCTCCGCCGTGTTTCCACAGAAATACAACGGCCGCACCGTCAATGACGCCATCATCCGCTCCATGATCTCCTTCGTGCTGGCCTACTTCGCCATCATACTGGTGATCGCCGCCTTGCTCGGCGCCATCGGGCTGGACCCGCTCACCTCCATCTCCAGCGCCATCACGGCGGTGGCCAACGTGGGTCCCGGGATGGGACCTGTGGTCGGTCCCAGCACCAACTTCGCCAGCCTGCCCGATTCGGCCAAGTGGTTGATGTCGTTCGGCATGCTGTTGGGGCGCCTCGAGATCCTGACCGTCGCCGTGCTCTTCTTCCCCTCGTTCTGGCGCCAGTAAGCGCTACCGACGAAGCAATGAAAAAGCCGCGAGTCTCACGACCCGCGGCTTTTGTTTATCCACTGCCCTGCCTCGCCATCAGTAATGCATGGGTTGAACAGAGCAGTGCCAGACAATAAAAGCGGGCCCAAACCAGAGGTTTGGGCCCGCTTGCCTGCATGGAGTGGCCATGGCCACTCAACGCATCATATCAACCACGGCCGGCGCGCTTGCGATCCAGCTCGGTCAGCAACTTCTTGCGAATGCGGATGCTCTTCGGAGTCACTTCTACCAGTTCGTCGTTGTCGATGAACTCGAGGGCCTGTTCCAGAGACATGCGGATCGGCGGAGTCAGCACCTGAGCTTCATCGGTACCGGAGGCACGCATGTTGGTCAGCTGTTTGCCCTTCAGGCAGTTGACGGTCAGGTCGTTGGAGCGGGAGTGGATACCGATCACCTGGCCTTCGTACACTTCGGTCGCGTGACCGATGAACAGACGACCACGGTCCTGCAGACCGAACAGGGCGTAGGTCAGGGCCTTGCCGGTTGCGTTGGAGATCAGCACGCCGTTCTGACGCTCACCGATGTTGCCACCCTTGTGCGGACCGTAGTGGTCAAAGGTGTGGTACAACAGACCGGTACCTGAGGTCAGGGTCATGAACTCGGTCTGGAAGCCGATCAGGCCACGGCTCGGGATCATGAAGTCGAGGCGAACACGGCCCTTGCCATCCGGGGTCATGTTGGTCATTTCGCCTTTACGCAGACCCAGTTGTTCCATGACGGAACCCTGGTGCGCTTCTTCCACGTCCACGGTGACGGTTTCGAACGGTTCTTGCAGTTCGCCATCGACGGTGCGCAGGATAACTTCCGGACGGGATACCGCCAGCTCGTAGCCTTCGCGACGCATGTTTTCGATCAGGATGGAGAGGTGCAGCTCACCACGACCGGATACGCGGAACTTGTCCGGATCATCGGTCTCTTCCACGCGCAGGGCCACGTTGTGGACCAGCTCCTGGTTCAGACGCTCCAGGATGTTGCGGGAGGTGACGAACTTGCCTTCTTTACCGGCGAACGGCGAGGTGTTGACCTGGAAGGTCATGTTCACGGTCGGCTCGTCAACGGAGAGCGGCGGCAGCGCTTCAACGGCACCGGTGTCGCAGATGGTGTCGGAGATCTTCAGCTCGCCCAGACCTGTGATGGCGATGATGTCGCCCGCTTGCGCGTCGGTCACTTCGGTACGGGACAGACCCAGGTAACCCAGCACCTGGCCAACCTTGCCATTGCGGGTCTTGCCATCGGCGCCGACCACGGTCACCTGCTGGTTGGTCTTGACGCGACCGCGGGTGATGCGGCCGATACCGATAACGCCCACGTAGGAGTTGTAGTCCAGCTGGGAGATTTGCATCTGGAATGCGCCGTTGGTGTCAGCTTTCGGAGCTTCCACGTTGTCGACGATGGCCTGGAACAGGGGTTCCATGTTCTCGGACGGAGTGTCCAGATCCATGGTGGCCCAACCGTTCAGTGCAGAGGCGTAAACAACTTTGAAGTCCAGCTGCTCGTCGGTGGCCCCCAGGTTGTCGAACAGGTCGAATACCTGATCCATTACCCAGTCAGGACGGGCACCCGGACGGTCAACCTTGTTGATCACCACGATCGGCTTCAGACCCTGGGCAAATGCCTTCTGGGTCACGAAGCGGGTTTGCGGCATCGGGCCGTCTACCGCGTCAACCAGCAGCAGCACGGAGTCAACCATGGAGAGTACGCGCTCAACTTCACCACCGAAGTCGGCGTGACCCGGGGTATCCACGATGTTGATGCGGTAGTCGTTCCAGCGGATCGCAGTGTTCTTGGCGAGAATGGTGATGCCACGTTCCCGTTCCAGATCATTGGAGTCCATGATCCGTTCCTGACCTTCCGTGGAGCGGTCCAGGGTACCGGACTGCTGCAGCAGCTTGTCCACCAGCGTGGTTTTGCCGTGGTCAACGTGCGCAATAATCGCAATATTGCGTAAATTATCTAACATTCTCGCCTCAATACACCGGGTAAAATTGGGCGCTAATTGTACTCTCGCCTTTGTGATCTGCCTAGCAGAATTGCAGTACATTCGCGCACATCAACGGATCTGGATCATAGACCCGTCCCACAAAGCCTGCTTGGGCGCCTCGTGACTCCGTTATTGCGCACCATTTCAGTGCACCAAAACGATCCAGTGACGCACTAATTTGATGCATTCCGACGCGAAAGCGCCTACTTTTGGGGAGCCATCCTGCCGGGACTGCCCTGAAATCAAGCTGTCACAAACTTGGCACGATACTGGCTTATGTGAATACGACGACGCATTCACCCAAAAGAGTTTTAACACCGGAGGTTACTTAGCATGTCAGCCCAGAACGTTTTGGCCCTGATCCAGGAACACGAAGTCAAGTTTGTTGATCTGCGCTTTACCGACACCAAGGGTAAAGAGCAGCACGTATCCATCCCTGCTCATCAGGTTGATGAAGATTTCTTCGAAGACGGCAAGATGTTCGATGGTTCTTCCATCGGCGGCTGGAAGGGCATCAACGAGTCCGACATGGTACTGATGCCGGACCCGGCCTCCGCCAAACTGGATCCCTTCACCGAAGAGACCACTCTGAACATCGTCTGTGACGTGCTGGAACCTGCTACCATGCAAGGCTATGACCGCGATCCGCGCTCCATCGCCAAGCGTGCAGAAGATTTCCTGAAGTCCAGCGGCATCGCTGACACCGTGCTGTTCGGGCCGGAGCCGGAATTCTTCATGTTCGACAACATCACCTTCTCCAACACCATGGGTCACAGCTTCGTGAAGATCGAATCCGAAGAAGCTGCCTGGAACTCCGGTACCAACTACGAGCACGGCAACAAGGGTCACCGTCCCTTCGTCAAGGGTGGCTATTTCCCGGTTGCCCCGGTTGACTCCTCCCAGGACATCCGTGCCGCCATGTGTCTGGTGTTGGAAGAGATGGGCCAGGTTGTTGAAGCTCACCACCACGAAGTGGCCACTGCCGGTCAGAACGAGATCGCGACCCGCTTCAACACCCTTACCCTGAAGGCTGACGAAGTACAGGTACTGAAGTACGTGATCCACAACGTGGCCCACGCCTACAACAAGACCGTCACCTTCATGCCGAAACCCATGTTCGGTGACAACGGCTCCGGCATGCACTGCCACCAGTCCCTGGCCAAGAATGGCGTCAACCTGTTCGCCGGCGACCTGTACGGCGGTCTGTCCGAGATGGCGCTGCACTACATCGGCGGCATCATCAAGCACGCCAAGGCCATCAACGCCTTCGCCAACCCGACCACCAACTCCTACAAGCGTCTGGTGCCGGGCTATGAAGCCCCGGTCATGCTGGCCTACTCCGCCCGTAACCGCTCAGCGTCTATCCGTATCCCGGTGGTACCGAGCCCGAAAGCCCGTCGTATCGAAGTGCGCTTCCCGGATCCGGCTGCCAACCCGTACCTGGCCTTTGCTGCCCAGCTGATGGCCGGTCTGGACGGTATCATCAACAAGATCCATCCGGGCGATGCCATGGACAAGAACCTGTACGACCTGCCGCCGGAAGAAGCCGCAGAAGTGCCGACCGTAGCCGGTTCTCTGGACGAAGCCCTGGCAGCCCTGAACAGCGATCGCGAGTTCCTGACCCGTGGTGGCGTGTTCAGCGACGACTTCATCGACTCCTACCTGGAGCTGAAGCAGCAGGACGTTGACCGCGTACGCATGACCCCGCACCCGCTGGAGTTCGAGCTGTACTACTCCGTCTAAACCCGGACAGCCTGCCCGTTTAAATCCGGCCAGCTTGCCTAATCGTGACAAAACCCGCCATCTGGCGGGTTTTTTCTCTGATAGGATTAAGCAAAATACCGTCAAGGAGAGATGGATGAACAGAAGCTACATCGCATGGACGCTCACCCTGTTGCTGATCACTGCCGGTGCCGAGGCCGCCAAGGTTTATTCCTGGGTTGATGGCAATGGCGTGACCCACTACACGGATGCCCCGCCCCCCGGCAAGAAGGCCCAGGAGGTCGATCTGCGCACGGCCCCCCTCATCGGCAGCTCACCCCGCTCGGTGCAGGTGGAGAACTTCAACGCCCTGACCGGCGCCGATGCCAAGAAAGAACAGGAGGCCGCCAAGCTGGTCATTGAGCTGCTCTCCCCCGAACAAGGCAGCACCTTGCGCGACAACACCGGCAACATAGTATTTCAGGGACAGATCACCCCCCAGCCGCCGACGCAATATGACGTACGCCTGAAACTTGATGGCAAGGCCGCTCCCATCGTCAGCAACAGCCTGGCGATCCGGGTTGAAAACCTCGATCGCGGCGCCCACGAGGCACAACTAGAGCTGCTCGCCAAAGACGGTACGATCCTTGCTAAATCCACTCCAGTCACCTTTTACCTGCATAGAGCGAGTGTGGCTGCGGCTCCCAAACCCACCCCGAAGGCCAATCAGGGGTGATATAGCGCACCGATGCGGGTAAACTCAATGCACCATATCGGTGCATTACAGGTGCAAAGCACCGTTTTAGGGAGAAACCTGTGCCAACCCGCTCGGATAGTGCCAAGACACTCTTGGATAATCTGCTGACCGCCGTGATCCTCATGGATGAGCGGCTCTGCATTCAATTCGTCAACCCGGCGGCCGAACAGCTGCTCTCCCTCAGTGAACGGCGACTGATCGGCATCGAACTGCCCCACCTGCTGGAGCATATCTCCCTCGATCTACAGCGGCTCAAGCATTGCCTCATCTCGGGGCAGGGCTTCACCGATAGCGAAGTCACCCTGGTAGTGGAAGGGGAGCCCCGCCTGGTGGAGCTCAGCGCCACCCCCATGGCCGATCACGAGCAGCGACTCCTGGTGGTGGAGCTGCGTAAGATCGATCAGCAGAAGAAGATCAGCCAAGAGCAGCAGCAACACGCCCAGCAGCAGGCGGCCAAGGAGCTGGTACGTGGCCTGGCCCACGAGATCAAGAACCCCCTCGGCGGTCTGCGCGGCGCAGCCCAATTACTGCAAAAGGAACTGCCAGATCCTTCCTTGCGCGAATACACCGGCATCATCATCGAGCAGGCCGACCGGCTGCGGGTACTGGTCGATCGCCTGCTCGGCCCCCAGCGTCCCGGTCGCCACCAGATGCACAATGTCCACTCGGTGCTGGAGCAGGTGCGCCGTCTGGTGGAGCTGGAGTTGCCCCCCTCGGTACGCATCGAGCGAGATTACGATCCCAGCATTCCCGAGTTCGAGATGGAGCCGGACCAACTACAGCAGGCGTTTCTCAACATAGTGCGCAACGCCGCCGAAGCCATCGGCGATCAGACCGGCCTTATTCGCATCAAGACCCGCACCGCCTTCCAGATCACCATCCACGGCCAGCGTTACCGGCTGGCGGCGGAGATCAAGATCATCGACAACGGCCCCGGCATTCCCGATGCCATCCGCGACACCCTGTTTTATCCCATGATCACCGGCAAGGAGGGGGGCACCGGGCTCGGTCTCTCCATCGCCCAGAACCTGATCGATCAGCACAAGGGGCGCATCGACTGCATCAGCTGGCCGGGCCATACCGAATTCACCATCTTTCTACCGCTTCGCAAGTAAGGGACCACCATGACCGCCAAAGTGTGGATCGTCGATGACGACAGTTCTATCCGCTGGGTGCTGGAGCGCACCCTCGGCAGCGAAGGCTTCACCTGCGAGAGTTTCGCCGATGGCGAAGCCCTGCTCCATGCCCTGGAGCTTCGCTCCCCCGACGTTATCCTCTCCGATATCCGGATGCCCGGGATCGACGGCCTGAGCCTGTTGGAGCAGATCCACCGCCGTCAGGCCGACCTGCCCATCATCATCATGACCGCCCACTCGGATCTCGACAGCGCGGTCAACGCCTACCAGCGCGGCGCCTTCGAATACCTGCCCAAGCCGTTTGACATCGACGAGGCCGTGGCCCTGGTTCGGCGCGCCGAGAATCACCTCAAGGAGCAGCGCACCAAGCGCAAGGCGCGCCAGCAGGAGGCCAGCAGCACCCCGGAGATCATCGGCGAGGCGCCGGCAATGCAGGAAGTGTTCCGCGCCATCGGCCGGCTGTCGCGCTCCAGCATCTCGGTGCTGATCAACGGCCAGAGCGGCACTGGCAAGGAGCTGGTCGCCCATGCCCTGCACAAGCACAGCCCGCGCGCCCACAAGAATTTCATCGCCCTCAACATGGCGGCCATCCCGAAAGATCTCATCGAATCAGAGCTGTTCGGCCACGAGAAGGGGGCCTTCACCGGCGCCAACAACATCCGTCACGGCCGCTTCGAGCAGGCCGACGGCGGCACCCTGTTTCTCGACGAGATAGGCGACATGCCGCTGGACGTGCAGACCCGGCTGCTACGGGTACTGGCCGACGGCCAGTTCTACCGGGTCGGTGGCCATCAGCCGGTGCAGGTAGATGTACGGATCATCGCCGCCACCCACCAGAACCTGGAGAAGCGGGTCGCCGATGGCGAGTTTCGTGAAGACCTGTTCCACCGCCTCAACGTCATTCGCATCCATATTCCGGCCCTCAAGGAGCGCCGCGAGGATATCCCCCAACTGGCCCGCCACTTCCTGCTGCGCGCTGCCAAGGAGCTGAACGTAGAAGCCAAGAGTCTGCATCCGGATACTCAGGCCTACATCAGCCGCCTGCCCTGGCCGGGTAACGTCCGTCAGCTGGAAAACGTCTGCCGCTGGCTCACCGTGATGGCCTCAGGGCAGGAGGTGCTGGTAAGCGACCTGCCCACCGAGCTGCTCACCCCCATCACCAATACCGCCGAGCCGGGCCAGCCAGCCCTGTCCGGCGGCTGGCAACAGCAGTTGCAGGAGTGGGTGGCCGCCAAGCTGGCGCTGGGGGAAATCGACATCCTGGCGGATGCCATGCCCCAGTTCGAACGGATCATGCTGGAGACAGCGCTGGAACATACCCACGGCCACAAGCAGGAGGCCGCCCGCCTGCTCGGCTGGGGTCGCAACACGCTGACCCGCAAGCTGAAAGAGCTAGACATCTCCTGAGTCCAGAGGAAAAACGATTCCCATCACGCCTTGGTAAATCATTGCGCAACAAGAGCCCCGTTTGATTTCAAACGGGGTATCTTTTTTGAAAGCCCCCCCTAGAATGGCAGGCTTCAACCCCGACTCGAAGAAGGCGATATCATGATTGACAGATCTCTCCCCCTGACCGACCTGCACCGCCATCTGGACGGCAACATCCGCCCGCAGACCATCCTTGAGCTGGGACGTCATCACAATATCCGGCTGCCTGCCGATGAGCTGGAGGCACTGCGCCCCCACGTCCAGATCGTCGAGAACGAGCCAAGCCTGGTCGCTTTCCTGAAGAAGCTGGACTGGGGCGTGGCCGTGCTGGCCGACTATGACGCCTGTCGCCGGGTCGCCTACGAGAACGTGGAAGATCTGCTGCGCGCCGGCATCGACTATGCCGAGCTGCGCTTCAGCCCCGCCTACATGGCGATGGCTCACAAGCTGCACCCGCAAGGAGTGGTGGAAGCCGTCATCGACGGCGTGGCCGCCGGCAGCCGCGATTTCGGCATCAAGACCAACCTCATCGGCATCATGAGCCGCACCTTCGGCACCGAACAGTGCCGCAGCGAGCTGGAAGCCTGCCTGGCCCATCGCGACCAGCTGGTCGCCATCGATCTGGCCGGCGACGAGCTGGGTTTCCCGGGCGAGCTGTTTACCGATCACTTCCGCCAGGTGCGGGATGCCGGCATGCGCGTTACCGTGCACGCCGGTGAGGCCGCCGGCCCCGAGAGCATGTGGCAAGCCATTCGCGAGCTGGGTGCCGAACGTATCGGCCACGGCGTCAAGGCAATTCAGGATCCGGCCCTGATGGCCTATCTGGCCGAGCACCGCATCGGCATCGAGTCCTGCCTCACCTCCAACCTGCAGACCACCACGGTGGCGAGCCTGGCCGAGCACCCGATCCGCCAGTTCCTGGCCGCCGGCGTACTGGCCTGCCTCAACACCGACGATCCGGCGGTGGAAGGCATCGATCTGCCCTACGAATACGAGGTAGCCGCCCCGGCCGCCGGCATGACGGCGAGCGAGATCCGCACCGCCCAGCAAAATGGCCTGACCCTGGCCTTCCTGAGCGATGCCGAAAAAGCCGCGCTGAGCGCCCGCGCCGCCAGTCGCTGATTAACATCGGTACTGCAAATAAAAAATGGCCCACTGAAGTGGGCCGTTTTTATTTGGCTATGACGACTCATAGTTTCAAAAACATCGTGCTCTCCACAAATTCAATATCGACAACATGAGATATCTGGGCCGAGTTTGGCATGAGGGAGGACATAGCCATGGGAAAGAATCTGGATATATTCGGCAAGGCTCTACGAGATCACTACCTGAATCAAGGTAATGAGATGCTACAAATTAATATTGAGGGACAAGAATCATACCGTCTCCCATTATCGATATTTTTTCGACCGGCAGATTACTATGCCATTGATCGTTTAGCCTTGTCCCTGTGTTCCGGACGTATTTTAGATATAGGCGCGGGGGCAGGTGAACACTCGCTATTCCTGCAAAAGCATCGCCGTGATGTGACCGCGTTGGACATATCACCATTGGCTTGTGAAGTGATGCGGTGGAGAGGGGTCAACAGGGTCATCAACGCGGACATCTTTTCCGCCCGTTTCGATGCAGAATTCGATACATGGTTGCTCTTGGGCCGTAGCATAGGCGCAGTGGGGAGCCTTCCCATGCTCACTTGCTTGCTTTCTCTTGCCCATCAATATTTGTCGGCAAATGGCCGGCTCATTCTGAATTCCACCAACGGCACAACCAACCTGACGACAATACGCAAACTCTCTTTTACATATAACGGTGAAACTGATGAAACCGTCAGCTGGCTGGATATCGATCAGGAGACATTACGCCACCAGGGTGAAATATATGGCTTCTCCACTGAAATACTTCATAAGGAGGACGATGGTAATTACTTGGCTATTTTGAAAAAACAGCCATGACTATTTTCCCTGGTAATGAAGACGCTGGCAAGCCATCGCGTATGATCCCCCTCCCCCGGAGTGCATAGCGGTCATGGTTGGGCCTTGGCTGACGCCGAAGAAAGTGAGCGATTAATCCCGCGCCTGGTCGCGCTCCAGCGCCCGCTCCACCAGCGGCTCGGGCAGGGTCTTGGTTACCTCCACCCCCAGCTCGCGAAAACGCTCGGCCTGGGCGATCAGGTTGCCACGGCCATTGACCAGCCGCCCCATCGCTTTGTCATAGCTCTCCTGCGCCTTGTGCAGGCTACCGCCCATCTGCTGCATCTCTTCGACAAACAACCGCAACTTCTCGTAGAGGCGCCCCGCGCGCTCGGCGATATGACGGGCATTCTGGTTCTGCCGTTCGTAGCGCCACAGATTTTCGATGGTGCGCAGCGCCACCATCAGGTTGGTGGGGCTCACCAGCAGTATGTTGTTGTCGAGCCCGTAGCGCACCAGCGAGGGATCCGCTTCGAGGGCGGTGAGAAAGGCGGGCTCCACTGCGACGAACATCAGCACATAGTCGAGGGTACGCACCCCGGGCAGCTGCTGATAATCCTTGCGGCCCAGTTCGCGGATATGGTTGCGCACCGAGGCGACGTGCTCCTTGAGGGCGACCGATTTCTCCAGCTCGTCGTCGCTGTTGTACCAGCGCTCGTAGGCGGTCAGCGACACCTTGGCATCGATGATGATGTCTTTTTCCTGCGGCAGGTGGACGATGACGTCAGGCTGATAGCGCTTGCCCTTGTCCACCTCGATATTGACCTGGGTGTGGTACTCGTGCCCTTCGCGCAGGCCGCATTCGCTCAGGATGCGGGCCAGCACCACCTCGCCCCAGTTACCCTGCTGCTTGCTGTCCCCCTTGAGGGCACGGGTCAGGGCCGCCGCCTCTTCGGTCATGCGGGCATTGAGCTCGGCAAGGCGCTCCAGCTCGAACTTGAGGCTGTGACGCTGGGCCGTTTCCTGGGCGTGGGTTTCCCCTACCTGACGACGAAAACCCTCGAGCTGCTCTTTCAGCGGTGTCAGCAGCAGATCGAGACTGTTCTGATTCAGTTCGCGGAAGTTGCCCGAGTTTTGCTCGAAGATGCGGTTGGCAAGATTTTCGAACTGCTGGCTGAGGCGCTGCTCCGCTTCCTGCTGCAACTGCAGCTTCTCGGCGGCGGCCAGCCGCTCGCTGCGCAGGGTCGCCTCGGCATCCTTGAGACGGGCGGTGAGCTTGATCAGCAGGGTCTGCTGCTGATCCAGCTTCTGCTGACCCAGCATCCGCTCATCCTGCAGCTCGTCGAAACGATCCTGCAGCGCCTGATAACGCTCCTGAGCCAGCAACAGCGCCCTGGCCTGGGCGGCACTGGCCCGGCGTCCGGCCAGCCAGCCAATCCCCAGGGCCAGCACGGCGGCAGGCAGCAGGATCTCCCAGAGCCCGGGCTCGATCATTTGCGACTCCGTTGACGCAGAAAGAGTTCAAGATAGCGGTTAGCCAGCAACCAGATCACCACATAGAGGAGATAGGCGGCCAGCACCACCCACTTGTGCATGTTGACGCCGGTATCAAGCTCGACAAACTCGATACCCTTGATGCGACAGTAGATCCACATCAGCAGAGGAAACACATACAGCAGGGAGGCACGCCAGAGAAATAACCACATATGTTTTCATTCAGTCACGCAAAAAGACCCGCCTAGCTTACACAAGGGCAACCGCCCTTGCGATCCTGACTGCCGCGATTCTCTGGCTTGCGTCCATAAACTCCGATAAAATTAACCCCTAATAGGTATTAGGGGTGGGCATGACTCATTATTTCCTCCGTTGGCTGACACAAGGTTGGCAGGCTTCCCGCGCACCCGCCGTAGTGTGCCAGGAAGCACGCCCGCCATGGGCCATCGAGGAATCCCAGTATCTCTCCCTCTGTACCCGCTGCGGTGAGTGCTTCAAGGCATGCCCGCGCGGCCTGCTCAAACCCGCCTCCCGGGAAAAATATCAAGGCAGCCCGATCGCCGGCACCCCGGTGCTGGATCTCGAATGCGGCCAGTGCAGCTACTGTGGCAGTTGCGCCAGAGCCTGCCCCACCGGCGCCCTCGACCTGCAGCTGGGACGCCAGGTGCAGACCCGGGTCCAGATCGACGAGGCCAGCTGCCAGGCCCGTCAGGGCTTCTACTGCCTGCTGTGTGAAGATGCCTGCCCCCAGCAGGCGATCAAGGCCACCGCCGATGGAGTCAGCGTCAATATGGAAGCGTGTGACGGCTGTGGCGCCTGCGGACTGGCCTGCCTGCACGGTGCCATCACCCTGATCCGCCAGCCGGGCAACCGCTGATACGAAAAAGGAGCCAGCAAGGGCCCCTCTTATGTCTTGTTCGTTCCCGTTTCGGATCACGCCATCGCCAGGATGGACTCCTGTTCTATACCCAGCAGGTGGCACAGACGGGTAGGATCGCGTACCGCATCGGCCAGGGTGTACTCACCCAGCACTTCCAGGAAGGCGTTCATGGCGCGACGCAGGATCCCCTGAATGCGGCAGCCGCCGGAGAGGCGACAGTTCTCGCGCTTGCAGTCGACCGGACAGAGCACATGCTCCATGTCCATCACCACGTCCCGCAGATTGATGGATACCGCTGCACGGCCAAGGCGGATGCCGCCATGCTTGCCACGTACCGTCTCTATGTATCCCTTGATCCCGAGCTGGTGCACTATCTTGACCACGTGGTTGCGGGAGATACCGAAGGTGTCGGCCACTTCGGTGATGGTCGACAGGCGATCGCTCGGCTGGACGGCCAGGAAGGTCAGGGTACGCAGGGCATAGTCGGTAAATCGTGTCAGTTGCATGGTCGCACTTGCCTCTTACTACAAGCCAGAAATCAGGACGACAACATTGAGCTAAGAGGCAGGAGACAACCGCGTCGCCTGTGCGGGCCTGTCTCTTAATCTGAGTTGCGGAATGACAGGTTAAGAGCAGCACAACCGGGTGTCGATGAAGATGCACATAAATCGACACTTTCTTTGATTGATCGCAAACTTGCCGGGTTATCCCGGCGTTTGGTGGCATTATGGCGGGGAAATTTCCAGAACTTGGCACACTGCCAGCTCTCGCGTTCGCCCCTTGTCAGGGGAACTTCAGTGGGGCTGTTTCAGCCATTTCTTGAGGGCAAGGGAAGGGATGGAGCTCTCGGAGGCGACCGCAAAGGCGCCCCAATCCACCGCGCACTGCAGGGCCTCCTCGATTGCCATGCCCCGCGCCAACCCGTGGATCAGGCCGCCGGCGAAGGCATCTCCAGCCCCCGTGGTATCGACCACGGAGACGGGCCGCGCCGCCACCCGGATCTGCTCCTCGTCATGAATGGCCACGGCGCCGGCCTTGCCTTCCGTCAGTACCAGCCACTCCAGCTGCTCACCGGCCAGCTGGCGGGCATGTTGCCAAGGATCGCCCACCTCCCCGAGATCGGAGCGGGAAGCGATCAGCACGTGGCAGGGGCGGCGCACCTGCCCGCCCTTGGGGTACTGGGCTACCACGAAGCTCTTGCCGAGCATCTGACGCATGTAACCCACCATGGCGGTGCCCGGATAGTTCACATAGAGGCAGTCCACTCCCTCCAGCGGCATGTCGCCGGGCAGATCCGGGCGCCGGGGGCGCCTGAGGATGGTGCGCTCGCCGGTGGCATCCACCAGGATCAGCAGTTCACCGGTCTCACCCCCGAAGCGCTCCACGTGGCTGCAATCCAGCCCGTAACCGGCCGCCTGTTCCAGCAGCCAGTCCCCCGTCTCGTCCAACCCGATGCGAGAGGCGATAGTCACCTCATGACCGGCCCAGACCAGCCCGATGCCGGTGTTGGCGGCGCCACCACCCAGCCTGCGCCCCTGATCCACATATTGCAGACGGGCACCGGCCACCAGGGGTTCGGAGAGAGAGAGCACATGATCACAGTTGAGATTGGCAAGCAGCAGAATCCGGGACATAGCGACCTCTAACGACGAGTCTGAAAACGGCACAGGCAGAGCCCAGAGTAGAGCTCAGCCAGCCCAGAGGTGCAACCGGCAGAGGGGCAGGATCCGATCCGGATCAATAGATGGGGAGCTCCACCCCGGCCATCAGCTCATCGATGCGCGCCTGGGTCGGCTGCTGCATCACATTCTGGATCACCTCCTTGGTGAGGTGGGGCGAGAAGGAGCTGATGAAGTCATACATATAGTTCTGCAAGAGGATGCTCTTGCTGAAGCAGATCTGCGCCGGGCAGGGTTTGAACAGGTGCTCCAGATTGATGGAGACCAGCCCGGGACTGTCGGTATCGTTGGCTACCAGCGACGAGATGATGCCGATGCCAAAGCCCAGCTCCACGTAGCGCTTGATCACCCCCGCATCCATCACCGTCATGTAGTAGCTCGGCGAGAGGCCCGCGGCCTGAAACGCGTCGTCCTGCACCTGACGACCGGTTGCGCCACTCTCGTAGCTGAGGACGGGATACTGGCAGAGCTGCTCCAAGGTCGGCTTCTTCACCCTGGCCAGCGGATGATCCTGCGGCACCACCAGAGAGAGGGTCCAGAGGTAGGCCGGCAGGGCGATGAGCTCCTTGTCGAAGCCAATCTCGTGAGCCACGATGGAAAAATCCGAATACCCCTTGCTGATCTGCTCCTTGCTGGCCGACATCACGGGATGGAGGTGGAACGAGATCTTGGGGTACTTCTTGGTGAAATAGGTGACCGATTTTGGCAGCAGATAGCGGGCGATGGTGTGGGTGGTGTGAATATTGAGGGTGCCCACGGTCGGATCCAGATACTCGCGGGAGATCGCCTTGATCTTGCTCTCTATGTTGAGCATCGCCTCGGCACACTTGATGATCTCCTCCCCGACCGGGGTGATGCGGTGCAGGTGCTTGCCACGGCGCTCGAAGATCCGCACGCCCAGCTCGCTCTCCAGCAGGCCGATCTGCTTGCTGACACCGGGCTGGCTGGTATAGAGCGCATCCGACGCCACCGAGACATTGAGGTTATGGTCCCGGATCGCGATCAAGTACTTCAGTTGCTGTAGTTTCAAGGCTTCACCCTCTCAGGCTGGCGCGGCGTTCAAGCCAGACAAACTGGCCGCCACAAAGGGCGGCCAGTGTATCATTCATGGCCGACATCGCAGCGCTTGATCCTTCATTTTGCTACAAAATCTAGCACTCCAAGGGGGTGGCTGACAAACCGACCTCAGGCTTCGCCAGGCTGCACCGGCAAGATCCCCAGAAACTGCAACAACCACTGCATCATGGTAGCGGAATCCACTTCCCCCTCCAGCGAGGAGAGGCTGCGTTGATAGCGTTCATCGGGCAGCAAACCGCGCCGGCGCTCGATCAGCGCCCGGTTGTACTCCACCGAAAATTCCGGATGCCCCTGGATGGCGACGATATGATCACCCTGCAAAAACATGAAATTGGGACAAAAGTCGTTGCCCGCCAGCCGGGTGGCTCCGGGGGGCAGCAGCGCGACCTGATCCTGGTGACTCGCCAGGATGCGGATCTGCTCCCGCGCCGGCGCCATCCAGGGCGCATCGGCCAGCATGGGATGGACCGAGACCCCCAGCCCCCACCCCTTGGTAGACTTCACCACCTCCCCCCCCAACGCCTGGGCGATCACCTGATGGCCGAAACAAACGCCGGCCAATTTGACGTCGGCGTCGTGAGCACGACGGATCCAGTCGCGTAGTGCCTGGATCCAGGGAACATCGCTGTAGGCATCGTGGCGGGATCCCGTGATGAGCCAGGCATCGCACTCGCGCAGATCCTCCGGCAATTCGCCGTCGAGGGCCGACCAGACCCGAAATTCCAGTTCAGGCGCCAGCGGCTGGAATCCCTTGATAAACATCTCGGAGTAAACGGGGCCAAAACGATCCACCAGATCGGGATCCAGCCGGTCACAATCAAGAATACCCAATCGCATCTGTTATTCCTTTACAAAGTTGCCCCCGCAGATCCATGACCTGCGGGGGCAAAGAGTTAGTCCATGGCAGTGGGGCAGAACGTCACTTCATGGTCGGCATGGAGAATTCGGCGCCGCTGCGCAGACTCTGGGGCCAGCGTGCCGTCACCGTCTTCATCCGGGTATAGAAGCGCACCCCATCCGGTCCGTGCATGTTGAGCGGTCCGAAGATGGACCGCTTCCAGCCGCCAAAGCTGTGAAATGCCATGGGCACGGGGATGGGAACGTTCACCCCTACCATACCGACCTGCACCCGCGCCGTGAAGTCCCGCGCCGTATCGCCGTCACAAGTGAAGATGGCGGTGCCATTGCCGTACTCGTGCTCGTTGATGAGCTTGAGCGCCGTCTCGTAATCGGGAACCCGCACGATGGAGAGCACGGGGCCGAAAATCTCCTCCCGATAGATGCGCATCTCCGGGCTCACCCGATCGAACAGGCAGCCACCGATGAAGTAGCCCTCTTCATGTTGCAAGCCACGACCATCGACCCGCAGTTGAGCCCCTTCGGCCACCCCCTGATCCACATAACCGCGCACCTTGGCCAAATGCTCGCGGCTGATGAGGGGGCCCATTTCGTTCTCTTGTGCCTGCCCCAGCCCCGGGCCGACCCGCAGTTTCTCCACCAGCGGCGCGAGGCGTGCCACCAGCGCATCGGCGGTTTCATCCCCTACCACCACGGCTACCGAGATGGCCATACAGCGCTCCCCGGCCGCCCCGTAGGCTGCCCCCATCAGGGCGGAAACTGCCTGCTCGAGGTCTGCATCCGGCATCACCACCATGTGGTTCTTGGCGCCGCCCAGCGCCTGCACCCGCTTGCCGTGGGCCGAAGCGGTCGAGTAGATGTACTCGGCGATGGGGGTGGAGCCGACAAACGATACGGCACCGACTCTCGGATCGGTCAGCAGCACGTCCACCACCTCCTTGTCGCCGTTCACCACGTTGACCACGCCGTCCGGCAGGCCGGCCTCCTTGAGCAACTCGGCCATGCGCAGGGAGAGGGACGGATCCTTCTCGGACGGTTTGAGGATAAAGGTATTGCCGCAGGCAATGGCCACCGGGAACATCCACAGCGGCACCATGGCCGGGAAGTTGAACGGCGTGATGCCGGCGCACACCCCGACCGGTTGCATCATGGAGTAGCTGTCCACCCCGCGCCCCACGTTGAGGGAGTGCTCCCCCTTGAGCAGATGGGGAATGCCACAGGCGAACTCCACTACCTCCAGACCGCGGGTCAGCTCGCCCTGGGCGTCGGAGAAGACCTTGCCGTGCTCGCGGCTGATGAGCTCCGCCAGCTCGTCCCTGTGTTGCTCCATCAGCTCCTTGAAGCGAAACAGCACCCGCGCTCGCACCAGCGGCGGGGTCTGCGACCAGTCAGAAAAGGCCTGCTGGGCCACAGCGATGGCCTCCTGGCACTCCGCCGCGCTCGACAGCCCCACGCTTCCCTGCTGCTTGCCACAGGCCGGATTGAAGATGGCCCCCTGGCGTTCGCTGCGACTCTCCTGACGTACGCCGTTGATAAAATTGCTGACCCTGTATGTCATGTATCCTCCGTGATGGGTAATGGTTGAGTACGCCCGACCTGCTCAAGGCCCCGCCGAAGCGGGGCCATTGGCGGGATCAGGGCTGGGCCTGCAGGGCATCCTGCAGCAGGGTAAAGAGATCGTCGATCTGGCTGCGCTCTATGATGAGGGGCGGCGACAGGGCGATGATGTCGCCGGTGACCCGGATCAGGGCCCCCTTCTCGAAGCAGCGCACAAACACCTCGTAGGCACGCTTGCCCGGCGCATCGGGCATGGATTCGAGCTCGATACCCGCCACCAGACCATAGTTGCGCACATCTTTCACATGCTTGCAGCCCTTGAGCGAATGAGCCGCCTCCTCCCAATAGCCCGCCAGATCGGCGGCGCGGCTGAGCAGGTTCTCGTTGCGGTAGATCTCGAGGGTCGCCAGGCCCGCGGCCGCCGCCACCGGATGACCCGAATAGGTATAGCCGTGGAACAGCTCGATGGCCCCCTTGCCCGCCGCCATCATGTCGTCATAGATATGGTTCTGAACCAGCACGGCCCCCATGGGGATAGCGCCGTTGGTGAGCCCCTTGGCACAGGTGATCATGTCGGGGATGACATCGAACTCCTGGGCGGCAAACGGGGAGCCGAGGCGACCGAAGCCGGTGATCACCTCGTCGAAGATGAGCAGGATGCCGTGTTTGGTGCAGATCTCCCGCAGCCGCTTGAGGTAGCCCTTGGGCGGCATGATGACCCCTGTACTGCCGGCGATGGGCTCGACGATCACCGCCGCTATATTGCTGGCGTCATGCAAAAAGACGATCTTCTCCAACTCGTCGGCCAAGGTGACATCCTCGTCAGGCAGTCCCTTGGTGAAGGCGTTTTTGGCGATGTTGAGGGTGTGGGGCAGATGATCCACCCCGGTCAGCAGGGAGCCGAACCATTTGCGATTGCCGGGAATGCCGCCCACCGAGATGCCGCCAAAACCGACACCATGGTAGCCGCGTTCGCGACCGATGAGCCGGGTACGGGTCCCCTGACCCCGGGCCCGCTGCCAGGCCAGCGCGATTTTCAGCGCCGTATCGACGGATTCAGACCCGGAATTGGTATAGAAGACGTGGCCGAATCCCTTGGGGGCTATCTCCACCAGCCGGTTGGCCAGCTCGAACGGCAGGGGGTGGCCCATCTGGAACGTGGGAGCAAAATCGAGGTGAGAAATCTGCTGGGAGACCGCTTCGGCAATCTCGCGGCGACCATGACCCGCGTTGCAACACCAGAGCCCGGCCGTGCCATCCAGTATCTTGCGGCCATCCTCTGAGTGATAATACATCCCCTCTGCCGACTTCAGGATGCGCGGCGCCGCCTTGAACTGCTGGTTGGCGGTGAACGGCATCCAGAAGGCGGACATGTCGGAGGGGGTATTGATGTCGCTGATCGGTTTCATGGTCACCTCATCCTTAAGGTGTTTAGCAACTATCGGCTATCGCCTATTAAATTAAACACCTGAATTCCTAAAAAAGGGCTCATTATTGCCCTGTCCGGTGTCACCCCGGCTAGATGGCATGAGCAGGGTGGTATAAGATATTTAACACAAATTTAATAATAGTAAACAGCAAGGAGTGTCTATCGATGGATATCGGTCACCGTCTCAAGGCGGTTCGCACCAAGGCCGCCCTCTCCCAGCGGGAGCTGGCCAAACGTTCGGGCGTGACCAACGGCTTCATCTCCCAGATCGAGAAGAATCAGGTAAGTCCCTCCGTCGCCTCCCTGCGCAAGGTGCTGGAAGGCATTCCCATGTCCCTGGCCAGCTTCTTCACCGACGAGACCGAGATGGACTCCGAGGTGGTCTTCCGCGCCGATGAGATGCCGGATCTCGGCACTCATCCCATCAGCTACCGCCTGGTGGGCCACAGCCGTGCCAACCGCGCCATCGGCATGCTGCAGGAGATTCTGCCGCCGGGCGCCGATACCGGTGACGACATGCTGAGTCACGAAGGGGAAGAGTGCGGCATCATCATCCGCGGTGAAGTCGAGGTCACGGTGGGCGAGCAGATCTACCTGCTGGCGGCCGGGGATGGCTACTACTTTGACAGCCGCACCCCGCACCGGTTTCGCAACGTGGGCGAGCAGGAGTGCGTGCTGATCTCGGCCAACACCCCCGCCAGCTTCTAAACGACTGCTCCCCCTCGGCAGGGAGCAGTGTTTAAGAAATTGTTACAGGATTGATTTACAAGTGGCGGGTTGTTTAGCATATTGATACGCGGGAACTGACTTATGACCGGTTCAAGGAGTGAACATGAGTGACCTGACCCTGGCCCAGTGGCAACACAAGGCCGCCCACCTGACCCTGCCCTCGCAAGCCTTCATCGACGGCAGCTACCGGGACGCCATCAATGGCGCCACCTTCGATTGCATCAATCCGGCCAACGGCCAGCTGCTGACCAAGGTTGCCGCCTGCGACGACGCCGACGCCGAACTGGCGGTGCAGGCTGCCCGCACCGCCTTCAATGACAAGCGCTGGAGCGGCCTGTCGCCGAAACAGCGCAAGCAGATCCTGCAGCGTTTCGCCGAGCTGATGCGCCTCAATCTGGTGGAACTGGCCCTGCTGGAATCGCTGGATATGGGCAAGCCCATCGGTGATGCCATGGGCTATGACGCTCCCGCCGCCGCCAACTGCATCGCCTGGAACGCCGAGGCCATCGACAAGATCTACGATCAGGTCGCCCCGGTGGAGGAGTCCGCGCTGGCGCTGGTGACCCGCGAGGCCCTCGGCGTCGTGGCCGCCATCGTGCCCTGGAACTTCCCGCTGGTGATGGCCTGCTGGAAGCTGGGTCCGGCGCTGGCCACCGGCAACTCGGTGATCCTGAAACCCTCCGAGAAATCCCCCCTCACCGCCCTGCGCATCGCGGGCATTGCCAAAGAGGCGGGCATTCCGGACGGGGTCTTCAACGTACTGCCCGGCTTCGGTCACACTGTAGGCGAGGCGCTGGCCATGCACATGGACGTGGACTGCATCACCTTCACCGGCTCCACCAAAATCGGCAAGCATCTGGTGGAGTGCTCCGGCAAGTCCAACCTCAAGCGCGCCTTTATGGAGTGCGGCGGCAAGAGCCCCAACATCATACTGGCGGACGCGCCGGATCTGGACGCCGCCGCCCGAAGCGCCGCCGGCGCCATCTTCTACAACCAGGGCGAGGTGTGCACCGCCGCCTCCCGCCTGCTGGTGCAAAACAGCATCAAGCCGCAATTCATGGAGCGACTGCTGGCCCACGCCCGGGAGTGGATCTCCGCCAACCCCCTCGACCCCACCACCCGCATCGGTGCCATGGTGGACGACATCCAGATGGCGCAGGTACTGCGCTATATCGATATCGGCCAGCAAGAGGGGGCCAAGCTGCTGCTGGGAGGCAAGCGCACCAACGAGGAGAGCGGCGGCTTCTACATCGAGCCCACCATCTTCGACGAGGTGACCCCAGAGATGCGCATCTTCCGCGAGGAGATCTTCGGCCCCGTGCTGGCGGTGACCGGCTTCGATACCCTGGAGGAGGCGATCGCCCTTGGCAACGACACCGACTACGGCCTGGCCGCGGCGATCTGGACGGCGGATCTCAACAAGGCGGTCAAGGGCTCCCGCGCCCTGCGCGCAGGCACAGTGTTCGTCAACAACTGGGATGGCGGCGATATGACAATGCCGTTTGGCGGCTTCAAGCAGTCCGGCAACGGGCGCGACAAGTCATTGCATGCGCTGGAGAAATATACCGAGCTGAAAAGTACCTGGATCCAGCTGGAATAATCGCAGAAACAGCTTCCATCTTCGCAAAAGGGGGTTAAAACCCCCTTTTTCATTTTTCCCCTTTCATCGCACGTCTCAATCGATATAATTATCAAACAGGCAAGTCGTTAAATATTAAGATAAAAATGTTATTTTTTCTGGGAAGTGTACTGTTTCTGGTGATCGGCCTACCCCTGCTGTTTTTCGCACTGGGGCATGGTGAAGCCTACGTGACCTGGGGCCCCTGGATCTCGGCCATCGCCCTGATGCTGTGGCTGCTGCGGGACGTCGACAAGATCCGGCGTGGTGGCCGCTAGACGGTAAAACATATCGTCACCATCCATCTTTCCCCATTTATTCGCTTCTGTCCCTCCTAAAGGATCGCTACACTGGTTTTTTGCGATGCGTTCTCGCATCCGACTCTCCAGTGAAGGTTATCCGCATGCAGCAACAAATTCAGCGCCAGGGCGTCATCTACGCCTTGTGCGCCTACACCCTTTGGGGCCTGGCCCCCATCTACTTCAAGACGATTTCGGCCGTACCGGCCGCCGAGATCCTGACCCACCGCATGATCTGGTCCTGCGCCCTGCTGCTGGTGCTGACCCTGCTCGGCCGCCAGTGGCACAAGGTACAGGCAGTGCTGCGCCAGCCCAAAGTGTTGCTCACCCTGGCCTTCACCTCGGTGACCGTTGGCGGCAACTGGCTGCTGTTCATCTGGGCCATCAACAACGGCCACATGCTGGATGCCAGCCTCGGCTACTACATCAACCCCTTGTTCAACGTGCTGCTCGGCATGCTGTTCCTGAGCGAGAGGCTGCGTCGCCTGCAGTGGTGGGCGGTCGGGCTGGCGGCGATCGGCGTCGCCATCCAGATCATCGCGTTCGGCTCCCTGCCCTGGATCGCCCTGGTGCTGGCGGCGAGCTTCGCCATCTACGGCCTCATTCGCAAGAAACTGGCCCTCGACGCCCTCACCGGCCTCTTGATCGAGACCCTGATCATGCTGCCCCCGGCCGCCTTCTATCTGTGGGGTATTGCCGACAGCCCCACCAGCCATATGACCGAAAACAGCTGGCACCTGAATCTACTGCTGATCGCCGCCGGCGTGGTCACCACGGCCCCCCTGCTCTGCTTCACCGCCGCCGCGACCCGGCTCAAGCTCTCCACCCTGGGCTTCTTCCAGTACATAGGGCCCAGCCTGATGTTCATCCTGGCGGTCACCCTGTACGGCGAGGCACTGGCGCTGGACAAGATGGTCACCTTCGCCTTCATCTGGAGCGCCCTGGTGCTGTTCAGTCTGGACGGGCTGCGCAGCGGCAGCCGCCGGCCGGTGACACAGCAGGATTGACGGTGTGGCTCGTCGCGCTGCAATAATCTACAAGCCTTGAGCCGGCTTTCAGGTTATCAATAGACGATGAGCACACCCCACTCCCGCATCCACTACTGGCAATCCCGGCTGCTGCCGGGGGTTGAACTCTCCCACTCCCACCACAGGGAGTTCAGCTATGGCCGCCATGTTCACCTCGACTATCACATCGGTCTGGTGCAGCAGGGCGGCCAGAAATTCATCCACAAGGGCAGCAGCCACAACCTGGTGCGCGGCGAGCTCTCCACCGTCAATCCGGACGAGATGCACGACGGCCTGAGCCTGCTGCCGGAAGGGTACGAGGTGCGGGTGTTCGCCATCGCCCCCGAACAACTGGCCATCTGGCTGCCGGACAGCCCTGAACCCTTCTTCGACAAGGGACTGCAGAGCCGCCCCGACCTCTATCTGGGTTTCGCCCGCCTGCACATGTATCTGGGCGAGGCTCCCGAACCTGACGGCCTGCTGGCGGAGAGCCAGCTGCTGGCCCTGCTCGGCGAGCTGCTGCACATAGCGCCGGAGCGACACGCCCTGGCCGACCCCCAGCTCAGGTACCTGCGCGACTATCTGATGGCCCGGCTCGACGAGCGTCACAGCCTGGAGGATCTGGCCGCCCTGTTCGGGCTGGATCGCTTCGCCTTCTTGCGCCAGTTCAAGAAGAAGACCGGCATGACCCCCTACGCCTGGCTCAAGCGGCTGCGGCTGGAACGAAGCAAACGGCTACTCGGCAGCGGCCTGCCGGTGAGCGAGGTAGCGCTCGCGGTCGGCTTCTTCGATCAGAGCCACTTTCACCACGGGTTCCGGCAGGCCTTCGGCCTTACTCCCGCCGAATATCGCCAGCAGATGCGCCCCGTCTCGGACGTACCGGACTGATAACGGCCACTGGCACGGACGAATCCGCGGCGATCGGTGCAATCTTTTACAATCAAACCGGCCCCGCCTCCTTCATCCTGTGACCTCATCATGTCGTTGAGGTTATGCCCATGTTTACCAGCCTGTTTCTGACCATAGGCCTCATCCATCTCGTTGCCCTGGCAAGCCCGGGCCCCGACTTCGCGCTGATCCTGCGCACCAGCCTGCACAGGCCCACTGCCCTTGGCGCGGCGCTGGGCATCGCGCTCGCCATCTTGCTGCACGCCACCCTGAGCCTGACCGGCATCAGCTTGCTGATCGCCGAACATCACTGGTTGTTCATGGTGGTGAAGATGGTCGGCGCCCTCTATCTGGGTTGGCTCGGCTGGGGGGCGCTGATGGCCGCCTGGCAAGGGTCGGGTGAGCAGGCTTTCAAGGCCGGTGGCGAGCGCGCCGGCTGGCGCAAGGGGGTGCAGAGCGGCCTGGCCACCAACTTGCTCAATCCCAAGGCGCTGTTGTTCTTCATGGGGCTACTGGCGGCCATGGTGACGCCCCAGGTGGATGGCCTGACCCGGGGACTGCTGGTGCTGGAGCTGTTCCTGCTGTCGCTCTTCTGGTTCGGAGCCCTGGCCTGGAGCCTCTCCACCGTGCGGGCCCAGCGCCTGCTCGGCCGGGTTCAGCGCCCCCTCAACCTGGTGACCGGCCTGCTGTTTGGCGCCGTCAGCCTCTCCATCCTGGGTGGCATGCTGGGCGAACTCTCCCGCGCCTTCTCCTGATCAGTGAAGCGTCGCCCCCTGTCGTGCTGGCCCCTGTTGTGCACCATGTCGGCAGACTAGCCCCACTCTGCTGTTCACCCTGTGAGCAAGCCGCACAGTAAATTGATCTGGATGGGGTTTTCATTTCACTTTCGGCGCGAAGAGCCAATCAGAGCTGGTCCCGTTTGTCGTGGAGGAATAGGATGCTCGGCTATCTTCCATGACACACAGGAAACAACATCATGAATCGAAAATGGTCGCTCCCCATCGTGGCAATCGCGGGGGGAGCGTTACTCTGGCTAGGCAACACCTTTGGTATGAAATGGGCTCTGATGGCCCTGATTGGATTCGGTTTCGGCTTCACCCTCTCCTTCAGCCGCTTCGGCATCGTCTTCGGTTGGCGTGAAATGTTGACCAAACGCAACAGCTACTATGTGCGGGTACACCTGCTCACCATCGCCATCGAGATCCTGCTGTTCACCACTTTTCTCTCCTTCAGTCACGCCCTGTTTGGTGATGCCATGGTGGGCAACGTGATGGCTATCGGCATTCCCTTCATCGTCGGCGCCTTCCTGTTCGGTATCGGCATGCAGCTGGCAGGCGTCTGCGCCACCGGCACTCTCTACTGCTGTGGCGAGGGGCAACCCCGCTTCTGGCTGGTGCTGATCTGCTACGGCATCGGCACCCTCATCAGCAACCAGTTCCGCCCCGAGCTGGAGGCCACCTTCTCCAGTCAGGTCGTGTTGGCCAAGGATCTGACCGGCAACCTCTGGAGCGGCATGCTGCTCAACCTGGCGCTGGTCGCCGTGCTATTCCTGCTGTTTCGCAAGAGCGAGCAGAAGCACACCGGCGAGATCAAGCCCATCTTCAGCGGCGGCAACCTGTTCTGGCGTGACGGCCGTTTCACCGTACTGACCGGCGGTATCCTCATCGCCCTGCTCAACTCCAGCGTGGTCGCCCTGCACGGCTCGGCCTGGACCATCACCGGCGCCGTCTATGACATGGCGCTGCGCGGCGCCTCCCTGTTCGGCCTGTTCGAGGGGAACCCGAAACTGGCCCAGCCGCTGTTCATCAACCCCATGGTCGGCATGTTCTGGCTCGGCATCCTGGGGGCCATGCTGGCGCGCTGCATCAGCGGTGGCGGCAACTTCGCCCCGATCCGCCTCGGCAACAGCATGGCGGCCATTCTCGGCGGCCTGCTGATGGGCATGGGGGCCATGTACAGCGCCTGCAACCTGGGCGGCTTCTTCGATGGCACGGCGTCGGGCAGCCTGCACGGCTGGGTCTGGATGCTGATGGCCCTCGTCGGCAGCCTGATCGGCATCCGTTTGCGACCGCTGTTCGGGCTCTGATCTGCCACACGAAACACCATAAAAAACGGGAGGCCAGGCCTCCCGTTGTCGTCTCTGCGGCGGTTACTGCGCCGGCTGGGAGACGCCTTCCAGATGGATTTCTACCCGACGATCCGGCGCCAGACAGGCGATCAGCTGCTGCCGGGACTGGCTGGCACAGCTGTCACCGGTCACCGGATTGGCCTTGCCACGCCCCTCGACCCGCACCTTGTCGGCATACAGACCCTTGCTGACCAGATAGTTGGCCACGCTTCTTGCACGCTGTTCGGAGAGGGAGAGGTTGTAGGTGTCGGAACCGATGCGATCCGTATAGCCCACCACGGTGGCCTCCCCGTCTTTCGGATTGGCCGCCACTATCTGGCTGAACAGGTTGTCCAGTGCCTGGTTGGCTTCCGGCTTCAGGGTTGCCTTGTTGAACTCGAACAATACGTCAGAGCTCAGGCTGAAGGTCTTGGGCGCCACCACGGGTGCGGGTTCGGCAACCACGGGGGCCGGTGCCGGCGCGGCTACCGTATCGCCGACCTGACCGAAGCGATAGAGCATGCCGACGGAGAGCAGGCCGTTGTCCAGCTCGATGCCGGACTCATCCAGCGAGGTCTTGCCGAGCGGCGTGGTGTACTGGTACTCGAGGCGAGCGGCCCAATCCTTGTCGATGGCGTATTCGATACCCAGCGCCCCGACAAAGGCCGCACCGTGATACTTGTTGCCCTTGCTCGAACCGGAAACTGAATTGGTCCCATCGCTGATCCAGGCATCGAGTGAACTCTCGGTCCAGGCATAGGCGCCCCCCAGACGGCCATAGATATCCAGCGCCGAGGTGGCCGGGAAGCCAATTTTCATGGTGGCCTGCAGCATCTGGGCCTTGGCTTCACCTTCCAGTCCGGCATTGATGCCATTGCCAGAGTAGTGCTGATCCACCTTGTACTTGCCAAGCCAGTCGTAGCCAAATTCGAACGCCACATTCTGGTTCAGCTGATAGCCGGCAAAGGCGCCAAGGCCAAGTTCGTTCCCCTTCTCGTTGGCATCCACCGCATCCAGTACATCCTTGACCTGCTGGTCGTAGTCAACGCCATAGAAATTGGACCAACCGGCCTTGCCGCCGACATACCAGGTGTTGTCCTGGGCGGCGGCCTGTACCGCCCCCGTTGCCAGCAAACCACTGACCAGAACGGCAAGCATAGATTTCTTCATTTTTAGCCTCTGCAATAAGTCGTTATGGGCGCCTGAGTGCGCACTCTCCCTGTGTGAAGCCGTCAGGCGGCCTCGCCGTCACTCAGGGTATCCCATCCCGAAGAAGCCTCAAATGACCAGCAGGTCAGGAGTGTGAACTTGGCTGCATTATCGCCGCATCGTCGACCAAAATGGCCTGTGCCAGCGCACGAGCCTGCTCCAGCGCCGGCGGCTGCTGATAGCTGTGTGCCATTACGATGGCCCCCTCCAGCAGCAGACAAAGCCCGGTGGCCTGCGTCAGATTGCAGTCGAGCCGGTGCATCACCCAGTTCAGCAGCGCCTGCTTGTGGGCCACCACCAGCTTGCGCACCGGATGGCGCGGGTCGGCAAACTCGGCGCTGGCGTTGATGAAGTTGCAACCATAGAAATCGCTGCGGCCGAACCACTCCCCGAAGCCGTCGAACAGCGCCTGCAGGCGAGCCTCGCGCCCCGTTAGCCCGGCCAGCCTCTGGTCGAGCAGGGCGAAGAACTCCCGGTCACGGGAGATCAGCACCTCCTCGATCAGCGCGTCCTTGGTGGGAAAGTGGCGATAGAGGGTGCGCTTGGTGCTGCCTGCTTCGGCCCAGATGCGATCCACACCGGTGGCATGAAAGCCATGGCGGTTGAACAGGCGATAGGCCGTCTCCACCAGTTGCTGACGCTTTTCACTCATGATTGCCTCTTGAAGTACACCGATCTGTCTACCTAATGTGCCTAATCACGACTGACAAACCAAGAGGGAACTGCAATGACAAGATGGTATGGCTCACTATGGGCGGGAAGCGGGGCGGCGTTGGCGATCGGCCTGTTGGGCTGGATGAACCTCAGCTGGCATGCGGCGCTGGTGATGGCGCCTTTCGGGGCAAGCTGCGTGCTACTGTTTTCACTGCCCCACAGCCCTCTCGCTCGCCCGAAGAACGTGTTGGGCGGCCACCTGCTGGCGGCTTGTGTCGGTCTGGCCGTCTCCTGGCTGCCGTTGCCGGTGGAGCTGCAGATGGCACTGGGGGTGGGGCTGGCCATCGCCCTGATGCAGCAGCTGGATATCATCCACCCTCCGGCAGGCGCCAATCCCCTGCTGATCCTGATGACGGGACTGGACCTGCCCTTCCTGTGGCAGACTGTGTTACCCGGCACCCTGCTGCTGATGGCGCTGGCCTACGGTTTTCAGTGGCTCAGGCGGCCTCGCCCGCAAATGTCCTGAATGAAAAAGGGAGGCTGACGCCTCCCTCTGTTTTGCTCTGCCGTCAGCTGGCCAGAAACAGCCGGTAGGCGGGGTCGTCGCTCACCTCTTTCCAGCCGTAGCCAATCTCGTGCAGGTAGTCGTGGAAAGACGCCACGTCCTCGTCCGGCAGCTCGAAGGCACAGAGCACCCGGCCATAGTCGGCGCCGTGGTTGCGGTAGTGGAACAGGCTGATGTTCCAGCGGCAGCCGAGGGTCTCGAGAAAGCGCATCAGGGCGCCCGGCTGCTCCGGAAACTTGAAGCTGTAGAGGCGCTCGCCGAGGGGCCGGGCCGGGCGGCCGCCAATCATGTAACGCACGTGGTTCTTGGCCAGCTCGCTCTCGGTCATGTTGACCACCGGATAACCGTTGCCCTCCAGCTGGTGCTGGATCTGGCCCAGCTCCTCGTCACCGCCGCTGAGGCGCACCGAGACGAACAGCGACGCCTGCTCGGCATCGGCGTAACGGTAGTTGAACTCGGTCACCATGCGGGGTCCGAGCTGGCGGCAGAAGTCGAGGAAGGCCCCCTTGCGCTCGGGGATGGTCACCGCCAGCATGCCCTCGCGCTTCTCGCCGATCTCGCAGCGCTCCGACACGTAGCGCAGGCTGTGGAAGTTGACGTTGGCGCCGGAGAGGATGGCCGCCATGCGCCCGCCCTTTACCTGTTCCCGCTCGCTGTAGGCCTTGAGACCCGCCAAGGACAGGGCGCCGGAGGGTTCGGCGATGGCGCGGCAGTCGTCGAAGATGTCTTTCAGCGCGGCGCAGATCTGGTCGTTGGAGACGGTCACCACCTCGTCCAGATACTGGTTGCACAGGCGGAAGGTCTCCTCGCCGATGCGCTTGACCGCCACCCCGTCCGCAAACAGGGAGACCCGCTCCAGGTTGACCGGCGTGCCGGCCTCCATGGCCGCCTTGAGGCAGGCGGATCCCTCCGCCTCCACCCCGATCACCTTCACATCCGGCAGCAGCTGCTTGATATAGACCGCCACCCCGGCGGCCAACCCGCCACCCCCCACCGGCACGAAGACGTGGGTGAGGTGGGTGTCCTGCTCCAGCAGCTCCTTGCCGATGGTGCCCTGGCCCGCGATCACCTCGACGTCGTCGAACGGCGGGATCAGGGTGTAGCCCTCCAGCTCGGCGAGGCGGCGGCTCTCGCCGTAGGCCTCGTCGAAACTGTTGCCGAACAGCAGCACGTTGCCGCCCTGGCGGCGCACCGCATCGATCTTGATGTCCGGGGTGGTCTTGGGCATCACGATGATCGCCTTGATACCGAGCCTGGCGGCCGACAGGGCGACCCCCTGGGCATGGTTGCCGGCAGAGGCGGCGATGACACCGCGCTCCTTCTGCTCCTGGGTCAGGGTGGCAATCTTGTGGTAGGCACCGCGCAGTTTGAAGGAGTGGACCGGTTGCAGATCCTCCCGCTTCAGGCTGACGTGATTGCCGAGCCGCTCGGAGAGTTTTTTCAGGGTTTGCAAAGGGGTGACCCGCGCCGCCTCGTAGACGGGGGAGAGCAACACCTTGCGTAGATAATCCGCCGCAGAGACCATGACTTATTCCCCCAGCATCGAGCGATCGCGCACCGCACCCTTGTCGGCACTGGTGGCGAACATGGCGTAGGCGCGCAGGGCAAAGGAGACCTGACGCTGGCGATCGAGCGGCTTCCAGCCACGGGCCTCGACGGCGACGCGGCGGGCAGCCAGCACGCTGTCGGCCACCTCCAGCACCATGCTGCGGGCCGGGATGTCGATGTTGATGATGTCGCCATCCTCCACCAGACCGATAGTGCCGCCAGAGGCCGCCTCCGGCGACACGTGGCCGATGGAGAGACCCGAGGTGCCGCCGGAGAAGCGGCCGTCGGTGATCAGGGCGCACACCTTGCCGAGTCCCATGGACTTCAGATAGGTGGTGGGGTAGAGCATCTCCTGCATGCCCGGACCCCCTTTCGGGCCCTCGTAGCGGATCACCACCACTTCACCCGCTTTCACGGTGCCATCCAGAATGCCGGCAACCGCCGTGTCCTGGCTCTCGAATACCCGGGCCGGGCCGCGGAAGGTGAGGTTCTCCTCGTCCACCCCGGCGGTCTTGACGATGGCACCATTCAGCGCCAGGTTGCCGGCCAGCACGGCCAGGCCGCCCTCCAGGCTGTAGGCGTTGTCCAGCGAACGGATACAGCCCTCGGTGCGGTCCAGATCCAGCTCCGGCCAGCGGCAATCCTGGCTGAACGCCTTGGTGGTGCGGATGCCGGCCGGGCCGGCGCGGTAGAAGTCCACCACCTCCTGGCTCGGCTGACGGCTGACGTCATACTCGGCCAGCAGCTCCACCAGCGAGGTACCCAGCACGTTGCGGGCGTCGCCGTGCACCAGACCCGCTTTCTCCAGCTGACCCAGGATGGCGATGACGCCGCCGGCGCGGTGCACGTCTTCCATGTGGTATTTCTGGGTGGAGGGTGCCACCTTGCACAGCTGGGGCACCTTGCGTGACATGCGGTCGATGTCGGCCATGGTGAAGTCGACACCCGCCTCCTGGGCTGCCGCCAGCAGGTGCAACACGGTATTGGTGGAGCCGCCCATGGCGATGTCGAGCGCCATGGCATTCTCGAACGCCGCCTTGGTGGCGATGTTGCGCGGCAGGGCACTCGCATCATCTTGTTCATACCAGCGCTTGGCCAGGGTCACGATGCGCTGGCCCGCCAGCTTGAACAGCTGCTCACGGTCTGCGTGGGTCGCCAGCAGGGAACCGTTGCCCGGCTGGGAGAGGCCCAGCGCCTCGGTCAGGCAGTTCATGGAGTTGGCGGTAAACATACCGGAGCAGGAGCCGCAGGTGGGGCAGGCGCTGCGCTCCACCTGTTCGCTCTGGGCATCGGAGACCTTGGGGTCGGCACCCTGGATCATGGCGTCCACCAGGTCCAGCTTGATGATCTGATCGGAGAGTTTGGTCTTGCCCGCTTCCATCGGGCCGCCGGAGACGAAGATCACCGGGATGTTGATGCGCAGGGCGGCCATCAGCATCCCCGGGGTGATCTTGTCGCAGTTGGAGATGCAGACCATGGCATCGGCACAGTGGGCGTTGACCATGTACTCCACCGAGTCGGCAATCAGCTCGCGCGACGGCAGGGAGTAGAGCATGCCGCCGTGGCCCATGGCGATGCCGTCATCCACGGCGATGGTGTTGAACTCCTTGGCCACCCCGCCGGCGGCCTCGATCTCCCGCGCCACCAGCTGGCCCAGATCCTTGAGGTGGACGTGGCCCGGCACGAACTGGGTGAAGGAGTTGACCACGGCGATGATGGGCTTGCCGAAATCCTGATCGGTCATGCCGGTGGCACGCCAGAGGGCGCGGGCCCCGGCCATGTTACGTCCGTGGGTGGTGGTGGCGGATCTCAACTTCGGCATTGTCTCTACTCCCTGAATGCCCAGCGGGCTCATTATCTTTGGAAATGAAAAAGTGACTCTCGGATCGGGAATCGATCCTGGTGAGGGCACCGCGCAGTACCCTCACCGGAAGCGACTCGGGGAGGCACATCGCCTCCCCTCGTTTGTCAGTCCGCCACCGGCGTCAGCCAGCCCCACTTGTCTTCGGTCTGGCCGTTGAACAGGCCGAAGAAGGCGTTCTGCAGCTGCTCGGTCACCGGACCGCGGCAACCGGCGCCCACCTGCATGCGATCGACGGAGCGCACCGGGGTCACCTCGGCCGCTGTGCCGGTCATGAAGATCTCGTCTGCGACATACAGGGCCTCACGGGGCAACGCCTGCTCGCGCACCTCGTATCCCAAGTCACGTGCGAGGGTCATGATGGTGTCACGGGTGATGCCGGGCAGGATGGCCGCGGTAGCGGGCGGGGTAAACAGCACGCCGTTCTTCACCAGGAACAGGTTCTCTCCCGCCCCTTCGCTCAGGTAGCCGTTCACATCCAGCGCCAGCCCCTCGGCGAAGCCGTTGCGCTTGGCCTCGCGACTGATCAGCTGGGAGGACAAATAGTTGCCACCCGCCTTGGCACCGGTGGGAATGGTGTTGGGGGCGAGCCGGTTCCAGGAGGTGACGCACACATCCACCCCGTTCTTCAGCCCTTCTTCGCCCAGATAGGCACCCCAGGGAATGGCCGCAACGATCACGTCGGCCTTGGCATCCTTGGGAGGATGCAGGCCAAGGCCCACGTTACCGATGAAAGCCAGCGGGCGCAGGTAGCCGCTTTTCAGGCCATTTTCGCGCACCACGGTGCGGCAGGCCTCATTGATCTCGGCCTCGTTGTAGGGGACCTCCATCCAGTAGATCTTGGCGGAGTCGAACAGGCGGCGGGTGTGCTCCTGCAGGCGGAAGATGCAGGTCCCCTTGGGGGTGTCATAGGCACGCACCCCTTCGAAGACCGAGGAGCCGTAGTGCAGGGCGTGGCTCATCACGTGCACCTGGGCATCCTGCCAGGGCACCAGTTTGCCGTTGAACCAGATATATTGCGGGTGAGTGGCGGATTGGGAAGGCTGTGACATTGGCTTGGCTCCTTAAGCTCTGATCCGGGGTTGCTGTTCCAGTGCATCGACCCGGGAGACGTCCACCAGCTTGACCAGCTGGCTCCACAACTGCTGGATGGGACGCACCGACTCGACAGTAACCGTGATCCGCAGTTGTTGGCAATCCTGCTCCGCTCTCGTTTCCATAGTGAGGGCACAGAGATTGAAGCCGCGGTGACGCACCACCCGCAGCACCCGCTCCATCACTTCGGGTCTGGGCTGGGCATGGATTTGCAAGGTATTGAACTGACTCATGGGCGTTGCTCCATCATCTGGTGGTTGGCGACTCCTGGCGGAACCAGGGGCCAGACGTTTTCTTCCTCTGAAATGGCCACATGCAGCAGATAGGCGCCGTCGTGCGCCAGCAGGCGGTCGAGGGCCGGGGCTATCTCCTCCTTGCATGTGATGGTCTCGCCCGGAATGCCGAAGGCGGCGGCCAGGGCGACGAAATCGGGGTTGTCGGAGAGGATGGTCTCGCTGTAGCGGCCGTCGAAGAACAGCTCCTGCCACTGGCGCACCATGCCGAGGCGCTGGTTGTCCAGCAGCACCATCTTCACCTTGAGCTGGGCCCGGCGGATGGTGCCGAGCTCCTGCACGTTCATCATGAAAGAGCCGTCGCCGCTCACCAGCACCACCTCATCTTCCGGGCGCGACATCTTGGCGCCGATGGCGGCGGGCAGACCGAAGCCCATGGTGCCGAGACCGGCACTGGAGAGGTGGTTGCGCGGGCTGGTAAAGCGCATGTGCTGGGCCACCCACATCTGGTGCTGACCCACGTCGCAGGCGACCACGCTGCTCTCCGGCAACCTGGCAGAGAGCTGCTTGAGCAGCGCCGGAGCATAGATGGGCTGGCCGGGATGGTCGTAACGAAAGGCGTACTCGCGGGCCATGTTCGCGCAGTGCTCACGCCAGGGCTCGATGGAGAGGGACATGGCGAGGCGTGGCAGCACCTGCTTCAGATCCTGAGTGATGCCCACCTCGGCGGCGCGGCGCTTGCCGAACTCGGCGGCGTCCACATCCAGGTGGATCACCTTGGCCTCGGGGGCGAACTCCTCCAGCTTGCCGGTCACCCTGTCATCGAAACGGGCGCCCACCACCAGCAGCAGGTCGCACTGCTGCACCGCATAGTTGGCGGCCTTGGTGCCGTGCATGCCGAGCATGCCCAGATAAACGGGGCTGTCGGGGTCGAGCGCACCTATCCCCTTGAGGGTGGTGACCGCAGGCATGCCGGTGGCGGCGGCAAAGTCGCGCAGCTGCTGCTCGGCATTGGCCATGCCCACCCCGCCGCCAACGTAGAGCACGGGGCGCTCGGCGGCGGCCAGCAGGGTGCGGGCGGCCGTCAGTTCGGCCGGATTGAGATGTTCGGGCTCCGCCACCGCAAACAGCGGACTCTGCACTGGAACAGTGGACAGCTGCACATCCTTGGGCAGATCGATCAGCACGGGGCCGGGGCGCCCTTCGCTGGCGATGGCAAAGGCCTCGGCGATCACCTGCGGCAAATCCGCCACGTCCGTCACCATAAAGGAGTGCTTGGTGCAGGAGAGGGACATGCCGAGCACGTCCACTTCCTGGAACGCATCTGTGCCTACAGCGGCGCAGGGCACCTGGCCGCTGATGGCCACGAGCGGCACCGAGTCGAGCAACGCCTCCGCCAGACCGGTCACCAGGTTGGTGGCGCCGGGGCCCGAGGTGGCGATGCAGACCCCCACCTGACCGGAGGCGCGGGCATAACCCACCGCCGCCATGGCGGCACCCTGCTCGTGGCGGCAGAGCTGGTGCGCCAGACCGCCATCATACAGGGCATCGTAGACCGGCATGATGGCCCCGCCCGGGTAACCAAACACCTGGGTCACACCCTGTTTCTTGAGAGCCTGTACCAAAAACTGCGCGCCGTTCATCTGGAAAATCCTGTCCTTTGGTCGAAAAAAAACCCCCGGGCCGTGAGGCTCGGGGGTCGCTTGTTTCGTTCTGTCCGGTGGTGGGTCTATCCCTTGTTCCGTGCAGCTAAACGAGCCCCGAGCGGTGAGATAATAATCACCACTAGGACCACAATAATGCTGACGAAACGGGAGGCCATGTTCATAGTTACAACCGGAAATCCTGTGAAATTGGGGCGGTTTATGCCGCGAATGGCTATTAGAACTAGCACGGTGATTTTTATTGGGCAAGCGTTTTTTTAGATGACAACCCTCTAATTTTGGCTATTTAGCAGCCGACAGATTGGGATAAAAAACCATCAAAGAGCAGTTAACCAGAACATATACCAACTCAAGGACGAGATTTATGTCATTAGCTGTGGTTTATAGCCGTGCCAGCTTAGGTGTCGCGGCACCGCAAGTCACGGTGGAAGTTCACCTCTCCAACGGCCTGCCCGCCTTCAACATGGTCGGTCTGCCGGAAACCTCGGTGAAAGAGTCGCGGGATCGGGTGCGCAGCGCCCTGCTTAACGGCAATTTCGAGTTTCCGTCCAAGCACATCACAGTCAATCTGGCTCCCGCCGATCTGCCCAAGGAGGGGGGCCGTTTCGATCTAGCCATCGCCATCGGTATTCTCGCCGCTTCCAAACAGATACCGGCAAAATACCTGCTCGATCACGAATTTTTAGGGGAGCTGGCCCTGACCGGCGAGATCCGCCCCGTGCTCGGGGTGCTGCCCGCCGTGCTCGCCTGCCGCGACGCCGGACGCACCCTGCTGGTTCCGCGGGAGAACGGCCCCGAGGCCTCGCTGATCCAGGACGCCGAAGTACGCACCGCCCACCAGCTGCTGGCCGTCACCGCCTGGCTGGCGGGTCAATACGAGTTGCCGCTGCCGGATCCCCAGAGCGCGGAGAGCCTGCCCGACGTGCCGGACCTGCAGGACGTGATCGGCCAATCCCAGGCCAAACGGGCGCTGGAGATCGCCGCCGCCGGCAGCCACAACCTGCTGTTCATCGGCCCGCCCGGTACCGGCAAGAGCATGCTGGCGAGCCGTCTGCCCGGCATCTTGCCACCGCTGAGCGAACAGGAGGCGCAGCAGACCGCCGCCATCCACTCCATCGGCGGCCTCACCCCTCGCGCCGGTCACTGGCACCACAGACCCTATCGCACGCCGCACCACAGCGCCTCGGCCGTGGCGCTGGTGGGCGGTGGCAGCCACCCGCGGCCCGGTGAAATATCCCTGGCCCACAACGGGGTGCTGTTTCTGGATGAACTGCCGGAGTTCGAGCGCAAGGTGCTCGATTCCCTGCGTGAGCCGCTGGAGACGGGCCATATCACCATCAGCCGGGCTGCCCGTCAGGTGGACTTTCCCGCTCGTTTCCAGCTGGTCGGCGCCATGAACCCCAGCCCCTGCGGCCACTATGGCGACGGTCAGACCCGCTCCAGCCCGGATCAGATCCTGCGCTACCTCGGCAAGCTCTCCGGCCCCTTCCTCGACCGCTTCGACCTGACGGTGGAAGTGCCGATCTTGCCCAAGGGGAGCCTGACCGGCAAGGCGGAGCGAGGGGAGTCGAGCCAACAGATCCGCGAGCGGGTGCTGGCGGCGCGCGAGCGCATGCTGAGTCGCAATGGCAAGCTCAACAACCTGCTTGATAGTCGTGAAATCGAAGACATTTGCCGATTATCGCCACAGGATGCCGAATTTCTGGAGAACGCCATCCAGAAGCTCGGGCTCAGCATCCGGGCCTGGCACCGCATCCTGCGGGTGTCGCGCACCATCGCCGATCTGGCGGGGCAGCCTGCCATCGGCAAGGAGCACCTGATCGAGGCGCTCGGCTATCGCGCCATGGACCGCCTGCTCTCCAGGCTGCGCAGCGGCTGAGCTGAGAAAGCGTCTCACCAAGGGCCTGTCCGTGGTCTTGGGAAGCATCGGCTGATATTATGGCCACAGATCTGACCACTTGATGCGTCGCTACAGACTGCAAGACGGACCCGAATCATGCCCAACAAGCTGATAGAGCGACTGCGCGGCAGCCTCTCCACCCTGCTCTACTTTTTCAATACCCTGTTCTGGTTTATCCCCGTGCTCTCCCTGGGTCTGCTCAAGCTGTTGCTGCCCGTCAGGGGCTGGCGAACCTTCTGCAACTGGTTGCTGGATGGCTGTGCCGGCTGCTGGATCGGTTTCAACAACCTGATCCAGAAAACCATCATCAAAACCCCTTTCGATGTGGTCGGAGTGGACAAAGGGCGCCGGAATGAGTGGTATATGGTGATTGCCAACCATCAATCCTGGGTCGACATACTGGTACTGCAGCGGGTTTTTAATCAAAAAATCCCCTTCCTGAAGTTTTTCCTCAAGAAAGAACTGATTTGGGTACCTTTTCTCGGGCTGGCCTGGTGGGCCCTGGACTTCCCTTTCATGCAGCGATATTCCCGCAAACTGCTGGAAAAGAAGCCCCATCTGAAGGGAAAAGACATAGAGACCACGCGCAAGGCCTGTGCCAAGTACCGCCACATGCCGGTGAGTGTGATGAATTTTGTCGAAGGCACCCGTTTCACCCCGACCAAGCATCAGAAGCAGGGGTCACCCTACCGGCACCTGCTCCATCCAAGGGCGGGTGGCATCGCCTTTACCCTGGCAGCCATGGGTGATCAGTTGCATCAACTGGTGGATGTGACCATCGCCTATCCGGACGGCATTCCCAGCTACTGGGATTTCATGTGCGGTCGGGTCGGGGAGATCAAGGTCCAGATCCGCTATTTGCCGATCGACCGCAAGCTGGTGGGGGACTACTTCAATGACCCCGACTTCCAACAAGAGTTTCAACAGTGGCTGAACGGGATCTGGCGCGAGAAAGACCAGACCCTGACCCAGCTGCTGGCAACCAAGGCACAGTAAACACCCATGTTATCCCTGCTTCCCGGCCCGTTGGTGCTGCTCATCAGCGCCGGCCTGACCATTCTCTTCACTGCCTTGTGCGCCAGCCTGATCCTGCTGGTTTCGCTGGCCAAACTGCTGCTGCCCGTGCCGGCCTTTGGCCGCGCCTGCAGCCGGCTCAACAACCGCTTCATGCGCCTGTGGCTCGGCTGCAACGCCCTGGTGATCCGCCTCACCACCCGCATCGACTGGCAGGTCGAGGACGACACCCGGCTGCGCAAGGATGGCTGGTATCTCATCATCAGCAACCACATGAGCTGGACCGACATCGTGGTGCTCGGCCACCTGTTTCGCGATCGGTTGCCGGTGCCCAAGTTCTTCATGAAGCACGAGCTCATCTACATCCCGCTGCTGGGGCTCGCTTGCTGGGGGCTGGATATGCCCTTTATGCGCCGCTACTCACGGGAGTTTTTGCTGCACAATCCGCATCTGCGGGGCAAGGATATCGAGACCACCCGCAACGCCTGCGAGAAGTTTCGCCACATCCCTACCACCGTCATCAACTTCGTGGAGGGGACCCGCTTCACCGAGGAGAAACGCGACGCCTCCCGCTCCCGCTTTCGCCACCTGATGCCGCCCAAGGCGGCCGGGCTCGCCTTTACCCTGGCGGCCATGGGCGATCAGTTCGACAGCCTGATCAACGTCACCATCAGCTACCCGGACAACACCGAGACCCCCTTCAAGGACTTCCTGATGGGGCGGATGAAACGCATCCAGGTGCGGATCGAGGAGCTGCCGGTGGACGAGCAACTGGTAGGGGATTACTTCAACGACAAGCAGTTCAAGCGCGGCTTCCAGGAGTGGCTGAACCAGCGCTGGCAGGAGAAGGACGCAGTGCTGGCCCAGTGGCAGAAGGATGATATGACAACCGGGTCCCGTCAGGTTGCCGACAAGGCGAGTGCCGAGGCCAGCTCGGGCAGCTGATCCTCGCTGAACACGGCGATGCCGTGGCGACGCAACAGGGCAGTGGTCATGCCCTCGCCCGCCACCGAAACCCCTTCGAAGCGGCCGTTGTAGATGCGGCCGCTACCGCAGGAGGGGCTCCCCTCTTTCAGCAGGGCAAAGCGAATCCCCTGCTGCTGACAAGTCTCCAGCGCCAGCACGGCGCCGCGCGCAAACTCCGCCGTCACATCCAGCCCGCTTTCGGTCACCACAAGCTCCCCCTGCCGCTCGGCAGGTGGGCGTGGCGTCGGCAGGCCGCCCGCCACCTCGGGACAGAAGGCCAGCACCTGCCCCTCGGCTCCCAACTCTGCCAACCAGTCGCTGACAATCCCCTTGCTCTGGCCATCGTAACGCACTGGCTGTCCCAACAGGCAGGCACTCACCAGCACCTTGTGCGCCCTCGTATCACTCATGCTTCCGCTCCATTCATCACCTGATCGAACATGACGCAACAGGGGCTCTCCAGCCGGTAGAGGATGGCGGGACGCTGCTTGCCGGTGCGCTTGCGGCCGGTGTCCGTCAGTATCTCGGCGCGATGGATCCGCTTGCGAAACGCCGCCGTATTCATGGGGGTCTGCAGGATGATCTCGAAGGCGCGCTGCACCTCGGAGAGGGTGAATTCCGTCCCCAGCAGTTGCAGCGGCAGGGTGCTGTAGCGGCTCTTGATCCGCAGCCGCTCCAGCCCTCTGGCGATGAGTTGGGGATGGTCGAAGGCGAGGCTGAGACCGGGCAGGGCCGAGAGCGGATGCCAGCAGCCGCGCGTCACTTCAACATCGGGCTCGGCCAGACAGAGATAAACGAGCGTGGTGGACCAGCCACGGGGATCCCGCTCCAGATTGCCAAGGGTGCAGACCTGCTCGCTGTAGCAGTGGCCCAGCCCCCATTCAGCCAGCAGACGGCGCAGGGCGGCGTCCAGATCCCGGTCCCGCGTCTCGTCGATGCGCAGGGCAGGCAGTTGCCAGCAGTGGGCGAAGGGGGGGCGATCGCGGGTCTCCAGCAGCAGTTCCAGCCGCTCGTCACGCAGTCGCAACACCACCATATCCAGACTCATTCTCAACATGTCGATCGCCCTGCTCGCCTTCCATTAATGTTTGGTAGATAATATCACACGAATAATATGTGCAGGAGCCACTCATGGGAATCATCGCCAGCCTGGATATTGATGCGCAGAAGGGATTCACTCCCCTCTGCCCGAATGAACTGCCCGTCGCAAGGGGGGATGATATTGTGGCTGCGCTCAACGCCCAGGCCGCTCTCGCCTCGCTGCGCATCGGCAGCAAGGACGCCCACCCCGCCAATGCAGACTGGGCGGTCTCCGATCCCGCCGGCATGCTGCTGCCGCTGGATTTGCCCAACGCCGACCTCACCTGGCCGGTGCACTGCGTACCGGGCACCCGCGGCTTCGAGCTGCTCGACGGCCTGCCGGCCCCGGTCGATTATGACTTCTTCGTCTGGAAGGGGGTCGAGCCGGATCTGCATCCCTATGGCACCTGTTTCCACGATTTGGCGGAGCGGCGCAGCACAGGGCTCATCGAGTTTCTGCAAGCCCGCGGGGTCGATACCCTGCTGGTCGGCGGCCTGGCCACCGACTACTGCGTCAAGACCAGCGTGCTGCAACTGCGCCGCGCCGGTTTCCGGGTGATCGTCCACCTCGATGCCTGCCGTGGCATCGCCGCCGGGACGGTTGCCAGCGCCTGCACCCAGATGATCGAGGCTGGCGCCGAACTGGCCCAGACCTTGACCGATGTACAACGCCTGCTGGACGCCTGATATGTCCCCGACCCTCATGGGTCTGCCCGACAGCGGCGTCTGCAAACTACCTATGCAGCAGGGGTGGGCCATCTGGCTCACCGGCCTGCGGGGATACTGATATGCTGCCCATACTCAACAGCCTGCTCGACACCGATGCCTACAAGCTGCATATGCAGCAGGCGGTGTTCCATCGCTATCCGGATGCCGAGGTGGTGGCCGAATTCCACAGCCGCAACGAAGAAGACCTGTTGCCCATGATGGGCCAGATCGAGGAGCAGCTGCGCCTGGCCGGCTCCCTGCGGCTGACCAGACCCGAGCTCGACTTCCTTGCCGAGCGCCCCTTCTTCACCACCGATTATCTCGATCACCTGCGCCGCAAGCCGCTGGACGCCTCCCTGCTCAAGGTGTTTGAGCAGGATGGCCGCATCAATGTGCGGGTCGAAGGCACCTGGCAGGACGTGATCCTGTGGGAGATCCCGGTGCTCGCCATCATCAGCGAGATGCGCAACCGCTTCCGCTATCCCCAGTTTGGCGTCACTCAGGCGCTGGAGCGGCTCGACCAGAAGATCGACAAGCTGGAGCGGGATCTCAGCCCGGAAGAGATGAAGGAGTTCAACCTCATCGACTTCGGCACCCGTCGCCGCTTCTCCCACGCGGTACAGGATGCCGTGGTGGGCCGCCTCAAGGAGCGCCTGCCGGCGTTTCGCGGCACCAGCAACTACCAGCTGGCCCAGAAATACCGGCTGCCGGCGGTGGGCACCCAGGCCCACGAGTGGTTCCAGGCCCACCAGCAGCTCGGCTTCCCGCTCGAGCACAGCCAGCGCGCCGCCCTCACCAGCTGGCTGGACGAGTTCACCGACCATCTGGGGATAGCCCTGACCGACTGCATCACCATGGATGCCTTCCTGCGCGACTTCGACTTCGAGCTGGCCAGCCGCTATCAGGGGCTGCGCCACGACTCCGGCGACCCCGTGGTGTGGGGCGAGAAGGCCATCAGCCACTACCAGCGGCTCGGCATCGACCCCACCGAGAAGACGCTGGTCTTCTCCGACGGTCTCAACCTCGACAAGGCGGTGCAGCTGATGCGCCACTTCCGCGGTCGCATCAACACCAGCTTCGGCATCGGCACCAAGCTCACCTGCGATCTGCCCGGGGTCACCCCGATGAACATCGTCTTCAAGATGATGGAGTGCAACGGTGGCCCGGTCGCCAAGATCTCCGACAGTCCGGGCAAGACCCTGTGCCGGGATGCGGACTTCATCCGCAACCTCAAGCAGGCCTTCCACGTCGGGGTGTAGCCCCCATTTTTGCGGGGAGCATCTTGCGCCCGGGGCCGGTGGCCCCCTACCATGACCCCCCTGATAAGGTCCGACTCGTGTCGGGCCTTTCTATTACCCGAACGACAGACCACAAAGGAATGCACCATGACCCGTAAATGGATCCTCGCCCTCACCACCTTGTTCGCCAGCCTGAGCGCCGTCGCCGCCGAGCCGCTGCGGGTCTCCGCCATCCCGGACGAAGCCCCCACCGAGCTGCAGCGCAAGTTTGCCCCCCTGGGTGACTACCTGGCCGAGAAAACAGGCCGCGAGGTGGTGTTCGTGCCGGTCAACGACTACGCCGCCGTGGTCGAGGCGCTGGCCGCCGGCAAGCTGGACATGGCCTGGCTCGGGGGCTTCACCTATGTGCAGGCACACCGCCGTGCCGACAAGGTGGTACCCCTGGTACAGCGCCAGGAAGATGCCCAGTTCACCTCCAAGTTCATCGCCAATGCCGACAGCGGCATCAAGACCCTGGCCGATACCAAGGGCAAGGACTTCGCATTCGGCTCCCCTTCCTCCACCTCCGGTCACCTGATGCCACGCCACTTCCTGGCCGAGCAGGGCATCAACCCGGAGCGTGACTTCGCCCACGTCGCCTTCTCCGGCGCCCACGACGCCACCGTCGCCTGGGTCGCCTCCGGCAAGGTGCCGGCCGGTGCGCTCAACGCTTCCGTGTGGGAGAAACTGGTGGAAGAGGGCAAGGTCGACACCGCCAAGGTCAAGGTGATCTGGACCACCCCCACCTACTTTGACTACAACTGGACCGTGCGCGGCGATATGGATCCGGCCCTGCAAGAGAAGATCAAGCAGGCCTTCCTCAGCCTGGATCCGGTGGTACCCGCCCAGGCCGAGATCCTCAAGCTGCAACGCGCCAGCCGCTTCATCGAGACCAAGCCCGAGAACTACCTGGGCATCGAAGCCGCCGCAACCCAGGCCGGCCTGCTGAAGTGATCGCCGTCGCGCTGGACGGGGAAGGATTGCGGCTCGGCCAGAGCCGCATCCTGCAGCCGTTTCGCCTGCAAATTGCGGCGGGTGAGTGCGTAGCCGTCATAGGGCCAAGCGGCGCGGGCAAGACCAGCCTGCTGCGGCTGATCGGCACCGAGCTGCGCGGCGAAGGCAGGCTCGCCCTCTGGGAGCAGGATCCCTGGTCCCTCTCTACCCGGGACCGCCAGCGGCTGCGCAGGAGGATCGGCATGGTCTGGCAGCAGCCTCCACTGCCCGCCTCCCAGAAGGTAGTGACCGCCGTGCTGGCCGGTCGGCTCGGCCAGTGGTCTCTCGGCCGTTCCTTACTCTCCCTGCTACGTCCTTACGACCCCGAAGGCGCGCAGGCCGAGCTGGCCCGCCTTGGCCTTGCCGACAAGTGGCAGCAACGCTGCGGCAAGCTCTCCGGTGGCCAGTTGCAGCGGGTCGGCATCGCCCGGGTGCTCTATCAACAGCCGGATCTGATCCTGGCGGACGAGCCCGTCTCCGCCCTCGATCCCGTGCTCGCCCAGAGCAGCCTGGATGCCCTGCTGGCCCAGGCCCGCGCCCGCGGCAGCACCCTTGTCGCCAACCTGCATGCGGTCGAGCTGGCGCTCGGCCGTTTCCCCCGCATCATCGGCTTGCGCGAGGGACGGGTGCAGTTCGACTGTCCGGCGACGGCCGTCACGCCGGCCATGCTGGCCGAGCTCTACGCCGGTGATGACGAGGCGGCTGCGTGTTTGAACTGACCCACCGCTGGTGCCATCCCCTGCCCTGGCTGTTGCTGCTGATCGGCTACAGCCTGTGGCAGCAGGCCGACGGCTGGCTCGGCCTGTTCGACGGCCAGAGCTGGCGGCAGATGGGTAACTTCCTCGCCACCAGCTGGCCACCCCGTTTTGATCGGGACTTTCTCGCCCTGACCCTGACCGCGACTCTGGAGAGCCTGGCGGTCGCCACCTTGGGGCTGGCGGGCGCCCTGCTGCTCGGCGTGCCGTTTGCCCTGCTCGGTTCGCGCGCCCTGTCGCTGGCCGAACTGGGCCCGGTTCCCAGTCCGCTGCGCGGCGCCTTGCGGGCCCTCTCGCGCCTTGTCGCCATCGTGCTGCGCAGCCTGCCCGAGCTCATCTGGGCGCTGCTGTTCGTGCGCCTGTCCGGGCTCGGGCCGCTGGCCGCCATCCTGGCCATCGCCGTCAGCTACGGCGGCATGCTCGCCAAGGTCTACAACGAGATCATGGAGAGCGGTGCCCTGCAACCGGCCCGCGCCCTGCTGCTGGGCGGCAGCGGCCGGTTGCAGGCACTCTGGTACGGCGTGCTGCCTGCGGTGCGCCAGGAGCTGCTCTCCTACACCGTTTACCGCTGGGAGTGCGCCCTGCGCGCCTCCGTCATCATGGGCTTCGTCGGCGCCGGCGGGCTCGGTCAGCAGCTCGAACTCTCCCTGCGCATGTTTGCCGATGGCGAGGTGGTGACCCTGTTGCTGGCCTTTATCCTGCTGGTGACCCTGGCGGATGGCCTCAGCGCCTGGCTGCGCCATAGCCGCTCCCCCGGCCTGCTGTTGCTGATCTGCCTGGGGCTGGCCGCTGCCCTCGCCCTGTACCAGCTCGACTGGCGCATGCTGAGCTTCTCCCTGAGCGGGCTGGGTTCCTTCGTGGGGGAGTTTTTGCGACCGGACTGGTCATGGCCCTTCCTCAAGACGGTGGCCAGCGGCCTGCTCGATACGGTGCAGATGGCGCTTCTGAGTACCCTCTTCAGCGCCCTGCTGGCCCTGCCGCTCGCCTGTCTCGCCCGTCACTGCTGGCCGCTGCGCCTACTGTTCAACCTGCTGCGCTCGGTACCCGAGCTCATCTTCGCCAGCCTGCTGGTGATCGCGGTCGGACTGGGTCCGGTGGCAGGCATACTGGCGCTGACCCTGCACACCACGGGCGTGCTGGCGCGCCTCTTCGTGGAGACCCTGGAGAACGCGGATCCCGCCCCTCGCCTCGCCCTGCAGTTAAGCGGGGCTGGCCCTACGGCCTGCTTCTGGTACGGGCTGTTTCCGCTGGTGACGCGCCAGTGGCTGGCCTACAGCCTCTATCGCGGCGAGATGAACCTGAGGGCCGCCACCATACTCGGCGTGGTCGGTGCCGGCGGCCTGGGGCAGCAGCTCTATGTCTCCCTGAGCCTGTTCCGTTACGATCAGACTGCCACCCTGCTGCTGGCCATTCTGTTGCTGGTCTGGCTGGCGGAGGCCATCAGCCGCCGCACCCGCTTGCCGCGCCCGACCCCCACCCAGCGGGATTGCCAGATCTGACGCAGGCTCCTGATAAACAAAAAGCCCGCCGGTTTGCACCGGCGGGCTTTTTTCATCGGGTCACTCTGGATCAGTCTTTCTTGGCCAGCAGGAATTTCACCAGCTGGTTGAACTGTTCCTGGGAAGTAATGGATTCGATTTTCACCATGTACTTGCCGTTGACCAGGAAGGCCGGTACACCGCGAATGTTGTAGCTCTCGGTGTTGCGGTCAAACTGGGAAACCATGCCGGAGACGGCGAAGCTGTCGACGGCACCATCAAACTCTTCGGCCGGCACGCCGTTGTCCACGAAGATCTGCTTCACGTCATCGCGGCTCATCGGCGGTTTGCGCTGGGTATGGATCTTGTTGAAGATGGCCGGAGTCAGCTTGCCTTCAACGTTCAGCAGGGTCGCCAGCGCGTAGGCACGCTGCATCTCCGGGCCCATTTCACGGCCCAGGAAGGCAACCGGGTTCTTCTTGAGAGGAACGCCCTGCGGCAGATCCTGCTTCAGCTGTTCCACGATCGGTTCGAAGGTCGAGCAGTGCGGGCAGTAGTAGGAGAAGAACTCCAACACTTCCGGCTGGGCGGTGCCAGTCTGCTTGACCACGTCATAGTTAACGCCTTCCTTGAATTCGGGGGCGGCGTGAACCATGGGCATCATCAGCATGGCAGCGAGGAAAAATAGGATTTTTTTCATGATGTTTCCTGTTAAGGGATCACTGTGAGGCACGCCCGGCGAACCGAAGCAGTGCCAAGCCTATTGCGTCCCCCCTTCGCCGTCAATGGCAAAGAAGTGACCAGGGGTCCCTCCTCCCGCGCTCGTCACCAGCCGGGTTGCGCCCCGATCACCAACCCGGCGTCAGAGTCAGGGGCGGCGCCTTGAGCGCCTCCAGCTGGTCGTGCAGGGTTGCGATCTGCTGACGCCAGTAGTGCTCGGTATTGAACCAGGGGAAGTGACGTGGGAAGGCGGGATCTTCCCAGCGCCGCGCCAGCCAGGCCATGTAGTGGACGATGCGCATGGCCCGCAGCGGCTCGATGAGCGCCAGCTCGCGCGGATCGAACTCCATGAACTCCTCGTAACCCGCCAGCAGGGTATCGAGCTGGACCAGCTGCTCGTGGCGCTCGCCACTCAGCATCATCCAGAGATCCTGGATGGCGGGGCCGGTGCGGCAATCATCGAGGTCGACGAACAGGGGACCATCGCGCCACAGGATGTTACCCGGGTGGCAGTCGCCGTGCAGGGAGATGTGGGAGACATCCAGGCTCATGGCATCGCCCACATGCTTGATCAGCTCGTCGAGCACGCCGAAGAACTGTTTGGCCAGCCCGCACGGCAGCCACTCGCCGGCCGCCAGCAGCTGACGCGGCTCGTGCAGCATGCTCTCCACATCCAGCCGGACGCGATGGTGAAACGGCTTGCTGGCACCAATCTGGTGGATGCGGCCAAGGTAGCGCCCCACCCACTCCAGCTGATCCAGGTTGTCCACCTCGAACTGGCGGCCACCGACGCTCTGCCAGATGGCGAACGGATAGCCCTGATGCTCCAGCAGGGTCTCCCCCGCGAAGGAGAGAGGCGCGGCGACCGGGATCTCCGCCTCGGCCAGACGGGCGGCAAACTCGTGCTCCTCCAGGATCTGGGCCCGGCTCCAGCGGCCGGGGCGGTAGAACTTCACCACATAGCGACGACGGTCCTCGTCCTGAAACTGGTAGACCCGGTTCTCGTAGCTGTTGAGTTCGATAAGGCCGGAGTCGAGCCGCAGACCGCTGAGATCCAGCGCATCCATGATGAGGTCGGGTGTGAGATCGGAATAGTTGAAACGCATGTCATCCACCATGAGAAAGGGGCGCCGTAGCGCCCCATTCTATCACCACTCGTTGAGATGGATGCCTGAACCGGGCAACCACTTTGATGAGTCTGACTGTCCCCCCTGCCGTTATAGCCGGCTGATAAACTTGCTGGCCTGGCGCAGGGCGCCCTTGCTGTCATCGTCAGCAGCGCCTTCGCGTTTGAGCACGAACTGGATGTCCAGGGCCGGCCGCTTCAGGTTGTAGGGGTCGACCGCCAGACTCACCGGCAGGGTATAAATTTCTCCCGCCTTCAGGGTCACCTCGCGCGGGCCGAACCACTCGTGCTCCGGCAGCCCCTCCACGCCCAGCTGATAGGTCTGGGATTGCAGGGTCTTGTTGAGGATCTTGAGGGTGTAGGTGTTCTCGATGAGCCCTTCGCTGTTCTCGCGGAACAGCTGGTTGCGATCCCGCAGGATATCGAGCCCCATCGGCATGATGGACATGGCGTTATAGACGAACACCCCCAGCATGATGGCCATCACCAGGCCGTAACCAATCAGCTTGGGCCGCGCCACATGGGTGGAGTCGTTGGCCAGCTTGTGCTCGGTGGTGTAGCTGATGAGCCCCTTCGGATAGCCCATCCGCTCCATGGTCTGGTCGCAGGCGTCGACACAGGCGCCACAGTTGATGCACTCGTACTGCAGGCCGTCGCGAATGTCGATGCCGGTCGGGCAAACCTGCACGCACAGATCGCAGTCGATGCAGTCCCCCAGCCCCAGCGCCTTGTGGTCCGCCTTGCGGGCACGGGCACCGCGGGTCTCGCCGCGCTTGGTGTCATAGCCGACGATGAAGGTGTCCTTGTCGAACATGGCGGACTGGAAGCGGGCATAGGGGCACATGTGGATACACATGATGGCGCGCATCCAGCCGGCGTTGCCGTAGGTACAGATGGTGAAGAAGATCACCCAGAACATCACCCAGCCCCCCGCCTGCAGGGTCAGAACGTCGGGCACCAGCTTGGTCACATCCTGGAAGTAGGCGACGAAGGTAAGGCCGGTCGCCAGCGAGATCAGCAACCAAGCCAGGTGCTTGGCCCCCTTGCGGGCCAGCTTCTCGCCGCTCCAGGGCGCCGCATCCAGCTTGCGCCGCTTGTTGGCAGGCCCCTCCAGCTTCTCTTCAAACCAGATGAACATGAAGGTCCAGACCGTCTGCGGGCAGAGATAGCCACACCAGACCCGGCCAAGGAAGGTAGTCACGAAGAAGAGCGCGAAGGCGGCGATCATGAAGATCCAGGCGAGCAGAGTCAGGTCCTGCGGCCAGATGGTGGCACCGAAGATGTGGAACTGCTGGTGAGCGAGGTCGAACAGTATCGCCTGGCGCCCTTCGTAGCGCAGCCAGGGCAGCAGCACGAACAGGGCGACGAAGAACCACCCCATTCCCTTGCGTACCCGCTGCCAGTAACCGGTCTGGGCCCGGACATAGATGCGGTTGCCGGGGTTGAATCTGTCGTCGCTGGCTTTGAACGTGTTGGGGTTGAAAGTCCCGGTTACGCTCTTGTCGGTGACATCCTTGATATCGATTTTTTCATGATCGGCCATTGCAAGACATCGCTCCCTTATTTGTTATGGAGCGGATTATATCTTAAACAACCTGCTAATTGTGTGGATTAGATGTATCTAATATTGGCGATCGATCGCAAATTTCGGTAACAAAAAAGGCGTTTCGCCCATTGACGAAACGCCTTCAAAGAGATTCCACTGAAACCAGGCCAGGTGTCCAGCACACCGCCCGGGGTCACTTGATGCCGCGCGCCTTGAGCAGGGCTTCCTTGAAATCCGGCACATGATCCTTGGCCAGACCGGGGATCATCGCCTGCTTGTCGGATTCCCGCATCTTGAGGTGATAGATCAGCATGTCGTCGGTCAGCTCGGACAGGGGACCTTCAAATCCCGCTTCTTTGGCCAGTTTGGCTACAAACTGCACCAGGCTGAGATCCTGTTCCTTGATCCAGGCAGGCTGCAACAACTCCAGCAGCTCTTCGATACGATGACATTGCATAGACAACCTCTTCAATCTGTCACGTTAAACTCAGGCAACCTTACCCATCAAGGCCACTTCGATTCGATCCCGCCCATTATGCTTGGCCTGATAGAGGGCCGCATCCGCTTTTTGGATCAAATCGGCGATTTTCATGCTGCTGTCCGGGATCAGGGTAGCCACGCCAAAGCTGCAGGTGACCCGGCTCGAGACCAGGGATTTCTGGTGGGGAATGCCTAATTCCTTGAGTGCGGTGCGTATCCTGTCCGCCACCTGCAGCGCCCCCTGCATGCCGGTACAGGGCAGCAGCAAGGCAAACTCTTCGCCCCCATAACGGGCCGCCAGATCATCTTCCCGCCGCTCGACCCCGGCCAGCAGTCTGCCTACCTGTTGCAGGCAGTCATCGCCCAGCTGGTGACCATAGAAGTCATTGAACTGTTTGAAATAATCCACATCCAGCAGGACCAGAGAGAGCGGCGCCCTGGCACGATGACAGCGGCGCCACGCCCGCTCGAGACAGTCATCGAGATGGGCACGATTGGCAATACCGGTCAGCCCGTCTAGACGGGAGGTGAGGCGCAGATGCTCCGACACCGCCTTCAATTCGGCCACCAGATCGGCGTTGGAGAAACGGTGATAGAGGGAGGCAACCTGATCCCGGCGCAGGCGGCGCAGCAGGGTCGGCAAAAAGACGAACAGGTAGCCAGCCAGCATGGTGGAAACGATCCGCTCCTGCTCGTTGCCCACTCCGAGCTCGAACAGCATGGCAAGCCCCAGCGGCAGCACGGCGCCATAGACGATGCGGCGAGAGCCAAACAGCATGATGGCGCTGCCGGTGAGGATCAGGCTGGTCAGCATCATCATGGCGGCACGATAGGTATCCGGCAGCTTGTCCATGTAGAGCAGCACGCCAAGGGCCCAGATGATGGAGGTGACGGTCACCCCGATGAACATCTCCCGCTCCAGGACAGGCACAGCTGTTCGCTGCAACGCGGGCTGGCGCCAGCGCAGATGCCAATAGCGGAACAGCAGCAACAGGAACACAGCGGCCAACCAGCCCAGCGCCTCGCTGACGGGCAGATAGTCATGAAACAGCAGACTCCAGCCAAACGCCAGCAGGCCCAGACAGGGAAGACTGAACAAGGCGTGAGTATAAAGCTGAACCATGATGGCCTGCTTCACCTGGTGTGTCACACTCTGGGTCAACTGAGTACTCCTGTACAAGAGCCGAACAGTCTACCATCCCCCCCAGTGAGCAACAATAAAGCGCCTTTTATTAAGAAGTTAGTCAACTTTGCCGCAGCCGGATGCCGACCAAAAAGAGGGAGGCAAGCCGTTCACAAACGACCTGCCTCCCTCTTTTTTCCATCATGACGCCGGCGTCTGCCGGGCCGGATTTCAGCCTTTTTCCAGCTCGTCGAGGATCGGGCATTCAGGATTTTCATCCCCGTGACAGCAACCGACCAGCCCCTCGAGGGAGCTGAGCATGGCCTGCAGACCGGCAATGCGGGCACGCAGATCGACGATCTTCTCCTGGGCCAGCTTCTTCACCTGGGCACTGGATCTGTGCTCATCCCGATAGAGCGCCAGCAGCTCCTGACACTCCTCCAGATTGAACCCGGTCTCCCGTGCCCGCTTGACGAAACGCAGCTCCCGCAGCGATCCCTCGGTATAGCTGCGATAGCCGTTGTCGCTGCGGATCGGCGCCGAAATCAGGCCGATGCTCTCGTAGTAACGGATGGTCTTGGCGGTCAGCCCAGTGGCTTTGGCTACCTTGCTGATGTTCATGGATGACTCCTTACATGTCTGTTCGGGTGCCAGCATGGTTGCCCGCCTTGGGCTGCCAGCGTTTCAATAACAGGGAATTGCTCAATACCGTGATGCTGCTCAGGGCCATGGCCGCCCCCGCCAGCTCGGGGCTGAGGTAGCCCAGCGCCGCCAGCGGAATACCGATGATGTTGAATACGAAAGCCCAGAACAGATTTTGCTGTATGGTGCGCCAGGTGGCCGCCGAGATATCGATGGCATCGGCCACCAGCCGCGGATCAGCTCGCATAAGCGTGATGGAGGCAGTCTCCATCGCCACGTCGGAGCCGGAGCCCATGGCGATCCCCACGTCCGCCGCGGCCAGCGCTGGGGCATCGTTCACCCCGTCCCCCACCATGGCTACCAACCCCTGGGTACGCGCCCGCAGCGCCTCGACTTTCTCCACCTTGCCGGCCGGCAGCACTGAGTCAAACGCCCCGTCCAGCCCCAGCTTGGCGGCGATATGGGCCACCGGCGCCGGCGCATCGCCGCTCACCAACCAGCTGGCGATGCCGCGCTGGCGCAAGGTGGCGATGGCGGCCGGGCTCTCCGGTCGCAGGGTATCGGCCAGGGCCGCTATGCCCACCGCCACTCCATCGATGGCGACCCAGACCCGGGTTGCCCCGTCAGCGGGCTGTTCATCCTGCTGCGGCTGTGCAATGCCAAGCTGGGTCAACAGGCTGGTGTTGCCAATGGCGACCGTATGGCCCGCCACCTGACCCATGATGCCAGCGCCAACCCGCACCTCCACCGCTTCCGGTTGGGGCAATACGGCGTCCTGACCGACCGCCTCGCGCATGGCTTGCGCCAGCGGGTGCTCGCTCGCCTGCTGCAGGGCCGCGGCCAGGCGCAGCTGCTCATCGCTGCCGCTCCAGCTCGCCAACACAGGCCGACCCTGAGTAAGCGTACCGGTCTTGTCGAAGATAAGCGCCTTGATGGCGTGAGCCTTCTGCAGGGTGTCCACATCTTTTATCAGAATACCGTGGCGCGCTGCCACCCCGGTGCCGGTCACTATGGCCGCCGGCGTGGCCAGGCCCAGGGCGCAGGGGCAGGCAATCACCAGCACGGCCACCGCGGCCAGCAGCGCCTGACCGAAGTCACCGCTATAGGCATACCAGGCCAGCAGGGTGAACAGGGCAATGGCCATCACCACTGGCACGAACACGGCGGAAACCTTGTCCACCAGTTGTTGCAGCGGCGCCTTGCCCATCTGGGCATTTTCCACCAGGGCAATGATCTTGCTGAGGCTGGAGTCCTCCCCCACGGTCGTGGCTTCGATCTCCAGCACCCCTGAGCGGTTGATGGCCCCGCCCAGCACGCTCTCCCCCAGTCCCCGCGGCACCGGCAGGCTCTCACCGGTGAGGATCGACTCATCCAGCTCGCTCTCGCCGCGCAGGATCCTGCCGTCCACCGGTACCCGCTCGCCCACCAGCACCCGCAGCCGATCGCCGCGCAGCACATCATCGATGGCCACGCTCTGCCAGCTCTCGCCGCGCCAGACGGTGGCAGTATCCGGGCGCAGCGCCATCAGCTCGCGAATGGCGGAGCGGGTGCTGCGCTTGGCCCTGGCTTCCAGCAATTTGCCGAGGGAGATCAGGGTGATGATGATGGCGCTTGCCTCGAAATAGAGCTTGCCACTGGCGGCCATCCCCAGCGTCAGCAACAGATAGAGGCTGTAGAAATAGGCGGCGCTGGTACCGGTCGCCACCAGCACGTCCATATTGGCGGAGCGATTCTTGATGGCGAGCCAGGCGCCACGATAGAAGCGTCTGCCTACCCAGAACTGCACCGGCGTGGCGAGCACCAGCTCCAGCCAGGCGGGCAGATGCCAGGGCAGCAGGCCAGCCATGGCGAGCATGCCCACCAGCAGCGGCAGAGTCAGCAGCGCCGAGACGATAACCTGGATCAGAGCCTGGTGGGCGGCGGCAGACTCCTGCGCCTCTCGCTCCAGCAACTGCTGGCGGCGGGCGCTGGCCGATCCTTGCGCCAGCTGGGCACCAAACCCGAGCGCCTCGATCTGCTCGCGCAGGGAGGCGGGGGTCAGGATACCGGGCACCTGGGTGATGCGGGCCTGTTCGATGGAGAAATTGACCTCGGCCGAGAGCACGCCGGGCAGGGCTGTCAGCATCCGTTCGAGGCGGGCCGAGCAGCCTGCGCAGGTCATGCCGCTGATCTGGAAGGTAAAGGATTCGCTGCCGTAGTCGTAGCCCTGCCCCTTGATGCTCTCCAGCACCGCAGGCAGCCGGCCCGGATCGTCCAGCTCGATGGCGGCCTGTTCCAGCGCAAAGTTGATGGAAGCCGTCACCCCTTCAAGCTGATTAAGGGCGGCGGAGATGCGGCTGGCGCAATTGGCACAACTCATGCCTGTGATTGGCAGCTGCAGATGGATGGGTAATTGAATATGAGTGGTCATCTTGTTCCTCCCCGGAACCAATCGGCCAAAATAGCGCCGATGACCAAACCCTAACCTTTACTGTAAGGGTAAACTCAAGCCACATGATCCACTTTTTGCAGATGAAAAAACGGCGCCCGTTTGCTACCCAGGAGCAAACGGGCGCCACATTCAGCTATTGCGCGGGATGAACGACAGCTCAGATGCCGTACTGGGCGCGATAGGCTTTCATGGCAGTCAGTTGCGTAGCCAGTTCCGGCTGCTCTGCCTGCTTCTCTTCCAGATAGGCGATGAGATCGCTCATCTGGATGATGGCGATGATGTGGGCACCGTAGTCACGCTCCACCTCCTGAATGGCGGAGAGCTCGCCCTTGCCCTTCTCCTGGCGGTCCAGCGCGATCAGCACGCCAGCCAGGGAAGCGCCGTTGGCCTGGATCAGGTCCATGGATTCGCGAATGGCGGTACCGGCGGTGATGACGTCATCCACCAGCATGATGCGCCCCTTGAGCGGGCTGCCCACCAGGTTGCCGCCCTCGCCGTGATCCTTGGCCTCCTTGCGGTTGAAGCACCAGGGCACGTCCACGTCGTGCTGCTCCACCAGTTGCACCGCAGTGGCGGAGGCGATGGGGATCCCCTTGTAGGCCGGGCCAAACAGTACATCGAACTCGATGCCCGCATCCATCAGGGCGGCGGCGTAGAAGCGGCCGAGGCGGGCCAGATCGCGGCCACTGTTGAACAGGCCTGCGTTGAAGAAGTAGGGGCTCTTGCGACCGGATTTCAGGGTAAATTCACCGAATTTGAGGACCTGCTTCTCCAGGGCGAACTCGATAAATTGACGCTGGTAGGCTTTCATTCTGGCTCCTTGCTTGGCTTGCGTATGTGGGGGTAAGTCTCGGGTATAAAAAACGCGGCCAATGCCGCGTTTTTCAAAACAGAAATCAGGAGAGCGACTGCTTCTGCAGCGCGATAATCTCTTCGATGCAGCCCTTGGCGAGCGCCAGCATGGCCAGCAACTCCTCATGGGTGAATGGCTCGGCCTCCGCGGTGCCCTGCACCTCGATGATGCGACCGTCTTCGGTCATCACCACGTTCATGTCGGTCTCGGCGGCGGAGTCTTCCACGTACTCCAGATCGCAGATGGCTTCGCCCTGGAACATGCCGACGGAGACGGCGGCGATCATCTGCTTGAGCGGGCTCTGTTTGATCAGACCCTTCTCCAGCATCCAGTTCAGGGCATCCACCAGGGCGACGCAGGCCCCTGTGATGGCCGCGGTACGGGTGCCGCCATCGGCCTGCAGCACGTCGCAGTCCACGGTGATGGTGTGCTCACCGAGCGCGGTCAGATCCACGGCGGCGCGCAGGGAGCGGGCGATCAGACGGGAGATCTCCAGGGTGCGGCCACTCTGCTTGCCGGAGGCTGCCTCGCGGTTCATCCGGGAATGGGTGGAGCGCGGCAGCATACCGTACTCGGCGGTCACCCAGCCCTGGCCCTTGCCCTTCAGGAAGCGCGGCACGCTGGTGTCGACGCTGGCGGTGCAAAGCACGCGGGTATTACCGAACTCCACCAGCACCGAGCCTTCCGCATGCTTGGTGAAATGACGGGTGATGGTAACCGGGCGAACTTGCGCGGCGGTGCGATCGCTGGGACGTGGCATGGGACGGACCTCTGGGCTGGCTGAATTGGCGCAGGAGTATAAGTGATCCTGCCCCAAATATCAGCCGCTAAAACCAAGGCAGCGGCTGACGGCACCAGCCTGGCTGGGTATACTGCCCCCACACTTCATCAAGCCCGGAACAATCAATGATTCACAGCATGACCGCCTACGCCCGCAAGGAATTCAAGGGCGACTGGGGCACAGCCGTTTGGGAAATTCGTTCGGTCAACCAGCGCTATCTGGAAACCTACATTCGCCTGCCGGAACAACTGCGCAGCCTGGAGCCGGTACTGCGTGAGCGTTTCCGCGCCAAACTGCAGCGTGGCAAGGTGGAGTGCAACCTGCGTTTCGAGGCCGCTCAGGCCGCCGCCAGCCAGCTTCATATCAATGAAGAGCTGGCCAGGCTCATCATCGACAGCGCCAGCTGGGTAATGAAAGAAGCAGGCCAGGGCCAGCTCAACCCGGTCGACGTACTGCGCTGGCCGGGCGTGATGGCCGCCGCCGAGCAGGACATGGATGCGGTCGCCACCGAACTGATGGGCGGTTTCGACCTGACCCTGGACGACTTCCTCGCCTCCCGCGCCAGTGAAGGGGCCAACCTCAAGGCGCTGATCGAGCAGCGTCTGGCTGGCATCCAGGTGGAAGTGACCAAGGTGCGCGCCCACCTGCCGCAGATCATCGAGTGGCAGCGCCAGAAGCTCACCGACCGTCTGGCCGAAGCCAAAGTCGAGCTGGATCCGACCCGCATCGAGCAGGAGATCGTGCTGCTGGCCCAGAAGATCGACGTGGCCGAAGAGCTGGATCGTCTGGAGATGCACATCAGCGAGACCAACAAGATCATGAAGAAGGGTGGCGCCTGTGGCCGTCGTCTCGACTTCATGATGCAGGAGTTCAACCGCGAATCGAACACCCTCGGCTCCAAGTCCATCAACGCCGAAGTGACCCAGTCCGCCGTCGAGCTGAAGGTCCTCATCGAGCAGATGCGCGAGCAGATCCAGAACATCGAGTGATGCCTCGCAAGGCGAGCCTGTCGCCGCAGTAACCGATTGAAAGAGCCCTTGAATTTCAAGGGCTTTTTATTTGTCCGGCCAGCGCAGCCCAGGAACAAGCTCCTGGAGCACTCCTCTAGCCTATCGGCCGGGTCAGGGCCGGTTGCTGGGGGGCGCCGAGCCGCTCGGCCAGATAGTCCACCAGCAGCCGCACCTTGGGCGAGAGGTGGCGGTTGTGGGGATAGAGGGCCCAGATCCCCTCCGCCGGCGCCCGCAGCTCGGGCAGCAGCTCGATAAGCTCGCCGCTGGCCAGATGGTCGCTGACGTAGTAGTCCGGCAGCTGAATGATGCCGATCCCCTTGAGCGCGGCATCGAGCAGGGCGTGCCCGCTGTTGCACTGCAGCAGGCCGTGCACCCGCACACTGTGGGAGCGGCCATCCAGAGTGAAGTACCACTCGTCGCTGTTGCCCACCAGACAGGTGTGACGGGCAAGCTCCGAGAGACTGTTGGGCATGCCGTGGCGGGCGGTGTAGGCCGGCGAGGCACAGACATAGGGCACCCGCTGCGCCAGCTTGCGCGCCACCAGGCTGGAGTCCTTGAGGTGGCCGAGCCGCAGTGCCAGATCGTAACCCTCGTGCACCAGATCCAGCAGCTGGTTGGTGAGGTTGAGGGTCACCTCCAGCTGGGGGTAGCGCACCATGAAGTCGTTCACCAGGGGCGCGACCCGGCTCTCGCCGTAGGAGACGGGGGCCGTGATGCGCAGGGTGCCCTGCGGCACCGCCTGATGGCGCCCCACCGCCAGCTCCGCCTCGTAGAGGTTGTCCAGCAGCTGGCGACAGTGGCGGTAATAGATCTCGCCGAGCTCGGTGAGCCGCACCTGACGGGTGGTGCGCAGCAGCAGCTTGGCCTGCAGCCGATCCTCCAGCTGCGCCACCTGACGGCTGACCTGAGCCACCGACACCCCCAGCTTGCGCGCCGCCGGGGTAAAGCCCCCCTGCTCCGCCACGCTGACAAATTCACAGATCCCTTCCCAGCCGAACATTATTACCTATGTGTAAAAGTGATTTGAGATTTCGCCTTATTATCACTAAATCGACGGGAAACTACACTGGATGTCCGAACCCAATTCCGTTCACCCTGCTCAACCATAAGGACATCATTCATGGCACAGGTTCAAAGCATCAAGTGTAAGGCCGCCATCGCCTGGGGCCCGGGCCAGCCCCTCTCCATCGAAGAAGTCGAGGTCATGCCGCCCCAGGCTGGCGAGGTACGGGTGCGCATTGTCGCCACCGGCGTCTGCCACACCGACGCCTTCACCCTTTCCGGTGAGGATCCGGAAGGGGTCTTCCCCTGCATTCTCGGTCACGAGGGGGGCGGTATCGTCGAGTCGGTCGGCGAGGGCGTCACCAGCGTCAAGGTGGGGGATCACGTGATCCCGCTTTACACCCCGGAGTGCGGCGAGTGCAAGTTCTGCAAATCCGGCAAGACCAACCTGTGCCAGAAGATCCGCGCCACCCAGGGCAAGGGGCTGATGCCGGACGGCACCACCCGCTTCTCCAAGGATGGCCAACCCATCTATCACTACATGGGCACCTCCACCTTCAGCGAGTACACTGTGCTGCCCGAGATCTCCATCGCCAAGGTGGACCCGGCCGCCCCGCTGGAAGAGGTCTGCCTGCTCGGCTGCGGCGTCACCACCGGCATCGGCGCCGTGATGAACACCGCCAAGGTCAAGGAAGGTGAGAGCGTCGCCATCTTCGGGCTGGGCGGCATCGGCCTCTCCGCCGTGATCGGCGCCCGCCTGGCCAAGGCCGGCCGCATCATCGCCATCGACATCAACGAGAGCAAGTTCGAGCTGGCCCGCAAGCTGGGGGCCACCGACTGCATCAACCCGAATGACTTCGACAAGCCGATTCAGGAAGTGATCGTCGAGATGACCGACGGCGGCGTCGACTTCTCCTTCGAGTGCATCGGCAACGTCAAGGTGATGCGCGCGGCGCTGGAGTGCTGCCACAAGGGCTGGGGCGAGTCTGTCATCATCGGGGTGGCCGGCGCGGGCCAGGAGATCAGCACCCGCCCGTTCCAGCTGGTCACCGGCCGGGTCTGGCGCGGCAGCGCCTTCGGCGGCGTGCGCGGTCGCAGCGAGCTGCCGAGCTACGTGCAGCGCTACATGCAGGGTGAATTCAAGCTGGACGACTTCATCACCCACACCATGGGGCTTGAGCAGATCAACGAGGCGTTCGATCTGATGCACGAAGGCAAGAGCATCCGCACCGTCATCCACTACTGAGCATGATCACCCCGCCCGCCACTGCGGGCGGGGTGCAGGAGTTCCTTGATGAATCTGGACATTATCAGCAGCAACAAGAGCTTCGATGGCTGGCACAAGCGCTACCGCCACAGCTCCACCGTGCTCGGCTGCGACATGCAGTTTGCCATCTACCTGCCACCCCAGGCCCTCACCGGCCAGAAGGTGCCCGTGCTCTACTGGCTCTCCGGCCTCACCTGCACCGATGAAAACTTCATGCAGAAGGCGGGCGCCCAGCGCATCGCCGCCGAGCTCGGCATCGCCCTGGTGGCGCCGGACACCAGTCCTCGCGGCGAAGGGGTAGCGGACGATCCCGGTTATGACCTTGGCATGGGTGCCGGTTTCTACGTCAACGCCAGCCAGACCCCCTGGCGCGATCACTACCAGATGTACGACTACGTCACCCGCGAGCTGCCCGAGCTCATCGAGACCCACTTCCCGGTCTCGACGAAACGCGCCATCAGCGGTCACTCCATGGGGGGCCACGGGGCGCTTATCGCCGCCCTGCGCGAGCCTGGCCGCTACCGCTCTGTATCGGCCTTCAGCCCCATCAGTCATCCGAGCCGCTGCCCCTGGGGCCAGAAGGCACTCGGCGCCTACCTCGGCAACAACCCCCTGCTGTGGCAGGAGTGGGATACCTGCCTGCTGCTGCGCAATGAGCCGGTCAAGCCACTGCCGACCCGGGTCGATGTCGGGCTGGACGATCCCTTCCTGGCCGAGCAGCTGCATGTCGATGCCCTGGCCGATGCCGCCGCCGGCAAGGGGTGGCCGCTGGAGCTCAACCGCCACCCCGGCTACGACCACAGCTACTACTTCGTGGCGAGCTTTATCGAGGCGCACCTGCGCTTCCATGCCCGCCATCTGGGTGAGCCGGCCCAGGAGTGACGACTCGCCATTAGACACATACCCGGTGGCCGCCGTGATTCGGCGGCCCTGATATACAAGGAACGAGAAACAAGGATGCCTCTCTTCACTACCCTGCTAGCCATGCCGGATCAATTTGAGCAACTGCTGGCACAAGTTCCAGCCGACCATCTGGACTGGGAGCCGGCCAACTGGGCCGGCATCCCCTCCGAGCGCTTCAGCGCCCGGGGGCACCTCTGCCACCTGCTGGACATCGAAACCCTGGGCTATCAGGTGCGCTTTCGCCGCACTTTGGAGGAGAGCCTGCCCGAGCTGGCTTCCCTGGATGGTTATCAACTGGCGCAGGACAACCAGTACCGGCAGCAGGATCCCGCCGTGCAACTGGCACGCTTTCGCGCCGCCCGCAGCGAGACGGTCGACTGGCTGAAGGCGCAGCCCGCCTCGGCCTGGCAGCGGCGCGCCCGCTATGGCGGCTATGGCGAGATAACCCTGGATGGTCTGGTTCGCCTGCTCGTCAGCCACGACCTCCAGCATCTCGCCGGCATGCAGTGGCTGTTGATGCGGCTGAATGCGGATCTGCGTCTCGCGATCCCGCTCGCCTGAGGCTGCAGACCCCGACAGCCCGACATGACAAAAGGCCCCTGCGGGGCCTTTTGTCATCTGTCATCACGCCGGGCAACTGCCCTGCCGACTCACGGCGCCGGAACCCACGAGGCTGACGACCCGTGCAAGTTTTTGGTTGCTGCGCCGGTCTGTTGAGCCAATAGTGATACTTTGTGCCCACAGAGCTCGCCAGCGCGGTAATGGATTTACCACCGCCTTGTCAGTCTTCACTGCCAACAAGGAGTCAAAGCGTGACCCAAGCCAGCCCCCTGTTTTCCACCGATGTCGGTCTGCCCGCGCCAACCCGTACCCCGCTGCTGACCGGCAGCGATCCCGAGCACAAGCGCCGCGAGCTGCTCGCCTACTTCTGCCAGACCTTCGATCTCTACGACTCCCTGTTCGACTGCCTGGCCGACGAACGCGCCTGGTTCAACAAGGCGATCCCCCTGCGCCACCCGCTCATCTTCTACTACGGCCACACCGCCGCCTTCTTCATCAACAAGCTGCTGGCGGCCCGCCTCATCGAGAGCCGGCTCGACCCCCGCATCGAGGCCATGGTCGCCATCGGGGTGGACGAGATGAGCTGGGACGATCTCGACGAGACCCACTACGACTGGCCTGCTATCGGCGAGCTGCGCACCTATCGCGCCCGCGTGCGGGCCCTGGTGATCGACTTTATCGAGAAGATGCCGCTCGAACTGCCCATCGACTGGCAGAGCCCGGCCTGGGTCATCCTGATGGGGATAGAGCACGAGCGCATCCACCTCGAGACCTCCAGCGTACTGATCCGCCAGCTGCCGCTAGCCAGGGTGCGCAGCCAGCCCCAGTGGCCGGTCTGCGCCGAGGCGCGCCATCGCCGTAACGAAGTGCCCGCCAACAGCCTGCTGCCGGTGGCCGGCGGCCGGGTGAAACTCGGCAAACAGGACGCCACCTACGGCTGGGACAACGAATATGGCGAGCGCCACATCGAGCTGGCCCCCTTCCAGGCCAGCCGCATGCTGGTGAGCAACGCCGAATATTTCGACTTCGTGCAGGCGGGGGGCTATGACACGCAAACCTGGTGGGATGAAGAGGGTTGGGGCTGGCGCCAGTATGCCAGGGCCCGGATGCCCACCTTCTGGGTCGGCGACCCGGCCAACCCCGGCCAACTGCAGCTGCGGCTGATGGCGGAACAGGTCGCCATGCCCTGGGACTGGCCAGTGGAGGTCAACCAGCTGGAGGCCGCCGCCTTCTGCCGCTGGAAAGCGGCTCAGACCGGGCTGCCCATCCAGCTGCCGAGCGAGGCGGAGTGGATGCTGCTGCGTGAGCGGGTGCCTGGGGATCAGCCGGACTGGGTGGAGGCCCCCGGCAATATCAATCTCGCCCGCTTCGCCTCCTCCTGCCCGGTGGATGCCTGCCCCCAGGGCAACTTCTTCGATCTGGTGGGCAACGTCTGGCAGTGGACCGGCACCGCCATCGATGGATTCGAGGGGTTCAAGGTGCACCCACTCTACGACGACTTCTCCACCCCCACCTTCGATGGCAAGCACACCCTGATCAAGGGCGGCAGCTGGATTAGCACCGGCAACGAGGCACTCAAGTCATCCCGCTACGCCTTTCGTCGCCACTTCTTCCAGCATGCGGGCTTCCGCTATCTGGTCTCCCGTTATCAGGAACCCGTCATTGTGAACCCTTACGAAACCGACACCCTCGTCGCGCAATACCTCGACTTCCAGTACGGGCCGACCCGCTTCGGGGTGGCCAACTACGCCAAGACTCTGGCCGATCTGGCCAGTGACCTATGCAACAACCACCAGCGGGCACTGGATATCGGCTGCGCCACCGGCCGCGCCAGCTTCGAGCTGGCCCGCCACTTCCAGCATGTAGACGGGGTGGACTACTCGGCCCGCTTCATCGACGTGGCACTGGCGCTGGCGAGCCAGGACAGCTTCCGCTACGCCATGCCGCTGGAGGGGGATCTGGTGGAGTATTGCGAGGCGCGGCTCTCCAGCCACGATCTGGGCCGCGAGCAGGTAGAACGCATCCACTTCAGCCAGGGGGATGCCTGCAACCTCAAGCCCAAATATGACCACTACGATCTGGTGCTCGCCTCCAACCTCATCGACCGACTGCGGGAACCCGCCCGCTTCCTGCGGGACATTGCCCCGCGCCTGCGCAGTGGCGGCCTGCTGGTGCTCACCAGCCCCTACACCTGGTTGACGGAGTACACCCCCAAGGCCAACTGGCTCGGCGGCATCCGCGAAAACGGCGAGGCGCTCACCACCTATCAGGCGCTGCAGCGGCTGCTGGCGGCGGAGTTCGAGGAGCATATTCCGCCGCGGGAGGTGCCCTTCGTCATCCGCGAGACCGCTCGCAAGCATCAGCACACGGTGGCCCAGCTCACCGTGTGGCGCAAACGCTGACGCGGCAGCAAACGAAAAGGGAGGCCAACTGGCCTCCCTCTCTTTTGTGCTGTCCGGACGGCTTATCCCACCTGATGTGAGACCCGGGACTCGGCGCCCTGCTCGTGGTAGCGACGGGCCAGCACGGCACAGACCATCAGCTGGATCTGGTGGAAAATCATCAGCGGCAGCACCATGATCCCGACGCTGGCAGCCGGGAACATGACGTTGGCCATCGGCACCCCGTTAGCCAGGCTCTTCTTGGAACCGCAGAAGACGATGGTGATCTCGTCCGCCCTGTTGAAGCCGAGGCGGCGGCTGATCCAGACGTTCCAGCCCAGCACCAACGCCAGCAGCACACAGCTCAGCAGCACGATACTGGCGAGATCGTACCAACCTACTTGATGCCAAATCCCCTGCACCACCGCCTCGCTGAAGGCCACATAAACTACCAGCAGGATGGAGCTCTGATCCAGCTTGCCGATGAGCGGCCGGTGGCTGTCGACCCAGCGACCGATGAGCGGGCGCGACAGGTGGCCCACCACGAACGGCAGCATCAACTGCACCATGATGGCCTGGATCGAGTGCCAGGTGTCGATCCCCTCCCCCTGTACCTGGATCATCAGCCCCACCAGCACGGGGGAGAGGAAGATGCCAAGGATGCTGGAGGCCGAGGCGCTGCACACCGCCGCTGCCACATTGCCCCCCGCCATGGAGGTGAAGGCGATGGCCGACTGCACAGTCGCGGGCAGGGCGCAAAGGTAGAGGAAACCGAGGTAGATGGCCGGACTCAGCCATTGGGGTACCAGCGGGGTGAGCAGCAGCCCCAGCAGCGGGAACAGCAGGAAGGTGCTGAGCATCACTACCAGGTGCAGCCGCCAGTGGCCCAGCCCCGCCAGCAGATTCTGGCGCGACAGCTTGGCGCCATGCATGAAGAAGAGCAACGCCACCGCCAGCTTGGTCAGCCAGCCAAACCAGACGGCCACCGGCCCCTCGCAGGGGAAGAAGGAGGCCAGGGCGACCACCAGGATCAACACAGAGGTAAAGGGATCCAGACGCACGAACCGTCTCCGGCAAAGAGGCAAACCGTCATCATGGGGTGAGCGGGCGCCAGGGTGGCAAAAAACACAGCAGGAGGTGTTTGACACCTCCTGCTGCAACGAGTCCCCAGCTTACCCCGATCACCTGCCGGCGCAAAGCCGCACCGTGACCGGCCTTGTCAGGGGTTATCCCCTCGCACGGGCATGGTTCAAGGCTGGCGGGCCAGATTGACGCCGTCAGCCGACTTGCCGGCCGCCAGTTTGCTCGCCTGGCGCTTCTCGAAGCGGGAGATCCACCAGTAGGCCAGCGCCGAGAAGACAGCCGTCATGAAGACGTTGATGAAGAAAGCGCGCACCAGATCCACCCCGGTCGGGAAGGCCGAGGCACTCATGCTCACCACGAAGATGGCGATCAGCACCGACACCACGCCCATGCCGAACTTGCGCGATCCCATGCGGAACTCGCGGGGAGTGTCGTCATGTTTCCAGCGGAACACGAAGTAGGCCACCATGATGAAAATCGGCGGCAACATGGCAGTCCCTGCAGTGAGATTGATGGCGGTGTTCATCATCTGCTGCACCGATTCGGAGCCAAAGCCGTTGACCACCAGCATCGCGAACACGAAGACGAACTGCCACCAGGCGGCGCGCACCGGCACCCCGTGCTGGTTGAGCTCGGTGGTCTTCTCGCCATAGACCCCCTTGGGGATCTCGGAGAAGTGGATCTTCACCGGGGCCGAGGTCCACATCATCATGGAACCGAACATGGCGATGAACAGCACCACGCCGACGAAGCGCCCCACCAGGGTCTCGGAGATCTGGAAGTACTGGGCCATGCCGGTGAAGATCTCCACCATGCCGCCGGCATAAGTGAGGCTCTCGCGCGGCACGAACACGTTCACCAAAAGGGAACCGAGGGCATACATGGCACCGATAACGATACCCGCACTGATGATCACCTTGATGAAAGACTTCTGCCCCCCTTTCACGTCATTGAGGTAGGCCGCCGCCGTCTCGGCGCCACCGGCCGCCTGGAAGATCCAGCACATGATACCGAGGGTCGCCCAATTGACGGTGGGGGTCATCGCCTCCAGGGTGATGGGCTGGGCCGGCACATGGTCACCGCCGAGCGCCATCAGCGCCCCCAGCACATAGATGGCGAACAGGGCGAACACGCCGTAGGCCACCAGCTCGGCAATCTTGCCAAGCCAGCTCGCCCCCTTGGTGGAGATATGGGTCGCCGCTGCGAACAGGGCGATGGAGATGATCGAAGTGACCATGGGGGAGAAGCTGTACTCATACCCCAGCATGGCGTAGGAGGCGTAGGCGATGACGTTGGGCAACAGGGAGACGAACCAGAACAGGTTCACGAACCAGTAGAGAAACGAGCCCAGATAGGCCATCCGGGTGCCGAGCGGCTTTTTCAACCAGTCATACATCCCCGACTCGGAGTTTTTGTTGGCCGAGACGAACTCGGCGATGATGAAGACGAACGGGATGAAGTAGACGATGGTCGCCAGCAGGAAGATGGGGGCGGAGCTCAGCCCCAGCTCGATGTTGTTGTTGACGATGTTGCGCACGTTGAACACAGCGGCAAAGGTCATCGACAACAGGGCAAACTTGCCTATGGTGCCGCGTACGGATTCAGACATGATGTCCTCCAATGAAATCGCGCCTCCTCTCTGAGGCGCTGATGACTCTGAATGTGTTCGGTAAGGGTCTGTCGGCCCCGCCCTTTACTCTCTTGTTATGGTCAAACTGGCCGTCTGTGGCGGCCTTGCGGCAAGCCAGCGCGCAGTGGTCGCGCTGGCGCCGTCAATCACTCACACAATCGGGGTACCCGGCGCCATCGGCACCCGAGGCTGCAGCAGCACGCTCTGGCTCTCGTCCGGCGTCTCGGCGCAGAGCAACATGCATTCGGAACGCTCTCCGCGCATCTTGGTAGGTTTGAGATTGGTCAGCACCACCACCTGGCTGCCCAGCAGTTCCGCCTCGCTGTAGTAGGGCACCAGGCTGGTGACGGTCTGCAGGGAACGCTCGCCACCCACATCGATCTGGACGATATAGAGCTTGTCGGCACCCGGGTGGCGCACCACCTCCAGCACCTTGCCCACCTTCATCTCGACTCGCTTGAATTCGGCAAACTCGATCACCTCGCTCATTGTGTTCTTCCTTTTCTGGTTGGGTTTAACGGGGTACGGGTGGCCATCGGCCACCCGTTTTGCTTGTGTTGGCCACTCGGGCCGTGTGTTCAGGGATGCGGCTCATGACGCCTGGAGCGACACCTGCGCGGCCGGCTGGGCCTCTTTGGCTCGCGCTTCATCGCTCAGGGAGGCTTCGTATTTGTTGTATTTCCACCAGGCGAAGCCCAGGAAAATCACAATCCCGCCCACGTTGTAGAAGATGATGGTCATGATGTCGGCGCCGGTCGGGAAGGTGGAGGCCAGGAAACCCACCGCAAAGATGGCGATCAGCACGGAGACCACGGCGATCCCGGTATTGCGTGAGCCCATCTTGAAGTCCCGCGGCAGGTGATCCAGCTTCAGGCGCAGATTCAGGTAGGCCAGCATGATGAACAGCGGCGGCAGCATGGAGGCGGCGGCGGTCATGTTGATCACGGTATTCATCAGATCTTGCGCGGTGTTGGAGCCCAGGGTCGGCACCACCATCAACGGCAGCACGATGAGGTACTGGATCCAGGCCGCACGAGCCGGCACGCCGTTCTCGTTCAGCTCGACCGTCTTCTTGCCGAAGATGCCGGCCGGGATCTCGGAGAAGAAGATCTTCACCGGCGTAGCGGTCCACATCAGCAGGGAGCCGAACATGGCGGTGAAGGAGACCAGACCCACGAAACGGTTCACCAGGATTTCAGGCAGACCGAAGTAGGAGGCCAGCCCCTCGAACACCTGCACCGAGCCGCCGGTGTATTTCAGGGTATCGCTCGGGACAAACACGTTGATCAGCAGGGAGGCGATGGAGTAGAGCACGCCGATGAAGATGCCGGCGACGATGATCACCTTCACAAAGGATTTGGAGCCGCCCTTGACGTCGTTGACGTAGACCGCCACCGACTCGGCGCCACCGGCCGCCATAAAGATCCAGGTAGTAATCCCCAAGAAGGCCCAGCTGAAATCGGGAACCATGGCTTCCACCGTGATGGGGTCGGCCGGCTGCACGCCGCCGATCAGGGCTGCGCCCGCCAGCAAAATGTAAGAGAGAGTCAGCAGCAGCATCAGAGACGAGGTCACCGAGGTGATGGGGCCCAGCATCTTGGCGCCGTTGGTGGAGACGTAGGTGGCAAAGGCGAACAGGATCATGCTTAAGAAAGTGGTGGCCAGCGGGGTGAGGATGTACTCGTAACCCAGGAAGGCATAGGAGGCGTAGGCGATGACCCGCGGCAGCAAGGATGTGAAGAAGAAGAGGTTCACGAACCAGTAGGTGTAGGCGGAGATGAAGGCCCAGCGACCGCCAAGGGAGCTCTTCACCCAGGCATAAACCCCCGCTTCGGAGTTCTTATTCAATGACACAAATTCCGCAATGATCAGGCAAAACGGAATGAAGTAAAAAATGGTGGCCAGAAAGAACATCGGGGCTGACGCCAGACCGATCTCGATGTTGTTGTTGATGACGTTGTTGAAACTGAATACCGCCGCAAAGGTGAGCGACAGCAAACCGAACTTGCCTATCGTATTCCGTTTGGAATCAGACATGGTGCATCTCCAGACCTGTAGTAGTTGTCTGCGAAAGGGCGGGGCCTGAGCTGTAGGGTGAGCCCCGCGCCTTCCGGCTTTTTATCAGTACAAAATCAGCGGCTTGTTATTTGTTTTTGAAGTAGCCGCCTTCGACGGTGACCTTGATGATCACCTTGCGCACCGGCGCGTCGCCTGCGAAGCGATAGGCCTCATCGTTCTCGAAGATCACCACCTGGCCGTTGCCCACCTTCTGGCGCTCGCGCACCTCGCCGGCCAGCCACTCGCGGTCTGTGGTGTCGTCGTAAGCCTGTTCGACCCGCAGCTCATTCTTGGCAGCCCACTCCACCGTTTCCTCCCCTTCCAGGTAGTAGTGGACGTCGAAGTAACGACGTTGCCCCTCGAACAATGAGGTGGCCGGGCTGGCCCCCTCCTGCAAGCGGTAGGTGAGGGAGTCACCGATGGAGTGGCAGATCCCCGGCTTGAGGTTGCCAACGTTGTTGATGGCCTCCACGCAGCGGCCCCACTTCTTGCCCTCCCGATAGATGTTTTTGAACAGGGTCAGGTTGTCCAGGGTGATCATGCGAGGTTCCTCCCGCCGTTGATGGTGAGATCGAGCCCGGCCAGCGCAGCCGGATGGAGGTTGCCACGGGCGATGGGCAGCAGGGTCAGGCCGAAGCTGAACGGCTCGAAGCGTACCCGCCAGGAGTCCAGCACCTCGGAGCCCCAGGAATTGGAACCCAGCCCCAGCACCTTGTGATCCAGATTGAGGGTGAGATAGCCACTCGGTTCCAGCTCGTTGATGTGCTGCGCCGCGTGGATGTGCTCCCAGCTGTAGGGCCAGACGCTCAGGTTGATGGGGGCATCGGGCCGCACGTAGAGACCGACACCGTGACGGTTGGTCAGGGTTGCCCAGCGCACCTGCTGACGGTTGCCGTTGTCCTGCGGGAAGGGGTAGTGCTCCCACATCTCGCCCACAGTGCTCTGGAAGCAGTCGATCCAGTTGCTCTGGCGGCTGTCCTGATAGTTCTCGCCCGGGCCCATACCGTAGTAGTGCACCCGATCGAGATCCTGGCGAATACCCAGCTCGAAACCGATCTTGGGAATGATGTCGTCATAGCTGCCGTAGGGCTGACCGGAAAGGGCCACGTGCAGCTGACCGTTCTGGCTAAGGGTGTAGACGTAGCGGCAACGCATACCGAAGTCGAACACCGGCGGGGCGATCAGGCTCTCTACCGTCACCTCGACCGCGTCACCCAGCTGACGCCAGCTCAAGCCACGGAAGTGCTCCTGCATGATCTGCAGGTGGTTCGGATGCCACAGGCTCTCGTACTCCTGCTTGTGGTTGTCGATCATCGGCTTGAAGAAGGTGAGGCGCGGCGCCCGCTCGATGAGCTCGATGCCATCCTGCTGCCAGCTCACCAGCTTGCCGTCGAGGCGCGAGAAGCGCAGGGCAAAGCCGCTGCCGCTCAGGGTCAGCGCGAGCCGCTCGTCGGCAATGTGCAACGGGGTGGCGTTGGGGTTGGCAAAAGGCTGCAGTTGGCGAGTCGACTCTTTCAGCTGGAACTGGTACTGGCCCAGCTCGTGCTCCGCCGCACTGTAGCGGGTCGCGCTGGCCTTGATGACCCGCAGCTGGACGAACGTCTCCCGCTCGTCGAGGGTCGGCAGCGCCAGTTGCAACTCTGTGGTGGCGCCGGGGGCAATACCCTCCACCCGCAGTTGCTGGCTCGCCAGCAGTTCGCCTTCCGCCTTCACCTCGACCAGCAGGCGGATGTCGTCCAGGTTGGAGAACCAGTAGCGGTTTTCCAGCTCAAGCTTGCCGCTCGCCAGATCCAGCGCCCGCACCTTGACCGGACAGAGCACCTGCTTGTATTCGCGCAGGCCCGGCCCCGGAGTCTGATCCGGATAGATGAGGCCATCCATGCAGAAGTTGTAGTTGTTGGGATAGTCGCCGTAGTCGCCGCCGTACTTGTAGACGGAACGGCCCTGCTCGTCCTGATCCAGAATGCCGTGATCGCACCACTCCCAGATGTAGTGCCCCTGGATATGGGGATGGCGGTCGAACACCTGCTGGTATTCGCTCAGGCCACCCGGGCCATTGCCCATGGCGTGGGCGTATTCGCAGAGGATGCGTGGCTTGGTCATAGGGAACTCGCCGAAGCAGTTCATCTGGGAGACGCGGGAGTACATGGTGCTCACCACGTCCACCACCTCGGCGTCGCGATCCTCTTCGTAGTGAACCAGACGGGTCGGGTCGATCGCCTTGCAGCGCTGGTACATGGCCCTGATGTTGCAGCCGTAGCCGGACTCGTTGCCGAGCGACCAGATGATGATGGAGGGGTGGTTCTTCTGGGCGTGAACGTGGCGTTCGATGCGATCCACGAACACCGGCTCCCAGAAAGGATCGTCGGTGATGCGGCTGAGATCGCCGACGTTGGCAAAGCCGTGAGTCTCCACGTCAGTCTCCGCCATCACGAACAGACCGTACTGGTCGCACAGCTCGTAGAAGCGCGGGTCGTTCGGGTAGTGGGCGGTGCGCACCGAGTTGAGGTTGTGCTGCTTCATCAGCACGATATCGCGCTCCACCCGGTCCATGCCGACCGCGCGGCTCTTGAGGTGGTCGTTGTCGTGACGGTTCACCCCGTGCAGCTTGAGATAGCGACCGTTGACATGGAAGAGGCCGTCCTTGACCTTGATCTCGCGCACCCCGACCCGCTGCGGGATCACCTCCAGCAGCTCGCCCTGAGCGTTGTAGAGGGAGAGCATCAGCCGATAGAGATAGGGATCTTCGGCGCTCCACAGATGGGGATTGGCCAGATCCAGCGTGAAACGGCAATCACACTTGCCGTCGATGACGAGATGGTCGAGCGAGCCGCTGGCGATCTCGCGACCCTGATCCAGCAGGGACCAGACCAGACGGTGATCCTTGGCCGACTCGCCCAGGTTTTCGAGCTGGATATCACAGCTCAGGGTGGCGCTCTGGTTGTCGTCAGCCAGCGCGGTCTGAATGAAGAAGTCCTGCACATGGACCGCCGGTTTGCCCACCAGGTAGACGTCGCGGAAGATCCCCGCCATCCACCACATGTCCTGATCTTCGATGTAGGTGGAGTCGGCCCACTGCATCACCCGCACCGAGAGCAGGTTCTCGCCGGTTTTGGCATAGGCGCTGATGTCGAATTCGGCGGTGAGGCGGCTCCCCTTGCTGAAGCCAACGTAGTGGCCGTTTACATAGACCTCGAAGTAGGTCTCCACCCCGTCAAACTTGATGATCACCTGCTCGCCGTCCCAGGCCGGGCTCAGCACGAAGCTGCGCTGATAGGCGCCGGTGGGGTTGTTGGTCGGCACGAAGGGCACATCGATGGGGAAGGGAAAACCTTCGTCGGTGTACTGCAGCTGGCCATGCCCTTCCATCTGCCACATGTTGGGCACGGTGATCTGGCCCCAATCGCTCATGGGGCTGTGATAGAAGGCCTCCGGCACCTGCAGGGGATGGTCGAAATAGTGGAACTGCCACTGGCCGCTCAAGGAGAGGAAGCGGCGGCTCAGCTCGCGCTGCATGGTCGCCGCAAGAGAGCGGTCGGCATAAGAGAAGAAGTAGGCGCGCGGGGCCAGCCTGTTTTCACCAACGAAGTGAACGTTTTCCCAGTTATTCACATGTCCTCCCGGAACAAGACAACATAGACTGGGTAAACTTTAGATAAACATTTACTAAATATCAGTTTGAGATCGGTAAAGTTTTAACCCGATCACACAGAAGAGTCTGTTTTGTGAGCGAGATCAGATGTGGCGGAGAAAGGATGAACTAGTCCATCCGAATGGCATGGATGTTGATATGAAAATCAAGGGAATGAACTATATCGTTATAAAACAACAAGATATGAATCACCCTTGAATGAAGAAAGGTCTGAAAGGATGGATGCTGTCGCGCCATAAAAGTATGGCGCGACTAAAACAAAAATATTTTTTACTAAAACTATCGTGTGGTACCACGCAAGGTTAACCGGCTCGGCACCAACACCCGCAAAGGAATATCCCGCTCGTCACGCAGCCGCTCAACCAGCAGGTTGACCCCCTGGGATCCCATCAGCTCGGAGTGAATGCGCACCGTGGAGAGGGGGGGAAAGGTGAACTTGGCGGTCGGGATATCATTGACGCTGATAAGCTCGATCTGCTGGGGAATGGCCAACCCCTTCTCGTGAATAGCCCGCAACACGCCGATGGCAATGGAGTCGGAGGCCACGAACAACGCCCTGGGCCAGTCGCCCGCCAGCATCTCCTTCGCCAGCCGATAGCCGGAGGCACTGGAGAAATCCCCGCGATGAAGGTCGCTCTCCTGCACCACACCCAGCCGTTGGCCGTAATCGAGAAACGCCAGCTCCCGCAGGTCAGGTGCATCATCCTCGCCACCGATATAACCGATGCGCTGATGTCCCTTGGCGATGAAGAAATCCACCACTTGTTGGCTGATCAGGGCCAGATCCACGTCGACCGAGTCAAACTCCCCCTGGGAGCGACAATCGATGAAGACCAACTGGCTTGAGCACTGCTGCAACTGAGCCAGGCGCTCGGGAGTGAGACTTCCCACTACAAGGATGCCATCCACAGCAGTTAGTTCGCGTCCTTCAGCACAGTTGTAGAGATGGGTCAGCTCGATGTTGAGGCGGGCGCTCTGGGTTTCGATGCCGTAGCGTATGGCCAGATAATAGGGATCGTTGACCTCTGTACTCTGGGGATAGGCATAGACCACCAGGAAGTGCAGCTTGCTCTTGTGGACGCCCTTGCGGGCGCTGCTGGTCTTGTACTCCAGCCGCTCGGCAATCTCGAAGATCCGCTGCTTGGTCTCTTCCTTGACGCTCAGGCTGGGATCCTCGTTCAATACCCGGGATACCGTGGCGAGAGAGACTCCCGCCTCCTGTGCAATTTCCTTCAACGTGGCCATCAATACCTCTCTGGCAGCATCAACTGTTAATCGACAACGGCTAAAGAGTAACGAGCAATTCCTTGATAGCCCAGCATTTTTACTAAAATGTTGGTGGCGGATTGTGATTTTTGCAAACCGGAAATGCAAAAAGGCCTCCCGAATGGGAGGCCTCTTCTGAATAGGTGCCTGACAGTGTCCTACTCTCGCATGGCGAATGCCACACTACCATCGGCGCTACCGCGTTTCACTTCTGAGTTCGGCATGGGATCAGGTGGTTCCACGGCGCTATTGCCGTCAGGCAAAAGCTTTTAAAACTAACTTGAAAATGGTGCTGATACCCAGAATCGAACTGGGGACCTCATCCTTACCAAGGATGCGCTCTACCGACTGAGCCATATCAGCACACTAACCGGTAAAGACCACGCTCACCGCGTAATCTAAAATTGGGTGCCTGGCAGTGTCCTACTCTCGCATGGCGAATGCCACACTACCATCGGCGCTACCGCGTTTCACTTCTGAGTTCGGCATGGGTTCAGGTGGTTCCACGGCGCTATGGCCGCCAGGCAAATTCTTCAATCTTGGAAAGCTGACGTGAATAACGACTGGTCGCTATCACTGAATTAGTAGTTCGCTCATTCGCTACAAGGCCCAGAACACTTCTTGGGTGTTGTATGGTTAAGCCTCACGGGTAATTAGTACGGGTTAGCTCAATGCATCGCTGCACTTACACACCCCGCCTATCAACGTTGTGGTCTCCAACGGCCCTTTAGGACCCTCAAGGGGTCAGGGATGACTCATCTCAGGGCTCGCTTCCCGCTTAGATGCTTTCAGCGGTTATCGATTCCGAACTTAGCTACCGGGCAGTGCCACTGGCGTGACAACCCGAACACCAGAGGTTCGTTCACTCCGGTCCTCTCGTACTAGGAGCAACTCCCTTCAATCATCCAACGCCCACGGCAGATAGGGACCGAACTGTCTCACGACGTTCTGAACCCAGCTCGCGTACCACTTTAAATGGCGAACAGCCATACCCTTGGGACCGACTTCAGCCCCAGGATGTGATGAGCCGACATCGAGGTGCCAAACACCGCCGTCGATATGAACTCTTGGGCGGTATCAGCCTGTTATCCCCGGAGTACCTTTTATCCGTTGAGCGATGGCCCTTCCATTCAGAACCACCGGATCACTATGACCTACTTTCGTACCTGCTCGACCTGTCCGTCTCGCAGTTAAGCTGGCTTATGCCATTGCACTAACCTCCTGATGTCCGACCAGGATTAGCCAACCTTCGTGCTCCTCCGTTACTCTTTGGGAGGAGACCGCCCCAGTCAAACTACCCACCAGGCACTGTCCGCGACCCCGATTCAGGGGCCTGCGTTAGAACATCAAACATACAAGGGTGGTATTTCAAGGACGGCTCCAGCGCAACTGGCGTCACGCCTTCAAAGCCTCCCACCTATCCTACACATGTAGGTTCAATGTTCAGTGCCAAGCTGTAGTAAAGGTTCACGGGGTCTTTCCGTCTAGCCGCGGGTACACCGCATCTTCACGGCGAATTCGATTTCACTGAGTCTCGGGTGGAGACAGCATGGCCATGGTTACACCATTCGTGCAGGTCGGAACTTACCCGACAAGGAATTTCGCTACCTTAGGACCGTTATAGTTACGGCCGCCGTTTACCGGGGCTTCGATCAAGAGCTTCGCTTGCGCTAACCCCATCAATTAACCTTCCGGCACCGGGCAGGTGTCACACCCTATACGTCCACTTTCGTGTTTGCAGAGTGCTGTGTTTTTGATAAACAGTCCCAGCCATCTGGTCACTGCGACTCCCGTCAGCTCCATCCGCAAGGGACTTCACCAACAAGAGCGTACCTTCTCCCGAAGTTACGGTACTATTTTGCCTAGTTCCTTCACCCGAGTTCTCTCAAGCGCCTTGGTATTCTCTACCCGACCACCTGTGTCGGTTTGGGGTACGATGACTTGTAATCTGAAGCTTAGAGGCTTTTCCTGGAAGCAGGGCATCAATGGCTTCCGCACCGTAGTGCGTTCGTCTCGTGTCTCAGCGTTGCACCTCCGGATTTACCTAAAGGTACCGCCTACGCACTTTCACCAGGACAACCGTCGCCTGGCCCACCTAGCCTTCTCCGTCCCCCCATCGCAATTACAAGTCGTGCAGGAATATTAACCTGCTTCCCATCGATTACGCCTTTCGGCCTCACCTTAGGGGTCGACTCACCCTGCCCCGATTAACGTTGGACAGGAACCCTTGGTCTTCCGGCGAGGAGGCTTTTCACCCCCTTTATCGTTACTTACGTCAGCATTCGCACTTCTGATATCTCCAGCATGCCTCTCGACACACCTTCGCAGACTTACAGAACGCTCCCCTACCACTCACGCTTAGCGTGAATCCGCGGCTTCGGTGCCTGGTTTGAGCCCCGTTACATCTTCCGCGCAGGCCGACTCGACTAGTGAGCTATTACGCTTTCTTTAAATGATGGCTGCTTCTAAGCCAACATCCTAGCTGTCTGAGCCTTCCCACATCGTTTCCCACTTAACCAGAACTTTGGGACCTTAGCCGGCGGTCTGGGTTGTTTCCCTCTTCACGACGGACGTTAGCACCCGCCGTGTGTCTCCCGGATATTACTTACTGGTATTCGGAGTTTGCATGGGGTTGGTAAGTCGGGATGACCCCCTAGCCCAAACAGTGCTCTACCCCCAGTAGTATTCGTCCGAGGCGCTACCTAAATAGCTTTCGGGGAGAACCAGCTATCTCCGAGTTTGATTGGCCTTTCACCCCCAGCCACAGGTCATCCCCTAACTTTGCAACGTTAGTGGGTTCGGTCCTCCAGTTGATGTTACTCAACCTTCAACCTGCCCATGGCTAGATCACCCGGTTTCGGGTCTACACCTTGCAACTAGACGCCCAGTTAAGACTCGGTTTCCCTACGGCTCCCCTATACGGTTAACCTCGCTACAAAATGTAAGTCGCTGACCCATTATACAAAAGGTACGCAGTCACCCCGAAGGGCTCCCACTGCTTGTACGTACACGGTTTCAGGTTCTATTTCACTCCCCTCACAGGGGTTCTTTTCGCCTTTCCCTCACGGTACTGGTTCACTA
>NZ_CP077399.1:745000-792500 GCF_019048725.1 Aeromonas sp. FDAARGOS 1407
GGAGTTGAGCACATAGGATTCCAGCATGGTGTCGTAGGCGATACCCTGCAGCTCGATGCCGTGGTTGAGCAGCACGTTGCGATCGTACTTGAGGTTCTGCCCCACCTTGAGGCGGACCGGATCTTCCAGCAGCGGTTTGAGCTTGCCGAGTACCACGGCCTCGGTCAACTGTACCGGCGCCCCCAGATAGTCGTGGCCAAACGGTACATAGGCGGCCTTACCAGGTTCAACCGCGAAGGAGACACCGACGATCCGCGCCTCCATATAGTCGAGACTGGTGGTCTCGGTATCGAAGGCAAACAGCGGCGCCGCCTGCAAACGCGCCAGCCAGTCGTCTAACTCGGCCTCGTCCAGGATGCAGCGATAGTCGGTTTCGATGGCGGCAGCCGGCGTCGCGTCCTCCCCCTCTTCCTCGCTGTCGTTCTCTGCGTCGCCAGACTCCAGCTCCTTGATAAGGTTGCGCAGCTCATACTCGCGATAGACCGCCAGCAGGGATTCCTTATCGACCGGCCCCAGAGTCAGCTGTTCCAGCTCCTGCTCCAGCACGACATCTGTCTTGATGGTGGCGAGGGTATAGGAGAGGCGTACCTGCTCCTCTTGTTCGCGGAACTTGTCGGCAAAGGTCTTGGAACCACGGAAGCCGAGCGCCGCTACCTTGTCGAGGTTGGCGGCGATCTCGTCGATGCTGCCGATCCCCTGCAGCAGTGCCAGGGCTGTCTTCTCGCCGACACCTGTCATGCCGGGGATGTTGTCTACCTTATCCCCCATCAGGGCCAGGTAGTCGATGATGAGCTCGGGCGGTACGCCGAACTTCTCGATCACCCCTTCCCGATCGGTCTTCACATCTTTCATGGTGTCGATCAGAGTGACATGGTCGGAGACCAACTGCGCCATGTCCTTGTCCCCCGTGCTGATGAGCACAGGCAGCTGCTTCTCGGTCGCCTGGCGGGCCAGAGTGCCGATCACGTCGTCGGCCTCCACTCCCTCCACCATCAGGAAGGGGAAACCCATCGCCTTGATCATTTGGTGAATGGGGGCCACCTGGCTGCGCAGATCATCCGGCATGCTGGCCCGGTTGGCCTTGTATTCAGGATAGATGTCGTCGCGGAAGGTCTTGCCCTTGGCATCGAACACCACGGCCACATGGCAGTCGGGGTACTGCTTGCGCAGGCTGCGCATCATATTGGCCATGACACGGACAGCGCCGCTCGGCAAACCGGTCGAGGTGCGCAGATCGGCCTGCTGAGAGGCGAAGAAAGCGCGGTAAAGATAAGAGGAGCCGTCGACCAGAATAAGGGGATTGCTAGGGGCCATGAAATCGTCCTGCCAGAGATAAACAGCCGCTAGGATGCCACAGGGCCCCCTTCACACCAAGGGGCCTGGTAACAGCCTGCATGGCTGCTGACGGGATAAGAATCTGTGGATAACTCTGTGCTCAAAAATGGGGAGAATTATTATCAGCAGTGACAAAGCTGTGCGCAAAAATAAAAAACCCATTAAAAACAACGAGGTATAAACAAAAGAACAGATCGATAGACCGTTAGAATGATCTCGATCAATGTGGAAAAAGTTTTAAGGGAGTAGGTACGGCAGGATCCAAAACGAAACAATCCTAGCACAGCAAGATGACTTGACCAGCGGAGGACGAGCGATAACCATACAAAAGTACAACAATCTATCTTGGCTCACATTTTCAACAACGAGGAGTTTTCCATGAAAAAAGTGGCCGTGATTCTGAGTGGCTGCGGCGTCTTCGACGGGGCCGAAATCCATGAAGCCGTCATCAGTCTGCTGGCGCTGGCTCGCCATGGTGCCACCACCCAATGCTTTGCCCCGAACGTGGCACAGCTCCACGTGATCAACCACCTGACCGGCGAGGTCAGCGAGGGGGAGAGCCGCAACGTGCTGGTCGAAGCCGCCCGCATCTGCCGCGGCCAGATAAAGGATGTTGCCGAACTGGATGCAGCCGACTATGACGCCCTGCTGGTGCCGGGCGGCTTTGGCGCCGCCAAGAACCTGTGCGACTTCGCCATCAAGGGGGCGGAGTGCCAGATCCAGCCGGATGTGCTGAAGGCCTGCCAGAGCTTTGCCAGGGCCGGCAAACCGGCGGCCTATATCTGCATCGCACCGGCCATGATCCCGCTTATCTACGGCGCCGGCACCCTGGCCACCATAGGTCACGACGAGGGTACCGCCAACGCCATCGAGGCGATGGGCGGCAGTCATCTCAACTGCCCGGTCAACGAGTTCGTGGTGGATCAGGAGCGCAAGGTGATCTCCACCCCCGCTTATATGCTGGCCAGCAACATAGTGGAGGCCGCGGACGGCATCGAGAAGACAGTCAAGCAACTGCTTGCCCTATGATCTCCCGCTACGCCAAGACAAACGGGCCGCTCATGGAGCGGCCCGTTTTCAATTCTCGCGTATAGCGGCGGATTAGATGCTTTCGCCCATCTGATCCATCTTGCCCAGCAGGGCACGCAGACGCTCCTGCCATGCAACGTGCTCGTTGCGCAGCTGATGGTTCTCGTCTTGCAGCTTGCTGTTCTGCTCTTTCAGCTCGTCCAGCTCCATCTTCAGCAAGGAGATGTTGTCGACGGCGGATTGTACTTTGGATTCGAGTTGCTCAAGGACTTCTAGTGACATATGCATACCTGTTTGTTCAATTGCGATGCCCCACAAAGGGCGATTCAAGCGCGTGAAGCCAGCATACCCCGAGCACATCGGCACAAACAAGCCAGCACGCTGTAAAATGCGCCTTCCGTAGAGGTATTGTCCAAATATGCGTCTATTTTTCTCGCATCCTGCTCCCCAAGACTGGGCCAGCCCCGACCATCAGCCGTGCAGGGCGATATAGGCCCCCAGCAGCAGGCAGGCGACACAGTACATCGACAGGCCATAACCCAGGTTCCAGCGCAGAATAGACCCCGCACTCAGGTTATAGCGGGAGGCCAGCGCCAGGTTGGATCCAGAGAGCGGGCTGGTGCCGGTAGCGAGCCCCCACCCCAGCAAAAAGCTCATGCCGAGCAGGCTGGGATCCGGCGCCAGGGGCCAGAGCAGGGGAGCCAACCCCGAGATGCTGATGAGGGGGTGCACCCCGACGATGGCCACCAGCAGGATCAGCAGCAGGGTGAGGGAGGCTTCGAGCCAGCCGAAGTGGTTGAAGAACGGCAGCCCGTGGCCGCCTCCCAGATCGATCACCGACAGGGCGCTGTTGATGCCGGCAGCCAGCAGACCCGCCCCGAGAAACAGCACCAGCTGACCGCCGATGGCGGGGAAGCGTTCCACCACCTGGCGCTTGAGGGCCGCCTTGCGGCCGGCGTTTGGCATGAAGATCAGTGCCAGCAGCGGCGCTACCAGGGCGATCACAGCCAGAATGCCGAGCTCTGGCCAGATCTGCTTGATGAGCAGCACCAGCAAGGCCAGCGCCACCGGCAGCCCCAGGGTCTGCAGGCGCAGCGGATACCCGGCAAAATCCTGCACACCGAGGCGCTCCACCTGCCAGGCAGTCAGCCCCATCGCCAACAGGGCGCCGACGATGCCGAAGGGCAGGATCGCCGAGAGCTGCAGGCCGGGAGCGTAGGTGAGCGCCACCGCCATGGCGACGAAGAAGGGGGACCAGAAGGCGGCTGCGCAGAAGATCCGGCTCAGCACCATCACCTGGCGCCGCTCCAGGGTGCCACCTCGCTCCAGCCGATCGCCGATGATGAAGAGCACCGAGAGGTTGATGACGGCCCCCAGCAGGTTGAGGCTGGCCATGGTGCTCCACAACCCCTTGCGACCGGACCAGGAGGTGGTGCCGGTGAGCAGGCCGGAAGTGGCGAGGTTGAGGGTGCTCACCGCGGCAAACATGGTGAGCATGTTGATGTTGGGCAGCAGCCAGTCGCCGGCCTTGAGGCTGGCCCCCTGCCACCAGGCGAAAAACAACAGCAGCAGGGCCGCTCCGTACAGGGCCAGCGCCTGGCGTCTGGCCGCCCCCACCAGCCAGGGCCAGGTGAGGAGAGAGGCTGCCCAGGCCGCGATGGCCGCGGGCCAGGGGGAGAATCCCAGATAGAGATGCAGCAGGTTGAGCAGCCACATCCCCAGGATCAGATAACCTGACCAGCGCTTGGCCATCGAATCGTCTCGGTCAGGGGATCAGAGGCACTGATCCATATCCAGGGAAGGCTTGTCGCACTCCGGGTGGCCCACAATCCTGGCCGGCACCCCGGCCACCGTGGTATGGGGCGGCACCGGGTTGATCACCACGCTGCCGGCGCCTATCTTGGCGCCCCTGCCCACTTCGATATTGCCGAGCACCTTGGCGCCCGCCCCTATCATCACCCCTTCGCGGATCTTGGGATGACGATCGCCGCTCTCCTTGCCGGTCCCGCCCAGGGTCACGCTCTGCAGGATGGAGACATCATCCTCAATCACAGCCGTCTCACCCACCACTATGCCGGTGGCATGGTCAAACATGATGCCCTTGCCGATGCGCGCCGCCGGGTGCACATCCACCCCGAACACCACGGAGATCTGGTTTTGCAGATAGAGGGCAAGGGAACGGCGCCCCTGGCGCCACAGCCAGTTGGCGACCCGGTAACCCTGCAGGGCATGAAAGCCCTTGAGGTAGAGCAGCGGGGTGGAGAAGAGATCGACCGCCGGGTCGCGCTCCTGCACCGCGCAGATATCGGCCGCCACCATGGCCAGCAGTTCGGGTTCGCTGCGCAAGGCCAGCTCGATCACCTCGCGCAGGGCGATGGCGGGCATGGTGGCACTGTCGAGCTTGTTGGCCAGCTGGAAGCTGAGAGCCGAACGCAGATTCTTGTGATTGAGAATGGTGGAGTGGAAGAAGCTGGCCAGCATGGGCTCTTCGGCCGCCATGCAGAGCGCTTCTTGCTGAATTTTTTGCCAGGTTTTGGCAACCAGATCATCCATGTGGTGCAACCTACTGTTGTTCGGGGTGAGGACTCTGTTGTTCTTTTATCAGTACCGAGATGGGGTCCATGTGGATGATGACATCCATTCGCTCGAATGCCTGGCGTATCGCCTGTTCGGCTTCATCGGCTATCTGATGGGCCTTGACCAGGGGGATCTGATCGTCAAGCTCCAAATGCAGCTGGACGAATCGGGTCGGCCCGGATTGACGGGTACGCAGATCGTGGACGCCGTGAACGCCATCTACGGCACAGCAGAGGGTCATTATTCTCGCTTGTTCTTCCGCTGGCAACTGACGATCGAGCAGCGCCTGCACCGACTCGTAGCCGATATGGGCGGCTCCCCACAGCAAAATGCCACCGATCAGCACGGCAAACAGACCATCTGCCCAATACCAGCCCTGTCCCGCCAGCACCAGCGCCAGCAACACGCCGCCGTTGAGCAGCAGATCGGAGCGGTAGTGCAGCATGTCCGCCTTGATGGCCACGCTGTTGGTCTTGCGAATGACAAAACTCTGGAAACTGACCAGCAGCAAAGTCAGCACGATGGAACCGACCGTCACCCAGATCCCCGCCTCCAGCCGCAGAATGGGCGTCTGGTTGAGCAGGGAAGAGATGCCGTGCATCACCAGCAGCAGGGCCGAGCCCGAGATGAACGCCGCCTGGATGAGCCCGGCCAGGGATTCCGCCTTGCCGTGGCCGAAGCTGTGTTCGTCATCGGCGGGAGCCAGCGCATAGCGGATCGCCAGCAAATTGATGATGGAGGCGCTGACATCCATAAAGGAGTCGGTGAGGGAGGCCAGCAGGGTCGACGAGTCGGTCATGATCCAGGCGATCAGCTTGCCGATGATTAGCAAGGTGGCGGTGGCAACCGCCGCCATACTGGCAAAGGTCACCCAACGGGAATAGTGTTGATGGCTCAAATCCGGCTTTCCTCTATCGCGTAAAAAATTATTATACCTTCACCCCGGCGTCAGTTTGGCGCGAAAATCTGCGGAAGAACACCCGATGAACAGAATACTCCTGGTCGATGACGATCTTGAATTGACCCAGCTGCTCACCGAAATTCTGACCCTGGAAGGATTTCAGGTCACGGTCGCCGAGGATGGTGAAGAGGGATTGCAGCGCCTGGCGGAACAACGCTTCAATCTGGTGCTGCTGGACGTGATGATGCCCAAACTGAACGGCTTTGCCATGCTGACCCAGCTGCGCAAGACCCACGACACCCCGGTGCTGATGCTGACCGCCCGCGGCGACAGCCAGGACAGGGTCAACGGCCTGGAGGCCGGCGCCGACGACTATCTGGCCAAGCCATTTGATGATCGGGAGCTGCTGGCGAGAGTGCGGGCCATCCTGCGCCGCACCCAGAATCATCAGCCCCAACGCGGCCACGGCTCCGACGAAATCCACTTCATGGACATCGTACTGCAACCGGGCCTGCAGCAGGCGTGCTGCGGCGACCAGCCGCTGGAGCTGACCGCCACCGAATTCGGCCTGCTGGAGTGCCTGCTGCGCAACCCGGGCCAGATCATCAGCAAGAGTCACCTCTCGGAACAGGTGCTCGGCAAGAAGCTGGAGCCTTTCGATCGCGCCATCGACATGCACCTGAGCAACCTGCGCAAGAAGTTGCCGGAACGGCTCGATGGCCAGCCCCGCTTCAAGACTGTACGGGGGCGCGGCTATCTGTGGCTAGAACAGGAGTAATCAAGGCGCCCTCGATCAGCGGTCTCTCCACCCAGATCTTCGTCTGGTTCTGGCTGATCCTGCTGGTGATGATGGCCGCCGTCATCAGCCTGCCCAACCTGGATCCGCGCAACCAGCTCCCGTTGCCTGCCCACGAGGTGATGCGAATGCAGCACAACGTGCAGATCCTCAAGGATGCCGCAGACCCGGCGCGGGATTTCGAGCTGGCAAAGGCGATGGAGAAGATCACCATGCTGCCGGTGGACAACGTCTATGTGCGCGGTGCCAACGGCCAGATCCAGTCCACCGTCCATCCCCGCAAGTTCGTGGTTCGCTTCATGGTGGATGCCGACAACCCCAACCATCCCATGCTGGGTCACGAGGATCGCAAGGCCATCGCCGGCCCCTTCCTGATGGAGCATCGCGGCCAGCAATACCACGTCTATTTCGGGCTCAATGTCGATACCCCCTATCTGTTCCTGTTCATCCAGATCCTGGATCACCCGATCCGCATCCTCGGGGTCGCCATGCTGGTCAGCACCCCGCTCTGCCTGCTGCTCGCCTGGCGCCTGACCCGCCCCATACTGCAATTGCAAAAAGCGGTCTCCCTGCTGGCTGCCGGCAGCCTGGAGACCCAGATCCCCAACCTCGGCCGGGGTGACGAGATAGGCCAGCTGGCCGACAACGTGAGCCACATGGTGGATACCCTCAAGAGCATGATCCAGAAGCAGAAACAGCTGCTTTCCGACATCTCCCACGAGCTGCGCAGCCCGCTCACCCGGATGCAACTGGCCCAGGCCCTGATCCGCCGCAAGCAGGGCGACAGCGCCGAGCTGGCGCGAATCGAGTCGGAGATTGGCCGGCTGGACAAGCTGATCGGCGACCTGCTGGATCTGTCGCGGGTGCAGCAGCATGTGGAGGCCCCCGTGGTGCAACCGCTGGCCGAGCTGCTGGAGCCCATTCTGGAAGACGCCATGTTCGAGGCCAACCAGAGCGGCAAGCAGCTGCGTCTGCCGCCACTGCCTGCCGAGTCGCTGCCGATGTGGCCCGAGCTGCTGGCGCGGGCGGTGGAGAATCCCCTGCGCAACGCGCTCAAATATGCCCGTGAATTCATCAAGGTGGAGTGGTATCGGGAAGGGCGGGAGTGGGTGATGATCATCCGCGACGACGGCCCAGGCGTGCCGCCGGAGCAGCAGGAGCAGCTGTTTCTGCCCTTCTTCCGGGTCGACGATGCCCGCAACGCCAAGACAGGGGGCACAGGGCTCGGACTTGCCATCGCCTCGGAGGCGATCCATCGCCACGGCGGCACCATCCAGGCCAGCAGCAACCAGCCGACCGGACTGACCATTACCATCCGCCTGCCCATCGCCTGATCTTTTCAACGCCACGGGCGCTGGGTATGCTGGCGCCCTTTCCGTCCCAGCAGGAGCCCTGCCATGCTCGATATCGTGCTCTACCAACCCGAAATTCCGCCCAATACGGGCAACATCATCCGGCTCTGTGCCAACACAGGTTACCGGCTGCACCTGATAGAGCCGCTGGGGTTCGAGTGGGATGACAAGCGGGTGAAGCGGGCGGGGCTCGACTATCACGAATTTGCAGAGGTGAAGCGCTGGCCGAACTTTGAAGCCTTCCTGGCGGCGGTGGCGCCGAAGCGGGTGTTCGCCTGCACCACCAAGGGGCGCACCGCCCACTCGGCGGCTCAGTTTGCCTTGGGTGATGCCCTGCTGTTCGGCCCGGAGAGTCGCGGCCTGCCTGCGGATCTTATCGAGAGCCTGCCGTTCGAACAGCGGCTGCGCATCCCCATGCTGCCCCAGAGCCGCAGCATGAACCTCTCCAACGCGGTGTCGGTGTTCGTCTACGAAAGCTGGCGCCAGCTGGGCTACGAAGGCGCCCTCTAAGGTTGGAAAATCAGTGGCGGGCGTCGAGCAGGCGGCCGCTGCGCTCCAGTTGCCAGCACAGGAACCCCAGGGTCAGGCCACGCCCCACCATGAGCGCGGCCATCGCCGCCCACAGGGCGGCCACGCCCCACGACTGGGTCAGCCACCAGACCGGGAAGAAACCGCCGAAGACCGCCAGCAGCATGCTGTTGCGCATCTCCTTCGCCCGGGTGGCACCGATGAAGACCCCGTCCAGCAGAAAGCACCAGACCGCCAGCAGCGGCATGGCCACCAGCCAGGGCAGCTGGCCATTGGCCGCGACCACCACCTCCGGGATATCGGTGATCCGGCCGATAAACTGGCTGCCCAGCAGGGCAAATCCCAGGGTAAATCCGGCCGCAATCAGGGCGGCCCAGCCCAGATTGAGCAGGATGGCCTCCCGCAGCTTCTGGCGATCCCGCTGGCCGATGGCGCGGCCCACCATGGCCTCCACCGCGTAGGCAAAGCCGTCCAGCCCGTAGGAGATCAGCATCAGGAAGTTGAGCAACACCGCATTGGCGGCCACCGCCACGTCCCCCAACCTGGCCCCTTGCAGGGTCATGAAGGCAAAACAGAGCTGCAGGCAGAGCGCCCGCAGGAAGATGTCCCGGTTCAGCCCGAGCAGCCGCTTCAGGGGGGCGAGCCGCCGCCAGCGCAGCCAGCCGTCCTGCCACACCTCGGGCAACAACTGGCGCAGATGGTGGCGAACCAGCCAGATGCCAACCGCCAGCGCGCCGTAATCCGCCAGCACCGAGGCCGCCGCCACGCCGCGCACCTGCCAGCCCAGCCCCAGCACGAACAGGGCATCCAGCACCATGTTGACCAGATTGGTGAGGATCAGCATCACCATGGGACTGCGGGCATCCTGCATCCCCAGCAACCAGCCCATGATCACCAGATTGCACAGCGCCGCCGGCGCACTCCAGACCCGCACCGCCACGTACTGACCGGCATAGAGCTGCACCTCGGCGGAACCGCCACTCAGGGCGATAAGCCAGGGCAACAGGGGAAAGAGCAGCACAAGCAGCCCCAATCCCATGACGATGGCCAGCCCCAGCGCCCGCACCAGGGCATCGAGCTGGGCGCGCTGATCGGCGGCGCCATGGGCCTGGGCCGTGAGCCCGGTAGTGGACATGCGCAGGAAGCCGAGCAGCCAGAAGATCAGGTTGATGAGGGTCGAGCCGACCGACACGCCGCCGAGAAACCAGGCCTCGCCGAGATGACCGATCACCCAGGTGTCCACCAGCCCCAGCATGGGGGTGGTGATGTTGGAAAACACCATGGGCAAGGCGAGGGCAAAGACGGCGCCGTGGCGAGCGGGATCCCGCCACCAGGGCGCAACCGGACGGGTCACTCCCGGTTGCCCGACAGCTTCAGAATGCGGGAGAAGTCAGAGAGCAGGGTCGCCATCTGCACCCGTGGCACCTGACCTGGCGCAACCTGCGGGCGAAACACTCCCTGCAGCTTGCCCTTGGGGTTGATAAGCACGATGGAGGCGGAGTGATCGATCAGGTAATCCTTCTCCCCCTGATTGGCGATGGAGTAGATGAGCCCCAGGTTGCGCACGAAGGGAAACAGCTTGTCGTGATCCGCCGTCACCGCCTTGAACTCGGGATTGAAGAAGGCGGTGTAGGTCTTGAGGCGCTCCAGGGTATCCCGCTGGGGATCCGCCGAGACGAACACCACCTGGCTGTTGGGTGCCAGCTGCTTGAGCTCGCCGTAGATGGAACGCAAATCGGCCATGGTGGTGGGGCAGATATCGGGGCAGAAGGTGTAGCCGACGAACAGGAAGGTCCAGTGTCCCAGCAGATTGGCGGGGGTAAAGGGCTGATTGTGCGCGTCGGTAAAGGAGAAGTCATTGATGTCCCGTGCGGCGGGATAGTAGTCGGCATGCTCCGGCATCTCTGGCCGGGTGGCGTAGAACACGAAGATGAGGCAGCTTGTCAACAGCAGAAAAATCAGGGGATAACGAAGCTTCATCATAACAAGAGACCCTTTCAGTTCGGTGCATCTGACCTGCAGTGGTCACATGGAGGCCGGTATTGTAACTCCAATGGGCCGGAAACGGGTCGTCATCGCGCATCAACCTCTTATCAGGCAATTTGCCAGCGCTAGATCCTGTAAAAACAAAAGCCCCCTCTATAACGAGGGGGCTTTGGGATGGGGCCCGCCAATGGGGGCCCCGGGCATAGAGAACGCGTAAACGCTACTCCCGCTCCTTCACATAAGGGGTGCCGAGAGCCTTGGGCGCCACCGCACGACCGATAAAACCGGCCAGCAGGAACACCGTCAGGATATAGGGCAGCGCCTCGATGGCCTGTACCGGGATGGCAAAGCCCCCCACGCTCACCCCTTGCAGGCGGATGGCCACCGCATCGAGGAAGCCGAACAGCAGGCAGGCAGCCATGGCATTCCAGGGGCGCCACTTGCCGAACACCAGCGCTGCCAGCGCCATGAAGCCCTTGCCCGCGCTCATGTTGGGGATGAACTGGGCAGTCTGGGCCACCGACAGGTAGACGCCGCCCAACCCCGCCAGCAGACCGCCGATGATGAGCGCCGTGTAGCGCATCCGCACCACAGAGATGCCGGCAGTATCGACCGCCGCCGGGGCCTCGCCCACCGCCCGCAACCGCAGCCCGAAGCGGGTGCGAAACAGCACCCACCAGGCCAGCGGCACGGCGGCAAACGCCAGGTACTCCAGCAGGGAGTGGCCGCTCAGGAGCTCGCTGTAAAGTTGGCCGATGACGGGCACGTCATACAGCTCCTTGGCATAGGGCAGATCGATGGGGGCGAAGCGGGCATCACCGGAGAGCGCCGGAGTCTGGCCCCCCTGATCGAACCAGTAACGGCCCAGGGTAACGGTCAGGCCGGCCGCCAGTATGTTGATGGCCATGCCGCTCACCACCTGATCACCGCGGTGGGTGATGGTGGCAAAGCCGTGCATCAGGGCAAACAGCACCGAGACCAGCACCCCGGCCCCCAGCCCGACCCAGGCCGAGCCGGAGACCGCGGCGGCGGCACCGCCGGCGAAGGCGGCCGCCAGCAGCTTGCCCTCCAGGGCGATGTTGACCACCCCGGAGCGCTCGCAGAACATGCCCGCCATGGCCGCCAGGATGAGGGGCGGCGCGGTGCGGATGGTGGCATCCAGCATCAGGATCAGCAGTTCAAACATGATCAGACCCCCTTCACTTGTGCAGTTGAGCGGCTGGCAAACGCCAGATAGAGCTGCTCGATGCGCGGGCGCATCATGTGCTCCAGCGCGCCGCAGAACAGGATCACCAGCCCCTGGAGCACCACCACTATGTTGCGGTCAACGCCGAACTCGAAGCTGAGCTCGGCGCCCCCCTGATAGAGGAAGCCGAACAGCAGGCTGGCGATGATGACGCCGACCGGGTGGTTGCGCCCCATCAGGGCCACCGCGATGCCGGTGAAGCCAAACCCTTCCACGAAGTTGAGCTTGATCTGGTGCAGCTCCCCCTGCAGCACGTTGAGGGCAAAGAAGCCCGCCAGCATGCCGGAGATCACCATGGCCAGGATCACCACTCTGGGATAGGAGATGCCCGCGTAGGCGGAGGCACTCTGGCTCGCCCCCACCGCCCGGATCTCGTAACCCCAGCGGGTATGCCAGATAAAGACCCACACCAGGAGCGCACAGATCAACGCCCAGACGAAACTGATGTTGAGCGGGCTGTTGGGCACTTCCATCCCGAAGCTGGCCGCCATGGTGCTCAGCTTGGGCAGCCAGCTCGCCTCGGCAAACACCCGGCTCTCGGTGGCCATGGATCCGGACGGCTTGAACACCTCCACCAGCAGATAGGCCATCAAGGAGGCGGCGATGAAGTTGAACATGATGGTGGTGATGACGATGTGGCTGCCGCGCTTGGCCTGCAGCCAGGCCGGAATGAAAGCCCAGGCCGCGCCGAACAGGCCGCCGGCGATGATGGCCAGCGGCAGCAGCAGGGCAAACGGCAGCACATCGCCGAGCAGCAGACAGACCAGACCGACGCCGAGACCGCCGATGTAGGCCTGCCCCTCACCGCCGATGTTGAACAGACCGGCGTGAAAGGCCACCGCCACCGCCAGACCGGTGAAGATGAAACCGGTGGCGTAGTAGAGGGTGAAACCTATCCCCTCGCCAGTACCGAAGGCGCCGTACCACATGATCTCGGCGGCATCGACCGGGTTGATGTCGAGGTAGTAGAACAGGATGGCCGACACCAGGAAGGCCAGCAGGATATTGACCGCAGACAGGACGCCCACGGAGACCCAGGCAGGGACACGAACTTGGCTCATCAGCTGGCCTCCTTGGCAACGTCATCGGGCACGGATGTATTGACCATCATCAGATCGTGCTGACGACAAACAGATGTGATCCTCATGACGTCGCTCCTTGTGTCGGGCTGGCCGCCACGTCATCGGGCACGGATATATTGACCATCATCAGATCGTGCTGACGACAAACAGAGGTGATCCTCATGGCGTCGCTCCTTGTGTCGGGCTGGCAGCCACTTCATCGGGAACGATATTCGCCATCATCAGGCCGATGGTGCGCTCATCCGCCCTGGCGGCATCCAGCTCGCCGACGATGCGGCCGTCGGCGATGACCAGGATGCGATCCGACAGGCTCATGATCTCGTCCAGCTCCACCGATACCAGCAGCACCGCCTTGCCCTTGTCGCGCATGGCGATCACCTGCTGGTGAATGTACTCGATGGCGCCGATGTCGACGCCCCGGGTCGGCTGACCGATCAGCAGCACGTCAGGGTCCTGCTCCACCTCACGGGCGATCACCAGCTTCTGCTGGTTGCCGCCGGAGAAGTTGGCGGTCTTGTGCTCGGGGCTGGGCGGGCGCACGTCCCACTTCTCCATCTTGGTCTGACAATCCTGCTGGATCGCGTCTTTGTCCTGCAGCCACCCCTTGTTGTATTGCGTGCGGCGGTGATAGCCGAGGATAAAGGCCTCTTTCGCCTCGAAGCGGTTGATAAGACCCATCTTGTGCCTGTCTTCCGGCACATGGCCGAGGCCATAGTTGCGCACCCGCTCGGGATCGGCGGGATGCTCGGCGCTCACCCGGTGCACCCCATCGCGACTGCTGATGGTAAAGCCCCCCTTGCTCGGCTTGAGGATACCCCCCAGCAGGCTGAGCAGTTCGGACTGGCCGTTGCCGGAGACGCCGGCGATGCCGACCACCTCACCGGCCCGCACCTCGAAGCTGACCGATTTGACCCGCTCCACCTTGCTGGCGTCGACATAACAAAGCCCCTCGACCTTGAGTTTGGCCTCGCCCGGCTGGGTCGGTCCCTTGTCGACCTTGAGACGCACCTTGCGCCCCACCATCAGCTCGGCGAGCTGTTCCTTGTCGGTGTCTTTGGTGGCCACGTGGGCCACCATCTCGCCACGGCGCATGATGGAGACCTGATCCGTGATGGCCAGGATTTCCCGCAGCTTGTGGGTGATGAGGATGATAGTCGCCCCTTGATCCCGCAGTTTTTTCAGCACCTCGAACAGGTGATCCGCCTCTTGCGGGGTCAGTACCCCGGTCGGCTCGTCGAGGATCAGGATGCGGGCGCCGCGATAGAGCGCCTTGAGGATCTCGACCCGCTGCTGCAGGCCCACCGGCAGATCTTCCACCTTCTCGTGCAGCGGCACTTCGAGACCATAGTCCCGGGCCAGCTCGCCGAGCAGCTTTTCCGCCGCCGCCACGCTCTGGCGCAGGTGCCAGCCGTTTTCGGCGCCGAGGATGACGTTTTCCAAAACAGTAAAGTTGTTCACCAGCATGAAGTGCTGGTGCACCATGCCCACCCCTGCGGCAATCGCATCTTGTGAGCCATGGGGTTTGAAGGGTTTCCCGTCGATCAGCATCTCGCCTTTGTCGGCATGGTAGAAACCGTAAATGATGCTCATCAGAGTGGATTTGCCGGCGCCGTTCTCGCCGACAATGCCGTGAATGCTGCCTTTACGAACCTGGAGGTCAATCAGCTTGTTGGCGTATACGTCGCCAAACCGCTTATCGATACCTCTTAATTCGATGGCATAGCGATCTGTCTGGTCCATGATGCAGCCCTGCGTGTCATGAAGTAAGACTAAAAACCGGCCCGTGCGGGCCGGTCGGTGCGTTGAGAGTCGTAGCCAGGTTCTGATTAGTATTTGCAGGAGTTGTCGCTCATGTAGTCATGAACCTTGATCTTGCCGGCGATGATGTCGGCCTTGATGGCGTCTACCTTGGCCTTCATTTCCGGAGTGATCAGCTTCTCGTTATCCTTGTCGAGTGCCCAATCCACACCGCCCTCGGCCAGGCCCAGATTCTTGATGCCCGGCTTCCACTCGCCCTTGGCGGCGTCATCCCAGGTCTGGTAGGCGGCCAGGCCGACCGACTTGACCATGGAGGTCAGCATAGTGCCCGGTTGCAGGTGGTTCTGGTTGGAATCCACGCCGATGGCCAGCTTGCCCTCGTCCTTGGCAGCTTGGTAAACACCGATGCCGGTACCGCCGGCGGCGGCATAGACCACGTCCGCGCCCTTGGCGAACTGGGACTTGGCGAGTTCCGCCCCCTTGGCCGGGTCAGCAAACGCCGCCGGGGTGGAGCCGGTCATGTTCTGGAACACGTCGATCTTCGGGTTGACGTACTTGGCGCCCTGCTCGTAGCCGCATTGGAACTTGCGGATCAGCGGGATATCCATGCCGCCCACGAAGCCGACCTTGCCGCTCTTGGAGGCGATGGCCGCCAGCGCGCCCACCAGGAAGGAGCCTTCATGCTCCTTGAAGATGACGGACTGCACGTTCGGCTTGTCGACCACCATGTCGATGATGGTGAACTGGGTGTTCGGGAATTCGGTCGCGACCTTCTCTACCGCCGAGCCCATGTTGAAACCGACCGCCACGATGGGGCCGTTGCCACGGCTGGCCAGACGGCGCAGGCCCTGCTCGCGCTGAGCTTCGTTCTGGGGTTCGAACTCCTTGACCTTGACCCCCTTGTCCTTGTTGTAGACTTCGACGCCGTTGCGGAACACGGCTTCGTTGAATGATTTGTCAAACTTGCCGGCGGTGTCGTAGATCACGGCGGGCTCGGAAGCAGCCTGAGCTGAGAGAGCGGCGAGGGTGAGGGTGGCCACGGTGGCCAGCTTGAGCACTTTAGTCACGATCGTATCCTTGATTGTTATTAAGTGAGGGAACCTGCTTGCCTGCCCGGGCAGGCCAACTAGCACGCAGGCTTACTCTAAGTCAGCCCGGGTGGGGGTCAAGCAAATGATAAGAGAAAAACGTTTGCGCTAACGGTTTGAATTATAAGCAAATAACCTTATAACTGATTGTTTTTTAGTGGTTTTTCAGATTTTTATTCTGAGCAACAAAAGACCCAAACGACATTTCTCTTATTGTTCAACGAGTTAATGTAAACCGTTTTCCTCCCCGATTCATCTCTCCCCCCTGTCCAGCCGTGATCCGGATCGCAAATTCCCGAGTTGCGCCGGGGCTGTGACGACAGTGTGGCCCGCCGCCCCCCTTCATCCCCTTCTTACGGTTTACGCCCGAGGTCGGCATCACATCGGAATGCTGACCCCTCCCCCGATGCCCGCCCCCCTGACTTTGGGTTTGGTCTGACGGGGGGATGGCCGTATAATCGCCGCCTGTATAAATAAACAGGAGTGGTGATGGACGTTTCAACCCTGCTCGACGGGCTCAATGACAAGCAAAGAGACGCGGTAGCGGCCCCCCGTTGCAACCTGCTGGTGCTGGCCGGTGCCGGTTCGGGCAAGACCCGGGTGCTGGTGCACCGTATCGCCTGGCTGATGCAGGTGGAACGCTGTTCACCCTTCTCCATCATCGCGGTCACCTTTACCAACAAGGCGGCGGCCGAGATGCGCGGCCGGGTCGAGAAGGTGATCGGTGACGGCGTGCGCGGCATGTGGATCGGCACCTTCCACGGCATCGCCCACCGCCTGCTGCGGGCCCACCATCTGGATGCGGGCTTGCCGCAGGACTTCCAGATCCTCGACTCCGACGATCAGTACCGCCTCATTCGCCGGGTGCTCAAGGCGCTCAACCTCGACGAGAAGCACTGGGCCCCGCGTGCCGTGATGGGCTACATCAACGGCAAGAAGGACGAGGGGCTGCGCCCCGGCGACATCGACCTTTACGGCGACCCCGTCACCCGCACCTATCAGCAGATCTACAAGACCTATCAGGAGACCTGCGATCGCTCCGGGCTGGTGGATTTTGCAGAACTCCTGTTGCGCGCCCACGAGCTGTGGCTCAACAAGCCGCACATCCTCGAGCACTACCGGGATCGCTTCCAGAACATCCTGGTGGACGAGTTCCAGGATACCAACGGCATCCAGTACGCCTGGCTGCGGATGCTGGCTGGCAACAGTGGCAAGGTGATGATCGTCGGCGACGATGACCAGTCCATCTATGGCTGGCGTGGCGCCAAGATAGAGAACATCCAGCGCTTCCTGACCGACTATCAGGGCGCCGAGACCATCCGCCTCGAGCAGAACTACCGCTCCACCGCCAACATCTTGAAGGCCGCCAACTGCGTCATCGCCAACAACGCCGAGCGCCTTGGCAAGGAGCTGTGGACCGAGGGTGCCGAAGGCGAGCCCATCTCCCTCTACGCCGCCTTCAACGAGGTGGACGAGGCGCGCTTCGTGGTTGGCCGTCTCAAGGATTGGAAGGAAAAGGGCGGCCTCTTGGCCGACTGCGCCATCCTCTATCGCTCCAACGCCCAGTCGCGGGTGCTGGAAGAGGCGCTGATGCAGGACGCCATGCCGTATCGCATCTACGGCGGCCTGCGCTTCTTCGAGCGCCAGGAGATCAAGGACGCCATGGCCTACCTGCGCCTTATCAACAACCGTGGCGACGACGCCAGCTTCGAGCGGGTGGTCAACACGCCGACCCGCGGCATCGGCGATCGCACCCTCGAGATCCTGCGCGGCAACGCCCGCGATCAGGGGCTCAACCTGTGGCAATCGGCCAAGGCCCTGCTCAATGACAAGGTGCTGACCGGTCGCGCCGGTAACGCGGTGCGCGGCTTTGTTGATCTCATCGACGGGCTGGAGGAACAGGTTTCCCTGCTGCCGCTGCACCAGCAGGCGGATATCGCTATCCAGCACTCCGGCCTCAAGGCGATGTATCTGGCGGAAAAAGGCGAGAAATCCCAGGCTCGGGTAGAGAACCTGGACGAACTGGTCACCGCCTGCCGCCAGTACCAGCGCCCGGACGAGCTGGAGGACATGAGCGATCTCTCCGCCTTCCTCGCCCACGCGGCGCTGGAGTCCGGCGAGAATCAGGCGGACGAATATGCCGACGCGGTGCAGCTGATGACCCTGCACAGCGCCAAGGGGCTGGAGTTCCCGCTGGTGCTGCTGGTCGGCGTCGAAGAGGGCATGTTCCCCAGCCAGCAATCGACCGAGGAATCGGGCCGCCTGGAAGAGGAGCGGCGCCTCTGTTACGTGGGCATGACCCGCGCCATGGAGAAGCTCTACATCTGTTATGCCGAGAGCCGCCGCATCTACGGCCGCGAGATGTTCCACAAGCCGAGCCGCTTTATCCGCGAGATGCCCGCCGAGTGCCTGGAAGAGATCCGGCTGCGCACCCAGGTCAGCCGACCCACCCAGTACGGCCGCTTTAGCCAGAACGAGGTGCAGCAGAGCTTCGACGCCAGCGGCATCAAGCTCGGCCAGCGGGTGCTCCATCCAAAATTCGGCGAAGGGATAGTGCTCAACTTCGAAGGGGTCGGCCAGCAGAGCCGGGTGCAGATCCAGTTCGACGACGTCGGCGCCAAGTGGCTGGTGACGGCGTATGCGAGATTGGAAGCGCTCTGATTTTCCTGCCTTTTAATAAAACCAACCCGGCTTAGGCCGGGTTGGTTGTTATATCTAACATTTATCACACGTACATTCTAATTAATTTTCTACTAGGCACTATGTATTAAATCATTTAAAATCAACGATATCGCGATAATTTTTCTTGATTACATTTTTCTATTCGCCATATATTTTTAATTAAAAAACATTACCTAACTTTCACTCCCAACAGAATCATCTTCTTTTTTTACTATTGATTCTATATCAGAAACAACCTGATTTTCTTCATCTCCACAGTCTATCTTCAAATATTCTAATATCGAGCTAAAGTCTTTGACATCTGCACCTCGACTTAAAAGATACCGGTCTTCGTTCAACCTACGAGAGAGATACATTCTAGATATTCTATATAATGTTTCCTCTGCCTCTGTTGCTGTGCCCCTGACATTTTTGAAGATTCGCTTTGCTTCCCTACGATCGATCACAAAACTATGACATGGATATCCCTCTACTAAAGTAGAAAGCATTCCTGGCTTCAAGTTATCCGAATAGTTATTTAGTCTCACGGCGTATTGATTAGCAATTTGCAGAGCTCGACGATGCTCACCTAACTTAATGGGGTCAATTTGTGCCGCTATAGGGCTAATAACTGTTTTTGCAAGATTAGAGGCAATCTCAGCAGCCAATTTAGTGCCAATGCCACCACCATACTTAATATCTGTTAGGTAATTTTTAAAGACATCCAATGTCCTAGATTGTATTTCTGCAACAGCTTTAAAAATATCTAAAGTAGAGCTTAACTCACCAATTTCATCTGACTTTCTCAGCTGTATATCTAATGGGCCTAACTCACCAAGATCACCAATGATAAGCTGATGCGCAGATACAGTGATCAGTGTCCCTGCACTTTTACAAATATCAGGAATCAATATTGTCACATGTTTATAATGGTGACTTAGTGCTCTTCCAATTCTAAAGCCAGAATCAGGATCCCCCCCAGGAGTAGTCAAAATTAGCATCACTTTATTTGATTTAGTTTCGCTCTGTATCTTATTATCTATTAACTCAGATACCTTTAGATACCCCTCTTTATCGATTACACCTATATATATATATACATCGCAAATATCTATGTCATTCTCAGAAATTTCCTTATTATTTTCAACTAAAGGATTATGTGGGTTTTGCGATAAACAATCAGCGACATCACCATCAATTAATTCAGTATTTTCCCCATCCATTATTATATTCACCTCGCAAAGACTCAACCACAATATAAATGTCAAAAAGGCAATGAAGAATCTCCCTCATAATACCTTACTGACACAACCAATAACAACGAAATATAACAAACAGGCTGTACAAAAAAACAGCAAAAAAATGCTTGTCTTACAATTATAATAGGCGTATAATTATGCGCCTTAAAAATATGCTTATTGTGATCTTTACGATGTTTTCCTAAAAAATAACGGTCTTTAAGTGGATTTTTGTATGCTTTTAAGTATATATGTTGAACAAGGCATGGACTGCTAACACTGGAGACGCACAAATGTCACACTATCTGAAACTTTTTCTCGGGCATTTGATCTTGTCCAAAGACATGCGAGAGTTAGGCGAGGATCTTGTCGAGACTGGCTCTAGCGGAGCTGAAGTTGTCGGACGCGGAACTATTGTAGTGGACGGTAAGGTTATTGCTTCCTCTAGTGAGTTTAAACGCCTACAAGAATCGGCTCGCAGAATAGTAAATTCAAGAAACACAGCAAGTCATACACAGGCCTAGTAGACAGTTTCTCGAACGGCACTTAAAATAAAAGGGTTTTGGCACTAAGTCGGACCCTTTTTTTATGTATGCACTTCTTATACTTCCAATATTGGTTAGCGGATTTATCTGCCTAACCATGCAAAAGAAAAACTACTGGCGTCTTCATCGTTATGATGGCCAATATCTGTACCTAAAAGCAGCACAACATGGTATGTATCATTTATTGATTGCCATGGTACTTAGTTTTCTTCTAAAAAATATCAGCCTCAATTTTTCACATCAAATACCGTCCCCCTTATGCTTTTTTACCATCCCTTATTCAGGGGCAAGTATTATTGATACTAGAGTTGCACAAATTTACAAAGAGCAATGTAGAATCCACTACCATATTGATCCTGCCTTAGCATCAATTCTGGCTGAGTCTATAGAAAATATTCATAAAAATGAAAAAAAGTCACCTACTAACAACACGTCATCTACTAAAAGTGCGTCACCTACTAACAACACAAAAATAAGAAACATTGAATTGGCTTGGCTGATTTGTATTTCGTTCATGTCTATAGTTAGTGCATTTACGGTATCATCATTAACTAAACTTAGTTCATGTATAAAAAACATAACCGCATCTTATATATATAAACAAAAGAACCTAGCTGACTTGACAGCTATGAATGAGATATTCAAGGATAGCCCATTAGACAGAATTTTCTTTTATTCACTTTTGAAAAAGAAAGTTGTTCTAATTTCATTGTCAAGTAGAAAAGTATATGTTGGCATCATCAAATCCATGGGTGAACCAACTGAATCAAATGGAACAAATCAAGAAATATCTCTTATGCCTTTAATGTCTGGATATAGAGAAAAAGATACGTTGAACATAATGTTCACGAATAATTATAATTACCAAGAATCTACAAGCGAAAGTGGCTTAAAGGAAAATGACTTTGAAATTGTCATTGATTCAAGCATTATAGAAACAGCATCTCTTTTTGACTTCTCTGAGTATGAAAAAATAAATACAAATATGGAAAGTAAACATGAAGTTGAAAAAGAAACAACCAAAAACAAAAAATCAATTTTACTTATTGGGTTAGATAAAATAAGTAAAGCGATGCGCTCACATTCAAAAAAAATACTGCCTTGAACTAATGACGCACAAAAATATGATGATTGTAGTGCGTTCTAACTAATAAATTGAAAATCGTTCAATAGATGCAATCCAATCTGCTCTAAGCAAACTGGATCGCTCATCTTTCTGAGCAAGGTGTAGTTGATACAACTACACCTTTCCTTAACAACAGGATAGCTAACTATTCACTTAACCAGATTGCTCTCCTTCACCCCTTGTTTTCCCTCCTCTTCACTGACCTGACTCAGCTTGGAGCGGGCCATCAGCAGGCCCATCTTGACCTCCTGCCAGACGTAGTAGTTTTTACCCGCCTCGGTGCTGAGGGTCAGGGTGGCATCGTTCTCCGACTTGGAGGTGATGGTGTGGCTGCCTGGCGTCACCTGCTTGAGGATATAGGTGCGGGCCACCGTATCGCCGACCGCCATGCCATCCACCAGCACCGGCATCTTGACGGCGGCACGAAATATGGGACACCCACCTTTCTGAAAGCGGCGTAGCTGATGAGGCTACGCCGTATTTGTTAGGTGAAGATATCTGGTCACTTAACCAACTTGCTCTCCATCACCCCTTTCTTGCCTTCTTCTTCACTGACCTGACTCAGCTTGGAGCGGGCCATCAGCAGGCCCATCTTGACCTCCTGCCAGACGTAGTAGTTTTTACCCGCCTCGGTGCTGAGGGTCAGGGTGGCGTCGTTCTCCGACTTGGAGGTGATGGTGTGGCTGCCCGGTGTCACCTGCTTGAGGATATAGGTGTGGGCCACGGTGTCACCGACCGCCATGCCATCCACCAGTACCGGCATCTTGACGGCAGCCCCGAAGGTTTCATTGCGATAGATATAGAGGTTGGCGGCATTGGCCGGGGCGACAAACTGCTTAGCCTGAGCATCCGCCGAGGTGTCGGCCATGGGCACGGAGGCACAACCAGACATCAGACCCGCCGACAGCAGGGCGGCGGTTACCATTATTTTCCTGAACATAGTCTTTGTTTTTATTGGATTAAAGGAAGGTAAAGGTTCGCATGGAGCTTGGTTGGCAGGCAATTACCCATTGCCCTTCAAGCCGTGACCCGCTTCTCTTTTTCGGGAATTAATCGAGGCCAATATGCAGCTTCTCTCCCCCAAGCTGATCGGTTGCTGCGATAGTGGCGAGAGGATGACTCATCTGGAGAGAGACCATGCAGGCATTGATCACCACTGCTCACCAAACCAGTTACCCCAATCCCATCGGCTTTCAGGCCGGAGAGCTGGTGCGTATCGGCCATGAAGACGACGAATTTCCAGGCTGGGTACGTACCGTCACGGCCGATGGCAACGAGGGGTGGGCCCCGCTGTCGCTGCTCACCCCCATCGGCGAGGGAGAGGCGCTGGCGCTGCAGGATTACACCGCCCGCGAGCTGGATGTGGCGGTGGGGGAGCTGGTCACGGTAGTACGTGAGCTGGCCGGCTGGCTCTGGGTGCAAGGGGAACGGGGTGAAGCCGGCTGGATACCGGCCAGTTGCATCGTATTGGCATCATAAGAGGCCATGGATAAGGCCGGGGCGCAGACTCACATCCACGTAATAAACGTTGGTGGTAAAGCCAGTAGGGGAGTCAGAAACCCGGCCGTCATACGGGGTGCTGCGGCCGGGTGAATTGTAAAGAGTAGGGTGACAGATAAAGCGGGTTATCAGCCTAGTCTAATCAACTCGATGGGCGCGTAACGCTCTTGAGAGTTGGCCAGCAGCACGCACTTCTCATGCTCTGCCTCATAGGGGGTCATATTGTCGGTGTGGGCCTCCTTCAGGGTATCGACGGCGCCGGTGGCGGCAATCATCACGCGCTGGCCGATGTTCAGCACGTTTCTGTTGCGATCATAGATCTTCATTGCTTTCTCCTTTTCTTGTGTCCGGACCTATGCCCGGGACAACGGAGCCAGACTACGCCCCTGAAAAAACGGGATGTATGTCACAGATCAAAAAAGGGGCAAAGAGGGACTCATCACGGCGAGGAAACCCGGGGGCGCAGGCAGAGCCTGTCGCGCTACACGCGCGCGAGCTGCGCTTTCTGCCGCCATGGGCTCGAAGCAAAAGGCGGATCCGTTATAGTGAACCTCGCTCGCACCGAGCCGCTTTCAACCAACAGGGAATGCACCATGAATCGCGATATCACAGCCCAGTTTATCAAGATGCTGACCAACCTCGACCACTGCCTGGCCAAGGCGCAATCCCACGCCGAGGCGAAACAGTTCAATGTGGAGAACTTCTTCAACGAGCGCCTTATCGTCGACATGCTACCGCTCGCCAAACAGGTACTGATCTGCTGCGATTCGGCCCGCGCCGTGGTGGCCACCGCCAGCCACAGCGAGACACCGGCCATGGGGGACGACCCCAAAACCATGGCGGATCTGCGCGCCCATATCGGCAACACCATCGCCTTTTTGCAAAGCAGGCTGGATGCCGACTACAGCGATTACGAAAGCGGCCACTACTTCCCCTACTGGGCCGGTGGCAAGGGGATGGACGGCCATACCTGCGTTCATGAGTACGGCATTCCCAACTTCTACTTCCACCTCACCATGACCTATGCCCTGCTGCGCCAGGCGGGAGTCGATCTCGGCAAGCGCGACTATCTGGGCGGGATCAAGCTGCAGTAAGGATTGCCGGCACCACATCGGATCACCGTCGCGGGAACAAGCTATCAGATAACCAACCGCCTGCCATCCGGCAGGCGGTTGCGTTTCAGAGGGGCAGCCAGGCGTTAAAACGGCCCCTGGCTCTCGCGCAGCTGGTCGGGCAGGCCATCGTGATCCCCCAGCTCGCGGGCAGGTACATCGTCCCAGTGGCGCTCGCCGATCTGGCGATTGCGCTCGGGGTGCAGGGCATAGTGGATGCGATTGTCATCCCGATCCCTGTCGCCGACACAGAGCAGCCGCACCGGCTTGTCGGTGTTATTGATAAAGGTGTGGGCCAGACCGTCGCCCGCCTTGAAGCCGACCGAGTCGCCGGGCTGCAGCCGATGGAGGGTGCCATCGAGCCAGACATCCGGGGTGCCTTCCAGCACGTGAATAAATTCATCCTCGGTCTCTTCGGCGTGAGGCCAGCTGGTGCGATGACCCGGGGCCAGCAGTTCGTGGTGAATGCCAATGCGGGCAAAGCCGTAGTGCCTGCCGAGGGGACTACCCTGGGACAGTCGCTCCTGGCTGCCGGCGTAGCAACCCGGCTCCGGATCTTGCAGTTCGCTCCAGTGTTTGATGCAGGGGTGGCGGCTCATGGCGGGCTCCTGTGGCACGGGTGCTAAAGGTGGATGTTCATCCTACCTTTGCCGCAGGGCACAGGAAAAGCGGAAGTCGGCTGGCCAGATGAGCCCCTCAGGCGAGGAGCTCGATGGGAGTCGTTGTTACTTCCCCTTGATGCAAGGCAGCGGTGGCAGCTCGCCCTGTTGGGCAACCCGGGTCATCTGGTAATTGCCCTGCAGATCCCGATAGACGCGGGTGTTCCACACCTCGCCGTTGTCGAGCTGGAATTCGATATCGTAGTTGACCCCGGACACCACCTGGCCGCGCACCTCGCGGATGCTCTCGAGCTTGGCGGCCGTGTTCATGCGAGCCAGCACGCTGGCCAGTGCGGCGTCGGCCTGGGTATTGGGCAGGGCCTGAACCTGCCAGCCACCGGCCAGCGCGGCACACTGCGGTTGCTGCGGCGCGCTGCTGCAGGCCCCCAGCATGCCTGCCATCAGGATGGGAAATAGCACTCGCTTCATCTGGTGTTCTCCAGTTTCAAAATGACCACTCTATCAAGAGTGCGCGCACAATATTGTCGCAGCGGTCACGGCCAGACAGGCAAGAGAGCGCAGATCGATCCGGCATAAACGCCGGGAAAAGGCCGGGAAAAGAAAGAGGCGTGAACCAGCCAAGCCTCGGGATGACGGGAAGGCCACTCGGTTCAAGAAAAAGCCAGCATTGCCGTTGTGTTGTTTTGGCGCTCCCACGATAGCGGTCAATCACGGGGCAGACGTCAGTTCTCCACATCCCAGGGACACTGCCTGGCCAGTTCCGCCTTGCCGCTGGCGACCAGCGCCTGCTGCACCATCCGCTTGTAACGGTTTTTGATATGGGCGGGCAATGCGGGCACCAGCAGCCGTTCATCAAATTCAGGCAAAGCACGTTCGGGCAGCACAGCCTGCTCCTCGGGAGTAAGCGGAGGACGGGCAGCCCTGTTGCTGCCCGATATGGTGGGGGTGCCCACCAGCATCCGGCTTTGCAACGGGGCACTCAGCAGAAAGTCGATCAGCAGGTAGGCGGCCTTGAGCTTGTCCGGATCATCCTTCACATGGCGGGCGATGGAGAGCGCATCCAGCGCGTAGATGGCCCCCTCCTGCACCATGGCGATCCGCCACTGCTGGCCATTTTGCCGGTTGCACTCCACCAGCTCCAATCCCCAGGTGGTGGCCAGCCGCTGCTGGCGCAGAGCCTCGCAGCTATTGGTCTGATTGAACCAGAAGCCGCGACTGGACTTCAGACGCCGGGTCAGGAGCCGCTCCACCTCCCGCTGCAATGGTTGATCGGCCAGCATCTCGCCACTGGCAAACAGGGCCGGCGATTTGCCAAGGGAGAGCAGCACGGAGAACAACAGGGGCTCGAACTGATCGCAAAACACGGCAAATTGCCCCTGGGGCAGATCGTCAGCCAGCACCTGCCAGCTGGTCGGCGCCTGGGTAATCTGCTTGCTGTCGTAGGCCAGGCTGAACATGGCGTATGTGAACGGGACCGAGTAGTTGCGCTCCCCCTGCTTGTCATATTCGGTATTCCTGAGGGTCGGCCTCAGCTCCGGATAGTGGCTCAAACGGCTGAAGTCGATGGGCAGCAGCAACTTGAACAAGGGGTGATGATGCGCCTTGTAAAAGTAGCTGGTCGGCATCACCACGTCGGCAGAGCGGGTCCGCAAGGCCCGGTAAACGCTGTCAAAGTCGGTCAGCAGTGGTTCGACCCGGCTGACCGTCACCTCCATCCCGTTGGCCCTGGCATAGTCGGCAAACTGCTGCTCATACCCGGCTGGCAGATAACCCCACTCCAGCAATTTGAGCTGGATCGGCGCCGCCAGCAGCGGAGTCCCTACGATCAAGCAGCAGAGAAACAGTAGACGCATGGCCGTTTACTCCTGAGATGAGCCTCTTGATGGAGTATAGGAGCGCGGCGCGACCGCACCTTTGATGTATGTGAAGAGATAACCGGCCCAGCCAGCACGTTCCCAAATAGCATCAGCCCCGCACGAGAGCGGGGCTGATGGGCTATCAGGGTTGGCGAGGGACGAGGCCTTCCTCTTGCAGATAGGTCTCGACCTGCTGCTGATAATCCGCCTGATAGGAGAACTTGGTGCTGTCGGTGGCGGCGATCAGGTTGACGACCGTGCAGAACAGGGTCGCCGCCAGCAGCCCCTTGCCCATCCACTGGGGATAACGGCGACTCCACTCCACCAGCAACAACAGCATGGGGAACAGGGCATAGGGGAATATCAGCATCAGGTGCCAGTAGTTGAAGATGATGGGCGAGAGCGCCGCACTCACCAGCACCGCCAACACGGCCGCGACGGCATAGAGGCCGAGCCAGCTTTCGCCATCCACGGGGGCGCGGTCGCTGCGCATCAGACGCGGTTTGAGCCTCTTCCACAACTGCCAGTTGGCCTTGGCTGCCAGCAGCACGGTGGCCGAGCCTACCCCGTAGATCACCAGGCGCCACAGCCAGACTGCGGCCAGTTGCAAATATTCGTGGCCCGCCAGCCAGATGAACTGGGTATCGTTGACCAGCTTGCTGGCAAACAGCCAGGAGCCGTAACGCAGCCAGTAGAGCACGGATTTAAGCACCGGATAGACGTGCACCAGACCCCAGCCGATGTAGCGCTGGCGAGCCTCGGGGTCGACGTTCTGGGTGATCTGGCTGTTGCTCATCACCTCCATGGCGTAGGGGATCAGGGAGGCGCCGATCAACAGGGCCGCCACCGCCACGCCGCTCCAACTCACCTTGAGGATGCGACGCCAGAACAGGTAGGTCGACATCACAGCCAGCAGCGGCCAGGAGTAGTGCAGCTGCATCGCCATGCCGATAGCCAGCAGATGGACGATCATGTGCCAGAAGGAGGCCCGCTCGCGCATATGCCAGGCCGACCAGCAGTGCATGGCCGAGAAGAGGAAGAGATAGGAAGGGTTGTAAAGCAGGCTCTCGTACTGGAACCAGGGGTTGAGCCAGCAGAGCACCAGAAACAGCAGCCGAACCCTGTCACCAAACACCTGACGGATCACCGCATCAAACAGCAGGAAACCCACCAGCCGCATCGCCAGCAGCAACAACACGGGCGCGTAGGGCGAATCCCACAGCAGCAGCGGCCCGCCGATCAGCCAGGCCGACAAGCTGCCCGGCACATTGCCCACCGCACTCGCCGCGTTGCCGTAGCTGAGCCAGACTCCCTCATAGGCACCGAGATAGCCCTTGTAGAGCATCTGGGTCTGGTCGCCGGTGAGGATCTGAAACTGGAAGAAGACAAGGGACATCAGCAAGCCCCCGATAACCCCCAGATAAAAAAGTCTGTCCGACTTCGCTGTCTCATTCATGTCATTCAGCCCCTGTGGCTCGGTTGGTTGTCACTGCGGTGTTAAGCACGATTTTCCCCTCCCATGGTGACAACCCATCTGGCAAATGCCTGCTCGAAAGCCTGCATATCCAGCGAGTTGATATCCTGGGTCTCCAGCGATGTTGAAAACAGGATCATCGCATCCGGTGTGTTCGGATGCCATTCGGCGTAATTTTCGCCTCCACCACCCAAGTCCGGGTTGTAGAGCCCGAGGATGGGCAGACCCAGCCCGGCAGCGATATGCACAGTTGCCGTATCGACCGACACCAGCGCGGCACTGTGCCGAAGCTGGGTAAAGAGGCCGCCAAGTGAGGGCTGCTCGGGAGAGAGCAGGATCCGCTCTGGCGCAGAAACGCCGGCCTTGAGGCCGGCAACTTCCTGTTCCAACCCGGGTGGAAACAACAGACAGATGGATTGCGAGCAGCCAGCCAGCATGATTTCCAGCATGGAAGCGATACGATCCGGCCGTAGCCGACGGGCACCACCGCTACCGTAGGGATTGAAGGCAATAACGGGTCGATCCGTCGGCCACCATACGGCCAGGGCACTTTCCCATTCAGCTTTTGCCGGGATGATGTAGCGAGTGTCAGGGGATGCTATCCCCATGCAGGCAAGCAGCGCGGCGAACTTGTCGGCAAAATGGCGCCCCGCGGTGCGGGCTCCCAGCTTGATATCGATGCAGGCAAGCTCGTCATCCATCCCGGCCACGTGGCAAGCATCAACCTGGCTCAGGAAGTAGATATCCTTCATCTTCAGCGATTTGCCCAGATGCACCAGATAACCGACCCGCCCCAGGGAACGAGCCAACCGCTTGAGTTCACCATAACCGGGACGTTTTGGTATTTCGACCACCCTGTCCACTCCGAAATGCTCGCGAAACAGCGGTGCCATGGCCGGTGTCGTCACCACCCAGACCTCACGGCCGGGTTGGGCCTTGTGGATCTCCCGCGCTACCCAGGAGGAGACGATGGCGTCTCCCAGCTTGGCATCCCAGCGCAACAATACGACCTTGCTCTTGCCATCATCGGCAGGACGCGAGCTGGCTTTGTCAAACAGCCAGCGCCCCAGTCGGCGACGCAGCACATCGCGCGCCAGCTGCAGCTTGTTAATCAACGCCATGGGATCCTCGAATGCAGAGAAAGGGGGCTCAGGATACCAGCATGTCACTCAGGGCGGCAGCCACTTCACCAGACTTGAGTGCATCCAGACTGTTGCCAGGCACCTTGATAATGCGGTGAGGACCGTGCAGGGGAATGAAAGCCTCGCGCCAGGGCTCGTCGTTCATCAGAATCAAGGTCGGCACTTCATGGGAGGCGGCGATATGGACAATCGAGGTATCTGTCGAGACGACCGCCACCGCATCACGCACCAGGCTGGCGGCATCCAGGATCGAATCGGGGTAGAACGCAGTGAGGTCGGAACGCTCGACCGTCAGCGGCTCAGAGCTGAAGCAGAGATAGCGCACATCCTCCAATATCGGCAGGGCGGCCAGAATGGCCGTTTGCCGCTCCCGGCTGATGGAGTTGCCGCTCTGACTTCCCGCCAGGTTGACGACCACATAACGCCCAAACCGGCGCGTGTCATAGTCCGGGCTGTATGGGCAGGGAATATTGGCAGGCAAGGCCCCCTCTCCCTCCACGATGGCCAGCATCCGGTAGACGAAATGGGGCTGGGTCGTTGCGGCCACCTCACGCGCACACTGGCGAAAAAGCGGTAACAGTTTTTGCTGGTTGTCGCTCTTTCGACGCAGCGGCAGGGAAAGCAGGCGGCCATTGGCCACATAGAGCATTCTGGCCATCGCCAGCTCGTCCGGTTCATCGAATAGGTTAATTACCGCATCGAACCGCCGAGCCTTCAGCTCACAAAGCGTATTCCAACCGGCACGATCAAACAGACGATCATTGAGCGTCACCGGATGGCAGGCCACCACGCCATCCACCTGTCTGGCCAGCACCAGATTGCGCGGGCTGCAGAGCAACTCCATCTGTGCATCAGGGTAACGACGCCGCAGCGCATCAAGCGCCGGCAGGGAGAGCACGAAATCCCCGATGGCATCGAAACAGATCACCAGCAGAGATTTGACCGGCTCATTTATCTCGGCGGCAGCCGACTGCGCCGCCATCAGACGGCGAGCAACCCGGTATTTAACCCATCTTTTCAGATTCATAACGCAACAGCCTTGCTCTTAACCCTTGTCACTCTCGTTTTGCTCGAGATAGTGGCCATAGGCACGGTCCTCTATGGTCGTGGCAAACAGATCCACATCCAGACAACAGGGCTCGACACCGGCGGCGCTCAGGCCAGTCATTTGCAGGCGACCGGTAAGATAGTCTGAGGGCATACGAACTGGATAGGCTTTGTTAAGCAACTTACGAGCCCCTTCCTGAGTAAGGATATAACCAGCGGTCGAGAGTACTCCGCGCAAGGAACGCTTGCTGGGAGAAATATAACGTGCTAGACGATAACCTTCTGCCAAATGAACTTTGAATGGCCAACTCTTGGCCTTGCCATGATGTAAAAAGATAATATCTGCCCGACTGAGAGAACACGCTTTCTCAACAAGCCTTTTGATGTGAGTATGCAAGTAGATATCGTCTTCCAACACAATGGCTCTGGCGATCCCATTTTCAACCATATGCTCATAAAGACGAATATGACTTAAGGCACAACCTACCTCTCCGTGACTAAGTACATGTCCACTCGTTTGTTCGGCAAGTGGGAAATCGACCGACTTCAACTCCTCTTGAGTTAGACTCTTCCCATCCACAGCATCCCAGAAAGTGAACTCTATGCTCAAACGTTGCATTTGACGCACTACCGCTGCACGCCGCTCCTGACTGCGCGTCAGACTGATGACAAAAACTGGAATCATTTAATAATCACTCGTTGTGTTTCTTGCGCATGGAGCCATACAAACACCAGCCCCAACGCATATATAAATAGAGTACTTTGATGTTCAAAAGGAACATCACTCAAGCCATCAATGGCAAAGGAAAGTGGTAATAATACGCCAACCGAAGTCACACCCCAGCGCTTTACCGCCCACCATATAGGCCACCCTAAAAACATTAGGAGTGCTACACCACCAACCGCCCCACGAATGATCAAATTTTGCATATATTGATTGTGGGAATGGGCCAAGGCAGGATCTAGTAACAAAGGGGAGCTAACACCAGATGCTACCAGTGATTTTTTTGTGGCATCAAACCCATCCGTTCCCACCCCAAGGATGGGTGAAGTAAGAAAGCCTTGCCATGCTCCCTGCCATGCGACTAGGCGTAGCCCCCAAGAGGTACCATAAACGCCCCTCTCTGCATTACTGAGATCGGAAATGCTGGCCTTAACTCGTTCTTGCAACACGGAACTCTGGTTGTAAAAAACTGCACCACCGCCCAATATTAGAATAAAAAAAACAATATATTTGAGCGGTTTTTTCATCGCCTTAACAAGCACAATCAAACCAACAATTGCTATAAATGCAAGCCAAACACCGCGGCTCTGCGACGCATAGAGGCTATATATCGCCATCATGATAGACAACAGGGATCCACCCTTTACCCAGCCGGGGAGAGACTTTTTTTTATGCACTTCCCAAGCCAGCAGTGCTATCGCCAAAGCTGCTTGTGAATACAGTATTGCATTGGTGAATCCTTCCACCCTATAGATGCCCTGATGCTGTTGCCACATGCTGATACAGCCCATTCCCACGCCACCTACCATGATGGCGTATCGACTAACTTTTAGAACGATTTCTTTTCTCGGTACCAAAAGGCCAAATAAGACGACATAGACCAAACTACGCATTACACCATACTGGTCACCATGAATGAGACGGTTGATAAAAATAAAGGCAGCATACCCAAGAAAGAGCCAAAGAATGCGACGATCATGTAGCCCAATATCCCAGTTCTTCCCGATGATAAGATTAACGATGCCGCTCAAAATCGAGATAACCAACATATTGGCAAGAATAGTCTTACCATTTGGTAGCAAAAAAAGCCCACAAAATGTAAATGCCAACGTTGAGGAAAAAAGCACTGTGGTCAGACGGTCGAAAAAAACCTGAATAGCTGACAGCATGGGTTACTTCCTGAATACATAATTCCCGCGGATTTTGCGCCATAGCCCGAACACATCGGTACGAGGGAAGATGGCGATCCGGCGGATCTGGAAAGGGTCCTGGTGCATGGCTTTGGGGCCGCTGTTGGTGGCAACGGCAAAGCAATAACCAGCATTTTTGGCCTGTTCCTTGGCACTCTCGTTCATATCCCCGTAAGGATAGGCAAACGACATCAACGGATAACCAAGCAGGGCCTCAAGCTGACGCTTATTTTCCTGAATTTCATGGGCTTGCTGCTCCACAGACAGTTGGCTCAGGCGGGGATGGGTCAGGGTATGGCCCCCGATCTCCACATGGCCGCTGGCCGCCAGCGCCTTGATCTGCTCACCATTCATCAGGGACACCCGGGTATCCGGGTTGGTTGCATGTTCCACATCCCAGCGGTTATAGCCCTCCCCCGTGACCACGTATACCACAGCTTTATAACCGTATTTTTCCAGCAGCGGCAGCATGCGGGTCAGGTTGTCCTGATAGCCGTCATCGGCAGTGATCATCAGATACTTCTTGCCGTACTGCAGACGATGGATAAAGCCCTTGTCTGCCAAATCGCCAAACGTCAGAGTCTCATAGCCGAGCCACTTCATTAAACGAAGGTGCTTCTCGAACATGGTGATCGGCATCCAGGTACCGTGTACCCCCTTCTCGCTCTCATGCTCGATAAAGCGGTGATACATGATGACCGGCATCTCCCGGCGCAGGGTTTCGACCACTGCATCCTGGTAGATGGACTCCAGCCCGGAGACAACCCCCTGCAAGCTATACTCGTCCTGGATACGCTGGCGGATCGCCTCCGGCACCTCCTTGCTGGCAAGCGCAGGGGCAATACTGGCTTTGAGGGCGACAAAATCGATCGCCAGATCCTTGGGGCCTATATCGCCGAAGTTGCTGGCGAGCGCCTCGGCCAGATTCTCTTCCGTCACCAGGCCGATGGCCTTGGCTTCGCCAATGGCAAATGCCGGGCGACCGCACAGCAGGGCCTCCATCGCCACCCTGCCGGCACCGATCACCAGATCGCACTGCGCCATCAGGGCGGGAACATCGTCCACGTAACCGACGAAATCGACCCTGTCACGAAAACGCGCGAAGCGCTCGGGCACCTGGCTACCACTCACTACCCGCACCTGGCTGGCATCCAGATCCAGCACCTCGTCCAGCAGACGATAACAGAGCTCACCCTTGGGACCGCTCAGGCGACCAATGATGGCAATCACCGGCTTGTCATTGGCGGGCACGGGGACGGGCTGAAATTTGTCGGTCTCGATGCCGTTGCGCAGCACCTGAACGATGGCGGGATCGACTCCCAGATTGTCGATAATCTGGCTGGCGATATCTTCGCACACCGCCACCGCCCGATAGCCGAGGGCATGGAAGGCTTTGCGGGAAGCATGCACCGGCTGGCGGCCATGCACAGTGGTGATCATGGGTGTACCGATCAGCTTGCAAGCCACATAGCTGCTCCAGCCGGAGGCGCGAGAGTGGGCATGAACCAGCTGGATGTGATGCTTCTTGATGAGATAGATGAGGTAAAAAACGTGCCAGAAACGGCGCAGAATGCTGCGCTTGTTGAACCGCAGCTTGAATACCGGGCCCAACGTGGGCTTGGTCAGAGTATCTGACACATAGAAAACATTGTGACCACGCCGGGTGAGTTCGTTACCGACCGTGGTGGCATAGACCTCTGCGCCCGTTACTTCGAGCTGGGAGAGTGCCATCAAGATATTCATTGCGTGGTTACTCGTTGCAGAAAGGGAAAGTCAGCCCAGAAAAACCGGAAGCGGAGTAGAGTCCGCTTCCGGTTTCACTAACAGTATCAATATATTGCTATTACGCGTTATCTATTGAGCCAGGCCATGTAATCGGCCACCCCTTCGGCCACCGTCATGAACTCGGCGTCATAACCCACGCTGCGCAGCTTGGTCATATCGGCCTGGGTGAAACTCTGATAGCGGCCTTTCAGGTGATCCGGGAAGGGGATGTATTCGACAGACCCCTGTTGGTGATACTTGATCACCGCCTCTGCCACGTTCTGAAACGGCTCGGCGCGGCCGGTACCGCAGTTGAAAATGCCTGAGTGCTGCGGGTTCTGCCAGAACCACAGGTTCACTTTGCAGACGTCATCCACATAAATGAAGTCGCGCATCTGGCCGCCATTCGGGAAACCATCGCAGCCTTCAAACAGCTTGGGATTTTCACCCTTCTTCACCTGGGTGTTGAGGTGGAAGGCAACGGAAGCCATTGAACCCTTGTGCTGCTCGCGCGGGCCATAGACGTTGAAGTACTTGAGACCCACCACCTGTGAATTGATTTCCGGCATCAGGCGGCGCACGTACTGATCGAACAACTGCTTGGAGTAGCCATAGACGTTGAGCGGCTGTTCGAACTTGGGATCTTCGATGAAGTTGTCGTTGCGGCCACCGTAGGTAGCGGCGGAGGACGCGTAGATGAAGGGAATTTCCCGCTCGATGCAGTAGTGGAACAGATCCTTGGAGTACTCGTAGTTGACCTCCATGATGAACTTGCCGTTCCACTCGGTAGTAGCAGAGCAGGCACCTTCGTGGAAGATCACCTCGATACCGTCATCCCACTCTTCAAACTCATCACCGGAGACGATCCGCGCCTGGAATTCGTCTTTGTCCATGTAGTCAGCGATGGTCAGGTCGACCAGGTTGACGAACTTGGTGCCGTCGGTCAGGTCGTCGATGACCACGATATCGGTCCGTCCTTGAGCGTTCAGCTGTTTGACCAGATTGCTGCCGATAAAGCCAGCACCGCCAGTTACTACGATCATGGAGTTTGCCTCGCGTACGTTGATGGCTACATGTGACTGCTTGTTAAAGCTGTGTATAGTGAGCCAATTTGAAATTGCCGAAAAGTTTATCATGGGCAGTCAGGGGATTCGACCACGTTAAGCAGACCCGGGCGAATCCCGCAGGAGAGAGGCGTGATGAAAACCAGAGACAGGATCATTCACAGCGCGACCGAGCTGTTCAACGATCAGGGTGAGCCCAACATCACCACCAACCACATTGCGGCACACATGGGCATCAGCCCGGGAAACCTCTATTACCACTTCCGCAATAAAGAAGACATCATCCACTCCATCTTCGATCAATATGCCCGCCACCTGAGCGAGAGCTTCGTCCCGGCGCGCAACCGCGAGATTACCCTGCAGGATTTGATGGGCTATCTGGATGCTATCTTCTACCTGATGTGGCAGTTCCGCTTCTTCTACGCCAACTTGCCGGACATCCTGAGCCGCGACGAGCCGCTGCAGCAGAAGTACCTCAAGGCCCAGGAGCAGATGCGCGCCTCCGTGGTCGCCCTGCTAAAGAGCCTGCGCGAGGGCGGCATCATAGACGTCAACGACGAGGACCTGCCGGATCTCGGTCAGACCATCAAGATGGTGGTCACCTGCTGGATCCCGTTCCAGATCGCCCAGGCCCCCAATACCCGCATCACCAAGCCCCTGCTTTATCAGGGCGTATTGAAGGTGCTGTTCCTGCTGCGTCCCTACGTACAGCCCCAGGCGGCTAACCAGATCCGTCAGCTGGAGCACCATTACCGCCAGCTGGCCCAACCAGCTAGGTGAGATCCTTTTCACATTTGTTGAAAATCAGCACAATCATTTGAATTACGCGCAACAAATTGCAGTAAAATGTTGCTCTCTGTTGATACGCAGCTGAAATAGCCAATAAGGATCGAGGATGTCTAACGGATTCTATCGTCACCTGACCGAGCAGCTCGACCAGGTCAAAACCGAGGGCCTGTACAAGCAGGAACGCGTCATCACCTCCGCCCAGCAGGCAAGCATTGCCGTCGCGGGCGAACAGGTTCTGAACTTCTGTGCCAACAACTACCTGGGGCTGGCCAATCACCCTGACCTTATCGCGGCGGCCCATCAGGGGCTCGATAGCCACGGCTTCGGCATGGCTTCAGTGCGCTTCATCTGCGGCACCCAAGACCAGCACAAAGAGCTGGAGAAGAAGATGTCCGTCTTCCTCGGCACCGAGGATACCATCCTCTACTCCTCCTGCTTCGATGCCAACGGCGGTCTGTTCGAGACCCTGTTTGGCGCCGAAGATGCCATCATCTCCGATGCCCTGAACCACGCCTCCATTATCGATGGCGTGCGCCTGTGCAAGGCCAAGCGCTATCGCTATGCCAACAACGACATGGCCGAGCTGGAAGCACAGCTCAAGCAGGCCGACGCCGATGGCGCCCGCTTCAAGCTGATCGCCACCGACGGTGTCTTCTCCATGGATGGCGTCATCGCCGATCTGAAATCCATCTGCGATCTGGCCGACAAATACGACGCCCTGGTGATGGTGGATGACTCCCACGCCGTCGGCTTCATCGGCGAAAACGGCCGCGGCACCCACGAATACTGTGGCGTCATGGATCGGGTAGACATCATCACCGGCACCCTGGGCAAGGCCCTGGGCGGTGCCTCCGGTGGCTATACCTCCGGCAAGAAAGAGATGATCGACTGGTTGCGTCAGCGCTCCCGTCCCTACCTCTTCTCCAACTCCCTGGCCCCCTCCATCGTCGCGGCCACCATCAAGGTGATCGACATGCTGGCCGAAGGGCATGACCTGCGCGCCCGTCTGAAAGAGAACAGCCGCTACTTCCGCGAGCGGATGAGCGCCGCCGGCTTTACCCTGGCCGGTGCCGATCACGCCATCATCCCGGTGATGCTGGGGGATGCCAAACTGGCGTCCGAGATGGCAAGTCGCATGCTGGCTGCCGGCATCTATGTGGTGGGTTTCTCCTTCCCCGTGGTACCCAAGGACCAGGCCCGTATCCGTACCCAGATGTCTGCCGCCCACACCCGTGAGCAGCTGGACAAGGCTATCGATGCCTTTATCCGCATCGGCCGCGAACTCGGCGTCATCTGATTTGAACAAAAGGGGCCAAGCGCCCCTTTTTCTGTATTCATCGTGAAGGAACAACCATGAAAGCCCTCTCCAAGCTCAAGAAAGAAGTCGGCATCTGGATGACGGACGTCCCGGCCCCCGAACTCGGCCATAACGATCTGCTGATCAAGATCCGCAAAACCGCCATCTGCGGCACCGATATCCACATCTACAACTGGGACGAATGGTCCCAGAAGACCATCCCGGTCCCCATGGTGGTCGGCCACGAATACGTAGGCGAAGTGGTCGCCGTGGGTCAGGAAGTGCGCGGCTTCGCGGTCGGCGACAGGGTCTCAGGTGAGGGTCACATCACCTGTGGTCACTGTCGCAACTGCCGTGCCGGTCGCACCCATCTTTGCCGCAACACCATAGGTGTCGGCGTCAACCGTCCCGGCTCTTTTGCCGAGTATCTGGTGATACCCGCTTTCAACGCCTTCAAGCTGCCGGACAACATCCCGGATGACCTGGCCGCCATCTTCGATCCGTTCGGCAATGCGGTGCACACCGCCCTCTCCTTCGACCTGGTGGGTGAGGACGTGCTCATCACCGGCGCCGGCCCTATCGGCATCATGGCGGCCGCCGTCTGCCGCCATGTCGGTGCCCGCCACGTGGTAATCACCGACGTCAACGAGTACCGACTCGAACTGGCTCGCAAGATGGGCGCGACCCGCGCTGTCAACGTGGCCAAGGAGCAGCTCTCCGATGTGATGAGCGAGCTCGGCATGACCGAGGGGTTCGACGTGGGGCTGGAGATGTCCGGCGTTCCCTCCGCCTTCCAGGACATGATCGACAAGATGAACCACGGCGGCAAAATCGCCATGCTCGGCATTCCGCCCTCCACCATGGCCATCGACTGGGGCAAGGTGATCTTCAAGGGCTTGTTCATCAAGGGGATCTACGGCCGCGAAATGTTCGAGACCTGGTACAAGATGGCGAGCCTCATCCAGTCCGGGCTGGATCTCTCCCCCATCATCACCCATCGCTTCCACATCGACGACTTCCAGCAAGGCTTCGATGCCATGCGGTCTGGCCAATCCGGCAAAGTGATCCTGAGCTGGGACAAATAAGCGTTTCTACGCCTGTGACCACGAAACCCGGCTCAATGCCGGGTTTTTTACGATCAGGGCTCCCTGACACGACCCGATACGGGCAAAACTTTGTACGCAGAGTGTTTAACACTTCACACACAAGCGTTTAAATGGCTGTAACTATTCGGTTATAATCCCGTCGTTTACAGGGATAATAAAAGACTGCTGGGAGTATATGAGCGTGTTGAAAAAACTGAGCTATTTGCTGGCTGTCGGGATGACGGCCGCCAGCTTGTCTGGTGCCGTACTGGCTGCCGATGAACTGTCACCGGAAGCGATTGCCGAGCGGATCAAACCGGTCGGTGAAGTCTATACCGCCAAGGACCTGGAAGGCATTGCCGGTGCGGGTGCAGCCCCGGCCGCGGCGGCCGCATCCGGCCCCCGTGATGGTGAAGCCGTCTACAAGGGCGCCTGCTTTGCCTGCCACGATACGGGCGCTGCCGGTGCCCCCAAACGCGGTGACAAAGCCGCTTGGGAACCCCGCGTTGCCCAGGGGATAGACACACTGAAGAAACATGCCATCGAAGGCTTCACCGGCAAATCCGGTATGATGCCGCCGAGAGGGACTTGCGCGAATTGTAGCGATGAAGAGATTGAAAACGCGATTCATTACATGACCGACAGCCTCTAAGTATTTGAAAGGGCCGCAATTGCGGCCCTTTTAATCTCTCGGCTTCCGGCTACTCTTGTAGGGTAGATACCTCGGGAGTTGCTCATGTCGGCCCAATCCATCGAACCCCATTATTCGACTCCCTTGCTGGCGTTGGTTTCCACTATCATGGACTTCCCTGCGCCCCATACCGCCACGACCCAGGATTACGACGCCCTCATCCACCAGATCGACGAGCTTTGCCCACTGCAGCATTTTGGCATGCTGGGCCTCTCTGGCTCAGGCTTGCACTGGCTCTATGCCTACAAGATCAGCAACGCCTTCAAACAGCAGCTGGGGCGGGAGCAGTCCCGCATCACGGAACAGCTCACCCAGTTGGACGAAGTGGAAGGCTGGTGCGTATTCCCTATCGAACATGGCCAGGTGCAGTGGCTGCTGGCACGGGGCACCCCGGCCGATCTCCCGACTCTGCGTCTGTTGCTGGAGTGTCTGGCCAAGCGGTTGACCGAAACCCAGGCGGGCACCCACCTTGCCGAGCCTCCTTCCCCCCTGATCCGCAAGGATCCGAACTGGAAAAAAAAGATAGAGAGCATCAGCCGCATCATGCGACTGGCCAATACCCTACCCGGTCAGGCGCTCTTTTCCCAGCTGGAAGCCGTTTTGCGCCAAATGCTGGCCATCGATGACATGCTGCTGGTACGGCTCAACAACCACAAGCTGGAACGGATCTACCCCGCTCACCCTCACCAGAGTGACGCCTTCATCAGCGGACTGTGCCATGGCACCAGCAATATCGAGGTCAACCGGGAGTCACACTATTGGCACAGCATGCCGCTGCGGCTACAGCAACAATATTTCGCTCATTTCATCATCAGCACATCCCAGCCACTGGAGACAGACGACAAGCTGTTTCTCGATTTCCTTCGCGCTCAACTGACCCTGTTGCTGGAACTGAAGCGGATCCGTCAGCAGCTCCATGAAATCAATTCGGAAGAGTCCATCAACCAGCGGCTACAACAGCTGCGCCAAACCAACATAAGGCTGCAGAAGCAGCTCAAGCAGCATCAGGAGCTGGAACGGCGCCTGCAATTCGACGCCCTCCACGATCCGCTGACCCAGCTACCCAACCGGGCGCTGCTGATGAACCACCTCAACCACGCCATGACCCACTTCAATCGCTACAAGTCGCCGGGATTTTCCCTGATTTTCATCGATGTGGATCATTTCAAGCAGATCAACGACACCCTAGGCCATAGCGCGGGAGACATGTTGCTCAAGGAGATCAGCCGCCGCCTGCAGACCTGCATCCGGCAAAATGACATGGTGGCCAGGCTGGGGGGAGACGAGTTCGTCATCTATCTGGACAACAGCAGGCACGAAGATGACATCAGCCCGGTACTCAACCGCATCGTCAGCCGGCTCTCCTACCCGTTCCGGCTGATGGGCAACGAACTGGGCATCACCGTCAGCCTGGGAGTTTCAAGCGTATCCGAGCAGACCACGGACATCAGCCAGTTGCTCCATCAGGCCGATCTCGCCATGTATCAGGCCAAACGCAATGGTCGCAGCCGCATCGTCACCTACTCGGAAGAGTGCATCAGCCAGAATTGGAACTCGCCGGAAGAGATGTTGGCCAGGGCCCTGCGGGACGGGCGGATCGTACCCTATTTCCAGCCGGTGATCCGGTTGCAGGACAGCCGCCTGACCGGGCTGGAAGTGATGGCCCGCTGGCTGACCGAAGAGGGGGTTATCAAGGATGCCTTCGACTTCATCCCGCTGGCAGAGCAGTGCGGCCTGATCCTGGAGCTGGATTACCAAATCCTGCGCCACACCTGCCAACAGCTGAAAAACTGGCTGCCGTTGTCAGGGCAAGGCAAGTTCAAGGTGGCGATCAATCTCTCGGGCAAGCATCTGGTCAACCATGAGCACATCATGCGGTTGATGAAGATCATCGAGGAGGAAGGGATCTCCCACGGCTACCTCATCTTTGAATTCAATGAGCGGGAGCTGTCGCGGCAAGACTCGGACGCCCTGGCATCACTGCACGATCTGAGGGCCAAGGGAATCCAGATCAGCCTGGATGACTTCGGGACCGGCTTCTCCTCCCTCAACGCCCTGTTCCATTTCCCGGTGGATTACATCAAGGTGGATGACAGCTTCACCCAGCGCATGCTGCAATCCCCCAAGGATCTGGCCCTGATCCGCGCCATGAGGGATATCTGTCAGGATCTCGATTACACCATGGTAGTCGAGGGGATCGAGAACCAGCAGCAGTTGCAGAAGCTGATCGATATCGGCTGCCAGATGGGGCAAGGCCGCTATATATCTCCCCCCATGCCGGGAACGGACATCATCCCCTTGTTGACCCCGGACAGCCCGCAGGCCTAATCCTTCTTGAACATGGCCCTCAGGTTGGCCACTGCCATCTGTCCTTTCTGCTGGCGCTCCTCGGCGGTCACCTTCTTCTGGTTTTCCCACTCCAGATCATCCTGGGGCAATTCCAGCAGAAAGCGGCTCGGCTCCGGTCGCACCGACTCACCAAACTGGCGCCGCTCCTTGCAAAGGGTAAAAGTGAGTTCAGTCTGGGCCCGGGTGATGCCTACGTAGGCGAGACGCCGCTCCTCTTCCACGTTGTCCTCGTCGATACTGGTCTGGTGAGGCAGCAACCCCTCCTCCATGCCCACCATGTAGACATAGGGGAACTCCAGCCCCTTGGAGGCGTGCAATGTCATCAGCTGCACCTGATCCGCTTCGTCCTCCCCTTCGTTGCGCTCCATCATGTCGCGCAGGGTGAGACGGGTCACGACTTGAGCGAGTGTCATCGACTCTTCCAGCTCGTCCCCCTCCAGCATCTCGGTGATCCAGCGATAGAGAGTGGAAACATTCTGCATCCGCATCTCGGCCGCCTTGGGGCTGGGAGAGGTCTCGTAGAGCCACTCCTCGTAGTGGATCTCCTTGATCATGTCCCGCACGGCCTCCACCGGATTGCCACGCTGGGCCTGATCGCCGAGCCGCACCAACCAGTTGGTGAAGACCTGCAGCGCGGTGAGGCCACGCCCGGAGAGGTGTTGCTCCAGCCCCAGCTCGAAGCTGGCGGCAAACAGGCTCTTGCCGCGCTGATTGGCATATTGGCCCAGTTTCTCGAGCGTGGTGGGGCCTATCTCGCGGCGTGGCAGGTTCACCACCCGCAGGAAGGCGGTGTCCTCGTCCGGATTCACCAGCAACTTGAGGTAGGCCATGATGTCCTTGATCTCGGTGCGGGAGAAGAAGGAGGTGCCCCCCGAGATGCGATAGGGGATGCGGTTGGTCATCAGCGCCTTCTCGAAGATGCGCGACTGATGGTTGCCCCGGTAGAGGATGGCGTAATCCTTGAAGCGGGTGCGGTTCATGAACTTGTGGCCCATCAGCTCGGCGGCGATGCGCTCCGCCTCGTGCTCTTCGTTCTTGGCGAACAGCACCTTGAGCTTCACCCCCTCGTCCAGCTCGGAGAAGAGCGCCTTGTCGTAGACGTGGGGGTTATTGGCGATCAGGATGTTGGCGCACTTGAGGATGCGCCGCTTGGAACGGTAGTTCTGCTCCAGCTTGATGAGCCGCAGATTGGGGAAATCCTCGTTCAGCAGCACCAGGTTCTGCGGCTTGGCACCACGCCAGGAGTAGATGGACTGGTCATCATCCCCCACCACGGTGAAGCGGGCCCGCTCGCCGACAATCTGCTTCACCAGCTCGTACTGGCTGGTGTTTGTGTCCTGGTATTCGTCGACCAGCAGGTAGCGGATCTTGTTCTGCCAGCGCTCGCGCACCTCCTGGTTGCTCTTGAGCAGCAGGGTCGGCATCACGATGAGGTCGTCGAAATCCAGGGCGTTGTAGGCCACCATCTGGCGGTGATAACGCTCGTAGAGCTGGGCCATCAACACCTCTTCCGGCCCGCGGGCGATGCGCATGGCTCTGGCCGGCAGGATGAGGTCGTTCTTCCAGTTGGAGATCTGGCTGATGAGGGCCGAGAGCTTGTCCTTGTCGTTGTCGAGTTCGGCTTCCGTCAGCTCTTTGAGCAAAGCCAGCTGATCGGTATCGTCGAACAGGGAGAAGTTCGCTTTCAGATTCAGGCTCTTGTGCTCGCGGCGAATGATCTCGAGGCCCAGGGTATGGAAGGTGGAGACCATCAGCCCCCTAGCCTCCTTGCGGCCCAGGGTCTGTCCGACCCGCTCCTTCATCTCTCGCGCCGCCTTGTTGGTAAAGGTGACGGCAGCGATGTTGCGCGCATTGTAGCCGCACTGCTGCACCAGATAGGCGATCTTGTTGGTGATGACGCGGGTCTTGCCCGATCCGGCACCCGCCAGCACCAGGCAAGGGCCGGAGACATACTTGACCGCTTCGTTCTGATTGGGGTTGAGCTTCATGGGCCGGATCTCTTGGCTTATGATGAGGGGCGGCATTGTAACAGAAATCACCCGGCCAGCCCCATCGAGCAATAGCTCGCCAGATGCCTTGTGTTCGGCGGCGGTTTTCAGGATCATGACCGACTTTTCGAGATGATGACCACTTTTCCAGACAGTGAGGGGAGCATGAACCAGCAACAGCACGACCGGCTGCGCAGCCAGTTTCCGGCTTTGGCGCAGGAGGTCAACGGCCACCCGCTGGTCTATCTGGACAACGCCGCCACCACCCAGAAGCCGCTGGCGGTGCTGGATGCGATCAATCACTACTATCGGGCCGACAACGCCAACGTGCACCGTGCCGCCCACGCGCTGAGCGGCCGGGCCACCCGGGCCTTCGAGGCCGCCCGCGAGACGGTGACCCGCTTTATCAATGCGCCTCGCAGTCACGAAGTGATCTGGACCCGCGGCACCACGGAGGCGATCAATCTGGTGGCCCAGAGCTGGGGGATGAGCGAGCTTAAGGCTGGGGATGAGATCCTGCTCAGTACCCTGGAGCATCACGCCAATATCGTCCCCTGGCAGCTGGTCGCCCAGCGCACCGGCGCCGTGCTCCGGGTCATTCCCCTCGATGAGCGGGGCGATCTCGATATGGCCGCCTATCTGACCATGCTGGGACCACGTACCCGACTGGTGAGCGTGGCCCATGTCTCTAACGCCCTCGGTACCGTCAACCCTGTTGCCGAGATAGTGGCGGCAGCCAAGGCAGTCGGCGCCCTGACCCTGATCGACGGTGCCCAGGCAGTGGCCCATCTCGACGTGGATGTGCAGGCCATCGGTTGCGACTTTTATGCCTTCTCCGGCCACAAGCTCTACGGCCCGACCGGTATCGGCGTGCTGTGGGGGCGCTCCGAGCTGCTGGAGCGGATGCCCCCCTGGCAGGCCGGCGGCGAGATGATCGATCGGGTCAGCTTCAGCGGCACCAGCTTCAATACCCTGCCCTTCAAGTTCGAGGCAGGCACCCCCCATATCGCCGGGGCCATTGGCCTGGCCGCCGCCATCGACTTTGTGATGGAGCAAGACCGGGGGTTGCTGGCCAGCCATGAAGCGGTGCTGACCGACTATCTGGTCGCCGGCCTGCGTCAGGTGCCGGGGCTGCATCTGGTCGGCGAACCCGGTCAGCGTGCCGGTGCGGTCTCCTTCCTGCTGGAGGATATCCACCCGCAGGATGCCGCCACCCTGCTCGACATGCAGGGGATCGCCCTGCGAGTCGGCCACCATTGCGCCATGCCGCTGATGGACTCGCTCGGTATTGGCGGCACCATACGTGCCTCGCTGGCCTGCTACAACAACCGGGACGATGTGGACGCCCTGCTGGCCGCCCTGCATAAGTTAAGCGACTTCTTTTAAGGCAGACAATTTCATGAGTAGCCTCGCAACCTATACCCAGATCGGCCTGGAACCCAACGCTGACACTATACGCCAGCAATTCGCCACCACCCATGGCTGGGAGAACCAGTACCGGCTTATCATCCAGCTAGGCAAGCTACTACCCGCCTTGCCCGCAGAATGGCAGACCGAAGAGCACCGCCTGAAAGGGTGTGAGAGCCAGGCCTGGCTGAAGGGTGAGAAGAGCGAGGATGGCCGTTGGCACTTTGCCTGCGATTCCGACGCCCGCATCGTGCGCGGCCTGATCGTCATCGTACTGGCAGCGCTCAATCATCAGACTGCCGACGCTATCCAGGCTTTCGATATGGATGCCTATTTCAGCGAGCTAGGGCTCGAGAAACACCTGAGCCCGTCGCGGGGCAACGGGCTCAGGGCAATCGTCTTGGCAATCCGGGAGCAAGTGGTATAGCCGCACATTCCTGGCTTCAATGGCCGATTACGCCTCGCTAACCGGCCCGACCATCTCTTTCTCGGCGCGAGCCCCGCGCTCGGAAATCTTCTTCAATACCCGGGACGCGGCCACCAGACCAAAGGTCGCCGTCACCGGCGTCACGGCACCAAAGCCGGAGGCACAATCCATCTTCATATTGCCATCGCTGGCCGCCTTGGCCTGACAGGTACCGCCATTGCCATCCGGGTAGCTCAGCTGCTCGGTTGAGAAGACACACTCCACACCGAACTTGCGCGCCGGATTCTTGCTGAAGTTGTGCAGCCGACGCAGATCTGAGCGCACCTTGGCGGCCAGTGGATCTTGAATGGTCTTGGCCAGATCGGCCACGGTGATCTGGGTAGGGTCCATCTGCCCGCCTGCACCACCCGCTACTATCACCGGGATCTTGTTGCGCTTGCAGAAGGCAATCAGCGCCACCTTGGCCTTGACCGAGTCGATGGCATCCACCACATAGTCAAACTCCCGCTTGATGTACTCAGCCAGGTTGTCTGCTGTGACGAAGTCATCCACCTCGATCACCTCGCAATCCGGGTTGATGGCTCGGATACGCTCGGCCATCACCTCTGTCTTGAGGCGGCCAACTGTCCCTTGCATGGCGTGGATCTGGCGATTGGTGTTGGTGATGCAGATATCGTCCATGTCGATCAGAGTGATCTGGTTGATGCCGGCACGGGCCAAGGCTTCCGCCGCCCAGGAGCCGACGCCACCGATCCCGACCACGCAGACTCTCGCCTGGCTGAAGGAGCGAAGCGCGCTCTGACCATAAAGACGGGCAATGCCCCCGAATCGCTGTAGATACTCTGCTTTCATACCACCACCTTGCTTGAGGGCGGCCATTATAGCGACAACCATGGACGGCGGCGAATGTCAGATGGCTGTGAATCTGGGTCGTACAGCATAAGCGGGCAAATAAAGATGAGATGGGAGCAAACTGAAATGAAAAAAGCCCAGTCAATCGACTGGGCTTCTTGTTAGTGGCGGAGCGGACGGGACTCGAACCCGCGACCCCCGGCGTGACAGGCCGGTATTCTAACCGACTGAACTACCGCTCCGCATTCGGTTAGCTTTCGCTAAATCATTTGCTGCTTATTCTGAGGTGTCATCCTCGCAGCCAGTAACGTGATTTTGCACATCACTGTTTAATTGGGTGCCTGGCAGTGTCCTACTCTCGCATGGCGAATGCCACACTACCATCGGCGCTACCGCGTTTCACTTCTGAGTTCGGCATGGGTTCAGGTGGTTCCACGGCGCTATGGCCGCCAGGCAAATTCTTCAATCTTGGAAAGCTGACGTGAATAACGACTGGTCGCTATCACTGAATTAGTAGTTCGCTCATTCGCTACAAGGCCCAGAACACTTCTTGGGTGTTGTATGGTTAAGCCTCACGGGTAATTAGTACGGGTTAGCTCAATGCATCGCTGCACTTACACACCCCGCCTATCAACGTTGTGGTCTCCAACGGCCCTTTAGGACCCTCAAGGGGTCAGGGATGACTCATCTCAGGGCTCGCTTCCCGCTTAGATGCTTTCAGCGGTTATCGATTCCGAACTTAGCTACCGGGCAGTGCCACTGGCGTGACAACCCGAACACCAGAGGTTCGTTCACTCCGGTCCTCTCGTACTAGGAGCAACTCCCTTCAATCATCCAACGCCCACGGCAGATAGGGACCGAACTGTCTCACGACGTTCTGAACCCAGCTCGCGTACCACTTTAAATGGCGAACAGCCATACCCTTGGGACCGACTTCAGCCCCAGGATGTGATGAGCCGACATCGAGGTGCCAAACACCGCCGTCGATATGAACTCTTGGGCGGTATCAGCCTGTTATCCCCGGAGTACCTTTTATCCGTTGAGCGATGGCCCTTCCATTCAGAACCACCGGATCACTATGACCTACTTTCGTACCTGCTCGACCTGTCCGTCTCGCAGTTAAGCTGGCTTATGCCATTGCACTAACCTCCTGATGTCCGACCAGGATTAGCCAACCTTCGTGCTCCTCCGTTACTCTTTGGGAGGAGACCGCCCCAGTCAAACTACCCACCAGGCACTGTCCGCGACCCCGATTCAGGGGCCTGCGTTAGAACATCAAACATACAAGGGTGGTATTTCAAGGACGGCTCCAGCGCAACTGGCGTCACGCCTTCAAAGCCTCCCACCTATCCTACACATGTAGGTTCAATGTTCAGTGCCAAGCTGTAGTAAAGGTTCACGGGGTCTTTCCGTCTAGCCGCGGGTACACCGCATCTTCACGGCGAATTCGATTTCACTGAGTCTCGGGTGGAGACAGCATGGCCATGGTTACACCATTCGTGCAGGTCGGAACTTACCCGACAAGGAATTTCGCTACCTTAGGACCGTTATAGTTACGGCCGCCGTTTACCGGGGCTTCGATCAAGAGCTTCGCTTGCGCTAACCCCATCAATTAACCTTCCGGCACCGGGCAGGTGTCACACCCTATACGTCCACTTTCGTGTTTGCAGAGTGCTGTGTTTTTGATAAACAGTCCCAGCCATCTGGTCACTGCGACTCCCGTCAGCTCCATCCGCAAGGGACTTCACCAACAAGAGCGTACCTTCTCCCGAAGTTACGGTACTATTTTGCCTAGTTCCTTCACCCGAGTTCTCTCAAGCGCCTTGGTATTCTCTACCCGACCACCTGTGTCGGTTTGGGGTACGATGACTTGT
>NZ_CP077399.1:797500-870000 GCF_019048725.1 Aeromonas sp. FDAARGOS 1407
CCTCATTCAATAACGGGAAGTGGGTACAACCCAGCACCAGCGTATCCGGCGTGCACTCCCCTTCCAGCCACTCGGCCAGGACTTCGCGCAGCAGCGGCATGTTGACCGGCAGTCCGGCCAGCTTGTGCTCGGCCTCGATAACCAGCTCTGTCGTGCCTTTGAGCAACACCCGCTTGCCGGGGGCAAACTGGGCGATCAACTCCTGGGTATAGTGGCGGCTGACCGTGCCGGGCGTTGCCAGAAGACCGATGCAACCATTGCGGGTCAGGGCGGCTGCCGGCTTGATGGCGGGCACAACTCCCACGATCGGAATGGCCAGTGCGGCACGCAGCGCGGGCAATGCTATGGTGCTCGCGGTGTTGCAGGCGATCACCACCAGATCGATGGCATGCGCTGTCACCATGTGACTGACCAGACCGGTACAGGCCGCGATCAGCTCGGGTTCGCTCAGTTCGCCGTAGGGGAAGTTGGCGTTGTCGAAACAGTAGAAATAGTTGTGGACCGGCAAAACACGGCGGATCTCGCGATAGATGGTGAGGCCACCCATACCGGAATCAAACACGAGAATATTGGCCACTTGAGCTCCCCCTTTGGTGCAAGGGGGCGATCATACTCCCGGCCACGGCCAATAGAAAAGGCCCTGCCAATGGCAGGGCCCCGGTTTTTTCCGATCAGATGGATAGAGCTTACAGGGAGTAATCCATGGTGATGTAGTAAGCGCGCTCATCAGCCGGATAGCCGACCGCGGTCTGATACTCCTTGTCCAGCAGGTTGTTGATCTTGCCGGAAACCTTCAGCGCCGGCGTCACCTTGTAACCCACCGCCAGATTCCACACGCTGTAACCACCCAGCTCGGTGGTGTTGGCCGCGTTGCCATAGCGCTCGCCCTGGTAAATCCAGCTCAGGGAGCCGTCAAACTGCTGCCACTGCGCCTCTGTTACCCACTTGGCGCCCTTGCGGGATATCAGCTGCAGCTGTTTGTCGGTGATCCTGTCTTTGGGATCCTTGTATTCGGCAGATACCCGATGACTCAACCAGCCGGTAGCGAACTCCCCTTCCAGCTCGACCCCTTCGATCCGTGCCTTGCCCACGTTTTGCGGCGTCCACATCCCCTGGCTATCGGGAGCCCACTGGATCATCTGCTCGAAATCGTTGCGATAGCCAGTCAGGCGCCACTCCACCCCGGCGGTCTGACCATCCAGCATCAATTCGCTGCTCTTCGACTCTTCCGGCTTCAGCTTGCTGTTGCCGGAGCCCGGATAGTAGAGATCGTTGAAAGTCGGTGCACGGAAGCCGGTGCCGTAACGGGCACTGAGACGGTAATCCTCTGCGAAACGCCAGCCCGCTCCGGTCTGCCAAGTGTTGTGACGGCCAAACTGTTCGTTGTCGTCGCTGCGTCCGCTCAACTCGGCCTGCCAGGTCTGGTTGTCAAACTGGGCGAGGGCATAGAGGCCGGTGTTGTCACGTTCTTTGGCGTCAGCCGGATAGGTGGCGCCGGAGGAGCGGGAGCGATCATCCAGCATGTCGCGCTGCCAGTCGGCCCCGCCACCCAGGGTCCAGAACTCGTTCACCTTGAAGCTGTTGACCCAGTTCAGGCTGTACTGGCGGGTATAGGTGCGGTTAACAGCCTGATCGCGACCGCTGTTGTCCGGATAGTCGTAAGCGTCCTGCTTGGAAAAGGCACCGCGCAGCTCGCTCAGGTAACGATCATCGTGATAGCGGGAACCGAGCTGGTAGCTCTGGTTCTCGGTCCAGGTTTCGTTACGCTGATGATTCGCCGGCCCCCAGGCGGAAGCAGCGGACGAACTGTCGTACTGGGCAACGTTGCGGAACCAGCGGGTCGTCCCGAACAGATCCCAGTTGCCAGTGAGCGCCTGCTGATAGTCCAGCATGGCGTTATAACCGCGGTGGCCATGACGATCGCCATCATTGATACCGGGCAGAGGATGTACGTTGTAGCCGGACTCGTCGTCAAAGCCGCCGGCGACTTTGAGCTGACCCACCTCGCCCACCTGGCTGGCGCTGCTGAACGCCGCCTGGCGCTGTTGATTGGAACCAGCCCCCAGGTTGAACTTGTGCTGGTTGGTGCCCTGCTCGGGGCGCGTGATGATGTTGATCACCCCGCCGATGGCATCGGAGCCATAGATGGATGCACGCGGGCCGCGAATATATTCGATCCGCTCGACCTGATTGAGCGGCAGGTTGTTGAGTTCGGTCATGCCGGCGGTCAGGGAGGCGCTGCGCACGCCGTCTACCAGCACCAGCGTCTGGGAAGAGGTACCGCCGCGCACCCGCAGCGAGCTCAGTTGACCGCGGCCACCATTGCTGACCACTTCCACGCCGGGCAGGGTCTTGACCACATCGGTCACAGTCTGGGCTTGCAGGCGATCGATCTCGTCCCGGCTGATCACATTGACGGGAGCCAGTACGCTGGAGGCGGGTTGGGCGACGCGAGTGGCGGTCACCACCATGGTAGGATTGACAGGAATGGTCAGCTGCTGGGCAAATGCCGCCGTCGGCAACAGGGCAGCCGCCAATAATTTCTTGGACATGAGAGATCCTTAAGTTCGCGTAAGCATCTACTTCGTGGCCGGTTTCTCTCGGCCCGAAATACGAACTCTGGCAGGTCTTCGGGCTGGGGGGCTGATGACCTACGGCGACGGCTTCCCACCTGACGGCAGTGCCCTGATGTCGCTTCGTTCCCCCTTACCGCTGCGCGCCAGCTCCGGATTTTCACCGGATTCCCTATTAAGCATGATGCGCCAAAGCGGGGGGGATTATAGGCAGACGCATATCGGATGTATAGCCATCCAGATTTCTATTTTTTATTTTCCAGTGCCGCCAATCGCTGGCCGGCCCCCTCCATCACCGCCTTCACGCCGGGGTGGGAGAGATGACGACCGGCCGAGACCAGATAGTAGGAGAGGGCGACCTCGGGCAGGGTGGCAATCCGTTCGACACCATAGACGCGGGTTATCTCCTCCCCCATGGCGAGCGGAGCCGGAAAGATCCCCATCCCCGCCTTGCCAAACGACTTCATCAGGGCGGAGTCATCGAACTGGCCGACCAGGTGGGGATGGATACCCTGCTGGTGATACCAGGCCAGCAAGCGATCATGGGTCACCGACTTTTCACCCGGGATCAGCACGGGCAACCCCTCCAGCGCGGCGGGAAACCCCTTGCGGGCCTGCGCCGCCAGCGCCGGGCTGGCAAACAGGGCCAGCGGGCTGCGCCCCAGCTCGTGGTTATAGCCGCGGATGCCGCTGTCGGGGGGCAGCGGGCGGTCGGTCAGCACCATGTCCAATTTGTGTCTGGCCAGCTCGCTGAAGAGCTGGTCTGGCCGTTCCTCATGACAGATCAGCCGAAGCGGGGTCGCCAGTGCCATGGCCGGCGCCAGCAGTTCGAACGCCAGGGTGCGGGGGACTGACGCGGTAATCCCCACCTGCATGGTCAGCTCCTGGCTGGCGTGGCGCAAGGAGTGCTCCAGCTCGGCACCGAGCGAGAAGATGGCCCCGGCCTGTTCGAGCGCCTGGCGCCCGGCCGCCGTCAGCACGAGCCGCCTGCCGACCCTGTTGAACAGCGCCACGCCGAGGGATTGCTCCAGCTCGGCCACCTGGCCGCTGATGGTCTGCGGGGTCAGATGCAACTGCTGCGCCGCCCGCGTCACGCCACCGCTGCGGGCCACATGCCAGAAGTAGTAGAGCTGTTTGTAGTTGAGCATCGGACCCCTTATCAGTTTTTACCGAACAACCATCAATCAAAATCTGATTTTATCGAAGCATCATGCACTCTAGCATGCAACCACCCTGTGGACTGCTCCCGCGAGTCATCATGTTGGATGTTGTTGTTCTCTTTTTCCTGTTTGGCCTGCTGGCCGGTTTGGTGCGTTCCGAGCTCAAACTACCGCCCGCCCTCTACGATACCCTTTCTCTCTTTTTGCTGCTGGCCATCGGCCTCAAGGGCGGCGTCGGGCTGGCCCAGCAATCCCTGCTCCCCCTGCTGCCCCAGCTGGCGCTGGTGATCCTGCTCGGCGTGGTGCAGACCCTGCTCGGCTTTGTCCTGCTGCGCATTAAGATGAACCGGATCGATGCTGCCGCCACCGCCGCCCACTACGGTTCGGTCAGCGTGGCCACCTTCGCGGTCGGGGTGAACTGGCTCACCGAGCGCGGCATCGACTTCGAATCCCAGCTCTCCATCTTCCTGGCGGTGATGGAGATCCCGGCCATCCTGGTCGGCATAGTGTTGGCGCGTGGTGTGAGTCGCCAGACCCGCTGGCGGATGCTGGCCCACGAGACTTTCCTCGGCAAGGGGGTCACCCTGCTGCTCGGCGGCATGGCCATCGGCTATCTGGCCGGCCCGGAAGGGGTCGCTCCCCTCAAACCGCTCTTTGTCGACCTTTTCAAGGGAGCGCTGGCCCTGTTCCTGCTGGAAATGGGCCTCATTGTCGCGCGCCAGTGCCAGGACCTGCGCCGTCACGGTCTGTTCCTGCTCGGCTTCGCTCTGCTGATGCCGCTCGCTTCGGCCGGACTGGGATTGGCCGTCGGCAAGCTGATGGGGCTCTCCCTCGGCGGACTGACCCTGCTTGCCATCCTGGCCGCCAGCGCTTCTTATATTGCCGTGCCCGCCACCCTGCGCATCGCCCTGCCCCAGGCCAATCCCGGACTGTCGCTAAGCGCCGTGCTGGGGGTCACCTTCCCGTTCAACATCATGCTGGGGATCCCGCTCTACCACAGCTGGGCCCGCCACTTCATGGAGTAGCCATATGCAGACCGAGACCCGCACCCTGCTGACCATAGTGACAGAGGCCACCCTGGAACCCACCCTGCTGCGCACCCTGACCCGAGAAGGGTTGCGCGGCTACACCATCACGGACGCCCGGGGCCGGGGAGACCATGGCGAACGCAACGCCAGCTGGAGCGAAAGCGGCAATATCAGGCTGGAGGCGATCTGCACTCGCGAGCAGGCCGAGCGATTGATGGAACATATTAAGATCCGTTACTACCCCGATTACGCTATGATTGCGTTCCTGCAAACGGTCGAAATAGTGCGACCCGAGAAATTCTGAGCCGGCATGCCGGCTTGTTTTGCCAACCAGAGACAAACGTTTGACTGCAAGGAGTAGTAATGAGCACCCCTCCCCTGATCGGCCTGGTAATGGGCTCTGACTCTGACTGGCCCGTCATGCAAGCGGCCGCCCGCATCCTCAAGGAGCACGGGGTTCCCTACGAAGCGCGCGTGGTATCGGCCCACCGCACCCCGGATCTGCTGTTCGAATACGCCGCCAGCGCCCGCGAACGCGGCCTGCGCGCCATCATCGCCGGTGCCGGCGGTGCCGCCCATCTGCCGGGCATGCTGGCCGCCAAGACCACGATTCCGGTGCTGGGCGTGCCGATCCCGACCCGCCAGCTCAAGGGGATGGACTCCCTGCTCTCCATCGTGCAGATGCCCAAGGGCGTACCGGTCGCCACCTTCGCCATCGGCGAGGCGGGTGCCGCCAACGCCGGCCTGTTTGCAGTCTCCCTACTCTCCGTCGCTCAGGATGCCGACGCTCCCCGTTATCATCAGCAGCTCGACGGCTTTCGCGCCAAGGAGCGCGATCGGGTGCTGGCCCTCACCCTGGAGGAGCCGGCATGATACTGCCTCCCGCTACCCTGGGCATGCTCGGCGGCGGCCAGCTCGGCCGCTACTTCGTGATGTCTGCCCATCGCCTCGGCTATCAGGTCATCGTGCTGGATCCGGATCCCGCCAGCATCGCCGGCGCCGCTGCCGACGATCAGATCATCGCAGCCTATGACGACGCCGATGCCCTGGCCGAGCTGGCCCGCCGCTGCGACGCCATCACCTGCGAATTCGAGAACGTGCCCGCCGCCTCCCTGGCCCTGCTGGAGCAGCACAAGCCGGTGCACCCGGCCGCGAGCGCAGTACGCGTCTGTCAGGATCGTCGTGAAGAGAAAGCCTTCCTGGCCCGCGCCGGCGTGCCCGTCGCGCCGAACCTGACCCTGCTGCCCCACGAGCCGCTGCCCGAGCTGCCGGATCACCTCTTCCCCGCCATCCTCAAGACCGCTCGCGAGGGCTACGACGGCAAGGGGCAGTGGACCATTCACCAGGCCAGCGAGCTGCCGGCGGCCCTGGCCGCCAGCGGCGTGCCCTGCGTGCTGGAGAAGCGCCTGCCACTGGAAGGGGAGTTCGCCCTGACCCTGGCGCGCAGCCCGAGCGGTGCCATCAGCGCCCTGCCCCTGGTGCAAAACTGGCACAGCGGCGGCATTCTGGATCAGACCCGCTCCCCGGCCAACGTGCCCGCCCTGGAGGCCGAGGCCCAACGCATCGCCGAGCACATCATCGCCGCCCTCGACTACGTGGGCGTGCTGACGGTGGAGTTCTTCCTGGTCGGCGGCCAGCTGCTGGTCAACGAGATGGCCCCCCGCCCCCACAATTCGGGTCACCCCAGCATCGACAACGCCGGTTGCAGCCAGTTCGAGCTGCAGGTGCGTGCCCTGTGCGATCTGCCGCTGCCGGCGCAGGCTGACGTTCAGCCCGCCATCCTGCTGAACCTGCTCGGGGATCTGTGGCAAGACGGCACGCCGGACTGGGCCGGCGCCCTGGCCCTGCCCGGGGTGCACTTGCACCTCTACGGCAAGGGCGAGGCCCGCCCCGGCCGCAAGATGGGCCACGTCACCGTCACCGGCCGCGACTGGCCGACGGTCGAAGCCACCGCGCACCAGTTGCGTGCCCTGCTGGGCCTGCCGCCACGCTAAGCGTCGCTGGTACCAACGAAAAGACCCGGGCAAAGGCCCGGGTCTTTTTTATGGTGCTGTCTTTAGACGAAGAGTCAGGCCCGTTCGACCGATACCGGCGCCGGCAGGCGGATGGTGAGGGAGAGCACTAGGGCCACTACCAGCAACACCAGGATCAGGTTGAAGGTCGCCATGAAGCCGCCGAACAGGGAGGCCACGATGGAGCCGATGATGCTGCCCAGACCAAAGCCCAGATAGATGACGCCGTAGTTCTTGGTCAGGTTGTTGAGACCGAAGAAGTCGCTCACCAGCGAGGGGTAGACGGTGATGGTGCCGCCGAAGCTGAACGCCACACAGGCCACCGCCACGAAGAAGAGGTTGGCGTTGAGCGGCACGAACAGCAGCAGCGCCATGCCGCACAGGGTAATCAGCTGGGCGATGGTGATGACCCGGATGCGGGACATCTTGTCGGAGAGGATACCCAGCACCAGCCGGCCACCCAGGTTGGCCATGGCGATGATGGCGACGGCGTTGGCGGCGACCACGGCCGGCAGGCCCACCATCTTCTCGCCGATGTCCTTGGCCACGCCGATGACGTAGAGACCGCTCATGCAGGCGGTGAGGAACATCAGCGCCAGCATCCAGTACTGGGGCTTGCGCATCGCCTCGGCCAAGGTGAAGTCGCGGCTCTCGCTCTGCTGCACGGCGGCCGCCTGCCTGGGTGCATCCTTCATCAGCATGCCGCCCACCAGCATCATGGACATGGCGATCAGCCCCCACAGCTGGAAGGTGGCCTCCAGCCCGTTGCTGGAGAGCAGCAACAGGTTGATGTACTTGAAGCCCAGGCTACCGAGGCCATAGGCGCCGATGGAGCAGGCGGAGATCAGCCCCTTGCGCTCCGGGAACCACTTCACGCAGTTGGAGAGGGTCATCAGGTAGCCGGTACCGTCGGCAAAACCGACCAGGATGCCGGCGCAGAGGTAGAGCATCGCCAGGTTGCTGGCGTGAGCGGTGAGGAAGAAGCCGATACCGAGCAGCACGCCGGCGCCCAGGGTGACGTTGCGCACCCCGAACCGCTCCTGCAGCTTGCCCGCCAGGGAGGAGGCCACCGCCAGGGAGAGGCTGAGCAGGCCGAAGGCGAAGGCGACCTGGCTCACCGGCTCGTCCAGCTTGTCGGAGAGCTGGGCGTTGAACAGGCTCCAGGTGTAAACGGATCCCAGCGCGAACTGGGTGATGATGGTCCCCAACAGGGTGAGGTAGCGGGTGCGATTCATCTCTTTGGTCATGATGCGTCTCGGTCAATGGCCTTAAGGAAACTGGGGCCACTATAGGCAAGACGCCACTCCCGCCGACCGATTAAGGCATGAAATGCAGATCGGCGGGAATGAATGACAATCAGAGGCGCATCAGCTGACGGAACGCCTTGATGTTGCTGCGGCTGACCGGCACCTCGAACGGCAGGTCATGGAGCCGGATGAGATAGGTGCTGTTGAACCAGGGCACTATCTCGCGGATCTTGTTGATGTTGACGCAGTAGGAGCGGTGGCAGCGGAAGAACCCTTCGGCAGGCAGCCGGCTGACGAACTCGCTGAGGGTCATGGTCATCACGTAACGGTCATCGCGGGTGTAGACATGAGTGAGCTTTTCGTCGGCTTCCGCGTAGTAGATCTGCTCGCAGGGGGTGACTATGATGCGCTCCCCCTTCACCAGATTGACGGTGCGATTGTGCGGCGTGCCCGGCTCGCTCCCCTGCCCCGCCAACGACTTGCCAGCCAACTCGAGCTTTTGCAGCAGGCTGATGAGACGCGGTTCGTTGTATGGCTTGAGAATGTAGTCGAACGCCTCCAGCTCGAATGCCTCCACCGCGAACTCCTTGTAGGCGGTGACGAAGACGATATGGGGCGGATGGCTCGACTTGTGCAGGTTCTTGGCCAGCAGCAGACCGTCGATGGCGGGGATCTGGATATCCAGAAACACCACGTCCACCTCGTGATCCTGCAGGTATTTGAACGCCTCCAGCCCGTCCTCGAAGCTCGCCACTATATCGATCTGACTATGCTGCCCCACCAGGTAGGCCAGCTCCTCGCGAGCCAGATACTCGTCTTCCACTATGATGGCTTTCAGCATGGCATTGCCTCTCGCAGCACACACTTATCCTCAATCATGATGACACTCAGCATGGTATCGACTCCTGATCCGGCAGATAGAAACTTACTTCAGTACCCGGCTCCAGCCGCTTGAGGTGCAGGCCATCGCCATAGAGCAGCTTGACCCGCTGATGCACGTTCATCAGGCCGATGCTGCGGCTCTCCACCCGGCCGGCGGCGACCCCGTCGATCACTGCCTGGCTGATGCCGTAACCCGTGTCCCGCACCGCCACCCGGATGCCCCCAGCCAGCTGTTTCACCTCGATAGTGACCCGGCCCGGCGCGCTGCGGGGCTGGATGCCGTGCAGGATGGCGTTTTCCACCAGCGGCTGCAACAGCAGGCTCGGCACCTGGATATGCACGTCATCCACCTCGAACACCACCTCCAGCTTGTCGCCGAAGCGGGCCTGCTCGATGGCCACGTAGTCGCGCACTTGCTGCAACTCCTCCTGGATGTCGATGAGGGTGTCCCCCTTGTTGAGGTTGTAACGCAGGTAGTCCGCCAGGTTGGCGATGAGCTGGCGCGCTTGCTGGGGACGGATGCGGATCAGCGACGAGATGGCGTTGAGAGCGTTGAACAGGAAGTGCGGGTTGATCTTGCTCTGCAGCGCGGTGAACTCCGCCTTGCGGGTCATCTCTTTCAGTTGCTCGATGCGCGACACCTCCATCTGGGTGGAGATGAGCTGGGAGAGGCCCACCGCCATCTCCTTGAGAGAACTGGTGATGCTGTGGGTGCGGCGATAGTAGATCTTGAGAGTACCGCTGACGGCGCCGTTTTCTCGCAGCGGAATAATGATGACCGAGTGGAAATCGGAGAGGTGATACTGGCGCAGATCGTTGTTGATGATGATCTGGTCGAGCAGCACCGCCTTGCGGGTCATGGCGCTGATGGCGTGATGCTCGTCCAGCGCGTAGTAATCCTTGCCCACCCCCACATAAGCCAGCACGTCATGGGTATCGGTGATGGCCACCGCATCGGCGCTGATCTCGCGCCGGATGACGTCACACACCTGGCTCAGGGAGTGGCGGTTGATGTTCTGGAAAAACGGCAGGGTCTGGTTGGCGATATCCAGCGCCAGCTTGGCCTGCTTGGCGGCGATCAGCTCCTTCTCGTCATCCAGATCCTGCACCAGCTTGATGATGAGGCCGATGCATAGCGTCCCGGCGATCATCGGATAGGCTATGTGGTTGACGATCTCCACCCCCACCGCATGGGGCTCGGTCAGCTGCCAGATGAGCAGCATGGTCAGCCCCTCGCAGGCCATCCCCGCCAGAATGCCGTAGAGCCAGAGCCGCGACTTGCGGCATCTCAGGTGCAGCCAGGTGGCCAGCAGACCGGCGATGATGCTGGCGATAAGGCAGGGGATGGAAGTGTGACCATCCATGTCGATGAGATAGCGGTGCAGGCCGGAGATAACCCCGGCCGGAATGCCGACCCAGGGGCCGAACAGGATGCCGCCCGAAATGATGGCGATGATCCGCACGTTGATGAGCGCCCCCTCTATGGGGATGCCGGTATAGGTGCTGAACACCGCAAACAGGCAGAAGATGGCGGCGACCAGCACCAGTTCGGCCGGAGTGTGATCCCGCTTCTGAAACAGGCGCTGGAATGGCCGGGTACGGGTCAGGAAGAACAGGGTCATCAGCATCAGGGCGGCCCGTTCGAACACCGCCAGCAGCATCATCTGATTTTCAAGCATGGATACCTCAAGACCGCAACAAGTGGGAGCCCACTATAGGGATTGTGAGCTCGGTCACCGCTGACCGGGATCAAGGAGAGAGGGCGAGTCACCGCGCCAGAAACGAAAAAGCCCCGCACCAACACGCGGGGCCTGACAAACAATCCTCATCAGGAGAGGGTGGCCAACCTGGCCGCAAACCCCATAAAGAAGAGGCCGATGAGACCGTTGCCCAGCTTGGCGAGGCGCACCTTGCGTGCAAAGAAACGGGCCATCAGGGTACCGCCGAAGATCAGCAGGCTCAGATAGACGAAGCTCATTGCCTCCAGCATGCCCGCCAGCACCAGGTAGGAGAGCCAGGTGTGGGCATAGTTGAAGTCGATGAACTGCACAAAAAAGGAGACGTAGAACAGGATCGCCTTGGGGTTGGTGAGGCTCAGGGTCAGGGCCTTGCTGAAATAGCGCTCTCCCGCGTCTATCTCGGACTCTTCTCCTTCCCGTCTGGCGATGAAGTTGGCGTGCAGTATCTTCACTCCCAGATAGAGCAGATAGATGGCGCCGAGGTAGCGCACCAGGGTGAACAGCAGGGGGGTGGTGCGAATGAGGGAGGCAACCCCCAGATAGGCGCAGAAGATCAGGATGGCATCGCCGACGAATACCCCGAGAGCGGCGCGATATCCCGGCCCTATGCCACGGCTGGCGCCGGTGCGCAGCACGTAAAACGAGTTGGGGCCCGGCGCTATGATGATGAAGAAAAGACCCACCAGATAGGTCCAGACGTTGATGACCCCCAGGCTCTCAAACATCGGCCACCTCCGTTCTTGTCATCGACCAGGCCGCGACATCAATGCCATCCAAGCGTTCGTACATGTTGCCCCCGAGAGACGGAGGACACCTGTGCAGAGGCGCCCTCCCGGATAAAAGAGTGAACAACCACTCTATACCAATCTCTGGCAGGTCGGAAACCGCCGCATAAAAAAGCGGCAAACATGCCCTATTCCGTTAGTAAACCGGCGGCAGTCACAGCACCGCCGGCGATCAGCAGTATTGACCGGCGACCCAGCCGGAGGACCAGGCCCACTGGAAGTTGTAGCCGCCGAGCCAACCGGTCACATCCACCACTTCGCCGACGAAGTAGAGGCCGGGCACCTTGCGCGCCTCCATGGTCTTGGAGGAGAGCTCATTGGTGTCGACGCCCCCCAAGGTTACCTCGGCGGTGCGATACCCCTCGGTGCCGTTGGGCAGGATCTGCCAGTCTCCCAGCAGGGCAGCGATGGCTTCCAGCTCCCGCTCGTTGTACTGGCGCATCGGCTTGCTGTCGAGCTGGCCCAGCTCCACCAGCTTGTCGACGAAGCGTTTGGGCAACTCGCGTCCCAGCACAGTTTTCAGCTCCTGGGCCGGATGGGCCTGGGCCCACTCCCGCAGGGCGGCCGCAATATCGAGCTCCGGCAGCAGGTTAATGTGGATCTTCTCGCCGGCGTGCCAGTAAGAGGAGATCTGCAGAATGACGGGGCCGGAGAGGCCGCGGTGGGTGAACAGCATGGCCTCCTTGAAGCGGGTGCCATCCTCGGCGGTCACCGCCACCGGCAGGCTGATGCCCGCCAGATCGGCAAAGGCCTCTTTTTCGGCCTGATGCAGGGTGAAGGGCACCAGACCGGCACGGGTCGGCAGTACCTTGAGGCCAAACTGCTCCGCCAGCTTGAAGCCATAAGGGGTGGCGCCGAGCTTGGGCATGGAGAGGCCGCCGGTGGCCACCACCAGCGAGTGGCAACGCACCTCTCCCTTGCTGGTCGCCAGCACGAAGCCCTCGTCACCCTTGCTGACGGAGAGGATCTCGGTCTGACACTGCAAGGTCACCCCGGCCCAGTCGCACTCGGTGAGCAGCACGTCGACGATATCCTTGGCGCTCTCGAGGCAGAACAGCTGCCCCAGGGTGCGCTCGTGATAGTTGACCCCGTGGCGGTCCACCAGATCGATGAAATCCTGCTGGGTGTAACGGGCCAGCGCCGACTTGCTGAAGTGCGGATTGGCGGAGAGGTAGGCGTGGGCCCCCGCCTGATGGTTGGTGAAGTTGCAGCGGCCACCGCCGCTGATGAGGATCTTGCGGCCCGGTTTCTTGGCATTGTCGAGTACCAGCACGGAGCGGCCCCGATAGCCCGCCTGCGCCGCACACATCAGCCCGGCCGCACCGGCCCCGATCACCACCACATCCACTTGCATCATCACAGCCTTACTCATCAAACGACCAACCAACACGGTCCGGAGAAATACAGCAGGGTCGCCATTGTGCCCGGCGGCCACCACCACTGCGGTTTTCGCCCCGAGACAATAGAAAACGGCCCGTAAAAGGGCCGTCATTGTACTGGCTGAACACTAAGTGTCCACGACTATCAGGCGTTGCTGTCCATGATGCTGGCCGGCGCGCCCTTGGCCAGCTCGGCCAGCTCCTTGTCGATGAAGTAGAGGCCCTTGCCATCCTCGCCCACCAGACCCAGGCGATCGACGATGCTCTTGAACAGCTTCTCCTCTTCGTGCTGCTCGGCCACGTACCACTGCAGGAAGTTGAAGGTGGAGTAGTCCTGGGTGGTGAAGGCCACGTGAGCCAGGCCGTTGATGCACTTGGTGATGTGGTATTCATGCTCCAGGGTGGTGCGGAACACGTCACCCAGCGACTTGAACTCGTGGGGAGGCGCGTCGATGGCACCCAGCTTGGGCATGGCACCGGTCTCGCTCACATAGGTGAACAGGCGCTCCATATGCTGGCGCTCCTCGACTGCGTGCTGGCGCAGGAAGGTGGCGGCCCCTTCGAAGCCCTTGTCTTCGCACCAGGCGCTCATCTGCAGATAAAGATTGGAGGAGTAGAACTCCAGGTTAATCTGTTCGTTCAACTTTTCGATCATGGGTTGGGCCAACATACTGATTCTCCACTGTGATTTGGTATCGATTGTCGCCACACTCAGGTTGCGAATCAACCCGCCAACGGGAGGGAGATCCCATTTCCTGCTCGCTTAAGGGATCAGCTCGGTGAGCGAGGCGACATCCACGGGCGCACCATAATCCACGCCAGTCAGCTCGAAACCATTGAGCTGCATGAAATCCCGGCGCAGGCCGGCGAAATCCCCCAAGGCGTGGAAGTTGTCCGGCGTTACCTTGGGCCAGAGCGCCGAGACGGCGGCCTGAATGGCCGGATCCAGCTCGTGGTCATCCATCCGGATCAGCCGGTTGCCATCGGCCACCACCCCATTGGGCCCGTACATCTTGCCGGCAAACAGCCGCTGCATCTGCTCGATGCAGCCCTCGTGCACTCCGCGCTCCTTCATCACCCCCATCAGCAGGCCGAGATAAACAGGCAGCACCGGAATATAGGCACTCGCCTTGGTCACCAACGCCTTGCACACCGACACCCAGGCGTGGCCACCGATTTGTGCCAGTTGCAGGTTGATGGTCTCGGCGGTGGCATGCAGATGCTCCTTGGCATAGCCGATGGTGCCATCCCGATAGAGGGGATAGGTCGATTCGGGGCCGATATAGGAGTAGGCCACCGTCTGGGCTCCGGGCGCCAGGCAATCCGCCTGCTGCAGCGCCTGCAACCAGAGCTGCCAATCCTCACCCCCCATCACGGTGACGGTGTCGCGGATCTCCTCCGGGGTGGCCGGCGCCAGGGATTGCTGCACCAGGGCATCGCGCTCCAGATCCAGCCCCCAGCCGCTGAAGGGCTGGCCCGTGGTCTTGAGCACGGAGCGCACCTGAGTGCCATCGGCCAGCACCCGGATGCCACTCGCCAGCGAGTAGATCACCAGATCCACCTGCCCGAGCTGCTGGCGAATGGTCTCGATGGCCTGCTGGCGCATGGTGTCTGAGAAAGCGTCCCCGATCAGGTTGATGGCAATGCGCCCGGCCTGCTCCGCCGCCTGCCGAAACCAGATGTTGTTGTACCAGCCGGCGCTGCCAAGTCCCTTGTCGGAGGAGCCACGCTCGAACGAGATACCTATGGTGTCGGCCCCGGCGCCAAAGGTGAGCGAGATGCGCGACGCCAGCCCGAAACCGGACGAGGCCCCCAGCACCAGCACCCGTTTGGGCCCGTTGAACGGGCCTGCGGCCCTGACACTGGCGATCTGCTGCTGCACGGCGGCCCGGCAGCCGATAGGGTGGCAGTTGCGGGCGACGCAGCCCTGGATCTGGGGAGTAATGATCATGACGGTGTCTCCAAGGGAATTGGCTACAGCATAACCAAGCGCAGGGAGATTACCTTGATACCGGACGGATTCCGGAGAAGAAAAACGACAGAAAAACAAAAGGGAGCCGAGGCTCCCCAAAGCGGTATTCAAATGCTTTTTGTTGTTTTGTGTTCATTGCGAAGCACGGGCACATCCTATGCCTCTCCCTGCCGCCGAGCAAGCCGAGGGATGTGACCCGCTTCAAACTATTGTTTATTTAATGTACAAACAATGCTGTTGCTGCGAGCAAGCGCACGCTCCCGGCAACCATTCAAGCCCGTTCAAATCCCTAAACTGTGCCCTCGGCACCATTTTAGTTTCAGCGGAGATTGGTATAGTGGGCTCAGGATCAGTGAGGAGATATCCCATGAGTGGAACCTATTACAAACACATTCTGGCCGCGATCGACCTGTCGGAAGACAACCGCAAGGTGATCGAGAAGGCGGTCGATCGGGCCCGTTCCAACGGCGCCAAGTTGTCGGTGATCCATGTCGATGTGGACCTCAAGGACCTCTACACCGAGATGATCGATATCGACATCGACAACGTGCAGGATCAGGTGATCGCCGAGGCGAAGGAGAAGCTGGAGACCTTCCTGGCCTCGGTGGACTACCCCATCGAGAAGAAGCTGGTGATCTGCGGCGACCTCAGCGAGCGGGTCAACCAGGCGGTCAAGGATTACCAGATCGACCTGCTGGTGTGCGGCCATCGCCAGAGCTTCTGGAGCCTGCTCACCTCCAGCGCCCGCCAGCTGATGAATACTGTGCCCTGCGATCTGCTGGTGGTGCCCTTGCAGAAGTGATCAAACAGGCGTAGCTTGATTTGCCATGAATATGACCATCTTCACTCACAACTACTGGTGGTGCTGCTTCTAAACAGGCGGCACTGCTTTTCTATGTGAAATTTTACCGAAGAAAACACCGTGACCGCCGAGAGGCGGTCAACTGTTTTTACTCCCTTGTCGCCTCCCGGCCCACCCCCAACTGGAGAGAGTGACATGCAAAACCCCGTTATCCTGACCGGCGATCGCCCCACCGGCAAACTGCACATCGGCCATTACGTTGGCTCGCTGCGCCAGCGCGTCGAGGCCCAGCACCATTACCGCCAGTTCGTGATGATCGCCGATCTGCAGGCGCTGACCGACAATGGCCACAACCCGGCCAAGGTGACCGATCACGTGCTGGAAGTGATGGCCGACTATCTGGCGGCCGGTCTCGACCCCGCCAGGACCACTTTCTGCCTGCAAAGTGCCCTGCCCGCCCTCGCCGAGCTCACCAGCTATTACCTCAATTTGGTCAGCGTCGCCCGGCTGGAGCGCAACCCCACCGTCAAGGCGGAGATCCAGCAAAAAGGGTTCGAGCGCAGCCTGCCGGCCGGTTTTCTGGTCTACCCGGTCAGCCAGGCCGCCGACATCACCGCCTTTCGCGCCACCCATGTGCCGGTGGGGGAAGATCAGCTACCCATGCTGGAGCAGACCAACGAGATAGTGCGCCGCGTCAATACCCTGGTGGGCAGGGAGGTACTGACCGAATGCCAGCCGATCCTGAGCGACACTGGCCGCCTGCCCGGCATAGACGGCAAGGCCAAGATGTCCAAGTCCCTCGGCAACACCATAGAGCTCGGCATGTCGAGCGACGAGATCAAACAGGCGGTGTTCGCCATGTATACCGACCCGGACCACCTCAGGGTGAGCGATCCGGGGCGGGTGGAGGGCAATATTGTGTTCGCCTATCTGGATGCCTTCCACCCCGACAAGGCGCTGGTGGCCGAGATGAAGGCCCACTACCAGCGCGGCGGCCTGGGAGACATACGCTGCAAGCAGGTGCTCAACGACTGCCTGCAAACCCTGCTCGCCCCCATGCGGGAGCGGCGCCAGGCCGCCATCGCCGACAAAGATAGCCTGCTGGCGTTGCTCTATCAGGGCACGGAGCAGGCCCGCCTTCTCACCGGCGAGGTGCTGGCCGAGGTGAAGGGCGCCCTGGGACTCGACTACTTCGCCAGGCTGCGCTGAGCGGGAGAGCCCAGCGCATCGTCGCCATAGAGGTCGAAGGCGATCCGGTGCAGCAGACTCTTGAACCAGCCGATCGCCTCGTCGTGGGCGGTAAGCGGGTGGCCCGCCATCAGATAGACGATGGGGATGGCGGGATCCAGCTGATGGAGGCGCAGTGGATAGTAGCGGCAGAAGTGGCGCCCGATCATCTCGGGCACCACAACAAGATAGCGGCCGGTCGCCATCAGCGGCGGCACCGCCATAAAGCTCGGCAACCTGACCCCCAGTTCACGCTCCACCCCGAACCGGGCCAGCCAGAGCTCCACCATGGCCTGGCTGTGACCCCAGCTGGAGGTGTGGATATGGGGTCGGCTGACCAGCTCGCGCGGGCCCAGCGCATCGGGCAATTCGCTGCCCAGCGGTGACAGACAGACCAGCGGGTTGTTGAACCAGTCCTCGCGCCACAGCCGGGGCGAGAGGTGGTTGGCACCGGCAAACCCGATCACCAGATCCAGCTCTCCCTTCTCCAGCTCCCGTTCGTAGTCGCTATCCGCCAGCTCGCACACCTCCAGTCGACAGTGAGGCGCCTGCCGGTACAGCCGGTCCACCAGCACGGGGACCAGACCATGCTCTACCGATCCCGGGGTGGCGATGCGAAAGATCCGTCGTGCGCTGGCGGGATCGAACCCCTTGGCCTGACGCAACCCCTGCTCCAGCATGGCGAGCGCCTGACGCACCGGCCCGGCCAGCGCCTTGGCCCGCTCGGTCGGCATCATCTCGCGCCGGCTCATGACAAACAGGGGATCGTCGAGCGCCGTTCGCAACCGCCCCAGGGCGTGGCTGACGGTGGACTGGGAGAGGTGCAGCCGCTCGGCGGCACGGGTGACGTTGCGCTCCTGCATCAGCATGTCGAACACGGTGAGCAGGTTAAGGTCGAGGCGGGAGAGGGAGGTTTCCATCGATAATGACCATAGTTGAATGCCAACAATTCATTTTTGACATAGTAACAGATTGCCTAGAATGCGCAGGCTCAATACATCGGAGATTAAAATGCGTAGCTATTTGTTATTGCTGGCCATTGGCCTGCTGTGGGGTTCCCAGTTCATCTTCATGCACCAAGCCGTTGCCGAGTTGCCCCCCATCCTGGTGGCTGCCGGTCGTGCCCTGTGCGGCAGCCTGACCCTGGGTCTGCTCTGCCTGTTCATGCGTCTCAAGAGCGAGCACACCCCGTGGCGCACCTACATGCTGATCGCCCTGCTGGATGCCACCATCCCCTTCATCATGGTGGCCTGGGGTCAGCAGTATGTGGATAGCGCCATCGCCGCCGTGGTGATGGGTTGTATCCCGTTTGTCACCATCCTGATGGCACCGCTGTTTATTTCTGGTGAAAGAATCACCAAGAGCGGCCTGCTCTCCGTGGTCATCGGCTTTGCCGGTGTGCTCACCCTGTTCTGGCCGAAACTCTCCCAGGGCATGAACGCCGGCCTGCTCGGCTCCATGGCCATCCTGTTCGGCGCCAGCTGCTTCGCCATTGGCCTGCTGATGATCAAGCGCTTCGCCAAAGACCATCCGGTCGTGGTGGCCCGCAACATCCTGATCTCCTCTGCTACCCAGCTGCTGATTGCCGCGCCCTTCGTCGCCGATCTGGGCAGCCTGGCCATGCCGAGCAGCCAGGCCCTCAACGCCATCGCCGTACTGGGTATCTTCTGTACCGGCCTGGTCTACTTCCTCTACATGGCACTGATCCAGAAGGCGGGCCCGACCTTCGCCTCCTTCAGCAACTATCTGGTGCCGCTGTTCGGCGTCATGCTGGGTGCCCTGTTCCTCGGCGAGCAGATCCAGTCCACCACGGGTGTCGCACTGGCGCTGATCCTGGGTTCCGTCGCCATGAACCAGTGGGCCCAGCAACGCCGGGTACAGCGTGAGGCACAGCTATGTCAGGCATCCTGACAACCCTGTGCGGCGGCCTGGTGTTGATTGCCAGCTGGCAATATCGCCAGCGGCTGGCCGGGGTGGTCGGCCTTTTGATGGTGCTGCTGCCCTGGTTCTTCGACAGCAAGCTGCAGGCGATGCTGAGCTATGCGCTAAGTGCCTGAGCTGACCTGAATGTGTGACGAGAGTGTGTCTCTCCTGTTTGTGGGACCGTTTTAAATAAAAAACCTCCGATTTGTCCCCGCTACCGGCGCCTTGCGCCGGTTTTTTTATGCCTCTTTTCTTGCCGTCGCCGGCACTCATATCCGGTAGAGATAGCTCAGCCCCTCGTTCTTGCGCGGGCCGGTGATCTGCCAGGTGAGCAGAAAGCCGTTGTCGGTCGGCGTCAGCTCGGCACGGTAGTAATCCTGACCGCACAGGTGGGGCTCGGCGGTGAACCAGCGGCCATCTTCCCCCGGCCTCAGCTCGAACAATTCGACCGGTTTCTCGTGACGCAGGTGGGAGAGACGCACTCCCTGTTCGGTGCGCTGCCACCAGAAGCGATTGTGCATCGCCAGCACCCGGCCATGGGGCGTGGTATAGCAGCCCGTCTCGACAAACAGCCAGCCGCCATGATGATCGGTCACCTGCACCTCCCCCTCCCCGCGACCATTCCAGTCGGTCGCCGAGCCCACTCCGTTGTTCGCCGCAAAGGCAAATGATCCGATCTGTGGCAACTGACGCCATAAACGCTGGATCACGGCTTCCATCTCGGCCATCATAGCCCCCTTTCAAATTGACAACTGACGACAAATCAACCACATGAACTACTTGATAGGGGTTACCCTGCTCTGGTCATTCTCCTTTAGCCTGATTGGGGTCTACCTCGCCGGCCAGGTGGATGCCTACTTCTCGGTGCTGACCCGCATCGCCCTCGCCAGCCTGGTGTTTCTCCCCTTCCTGCGCCGCCGCTGGCTGCGACCCGACCTGGTGGCCAAGCTGATGGCCCTCGGCGCCACCCAGCTCGGCATCATGTACCTGTTCTATTACCACTCCTTCCTGCTGCTGACGGTGCCGGAAGTGCTGGTGTTCACCATCTTCACCCCCATCTACGTCACCCTGATCCATGACCTGCTGGAGCGGCGCTTCAAGCCCACCTATCTGTGGGGAGCCTTGCTGGCGGTGCTGGGGGCGGCCGTCATCCGCTTCGACGGGCTGACCGAAAGCTACGTGCTGGGCTTCCTGGTGGTGCAAGGTGCCAACATTTGCTTCGCCATCGGTCAGGTCGGCTACAAGGTGGTGCTGGCCCGGGAGGCAGAGCAGCCGCCGCAACAGGCGATCTTCGGCTGCTTCTATCTGGGGGCCCTGGCCGTCGCCCTGCCCGCCTGGTGGCTACTGGGCAAACCCCAGTATCCGACCAGCGAACTGCAGTGGGGCATATTGCTGTGGCTGGGGATTGGTGCCTCGGGACTTGGCTACTTCCTGTGGAACAAGGGGGCGACGCTGGTCAGCAGCGGCGTGCTGGCGATCATGAACAACGCGCTGATCCCGGCGGGCCTGCTGGTCAACCTGCTGCTCTGGGGCAAGGATACCGATCTGGTGCGGCTGACCCTTGGCGGCCTCTTGATGCTGGCCTCCCTCAAGGTGTGCCAGCGCCACGCAACCACCTCCTCCTGACGACCGTCAGCCGACGACTGTGTTGTGTTCCCGTCTGGCCTGGCCATGGCAGCTGGCCAGACGGGCCAGCAGGTGATCGAGCATCTCGCCGGGCTGACTCTGCACCAATCCGACACTGACGGTAACCGGCCGCTGGGGTAGCAAACTGGCATCGGCTATCTCGAGGCGCAGCCGCTCGGCGATCTCCAGGCCGCTCGCCCGCTCGGTCTGGGAGAGCATCAGAATAAAGCCATCCTCGTCCCAACGGGCGAAGGGATCTTCCCGGCGCAACTCGTGACGCACGATGCGCGCCAGCTTGGCCAGCATGGCGTCGCAGACCGCCTCGCCAAACAGCTGCTGGATCTTGGTCATGTGATCGACGGAAAACTGCATCAGGCTGAAACTGCCGCTATCGGTCGCCAAACGATCCTCCAGCAGCAATTCGAAGCTGTTGCGGCTTTCCAGCCCGGTGAGGGGATCCGTGCCGTGACGCTCTTCAACCGACTCCTCGACCGAATCAAGATGGCGCACCGCCCCCAGCAGATGGCCGCGCTCGTCACGACGAATGCGCTCTTCCAGCCGGATGTAGTGGCCGTGGTGATGAAGGATGCGGTACTCGAGGCATAGAGTGGCGCTGCGGCCACTCTGGCAGGCGAGCAGCGCTTCCTCCAGCCGGGGGACATCGTCGGGATGCACCCGATCCAGCCAGCCCATGTCATCCGGCCAGCTATCCCCCAGCCCCAACAGATGCAGGCAGCTGGGGTCCCGGCGCAGTCCCTGCTGCACAGACCAGGTCCAGAGCCCCGCCTCCAGCAGATTCATGGCGTCAGACAAGAGACCCGGGTCAAGCCGGGTCGTCACATCCACCAAAGGTGTCTTGAGTGTTTCCATGGGGCACCTCGAAACCAGATCTAAATAGCAGCAGCTCAATAAGTAACATTGGCTCCGGCGGCGAGCAACAGGGTCAGAGCGCTTTTCCCTGATAGCCCTTCATCAGGGTTTGCCAGTTCTCCGGTACGAAGTGGAAACTGGTATGCAATTGGGCCTCTTTATTGAAGGAGCGCAGCAGTCGCTCCAGATTGGCCTTCTGCCACTCTCCCGGTGTGCGGATGGCGCCCTTGTCAAAGTCGATCACCCACACCTTGCCCGCCTTGTCGATCAACAGGTTGTGGCTGTTGAGATCGGCGTGATAGACGCCTGCGTCGTGCAGCTGGCGCACCGTCTGGCCGGCTTTGTGCCAGAGCTCTGGCGCAATCGGTCCCTGTTTGAGCAGGGCCACCATGTCTTTGGCACCGCGGATGCGCTCGATCAGGATGTCGGCACGATAGAAGGGCCCCTGCTTGACCATGCGGGCACCAAACGGACGTGGCACCGGCAGCCCCAGCTCGCTCAACTTGGCGAGCAGGGTGTATTCGGCCATGGCGCGGCTCGATTCCACTCCTTCGAACCAGAAGCGATCCCGTACCACCTTGCCCACCATGCCGCCACGATAGTAGTGGCGCAGCACCAGATGGCGGGATTCATCCTTGACGAACCAGGTCACTCCGCGACCTAGAGAGGTCCCCACCACCTGTCGATTGCTCTGCCACCAGGCAGGATCGAATAACTGGGGAGAGGGGTCACGAAAGGCCCCTTCGGCATACCAGCAGATTTGGTTGTGTTCGGTCTGTATTCGCATCATGAGCTCCCGCTCGGTGGGTCATTGCTCGCTAGGTTTGCAACTGCGATGAGGCGGTCGTGGCAACCGCCTGCAATATGGTCAATATCCTGTGCCGGCACAGGTCAGCCACAACCGGGAGGTCATGGCGAAACCGGGCTGGCGATTGCGCGCAATTTTACAATCCACAGGGGAGTTTGCATAATGCCATCCACCCTTTTTGCCAGCCGTGCCGCACATCATGCCGCTATTTCAAACGCCTCCCTTCTCCATCTGCATCCTGCGGCTCTCCGCCATCGGCGATTGTTGCCACGCGCTGGCACTGGTTCGCGTTATTCAACGGGAGTGGCCGCAGACCCGCATCACCTGGATCACCGGCAAAATCGAGGCCACCCTGTTCGCCGATCTGCCCGGGGTGGAGGTCATTGCCTTCGACAAGAGCAAGGGTTGGCGTGGCTATCGCGATCTGTGGCGCACCCTCAAGGGGCGCAAGTTCGATGCCCTGCTGCACCTGCAGGCCGCCATGCGAGCCAGCATTGCCACCCTCGGCATCAAGGCAAACATCAAACTCGGTTTCGACAAGGAGCGGGCCAACGACGGCCAGTGGCTGTTCACCAATCACAGGGTACCCTCGCCTGCCTCTCCCCATGTGCTGGACGGCTTTCTCGCCTTCGCCAGGGAACTAGGCATCCGGGATCTGACGCCGGATTGGCAGTTGCCCATCAGCGCCGAACACCAGGCCTGGGCCCGGGAGAAGATTGGTGGCAAGCCGACCCTGCTCATCTGCGCCGCCGCCAGCAAGCCGTTCAAGAACTGGACCGCCGCAGGCTATGCTGCGCTGGCGGATCACGCGGCAGGCAAGGGATTTCAGGTCTATTTGTGCGGCGGACCGGCCAAACTGGAGCGGGATCTGGCCGCCGACATCCAACGGCTGAGCCACAGCAAGCCGGTGGATCTGGTGGGTCAGACCAACCTCAAACAGCTACTGGCACTGATTGGTGAGGCCAGCCTGGTGCTGGCCCCGGATACCGGCCCCGCCCACATGGCCACCCTGGTGGGCACGCCGGTGATCGGTCTCTATGCCCACCACAACCCGGATCGCACCGGCCCCTATCTGTGCCGCGATTATGTGGTCAGCGTCTATCAGGAGCTGGTCGAGCAGGAGACCGGCAAGCCGCTAGCCGAACTGGGTTGGCGCACCCGCCTCAAGGATCCGGATGCCATGGGCAAGATCAGCAGCGAGCGGGTCATTGCCGCCTTTGACAAGCTGTGTGCCGATAAACATCTGCTCGGGCAATTCGAAAATCCCGAGCAATAAGGCAGGGATAACCTGATGGCCCCGTCCCAATAGCCACGGCAAAATGGCAACCAATGTGGGTTACGCTCCCGCAGCAAGCTACGAATCCTTTGATCGGCTGGAATATGATTCCGGCCGTTTTTTTATTCGCCGCCTTCTGTTAAAGTTTGCCGCCTTTACATCCCCCTGATTCTGAATTTTTCCGCGTTTTGCGTTGGGCTGTCTCCCTTTCGGGCACAAGACGGCGGCCTCTGCTACAACCAAAAACACGGTTATCGATTAAAGGTAATAACATGGCGCAACAAGGCACTCTCTATATCATCTCCTCCCCGAGCGGTGCGGGTAAATCCAGCCTGCTCAATGCCTTGCTGACTCACCATAACGCGGCTGGCAAGATGCAGCTGTCGGTCTCCCACACCACTCGTGCCACCCGCCCCGGTGAAGAAAATGGCGTTCACTACCATTTCGTCCCGGTGGAAGAGTTCAAGGCGCTGATCGAGCGCGGTGATTTTCTGGAGTGGGCCGAAGTGTTCGGCAACTACTACGGCACCTCTCGCGCCGCCATCGAGGCCTGCCTGGCCCAGGGCATCGATGTCTTCCTCGATATCGACTGGCAGGGTGCCCGCCAGATCCGTGAACTGATGCCGACCAAATCCATCTTCATCCTGCCTCCCAGCCGTGAAGAGCTGGAACGCCGCCTGATTGGCCGCGGCCAGGACAGCGCCGAGGTGATCAAGGGCCGGATGGAGAAAGCCATTGCCGAAATGGTGCACTATGACGAATATGACTATGTCATTATCAATGAAGACTTTGAGCTGGCACTGTTCCAGCTGAGGGCCATTATTGAGTGCCAACGGCTGGAAATGCGTCAGCAACAGCAGGCACAACAAAACTTGCTGCAACAGTTACTGGCAGAGTAAGCCAAAAACGAGTAAACTTTTGCGTCATTTTTAAACACCGCTTTTCTAAACACAGAAAGCCCACATACTGGAGTCCTGCATGGCACGCGTTACTGTAGAAGATGCTGTAAAACAGGTTGGTAACCGTTTTGACCTGGTGCTGGTCGCCGCACGCCGCGCCCGTCAAATCGCGGTTCAAGGCAAAGATCCCCTGGTTGAAGAAGAGAACGACAAGCCGACCGTGATCGCCCTGCGTGAGATCGAGCTGGGTCTGGTAAACAACCAGGTGATGGACACCCAGGACCGTTACGAGCAGCAAGAGCAGGAAGCCGCTGAGCTGGCTGCCGTTGCTGCCATCGCCGAAGGCCGCGGTTAAGTCATTCTTTCGGTTGGCACCCGCCCGGGTGCCGACTGTTCATCCCCATTTACAACCGCTCCAAAACCTCGCAAACTCAGGGCTATACCCTCGATTCCACGAATTGCCGTTTCACCGCAGCGGGGACTGTCTTGTATTTATTTGAAAATCTTAAAGAAATAGCCAGTTCCTACCTGCCGGCAGAGCAGGTCGAGAAGCTCAGGCAAGCCTATGTGGTGGCCCGTGATGCTCACCAGGGTCAGCTGCGTTCCAGCGGTGAACCCTATATCACCCACCCGGTCGCCGTGGCCCGCATCCTGGGCGACATGCGCCTCGATCATGAAACCCTGATGGCCGCCGTGCTGCACGACGTCATCGAAGATACCCCCGTCACCAAGGACGACCTGGCCGAGCAGTTTGGCGACGCCGTGGCCGAACTGGTTTCCGGCGTATCCAAGCTCGACAAGCTGAAGTTTCGCGATCGCAAGGAGGCCCAGGCCGAGAACTTTCGCAAGATGGTGATGGCCATGACCCAGGATATCCGGGTCATCCTGATCAAGCTCGCCGACCGCACCCACAACATGCGCACCCTGGGCCCCCTTCGCCCGGACAAGCGCCGCCGCATCGCCCGCGAGACCCTCGAGATCTTCGCCCCCATCGCCAACCGCCTCGGTATCCACACCATGAAGAACGAGCTGGAAGAGCTGGGCTTCGAGGCGCTCTATCCGATGCGCTCTCGGGTGCTGCGCGAATCGGTGCGCCGTGCCCGCGGCAATCGCCGCGAGATCATCGACTCCATCCAGAGCGAAATCAGTGGTCGGTTGCGGGAGGCGGGTATCGAGGCCCAGGTGAGCGGCCGCGAGAAGAACCTCTTCTCCATCTACAACAAGATGGAAAAGAAGGAGCTGCAGTTTCATGAGGTGATGGATATCTACGCCTTCCGGGTCAAGGTGAAGGATATCGACACCTGTTACCGGGTACTCGGCCAGATGCACAGCCTCTACAAGCCGCGCCCCGGTCGCTTCAAGGATTACATCGCCATCCCCAAGACCAACGGCTACCAGTCCCTGCACACCTCCCTGGTGGGGCCACACGGGGTGCCGGTGGAGGTGCAGATCCGCACCGAATTCATGGACCAGATGGCCGACAAGGGGGTTGCCGCCCACTGGGCCTACAAGCAGGATGGTGACAGCTCGGGCACCACGGCCCAGATCCGCGCCCAGCGTTGGATGCAGAGTCTGCTCGAGTTGCAACAGAGCGCCGGCAGCTCTTTTGAATTCATCGAGGGGGTCAAGACCGACCTGTTCCCGGACGAAATCTATGTCTTCACCCCGGAAGGGCGCATCATGGAGCTTCCTGCCGGCGCCACCCCGGTGGATTTCGCCTACACGGTACACACCGACATCGGTCACGCCTGCGTCGGCTCCCGGGTCGACCGCCATCCCTATCCGCTGAGCAGCCCGCTGCACTCGGGCCAGACGGTGGAAATCATCACGGCCCCCGGCGCCCGCCCGAACGCGGCCTGGCTCAACTTCGTGGTGACCACCAAGGCGCGCTCCAAGATCCGCCAGTTCCTCAAGAACCTGCGCACCGAAGAGTCGGTGGTGCTGGGCCGTCGCCTGCTCAACCATGCGCTGGGCGCCAAGAACATCGAAGACATCCCCGAGCCACGCATCAAGCAGGTGCTGGCCGATACCAAGCACGAGAACCTGCAGGGCCTGCTGGCCGACGTGGGTCTTGGCAACGCCATGAGCGTCATGGTGGCGCGCCGCATGCTGGGTGACGAACTGCCGCCGGAAGATCAACCCAAGTCCAGCAGCAAGAAGATGCCGATCAAGGGTGCCGACGGCATGCTGGTCACCTTCGCCAACTGCTGCCGCCCGATCCCCGGCGATGCCATCATCGCCCATATCAGCCCGGGCAAGGGGCTGGTGATCCACCAGGAAGCCTGCCGCAACATCAAGGGCTACAGCAAGGAACCGGACAAGTACCTGCCGGTCCAGTGGGAAGTGGACAAGGAGCAGGAACAGGAGTTCCGCACCGGCATCAGCATCGAGATCATCAACCATCAGGGTGCCCTGGCCGAGCTGGCCAACGTGATCGCCGCCACCGGCGCCAACATCCACGCCATCAGCACCGAAGAGAAGGATGGCCGGGTTTATCAGGTCAGCTTGCTCATCACCACCAAGAGCCGTATCCACCTGGCCAACATCATGCGCAAGATCCGCGTGATGCCCAACGTGCTCAAGGTGAGCCGGCAGAAGAACTGAACACAGGCGGCGCAAGCCGCCTGCTGTTTTTACAAAGACAATGGAATGGCCCACTGCGCTGCCAGCGCGCCACCGGCATGCCAGCCCGATATGACCATCTGCAGCACCAGCCTCATCGCATAGAAACTGATATGACACCTGAACGCTTTAAACGGATTTCCGACATGCTGGCCCAGCGTCAGCTCGATTTGACCGTCTGCATGGAAGAGGTGCACAAGCCTCACAATCTGGCCGCCATCGTGCGCACCGCCGATGCCATCGGCATCCACCGGGTACACGCCGTCTGGCCCAAGACCTGGATCCACAAGCGCAAGGGCACCGCCCGCGGCAGCCAGAACTGGGTGGACGTGAAGCTGCACCCGGACATCGGCAGCGCAGTGGCCGAGCTCAAAGCCAGCGGCATGCAGATCCTGGCGACCCACCTCTCCGACAGCTCGGTGGATTTTCGCGCCATTGACTACACCAAACCCACCGCCATCCTGGTGGGCCAGGAGAAGCACGGCATCGGCGAAGAGGCGCTGGCCCTGGCCGATCACCATATCGTCATCCCCATGGTGGGCATGGTGCAGTCTCTCAACGTCTCGGTGGCGGCCGCCGCCATTCTCTACGAAGCCCAACGCCAGCGCGAGCTGGCCGGCTGCTATCAACGCGGCTGCCCGCTCAGCCTGGAAGAGCAGAACAGCATACTGTTCGAGGGGGGTTACCCCGTCTATGCCCAACTCTGCAAAGAGAAAGAGATGCCCTATCCCCAGCTCGGCCCGGCCGGCGAGATCCTGGCGGACGAGCGCTGGTGGCAGCAGATGCAGCTGACCCGCAAGGGCTGGGCCGCCCAGCAGGAAGAGGATGAATGGCAGGAGCAATGATGGAAAATCCATTCGGTAGCTGGCTGGAATCCCAGGTCATACGGGATCACCTGACCAACCCCAATATCGAGGCCGGGGAGTACAGCTACTACTCCGGTTACTACCACGGCAAGCCGTTCGAAGATCACTGTGTGCGCTACCTGCTTGGCGATGGGTCGACCCGCGCCACCTGGGAGAGCGGCATCTGGGGCGAGGTGGATCGCCTCATCATCGGCAAGTTCTGCTCCATCGGCTCGGGGGCCACCTTCTTGCTGGCGGGCAACCAGGGTCATCGCATGGAGTGGGTGTCCACCTTCCCGTTCGATCCGGGCACCTTTGGTGAGGGGGTTCGCAACGGCTTCCAGCGCAAGGGCGACACCCGGGTTGGCAACGACGTCTGGATCGGCTCCGAGGCGATGATCATGCCGGGCATCACCATAGGGGATGGCGCCGTCATCGCCACCCGCGCCGTGGTCACCCGGGATGTTGCCCCCTACACCATAGTCGGCGGCAACCCGGCCCAGCCTATCCGCCGCCGCTTCGACGAGGAGCAGATCGCCATGCTGCAAGCCATGCAGTGGTGGGACTGGCCACTGCCCCGTTTGCAGGCCGCCATGCCTCTGATCTGCTCGAGCGACATAGCGGCGCTCTACCACCATTGGCGAGAGGAGCTTGCCCGATGACATATTTCTCTCTTCCCTTGCTGGCCCTGACCCTGTTTTCTGCCGGAGTCCTTGCCGTGAACAACCCCTATCAGCTGACCACCGAAGCCGACGTACCCACCCTCTATCAACAGACCCTGCCCGCCTTCTGGCGCGAGCATGCGGTGGAAGGGGAGTTCAAGGGCAAGGACGGGATCAGCATCCGCTATGCGGCCCTGCGTCAACCCAAGGTCGATCGCGCCATCCTCATCGTCAACGGCCGGGTCGAGAGCTACCTCAAGTATCAGGAGCTGACCTGGGATCTGTGGCGCCAGGGCTACAGCCTCTACCTCATCGACCACCGTGGTCAGGGAATGTCGGATCGCATGCTGAGCGATCGGGAGAAGGGATATGTCGACCAGTTCGACGATTATGTGGTCGATCTCAAGCAGTTTCATGATGAGGTGATCCTGGCGGACAAGCCCGCCAAGCTGTTTCTGCTGGCCCACTCCATGGGCGGCGCCATCTCGGCCCGCTATCTGGAACGCTGGCCGAATGACATCAAGGCCGCCGTGCTCTCCTCCCCCATGATGGGCATCAACCTCGGCGGCCTGCCCAAGTGGCTGGCCAAGGGGCTGGCAGCCACCATGGGTACCGTCGGTGGCTGGTTTGGCGAGGCCCCTTACGGCCCGGGCCAGGGCCCCTATCAGGATCAGGGCTTCGCCGACAACGAGCTGACCCACAGCACGGCGCGCTATCAGGCCTTCCGCCAGATCTACGAGCAGCATCCCAAGGTCAAGCTGGGCGGGGCCACCGCCCACTGGATCCATCAGGGCATTACCGGGGCGGATGCGGCGATCGCCGATGCCGGCGCCATCAAGACGCCGCTGCTGCTGCTGCAGGCCGGTGAGGACAGCGTGGTGGACAACGCCGCCCAGGAGGCCTTCTGCACCAAGGCCAAGTGTGAAGGGAGCAAGCCACTACGCATCGAAGGGGCCTGGCACGAGCTCTTCATCGAGGCGGATCCACAGCGCCAGGCCGCACTCAATGCGACCCTGGCCTTCTTCGCGCGCTACTAAAACTGGTTATTTTTTGGATCCCAAAAGAAATGGGGTGACACACGACGCTGGGGTACACTGCGCCAGCGTTCAATAGATGGCGAGGTAATGATGTTCAAGGTAGTTGTATCCGATCTCGATGGCACCCTGCTCAACAAGCAGCACCAGATCTCCCCCCGCACCCGTGACACCCTGCACCGCCTGGTGGAGCAGGGCGTGAAGTTCGTGGTGGCCACCGGCCGGCACCATGTGGATGTGCGCAGCATCCGCGATACCCTGGGGCTGGACATCTACCTCATCACCTCCAATGGCGCCGTCGTCCACGACAAGCAGGATCAGCTGGTCTACAACCAGGCGCTGCCGGATACGGTAGCGGCAGAGCTGATCGCGCTGGAGCGGGATCCCTCCATCCACCTCAATGTCTACTATGGCGACGAGTGGCTGGTGGAAGAGGAGCTGCCCTGGCTGCTGCAATTCCACCACGACTCCGGCTTCACCTACCGCCTGACCGATCTGGCCAACCATCCGATGGACAAGATCAACAAGGTGTTCTACATCGGCGAGCACGAGAAGCTGCTGAAGATCGAAGCGCTCCTGAATCAGCAATATGGTGATCGACTCAACGTCACCTTCTCCCTGCCGGATTGTCTCGAGGTGATGCACGCCGGGGTTCACAAGGGCAACGCCGTGCGCGCCGTGCTGGAACAGCACGGGCTGGAGATGTCTCAGGCCGTGGCCTTCGGCGATGGCATGAACGACTTCGAGATGCTGAGCATGGTGGGCCGTGGCGTGGTGATGGGCAACGCCCATGACCGTCTCAAGCTGGCATTGGCGAATCACGAGCAGACCCTGAGCTCCGATGAAGATGGCGTCGCCGTCTATCTGGAGCAGCTGTTCGCCCTCGAGAAGGTCAACGCGGCCTGATCCCTTAGCCATGGATACCACACCGGGTGGTATCCATGGGCTCGCCTGTCAACGCTCGAAGCTGTGACCGCACCCCTGGCAGCGGTATTGCCGGGAGATCTGGCGATCCAGGGTGCGGCCAAGCCACAATCCCGCCCCACCGCCGGTCGCCCCACCCAACAGGGCGCCGCCCAGCGCACCGGCGATGGCGCCGAGCGGCACACCAATTCCCCCCAGAGCGGCCCCCATGCCAGCTCCCACCTTGGCGAAACTGGCTGCACAGGCAAAGCCGCCTGCGGCGCCGAATCCCATGGCACAGGCCCGCCCCACCCGTTCATCCAATGCCTTATCAACCCCCTCTTTCAGACACCTCGGACATCTCATGATGCACCCCCTTGGCCGGCAGAATTGAATTCCCTGTTCATTCCCTGAACAGTTTCGCTCTTATCGGCATTGGCTGCACTCGATTATGTGCCGGTAATAACTCAATTTTTTCCTGATCCCACCCGATAGCGTGACCCTCGTATGAACCCCAGGCACATCCGAAGCCCGATAATGGAACGTCATTCATCTCCCCTTGCGAGACTCACCGTCATGACACTTCTCAATCGCTTGTCCCTCACGACCAAAACCCGTCTGCCCGTGGTGATTGTGCTGACCATCATGTCCAGCGTGGTCGCCGTCGCCTACACCAGTTTCACCGAGCAGCAGCGGGTCAACCGCACTGTCGTCGAGCAGATACTGCCGGTGCAAAATTCACTGGAAGATGCCTATCGCGATCTCTATCAGGTCATTGCCGCAGGTCAGGGGCTCATCGTGGGTGGCCTCACCACCGACAACGTGGCGCACCAGAAGGCGGAGTTTCTTGATAATGGCAACAAGGCGAGAGACAGGATGAGCCAGGTGCAGACCCTGATCGATGCGGGCCTCATCGGCAAGCAGCACCAGGCCACGCTGGACCTGATGCTGGGAGAATTTGACGACTGGCTCGCCCACTATCAGGCCGTCTTTGCCGATCCCCACGAGAGCAGCCATCTGCTCTCCAGCCAGTTCCAGGCCTCGCAGCAGCAGTTCACCTCCATCCGTCAGCAGCTCAACCAGCTCAAGGATGCCATCGAGCAGTCCCAGCAGGCGCTCAGACTGGAGGTTCAGGATTCGAGCCAGCACGCCCAGCAGGTCCTGAGCCTGGGCACCCTGATCGCCATTGCGCTGGCCCTGATGCTCACCTGGGTTATCACCCGACTCACCCTCAAGCCCCTCAACCAGATGCAGCAGGCCCTTGAGGATATTGCCCAGGGCGAAGGTGATCTTACCCGTCGTATCACCATCACCTCCCGCGACGAGATTGGCACCCTCGGCGCCACCTTCAATCGCTTCATCGATCAGGTGCACAGGATCGTCAGCGACGTCAGCCAGACCGCCAGCACGGTGCAATCGGCATCACGCCAACTGTACTCCCTGATGGAGGGGATGGTGACCAACGCCGAGGAGCAGCAGCGCCAGAGCGATCAGATTGCCGCCGCCGTAGAGGAACAGAGTGCCACCAGCGCCCTCATGGTGGCGCACGCCAGCCAGACCGAGAACGCCTCGGCCGAGGCGGCCAGCCAGGTACAGAGCGCCACGACGGATCTGATGAATACTGTCGCGGCGATGGAGGCACTGGCGCGGGACATTCACGTGTCGGAGCAGGGGATCCAGCGGCTGGAGCAGGATGTCGGGCACATCTCTTCCGTGCTGGAGGTGATCCGCGGCATCGCCGATCAGACCAACCTGCTGGCACTCAACGCCGCCATCGAAGCGGCCCGGGCCGGAGAGCAGGGGCGCGGTTTCGCTGTGGTGGCCGACGAGGTGCGCACCCTGGCCAGCAAGACTCAACATAGCACGGGTGAAATCCAGCAGATGATCGAGCGGTTGCAGCAGGGCAGCCAGGAGGCGGTGCAGAAGATGGGGGCCAGCAGCCACAGCGGCACCCAGGCTGTCGCCCAGGCCCACCAGACCCGGGAGAGCCTGGGTCAAATGACCCATGCGATCACCATCATCAACGAGATGAACGGCCAGATAAGGGACGCCGCCCATGAACAGAGCGGTGTCAGCACCGAAATCAACCACAACCTGAGCGTCGTCGCGGGCAATGGTCGCGCCATGCTGGAGAATCTGGAGAGCATTCGCCAGACCTGTGGCCAGCTGGAGTCTCAGAGCCGGCAACTGGCCACCCGGGTGCAGCAATTCAAGCTCTGAGGGGTCAGCCGGCGGGCTTGAACTGCTCCTTGTCGAGATTGTGCTTCTTCATGCGCAGATAGAGCTTCTTGCGCGGGATGCCGAGGTACTGGGCTGCCTCGGTCACCCGGCCGGAGAACAGGAACAGGGTATCCTCGATCACTCGCCGCTCAAACTCCTCCACCAGATCGTCCAGCGGCTCCTTGGCATTGGCGAGCGGCATGGCCCGCTCTACCCCGGCCAGCTTGACGATACCCACCGCATAGAGCTCGGCCACGTTGCGAAGCTCCCTCAGGTTGCCTGGCCACTGGTGGCGCTTGAGGGTCTCCAGATAGGCGCGATCCACCGCCGGCACCGGCTTGCCAATCCGCTTGCACCCCTGGCGCAGGAAGGCGCGAAACAGGGGTATGATGTCGCAGCTGCGCTCCACCAGACGGGGCAGTTTGAGCCGCACCTGGGAGAGGAAGTAGTAGAGCTCGGGCATCAGTTGCTGCTGCTCCACCAGCCCTTCCGGTGACTCCTCGAACAACGCTATGGTGCGCAGCGACTTGCCCCCTCTGCGCTCCTGCTCCAGCAGATGGTTGCCGAGCCAGCGCTGGCACTCGGCCGTCAGCCTGGCCGGCGATTGCAGTACCAGAGTCCCCTGTTCGGCCTGCGCCAGGCTCTCCTGCACTTCGGCCAGCGAACTTGCCGATGCGCAGTCGTGCAGGTGAAAGGCCTGCTCCCGGCGGGCACTGATCTTGTGCAGCAGCAGCGCCAGGGTGTGGCGTCCCGAGCCGGCCGGCCCCTCCAGCATCAGATCCTTGTCGGTCTGCGCCAGCTGGTTGATCTGGTTGCGGATGGCGACGATCTGTGGGCTGGTGCCGATCAGCTCGTCGTCGATCGTCTCCTGGATCTCGTTGCGTCGCGCCAGCACCTCGCTGCGCTGCTTGCAAGCCCGCTCCAGCAGTCCCAGCAGGGCCTGCGGGTTGAGCGGTTTCTCCAGGAAGTCGAATGCCCCCTGCTTCACCGCCTTCACCGCCAGGGGGATGTCGCCATGGCCGGTGATCATGATGACCGGGATCTCGGCATCTATCTCGTGAACCCGGGTCAACAGCTCCATGCCATTCATGGCGGGCATGTAAATATCGGAGACCACCACACCGGGCCACTGGCTGGCCAGCAGGTCCAGCGCCTCGTGGGGGGAGGTGGTCGCCTTGGGTTGATAGCCGGAAAGCCTCAGCAGGTGACAATAGGACTCCAGCACGTCCTCATCGTCATCCACCAGCAACACGTTGGCCGGGCGGCTACGGGGTAACAACATCGACTGACTTCTCCTCATTCAAATACGCTTTGGATTCGGCGCCCTCCTGCGACCGGGCCGACGGGGGCTCGCCAAACTCCAGGATCACCATGGCCCCTCCCCCTAAGGCAGAGCCCAGCAAGATCCCGGCATCACAGCGGGCCAGCAGGGAGCGACAGATGGTCAGCCCCAGGCCCAGCCCCACCTCCTTGGAAGTGGTGAAGGGGGTAAACAGCCTGGGCAGTATGGCCTCGCCAAAACCGGCGCCGCTGTCGGCGATCCCGATCTTCAGCTGGCTGCCATTCTGCTCCAGCAGCAACAGACGGATTTCGCGAATATCCCGCCCAGCGATGGCATCCATGCCGTTGACCAGCAGATTGACCAGCACCTGCTCCACCAGCACGGGATCGGCCTCGATCCAGAGCCCGGCGGGCAGCTCATTTTTCAGGGTACAACCCTCCCGCTTGGCCCGGGTCTCCAGTAGCAGGAGCGCCTGATCCGCCAGCTCCCCGAGATCGAGCCGAACCCGGGTCTCCTCGGTCGGTGACTTGCGGGCAAAGTTGCGCAGGGCATTGATGATGCGGCTCATCCGCTGGCCCAGCATTTCTATCTTGCCGAGATCCTTGTCCAGCAGCTGGAACTCTCCGGCTCCGAGGGCGGTACGGCTGGTGTAAAGATACGTCATCATGGCCGACAGGGGCTGGTTGAGCTCGTGAGCCAGGCTGGTCATCGCCTGCCCCACCACCGCCATCTTGGCCGCCTGGATCAGCTCATCCTGGGTCTGCAGCAGGTTGCGCTGGGCCTGCTGGCGCTGCACTACCTCCGCCGCCAGCAGGCGGTTGTTCTCGGTCAGCTCGCGGGTGCGCTCCTCCACCAGCTGACCCAGCTCCCTGGCGGTCAGCTCCTGGCGGGTCACGTCCGTGACCGTGATGATGAAGCGATAACCGCGTCCCTGCTCGAAGCGGCGCAGGTTGAAGTGCAGGAAGCGCGGCTCGTCGTGGGGACCGGTGGCAACGGTGCATTCACTGTGACCCAACCGGTGCAGCGGCTGATCAGGCTCAAACTGGCTGGCCAACACGGCGCCGGCCTCCTCGGGGAAGACTTGCCACAACGGCAGATCCGGGCTGATGGTTGCCTGCCGGAACAGGGTCAAGGCGCTCGGGTTGACCGATTCTATGGTGCCGTCCGGATAACAGGTGATGAGGCAGGCCTGGGTGTTGTTGATGAGGTTCAGGGCGTTGGAGCGCTCCATCTGCTGCAGCTGCTGGCAGAAGTGGCGCAGGTTCTCCCCCAGCTGGCCAATCTCGTCCCGTCCGCTGGTCTGGATCGGCACATCCATCTTGCCGGCCGCCACCCGGGCCAGATCCTGGCCCAGCACATCGAGCCGCCCGATCAGCCGCCGCCCGATCAGCACCACCAGCACGAAGATGCTGAGCAGGATGGCGAGGGCCAGCACCACCAGGATCACCAGCTTGCCGGTCGCTACCATCTGGCTGCTGTTGTTGCCGAGCACGTGGAGAGAGCGGTTCGCCTCGCTCACCGTCTGGCTGACCTTCCGGTGATAACGCGAGACGGCATCATCCAGCTTGGGACGCAAGGCCATCAGCCGCTGATGGGTCAGGGCATCGGCTTGCAACAACCGGTGCAGCTGGCCATTCGGTTTCACCAGGGTGACGATATCCTGCAGGATCTGGCGATAGCTGACGGTAGAGGGGTACTCGGCCAGCCGGGAAGTCAGTTCGTCCATCTCGTCGATCTTGTACCCGATGAACAGGAAGGCGCTCTCCAGATCCTGCTGGTAGCGCTGGTCGATCACCTCATTGACCAGCGCCTGCAGCTCGTTCTCCTTGAAGGTGAGATCCTGCAGGGCGGAGAACTCCTTGATGACGTTGCCAAATTCACTCATGTCGTCGGAACTGTTCACCATGCTGGTCAGGTGCCACTCCACCTCCTGCAGCAGGGGAGCCACATCATCCACCAGATCCTGATGCAGCCAGTTGCTGCGCTTTTGCAACTGCTGCAGGGTTTCGGCATGGACGATTTGCTGCTTCAGGTAGCGGGCGTGATCCGCCACCAGAGCGCTCAGCTCCTCGAACGCCCGCTGCTGGGAGAGCGCCTCGTCATCATCCTGCGACCCCAGCAGGTAGGCATTCTGGATATCCTGCAGTGTGGTGGAGACCGAGAGGGAGAGCCGCTTGTACTGCACCGGGTCCCGGGTATCCCGCAACTGCGCCAGCAGCAACAGCAGACGGGAACTGGCCCGCTCCAGCTGGTAGGCGCTGCCGATGGCGGGCAGGCTCTCCCTGACGATCAGGTTGACCTGCTGCCCCAGCCGGTCCCACACCATGTAGGCCGCCATCCCCATGATCCCGGTCAGGGTCGTGATGGCCAGAAAGGCGAGGATCAGCCGCCGTCCCAGGCTACTCGGCAGACGCAGGCTGCGTCCCAGGCGACTCATGGCTTGCTGGCCTGTTCGACCAGCCGCTGCGCTTCGTTCAGCCGCGCCTCCGTCGTCTGGCGCCACTGGTGCATCACGCGCTCGGCCTGGGGGTTGCTCTGATCCCGCTCGTACATGCCGTCAAACAGCGCCAGCAGCGCCGGATCCCTGGCCTCCTGCTCGCTTAGCGGCGGCGTACTCGCCAGCACCTTCGCCTGCTCGACCAGCTTGATCCGTTCGGGATCGTTTCGACTTTCCGCCCCGTTGATCCCCCGCCAGGTCATCTTCAGTTTGGGCAACTGCTGGGTGATGGTCTGTTCGAACAGGGCCTTGAGCAGACCCGCCCGCCGGTAGAGCAGCGCCTTGTCGGTCACGTAATGGGTCTGCCTGGCCAACTCGGGCTGACTCAGGGTCGCCTTGGCCATGCCGGGGGTGCCGATGATCGCCTGCCCCTTGTCGGAAAGCAGGTACTGGATGAACAGGGCACCGTTCTGCGGATTGTCCGTGCTGCGGGGTACCCCGAGGTAAGTCGGCAGGATCACCGAATCCGCCATGGTGCTGAAGCCGATGTGCTTGAAGAGTGCCTGGCTGTTGAGGGCATAGCTGTCGATCACCGGGCCGGCCCCCGCCAGACCGCGGGCGATACCGTCACTCACCCCGAAGCTGCGCGCCGTGATGGCGGACAGGTTGCTGCCAAGGCGCATCAGCAAGGCCCAGCCCCGATCCCAGCCATATTGTTGCAGTATGCTCTCCACCATCATGTGGGTGGTGCCGGACTGGGAGGGAGAACTCATCATGACGTGGCCCATGAACACCGGCGACGCCAGCTGCTGCCAGCTGCCGGGTTGTGGCAATTGATATTTGGCCAGATAGTGACGGTTATACATGATGCCGCTGCTGGAATATCCCACCACCGCCACCTTGTTGCTTAATCCCAGGGTATGGGGACTCAACCAGTCCGGTGGAATGGTGGCCGTTGGCAAGGGAGCCAGTAAACCTTCTTTATCGAGGGTGTTAAAAAATGTCGGTGACGATGACATGATAATATCGACCGACGGCGCCTCTGCCTCCGTTAATAAGCGCAAAGAGGGGATGGTTCGCCGATAAATAACCTCGACCCGGATCCCGGGATATTGCTGAACGAATCCGTCTATTACCGATTTGACCGGCGTCTCCGAAAAAGAGGTGAGCACGGTCAGTGACCCGGCCTGAGGGGCGCCAAAGGGCAACAAAATAGCCACCAGACTCACAGGCAGCAGTCGAAAAAATAGAGACATGGGGGTCGTTCTGCTCACTATCAAAAACGGATTATGTGCGGTACATCTAATAATTGGTAGTTCACATTATTTTTATTAGAGAGGGGATGAGCCAATTCTGACTCATATCTCTCTGGTGATATGACTATTGTTATTCATCGCTTATCAATAGGACAGTCAGAATATGCCATTTCTGACTCATGGTTTTCCCTTGCTCGAGTCATAAGTGACTCATTTCCGACTTTTTGCCGCCTTAATTTCTCCCTTCATATCATGGCATCCGTGATCAGAGCTTCCTCTGAAACCATGCTGCCAAAATAGAAACGGAGAACACCATGTTCAACTTCTTCAAGACGCGAGCAGACCTACCGGTCATGGATGCCTCGCCAGATAAAATTCGCTCGATTTACCGCAAGTACCAATGGCAGGTCTTCCTGGGCCTGGTACTCGGTTACGCCATGTTCTACGTAGTTCGTATGAGCCTTAACGTAGTCAAGAAGCCCATGCTGGACTCCGGCGTGGTCACTCTGGAAGAGCTGGGCGTCATCGGTTCTGCCTTCCTGTTTACCTACGCCGTCGGCAAGTTCTCCAACGGCTTCCTGTCCGACTACGCCAACATCGGCCGCTTCATGTCGGTGGCCCTGGGCCTGTCGTCCATCTGTACCATCCTGATGGGCATGAACACCGCCACCTTCTTCCTGGTCCTGATGTGGGGTCTGAACGGCTGGTTCCAGTCCGTCGGCTCAGCGCCGTCCTGCGTCTCCATCTTCCAGTGGTTCTCGCCCAAGCAGCGGGGCTCCGTCTACTCGGTCTGGGGCGGCTCGCGCAACATAGGTGAAGGCATCTCCTGGATCCTGACCGCGACCATCGTCAGCTACTTCGGCTGGAAAGCCGGCTTCATCGGCGCCGGTATCGCCTCCCTGATCGCCGCCCTGTGCATGTACCTGGTGCTGAAGGATCGCCCGCAGACCTACGGCCTGCCGGAACCTGCCGTTGCCTTTGGTGAAGAGCCGGAGATCTCCAAGAAAGTGGAGCCGGCCGAAATTCGCCGTGCCCAGCTGTTCGTGCTCAAGCAGCCCACCGTGTGGCTCATCGCCGCCGCCTGTGCCTGCATGTACATGTCCCGCTACGCCATGAGCTCCTGGGCCGTGCTCTATCTGCAGGAGCAGAAGGGCTACAGCCTGATCGATGCCGGCTTCGCCATGTCGGCCTACCCCATCGCCGGTTTCCTCGGTGCCATCCTGGCCGGGATCATCTCTGACAAGGTGTTCAACGCCAACCGCCACATCCCGACCCTGCTGTACGGATTGGCCAACATCGCCGGTATGTGCCTGATGTTCTGGGGCCCGCAGAGCCGCATGATGGATGCCGTCGCCCTCGCCCTGATCGGTTATGCCATCGGTGGTCTGGTGGTGTTCCTGGCCGGTCTGACCGCCTGTGACCTGATGCCCAAGACTGCGGTCGGTGCGGTGAAAGGCTTCATCGGCCTGTGCTCCTACATCGCCGCCTCCATTCAGGAACTGGTCTCCTCCGCGCTGATCAAGACCGACGTGATCGACGGCGTGACCCGCTACGACTTCAGCAACGCCCAATACTTCTGGCTGGGTGCCTCCGTGGTCTCCATGCTGCTCGCCATGACGGTGTGGAACGCCAAGAAAGTCGTCAACTACTGATATTTGCCCATAAAAAGGGTGGTCCGGTGACCACCCTTTTTCACGTCGTCGCAACAGGAGTAACCCATGCGCAAGACCAAAATTGTTGCCACTCTGGGCCCCGCCAGCTCATCGGAAGCCATGGTGGAGAAGCTGATCCTGGCGGGAGCCAACGTCTTTCGGCTGAACTTTTCCCACGGCACCGCGGAGCAGCATCTGGCACTGGCCACGCGGATCCGCGCCACCGCCGCCCGCCTCAACACCCATGTCGGCATTCTGGCCGACCTGCAAGGCCCCAAGATCCGCATCGCCTGCTTCGCCGATGACAGCATCCGGCTGCAGATCGGTGATTCCTTCGTGATCGATGCCGGCCTCGGCAGCCATCAGGGCGACCAATATCGGGTCGGTACCGACTACCCGGCGCTGGTCCATGAAGTGCAGGCAGGCAACACCCTGCTGCTGGACGATGGCCGCATCCAGCTGCATGTCGAACGAGTGGAAGGGGAACAGGTCGTGACCCGCGTGCTGGTGGGCGGCATCCTCTCCAACCGCAAGGGCATCAACGTACTGGGTGGTGGCCTGAGCGCCCCGGCCCTGACCACCAAGGACAAGGAAGACATCCTTACCGCGCGCCAGCTGGAAGCTGATTTCGTGGCCGTCTCCTTCCCCCGCAGCGCCGCTGACCTCGAAGAGGCAAGAACCCTCATCCGCGCCACCGGCAGCAAGGCAGCCATCGTCGCCAAGGTGGAACGGGCCGAGGTAGTGGCATCCGTCGAAGCCATGGACGAGATCATCCAGGCTTCCGACATCATCATGGTCGCCCGTGGCGATCTGGGGGTGGAGATCGGGGATGCCCGCCTGCCGGGGGTACAGAAGAAGCTGATCAAGCGCTGCCGCGCCCTGGGTCGCCCCGTCATCACCGCCACCCAGATGATGGAGTCCATGATCGGCAACCCCATGCCGACCCGCGCCGAGGTGCTGGACGTGGCCAATGCGGTCATGGATGGTACCGATGCCGTGATGCTGTCGGCCGAATCGGCGGCGGGACTCTACCCGGTCGAGGCGGTCGAGGCCATGGCGCGCATCGCGCTGGGTGCCGAGCAGGAGATGGAACCCGTACAGCCACGCTGGCGCCGGGAGAGCAGCCAGGCCGACCACTCGGGCCGCTGCATGGCGCTGGCCGCCATGACCTCCGCCTTCAGTCAGGATCGCTCCTGCGGCATCGCCGTGTTGACCAATCAGGGAGAGGCGGTGATCGCTATCTCGCGCGGGGGTCTTCACAACCCGATCTGGGCCCTGTCGGACAATCCGCAGCTGCTCAACCAGATGACCATACTGCGCGGGGTCACACCGATTTTCTTTCAGGAAAATGCTCCCCAGCCCCATCACGAGCACCTGATCTCGGCCCTGCAACAGGCCGATCAGCTGGATGGCATCCACTCCCTGCTGATTAGCCGCCTCGACTCCCTTGAGGGGGCTGGCCATGAGGATGTCTGCCGTCTGGTCTCCCTGAGCGGCGTCGCCCATCAACCCGTACCGGCGGCCCCCGCCACGGTCGCTGTCAGCCACTCACACTGAGTTCAAGTCACCCCGAATGGACGAAAAGCCTCAACGGATGAGGCTTTTCAACTCCAGCTGCTCCAGCAGACTCTCTTCACGCTTCCACTCGAAACTCTGGTTGGCCCCGCCAAAGCACTCCGCCAAGCGCAGCGGGGTACCCGGCTTGTGGCGACGTCCCGCCACATCCAGGCAGAGCGCGGCCTGCCGGTTGAACAGGCGATCCCCCTGCCACTGCCACTGATAGCTCGTCTCCTGGCACTCGGCCACGGCCAGTTCGCTCCGGCCGCTGGCGACCAGACAGCCCCGGGCCAACTCCAGCGCACCGGCATCCCAGCTGAACTGCTGATTGGCGCTCTCGTCACAGGGTTGGGTAAACAGCTGCTGGCCACTCAGGGTCACGCAGAAGCCTGCACTGGTCACCAAAGCAGATGTGATATCGGTGCGCTGCATAGGTGCAGAGCCCATCAGGAGATCGTCTGGCGTGGGCTTGTACGAACAGCCGCTGATCACCACGACAACCAGCGCCAGCATACTGACGCGAATGGAATTAGGGTGCATATGAGATATCTGCCTGAAATGTGATCCATGATGCCCGCTTGCTGCGGATCTGCGCCCAGCATACGCGAAGCCGGGTTGGGAGGAACCAGCAAAAATGTAAACAGACGTGACGGGGAAACGGCAGGAAATGGCGACGCCGGAAAGCAAAAAACCTCGCCGAAGCGAGGTTTTTCTGAAATTGGTCGGTGATAAAGGATTCGAACCTTTGACCCTCTGGTCCCAAACCAGATGCGCTACCGGGCTGCGCTAATCACCGAGACTATTTTTAAAAATAGTGTTTTTCAAAAAACAAAGACGACCAAAAGGTCATCCTCGTTATACAGCAAGTATGGTGCGAAGAGAGGGACTCGAACCCTCACACCCGGGGGGCACTAACACCTGAAGCTAGCGCGTCTACCAATTCCGCCACCTTCGCGTACCTGTCAAGCTGTAAAATGGGGTGGCTGATGGGGCTCGAACCCACGACAACCGGAATCACAATCCGGGACTCTACCAACTGAGCTACAGCCACCACAGCTGTTTTCGTTCCACAACACCGCCCGTTTAACCGGCGCACTTTTGATGGTGCGCCCGACAGGATTCGAACCTGTGACCTCTGCCTCCGGAGGGCAGCGCTCTATCCAGCTGAGCTACGGGCGCTACGCTGTCGAACGGGGCACGATATTAATGATGGGGGGCATGCTTGTCTACACTTTTTTTCTTTTGCTGAATCAACCGTTGTTTTTTCAAACACATTGAGCACTTTTTTAGCGTCTGTGACGAGATATTCCACCGGGCTGGGATATTTTTCGGCTTCAATCCCCGTGTAGCCAATACGAATCGGTTTGCTACCTTGACTTGGTTTAAGGCCCATCTAGAATGAATGAACGTTCATTCACAAGGTGATGCCGATGAGTCAGGATAAAAACCAGGACAAAAAAGAGAGCATCTTCAACGCAGCCCATGAAGTGCTGGGTGAACGGGGTTTTCACGGCCTGTCGATCGCCGAGGTAGCCAAAAAAGCCAATGTGGCGACCGGCACCATCTACCGCTACTTCAGCGACAAGGATGACCTGATCCGGCAACTGTATCAGCACACCATATTGCAGTGCGTCCCCATGGTGATGGCCGATGTGGATGTTGAAAAGGTTTCATTTGAGCAGCTTCAAAAGATATGGCGAAATATCCACGCCATCTTTGTCAACGACCCCAACGCCATCAAATGCAAATTGCAGTATGAAAGCTCTCCTTTGGGAGCCGCGCTGGAAACCGAGCCGGTCATGCTGGCTGCATGGGGGCCACTGGACAGTTTTTTTGCCCGGGGCGTTGAGCAGAAGCTGTTTGTGGATTTACCCATACGGGCACTGCAGGTGTTGAGCCTGGATTGTGTCATGCATCTGGCCCTGCAATGCAGGGTTCACCACTTTACGCTGACCGAGGTGCAGTTGGAGACTGCCATTCGTGCCAGCTGGAATGCCATTTTATCCCCCCACATTTCCACCTCAGGAGCCTGTTCATGAAAAAATGGATGGCCATTATGTTGCTGATCGCAATTGCCCTGTTTGGCAGCGTGATCGGCTTCAATGTGTTCAAGCAGAAGATGATTGCCGACTATCTGGCCAACCGGCCGGAGCCCGAGTTCCCGGTAACCGCCATGGTCACCAAGGCACAGGACTGGGTGCCCACCATCGAAGCCATCGGCTTCATCGAGCCCAATCAGGGGGTCACCCTCTCCACCGAGCTGGCGGGCACCATAGATGCCATCAGCTTCGAATCGGGCAAGCCGGTCAAGGCAGACCAGCTGCTGCTGAGCCTGGACTCCAGTGTGGAAAAAGCCAATCTGCGCGCCTCCCAGGCCAAGCTGCCGGCTGCGAAGGCCAAGTTCGATCGTTTCCAGAACCTCTACAAGACCAGCTCCATCTCCAAGGAGCAGCTGGACGAGGCCGAAGCAGCCTATCGCTCGCTGGAGGCCGACATCGAGAGCCTGAAGGCCACCATAGCCCGGCGCGAGGTGCGTGCCCCCTTCAGCGGCATGGTCGGCCTGCGCAACGTCTTCCTCGGCCAGTATCTGCAACCGGGCACAGATATCGTGCGGCTGGAAGATACCAGCGTGATGCGCCTGCGCTTCACCGTGCCCCAGACTGACATCTCCAAGATCACCCTGGGCCAGCCCATCGAAATCAAGGTGGATGCCTACCCCCAGACCCGGTTTGATGGCCATATCTCCGCCATCGAGCCCGCCGTCAACTTCCAGAGCGGCCTGATCCAGATCCAGGCGGACATCCCGAACAACGATGACCAGCTGCGCTCCGGCATGTTTGCCCGCGCCAGCATCATTCTGCCCACGGTGAAAGATCAGATCGTGATCCCGCAGACCGCCATCTCCTTCACCCTCTACGGTCAGAACATCTACGTGATCAAAGAGAGCGAGGAGACCGACAAGGATGGCAACAAGGTGAAGGTCAAGCGAGCCAAGCAGGTGGTGGTCAAGGCGGGCGAGCGTCGCGGCAACGACGTGCACGTGCTCTCCGGCATCCAGGCTGGCGACGAAATCGTGCTCTCCGGCCAGGTACGCCTGAGCAACGACACCAGGGTGCGCGTGGTCCAAAACGATGCCCTGGCCGTCCCGGCACAAACCCCGATGCTGTAAGCGCGGAGATCAGCGATGCGATTTACTGACATTTTCATCAAACGGCCTGTGCTGGCGATCTCGCTCAGCTTTCTGATCGCCCTGCTGGGCTTTCAGGCCATCTTCAAGATGCAGGTACGGGAATACCCCGAGGTGACCAATACGGTGATCACCGTCAGCACCAGCTACTATGGCGCCGGTGCCGACCTGATCCAGGGGTTCATTACCCAGCCGCTCGAACAGGCGGTCGCGCAAGCCGACAACATCGACTTCATGACCTCCTCCAGCCAGCTGGGCAGCTCCACCATCACCGCCTACATGAAGCTCAACACCGACCCTAACGCCGCGCTGTCCGACATCCTGGCCAAGGTCAACTCGGTGCGCTCCCAGTTGCCGAAAGAGGCGGAAGACCCCTCGGTCACCTCCTCCACCGGCTCCACCACGGCAGTGCTCTACCTCGGCTTCACCAGCCCGGAGCTCAACTCCAGCCAGATCACCGACTATCTGGAGCGGGTCATCAAGCCGCAACTGTTTACCGTGGGGGGCGTCTCCAAGGTGGATCTGTATGGCGGCGTCGAGTTTGCCCTGCGGGTGTGGCTGGATCCGGCCAAGATGGCGGCTTTCAACCTGACCGCCAGCGACGTGATGACTGTGCTCAACAGCAACAACTATCAGTCAGCCACCGGCCAGGCCACCGGCTACTTCACCCTGTTCAACGGCAATGCCGAGACCCAGGTGAGCGATACGGACGAGCTCAAGCGGCTGGTGGTTGCGACCCGCGACAGCAAGGTGATCCGCCTCTCCGACATCGCCAAGGTGACCCTGGAGAAGAGCCACGACATCTACCGCGCCAGCGCCAACGGCCGCGAGGCCGTGGTCATGGCGGTCAACGCCGCCCCGACCGCCAACCCCATCAACATCGCCCACGATGTGCTGGAGCTGCTGCCGAGCCTGAAGCGCAACATGCCGAGCACCCTGCAGGCCGACGTGCTGTATGACTCCACCATCGCCATCAACGAATCCATCAGCGAGGTGATCAAGACCATCCTCGAGGCGGCCGCCATCGTACTGGTGGTGATCACCCTGTTCCTCGGTTCGTTCCGGGCAGTCATCATCCCCATCATCACCATCCCCCTGAGTCTCATCGGCGTGGTGATGGTGATGGACATGTTCGGTTTCTCCATCAACCTGATGACCCTGCTGGCCATGGTGCTGGCCATCGGCCTGGTGGTGGACGATGCCATCGTGGTGCTGGAAAACGTGGATCGCCACATCAAGGAGGGTGAGGAGCCGTTCCGTGCCGCCATCATAGGTACCCGCGAGATCGCCGTGCCCGTCATTGCCATGACGGTCACCCTGGCGGCCGTGTATGCGCCGATCGCCCTGATGGGGGGCATTACCGGCTCCCTGTTCAAGGAGTTTGCCCTGACCCTGGCTGGCGCCGTGTTCGTCTCGGGCATCATAGCCCTGACCCTGTCACCCATGATGTGTGCCAAGATGCTCAAGGCCAACGAGCAGCCGGGCAAGTTCGAGAGCAAGGTGCACCACCTGCTCGACCGCATGACCGACCGTTACGACAGCATGCTGCACGCCGTGATGCAAAAGCGTCTCGTGGTGGTGGTATTCGCCGTCATCGTGTTCGCCAGCCTGCCTCTGCTGTTCAAGTTCATCCCGAGCGAGCTGGCCCCATCGGAGGACAAGGGGGTCATGGCGGTGCTGGGCACGGCGCCTTCCAACGCCAACCTGGACTACATCGAAAACACCATGGCGGACGTGAACAAGATCCTGGACGACCAGCCGGAGATCGCCTTCTCCCAGGTCTTCTCCGGGGTGTTCAACTCCAATCAGGCGTTCGGTATCGCCTCCATGGTGCCCTGGAGCCAGCGTGAAGCAAGCCAGAAAGAGGTGCTGGACCGGGTCGCCGGCCTGGTGAAGGACATCCCCGGCATGGCCATTACCACCTTCCAGTTCCCGGAACTGCCGGGTGCCTCCAGCGGCCTGCCGATCCAGTTCGTCATCACCACGCCGAACAGCTTCGAGAGCCTGTTCCTGATCGCCGGCGAGATGCTGGCGGCGACCCAGGCCAACGGCCAGTTCGTTTATTCGGATCTCGATCTGAACTACGACTCAGCCACCATGAAGATCCGCATCGACAAGGACAAGGCCGGCGCTTACGGCATTACCATGCAGGACATCGGCATCACCATGGGCACCATGATGGCGGATGGCTACGTCAACCGGATCGACCTGGATGGCCGCTCCTATGAGGTGATCCCGCAGGTCGAGCGCAAATATCGTCTCAACCCCGAGTCCATCAAGGGGTATTACGTGCGCGCCGCCGATGGCAAGTCGATCCCGCTCGGCAGCCTCATCAGCATCGAAGTGGTCGGTGAGCCCCGCGCCCTGCCCCACTTCAACCAGTTGAACTCGGCCACCATAGGTGCCGTACCCGCTCCGGGCGTCGCCATGGGGGATGCGATCAACTGGTTCAAGGCCACCGCCGAAGAGAAGCTGCCCCAGGGTTACCGCTACGACTTCATGGGGGAAGCCCGCCAGTTCGTGACCGAGGGCAACGCGCTCTACGCCACCTTCGCCCTGGCCCTGGCCATCATCTTCCTGGTGCTGGCGATCCAGTTCGAATCGGTCCGCGACCCGCTGGTGATCATGGTGTCGGTGCCGCTCGCCATCAGCGGAGCCCTGATCGCCCTGGCATGGGGACTGGCCACCATGAACATCTACTCCCAGGTGGGCCTCATCACGCTCGTGGGTCTGATTACCAAGCACGGCATTCTGATCTGCGAAGTGGCGAAGGAGCAGCAGCTGCTGCGCGGCGTGAACCGGATGGAGGCCGTGATGCAGGCCGCCAAGGTGCGTCTGCGTCCGATCCTGATGACCACGGCCGCCATGATTGCGGGCCTGATCCCGCTGCTCTACGCCACCGGCGCAGGGGCGGCCCAGCGCTTCAGCATCGGCATCGTGATCGTGGCGGGGCTGGCCATCGGTACCCTGTTCACCCTGTTCGTGCTGCCGGTGATCTACACCTTCCTGGCTTCCACCCACAAGCCGCTGCCGGTATTCGACGAGACCATTCCGCCCAAGGCCAACGGCGGACACTGATCGCGTCCATCACCAAGAGGTCCGCCGTGGCCTCCTGCAACAAAATACCCCGCCAGAAGCGGGGTGTTTTTTTATCAAGGCTTGGGTAAGGCCACGCCGTAGTTCATGAGTAGCGGCGGTCAACTAACGGGAAAGGCCCCACAACATCGGCAGCCAGTAAACAGGGGGCAACAAAAAGGGGCCTTGGCGGCCCCTGATATCAGATGAACTCGTAGGCATCGCCGAAGATGCGCTCCGGCTCGGCGCCGAGGATCTTGAACTCCTCTCGCGCGGCCCCCGCCATCTCGAAGCGGCCCGCCACATAGATGTCGTAGTCGTGCAGGCTGACGAAGTCATCCATGATGGCCTTGTGCACCAGCCCGGTCTTGCCGGTCCAGTCGCTTTCCGGCTCCTGCACCACGGGGATGTAGGTGAGCGGGGCATAGTCGCGCTCCCACAGCTGCATCTGCTCCTGCTCGTAGAGCCAGTGTGCCTGACGCACGCCCCAGTAGAAGAACACAGGACGCTTGCTGCCGGTCGCGATCAGGTATTCCAGAATGGATTTGGCGTAGGAGAAACCGGTGCCGCCAGCCATCAGGATCAGCGGACGGGGGGATTCGTCGCGCAGAAAGGCCTTGCCGGCCGGCAGTTCAACCTCGATCTCGCCCTGCTCGCGCATGCGGGCCAGCACCTGGCCGGCGTAGGCGTTCTCGGGGGTGGCACCGATCTGCAGCTCCAGCACGCCGGAACGGGTCGGCGAGTTGGCGATGGAGAAGGGACGTTTGTCCGAATCGCTCATCACCACCAGCAGATACTGGCCCGGCTTGAAACTGACCTCTTGCAGCGGCGTCAGAGCCACGTGCCAGATGGTGTCGACATATTCGCGCAGTTCCTCTACGCGGCACTTGATACGTTGCATTCTTGTCCTTGTAACGGGCTCGCTCGGCCCGTTTTCGCTCATTGATTCACTGTGAACGGGTGACCAGCGACCTGGTCTTGCCCGTCGAGAATACCCAATTCAGGCGAAATGGCATCTCTCTTTTGCGGCGCGGTGGCCGGTCAGGCCACCGCTCACTCTTCTCAAAGGATATTCAGCTCATCCCAGATGGCATCGATCTTCTGTTTCACCGCCTCGTCCTGGACGATGGGCTGACCCCATTCGCGGTTGGTCTCCCCCGGCCACTTGTTGGTGGCATCAAGCCCCATCTTGGAGCCGAGTCCGGAGACCGGCGAGGCGAAGTCCAGGTAGTCGATCGGCGTGTGCTCGATCAGGGTGGTGTCGCGGGCCGGGTCCATCCGGGTGGTGATGGCCCAGATCACGTCTTTCCAGTCGCGGGCGTTGACGTCGTCGTCGCACACCACCACGAACTTGGTGTACATGAACTGGCGCAGGAAGGACCAGACCCCCAGCATCACCCGCTTGGCGTGGCCCGGGTAGCGCTTCTTGATGGTCACCACCGCCATCCGGTAGGAGCAGCCCTCCGGCGGCAGGTAGAAGTCGACGATCTCGGGGAACTGCTTCTGCAGCAGCGGCACGAACACCTCGTTGAGCGCCAGCCCCAGCACCGCCGGCTCATCGGGCGGACGACCGGTGTAGGTGCTGTGATAGATGGCATCACGACGCTTGGTGATGTGGGTGATGGTGAACACGGGGAACTCGTCCACCTCGTTGTAGTAACCGGTGTGATCCCCGAACGGCCCTTCCGGTGCCATCTCGCCCGGCTCCAGATAACCCTCCAGCACGATCTCGGCACTGGCGGGTACCTCCAGATCGCAGCTGATGGCCTTGACCACCTCGGTACGGCTGCCCCGCAGCAGCCCCGCGAAGGCGTATTCGGAGAGGGTATCCGGCACCGGCGTCACCGCGCCGAGTATGGTCGCCGGATCGGCACCGAGCGCCACCACCACGGGGAAACGCTCGCCCGGGTGGGCCTCCTGCCACTCGCGAAAATCGATGGCACCGCCGCGATGATCGAGCCAGCGCATGATCAGCTTGTTCTTGCCGATCTTCTGCTGGCGGTAGATGCCGAGGTTCTGGCGCTTCTTGTAGGGGCCGCGGGTGATGGTCAGACCCCAGGTCACCAGGGGTGCCACGTCACCCGGCCAGCAGTGCTGGATCGGAATCTGGTCCAGGTCGACCGCATCCCCCTCCAGCACCACCTGCTGGCAAGGGGCGGACGAGAGACGCTTGGTCGGCATGTTGAGCACCTGCTTGAAAATAGGCAGCTTCTCCATCAGCTCCTTGAGGCCGCGGGGCGGCTCGGGCTCCTTCAGGTAGGAGAGCCACACCCCGACCTGACGCAGGGCGCTCACATCCGGCTGTCCCATGCCCATGGCGACCCGGTCCGGCGTGCCGAACAGGTTGGTCAGCACCGGCATGGTGTGGCCTTTGGGGTTTTCGAACAGCAGGGCCGGGCCCCCCGCACGCAGGGTGCGATCGCTGATTTCGGTCATCTCCAGATAGGGATCTATCTCGCGCGTGATGCGCCTGAGTTGTCCGTTTTGTTCCAGCTGCGCGATAAAATCACGCAAGTCCTTGTATTTCATGCGGGTTCCCAACCGGATTCAGGGTGTGCTGCATTATAACCCTGGTGTCACACCGGGTGTACCCGAATCGGGCAACAGGCTAGGTGCAATGGGGGGCATGTCATGGCGTCCCAGGTGTTTCGCCAACGCCGAGAGCATCAGGGGTTCGTCCACCTCCAGCAACAGGGCAACCACCTGGGCGCCATACTGGCGATTGGTGAGTTCGGCCAGCAGATAGCTCCTCGCCTGCTCCGGCAAGGGGGAGAGGGTGCCCAGCTGGTGCAGGGCTGCGCCTTTCAGCTGAGGATTGGCGCTGGCCTCGATCAGCAGCCTGCTCGCCACCACGCCCTGATGGAAACGGTTGATGGTGGGCAGCGCCGCCAGGGCATCCTGATCCACCGGCTGGCGCCACAATCTGGCATAGAGCCCGGGCTCCCCGGTGCGCTGCAACAGCTGCAACAACAGACGGTTGTCGGGCAGGTAGATGTTCTGGGAAGCCAGCTGACGCGCCTCCCGCAACCAGACTGGCAACGGCAGTTGCTCGAAGGCCTGTAGCAGCGCCTGTTGCTGCTGGGCCAATTCGGGGTTGGCCCGGTAATAGATGGATTTGAACTGGAAGCGGCCGAGGGCCAGTTGCTGGCGATACTCTTCCTGCCAGGCCTGCTGCAGCCAGCGCGACAACAACAGGCGCGCCTGGGCGGCAAAATCATAGGCAGGCTGCTGCACCAGAAAACCGTTCTTCTCCTTTTCGACCAACCAACCGGGCACTCTGGCCGACTGGGCACGCACCCAGGCCAACTGGTCCGCACTGGCTGGAGCCGGTTGTTGCTCGAGGGTCGCCAGCAGCTTGCTCAGCAGGTACTCCCGTTGACCGAGGGCCAATGAATCCAGCAGCGCATCAATGGCCGCATACTGCTCCTGTTGCAAGCGATCCGTGAGATAGGTGAGATGTTCGGCCACCCCTTCGTCGGCCACCAGCACAGGAGTCGTGGCAGCGGTCAGCTGGGGCGGCGCTCCGGCCAGGGCTGCGAGCAACAAGATGATACGGATTGTCATGACGTCTCCATCCTTGTGACATCGAAAATAGGGGTGCCGACTCTGGCATATGGCCGGCATTCCTGCACCCGGCCATACACACTCAACGCCTCAATGGTCTTTCATAGTACTCAGACGAACGGCCAATCCATAAACAAAAACCGCGACCTGGGCCGCGGTTTCGTCATTTCTTGACCGGATTACTTCTGCTGGCGCCGCATGGCGTCGAAGAATTCGTCGTTGGTCTTGGTCATCGCCAACTTGTCGATGAGGAACTCGATGCCGTCAATCTCGCCCATCGGGTGGACGATCTTGCGCAGGATCCACATCTTCTGCAGCTCGTCGCCGGTGGTCAGCAGCTCTTCCTTGCGAGTACCGGAGCGGGTGATGTCGATGGCCGGGTAGACACGCTTCTCGGCGATCTTGCGCGAGAGGTGCAGTTCCATGTTGCCGGTACCCTTGAACTCTTCGTAGATGACTTCATCCATCTTGGAGCCGGTATCGATCAGCGCGGTGGCGATGATGGTCAGGCTGCCGCCCTCTTCAACATTGCGCGCGGCACCGAAGAAGCGCTTCGGACGGTGCAGGGCGTTGGCGTCCACACCACCGGTCAGTACCTTGCCGGATGACGGGATGACGGTGTTGTAGGCACGGGCCAGACGGGTGATGGAGTCCAGCAGGATCACCACGTCCTTCTTGTGCTCGACCAGACGCTTGGCCTTCTCGATCACCATTTCGGCGACCTGGACGTGACGGGAAGCCGGCTCGTCGAAGGTGGAGGCGATCACTTCGCCCTTCACCATCCGCTGCATCTCGGTCACTTCTTCCGGACGCTCGTCGATCAGCAGGACGATCAGTTCACAATCCGGGTGGTTGTAGGCGATGCTCTGGGCGATGTTCTGCAGCAGCATGGTCTTACCGGCCTTGGGCGGAGCGACGATGAGGCCACGCTGACCCTTACCGATGGGGGAGGCCAGATCCAGTACGCGAGCGGTGATGTCTTCAGTCGAACCGTTGCCACGCTCCATGCGCAGACGCTCGTTGGCGTGCAGCGGAGTGAGGTTTTCAAACAGGATCTTGTTGCGGGAGTTTTCCGGACGGTCGTAGTTGACCTCGTTGACCTTGAGCAGTGCGAAGTAGCGTTCGCCCTCTTTCGGTGGCCGGATCTTGCCGGAGATGGTGTCGCCGGTGCGCAGGTTGAAGCGGCGGATCTGGCTCGGGGAGACATAGATGTCATCAGGACCCGCCAGATAGGAGCCGTCTGCACTGCGCAGGAAGCCAAAACCATCGGTCAGGATTTCCAGCACACCGTCGCCAAAGATATCTTCACCACCCTTGGCGTGCGCCTTGAGGATGGCAAAAATAATGTCTTTCTTGTGCGCCCGAGCCAGATTTTCCAACCCCATGGATTCGCCGAGCTTGACCAGCTCAGACACAGGAGTGTTCTTTAATTCAGTCAGATTCATAGTGGTGAAAGTCTGTAAGCAAGGATTGAAATGAGGAGACAGTCTGCTGGATTGATGCTGATCGGATTTGATTTGCCGGGCTGATGTGTGAGCAAAGAGTCAGGCAAAAAGGTTAGCAAACGAGCGATAAATTAGCACCAATCGGGGTGAGCGTCTAGGTGATAAAACACAAGGAGCGCATTATTGCAATGCGCTCCTCTTGGATTATTACAGGTTGCCGTCCAGGAACTCTTTCAATTGAGTTTTGGACAGTGCACCGACCTTGGTCGCTGCCACTTCGCCATTCTTGAACAGCAAGAGGGTCGGAATACCACGAATGCCGTACTTGGGCGGAGTATCAGAATTATGGTCGATGTTCAGTTTGGCAACGGTCACACGACCGGCGTACTCTTGGGCAACTTCTTCCAGGATCGGGGCAATCATTTTGCACGGACCACACCATTCGGCCCAGAAGTCTACCAAAACGGCACCATCGGCTTTGATTACATCTGCCTCGAAGCTGGCATCGCTCAGCTGAACAATCTTGTCACTCATCTCCAACTCCAGTCAGTAAATAAGACTTTATTGACATGTCAATAAAGGCAATAGTTGCCCTATTTGAAATGATCCTGTTTATTATTGCAAGCCTAACCTGATAACCTACCGCCATGAGCAAAACACACTTAACGACCGACAAATTCGCCCAAATGGGCCTCGAACCCGAAGTTCTGGCTGGTCTGGAAGCAAAGGGATTTCATTATTGTACGCCTATCCAGGCACTGTCTCTGCCACTGCTGGTAGAAGGCCATGACCTCGCCGGTCAGGCCCAGACAGGTACCGGCAAGACCATTGCCTTCCTGGCGGCGACATTCAACTATCTATTGACTCATCCACTGACCAAGCCCCGCCTGGTAAACCAACCCAGAGCCATCATCATGGCCCCCACCCGGGAGCTGGCAGTACAGATTTACAACGATGCCGACAGCATGGCTGCGAGCACCGGCCTGAAACTCGGCCTCGCCTACGGTGGCGAAGGATACGACAAGCAGCTGGCCGTGCTGGAGCAGGGCGTCGACATCCTGATCGGCACCACAGGCCGCATCATCGACTACTTCAAGTCCAAGGTGATCGATCTGAGCAACATTCAGGTCGTGGTACTGGACGAAGCGGATCGCATGTTCGATCTCGGCTTCATCAAGGACATCCGTTTCCTGTTCCGCCGCATGCCGCCCGCCACCGAGCGTCTGAGCATGCTGTTCTCCGCCACCCTCTCCCTGCGCGTGCAGGAGCTGGCCTACGAGCACATGAACCATCCGGAACACGTGCAGGTTGAGCCGGAGCAGATGACTGGCGTGCGGATCAAGGAGGAGCTGTTCTACCCCTCCAACGAAGACAAGATGTTGCTGCTGCTCTCCCTGATGGAAGAGGAGTGGCCGGAGAAAGCCATCGTCTTCGCCAACACCAAGCATGTCTGTGAAGACGTCCACGCCTGGCTGGAAAACGACGGCCACCGTGTCGGTCTGCTGACCGGTGACGTGCCGCAGAAAAAGCGGATGAAGATCCTGGAAGAGTTCACCAAGGGTTCCCTCGACATCCTGGTCGCCACCGACGTGGCCGCCCGTGGTCTGCACATCCCCGACGTGACCCACGTCTTCAACTACGACCTGCCTGACGACTGCGAGGACTATGTCCACCGCATCGGTCGTACCGGCCGTGCCGGCAAAAGCGGTCACTCCATCAGCCTGGCCTGTGAAGACTATGCTTTCAACCTGCCGGCCATCGAGGAGTACATCCATCACCCGATCCCGGTCAGCAAGTATGATCGTGAGGCGCTGCTGGATGACGTGACTCCGCCGAAGCGGGTGTTCCGCAACCGTCAGCCGGTGAACCGCAACATGCGGGATCGCCAGGGTAGTGGCAACAGCAACAATCGCCGTCGTCCGCCCCGCAAGAGCTGAAGGATCGGCCCAGTTGCACAACTCGCCTCTCTATGCGGCCATCGACCTCGGCTCCAACAGCTTTCACATGCTGGTGGTGCGCGAGGTCGCTGGCGCTCTGCGCACCGTCACCAAGGTCAAACGCAAGGTACGCCTCGCCGCCGGACTCGATGCCGAGTTTCGTCTCAGCCGTGCCGCCATGGAGCGGGGCTGGGACTGTCTGCGCCTGTTTGCCGAACAGCTGCAAGACATTCCGGCCGACAACATCCGGGTAGTGGGTACCGCCACCCTGCGTCTGGCCACCAACGTCGATGAATTCCTTAGCGAAGCGGAACGGGTCCTCAACCACAACATCGAGATCATCTCGGGTGAGGAAGAGGCCAAGACCATCTATGAGGGGGTCTCCTGGACCTCGGCGGGGGAAGGCAACCGGCTGGTGATCGACATCGGCGGCGCCAGCACCGAGCTGGTGATCGGCGAGCACAGCGAGGCAAAACTGCTCAACAGCCTGCACATGGGCTGCGTCACCTGGCTCAACAACCACTTCGGTGACGGCGAGCTCTCCGAAACCCGCTTCAACCAGGCCATCGCTGCCGCCAAAACGGTGCTGGAGAGAGTGGCTGACGAATATCGCACTCTCGGCTGGCGTACCTGCGTCGGCGCCTCCGGCACTGTCCAGGCGCTGCAGGAGATCATGATGGCCCAAGGCAAGAGCGAACGGGTCACCCTGCCGAAATTGCAGGAACTGATGGCACAGGCCATCGCCTGCGGCCGGCTGGATCAGCTGCAGTTGGAAGGGTTGGCGGCCGAACGGCTGACCGTGTTCCCTTCCGGTCTCGCCATCCTGATCGCCATCTTTGAGACCCTCGGCATCGAGAGCATGACGCTGGCCGGCGGCGCCCTGCGTGAAGGGCTGATCTACGGCCTGCTCGGCAACAATCACGACTGTGACGCCCGGGATCGCACCGCAGACAGCCTGATCAACCGCTACCAGCTCGATAAAGAGCACGCCGAACGGGTGCGCGATACCGCCATCGAGGCGTTCACCCAGCTGCAACCGGCCTGGCGCCTCTCCAAGCGCTATGGTCGGCCGATCCTGCGCTATGCTGCGCTGCTGCACGAGATCGGTCTGTGCATCGAGTATAAAAAGGCGCCGCAACACGCCGCCTACATCATCGACAACATCGACATGCCGGGCTTCACTCCTGCGCAGAAGAAGCTGTTGTCAGCCCTGCTGTTCAACCAGCGGGATGAGTTCAAGCTGGAACCGCTGGAGAAGCAGGGCGCCGTGACGGCTCGCCAAGCAATCCGGCTGGCCCGCATCCTGCGCATCGCCCTGATCCTCTGCATGCGCCGCACCCAGGGTACTGTGCCCCACTTCACCCTTGAAGCCGAAGAGGATGCCCTGACCCTGACCCTGCCCAAGGGTTGGCTGGAAGAGCATTATCTGCGCGCCAGCGAGCTGCGCCTCGAGGTAGAGCGCCAGCAGAAGATGGGCTGGCCCACCCGCCTGCAGGAAGCCTGAGCCCCTCTCCCATCAAGGAGCAGACCATGACCGACTACCAACCCATCAGTTGCGACCTCTACGACTGGCTCGAGATCGCCGCCAGCTGGCAATTGCCGGTGACGCTGACCTGCCGGGACGGGCGTCAGTGGGCAGACAGGATCCGTACCATAGAGGCCAGGGAGGGCGTAGAGTACCTGTTGCTGGAGAGTGGGGAGCGACTCTGTCTGGCCGAGCTGGCCACCCTCGACCTGCTATGGCAGGGCGAGCAGAAACGGATCCGCTTCGCTCCCGAATCTTGATAGCCCCCAAACCTTGAGCGCCGGATAGCGGCCAACAAAAAGGAGGGCCAACCTGGTTGGCCCTCCTCTCTATTTGATTCACCCAGACAGTTGATCAAGCCGCCGTCATGGCTGCCAGCACATAGACATCGAAGCGGTTGCTCTTGGTCTCGATGGCCATGCTGGGCTTGTGTTCGTTGAGCCAGCCCGCGTAGTCGGGGCGCTTCACCACCACCCGCTTGTCGGCCATCTTGAGCGCCGCTGGCAACAGGGCATCGGCGTCGAGATCCGGCCCCACCAGCGACTGGAACACCCGCATCTCCTTTTTCACCAGCGCCGACTTCTGCTTGTGGGGGAACATGGGGTCGAGGTAAACCACCTCGGGCCGCTCCGTCAGCGCCAGCAGGGTGTCCACGGCAGGCCCTTGCAACAACTGCATCCGCTCGCTCACCCAGGGGCCTATCTCGGGATCCTGCGCCGCCCGCGTCAAACCATCCTGCAGCAGGGCCGCGACGACCGGGCTGCGCTCTATCATGGTCACCCGGCAGCCGAGGGAGGCGAGCACGAAGGCATCGCGTCCCAGCCCGGCGGTGGCATCCACCACGGTTGGGGTCGCCCCCGCCTTGAGCCCCACCGCCTTGGCGATGGACTGGCCGCGGCCACCACCGAACTTGCGGCGATGGGCGACCGCCCCTTCGACGAAATCCACATAGACGGCGCCCAGCTTGGGTTCATCCAGCTTGCGCAGCTCCAATCGCTGTTCGGTCAGCACCAGCGCAAAGGGGGCCGGAAACTCCACGTCGGCGAGGCGCTGGCGCAGGGCATCGAGCTCGCCGTCGCGGGCGGGCACTTTACTGAAAACCTGAATATGGGGCATTGGGAACAGACTCATGACACGCACGGAAGCGGCCATGATAGCAGAAGCGCCAGATCACCTCACGATGGAGAGGTTCATTCCCTGGCGGTTGAGATCGAGATAATCGGTCAGGTCATCGAACGTCAGCGGGCGGCTAAGCAGATAGCCCTGAGTGAAGGCACACCCCTTCTGGCAGAGGAAGTTGAGCTGCTCGCGGGTCTCCACTCCCTCGATCACCACCTGCATACCGAGGTTGTGCACTATGTTGATAATGCCGTCGAGCAGCATGCGATCTTGCTCGTTGAACGGGATGTGACGCACGAAGGAGCGATCTATCTTGACCAGATCCACCGGGAAGGTGCGCAGATAGTTGAGCGCCGAATAGCCGGTCCCGAAATCATCGATGGCCAGCTTGCAGCCTGCCTCGCGCAGTGCCTCGATCCGGATCCTGTGCTGGTCGCTGCTCTCCATCAGCAGGGATTCGGTGATTTCGATGACGATGTCGGCAGGATTGAGCCCGAAGTGATGGATCACCTTGAGCCATTCGCTCGCCTCCGGATCTATGGTCTGGAACTCCATGGTGGAACGATTGATCGACATCTGCAGCTCCGGAAAACCGGATTGCTGCAGGCGCGCCAGATCCCGGCACGACTGCCACAGCACCAGGGCTCCCAAACTCTGGATCAGGCCAGCCTCTTCCGCCAGCGGGATGAATTCGGCGGGAGAGACCTGCCCCCAGTGCGGGTGATACCAACGCACCAGAGCCTCCAGCTTGGCCACCCGTCCACTGCGGTTGTCCCAGATGGGCTGGTAGGCCATGGTCAGCTGCTCCTGCTTGATGGCCTCCGCCAGATCCTGTTGCATCTGGTGGCGCTGGCGCACCTCTTCGCGCATTGAAGCGCAGTAGGTGCCGATCAGCCGACCCTGCCGCTTGGCGGCAAACAGCGCCTGCTCCGCATTGCGCAGCAGCTCGTCGCTCTCGCCGCCATCGCTGGGACAGAGGGTCATGCCGATGGTGGCCGTCACATAGAGGTGCTGGTTGGCCAGCATGAAGGGGCGGGCAAAGCTGCCGATCACCTGCTTGGCAAATACCTCGGCCTGGCGGCGGGTAACGATGCCGGGCACCAGAAAGGCAAACTCGTCGCCACCGATACGCGCCACCAGATCCTCGGTGCGCACCCGGCTCACCAGGCGATCCGACACCTCGCGCAGCAGGGCGTCACCGGCATGGTGATCCATGCTGTTGTTGACCGCCTTGAAGTTGTTGAGATCCAGCACCATCAGGGCGAAACGCTCACCCCGCTCGCAGAAGCGGGCGAGACAGCGGCCAAACAGCCAGCGGTTGGGCAGGCTGGTAAGGTTGTCGTAGTTGGCCTGGATCGCGATCTTCTGCTCGGCCAGCTTGGTCTGGGAAAGGTCGCTGAAAATGGCGATATATTGCTGGATTTTGCCCTCTTCCCTCAGGGTGCTGATCATCAGCTGCTGGGGATAGAGCTTGCCGTTTTTGCGCTTGTTCCACACCTCGCCACGCCAGACGCCGACCCGCTCCAGCGCGTGGTACATATCGGCATAGAAGGCCTGGTCGTGCAGCCCGGACTTGAGCATGCTGGGGCGCTGACCACACACCTCCTCGCTGCTGTAGCCGGTGATCTGCTCGAACGCCGGGTTGACCGAGATGATGCGGCTGTCGGCATCGCACACCAGGATCGCCTCGGAGAGGTTGTCATAGACCCGGTGGGAAAGCTTGAGCTGCTCGGCATGGCGGCGCAGGGGATCGATATTCTCCAGCAGCACCATCAGGTAGTCCGGCCGCTGCTCGGCATCGCGGATCAGGGTAACGGTCACCCGTCCCCACAGGATCTCCCCCCCCTTGCAGCGATAGCGCTTCTCCTGGGTGAAGCTGTTGCGCTCGCCACGGTAGATCTGATCGTAATGCTCGGTGCTGCGCAGCCAGTCTTCCGGGTGATTGATGTCGGAGATGGAGTACTGGAGCAGCTCATCAAGGGGGTACCCCAGCATCTGTTCGATGGCCGGGTTGACCCAGAGAATACGGCCGCCGAGATCCAGCTTGCCGATCCCGACCGGTGCCTGGCTCAGCATGTTCTGCAGCTCGTGGGGCGTCTCGGGAAACAGGGTTGGAGACACCCTTTGTGGCAGCATCAGTGCCAGTTCACGGCCCGCCAGGGGCGCCAGCAGCCTGAGCAGCCCCATCACCTTGGCCATATTGTCTTGGGGGTGACGATAGAGGAGGCTGCAGAGGCCTATGGTCTGTCCTTCGGCATTTTTGAGCGCAATGCCGGCATAAGCCTGTGCCTGCCACTCCTGTGCCAGCGGGGTATGGGGAAACAGTTGCAGCAAGCGGTCGCTGAACCAGGCCTCACTCTCCTGCCAGGTGATGGCTTCCGGGGTGGCGGTCAGCGGCAAATCCAGAGAGGCGGGATCGAGCGAAGCCGGGTAGGCGGCATGTCCCCTAAGTTGGCCAGAGGAGGCCTCCCAACTGGCGATCAGGACGACATCGGCCATCAGGACCGAGGCGATTTCACTCACGAAGGTATCAAAATATTCCCGACCACTCGAATGAGCCAGACTGGAGATGATTTGATAGACAGAATCGAGTGCTCGCCTCATGGCAAGTGGCATTGCCCCCTTGAAAGTTTAGAGACGACTCTACTTTAAGAGGCGTCGAAAGTGCAAATATGCAGTCAGCAAGATATTAAAAAGCATTGAGAAAAGGGACCATCAGGTCCCTTTTTATCTCAAAAATCACGCGGCGATCTCACTATGCCGCAAATTAGCCGCAAAAGTGTATCTGCTTGAAGCTCGCACCTACGGGTGTCACGCGGCAATCCCGCTATGGCGCAGCAGGGCATCCACTCTGGGCTCGCGGCCACGGAAGGCCTTGAACAGCTCCATGGGCTCTTTTGAACCGCCTTTCTCCAGAATGTGTCTGAGGAAGGACTGGCCGGTGACCGGGTTGAAAATCCCCTCCTCCTCGAAACGGGAGAAAGCATCGGCGGAGAGCACCTCGGCCCACTTGTAGCTGTAGTAACCCGCCGCATAACCGCCCGCGAAGATGTGGGAGAAGCTGTGCTGGAAGCGGTTGAACGCCGGCGGCGTCATCACGGCAACCTGGCTGCGTACTTCGTCCAGCAGGGCCGGGATCTGATCCGGTTTGGCCGGGTCAAACTCCTGATGCAGGCGGAAATCGAACAGGGCGAACTCCAGCTGGCGCAGCATCTGCATGGCCGCCTGGAAGTTGCGGGCCGCCATCATCTTCTCCAGCAGATCGGCAGGCAGTGGCTCGCCGGTCTCGTAGTGGCCGGAGATAAAGGCCAGCGCCTCGGACTCCCAGCACCAGTTCTCGAGGAACTGGCTCGGCAGCTCCACCGCATCCCAAGCCACGCCGTTGATGCCGGCCACCCCGACCACATCGACCTGGGTCAGCATGTGGTGAATGCCGTGACCGAACTCGTGGAACAGGGTGACCACTTCGTTGTGGGTAAACAGGGCCGGTTTGCCATCCACCGGGCCGTTGAAGTTGCAAGTCAGGTAAGCCACCGGTTTTTGCAACGAACCATCGCGACGGTAGCGGCGACCCAGGCAGACATCCATCCAGGCTCCGCCCTGCTTGTGCTCGCGGGCATAGAGGTCGAGGTAGAAGCTGCCACGCAGCTCGTCATCGGCGTCGAAGATGTCATAGAAGCGCACATCCGGATGCCAGGTATCGATACCGAGGCGCTCGCGCACCTTCATGCCGAATACCCGTTTCACCACCTCGAACAACCCCTTCACCACCTTGCTGGCCGGGAAGTAGGGGCGCAGTTGCTCATCGGAGATGGAGAACTTGTGCTGCTTAAGCTTCTCGGCGTAGTAGGCGAGATCCCAGGCAGCCAGTTCGCTCTGGCCGTGCTGCTCGGCGGCGAAGGTTCGGATCTCCTCCAGCTCCGCCTTGCCCTGCGGCAGGGAGCGCCAGGCCAGATCGGTGAGGAAGTTCACCACCTGCTCCGTCTTGTCCGCCATCTTGGTCGCCAGGGAGAGCTCTGCGTAGTTGGCAAATCCCAGCAGCTGGGCCAGCTCGCGGCGCAGAGCGAGCAGCTCGGTCATGATGGCGGAGTTGTCCCACTTGCCGGCATTCGGACCCTGATCCGAGGCACGGGTGGTGAAGGCCTCGTACATCTCGGCGCGCAACTCGCGGTTGTCGGCATACATCATCACCGGCAGGTAGGAGGGGATATCCAGGGTGAACAGCCAGCCCTGCTTGCCTTTCAGCTCGGCCATCTGGCGAGCGGCGGCCTGTGCACTCGCAGGCAGCCCGGCCAGCTCGGCCTCGTCGGTCACCAGCTTGCTCCACCCGTGGGTCGCGTCCAGCACGTTGTTGCTGAAACGGGAGGCCAGCTCGGAGAGGCGGGCCTGGATCTCGCCGTAGCGCTGCTGCGCCTCGGCGGGCAGGCCGATACCGGACAGGCGAAAATCGCGCAGGGTATTCTGGATCTCCTTGCGCTGGGCGGCGCTCAGCAGGGGGAAATCGTCGCTCTCGGAGAGGGCCAGGTAGGCTTGGTAGAGCCCTTCGTGCTGACCGACATAGGTCTGGAATTCGGACAGCAGCGGCAGGCAGGCGTCGTGGGCCTCGCGCAGCGCCTCGCTGTTGAGCACGGAGTTGAGGTGGCTGACCGGCGACCAGATCCGGGACAGACGGTCATTTACTTCTTCCAGCGGGGCGATCAGGCTGTCCCAGGTATGGGGCTCGCGCTGGGCCAGCACATCGCTGATCTTCTGTTTGCAATCGGCAATAGCCTGCGTCACGGCAGGCTGTACTTGGTCGGGCTGGATCTGGCTGAACGGGGGCAGCGAGTCCATTGTCAGCAAAGGGTTAGTCATCCGGCAATACCTCTAAATTCTCTACAGCCCCTGCCGTCCAGAAGCTTGCTTGGACTACCTAAGATGTAGGCAGAAACCCCATTAATCAAGCCTTTGCCATCGAGAGCGAGGGCCGCGGCCCACATTTGGTCAAAAGGTGCGCGCAAAACGACCAGATAGCCTCCCAGAAACGACAATGCCGGCCCCGGGGCCGGCATTGTCTGCATTGCATAGAAGGCGTCCTGCCATCAGGCCCGGGCATCTTCCTTCAGCCACTGCGCCACGCGCTTGGCGAAGTAGGTGAGGATGCCGTCGGCCCCGGCGCGCTTGAAGCAGAGCAGGGATTCCAGGATGCACTCCTTCTCCTTGAGCCAGCCATTCTGGATCGCCGCCATGTGCATGGCATATTCACCGCTCACCTGATAGGCGAAGGTCGGCACGCCGAACTGATCCTTCACCTGGCGAACCACGTCCAGATAGGGCATGCCCGGCTTGACCATCACCATGTCCGCCCCTTCCTGCAGATCCAGCGCCACCTCGTGCAGGGCCTCGTTGCCGTTGGCCGGGTCCATCTGGTAGGTGGCCTTGTTGCTCTTGCCAAGGTTGCCGGCGGAACCGACTGCATCGCGGAACGGGCCGTAGTAGTGGGAGGCGTACTTGGCGGAGTAGGCCATGATCTGGGTGTTGATGAAGCCGTTCTCTTCCAACGCGGCGCGGATGGCACCGATACGGCCATCCATCATGTCGGACGGCGCGACGATATCCACCCCGGCGGCAGCATGGGAGAGCGCCTGCTTGATCAGGATCTCGGTGGTGATGTCGTTCAGCACATAGCCTTCGTCATCAATGATGCCGTCCTGACCGTGGGTGGTGAAGGGATCGAGCGCCACATCGGTGATGACCCCCAACTCCGGGAAGCGGGCCTTGAGGGCACGCACGGTGCGCTGGGCCAGGCCATCCGGGTTGTAGGCCTCTTCCGCCATCAGGCTCTTGCTCTCCAGCGGAGTCACCGGGAACAGGGCGATGGCTGGTACCCCGAGCTCCACCAGCTCGGCCGCTTCCTCCAGCAGCAGATCGATGGAGAGACGCTCCACCCCGGGCATGGAGGGCACGGCCTCACGGCGCTTCTCCCCCTCCAGCACGAACACGGGGTAGATGAGATCGTTGGCGGTCAGTACGTTCTCGCGCACCAGACGACGGCTGAAATCATGTTTGCGCACCCGGCGCAGGCGGCGGCCCGGAAAGGCGCCCGGAAGAGTTGTAGCCATGAGTCACTCCAAAAGAGGAAGTTGGAAAAATGCGGCGGAGGTGGCCCGGGTATGGGCCAGCAAGGCCTCGGGCGCTTCACCACGGCAGGCCGCCACCACCTGGGCAATGTGCGGCAAAAAAGCGGGTTCGTTGCGTTTCGGTCTGGGTTTCAAATCCCGCGGCACCAGATAGGGGGCATCCGTCTCTATCATCAGGCGGCCAGCCGGAATGCGGGCCACCTGCTCACGCAGCGGCTGGCCGCGGCGCTCGTCGCAGAGCCAACCGGTCACCCCGATATGCAGCCCCAGCGCCAGGCACTCGTCCAGCTCCTCGTCGGAACCTGTGAAGCAGTGCAGCACGGCCCCGGGCAAGCGGGGCAGCCAGGGACGCAGGATCTCGATGAAACGGGTGTGGGCATCGCGGCAGTGCAGAAATACCGGCATCCCGAGCTCGGCGGCCAACGCCAGCTGGGCGTCAAATACCGCATCCTGTACCGGACGGGGGGAGAAATCCCGGTTGTAGTCGAGGCCGCACTCGCCGATGGCCACCACCTGTGGCAGGGCCGCCAGCTCGCGCAGGGCGGGTAGTGTCGCCTCATCGACACTCTTGGCATCGTGGGGATGCACCCCGGCGGTAGAGAAGCAGTAGCCCGGCCAACGGGCAGCCAGTTCGGCGCTCTCCCGGCTGCCGGCCAGATCGGTGCCGGTCAGGATCAGCGCCTCCACGCCGGCGGCACGGGCTCGAGCCACCAGTTCTGGCTGTTCACCGGCAAACTGGCTGCTGATGAGGTTGAGACCAATATCGATCATGATGCGAGACGTTCCGGGTAAAAAGGCGGCATATCAGGTATTTGAAAACCATCTACTCGATGGGGCATCACCATACGCCTCGAACGGGTGCATGAAAAGAGGAAGGGAGCCTCAGCTCCCCTCCTCGGTCTGTTCCTGCTGTTCTTCATCCTCTTTCTTCACATAGAAACGGGCAAAGAAGAGGCCCAGTTCCCACAGCGCCCACATGGGGATCGCCAGCAGGGTCTGGGAGAACACATCGGGCGGTGTCAGCAGCATGCCGACCACGAACACCCCGACAACGACGTAGGGGCGCTTCTCCTTCAGGCTCTTGGGCGTGGTCACGCCGGTCCAGCACAGCAGTATGGTGGCCACCGGAATTTCGAACGCCACCCCGAACGCGAAGAACAGGGTCAGTACGAAGTCCAGATAGCTGGCAATGTCGGTCGCCACCGTCACCCCGGTAGGGGCGGTACTGGTGAAGAAACCGAACACCAGCGGGAACACCACGTAGTAGGCAAACGCCATCCCCGCATAGAACAACACGGCACTGGAGGCAACCAGCGGCATGATGAGTCGCCGCTCGTGCTGGTACAGACCGGGGGCGATGAAGGCCCAGGCCTGATAGAGCAGATAGGGGATCGCTACGAAGAAGGAGACCACCAGGGTCAGCTTGATCGGCGTGATGAAGGGGGTCGCCACATCCGTCGCTATCATGCTGGTGCCCTCCGGCAACTGGCTGAGCAGCGGCTGGGCGATGAAATCGTAGATGTCGTTGGAGAAGTAGATCAGCGCGACAAACACCAGCAGGATGGCAGCAACGGAACGCAGCAGGCGCGTTCTCAGCTCCACTAGATGGCTGATGAGGGGTTGCTCGGCCTGGGTCATGGCTTCACCTCCTCTTTGTCTTTGCCGGCCTGCTCGCTGGCGGCCGGAGCCTGCTGCTGGCTATCGACCGGCGGCACCGCCGCAGCGGTTGCAGGGGCGGGCTCGACGGAAGCAGTCGGGTCAGCCTGGGTCGGCCGGATCTCGTTTTCCACCTGATAGGGCCGGTTTACGGACTGGGCCGCCGACTTGAGCTGTTCGATGGACTCTTGCAGCTCTGGGCTCAGATTGCTCATCTGCAGCTTCTCGGCCTTTTTCAGGTCATTGTGCAGCTCTTGCAACTTGAGCTCCTGCTCCAGCTCGGACTTGACCGAATTGGCGGTCGAACGAATGAGCCGGATCCAGTGGGTGGCGGTACGGATGGCAACCGGCAGCCGCTCGGGCCCCAGCACCAACAGCGCCACCACGCCGATGACGATCAGCTCCCAAAAACCGATATCGAACATGGCTTAGGCCTGATCTTTATCTTTCTGCTTGGCGGGCTCGCTGCTCTGGGCAGCCGTTTCGTTCAGCTGTTTCGGGGGAAAATCGGCATCTTTCTGCTCGGGTTTGGCGTCGGCCGGCTCATCGGAGAGCGCCTTCTTGAAGCCCTTGACCGCCGCACCCAGGTCACCACCAATCCCGCGCAGTTTCTTGGTACCGAACAGCAGCACGACGATGACAGCGATGATCAACAATTGCCAAATACTGATACCACCCATGATATTTCTCCAGAGTTGGCGCCATTCGGCGCACTTTTTGTTTAATGGGAGCGGGCGCGCAGCCAGCCGAGCAACCAGCATAACCCGGCGCCGGCGAGACTGATTTGTCCCCACTCAATATGTTGTTTTTGGGTCAGCAAGAATACACCCGCCAATAGCAGGCTGGCTCCCACCCCTAAGAGGTAGCGAGCCTGCCCCTGCCGCCGGCTGTGGCGGCGGAACTCGGCAAACATCTGGTCGAAATGCAGCTGCTGATGGCGAGTCTGGCGCAGGGTCTCGTAGACCAGCTCCGGCAACTCGGGCAGCTTCTCGGCCCAGAAGGGCGCCTTCTCGCGAATCGCATTCAATACCGCCTTCGGCCCCACCTGCTGGTGCATCCAGTTTTCCAGATAGGGTTTGGCGGTCTGCCACAGATCCAGCTGGGGATAGAGCTGACGGCCCAACCCTTCCACATAGAGCAGGGTCTTCTGCAGCAGCACCAGCTGCGGCTGCACCGTCATGTGGAAACGGCGCGCCGTGTTGAACAGGTTGAGCAGCACGTGACCGAACGAGATCTCGGACAGCGGCTTCTCGAAGATGGGCTCCAGCACGGTGCGGATGGCGAATTCGAACTCGTCCACCTTGGTGTCGGCCGGCACCCAGCCGGACTCCACGTGCAGTTCGGCCACCCGGCGATAATCGCGGTTGAAGAAGGCGAGGAAGTTCTCCGCCAAGTAGCGCTTGTCTTCCCGGTTGAGGGTTCCGACGATGCCACAGTCGATACCGATCCAGAGCGGATTCTCCGGGTGATCAAAGGAGACGAAGATGTTGCCCGGGTGCATGTCGGCGTGGAAGAAGCTGTCGCGGAACACCTGGGTGAAGAAGACCTCCACCCCGCGTTCTGCCAGCAGCTTCATGTTGGTGCCGTTGGCCTCCAGCGCCGCGATGTCGGACACCGCGATGCCGTAGATGCGCTCCATCACCAATACCTGCTCGCGGCAGTGATCGGTGAACACCTCGGGCACATAGAGCGCCTCGGAGCCGGTGAAGTTGCGGCGCAGCTGGATGGCGTTGGCCGCCTCGCGCATCAGGTTGAGCTCGTCGAGTATGGTCTTGCGATACTCCTCCACCACCTCGATGGGGCGCAGCCGTGCGCTCTGGGGCACGAAACGGGCCACCAGACGGGCCAGCGCCTGCATCAGGCGCAGGTCGGCCTCGATGACGTGTTCGATGTCGGGGCGGATCACCTTGATGACGATCTCGCGGCCATTCTCCTTCAACCGTGCGGTATGCACCTGGGCGATGGAGGCGGACGCCAGCGGCGTCTCGTCGAAGTCGTCGAACAGGGTCTCGATGGCGCAGCCCAGACTGCGCTCGATCTGCTGACGGGCGGCCTGGCCGCAGAAGGGGGGCACCCTGTCCTGCAGCAGCGCCAGCTCTTCGGCGATATCCGGCGGCAACAGATCGCGCCGGGTCGAGAGCATCTGGCCGAACTTGATGAAAATGGGACCGAGCGCCTCGAAGGCGAGCCGGATGCGGGCACCACGGCTGAGATCGGGTTGTTTGTTCTTCAGCCAGAACAGGCTGCGCCGGGCCAGACGACCAGGCCAGGGTTGATAGCGGGCGGGCACCAGTTCGTCGATGCCCTGCTCCAGCAGTATGGTGACGATGCGATAGAGGCGTTTGAACTCCTTCGGGGTCATCAGGTCACCTGCTGTTCGAAACGGGCCAGGCGCAGTTCAACGGCCTTGAGTTGCTGGGCCAGCACCTCGACATCGTCGTTGAAGCTCGCCACTTCCAGCGGACCCGGCGCGAGGCGGATCTCTTCGGTCAGGTATTCTGCCAGCTGACGCTGGGAGCGGCACAGCTCACGGCCCACCAGGCTCCTGGCCTGACGAGCACCCCGCAGCAGGGTGTGAGCCATCACATCACCGGTATAGCGGGAGAGTTCCTCTTCCCAGTCGATGTCGAGCTCCCCCAGCAGCACGCTGAACGCCTGCACCAGCTGGGGATCGCCGCTCAGATCCAGCTTCTCCTCGCGGATGTAGCGGGTCAGGGCGGACGGATCTTTCAGCAGACCGAGCGCCGTCAGCGACAGGCTGAGGACCGCATCAGCCTCCCCCTCGTAGCGGGCCAGCACGTCCAGCCGACGATCGGAGAAGACAAACCAGAGCGGCTTGAGTTCACGCAGCTCCAGCTTGAGCACCTTGCCGGTCAGCTTGCGCAGCCGCTCCGGGCTCTGTTTGTCCAGTTCCAGCAGCCGGTTGAGGCTGGTTTCGATCACCGCGGTGACCATGGCATCCATCGGCATAGGCAACCTTAAAACTTGTAACCGCGGTGCAGGGCAACGACGCCCTGAGTCAGGTTGTAGAACTCGACCTGCTCGAAGCCGGCCTCTTCCATCATGCCGGCCAGAGTCTGCTGGTCCGGGTGCATGCGGATGGACTCCGCCAGATACTTGTAGCTTTCGCTGTCGTTCGCGACGATTTCGCCCATTTTCGGCAGCAATTTGAAGGAGTAGAGATCGTACATCTTGGCGATCACGTCACTCACCGGCTTGGAGAATTCCAATACCAGCAGGCGTCCGCCCGGCTTCAGTACCCGGAACATGGAGGCCAGCGCCTTGTCCTTGTTGGTCACGTTGCGCAGGCCGAAACCTATGGTGATGACGTCGAAGTGATTGTCCGGGAAGGGCAGCGCCTCGGCGTTGGCCTGCACGTAGGAGACGTTGTTTGCCACTCCCAGATTGCGCAGCTTGTCTCGGCCCACCTTGAGCATGGAATCGTTGATATCCGCCAGCACCACCTGGCCAGTCTCGCCGACGATGCGGGAGAACTTGGCGGTCAAATCGCCGGTGCCCCCGGCCAGATCCAGCACCTTCTGGCCCTTGCGAACCCCGGAGCAGTCGATGGTGAAACGCTTCCACAGGCGGTGGATGCCGAACGACATCAGATCGTTCATCAGATCATACTTGGCCGCCACCGAATGGAAGACGCCTGCCACCAGAGTTTCTTTCTCGGTTGCAGCCACGGTTTTAAAGCCAAAATGCGTTGTCGTTGCTTGTTCTGACATCCTCTAAACACCCATAGAGCAAAGAATGGTCGCCAGTTTACCAGAGCCAATGGCGTGCGGACACCTTAAACCCGGCTCGCCACCAACTGCATGCCCAGCACCACCATGGCCAGACAGAGGCTCAGGTTGAGCACTATGTTAAGCAGTGCCTTGAGATAGGCGCCATGCTGAGCCAGCACCACGGTATCGAGCGCGAAGGAGGAGAAGGTCGTCAGTGCCCCCAGGATCCCCACCATCAACAGGGGTTTCATCGGGTGCTCGACGACATGACTATGGCTGATGAGGGCATAGGCCACCCCCATGATGAAGGAGCCGATCACGTTGACCAGCAGGGTGCCGTAGGGAAAATGGCGCCCCAGCAACAGGGCCATCAATTCGGCAATCCCAAAACGAAGGGAGGCACCGATGGCCCCCCCTGCAGCAACATATAACCAGGTTTGCATGGCGTTACTCCTTCAGGCTCAGGCCGACATTATGCGCAATGCCGACCATTGTGCCCAGAGGGGGAACTAATCGCCCAACCGGTTGATTGAAAACTTATCGCCGAAAATCAACCGGTTCCGGCTGACCGAGCAGGATTTCCGTCTGCGCTGGCCGGGTTTGGGCGATCACCTTGCCGTGGCGAACGGAGTAACGCACTGGCACCTGGCGGCGCACCGCATCGAAGCCATTTTCTGCGGGCAGGATCAGCAGGTTGGCAGGCTTGCCCACCTCGATGCCGTAGCGATCCTGTACATTCAGGGTACGGGCGCTGTGGCTGCCAATCAGCTTCAACCCCTCGTTGATCTGCTCATAACCCATGATCTGGCAGACATGCAGCCCCATGTGCAGCACCTGCAACATGTTGGCCGTGCCCATGGGGTACCAGGGATCGAACACATCATCGTGGCCGAAGCAGACATTGATGTTCGCCTCCAGCATCTCCTTCACCCGGGTGATGCCACGGCGCTTGGGATAGGTATCAAACCGCCCCTGCAGATGGATGTTCACCAAGGGGTTGGCGACAAAGTTGATACCCGCCATCTTGAGCAGCCGGAACAGGCGGGAAGCATAAGCGCCATTATAGGAGTGCATCGCCGTGGTATGGCTGGCGGTCACTCGATGGCCAATGCCGCGCTCGTAGGCCTGGGTCGCCAGGGTCTCGATGAAGCGGGACTGTTCGTCGTCGATCTCGTCACAGTGCACATCCACCAGAACCTGATACTTCTCGGCCAGATCGAAGATGTAATGCAGACTTTCGACGCCATATTCCCGGGTAAACTCGAAATGGGGAATGGCACCGATCACGTCAGCCCCGAGCTTGAGCGCCTCCTCCAGCAAGGCCTTGCCATTGGGGTAGGAGAGGATCCCCTCCTGGGGGAAGGCAACGATCTGCAGCTCGACCCACTCCTTCATCTCCTCTCGCACTTCCAGCATCGCCTTTAGGGCGACCAGGTTGGGATCGGAGACATCGACGTGAGTACGGACAAACTGGATGCCATTGGCGATCTGCCACTTCAGCGTCTGGATTGCGCGTTGTTTTACATCATCATGGGTCAGCAGTGCCTTGCGCTCGGCCCAGCGCTCGATCCCCTCGAACAGGGTGCCGGAAAGGTTCCAGCTCGGCTCACCGGCGGTCTGGGTTGTGTCGAGGTGAATATGGGGCTCGATGAAGGGAGCGATAGCCAGCCCCCCCTCCCCGTCCAGCACATGGCCTGCCACCGCATGTTCATCATGGGGCTCGATAGCGGTGATGACGCCATCCTGGCAACGGATCTGCCAAAAACCTTCCCGGTCGACGAGACGAATATGTTGAATCAGCATTTGTCTGCTTCCTGTACCAGAATCAGTCGTGGCGTGAGCCGAACCAGAATGAAATAGGTGAAGGCGGCGCCCATCACCGCGTTGAGGGGCACTATGCCCGGCAGCCACTTGCCGACGGCTACTCCGACGGCGGTGGCAACCAACGCCTGCCAGCGAATGGCTTCGAATTGCTGGTCGGCAAATTGACGATAACGTTCACGATTGAGCAGGAAATCCATGATGATGATGCCACCGATGGGCGGGATCGCCGTACTCAGAAAAGCCAGCCAACCGACGAAGTTGTTGTACAGCCAGAGCGCACAGGCAGTACCGACCAGGCCATTGATCACGCTGAGCGGCTTGCTCTTGAGACCCGTGATGTTGGCAAAACCGAGGCCGGAAGCATAGAGGGCATTGTCGTTGGTGGTCCAGATATTGAGGCCAAGCACCAGGATGGCGGGGATCAACAGCCCCTGCATCAGCATCACTTCAGAGATATCGGCTTGACCGGTCACAGCCGCGCCGGCAGCCCCAAAGACGAACATCAATGTGTTGCCCAAAAAAAACGCCACCATGGTAATCATGACGGCGCCCCAGGGTTTGCGACCAAAGCGGACAAAATCAGCGGTCAGGGTTCCTGCACTGATAAAGGAACCGACCACCATGGTCAGCGCCGTGGTGAACTCGATGGGATTGGATGGCTGAACTTGCTGCAGGGCTTCCATACCACCGGCGGAAGTGACAGCCAGCCAGACGGAGTAACCACCGAGCAACGCGATGGCTGGTACGGCAACAAAGCTCAGCACCATCAAGGCAGAAATACCGAAGTAGACGGTGACCGTCATCAAGATGCCAGAGATGGCGATCAACCAGTTCACGTCGATCCCCGTGGCCTTCTGTACCGGTAGGGCAAACATCGCCACCCCGACACCAAACCAACCGACCTGGGTACCGCCCAACAGCAGCGAAGGCAGCCAGGAGCCTTTGACGCCGAAGGAGTAACGCGCCAACAGATGAGTAGAAAGGCCGGTCGAGGCACCGATATAGCCCAGACAGGCGGTATAGACCCCCAGCAGCAAATTGCCCAGCAGCACGGCCTTGATGAAGTCGTCAAACACCAGACCGGTACCCAGCGCCCCACCGGTCCACATGCTGGCAGAGAAGAAGGTCAGACCCAGCATCACCAGCATCAGCGACAGCACACCCTTGCGCCCCTTGGCAGGAACGGCTCCCAAACAATATTCATTATCCTGCGCCATGCTTTCTCTCCACGTAATAGGCAAAACGCGGCGGATTCTACATGTAAAACGTTTCCCGTCAATCAACAACGGACAATTATCTGGATTAAACCATCAATAACAGCCAAATAAACAGCAGAAATGAGGATGCCCGAGATCAGGCAGGAGTTGAAGGGTAACGAGATCACAGAGAAATGCAGAACGAAAAAAAGCCTCCCTTTTCAGGGAGGCTTTCTATTTAATGGTGCTGATACCCAGAATCGAACTGGGGACCTCATCCTTACCAAGGATGCGCTCTACCGACTGAGCCATATCAGCACACTAACCGGTAAAGACCACGCTCACCGCGTAATCTAAAATTGGGTGCCTGGCAGTGTCCTACTCTCGCATGGCGAATGCCACACTACCATCGGCGCTACCGCGTTTCACTTCTGAGTTCGGCATGGGTTCAGGTGGTTCCACGGCGCTATGGCCGCCAGGCAAATTCTTCAATCTTGGAAAGCTGACGTGAATAACGACTGGTCGCTATCACTGAATTAGTAGTTCGCTCATTCGCTACAAGGCCCAGAACACTTCTTGGGTGTTGTATGGTTAAGCCTCACGGGTAATTAGTACGGGTTAGCTCAATGCATCGCTGCACTTACACACCCCGCCTATCAACGTTGTGGTCTCCAACGGCCCTTTAGGACCCTCAAGGGGTCAGGGATGACTCATCTCAGGGCTCGCTTCCCGCTTAGATGCTTTCAGCGGTTATCGATTCCGAACTTAGCTACCGGGCAGTGCCACTGGCGTGACAACCCGAACACCAGAGGTTCGTTCACTCCGGTCCTCTCGTACTAGGAGCAACTCCCTTCAATCATCCAACGCCCACGGCAGATAGGGACCGAACTGTCTCACGACGTTCTGAACCCAGCTCGCGTACCACTTTAAATGGCGAACAGCCATACCCTTGGGACCGACTTCAGCCCCAGGATGTGATGAGCCGACATCGAGGTGCCAAACACCGCCGTCGATATGAACTCTTGGGCGGTATCAGCCTGTTATCCCCGGAGTACCTTTTATCCGTTGAGCGATGGCCCTTCCATTCAGAACCACCGGATCACTATGACCTACTTTCGTACCTGCTCGACCTGTCCGTCTCGCAGTTAAGCTGGCTTATGCCATTGCACTAACCTCCTGATGTCCGACCAGGATTAGCCAACCTTCGTGCTCCTCCGTTACTCTTTGGGAGGAGACCGCCCCAGTCAAACTACCCACCAGGCACTGTCCGCGACCCCGATTCAGGGGCCTGCGTTAGAACATCAAACATACAAGGGTGGTATTTCAAGGACGGCTCCAGCGCAACTGGCGTCACGCCTTCAAAGCCTCCCACCTATCCTACACATGTAGGTTCAATGTTCAGTGCCAAGCTGTAGTAAAGGTTCACGGGGTCTTTCCGTCTAGC
>NZ_CP077399.1:875000-982500 GCF_019048725.1 Aeromonas sp. FDAARGOS 1407
CAGCGGCATCATCCATCAGTTTTTTATCTATAGCTGTTTGCAACAAGGCCAGCGCCTGATCGCCGCGCTTGGCGGAGAGGTTGAGAGACACCGCCTGTTGCCACCACTTGCTCTCTTGTGGTTCATGGCGGATCAGCTCTGCGGCCTGATCGGCAGCAACCCCGTAACGCTGCAGCGCGGTGAGAGCAGAGAGACGAATGATGGCTGCCTGCTTCTGCCAACTCTTTCTAAGCAGTTGTTCGCTCTGGCTGGCCGCCTCGCCGTATTGCTTGTTGTGGTAGTAGAGACCGGCCAGACGCAGGCGAAGAGCATCGTCAGCCTTGATGGCCAGCGCCGCCTTGTAGCTGGCGATGGCACCGGACCAGTTGGATTGCTGGGCCTGGATATCACCGCGCAGCCGCAGCAGTTGCAGCCGTTGCTGCTCTGGCCACTCTTTATAAGCCAGCGCCTGTTCCACATAGCGGCTCGCCTGCGCGGTCTGCTGCAGGTTTGCTGCGAGCGATGCCTGCAGCTGGGCGAGCCAGGCTCGTTCTACATCTGTGCCAGGCTTGAGTCTGGCCGCCTTGCCCTGGGCCTGTTGCCACTGGCCGGATTGATAGAGCTTCATCACGGGTTCAAGCTGGCGAGAGAAGTGCGGGCTCACCTCCATCGCCAGACAGGCTTGGCTGACCAGGGCCAGCAGACAGATCCAGACCCGCAACATGGTTATGACTCCAGTTTGAATTTGAGCGTGATGACTTGCACCAGCTTGTCGCTGGCGCCGGGCCTTGGCTGATAGCGCCACTTGTTGATCGCCTGAATGGCCGCACGTTCGAACTGCCGCTTGGGCTTGGCCTCGACCACTTCCACATCCTGCACCCGTCCCTCGGCATCGACGCTGAAGCGCAAGGTGACGGAGCCTTCGATCCCCGCCTGCTGGGCACGGTAGGGATAAACAGGTTCGACTCGTTGCAGCGGCATCAGCATGTCACCGGCACCGATCCCGGCGCCCTGTTGCTGGCCATGGAAGTTGCCGCTCGCGACCGGTGTGGGGCTGGTCGCCACGCCAGGGGCTGAGACCTGTACCGCACTGAGGCTGGAGACCAGATCCAGGCTGGGTTGCACCGCAGGCAGAGGGGCTGCTGCAGGAAGAGGCAATGGGGTGGATGCCAGAGCAGCGGGAGGCTCCGGCAAGGGTTCTGGTTCCTGGGGAACGGGACGCTCGCGCACCTGCACCTCGGTCACCTCATTTTGCATGTTGATGACAATGGGCTTTTGTTCGCGCGCCATCTTCTCCCCCTTGGGGGGCTCCACCAGGGTGGCCATGAACAGCAGGATCGCCAGACTGAGGGCAACCCCCAGTCCCAGGCTCATCAGCTTGTATCTCATTTCGGCGCCACCGCTACGGCGATGTTGGCGATGCCCGCCGCCTTGGCTTCATCCATTACCCGCACCACCTTGCCATGGGGCACCCGTTCGTCGGCCTGGATCACCAGGCTGGCATCGGGCTGCTCCGCCAGCAGTCGGGCGACGCTGACCTGTACCCGCTCCACGTCGATCTGCTTGCGGTCGAGGAAAATCTGCCCCTGGGCGCCGATCGCCAACATGATGCTGGAGGATTTCTGTGCCTTGGCCTGGCTGGCCTGGGGTCTGTGTACCTCGAGCCCTGCTTCGCGCACGAAGGAGGTGGTGACAATAAAGAAGATCAGCATGATGAACACGATATCCAGCATGGGGGTCATGTCGATCTGCACTTCATCACGCTGGCGTTTGGATTGCCGTCTCATTGTATTTTCTCTTCTCGCAGGCCGTCCCGGGTCTTGGCCAGCGCTCGCTTGGCCTGGCTCTCGAGCCGACTGAGTAACAACACGCCGGAGAGGGCCACCACCATGCCGGCCATGGTGGGAATGGTGGCGCGGGAGATCCCGCCCGCCATGCTCTCGGGGTTAAAACGGTTGGCCGCTGCCAACGCATCGAATACGCCTATCATGCCGGTCACTGTGCCGAGCAGACCCAGCATGGGGCAGAGCACCACCAGGGTGCGGATGAAGATCAGATGTCGGTTGAGTGCAAGCTCCGCCTGGGCCAGCCAGCGGCCACGAATGGCCCTGGCATGCCAGCTATGGCGCTCGCTGCGCGCCTGCCAGCGAGTGAACAGCTGGTACTGCAGTGGGCCAAAACCCAGACTGAGGTAGAGCAGCCGCTCGATCATCAGAATCCACATCAGCACCAGCAGGGCCAGAATGACCCAGAGCACGGGGCCACCTCGCCCCATGAAACTCTGCAGCTGCTGCCAGATGTCGAACATCATGCCGCTCGCTCCATCCCTTGCAGATTGCTCTCGGCACGTTCTGCCAGAATGCCGGCCACCTGTTGCTCCAGCACATTGGATAGTTCGCTGAAACGGGATTGCAGCAAACTGTGGGCCAGGATCAGCGGAATGGCCGCCACCAGCCCCTGTACCGTGGTGACCAGGGCCATGGAGATGCCACCGGCCATGATCTTGGGATCACCGGTACCAAACTGGGTGATGGCCTGGAAGGTACCGATCATCCCGGTCACGGTACCGAGCAGACCCAACATGGGGGCGATGGCCGCGATCACCTTGACCATGCCGATACCGCGCTCGAGACGGGGTGTCTCCTGCAGGATCGCCTCATCGAGACGCAGCTCCAGCGTTTCCATGCTCAGTTCGGGATGCTGATCCGCCACCGTCAGTACCCGGCCAAGGGCATTGTCGGCATGGTATTCACCCTGCTTGAGCTGGCGACGCACCAGGGTCAGCTCGCGGGTCAGTGTCCACAGTCGTACCGCAGCGATGCCAAGGCCGATGAGGGCCAGCAGCACGATAATGGCGCCAACCTGTCCCCCCTGCAGAACCTTCTGCCAGAAGGTTGGAGTCTGGGCCAGCATTTCGAGCAAGGTGCCGTGGGAAGGATCCAGCGGCAGCGCTTCTCCCTCCTGACCCTGATAAGACGCCAGCTCGGAGTGTACGTTGCCAGGCAGACCCAGCACCGGGCTCAGCCCCTCTGCGGTCGGTTGCAGGAAGCCCGTATCGCCAAACAGGGCAAAGCTGCCTAGCCGGCTCAGCGATTGCGCGCTGGCATTTCCCTGAGCGTCGAGCACCTTGCCGTTGAACTGGGCTACCCGACCCGATTCACGGATCTCCTGTAGCAAGGTCGCTGGCAACAAGGCGAGGGCGGCGCGATCCGGCACATCCTTGTCTTGTGCCATGGCTTTCAGAGGAGCAAGGCGATCCGGATATTGTCCCTGCACTGCCGATTCGGAGAGCAGCTTGACCGCCTCACCAGCCCCCTGACGAACGACTGCGAAGATCTCGTTCATGTCACTGGAAGCCTGATCCCACTGGCCGTTGAGTTCGACCAGCTGTTTTTCATTGCTGGCAAACTGGCTGGCCAGCTGCTTGCTGAGGTTCTGGGCTTCCGCCAGCCTGGCACGGGCGCGATTCAATTCGCCGGAGACTGCCGCCAGATCCTGTTGTGCCTGCTGCTCGCGCGCCTGTTCCTGCTGTTGCCACTCATCATTGGCAATGGCGGCATTGGTCCCGAGGGAGAGGGCGATAACAAGGGGAAACCACTTCATGGCGACTCTCATGATTGGGCCTCCTGACTACGGCTGACAGACAGGGGGACATTCAACAATTGCGGAACCTTCTTGTCGGCCGCGATATCCAGGGCATCGGCAATGGGGGAAAGCCACTGGCCATCGAGGGCTTGCCACTGTTTGTTTTCGACAGACCAGCGCCAGGCCTGGCTGCGATCCGCAGTCATGGCCAGCAGGGCCACGCGGCCTACCGCCAGTACATCGACCCGGCGCGAGGCACCGTCCAGGGCGATTTCGGTGGAGTAGCTGTCCATTCGGCTGCCATATTCGGCTTCGATCTGGTAGGCCTGCAGCAGCTGGCGAAACTTCTCGGCTTCGCTCACATCGGCTCTGGCCATGGTGGCTTTCAACTGTTCGACTCGCGCCACACGCTCTTCCTTGCGCAGCGGAATATCCTCTTGCACCAGTTGTTCCAGATCGGCCTGCATCTGCAGCATCAGGGGGATCAGGCCCTGACGGGTCTCTTGTACCGCATCCAGCTGACGAGTGAGCTTGTCCAGCTCATTTTGCTGATCGGCCACCAAAGACTGCATGTAGCGGTTGTAGGCTTCCAGATCCCGCAGTTGCAGCTGGGCATTTTGCAGCTCCAGTCGAGCGGCAACGGCCGCATCAGCGGCTTTTTCCACCCGCTGCTGGGAGGCTTTTCCGGCAGCAATGCTGTTTTTCAGGGAGGGCGCAACCAGATCATCGGCACTGGCAGCGAAGTGAACTGTTAATGGCAACAGGGCCAAACCCCAATACTTGTGCATGATATAATTCTTAACAATGATAACTATTCTCATTGTCTCAGAGAGTGGGGACAGTATCAATCAGAGGATTTCCTTGGCCTTCGACGGCAAAAAACAGGATAATTTTTAAACACGCACGGAATAATGGCATTGGATGCCATCTCAAAAATTATAAATAACTAGAAAAATCTTTTCGGTCAGACGGATAGCTGGTCGAGAGAGGAGAAAGTCATGCTCAACGATGCGATCTGGGAACACATAGACCAGTTCACCAAGGCCACCAAAACCAGCGACATCCAGCAACTGCTGGAGCGTTTTAGTCATCAGATGGGCTTTGATTACTTCCGGCTGCTGATTATTTTCCCCATCAGCATGCAAAAATCCCACGTGGCACTTTTCAACAACTGCCCGACCAGCTGGTTCGATGCCTACAGCGAGAATCAGTATCTGACCCAGGATCCGGTCGTCTATCTGGGATTGAAGCAGACCCAGCCGATCTTCTGGAACAAGCTAGATTGCGACTCTCCCTGGTTACCCAGTGCCAGCCGGGATGTGATGAACCTGGCGGCGGACTTCGGGGTGCGCAACGGCGTCTCCTTCCCGCTACATACTCCGCAGGGGGAACATGGCATCCTCTCATTCATTACCAAGGACAAATCCAATTCCGACCTGATGTTTGAAAACGTTCCCCTGCTCTCTTTCTGTGCCAGTTACATCTTCAATTCTGCGCTGCAGCTCATCAAGAGCAGACCGGACCTGATGAGATACCTGACCGAGCTCTCCGATCGGGAGAAGGAGTGCCTGTTCTGGGCCAGCGAGGGCAAGACCTCCTGGGAGATCGCCACCATCCTTGGTATCAGCGAGCGGACCGTGAACTTCCACCTCACCCAGGTCACCAACAAGACCGACTCGAAGAACCGCAGCCAGGCCATCGCCAAGGGGATCACCAGCGGCATCATAGTGCCCTCACTGGATGAGGTGACCATCACCAACCTGCGGCTGTCATGACGCCTACCTGACAACACAGCCAATAAAAAAGAGCCGCATAGCGGCTCTTTTTTCATTCGTGGCAATGGCTTATTCCACGGTCACGGATTTGGCCAAGTTACGAGGCTGATCCACGTCGGTGCCCTTGATCAGGGCTACGTAGTAGGAGAGCAGCTGCAGCGGCACGGTATAGACGATGGGCGCGATCACCTCTTCCATATGGTTGAGGTTCATCACCCGCATGGTCTCGTCGCTCTTGAAGCCGGTCTCGGCGTCCGCGAAGACGTAGAGGATACCGCCGCGGGCGCGCACCTCTTCCACGTTGGACTTGAGCTTCTCCAGCAGGTCGTTGTTCGGCGCCACCACTATGATGGGCATCTCGGCATCGATCAGGGCCAGCGGGCCGTGCTTGAGCTCACCGGCGGCATAGGCCTCGGCGTGGATGTAGGAGATCTCCTTGAGCTTGAGTGCCCCTTCCATGGCGATGGGGTACTGATCGCCACGGCCCAGGAACAGGCTGTGGTGCTTGTCGGCGAACTCCTCGGCCAGGGTCTCGATCTGCTTAGCCAAAGAGAGGCTCTCCTTGATGCGCTGGGGCAGCGCCTGCAAGGACTTGACCAGGGCGGCCTCGGCGGCGGCGTCCAGGTTGCCGCGGCAGCGGCCGATGGCGGCCACCAGCATCAGCAGGCCGGCCAGCTGGGTGGTGAAGGCCTTGGTGGAGGCCACGCCGATCTCGGCGCCGGCACGGGTCATGAAGGCCAGATCCGACTCACGCACCAGGGAGGACCCCGGCACGTTACAGATGGCCAGCGAGCTCATGTAGCCGGAGGCCTTGGCCAGACGCAGGGCTGCCAGGGTGTCGGCGGTCTCACCGCTCTGGGAGAGGGTGATGAGCAGGCTGTTGGGACGCACCACCGACTTGCGATAGCGGAACTCGGAGGCGATCTCTACGTCACAGGAGACACCGGCGATGGACTCGAACCAGTAGCGGGCCACCATGCCGGAGTGATAGGAGGTGCCGCAGGCGACGATCTGGATGTGATCAACCTTGTCGAAGATGGCTCGTGCGCCGTTGCCGAAGGACTCGACCACCACGTGATCGATGCCCAGGCGCCCGTCCAGGGTCTGGTTGATGGCGGCCGGCTGCTCGTGGATCTCCTTGAGCATGTAGTGACGGTACTCGCCCTTGTCACCGGCATCGTGGGAGATGTCGGACTCTTTCTCCTCGCGCACCACCGGCTTGCCGTCGATGTCGAACACCTGCACGTCGCGGCGGGTCACCTCGGCAACATCACCCTCTTCCAGGAAGATGAAGCGGCGGGTCACCGGCAGCAGGGCCAGCTGGTCGGAGGCGATGAAGTTCTCGCCGATGCCGCGGCCGATCACCAGGGGGGAGCCGGAGCGGGCCACCACCAGACGGCTGTCGTCACGGGTGTCCATCACGACGGTGCCGTAGGCGCCACGCAGCTGCTTGACCGCCTTTTGCATGGCGGTGATCAGGTTCGGCGCCTCTTTCAGCTCGTGGTGCACCAGGTGGGCGATCACCTCGGTGTCGGTGTCGGAGGTGAAGACGTAGCCTAGCTCTTTCAGGCGATCACGCAGGGGCTCGTGGTTCTCGATGATGCCGTTGTGCACCACCACTATGTGTTCGGAGACGTGGGGGTGGGCGTTGCGCTCGGAGGGCTCGCCGTGGGTCGCCCAGCGGGTGTGGGCGATACCGGTGCCGCCGTGCACGGACTGCTCTTCCAGCGCCTTGGCCAGCTCGGCCACCTTGCCGAGGCGGCGTACCCGCTGCAGGGGGTGCAGGGCGCTGAACACGGCCACCCCGGCCGAGTCGTAGCCGCGGTACTCGAGGCGGCGCAGCCCCTCAACCAGGATTTCAGCCACATCACGCTGGGCAACAGCCCCGACGATGCCACACATAGACTTCTCCTTGAGACGTAAAAACGAAAGTTCGTTTGGATAATTCAGACTTCAATATCAGCCTGCAACAGGGGCACAGATCAGTGTCACCCCTTTGGCTTGAATCAATTCACGGGCCTCGGCAGCCAACCCGTCATCGGTAACCAGGGTCTGGATGCTTGACCAGGGCAGCTCGAGATTGGGGATCTTGCGGCCAATCTTCTCGGACTCGACCATGACGATCACCTCCCGCGATACCTCGGCCATCACCCGCGACAGCCCCACCAGCTCGTTGAAGGTGGTAGTGCCGCGTTCCGGATCTATGCCGTCGGCGCCGATAAACAGCTGGTCGAAGTCGTAGGAGCGCAGCACCTGCTCCGCCACCTGACCCTGGAAGGACTCGGAATGAGGGTCCCAAGTGCCTCCAGTCATTAACAGGGTAGGCTCATTTTCCAGCTCGCGCAGGGCGCCGGCCACATTGAGAGAGTTGGTCATCACAATGAGGCCGCGCTTGTTGCCGAGCAGCGGGATCATGGCGCTGGTGGTGCTGCCGCTGTCGATGATAAGGCGGTTGTGATCGCGGATCCGCTCCGCGGCGGCACGGGCGATTGACATCTTTCGGTTCGAAACTTGCTCCGGATTGGACTCCACCACCATCTCGCTCGGCAGGGGCACAGCGCCGCCATAGCGGCGCAGCAACAGGCCGCCGGTTTCCAGCACCGCCAGATCCTTGCGAATAGTCACTTCAGAGGTGGAAAAGTGTTTGGCGAGGGCATCGACACTGACCTCACCCTGTTCGTTAACCAGAGTCACTATGGTGTGACGACGCTGCTGGGTATTACGTTTAGTCATCTTTAAGTTTCGATTCGAAAGAATGTCGAAATATTAGTGCCTTTTTGGCAAAAATCAAACCGCAAATAGGATCCAATTTGGTTAGGTGCCAGAATGGGGTGCCGACTTGCGACGAGGATGCCATGCAAAAACGACTCATCTGGCTGGTGGAAGATGAAGCCAGCATTGCCGATACCCTGATCTATGCCCTGCAAACCGACGGGTTCGAGGTGGAGTGGTTCATGCTGGGCCAGCAACTACTGACCCGGCTGGCACAGGCACAGCCCGATTTTCTGATCCTGGATGTGGGACTGCCCGACATTAGCGGGTTCGAGCTGTGCAAGCAGGTACGGGTCCGCAGCGATGTACCCCTGATGTTTCTGACTGCCCGCAGCGAGGAGATAGACAGACTGATTGGGCTGGAGATCGGTGCCGACGACTATGTGGCCAAGCCCTTCTCGCCACGGGAGGTATGCGCCCGGGTGCGAGTCATTCTGCGCCGCAGCCAGCCGACGGTCCCCAAGCAGAGTGCAGCTCTGACTCTGGATGAGGAGCGGGCCCGCATCCACTTTCACGGCCAGCCTCTGGTACTTACCCGCTACGAATACCTGCTGCTCAAGACGCTCATGCAGTCACCAGGCAGGGTCTACTCGCGCCAGCAGCTGATGGATCTGGTGTGGCAGGATGCGGAGGAGAGCCTGGAGCGCACCGTCGATACCCACATCAAGACCATCCGCGCCAAGCTGCGAGATCAGGACCCGGATGCCAACCTGATCCTGACCCATCGCGGACTGGGCTACAGCCTGGAGCTGGCATGAGAACAGGTGTGCAACGGCGGCAAGACAGGGAACGGATATGAGACTGGGACTGCAACTGCTATGCGGACTGCTGCTGATCTTCGTACTGGCCGCCTGGTTCGTGATGGAGATCTTCGTCGAGGAGATCAAACCTGGCGTACGCAGCGCCACCGAAGATACCCTGGTGGACATGACCCAACTGCTGGCGCCACTGGCGCTCGACGATTTGCAGGAGGGCAATATGATGAACGGGCGACTGGCCAGTGCCTTTGCCCGACTTAACCAGACGCCCATCAATGCCCTGATCGACGGTCACCTCAAGCAACAGGCCGAGTACCGCATCTATGTGACCGATGCACACGGCGTAGTGATTTACGACTCCGACGGAACGGATCTGGGCAAAGACTACTCCCGCTGGAACGACGTCTACCTGACCCTGCGCGGCGAATATGGCGCCCGCAGCACCCGCACCGATCCCGATGATCCCGCCAGCTCGACCATGCATGTGGCGGCCCCCCTGCGGGATGGGGATAACATTATCGGCTCCCTCACCGTCGCCAAACCCAACCGCACCCTGATGCCAGCCATCAAACGGGGGGAGCAGGAATTGTTGCGCGCCGGGGGTCAGATGCTGCTTGTCTCCCTGCTGATCGGCAGCCTGCTGGTGTGGTGGCTCAACCGCTCCATCGGCAAGCTGGTGCACTACGCCGATTCGGTCAGCAAAGGGGAGGTGGCGCCCTTGCCACGGCTGCATACGGTCGAACTGGATCGCCTCGGTCATTCCCTGGAAACCATGCGCCATCAGCTCGATGGCAAACGCTATATCGAACGTTACGTACATGCCCTGACCCATGAGCTGAAGAGCCCGCTGGCCGCCATTCGCGGGGCTGGGGAGATCCTGGCCGAAACACCGCCCCCCGAGGTGGCCAGCCGCTTCATCGGCAACATCAACCAGGAGACGGCCCGTATGCAGCAGCTGATTGAACGCATGCTGCAACTGGCCAGACTGGAGTCGGGGCAGGGGCTGGATCGCCAGCCGGTGGAGCCGGCAAGCCTCGGCAAACGCGCCCTTGATGCCCGCCAGATCATCGCCCACCGCCGCCAGGTCAGGCTGGTGGGCGAACTGGCCAGCGTTCCCAGACAGAAGTGGGATCCCCTGCTGGTGGAGCAGGCGATTGGTAACCTCTTGGACAATGCCATCGACTTTTCCCCCGCCGAGGGGGTGGTGACCCTGAGCGGTACCCGCCTGGATGGCGGCTATTGCTTTCGGGTTTGCGACCAGGGGCCGGGCATTCCTGACTATGCCCTGCCCAGGATCTTCGAGCGTTTCTACTCCCTGCCTCGTCCCGACAGGGGCAAGAGCAGCGGCCTTGGCCTCAGCTTCGCCCATGAGGTGGCCCACCAGCATGGTGGCCGCCTGACACTGGTCAATCGTCAGCAGGGAGGCGCCAGCGCCGAGCTCTGGTTGCCACTCGCCTGACCGAGCTCCCGCCGCTTTGTATTTCGCATGCAAAGCGGCGCCCGATACCGGTTTTTTTTGTCTTCCTTCACAGTAGCTTCACACAGCCCCATCTCCCCTTCACCCGTGCACGGCACACTCGCCCCATTCAACAAGGAGAGGTGTCATGGTCAAACAGATATTCAGCCACAAGATCGTTCTGCTGCTGTTGCTCAGCCTGCTGCTGATGGTACCGGTGCACTCCATCATGGAGCTAAACCGGGAGCGCCAGGCCTACCGCAGTCAGGCCATTCACAGCATCATGGCCAGCAGCAGCGGCCCGCAACGCCTGCTCGGCCCCGTCCTGGTGCAGCCTTATACCCGCACCGTCACGGTGGAACAGGATGGCAAGCGCTTCGAACGCACCGAACAGCTTTACCGTTATCGGCTGCCCGAACAGCTGAACGTGCAGGCCGGCATGGCGGTCACCCCGCGCAAGCTCGGCATCTATCAGGCTCAGGTTTATCAGACCCGGCTCTCCCTCTCCGGACGTCTGCCAACCGGGAAGGACGACAAACCACAGGAGTTCGATGACACGGATCCCACCCTGGTGGCTGGCAACCCTTATCTGAGCCTGGTGCTATCCGATGCCCGCGGCATCAGCAGTGTGCCTGCGCTGCAACTGGGCAAACAGCGGATCCCGTTTGCCCCCGGCGCCAGGCTCGGGGACAAGCTGGCCGGCATCCATGCACCGCTGCCAGCTCTGGCTGATGACGAGGGTATCTTTCATATCGAGCTGGATCTGCAGGGGATGAATGCGCTGGAGGTGGTGCCCCTCGGCCAGGACTGCAAGCTGAATTTAAACGGCAACTGGCCCCATCCCAACTTCATCGGCGACTTTCTGCCGGCCAGTCGCACCCTCACCGAAAAGGGGTTCTACGCCAGTTGGCAGAGCAGCTGGTTTGCCACCGACATGGAGAGCCGTTTCAACCGGATGATGAAGGGTGCCAGTGGCGATCTGCCTGCCTTCAGCGTCAGCCTGGTGCAGCCGGTGGATCACTACCAGCTGAACGAACGGGCGGCCAAATATGCCCTGCTGTTTATCGGTCTCACCTTCATCAGCTTCTTCATGTTCGAGCTGCTCAAGGGATTGCGGGTACACCCGATCCAGTACGCCTTGGTGGGCATGGGGTTGGTCATCTTCTATCTGGTACTGCTGGCGCTGACCGAACATCTGGGTTTTGCCCTGGCCTATCTGATCGCCGCCCTCGCCAGCGTGGCCCTCAATGGCTTTTACCTCAGCCATGTGCTGGGTGGGCCCAGACAGGGGATCGGCTTCGCGGCCCTGCTGGGGCTGGTCTACGCCATCCTGTTCGGGCTGCTGCAGGCCGAAGAGATAGCCCTGCTGCTCGGCGCCCTGCTGTTGTTCACCATCCTGGCGCTGATCATGGTACTGACCCGCAAGCTGGACTGGTATCAGGTGATGGACTATGACTCCCCCACCACCGTCTGGGCAGCTCCCCTCCCATCGACGAGTGACACCAGCCATAAGTCATAAGTCAAAAAAACCGGCGCCCAAGGGCGCCGGTTGCATTTTATTGATCGGGCATCACTTCTTCTTGACCGGGCGAGCCCAGTTCTTGATGTGACGCTGGGGTACTCGGGTGATCACCAGCTCGTTCTCCGCCACATCCTTGGTGATGGTGGAGCCAGCCCCCAGGGTGGCCCCCTTGCCGATGCGCACCGGCGCCACCAGCTGGGTGTCGGAACCGACGAAGACGTCATCCTCGATAATGGTCTGGAACTTGTTCACCCCATCGTAGTTGCAGGTGATGGTGCCGGCACCGATATTCACCTTGGCACCGATCTCGGCATCCCCCAGGTAGGTCAAATGACCACACTTGGAACCAACACCCAGCCGCGCCTTCTTCATCTCGACGAAGTTGCCGACATGGGCGTCCTGCTCCAGCACAGCGCCCGGGCGCAGGCGGGCGAACGGACCGACCGAGCATTGATCAGCCACCTGGGCACCCTCTATGACGGAGTAAGGCTTCACCTCGGTGTGATCGCCGATCACGCAATCCTTCAGCACGGCTCCCGCGCCGATACGCACATGGTTGCCCAGCGTCACCTTGCCTTCGATGATGACGTTGACGTCGATCACCACCTCTTCACCGATTTCCAGTTCGCCGCGCAGATCGAAACGGGCGGGGTCGATCAGGGTGGCACCGGCAATCATCAACTTCTCGGCCTGCATCTGCTGATAGCTGCGCTCGAGTGCCGCCAGCTGAACCCGGTTGTTGGCCCCTTCCACCTCCGCAGCACGCTCCGGGTGCACGGCGGCGATGGGGCAACCATCGGCATGGGCCATGGCGATGACATCGGTCAGGTAGAACTCACCCTGAGCATTCTTGTTGTCCAGACGGGACAGCCAGCCGCGCAGCTGGGTGCCGCTCGCCACCAGCACGCCGGTGTTTACTTCACGAATAGCAAGCTGCTCGGCATTGGCATCTTTCTGCTCGACGATACCGACCACCTGGCCGTTGTCGCGCACGATGCGTCCGTAACCGGTGGGGTTGTCCAGTACCACGGTCAGCAGCGCCATGCCGCCCTCCGCCTTGGCGGCCAGCAGCCGTTGCAGGGTCTCGAGCTGGATCAGCGGGGTGTCGCCGTAGAGCACCAGTACGTCATCGTCGTCGTTCCAGAACGGGATGGCCTGGGCCACCGCATGGCCGGTCCCCAACTGCTGCGCCTGCAGCACCCAGTTCACATCGGCGGCCTGGATCCGCTCCTTCAGCAGCTCGGCACCGTGGCCATAGACCAGGTGCAACTGCTCGGCACCGACCTGACGGGCGGTATCGATCACGTGGGAAACCATGGGTTTGTTGGCCACCGGGTGCAGCACCTTGGGCAGGGAAGAACGCATGCGGGTACCTTTACCCGCCGCCAGGATCACGACGTTGAGAGACATGGCTTCAACCTTGAACTTGTGTGGAAATACCCGGCGGAGTCTATCCAACGGGCAAAAAAAAAGCGACCCGAAGGTCGCTTTTTGCATCACCGTTATCAGCGGTAATTCTTTTTGACGATATCGATGACCCGCAGTTGGGCCATCGCCTTGGCCAGCTCGGTAGCGGCCTGGGCGTAGTCGATATCACCATGGGAGCTGTGGATCCGCTCCTCGGCCGCGCGTTTGGCTTCCTGGGCTTTCGCCTCATCCAAATCGTCGGCGCGAATCGCGGTGTCCGCCAGCACGGTCACGGATTCAGGTTGTACTTCCAGCATGCCGCCGGAGATGTACAGCACCTCTTCAGTTCCGTTCTGCTTCACCAAGCGGACCAGGCCCGGCTTGATGGCAGTCAGCAACGGAGCATGACCGTGGCGGAGACCCAACTCACCTTCGGAGCCTGTTACCTGAGCGGATTGCACGCGACCGGAAAACAATTTTCCTTCGGCGCTCACCACGTCCAGGTGAAAGGAGATCATCTCTGCCATGGGCCCTCCAGTCGAGGCTTACAGTTTCTTGGATTTCTCGACGACTTCGTCGATACCGCCAACCATGTAGAACGCCTGCTCGGGCAGATCGTCATACTCGCCTTTCAGGATGCCCTGGAAACCACGGATGGTCTCTTTCAGCGGCACGTATTTGCCCGGAGAACCGGTAAACACTTCTGCCACGAAGAACGGCTGGGACAGGAAACGCTCGATCTTACGGGCACGGGCTACGGTCAGTTTGTCTTCTTCTGACAGTTCATCCATACCCAGGATGGCGATGATGTCCTTCAGCTCCTTGTAGCGCTGCAGTACGGTCTGAACGCCACGAGCGGTCTCGTAGTGCTCCTTGCCAACCACCAGCGGATCCAGCTGACGGGAGGTGGAGTCCAGCGGGTCAACGGCCGGGTAGATACCCAGAGCCGCGATCTGACGGGACAGTACGACGGTCGCATCCAGGTGGGCGAAGGTGGTCGCCGGAGACGGGTCGGTCAAGTCATCCGCAGGCACGTAAACGGCCTGTACAGAGGTGATGGAACCAGTCTTGGTGGAGGTGATGCGCTCTTGCAGAACACCCATCTCCTCGGCCAGGGTCGGCTGGTAACCTACTGCGGAGGGCATACGGCCCAGCAGTGCGGATACTTCGGTACCGGCCAGGGTGTAACGGTAGATGTTGTCCACGAAGAACAGCACGTCACGACCTTCGTCACGGAACTTCTCGGCCATGGTCAGGCCGGTCAGCGCCACGCGCAGACGGTTTCCGGGCGGCTCGTTCATCTGACCGTAAACCAGAGATACTTTGTCCAGTACGTTGGACTCCATCATCTCGTGGTAGAAGTCGTTACCCTCACGGGTACGCTCACCCACACCGGCGAACACGGAGTAACCGCTGTGCTCGATCGCGATGTTACGGATCAGCTCCATCATGTTTACGGTTTTGCCTACACCGGCACCACCGAACAGACCGACCTTACCACCCTTGGCGAACGGACATACCAGGTCGATAACCTTGATGCCGGTCTCCAGCAACTCGGTGCTGTTGGACTGATCTTCGTAGCTGGGGGCCTCACGGTGGATGGACCAGCTCTCTTCTTCACCGATCGGGCCTTTCTCGTCGATTGGCTCGCCCAGTACGTTCATGATCCGACCCAGGGTCGCAGTACCGACCGGAACCTGGATGGATTTACCGCTATTCATTACTTCCAACCCACGACGCAGACCGTCGGAGGAACCCATGGTGATGCAACGAACGACGCCGCCACCGATCTGCTGCTGAACTTCCAGCACCAGACCCTGGCCTTGACCTTCGCTGACGACCTTCAGAGCATCGTACACCTGGGGCACGGCATTCTGCGGGAACTCGATGTCCACCACAGCGCCGATGATTTGGACGATGAAACCGTTACTCATGTCAAATCCTCTAAACCTTTGATAACCCTTGCCTTACACCGCAGCAGCACCGGAAACGATCTCTGTGAGCTCCTGGGTAATACTGGCCTGACGGGCCTTGTTGTATACCAGTTGCAGATCGTTAATCAGGTTGCCGGCGTTGTCAGTCGCGGCTTGCATGGCAACCATTCGGGCTGCCTGTTCACTGGCCAAGTTTTCCACTACGCCCTGGTACACCTGGGATTCGACATAACGAACCAGCAGGGTATCCAGCAGCTTCTTGGGATCCGGCTCATAGAGGTAATCCCAGTGGTGTTTCTTGACCAGCTTGCTGTCTTCAGTTACGGGCAAAGGCAGCAGTTGATCGACCCGTGGTTGCTGCACCATGGTGTTGATGAACTTGTTGTACACCAGATACAGCCTGTCAATCTCACCGTTGTCGTAAGCCTTCAGCATGACCTTGACTGAACCAATCAGGTCATTGACGCTCGGGTTATCGCCCAGTCCTGCGACGTGAGCTTTCACCTTGGCGCCGTGCCGTTCAAAGAAGTTGGAGGCTTTGTTGCCGATCAGGGCCAGGTCAACCTTGGCTCCTTTCGCGCTCCATTGCTTCATATCATTGAGGGCAGCCTTGAACAGGTTGATGTTCAGACCACCACACAGGCCACGGTCGGTGGAGACGACGATGTAACCCACTCGCTTGACCTCACGTTCGATGAGGTAGGGGTGCTTGTATTCCAGGTTCCCCTGAGCGATATGGCCGATCACCTTGCGCATGGTTTCAGCGTACGGACGGCTGGCAGACATGCGATCCTGCGCACGGCGCATCTTGCTCGCTGCCACCATTTCCATAGCGCTGGTGATCTTCTGAGTGTTTTTCACACTCCCGATCTTGTTACGTATCTCTTTTGCGCCGGCCATCTCTTCTCTCCATCAGGTGGCAGCTTGCGCTGCCACACACGCTTACCAGGTCTGGGTTGCCTTGAAGTTATCCAGCAACGCAGTCAGCTTGCCAACGATCGCGTCGTTGTAGTCGGCTTTGGCATTGATTTCAGCCATCAGCTCGGCATGCTGGGTATTGGCGTAAGAGAGCAGAGCGGCTTCGAAGTCGAGGATCTTGTTCAGTTCGACATCGGAGAGATAGCCTTTTTCCGCAGCGAACAGCACCAGAGACTGGTGAGCCACGCTCATCGGAGAGTACTGCTTCTGCTTCATCAGCTCGGTCACTTTCTGACCGTGGTCCAGCTGCTTGCGAGTCGCGTCATCCAGGTCGGAAGAGAACTGGGCGAATGCGGCCAGTTCGCGGTACTGGGCCAGCGCGGTACGGATACCACCGGACAGCTTCTTGACGATCTTGGTCTGGGCAGCACCACCCACACGGGACACGGAAATACCCGGGTCAACCGCAGGACGAATACCGGCGTTGAAAGACTGGGAAGTCAGGAAGATCTGGCCATCGGTGATGGAGATCACGTTGGTCGGTACGAACGCAGAAACGTCGCCGGCCTGGGTTTCGATGATCGGCAGGGCGGTCAGAGAACCGGTCTGGCCTTTCACTTCACCCTTGGTGAACTTCTCAACGTACTCTTCGTTGACGCGAGCAGCACGCTCGAGCAGACGGGAGTGCAGATAGAAAACGTCACCCGGGAATGCTTCACGTCCTGGCGGACGGCGCAGCAGCAGGGAGATCTGACGATATGCAACGGCCTGCTTCGACAGGTCATCGTAAATGATCAGGGCATCTTCACCGCGGTCACGGAAGTATTCACCCATGGAGCAACCGGAGTACGGAGCCAGGTATTGCAGGGCAGCCGCTTCGGACGCAGAAGCCACCACCACGATGGTGTTGGCCAGGGCGCCGTGCTCTTCCAGCTTGCGCACCACGTTGGCGATGGTGGAGGCCTTCTGGCCGATCGCAACGTAGACACACTTAATGCCGGAGTCTTTCTGGTTGATGATGGTGTCGATCGCAATGGCAGTTTTACCTACCTGGCGGTCACCGATGATCAGCTCACGCTGGCCACGACCGATGGGGATCATGGCGTCGATGGCTTTCAGACCGGTCTGGACAGGCTGGTCAACAGACTTACGCTCGATAACGCCCGGGGCGATCACTTCTACCGGAGAGAAGCCATCGTGCTCGACCGGACCTTTACCGTCGATAGGCTGACCCAGGGTGTTGACCACCCGGCCCAACAGACCACGACCAACCGGCACTTCCAGGATGCGGCCAGTACCTTGTACTTTCATCCCTTCGGCCAGATCGGCGTAGGGACCCATTACTACGGCACCAACGGAGTCACGCTCCAGGTTCAATGCCAGAGCGAAGCGGTTACCCGGCAGCTCGATCATCTCACCCTGCATGGCATCGGCCAGGCCGTGGATACGAATGATACCGTCGCTCACGGAGACGATAGTACCTTCGTTACGCGCTTCGCTCTTTACATCAAACTGCGCAATGCGCTGCTTGATCAGCTCGGCGATTTCAGTGGAATTCAGTTGCATGCTCTAATACCCCAATCAAGATTGCAGCGCGTCAGCCATGCGATCCAGCTTGCCGCGGACAGTGCCGTCGATAACCAGATCACCGGCCTTGATGAGCACTCCGGCCATCAAGGACGCATCAATGCTGCAATTCAGCTTCACTTTGCGCGCGAGACGTTGTTCCAGAGAAGCCTGAATATTGGCTTTCTGCTGGTCGGTCAGTTCGATCGCCGAAATCACGTCAGCCTGAACTTCTTTATCCAGTTCAGCCTTGAGCACCACAAATTCGGCAACGACCGCCGGCAGCACACCCAAGCGACCATTCTCAGCCATCACCCGGATCAGGTTCTGGCCATGCTCGTCGAGTTGCTCACCGCAGATGCTGACAAACAGTTTTGCCAGTTCTTCGGCAGCCACAGAGCCGTTTACCAGGGAGTGGATGGTCTCGTTCTTCACGACTTCCGCCGCGAAGCTGAGCATCCCCAGCCACTGATCAACCGCCTTGTGCTCAACGGCAAACTCGAAAGCAGCCTTGGCGTAGGGGCGAGCGATTGTAGTCAGTTCAGACATAGCCCCGTTCCCGTTACAGTTCTGCTACCAGTTTGTCGACGATGTCGCTGTTGGCAGCCTGGTCGATTTGGCGCGCCAGGATCTTCTCTGCACCAGCGATGGCAAGAGTTGCAACCTGCTTGCGCAGTTCTTCTTTGGCACGATGACGTTCAGCTTCAATCTCGGCACGGCCTTGAGCCAGGATTTTTTCCCGCTCGGCCTGGGCCCCGACAGTTGCCTCATCAATGATCTGGGCCTTGCGTTTGTTGGCCTGTTCAATGATTTCAGCAGCCTGGAGCTTGGCTTCTTTCAGCTGATCTACGGCGTTGGCCTTGGCCAAATCCAGATCTTTCTTGGCTCGTTCGGCAGAAGAGAGACCGTCAGCAATGGCTTTCTGACGGGCTTCGATGGCAGCCATCAGCGGCGGCCATACGTACTTCATGCAAAACACTACGAAGAAGAAAAAAGCAATTGCTTGGCCGAGGAGGGTGGCGTTGATATTCACAGCCGATGTCCTCTTTAGTTAGTTAATGGGTTATGCCTGGAGATGTCGTATCGACTTAGCCAGCAACCGCAAACATCACGTACAGACCCAGACCAACGGCGATCATCGGAATCGCATCCACCAGACCCATTACGATGAAGAACTGGGTACGCAGAACAGGGATCAGATCAGGTTGACGAGCAGCACCTTCCAGGAACTTACCACCCAGAATACCGATACCGATGGATGCACCGATAGCAGCCAGACCCATCATCATTGCAGCAGCGATGTACAGCAGGTCCATGTTCAAGTTTTCCATGAGGATCTCCATTTATTAAGATGTAATTGATTGTATAAAAAGGATTATTTGAGTTGCATCAACCATGATCTTCCTGCGCCATCGACAGATAGACGATGGTCAGAACCATGAAGATAAACGCCTGCAAAGTGATGATCAGGATGTGGAAGATTGCCCAAGGCACGGACAGAATCCACTGTGACCACCAGGGTAACAAACCCGCAATCAGGATAAAGATCAGTTCGCCAGCATACATGTTGCCGAACAGTCGAAGACCCAGAGAAACAGGTTTGGAAATCAGCGTAACAGTTTCCAGGATGAGGTTAACCGGGATGGCCGCCGGGTGGTTGAAAGGCTGAAGCGTCAGCTCCTTCACAAACCCGCCGATTCCCTTGACCTTGATGCTGTAATACAGAATCAAGAAGAACACGCCCAAAGCCATGGACATGGTGATGTTAACGTCAGCAGAGGGAACCACACGCAGATAGGGAATACCCATCAATTGTGCAGCGTGGGGGATAAAGTCAACGGGGATCAGATCCATCAGGTTCATCAGGAAGATCCACACAAACACCGTCAGGGCCAAAGGTGCGATGACCTTGTTTCGACCATGAAAGATGTCCTTGACGTTACCACTCACAAACTCGACCAGCATCTCCACAAAGCACTGCAGCTTACCCGGTACCCCGCTGGTAGCCTTGACGGCGACACGGCGGAACAACCAGATAAACAGGGCGCCCAACAGAACAGAAAATACCATTGAGTCGATATTGACTGTCCAGAACCCAGACCCGACTTGCAGGTGGGTCAAGTGGTGGGAGATATATCCCTGAGGAGTCAGGACTTCTCCGGTTGCAGACATGAGTTTTCCTAATAGTGGTTGTTAAGTGTGAATGAGACCATCCACTGTACAACGAGGGCGAGGATATAAGTGGTGAAGAACGAAGCGGCATGCACTTCAACACCTGCACCAAACAGCAGGCCAAAGAGTCCTGTTGTAGTTATGAGCTTAATCCCTGCCCCACCATAAAAGTCCCGCAAGACCAGGCCCACACTCTCGGCATCCACCTTGCGGCGCAATACCCAGACCGTAAACAGGGCTTGAGGAACCCAGTACATCCCCCCTCCATAGAGGGAGGAGTAACCAGCGCTGGCGCCAGTCAGGTAATACCAGACGGCACTCATCGCCAGGATCAGGACCAGCTGACAAACGAGCATAACCAAGGCCAGTGTCAAACCTTCCAAGGCTATTTTCTGCTTCACCAACGTACCCCTGAACATTACAGAACTGTAAAAAATCGGGATCCGAAGACCCCATGTTAACAGCTCTTAAAGCCGGTCAAATTATACCCTTGAGGGCAGCTATTGCAATATGACAAAAATCCTTATTTTTTGCGGCTTTCAGCGCTAAATTCAGGTTATGTACATATCAAAAGGAATGGATGTTTTATTACTACAAAAAGCGTAAAAATCACGATTCCGACACGCCAAAATAGCCCAATATACGGTCCAAATCGGACAAGTTCTCGTAACTAATTACTAACTTTCCGCTATCCCGCTTGCCAGGCTGAAGTTGTACCTGATTACCAATTTTTTCCGCCAGCTGGCGTTCCAGGTAGCCAAACTGGGGATCGCGTGCCGTTTCCACCCTGGCTTTTTCCGGCTCCAGCGCCTTTTGCACCAGTTTCTCGGTATCCCGCACGGTCAACCCCTTCTGGGCAACCAGCTTGGCCAGCTCGGACTGGGCCTGGCCGCTCAGGGCCAGCAGGGCACGGGCATGACCCATGTCGAGATCGCCGTGTTCGACGAAGCGCTTCACGTCATCGTTGAGCTGGTTGAGGCGCAGCAGGTTGGTCACAGTAGTGCGAGACTTGCCCACCGCCTCGGCCACCTGCTGGTGGGTGAGTTCAAACTCGGTCAGCAGCCGCTGCAGGGCGACCGCCTCTTCGATGGCGTTGAGATCTTCGCGCTGGATGTTCTCGATGAGGGCGATGGCCACTGCCGACTCGTCGGGCACATCCTTGACGATACAGGGAACTACTTCGAGACGGGCCAGTTGGGAGGCACGCCAGCGTCGTTCACCGGCGATGATTTCGAAAGACTTTTCGGCGACAGGGCGCACCACGATGGGTTGGATCACCCCCTGGGCGCGGATGGAATTGGCCAGCTCTTCCAGAGCATCCTGCGACATATCCTTACGCGGCTGGTACTTGCCGGAGTGCAGCCACTCCACCGGCAGCTTGCGCAGCTCCCCCTGGTTGGCGGGGGCCATGGCCTGCTCGGTGCGCTGATCGCTCATCACCTGTTTCTGGCGGGCAGCCGTGCTGGTACTGAGCAGGGCATCCAGCCCCTTGCCCAGACCACGTTTTTTCAGAGTCATATGCTCTCTCGGTCTGCGATGGTCGCCTGACGCTCCTGTTCCTGGCGGCGCAGTATCTCGCCGGCCAGCGCCAGGTAGGCCTTGGCGCCCACCGATGATTTGTCATAGTGCATGGCCGGGGCACCGAAGCTCGGCGCCTCTGCCAGTCTTACGTTGCGGGGGATGATGGTGCGGTAGACCCGGTCACCGAAATGCTGTTTTAGCTGATCGGACACATCATTGGCCAGCCGGTTGCGGTGATCGAACATGGTGCGCAGCACCCCTTCGATCTTGAGATCCGGATTGACCACGGCCGCCAGCTTGCTGATGGTATCGACCAGGGCGGTAAGCCCTTCCAGCGCGTAATATTCGCACTGCATGGGCACCAGCACCGAGTCGGCGGCCGCCATGGCGTTCACCGTCAGCATGTTGAGAGAGGGCGGACAGTCGATGAAGACGTAGTCGTACTTGTCCCGTACCGAGGCCAGCGCGTTGCGCAGGCGGATCTCGCGGGCGAAGAACTCCATCAGACGGATTTCGGCCGCCGTGACGTCGGCGTTGGCGGCGATCAGGTGATAGCCCCCGGTGGTTTCGGGGATGATCACCTCGCCGATGGGGGCATCTTCGATCAGCAGCTCATAGGCGGTGCGCTCGACATCGTACTTGTCGACGCCACTGCCCATGGTGGCATTGCCCTGCGGATCCAGATCGATCACCAGCACCTTGCGCCGGGTGGCAGCCATGGAGGCGGCCAGGTTCACACAAGTGGTGGTTTTACCCACCCCACCCTTCTGGTTGGCTATGGCGATGACTTTTCCCACACGATCCCCTAATTGATACTGCGACCCTATTCGGGCTGGATATGTTTGAATTCCAGCAGGTGACGTTCCCCTTCCAGTTCCGGCACCCGCAACTCGTGACAGGCTACCAGACGGATATTGGCAGGCAACTGGGCCAGCTCCTGTTCGGGATATTGTCCCTTGAGGGCCAGGAAGCGGCCCTGTGCTGACGGCAGATGGTGACACCAGCTCAGCATGTCTTCCAGCGAGGCGAAGGCCCGGCTGAGCACACCGTCAAATCCCTGTTCGGGTTGATACTCTTCCACCCGGGATTTGACTGGCGTGACGTTGGTCAACCCCAGCTCCAGAATGACCTGGCGGATGAAGTTGATCCGCTTGCCCAGACTGTCGAGCAGCACGAACTGCTTGTCCGGATTGATGATCGCCAGCGGCAGGCCAGGCAAGCCGGGGCCAGTGCCCACGTCGATGAAGCGTTCCCCGTGCAAGTGGGGACTCACCACCAGGCTGTCGAGAATATGCTTGACCAGCATGGCGTCCGGATCACGCACCGAGGTGAGATTGTAAGCCTTGTTCCACTTGTGCAGCAACTCGACCAGCTGCACCAATTGGCTCTTTTGGGTATCGGTGATAACAATTCCGGCCTGCATGAGCAGGCCGTTCAATCTTTCCAACATGGGATTCCTCAGGCGGTTTTACGCAGCAGGCCGTGTTTTTTCAGGTGAACCAGCAGGATGGAGATGGCTGCCGGGGTAATCCCCGAGATGCGGGAGGCCTGACCAATGGTCTGCGGCTTGGCATCGTTCAGCTTGGTTTTCACCTCGTTGGAGAGGCCGTTCACATCGCGGTAGTCGAGATCCAGCGGCAGCAGGGTGTTCTCGTTGCGCAGCTGCTTCTCCACCTCGTCGTTCTGGCGCTCGATGTAACCGGCGTACTTGATCTGGATCTCCACCTGCTCGGCGGCGGCCGGATCGGCGATGGCCGGACCGACCCCGTCGATGGCCATCAGGGCATCGTAGGTTACTTCGGGACGACGCAGCAGCTCTTCCAGGCTCTGCTCGCGGGTCAGCGGAGTGTTGACTAGGGCGTTGACCGCTTCCAGAGACGGATGTTGCGGGTGGATCCAGGTCGAGCGCATGCGCTGACGCTCCAGTTCCACCTGTTCCATCTTGGCGTTGAACTTGCCCCAGCGCTCGTCGTCGATCAGACCCAGTTCACGACCGATGGTGGTCAGACGGATGTCGGCGTTGTCTTCCCGCAGCAGCAGGCGATATTCGGCGCGGCTGGTGAACATGCGATAGGGTTCGCGGGTGCCCAGGGTGGAGAGATCGTCCATCATCACGCCCATGTAGGCCTGATCCCGGCGCGGATGCCAGGGATCCTTGTCCTGGGCACGCAGGGCGGCGTTCAGACCGGCCATCAGGCCCTGGGCTGCCGCCTCTTCGTAACCGGTCGTCCCGTTGATCTGGCCGGCGAAGAACAGGTTGGGGATGCATTTGCTCTCCATGTTCGCCTTGAGATCCCGCGGATCGAAGAAATCGTACTCGATGGCGTAGCCGGGGCGAGTGATGTGGGCGTTCTCGAAGCCCCGGATCGAACGGACGATCTGCACCTGCACGTCAAATGGCAGGCTGGTGGAGATCCCGTTCGGATAGAGTTCGTGGGTAGTCAGGCCTTCCGGCTCGACGAAAATCTGGTGCGCGGTCTTGTCGGCGAACCGGGTGATCTTGTCCTCGATGGAGGGGCAGTAACGGGGGCCTATCCCTTCGATCACCCCAGCGTACATGGGACTGCGATCCAGATTGTTGCGGATTACGTCGTGGGTACGCTCGTTGGTGTGGGTGACGTAGCAGGGGACCTGGCGCGGATGCTGGCTGGCATCTCCGATGAAGGAGAACACAGGACGTGGATCGTCACCGTGCTGCGCCTGCATCACGGAAAAATCGACGCTACGGGCATCGATGCGAGGCGGCGTGCCGGTCTTGAGGCGATCGATGCGCAGCGGCATTTCACGCAGGCGCTGGGCCAATGCGATCGAGGGAGGATCCCCGGCGCGACCACCCTTGTAGTTTTCCATCCCGATGTGGATCAAACCGTTCAGGAAGGTACCGACGGTCAGTACCACTGTCTTGCCACTGATGCGGATCCCGCTCTGGGTCACCACACCCGCGACGCGATCCCCGTCCATGATCAGATCGTCACAGGCCTGCTGGAAGATCTTCAGGTTAGGGTAGTTCTCCAGCATCTGGCGCACGACCGCCTTGTAGAGCAGACGATCCGCCTGGGCGCGCGTGGCGCGTACCGCCGGGCCCTTGGAAGAGTTGAGGGTGCGGAACTGGATCCCGCCAAGATCGATGGCACGCGCCATGATCCCGCCGAGTGCGTCAACTTCCTTGACCAGGTGTCCCTTGCCGATCCCGCCGATCGCCGGATTGCAGGACATGTGCCCCAGCGTATCGATATTGTGGGTGAGCAGCAGGGTATTCATGCCCATGCGGGCCGCCGCTGTTGCTGCTTCTGTTCCGGCATGACCGCCACCGACGACGATCACATCAAATTGTTCATGGTATTGCATTGGGATCACCTTGATCTGCACGCCTGAAGATCTTTCTCTGCCTGGGCTAAAAGGGCGGATCATTCTATCTGTTTAGCGTCCTGAGGGGAACGTCTACTTAACGTTCAGTATGAAGGGAGGATCTGCTTATTAGATCTTAAGGATCTTTAGATCGATCTTTTACTGGATCTTTTATTAGGATCCGCCGCTTCTGTTGATAAGCACTTTTTGATCATAAAGATCATTCAGTTAAGAACGATCCATGACTGTGGAAAAGCTTGGATCCTACCCCTTTAAACCCGGGGACAACCCTTGTGTTTATGCACAACACCAGGTGGGTCTGGATCTAATTCATAGGATAACTATAGGTTTTACAGAGGTTAAACCTGTAGTTATTCACAAAACTGACGGTTGCTGTGGGTAACCTTGTAGAACAACTTATCCGGATCCGGCTGTTAATAACCTGGTGGATAGCCGATCTGGGGATAAGTCGGGAGATCGCATTTTTTTGCGGATCTCCCGTTCCTGATCAGGCGATCATCGCCATCCACTCCCGGATCCACATTTCCGCCGCATCTTCCGGGATCTCGTGCTGGGTCACATCGATGTCGAGCCGCTCGCCGATCCGGCTGGCACCGCACTCGCTCAGCAGATGATCCAGCGTCTTGCCGCCCTGGCAGAAGGTGTCATAACTGCTGTCACCCAGAGCGATCACGCCATACCTGAGGTTATCGAGATCCGGACGCTGCTCGGCAAGATCCCTGGCGAAAGGCTGCAGGTTGTCAGGCACATCACCGGCGCCGTGGGTTGAGGTGACCACCAGCAGGATCTCCTCTGGTTCGCCCAGCACCTCGGCCAGTCGGGCCGGGTTGTGGATCCTGGTCTGATGGCCCGCCTGTTCCAGCAGGCTGGCGACGTGGTCTGCGACATATTCGGCGGCGCCCAGCATGGAGCCGACGACGATATTGAGTTTGGCCATGGAATGGATCCTGATTTCAGACAAGAAAGGAAGAGACGGATTCTACCGCCAAAGGGTGTGGATAAATATGGATAAAGCTTGGGGATAATGGATCCACCCAGAACGGCGATCTGGATCCGGGGGTTGTGGGCCCTTTTCTGCTTCCTTATATATATCTCTTTACGGGGCGTTCCTGATGACTCCTTCTGTCGGCGAGATCGGCTGGCAAGGCGCCCACAAGAAGCTAATGCGGATGGTAACGATTGCTAATAACTATATCGATTGAGCTGTTTCCTGTAGTAGGATTGCGCTGCTTTATTCACCCACGGAACAGGGTGATGTCGCTAAAAACGACCCAAAATAACAATTAAAACAACATAACTCATTGATATACGAGACTTAATATGATTGCGCAAAAAAACACTACAGAACTCTGCAGAAAGAGAGGGCTGGGTATGCTCTCGCTGTCCGGCCTGCTGGCCTCTCTACCTGTGATGGCCGAACAGACTCCCGCCGAGCTGCCCAAGGCCAGTGAAACCATGGTGGTCACAGGAACCGCCATGAAGGTGGAAGTGCCCATGGCCGAGACGCCTCGCGCCGTCTCCGTGGTTAACCGTGAAGAGCTGGACCAGCACGCCGTACTGAAGCTGGATGAGGCGCTGCGCTATCGCTCCGGCGTGCTCTCCCAGTCTTATGGTGCCGATACCGATGCCGACTGGTTCAAGGTGCGCGGCTTCGATGCTGCCTCTTATCTCGATGGCAACCGTCTGTTCAGCACCGGCTACTATGTCTGGACGCCGGAACCGTTCGGTCTGGAGAGTGTGGAAGTGCTGAAAGGCCCGGCCTCGATCCTCTACGGCGAGGCGCCTCCCGGCGGGGTGATCAATGCCATCAGCAAGCGACCGACTACTACTCCCCAGGGGCAGGTGGATCTTCAGCTGGGCAACCGGGATCACCGACAAATCGGGGTGGATGTCTCCGATGCGCTGACCGACAACAGCCGCTATCGCATGGTCGCCCTCTATAGCGAACGGGACGGCGTGCTGAACGGCAGTTACAACGATCGCGTCTATCTGGCGCCGAGCGTCACCCTGGATATCTCGGATCGCACCAGCCTGACCCTGCTGGCCAGCTTCAAGCACGACGAAGGGGTACCCACCAACGGCTTCTTCCCTGTCTACGGTACCCTCAATACCTCGGGTGGCCAGATCGATCCCGCTACCAACCTGAGTCAGCCGGATTACGATCGCAACCGCAACACCCAGATCTCCGCCGGTTATGAGCTGGCCCACCAGCTCAACCAGACCTGGGAGTTCAAGCAGAACGTCCGCTTCAACTACAACGATCTGCTGCTGCGCCAGACCTATATCTTCCCCACCTATGAAGGCACCACTGCCTACCGTGGCCTGGTTTACCGCGATGGCGATACCAAGAGCGCCACCATGGACAACCAGATGGTGGGCTACTGGAACACGGATCGTACCGAGCAGACCCTGCTGCTGGGGGTGGATCTGCAGCGCCATGTCAACGAAGGGGTCGAGGCCGACAACTACGGCATGGGATCCATCAACACCTTCCACCCTGATTACAGCGGCTTCCCCGGGTTTGACGAGTCTAGCGCCACCCACCAGAAGAGCACCAAGGGCCAGAGCGGCTTCTATGCCCAGCACCAGATCCGCTGGGATGATCGCTGGTTGCTGACCGCCGGTGGCCGTTTCGACTATGTGGAGACCCACAACACCAACGCGACCAAGGACGAGAAGCAGTATGACCACGAGCTCTCCCTCTCCGGCAGCCTGATGTACCTGGCCGATAACGGCCTCTCTCCCTACGTGGCCTATGCCGAGTCGTTCGAGGTGTTGCCGGGGATCGATCCCAATACCAGAAGCTCCTACAAGCCGCTCGAGGGCAAGCTCTACGAAACCGGCATCAAGTATGCGCCTGCCTTCCTCGACGGTTACATCAACCTGGCTCTGTTTGATCTGGCGCAGACCAACTCGCTCGTCTCTACAGGATCCGGCCAGCAAACCCAGGCGGGTGAAGTCACCTCCCGTGGCGTCGAGCTGGAGGGAAGCGTGCAGGCCACCGACGCGCTGCGCCTGACCGCCGCCTACACCTATACCGATGCCAAGACCAACGACACCGGCAACGGCGATCGTCGTGCCAGCCTGATCCCGCGCCACATGGCCTCCTTCTGGGGTAACTACAAGGTGCAGCAGGGTGTGGCATCGGGTCTCGAGCTGGGTACCGGCGTGCGTTACGTCGGTTCCAGCGTCGGTATCGGTGCCGTGGATGCCGGTTACAACCCCATCTATGGCTCTGCCGAGGTGCCGGCCCATACCGTGTGGGATGCGATGATCGGGTATGACTTTGCCAAGAACTGGCGAGCCCAGATCAACGTCAACAACCTGCTGGGTGAAACCTATGTGGCCAGCTGTGACTACTACTGCTACTACGGCGAACCGCGCAGCGTAGTGGGCAGCATCAACTACCGCTGGTAATAAGGCAGGGCGGGGGCCGAGGCTCCCGCCCTGTTTTTCCCGGCATCTTGTTTTGAGCATTCCCCTGAAATAGCGGTCCTTTATGGAACTCTTGTCTCTGGTTTACCGCCAATATCGTTGGCCCTTTCTCGCCATTGTTCTGCTCAGCTTGCTCAGTGCCGTCAGCGGAATTGGCGTGATAGCCTTTATCAATCAATCTCTTATCGAATCAGTTGGCGAGCCGCTACCAGTGCTTGGCCAGCTGATTGGCCTTATTCTGTTGCTGCTGGTGATCACCCTGGGCTCCCAGCTGGCCCTGACCACCCTTGGTCATCATTTTGTCTACCAGCTGCGCGGCCGTCTGCTCAAGCAGCTGCTGGATACCGATGTCGGCCGCATCCGCCAGATAGGGCAGGGGCCATTACTCGCCTCTCTCTCCAGCGACATCGGCCAGATCACCATCGCCTTCGTGCGCCTGCCGGAGCTGGTGCAGGGGCTGGTGCTCACCCTGGGATCGGCCATTTACCTGGGCTGGCTGTCGCCGGCCCTGCTCGGCGTCACCACCCTCTGGGTCACCGTCACCATGGTGGTGGGTTGGCTGCTGGTGAACCGGGTTTATCGCCATCTCTCCCGCATGCGTCAGGCCGAGGATCGGCTCTATCAGAATTACCAGGCGATCATCGCCGGCAGCAAGGAGCTGGCGCTCAACCGTGAACGGGCCCACTTCGTCTACCACCAGCTTTATCTGCAGAATGCGCAGGACTACCGCCAGCAGATCATCCGCGCCGACACCTATCACCTGAGCGCGGTGAACTGGTCGAATATCATGATGCTGGGAGCCATCGGCCTGGTCTTCTTCCTGGCCAACGGCCTGGGCTGGGCCAACACCAATGTGGCCGCCACCTTTGCCCTGACCCTGTTGTTCCTGCGCACGCCGTTGCTGCAGGGGATTGGTGCGCTGCCGACCCTGCTTGCCGCCCAGGTGGCATTCGACAAGATTGCCGCTCTGGCGCTGGCTGAGCCGGAACTCGATTTCCCGCTGCCGCCTGCCCCCCGCGCCTGGCGGCGCATCGAGCTGGAGCAGGTGAGCTTTCACTATCAGGGGGAGGGCGGCTTTGCCGTGGGCCCCATCGATCTCACCATCGAGAAGGGGGAGCAGATCTTCATCATAGGCGGCAACGGCTCCGGCAAATCGACCCTGGCCATGTTGCTGACCGGCCTCTATCAGCCTGTTTCTGGCCGGATCCTGCTGGATGGCGAGCCGGTCACCGATCGCAACGCCTATCTGGCGCTCTTCTCCGCCATCTTCACCGACTACCACCTGTTCCAGCACCTGCTGGGGCCGGAACCGAAGGACGCGCTGATCGCCGAGTGGCTGGAACGGTTGCAGATGGGCAGCAAGCTTGCCATTGAGGAGGACTTCATCACCGATATCGACCTCTCCCAGGGTCAACGCAAGCGGGTTGCCCTGTTGCTGGCACTGGCGGAGCAGCGCGAAGTGATGCTGTTTGACGAGTGGGCAGCGGATCAGGATCCCCAGTTCCGTCGCATCTTCTATCAGGTGCTGTTGCCACGACTGAAGGAGATGGGCAAGACGGTGATCGCCATCAGCCACGACGACCATTACTTCTCCCTGGCGGATCGCCTGCTGGAGATGCGTCAGGGCCGGCTCACCGAACTGACCGGTGAATGGCGCGAGCAGGCGAGCCGGGATGCGATCGCCCATCTGGATTGCGAGGTGCCGGCCTGATGCCGGCAGCGATGAGACTGGCCTTTGGCCAGCACAGGTACAGCTTATGTTTGAGATGAAATCAGCCAGCTTTGCGGTCAAGGACCGCACGCTGCTGCACCCCACCGATCTGCGCTTCGAGCAGGGGCAGGTCTATGGCCTCATCGGTCACAATGGTTCGGGCAAATCCACCCTGCTCAAGCTGCTGGCCCGCCAGCAGCCGCTCAGTGGTGGCGAGATCCGGTTCGATAACAAGCCGTTGCAGGCGTGGGGCAATCGGGATTTTGCCCGCCAGGTGGCCTATCTGCCCCAGCATCTGCCGAGCGCCGAGAACCTGCTCGGGCGGGAGCTGGTGGAGATGGGGCGCTATCCCTGGCGCGGCCTGCTGAGCCGCATGGGAGAGGAAGATCGTCGCCAGGTGGACAGGGCCATCTCCCTCACCCATACCGAACGTTTCGCCGACAGGCTGGTGGACACCCTCTCCGGTGGCGAACGGGGGCGGGTCTGGCTGGCCATGCTGCTGGCTCAGGAGAGTCGCTTCATCCTGCTGGACGAGCCGCTGGCAGCGCTGGATGTCGCTCACCAGGTGGAGGTACTCACGCTCGTGAAGCAGTTGAGCCGTCAGCTCAATATCGGGGTCATCATCGTCATTCACGACATCAACATGGCCTCCCGTTTCTGTGATCGGCTGGTGGCGCTGCACTCAGGCCGCCTGCTGACCCACGGCGAGCCCGGGCAGATCATGACCCGCGAGACCCTGCACGCCATCTATGGCATCCCGATGGAGGTCATTCGCCACCCGGCCCATGACCACGCCATTGCCATCGTCTAATAGGGGGCCTCTCTTGAATCGTTTGTTGAAGATGGCTCCCTGCCTCGTCAGCCTGCTGCTGCCGTTTGCGACGCTGGCCGAACCGCAAGCCGTTGCCACAGAGGTCGGCAGCGGGACGCCCCGTATCGCTACCGTCGACTGGACCATAGCCGAAACCCTGCTGGCGCTGGGGGTGACACCGCTGGCAGTGGGGGATGTCGGTTCCTACCATGCCTGGGTCGGCGAACCCAGGCTGCCCGCTGAAGTGGTAGACATAGGCCTGCGGGCCGAACCCAACCGCGAACTGCTGGCGGAGCTCAAACCCGATCGCATCCTGATATCTCCACTGGCGGAGCCTTTGACCGCCACCTTGTCCCGCATCGCCCCCGTGCAGTCCATCGCCCTCTATGAACCAGGCAGCGATCTGTGGCAGCGGCTGCACGAGGCGACCCTGACCGTGGCCGGACTGGTAAACAAAACCGCCGAGGCGAGGGAGCAGCTGACCTCGCTGGATTCGGATCTGGCGCAGATGAAAGCCACTCTGCCCGTTGATATTTCCCCTTTGCTGGTGGTGCAGTTCATCGACGAGCGTCATGTGCGGGTATTTGGTCGCGACAGCCTGTTCGAAGCGGTGATGCAACAGCTCGGGCTGCGCAATGCCTGGACCGGGCAGACTAATGCCTGGGGCTTTTCGGTGGCCAGCATAGAGCAGTTTTTAGCCTTCCCCGAGGCGCGGCTGGTGGTGGTCGACCCCATTCCTGTCGGGGTGAACGAGCGACTGCAGGAGCCCGGGTTGTGGCAGCATCTGCCTCTGGTCAAGCAGGCGCCCGTGCTGCATCTGCCCGCCGTCTGGAGTTTCGGTGGCGTCATCGCCGCCCGTCGCTTCGCCACCCTGCTCAGCGAGGCATTGCTGCAGGACGCCAAGGTTGGAGGGGAGCCCAAATGACGCGCCTCTTCCCATTGCCGCTGCGGCGGCCCTCCCTGATCCTGCTGGGATTGACCCTCTCGCTGATTTGCTGGGAGTTGTCACGCCAGTTGCCAGCTTCACTCTGGTGGCAGAGCCTCTTCTCACCCGAACTGGAGGATGCCCGCCAGGCGGTAGTGTACTTCAGCTGGCTGCCGCGCCTTGCCATCTGCCTGCTGGCCGGCTCCGCCCTTGGGTTGGCCGGTACCCTGATGCAGCAGGTGCTGCGCAATCCGCTTGCCTCGCCGACCACCCTGGGGGTCGCCTCCGGCGCCCAGCTGGCACTGATGATGGTGACCCTGTTCGCTCCCTCCTGGTTGCTGCTGGGGCGGGAGTGGATAGCCATGGCTGGTGGCAGCCTCGCCATGGCACTGGTGTTCGCCCTGGCCTGGCGCCGTCAGCTCAATCCCGTGGTCATCGTGTTTGCCGGTCTGGTGATCAACCTCTATCTGGCGGCCATCAGCATGGGGCTGCTGCTGTTCTTCCAGGAGGAGCTGAAAGGGTTGCTGGTGTGGGGCAGCGGCTCCCTGGTCCAGAACAGCTGGAGCGGGGCCACCTATCTGCTGCCGCGGCTGCTGGTGGCCGGTGTGCTGGCCGCTGTGCTGGTGCGCCCGCTGGCGGTGCTGGAGCTGGATGATGCCAGTGCCCGCAGCCTGGGGGTCTCCCTTCAGCATCTGCGTTTAGCCGGACTGGGGCTGGCGGTGTTCGTCACCGCCTGCGTGGTGAGCGTGGTGGGGCTGATCGGCTTCATCGGGTTGGCGGCGCCCGCCCTGGTGCGCTTGCTGGGGGTAAGAAAACTGGCCCTGCGGCTGGTGTGGGCGCCTGTCCTGGGGGCCTTGCTGCTGACGGCCACCGATCTGCTGCTGCAGACCCTGAGCCGCTTCTGGCCCGTGCTGATCCCGACCGGCGCCATGACGGCGCTGCTGGGCGCACCACTGCTGCTCTGGCTGATCCCGCGCCTTGGCATCAAGTCTGGCACGCCGAAGGCAAATGCCACCCTGCTGGTGGCCCGTCACCCGGCTCCGGCTCGTCTCATCGGCCTGCTGCTGCTCGGGTTGCTGGCAGCCGTCCTGATCTCCCTGCTGTTCGGGCAGGGGATGCATGGCTGGAGCTGGCCAAGCTGGCTCAGATGGCAGGCCCAGCTGGAATGGCGACTGCCGCGTACCCTGGCGGCCGCTGCGGCCGGCGTGCTGTTGGCGCTGGCGGGCACCCTGCTGCAACGGGTCAGCAACAACCCCATGGCGAGCCCGGAGCTGCTGGGGGTGAGTGGTGGCACCTTTATGGGAGTGATAGGGACGGCGCTGCTGCTGCCCGCCTTGCCGCTGGCCATGATGCTGTTAGGAGGGCTGGTCGGCGCCTTCGGTTGCCTGTTGCTGCTGGTGGCGATCAACCGCAGACACGGCTTTCAGCCGGAGCGGATCCTGCTCTCCGGTATCGCCATCACGGCGCTGTTCGAGCCGCTGCAGGCCATCGCGCTCGCCAACGGCGACCTGCGAGTACAGCAGCTGCTCTCCTGGATGTCCGGTTCCACCTACTACGTCACCCTGCCGGTAGCATCCGCGCTGGTGGGCTTGGCGCTCCTGATGCTGGCGGCCTGCCTGCTGATCAGTCGCTGGCTCGATCTGATGCCGATGGGGGCGGCGGTAGCCACCGCGCTCGGCATTCGCCTGAGCTTGGCCCAGCTTGTCATCCTGCTGCTGGTGGCCGTGCTCACCGCCAGTGCCACTCTGGTGGTGGGGCCACTCTCCTTCGTCGGTTTGCTGGCACCGCACATGGCCAAGCTGATGGGGCTGGTGCGGGCGCGCTGGCACCTGCTCGGCGCCGCCGGATCCGGAGCCCTCCTGATGGTATCGGCCGACTGGATCGGCCAGCAGATCCTGTTTCCGCAGGATCTGCCGGTGGGACTGGTCTCCACCCTGTTAGGAGGTGCTTACTTCATGTGGTGCCTGCGCAGGATCTAGCCTGTTGTTTGAAAAATGAGTACAAATCGAACGTTGAGCGAGGGATGAAAGTCACGGGGCTGAGTGATTGGCAAAGCGGAGAGGGAGGCATCATGCCTCCCTCTTCTTATTGGTTATCGTCCGGATGTCCGGATTGTGTTTTCCCTAGCGCCTCGGTGACGTAGTCGAGGAAGTGGCCGACCAGGGCCGACTCGGCCCGGCGCTGGGTGTAGAGGGCGCAGAAATGGGCCCCCTTGGGGCGGTAGTCGGGCAGCACCTCGCGCACCACCCCCTCGGCCAGCTCGGCCGCCACCAGGTAGCGCGGCAAGCGGGCGATCCCCAGCCCTTGGCGCATCGCCTGGTGAATCGCTTTCTTGCTGCTGAAGGCCAGCTCACCCGCCACTTCCAGCGGGATCTCGCGCCCCTGGGCAAGCAGGGTCCAGCGCTCGTGGCGGCTGTACTCCTGGCAGCGGGTGATGAGGGGGTGCTGCTGCAGATCCTGCGGCTCGCTCAAGGGCGGGTGGCGGTCCAGGTAGTCGGCGCTGGCGCAGAGCACCAGATCGTCCACCGCGATGGGGCGCGCCAGATAGGGCTGAGTGCCGAGCTCGGTGCTGCGAAACGCCACGTGCAAATTGTCGCGCAGCAGGTCGGCCGGGGTATTGCTGAAGTCGGCGATGATCCGCACCTCCGGGTGGTCGGCGCGAAAGTGCAGCAGCACTGGGGTCAGCACCACCTCGCCCCACAGATCCGGCGCTGTGATGCGCAGCTCCCCGCACAGGGCCGAGCGGCGGCGCTGCAGGCCGTCCAGCAGCTGCTCGTGCAGGGCGATCATCTGGTCGGCCTGGTGGTAGGCGAGCTCCCCCGCGTCGGTCAACTGCACCCGGCGGGTGGTGCGGCTCAGGAGCGTGTTGCCGAGGCTCTGCTCCAGGTGGCGCAGATCCTTGGACGCCTTGCTCGGGGTGATGCCGAGCTGGGCCGCCGCCGCGGCGAAGGATCCGCAGCGGACGATGGCGACCAGCAGGCGCATCAGGTAGAGGGTGTCGAGCTTGTGGTGACTCATGGGGTGGCCTATTGTGTCTTGCTGGGAATGAATGCCTTGCTTGTGTGCCTGATTATATCCTGATTGTCCCGGTTTATAGTGGCGGCCATTCCATTGCGATCCCGGGAGAGGGCGATGAACAAGGCACTTGGCTACAGCTTCCACTTCGAACGGGCCGGATTGCGGCTCAAGAACCGGGCCGTGCTGGCCCCTTTGACCCACAACATGAGCAGGGCAGGCGGCGATCCCGCTCAGGCCGAGCTCGACTGGCTGGCGCGCTGCGCCCGCGGCGGCTTCGGCCTGCTCATCGCCGCCGCCACCCAGGTGCAGCCTGGCGGACGCTGCTGGGCGGGGCAGCCGGCCCTGATGACCGACACCCAGCAGCAGGCCTTCACGGCCCTGGCCGACAGTGCGCGGCAGGCCGGGGCGCTGGCGGTGGTGCAGCTGCATCACGGCGGGATGCGGGCCCTGCCCGAACTGAACGACGGTGCGCCGGTCGGCCCGTGCGAGCTGGCGCCGGGTGGGCGCTACCCGCTCGGGGTCAAGGGGCTGACGGAGGAGGGGATACTGACGCTCATTGAAGCCTTCGTGGGTGCCGCCGAGCGGGCCCATGGCGCCGGCCTGCACGGGGTCGAGCTGCACGCAGCCCACAACTTCCTGCTCTGCAACTTCCTCAACCCCCTGCACAACCGGCGCACCGACCGCTGGGGAGGCAGCATCGCCAACCGGGCGCGGTTCCTGGTGGAGATAGTGCGCGGCATCCGCGCCCGCCTGCCCCAGGACTTTTTGGTCGGGGTGCGCCTCTCCCCCGAGAGCTATGCCCATATCCAGGGCATAGAGCTGCCCCATCAGCTGGCGGTGGCGCACCTGCTGGCGGATGAGGGGATCGACTACCTGCACTTCTCCATGGGGGACAGCTTCAAGGCGGTGGCGGGGGATCCCGACGGCGGCGCCCTGCTGGAGGCGGTGCGGGTCGGGTTGGCCGGGCGGGTGCCGCTCATGGTGGCGGGCAAGATCCACGACGCAGATTCGGCCGAGCTGGCTCTGGCCGGCGGCGCCGATCTGGTGGCGGTGGGCACGGCGGCCATCGGCAATCCGGACTGGATGGAACGGGTGAGCCGCGGCCTGCCGCTGCAGCGCGCGCCCTTCACGGCGGCGCACCTCGCGGAGATCGGCTTCACCCCAAGCGCCCTCGACTACCTGGCCGGCATGGGGGTGCTTGCCCCGTGCGATGCGGCCTGAGGGGAACATGATGAGCGAGTGGACCCTGCTGCTGATGTTTATCCCGACCTTCTTTCTCATCTCGGTCTCCCCGGGCCTTTGCATGATGCTGGCCATGAGCTTTGGCGCCAGCCTGGGGCTGCGCCGCACCTTGTGGGTCATCGGTGGCGAGCTGGCCGGGGTGGGGCTGATCGCACTCACCGCCTTGCTCGGCTATACCCGGGTGCTGGCCGAGCAGCCGGCCCTGATGCAGGGCTTTAAATACCTCGGCGCCCTCTATCTGCTGTGGATGGGGGTGACGAGCTGGCGCGGCGGCGGGAAGCAGGGGGCGACCCGCCAGGAGGACAGCGGGCGCCCTGGGCTGGTGCTGCGCGGCTTTACGGTCGCCATCTCCAATCCCAAGTCCTGGCTCTTCATGATGACCCTGCTGCCGCCCTTCATCAGCCCGACCCTCTCGACCGAGCTGCAGACCCTGCTGTTTGTCGCCCTGGTCATCCTGATCGAGTGCGTCAACCTGCTGCTCTACGCCTACGGCGGGCAGCGGGCGAATCGGCTGTTACAGGGGCAGGGGCGCGGGGATCTGCTGGGGCGGGTCTCTTCCCTGCTGATGATGGGAGTCGCCGGCTACTGGCTAGTCGGTGGTTGATATCAATCGAGGGGAGACCCTGTCAGCCATGGTGTTAAAACCATGGCTGACAGGGTTATCAGGAGGCGTCAGGAGCCGCGAGAAGATGGGGATGCCGTCAAAACGGCATCTGTTTCTTGCTGGCTCCCGGCGTTGTAGTTCGGCCTTACTTGCCGATGCAGAAGCTGGAGAAGATCCGGCCCAGCAGATCGTCTGAGCTGAACTCGCCGGTGATCTCGGAGAGGGACTCCTGCGCCAGACGCAGCTCTTCGGCCACCAGCTCGCCGGCGACGAATACCTCCAGCTGCTCCTTGGCCACCAGCAGCCGCTCGGCGGCCCGCTCCAGCGCGTCCAGATGGCGGCGGCGGGCCATGAAGCCCCCTTCGGTATTGCCCTGAAAGCCCATGCATGCTTTCAGGTGCTCGCGCAGGGCGGGCAGCCCCAGCTCGGTCTTGGCTGAGATGCGATAGACGGCGTGGCCCAGCTCCTCGCTCGGCGCCAGATCTTCACCGGTCAGGTCGGCCTTGTTGCGAATGACGGTGAGGCCGATGTTTTTTGGCAACCGATCAACAAATTCCGGCCAGATTTCCCGCGGGTCCACCGCATCTGTCGTCGTGCCATCCACCATGAAGAGCACCCGGTCGGCCTGCTCGATCTCGGCCCAGGCACGCTCGATACCGATTTGCTCCACCTTGTCCTGGGTGTCGCGCAGGCCGGCAGTGTCGATGATGTGCAGCGGCATGCCATCCAGGTGGATGTGCTCGCGCAGCACATCGCGGGTGGTACCGGCGATCTCGGTGACGATGGCGGACTCGCGCCCGGCCAGGGCATTGAGCAGGCTCGACTTGCCGGCGTTGGGACGACCGGCGATCACCACCTTCATCCCTTCCCGCAGCAGGGCGCCCTGCCTGGCTTCGCTGCGAACCTCGTCCAGCGACTCCATGATGGCGTAAAGATCCCCCGCTACCTTGCCGTCGGAGAGAAAATCGATCTCCTCGTCCGGGAAGTCGATGGCTGCTTCCACATAGATGCGCAGGCGGATCAGGCTCTCCACCAGCTGCTGGATTTTGCTGGAGAACTGTCCCTGCAGGGAGTGCATGGCACTGCGGGCGGCCTGCTCGCTGGAGGCTTCGATGAGGTCGGCGATGGCTTCGGCCTGGGCCAGATCCAGCTTGTCATTGATGAAGGCGCGCTCGCTGAACTCGCCGGGGCGGGCAGGGCGCAGCCCTTTGATCTGCAGGATGCGGCGCACCAGCATGTCCATGATGACCGGGCCGCCGTGGCCCTGCAGCTCCAGCACGTCTTCGCCGGTGAAGCTGTTGGGGGCCTTGAACAGCAGGGCGATACCCTGATCCAGCACTTCGCCTTGCTCATCCCTGAACGGCAGATATTCGGCATAACGCACTCGCGGGCGTTTGCCGAGTACTATCTCGGCCACCTGTTCGGCGGCGGGACCGGAGACCCGGACTATGCCGACGCCGCCACGGCCGGGGGCGGTGGCCTGGGCCACGATCGTATCTGTAGTCATCTTGCTTGGCTCGTTTGTTCGGTAATTGGTGGACATTGTAATAAAAAAGGCGGCCCGAAGGCCGCCTCTTTTGTCATCACAGGAAGATTGGCTGCGCATCAGTTGCGTGAGTGCAGGCCTTTCTTCTCCAGCTGACGGTAGATGATGGTCTGCTGGATGATGGAGATGACGTTGCTCACCAGCCAGTACAGGGTCAGACCTGCCGGGAACCAGAGGAACATGAAAGTGAAGATGATCGGCATGAACTGCATCACTTTCTGCTGCATCGGGTCGGTAATGGTGGTCGGGCTCATCTTCTGCAGATACCACATGGAGGCACCCATGAGGATTGGCAGCACGAAGAAGGGGTCCTTCACTGACAGGTCGGTGATCCACAGGGCGAACGGCGCGTGACGCAGCTCAACGGACTCCATCAGTGCCCAGTACAGGGCGATGAAGATCGGCATCTGAACCAGGATCGGCAGACAGCCACCCAGCGGGTTGACCTTCTCCTTCTTGTACAGCTCCATCATGCCCTGAGACATCTTCTGACGATCGTCGCCGAAGCGCTCGCGCAGGGCAGCAATCTTGGGCTGCAGCATGCGCATCTTGGCCATGGAGGTGTACTGGGCCTTGGTCAGCGGGAACATGATGCCGCGAACCAGCAGGGTCAGCATGATGATGGCCACACCCCAGTTCTGGACAAAACCGTGGAACACGGTCAGCAGCCAGTGCAGCGGTTGGGCGATGAACCAGAGCCAGCCGTAGTCGACGGTCAGGTCGAGGTGATTGGCTACCTTGGCCATCTGGTCTTGCAGCTTGGGACCGACCCACAACTTGCTGGTCAGTTCGACCTGCTGACCGGCGGCCACGTCAACCTGCGGCGCCTTGTAACCGATGATGGCCTGGGCTTTGCCCGGGATCACGCGGCTGTAGAAGCTGTTGGTGTCGTTGGCATTCGGCGCCCAGGCAGAGACGAAGTAATGTTGCAGCATGGCGACCCAACCACCCTGGGTGGTCTTGCTCAGGTCGGCATCCTTCATCTCGTCGAAGGTGTACTTCTTGTAGCGGGTGTCTTCGCTGGAGAAGGCACCACCACGGTAGGCGCTGGCCACCATGGCATGACCTTCCTGATCCTTCGGCGTTGCAATGGTCTGCTTCAGCTGACCATAGAACTGTACCTGGACCGGCTCGGCAGACTTGTTGTCGATCTTGTAATCGACGCCAACGGCGTAGTCACCGCGCTTGAGCACGAATTCCTTGGTGAAGACCACACCCTTGCTGTCGGTCCAGGTCATGGGAACCACGACTTGATCCTGACCGTCAGCCAGCTGGTAGCTGGTCTGGGCGGCTTCATAGGTGGGACGACCTTCGGCCTGGCTGTCAGGGCCATTGCGACCAACTAGGCCGCTCTGGGCGACATAGATGTGGTCAGGCTGGCTGGTCAGCAGCACGAATGGCTTGTCCTTGCCCTCTTCCAGCTTGTGGGCCAGCAGTTCGGCAGAGACGATGTCACCACCCTGGGTATCCAGGGTCAGCTTGAGCACGTCGGAGGAGACGGTGATCAGCTTGCGTGCGGCGCTCGCATTGGCTTGCTCGGAAACCTGAGGAATATCACCGGACTGACCGGCTTCAGGTACGAATTGTTCGGTTTGGGCCACGGTTGTCGGGGCCGGCTTCGGAGCCTTGTCGGACTCCCACTGTTGCCAGAGCAAAAAGCTCACGAACAGCAAACCGATCAGGAGTAGATTGCGTTGTGATTCCATAGTCTTCAGTTTCTTCGCTTTGGTTGCGGAACCGGGTCATAACCACCCTCGGATAAGGGATGGCATTTTAATAGACGTTTGCTAGCTAACCAAACGCCTTTTATGAAACCGTGAAGTCGGATTGCTTCTATCGCAAATTGGGAACAAGTCGGGGTAAAACGGCAGCGCGGCCCCAGCAGGGGACTAATGATTAGCTGATACAGGCGTATCAGTTTGATAGCTACCCATTGCAACGGCGTGACAGAGTGCGCCATAGCTTTTCCAGTAACTTGAACAGTTCCTCGTTATCCATCTCTTTCACACCGGCCTTGGCGATCACCACGATGTCGATAGCGGGCAGCTGATGCTGTTTGAGGCGGAAACTTTCCCGAACCACACGTTTGACACGGTTACGCCAGACGGCACGCTTGAGTGCTTTTTTGGGCACGGCGAGACCAAGACGTGGGTGTTCGAGTGAATTGGGGCAGGCGAGAAGCGTAATTTGCGGGGAAGCGGCCCGGACAGGCTCGGCGAATACGCGTTTGAAGTGTTCGGGAGTTAACAGACGTAACTCCCGAGAGAAGGTGTGCTGGGTAGGCATTAAACTACCAGACGAGCACGACCCTTGGCACGACGAGCGGCCAGAACTTTACGACCGTTGGCAGTAGCCATGCGGGCGCGGAAACCGTGAGAGCGCTTGCGCTTCAGGTTGGACGGTTGAAAAGTACGTTTCATGATTCGATTCCGTATTACTGTACAGTTTTGATTGTCACACTTAGCCGACGCGCCAGCTATAGCGTGTGACGACTAGCAAAAGAGGCCGAATTCTAAACAGAGTTCGGCTTTTAGTCAATCCGCCGTTCCCTTCCATCCTGTTCCGGTCTTGAAAGGACCATGGCAGGGTGTGAGGATCCGGAGGATCAAGGGCTCCGGATTATACTGGCTGGCCGTTGTTAAACAAGGGATCCGCCAATAAAAAAGGCGGCCAGGCCGCCAAAGAGAGAGCTATTTCAGCACTTTGCGCAGGAACTCCCGGGTACGGGGATCCTTGGGATCGACCAGTATCTGATCTGGCGGACCCTGCTCCACGATCCGCCCTCCCTCCATGAAGATCACCCGATCGGCGACATCCCGAGCGAATTCGATCTCATGGGTGACCACCACCATGGTCTGGTGCTGGCGTGCCAGTTTCTTCATCAGCCCCAGCACCTCGTCGACCCATTCGGGATCGAGGGCTGACGTGGGCTCGTCAAACAGGATGACCTTGGAGTGGGCCGCCATGGCGCGGCCTATGCCCACTCGCTGCTGCTGGCCGCCGGAGAGGGAGGCCGGGTAGGCATCCTTCTTGTCGGCCAGGCCTATGTCTTCCAGGATGCCGAGGGCGGTGGCGCGGGCCTCCGCCTTCGGCTGCTTCCAGACGGTGATCAGCCCTTCGGCAATGTTGTCCTGTGCCGTCTTGTTGGCAAACAGGGCGTAGTTCTGGAATACGAAGGAGGCTCGCTTGCGCAGTTCGATGGCCTGCTGTTCGCTGGCGTTGGCCAGGTTGAGTTGCAGGTCGTCGATGACCAGCTGGCCCGCATCCGGGGTTTCCAGCAGGTTGAGGCAGCGCAGCAGGGTCGACTTGCCGGTACCCGAGGGACCGATAATGACGACGATTTCCCCCTTTTTGACCTCCAAATCGATGCTGTTCAGCACCTGGTTGCCGTCATATGCCTTGGCGAGGCCGGTTAGCTTGATCATGGCGACCCTCCTTAATAGGCACGGTTGAGGCGCACTTCCAGCAGATGCTGCAAGCGGGTGAAGAAGATGACCACTACCCAGTAGACCAGGGCCACCGCCATGAAGCTCTCGAAGAACTTGAAGGAGGAGGAGGCCTCCATCTGCGCCTTGCCCATGATTTCGGCCACCCCCAGGGTAAACGCCAGCGAGGTGCTCTTGATCATGTCGATGAAGTAGTTCATCAGCGACGGGGTCGCGATGCGGGCCGCCTGCGGCAGAATGATCCGTTGCATCGCCTGGTAACGGCTCATGCCGATACTGAGCGAGGCCTCCATCTGGCTCTTGTGTATCCCCAGAATGGCGGCACGGATCGACTCGGCCATGTAGGCGGCGAAGTGCAGGGTCAACCCTATGATGGCGGCAGTAAAGGCATCCATCCCCACGAAGATGGGGAAGAGTTGCGGCAGCCCGTAATAGAGCAGGAACAGCTGGACGAGCAGCGGAGTACCCCGAAAGAACGAGATATAGAGCATCGCCAGCCAGTGAATTGCGGGAACGCGAAACACCCGTACTATCGCCAGGGCCAGCGACAGTACGAGTGCAAATACGAATCCCCACAGGGCCATTTCCATCGTGGTGCCCAGGTATTTGAGCAGAATGGGAAACAGCCCCAGCGTGTATTCGAAGTCGAAATCCATCATTTATTTGGTCGTGATATCCGCGGCGAACCATTTCTCGGAAATTTGACGCAGGGAACCATCCTTGCGCATGGTGCTCAGGGCCTCGTCAACCTTCTTCAGCACAGCCTCTTTTTCCGGAGTCTTCAGGAAGGGCAGGGCATTCTCGATGGTTTCGAACGGTGCGCCAGCCTGTTGCAGCGGCAGCTTGGACTCCTTGATCAGCTGGGCGGTGGAGACGCGGTCCATCACGAAAGCATCGATACGACCCAGAGCGACGTCCTGCTCGAAGTTGGAGTCATAGGTACGGATATCGATCTTCTTGTTCGGGTCGTTTTTGCGCAGCAGCTCTTCGAAGTTGGAGCCGAGGTTCACGGCCACCGTCTTGCCTTCCAGGTCTTTGAAGCCATGGATGGTGCTGTTGCCTTTGCGGACCACGATCTGGGCGCCGTCATAGACGTAAGGCTGGGAGAAGTTGTACTTGGCCTTGCGCTCGTCGGTGATGGTGATCTGGTTGGAAATGGTGTCGATACGGCCGGTTTCCAGCATGCCGAACAGGCCGGAGAAGCTGGCTGTCACGAATTCGACCTTGTAGCCGGTGCGTTCGCCGATCTGGTTCCACATATCCACTTCAAAGCCTTGCAGCTTGTCCTGCTTGACGAAGGTGAACGGGAAGTATTTGCCGGACATGCCAACCTTGATGGTTTCCTGGGCGATGGCTTGGCCGGACAGGGTGGCCAGCAGAATGGCAGCGCCGGAAATGAGCTTGATAGATGTTTTCATGGGGTTTCTCTCTCTGAATGTCTTGTATTTGTAGTTGGAATAACTAGTTTCGCGCTGATGTTATTGGAATAAAATTTAAAAAATAAATGACATTTTGTTATATGAAATAACATGACGATGAGGTCCGAATCCATCGTTTATGGCGGTGGATCAAGCTGTGGGTAACTTTGGGGATGAATGATGATCCAATGGCGCTGGATCCTTGAAAGTCAAGGATCTTATTTGCTGGATCCACGGGGTGACGGCTGGAGATCCGGCGGCTAAAAAAGTAGAATAGCCGGTCTTTAGTTAATCAATCGACAGGAGTTTAGAGTGACTGCTTCGCTATGGCAGCAGTGCCTTAACCGGCTGCAAGATGAGTTGCCCTCGGCAGAATTCAGCATGTGGATCCGGCCGCTTCAAGCGGAGTTGAGTGACAATACTCTGACCCTGTATGCACCGAATCGCTTCGTTCTGGACTGGGTACGAGACAAGTACCTCATCCGGGTGAACGGCATCATCAATGAACTCTGCGGGGTCGATGGCCCCGCCCTGCGTTTTGATATCGGTAATCGTCCCCATCCCGTGGCCGTCGCCAGAGCGCCGGCACAGGGCGCCGCACCTGTGAATAACTTGCAGAAGAGCTGGGAAAGCAAGGCCGAAGCCAAGCCGGAACCGAACCACAAGAGCAACACCAACGTGAACTATACCTTCGAGAATTTCGTCGAAGGTAAGTCCAACCAGTTGGCCCGTGCGGCTGCCCGTCAGGTGGCGGATAACCCGGGTGGCGCTTACAACCCGTTGTTCCTCTATGGCGGCACTGGTCTGGGTAAAACTCACCTGCTGCATGCCGTCGGTAACGCCATCAAGGAGAGCAAAAAAGATGCAAAAGTCATCTATATGCACTCCGAGCGGTTCGTCCAGGACATGGTGAAGGCGCTGCAGAACAACGCCATCGAAGAGTTCAAGCGCTATTACCGCAGCGTCGACGCCCTGCTCATCGATGACATCCAGTTCTTCGCCAACAAGGAGCGCTCCCAGGAGGAGTTCTTCCACACTTTCAACGCCCTGCTCGAAGGCAACCAGCAGATCATCCTGACCTCGGATCGCTATCCGAAGGAGATCAACGGTGTCGAGGATCGTCTCAAGTCCCGCTTCGGCTGGGGTCTGACCGTGGCGATCGAACCGCCGGAGCTGGAGACCCGGGTTGCCATCCTGATGCGCAAGGCCGACGAGAACCAGATCCACCTGCCGGACGAAGTGGCCTTCTTCATCGCCAAGCGCTTGCGTTCCAACGTCCGTGAGCTGGAAGGGGCTCTTAACCGGGTGATCGCCAATGCCAACTTTACCGGTCGCGCCATCAACATCGATTTCGTGCGCGAAGCGCTGCGCGATCTCTTGGCGTTGCAGGAGAAGCTGGTCACCATCGACAATATCCAGAAGACGGTGGCGGAGTACTACAAGATCAAGCTGGCGGATCTGCTCTCCAAGCGCCGTTCCCGCTCCGTCGCCCGTCCTCGCCAGTTGGCGATGGCGCTGGCCAAGGAGCTGACCAACCACAGTTTGCCGGAGATAGGTGATGCCTTTGGTGGCCGTGACCACACCACCGTTCTTCATGCCTGCCGCAAGATCGAGCAGCTGAAGGAAGAGAGTCACGACATCAAGGAGGACTATTCCAACCTGATCCGTACCCTTTCTTCCTGATAACGGAACCAAGTGCACAGATGCAGATCGAATATTCCAACCTGATCCGAATCCTTTCCTCCTAATCACTACGGAGAGCACAGATGCAGCTCGAAATTAGCCGTGAGGCCCTGTTACGTCCTCTGCAACTGGTGTCCGGCGCCCTCGGTGGCCGACCGACCCTGCCGATCCTCGGCAACGTGCTGCTTGATGTCAGCAACGGTCTGCTGTCACTGACCGGTACCGATCTTGAAGTAGAGATGATCGGTCAGGTCTATCTGAACGGGGCCAGTGAAGATGGCCGCACCACAGTGCCGGCACGCAAGCTGCTGGATATCTGCCGCGGCCTGCCGGAAGGCGCCGAGATCCGTCTCAATACCGAAGGCGAGCGCCTGATCATCCGTTCCGGCCGCTCCCGCTTCAACCTGTCGACCCTGCCGGCGACCGAATACCCGAACATCGAGGACTGGGAGTCCGTGCTCGAGTTCGACATCAGCCAGCTGGAACTGAAGAAGCTGATCGATGCTACTCAGTTCTCCATGGCGAGCCAGGACGTGCGTTACTACCTGAACGGCATGCTGTTCGAGAGCGAAGGGCATGGCTTGCGCACTGTGGCGACCGACGGTCACCGCTTGGCTACCTGCCGCCGCGAGGTAGTGGGGGAATCGCTGCCCGATCATCAGGTTATCCTGCCGCGCAAAGGGGTACTGGAACTGGTGCGTCTGCTGGAGGCGGAAGACAAGCCGGTGCGGCTGCAGATCGGCCGCAGTAACCTGCGCGCCGCCCTCGACGGTTTCATCTTCACCTCCAAGCTGGTGGATGGCCGCTTCCCGGACTGGCGCCGTGTCATTCCGCGCAACAGCGACAAGGCCCTGATCGCCGGTCGCGAGGATCTGCGCCAGGCCTTTGCCCGTGCCGCCATCCTCTCCAACGAGAAATTCCGTGGTGTGCGTCTCAATCTGCAGGAAAACCTGCTGCGCATCACCGCCAACAACCCGGAACAGGAAGAAGCCGAAGAGCTGCTTGACGTACAATATGCCGCTGGCGAGATGGAGATCGGCTTCAACGTCTCTTATGTGCTGGACGTGCTGAATACGTTAAAATGTGACCAAATCCGGGTCAGTCTGAGCGATTCCGTCAGCAGTGCCATTATTGAGGATTTTGACAATCAGGATGCTCAGTATGTGGTAATGCCGATGCGGATCTAGTCGTGTCTCTGGTCAAACTCCAGCTCAGCGACTTTCGCAATATCCAGCAAGCCAGTCTCAAGCTGTCACCCGGCCTCAACATCCTGGTCGGGTGCAATGGCAGCGGCAAGACCAGCGTGCTGGAAGCCATTCACTACCTCGGTCTGGGGCGCTCCTTTCGCACTCACCTGACCGGGCGGGTCATCCGCCAGGGGGAGAGGGCGTTTACCCTGTTCGCCCAGTGCGAACTGGAGGGACGCCAGGTCCCCATCGGTCTCGCCAAGGACAAGAGTGGCGAGACCCAGCTCAAGATTGCCGGGGCCCAGGCCCAGCGTCTGGCCGATCTGGCCGAGCTGCTGCCGGTGCAGTTGATCCATCCAGATGGCTTCAATCTGCTGACCGGCGGGCCCCAGGCTCGCCGGGCTTGGCTCGACTGGGGGGTTTTTCATCAAGAGCCGACCTTCTTCGCCCTGTGGGGTCGAGTGCGGCGCCTGCTGAAACAGCGCAATGCGCTGCTGCGCCAGAGCACCCAGTATCGCCAGCTGGCGTTCTGGGATCAGGAGCTGGTGCGGTTGGGGGGCGAGTTGGCGGCGTTTCGCGCCAATTATTGTCAGGCTATTACGCCCCTTATCAAGGAGATGACGGCGGACTTTTTGCCGGAATTCGATATCAACCTAGGTTTCTATCGGGGCTGGGAGAAGGATACCCCCCTCAACGAGTTGCTTGAGGCGGGATTTGAGCGGGATCGGTCGCTGGGCTATACCGGCGTCGGTCCACAAAAAGCCGATGTGCGCCTCAAGGCGAACGGGGTGCCTGCTCAGGATATTTTGTCCCGGGGTCAGTTGAAGTTGCTGGTCTGTGCCATGCGGCTGGCCCAAGGGCTCTATTTGAATCAACATAGCAGCCGTGGCTGTATTTTTTTAATTGACGATTTTGCCTCTGAGCTGGATGTCGAGAAGCGTCGTTTGCTGGCCGCAAGGCTGAAGCAGTGTGCGTCTCAGGTGTTCATCACCGCCATCGACACTGGTCAGCTCGCAGACATGATGGATGCGAATGACTGCAAGTTGTTCCACGTGGAACAAGGCAAGATCTCCGAAACGTTAGAGAAGGCAGAGAGTAAGCTATGAGTGAAAATACTTACGACTCCTCGAATATCAAGGTACTGAAGGGCCTGGATGCGGTCCGCAAGCGCCCGGGGATGTATATCGGCGATACGGATGATGGCTCGGGCCTGCACCACATGGTGTTCGAAGTGGTCGATAACTCCATTGACGAGGCGCTCGCTGGCTACTGCTCCGAGATTCAGGTCAAGATCCATTCCGACGGCTCCGTCTCCGTCCGCGACAACGGCCGTGGCATTCCTGTCGACATTCACCCGGAAGAGGGTCGCTCCGCCGCAGAGGTCATCATGACCGTGCTGCACGCCGGCGGTAAATTCGATGACAACTCCTACAAGGTGTCCGGCGGTCTGCACGGCGTGGGCGTCTCCGTGGTGAACGCGCTCTCTGACAAGCTGTTGCTGACCATCCGTCGCAACGGTCACGTCTACGAGCAGACCTATCACCTGGGCGAGCCACAGGCCCCGCTCAAGCAGATCGGCGATGCCACCACCACCGGGACCGAAGTGCGTTTCTGGCCGAGCCCGACCATCTTCAGCGACACCCTGTTCCACTACGAGATCCTGGCCAAGCGTCTGCGCGAGCTCTCCTTCCTCAACTCCGGCGTCTCCATCCGTCTGATGGACGAGCGTGACGGCCGCGAGGCGCACTTCTGCTACGAAGGCGGCATCAAGGCGTTTGTCGAGTACCTGAACCAGAACAAGACCCCGATCCACCCGAAGGTGTTCCACTTCACCACCGAACAGGACGGTATCGGCGTCGAAGTGGCGATGCAGTGGAACGACGCCTATCAGGAAGGGGTCTACTGCTTCACCAACAACATTCCGCAGCGTGATGGTGGCACCCACCTGGTGGGCTTCCGTACCGCGCTGACCCGTACCCTCAACTCCTACATGGACAAAGAGGACTACAGCAAGAAGGCCAAGTCTGCCGCCAGCGGCGATGACGTGCGTGAAGGTCTGATTGCCGTTATCTCCGTCAAGGTGCCGGATCCCAAGTTCTCCTCCCAGACCAAGGACAAGCTGGTCTCTTCCGAAGTGAAGACCGCAGTCGAACAGGCGATGGGCGAGAAGCTGGCCGACTTCCTGCTGGAAAACCCGGGCGATGCCAAGATCGTGGTCAACAAGATCATCGATGCGGCCCGTGCCCGTGAAGCGGCCCGCAAGGCCCGCGAACTGACCCGCCGCAAGGGCGCGCTGGATATCGCCGGTCTGCCCGGCAAGCTGGCCGACTGTCAGGAAAAAGACCCGGCGCTCTCCGAACTCTACATAGTGGAAGGGGACTCTGCTGGCGGTTCCGCCAAGCAGGGTCGCAACAGGAAGAACCAGGCCATCCTGCCACTCAAGGGCAAGATCCTGAACGTGGAGAAGGCCCGTTTCGACAAGATGATCTCCTCCCAGGAGGTGGGCACCCTGATCACCGCACTGGGCTGTGGTATCGGTCGCGACGAGTACAACCCGGACAAGCTGCGCTATCACAACATCATCATCATGACCGATGCGGACGTCGATGGTGCGCACATCCGTACCCTGCTGCTGACCTTCTTTTATCGCCAGATGCCGGAAATCATCGAGCGTGGCTACGTCTACATCGCCCAGCCGCCGCTCTACAAGGTGAAGAAGGGCAAGCAGGAGCAGTATCTGAAAGACGAAGATGCGCTGCTGCAGTACCAGACCGCCATGGCACTGGACGGTGCGACCCTGCACGTCAACGAGTCCGCCCCGGCCATCGGTGGCGAAGCACTGGAGCGTCTGGTCAACCAGCATCGCGCCGTGACCCACCTCATCACCCGCATGTCCCGCCGTGCGCCGGAAGCCGTGCTGACCCAGCTGATCTATCAGCCGGAACTGAACGAAGCACTGCTGACCAGCGAGAGCGATCTGCAGGCCTGGTGCCAGAGCATGGAAGCCGTGCTCAACGAGAGCAACCACGGCATCCAGTACCAGATGCAGGTGCGCCGCGATGAAGAGCGCCGTCTGTTCGTGCCGCACGCCGTGGTACGTCAGCACGGTGTCGACCGCGAATACCCGATCAGCTACGACTTCCTGCAATCCTCCGAGTACCGTCAGCTGGTCTCGCTGGGCAAGGAGATCGCCAACCTGATCGAGGAAGGTGGTTACATCAAGCGTGGCGAGAAGGTGCAGCCGGTCGCCAGCTTCGTCGAAGCGGTCGAGTGGCTGATGGGCGAAGGCAAGCGCGGCATCTACATCCAGCGCTATAAAGGGTTGGGTGAGATGAACCCGGACCAGCTGTGGGAAACCACCATGGATCCGGAAGCCCGTCGCATGCTGCGCGTCACCATCGATGATGCCGTCGGTGCCGACCAGCTATTCTCCACCCTGATGGGTGACGCAGTAGAGCCGCGTCGCGACTTCATCGAGACCAACGCCCTGCGGGTGGCCAACCTCGACGTCTAATGCGACGCTATCAGCGCTATATAAAAAGCCGGTCCTTGTGACCGGCTTTTTGTTTTCTGGGCGGAGAAGGTGGCATGTTCCACGTGAAACATGGCTCCTCCTTGGTGTGACGGTGCCGACTCAGCTGAGCTCGGGGGCCGGACAGTAGAGGCGCAGACGATGGCCGTCCGGATCGAGAGCCATACAGGTGTAACCAAACGCCATCCGGGTCGTTTCCTGGATCAGAGTTAGCCCAATGAGGAAAAAGCCAGCAAATGGGCGGAGAGAAGATTTTTCGATCAGAGCCCTTGAAAGCCGAAAGCGGGCCCCTATATAGATAACAAGGCCGGAACGCTCGACAGAGGTTTCGACCAGGCGCCCGTCCATCAGGAGGGCAAACAATCAGTTATCGCTCAAAGGAGGATAATACTATGCGTTCTATCGACTTCTCTCCGCTCTATCGTTCTGCCATCGGTTTCGATCATCTGGCCAATCTCATCGAATCTGCGGCCAGCAATGGCAATGCCGGTTACCCCCCCTACAACATCGAGCAGCTGGGTGACAGCGACTACCGCATCAGCATGGCGGTGGCGGGCTTTACCCAGGAAGAGCTGGAGCTGAGTTTCCAGGAGAATCTGCTGACGGTGAAGGGTAACAAGCAGGCCGATACCGAGCGTAACTACCTCTATCAAGGCATAGCCGAACGCGGCTTCGAGCGTCGCTTCCAGCTGGCCGACTATGTGCGGGTGAAGGGGGCCGATCTGAAGAACGGTCTGCTGCACATTGACCTGGTGCGCGAAGTGCCCGAGGCGATGAAGCCCCGCAAGATCGAGATCAACGGCTGACAGCCTGACCTCGTTGCATTGTTGATGTTTCCCGGGTGCCGATTGACGGGCCTGTGGAGAGTAAACCCTGTTGCTTTATAGAAGGATAGGATCATGCGTAACCTCGATTTTTCTCATCTCTATTCCAATGCCGTCGGCTTCGAGCGGATGGCCCGTGAGCTGGAAGGCCTGTTCGATCAGAAGACCTCGGCCTACCCCCCGTACAACATCGAAAAACGCGATCACGACAGCTACCTCATCACGGTTGCCGTGGCTGGTTTCGATCGCAATGAGCTGGAGCTGGAGACCGAAAACGGCACCCTCAAGGTGAAGGGGCGCAAGGTCGCCACCATGGGTGAGCGCCAGTTCCTCCATCAGGGGATCGCCGAGCGGGACTTCGAGCTCGCCTTCAAGCTGAGCCAGCATGTAGAGGTGCAGGGTGCCAAGCTGGAGCATGGTCTGCTGACCATAGAGCTGGCGCGCGAGCTGCCGGAGGCGCTCAAGCCCCGCGCCATCCCCATCGGCAAACCCGAGCAGCTGGCGCTGCCCGGCTAAACAGTATCGCTGACCAGCTGATAGAAGAGAGGCCTGCATTGCAGGCCTCTCTGTTTTTGTATCGCCGGGCGGATTAGCCGGCGTAGAGGGCGTTGATCTCGTCGGCCAGGATGGCGATGCCGCGCCGCACCAGCTCCTCGCTCTGGGAGTAGTTGAAGCGGATGCACTCCCGGCTGTGACGCCACTCCGGATCGTCGATGCCAGGGAAGAAGTAGTGGCCCGGCACGATCAGCAGGTTCTTCGCCTTCAGTCGCTCGTACAGCTCCTGGCAGTGGATCGGCAACCCTTCGAACCAGAGCCAGAGGAAGAGGGCGCCTTCCGGCTTGTGGATGTGGAAGCGCGGATCGGGGATGGCTTCGCGCAGCAGTTGCACCGCCAGCTCCGCCTTCTGCCGATAGAAGGGTTTCACCACCTGCTCGCTGAGGGCGATGATCTCGCCACTCTCGATCATCGGAATGGTGATGGCTGGGCCCAGACTGCCCGGTGCCAGATTGATGATACCGCTCAGGTTGGTGATGGCCTGAATGATCTTCTCGTCGGCGATGACGATGCCGCAGCGAGTACCCGGCAGGCCGAGCTTGGAGAGGCTCATGCAGAGGATGGTGTTGGCGTTCCAGAACGGCTTGGCCTCGCTGAAGATGATGCCAGGGAAGGGGACGCCGTAGGCGTTGTCGATCAGCAGCGGAATACCCTTGTCGCGGGCGATCTGATCGAGGTGCTCGATCTCTTCATCGGTCAGCACGTTGCCGGTCGGGTTGGTCGGCCGGGAGACGCAGATCACCCCGATGTCATCACCCACCTGCAGGCTCTCGAAGTCCACGTGGTACTTGAACTGGCCGTTGGGCAGTTTCTCGATGGTGGGTTTGTAGGCCACGAAGTAGTCGTCCGCCAGAGCCGAGTCGGCATAACCGATGTACTCGGGGGCGAGCGGGAACAGCACCTTCTTCTTGCGGCCATCGGCAAATTCGCCCGCCAGCAGGTTGAACAGATAGAAGAAGGCGTTCTGGCTGCCGTTGGTCAGGGCGATGTTGCGGGCTGAGATCTCCCAACCCAGCTCCTTGCTGAGCAGGGCCGCCAGCGCCTTGGTGAACCTGTCCTTGCCCTGGGGGCCATCGTAGTTGGCCATCGCCTTCACCAGCTCGCCGTTGTCGAGCAGGCTCTTGGCCTCGGCCTGAAAGCGTTCCAGCATGGCAGGGATGGGGGCTGGGTTGCCGCCACCCAGCATGATGGCGTCCGGATTGGTCAGCCCCTGATTAAGGTCATCCATGAGTTGGGTAATACCGGCATGGCGAGTGAACTTCTCGCCGAACAAGGAAAATTCCATTCGGTGACAGATCCAGAGTCAGTTACGGGGGAGCTAGCACCATAGCTCAGTTTAAAAGCGGGTGTCGATCAAAAAAATGGGACGTTCCACGTGGAACAGCAGGCAAAATCTAGTGTGGTGAAAATAACCACTTGTTGGTTCAATCCTGACTACAGGATGTTTTCCAACTGGCGCCATTTATTATCTAAAAACAATTAATTTAAACAAAATCATGTTGTTATAGATGTGGCACGACAATTGGAATAGTTATCTGGTCATCTCAACCACACCGGAGCACACCAGATGAAAATCCTGATCGCAACCTTGATTGCCAGCAGCCTGAGCCTGAACGTCATGGCCGACGAATACCCCAGACCCGAACTGGACAGCGTCAAGCTGGAGCAGGAAATATTGGCCCAGCAGCAGCAGGCCTCCCATGCCGTGGTGGCGGAAGCCATTCACAACCTCAAGCCGCTGGCGCTGGATACCCTGGTGGTGGAGGCGAGCTCGGCCGATGCGACTCACCCCGAGAGTTGAGATAGCGCAAGGGGGTCTGCCCCGTATGTTGCCTGAAGAAGGCGATGAAGGCGCTGTCGCTGGCGAACTCCAGCGCAGCCGCCACCCGGCTGATGGGCTCGGCTTCTGCCAGCAGCTCCAGCGCTCGCAGCAGTCGCCACTGCTGACGCCAGGCCTGGTAGCTCATGCCGGTCTCCCGCATGAAGATACGACCTATGGTCTTGTCACTGGCACCCACCCGTTCGGCCAGCCGGTTGAGCCGATCGGGCAGGGCATCGCCCCGCTTCACTTCCTGCAGCCAGCCGGCCAGACGTGGGTCTGACGGCAGCGGCAACTGCCAGGATTCCCGCGGCGCTTGCGCCAGCTCCTCTTTCAATAATGCTAGTGTGCAGGTCTGCTCTGCCTCCGGTTTGTCCCACGGCCAGAGCGCCATCCGTTCGATGATCTCCCGCAGCAGCGGGTTGACCGCCAGCACCGCCATCTCGGCCGGCAAGCCGGGTTCGGTTGTGAAATAGAGGGAGCGATAAGCCACCACCCCGCGCATCAGCACCCGATGGGGCAGACCCGCCGGCAACCAGGCGGCCCGCGTCGGCGGCAGCAGGCAGACCTGATCGTCCAGCTCTATGGTCATGCAACCGGCCTGGGCGAACAGCAGCTGATGGCGCCTGTGCTGGTGGCGGCCAGAGTCGTGCCAGCCGAGGGCGGCGGCGATACCGATGGCACTGCCGTCGTGCTGGTCCGGATCAAAAGGGTGATCGGGAAGAATAAAGGCCATGTGTCCGATTCTTGATGTTTATAGTCCTGCTTATTGTAATCAGACAATTGGCGTCACTCTAGAATGACGGCCTCTAGTGAAGGAGGTTTGTCATGAACAACAAGTTGCCACCGCTCTGGCTGGTGGTCGGACTGATGATGTTTCCGCAGATAGTGGAGACCATCTACAGCCCGGTACTGACCCATATCGCCACTGAGTTTCGGGTGAGTGAGGGGCAGGCATCCCAGACCCTGTCGGTCTATTTTCTGGCGTTTGCGGCGGGCGTGGTTTGCTGGGGTCGGTTGTGCGATCTCATCGGTCGGCGCCCAGCCATGTTGGCGGGGTTGCTGACCTATGGCGCCGGCACCCTGCTGGCGTTGCTGGCCACCCAGTTTGAAACCCTGCTGCTGGCCCGGGTCATTGCGGCCTTCGGCGCCGCCGTGGGTTCAGTGGTGACCCAGACCATGCTGCGCGACAGCTATCAGGGCAGCGATCTGGCGCGGGTCTTCTCGGTGATGGGCATAGCGCTCTCCCTCAGCCCAGTGCTGGGGCTGGTGAGCGGCGGCCTGCTGGCCGATGGTTTTGGTTATCTCGGGGTATTTGGCGCCCTGCTGGCACTGGCAATCGGCTTGTTGCTGATGGCCTGCCGGCAGTTGCCGGAAACCCGGCCGATCACCACCCAGCGAGTGGCACTCTGGCCGCTGGCATGCCGGATGGTGCGTGATAGCGGCTTGTGGCGCAGCGCCGCTCTGGTGGCGCTGTTCAACACCATGCTGTTCGGCTACTACAGTCTGGCGCCGTTTCTGTTTGCCGGGCTGGGGTTGAGCGCGGGTGAGTTTGGTTACTCCGGTATCGTGCTGGCACTGGCGACTCTGGGGGGCAGTCTGCTCAACAAGCGTCTGCTTGGACGTGGCTGGTCGCCTGGATCCCTGATCCGGCTCGCCGCCGTGTTGGCGCTGGGCTCGGGTTGGCTGGTGTGGGCCAGTCAGGCGTCGCTCTGGTTTCTGCTGCCCATGATGGGGGTGGTGGTAGCATTCGGGCTGGCTATCCCCAATGTGCTGAGCCAGGCGCTGCTGGCCTATCGAGAGGTGGCAGGCAGTGCCGGTGCCTTGTTCGGGCTCGGCTACTACCTGCTGCTTAGCCTGGGGCTCGCCGTCGCCGCCTGGCTGCAGGATCTCGGTCTGCTGCTCGGTGGCTGCGGTCTGTTGGCCCTGTGTTGTTGCTGGCGTCGTTCCACGTGAAACATCAGCTGCCGATAAAACGGTAGCCGATGCCGGATTCGGTCTCGATCAGACTGGGTTGTTGGGGATTATCCCCCAGCTTCTTGCGCAGGCTGGCGATGACGATGCGCAGGTAGTGGGTGTCCTCCTTGTGGCTCGGCCCCCAGATGTCGTTGAGCAGCTGGGTCTGCAGCACCAGCTTGCCGGGGTGGCACACCAGCGCCTGCAGCAGGGCGAACTCCTTGCGGGAGAGGGGTACCTCTTCCTCCCCCAGGGTGACCCTGTGGCTGCTGCTGTCCAGGGTCAGCCCGCACTGGGGGAAGTGGCGCTGTTCGCCACTACTGACCCCGGCCCGCTGGCGCAGCAGCACCCGGATACGGGCCATCATTTCACCGACGCCGAACGGCTTGCTCATGTAGTCATTGGCTCCAGCATCCAGCAGCCGCACCTTCTCCTGCTCCGAGTCCCGCGCCGACAGCACCAGTACCGGATGCTGATGGTGCTCGCGAATGGCCTGCAACACCTGGAGGCCATCCCCATCCGGCAGGCCCAGATCCAGGATCACCAGGTCGGGGTTGAGGTGGCGATACTGCGCCAGCCCCTCGTTGACGCCGACCGCCTCGCTGACCTGATGGCCTTCGGCGATCAGGCTGATCCGCAAAAAACGGCGGATGGCCGCCTCGTCGTCGATGACCAGTATGTGAGCCATTCAACCTCCAGCTCGCTGATGAAAAAGGGCGGCGACCATCAGGCCGCCGGTGCGTTGAGGGCCAGCGGCAGAGAGATGCGCATGCAGGTACCGTTGCCGTTGGGGCCGGAAAAGGCCCAGATGCGGCCCCCATGGACCTCTATCATAGCGCGGGAAATGGCGAGGCCAAGCCCGGTACCACGGCTGCCGCAATCACCGACCGGCTGGGTGTAGAACAGATTGAAGATCTTGTCTCGGTCCGACTCGGCGATGCCAACCCCGATATCTATGATGTCGATGATGAGGTCGGGGTCCGCCAGCATCACCTTGAACTCGATGGGGGTGCCAGCCGGCGAGTAGCGGGAGGCGTTGTCGAGGATGTTGACCAGCACCTGCTCGATCAGGGCGCCGTGCACATAGAGCCGGGGGATCTGCTGATCGAAGTGCACCAGCAGCTTGTGCTGGCGCCAGGAAGAGTCGAGCCGGCGGCGGGCATTCTCCACCAGATCCGCAAGATCGACCCAATCCCGTTTCAGCTGGAAGTCGGGTGAGCCGATGCGGGTCATGTCCAGCAGGTTCTGCACATAGCTGTGCAGGCGGCGCGCCTCCTCCTGCACCGAGTGCAACAGCTCGCTGCGGTCTTCGCTGCTGATCCGGTCACCATATTCCAGCAGGGTGCTGCCGGCCCCCATGATGGTGGCGAGCGGCGTCTTCAAATCGTGGGAGACAGAAGAGAGCAGGGCGGCGCGCATCCGGTCGGTCTCTGCCTGCAGCTGGCTGTCGGCCAGCCGCTCGTTGAGGTCGATCCGGGCCAGGGCGGCGCGGATATCGGTGAGCAGCGCCTGCAGCTGATGCTCGGCCGAGGAGGCGAGCGGATTGGCCAGCAGTATGCCCAGCACCAGATCATCGCTGAGGTGATGGTACTGGGCCTCGGCCGCGTTGAGGGTGGCGGTGTGGGCGCCGGCGCTCTGCTTCTGGGCCAGACACCAGTCGATGGCAGCCTTGTCGGTCTGTCCCGGTTTGTGCTCGGTCGAGCCGGCCCAGTACTGGTAGTGCCGATCGAGTGCAAACACCGGTTGGCCCAGTGCCAGCGAGATGGCCTGGCTCCCTTGCCTGAGCACCTCGACCGGGCTGCTGGCGGTGGCCAGCCCCTGGCTCAGGGAGAGCAGGGCGTTGCCCAGCTGCTGGGTCTCGCGCAGGCCGACCAGCTGCTGGCGCTGACGGGAGGCGAGCCGTCCGGCCGTGATGCCGACGATCAGCAGCACGAACAGAGTGAGCAGGTCGCTGTGGCTGGCGACGCTGAGGGAGAAGTAGGGGACGGTGAACAGCAGGTTGTGGCCGACGAAGCCCAGCACCGCAGCCAGGATGGCGGGCACCAGGCTGGTGGTGAGCGCGGTGGCCAGCACTCCCAGCACGAACAGCATGGGCAGGGAGGCGGGCGGCAGCCAGTGGGAGAGCCCCCAGACGGCGGCCGAGGTGGTCCCCATGATGACCACCGCCAGCAGGCTCTGGCGAATGTCCTTGGGGTGAAGCGGCTGCCAGTTCAGGCCGGGTTTGCGCTTCTCTGTGTCCACCAGGGTGATCTCGAGCCCCTGTGCCTGCCTGAGCAGATGTTGCACCAGGGAGCGGCGCCACGGCGCCTTGTGGGGTTTGCCCAGCAGTAGTTGCGACACCTGCTGCTGTTCGGCCGTCTCCAGCAGGGCATCGGCCACCGCCGGGCTGGAGAGGGTCAGCACCCTGGCACCCAGCTGGGAGGCGAGCGCCAGCGCCTGCTCCTGTTCGGCGGAACGCTGCCCCTTGCTGTCGACGTGCACCACCAGCCAGGGCAGCTGGCGGCGCTGGGCGAAGCGGTGGCCGTAGCGCACCAGGGCGGCGCCGTGCTCGTCGCCGAGGCAGACCATCAGCTTGCCTCTCAGCGGCAAGGTGGTCTTGCCGGCGGCCTGCCACTGCAGTTGCAGATCCCCCTCCACGTGGCTGGCGGCGGTCTGCATCGCCAGCTCCCGCAGGGCGGTCAGGTTGTTGAGGGAGAAGAAGGACTGCAGGGCGGCCTTGGCCTGGTGGGGCACATAGACCTTGCCCTCCTTGAGGCGGCCGAGCAGCTCCTTGGGGGGGAGGTCGATCAGCACCAGGCTGTCGGCCTCCAGCAGCACCTGGTCGGGCAGGGTCTCCTTGACCCTGACCCCGGTCAGCTGCCACACCAGATCATTGAGGCTCTCCAGGTGTTGCACGTTGAGGGTGGTGTAGACGTCAATGCCGGCCCCGAGCAGCTCCTCCACATCCTGCCAGCGCTTCTCGTGGCGGCTGCCGGGGGCGTTGCTGTGGGCCAGCTCGTCCACCACGGCGATGGCGGGTTTGCGGGTCAGCAGGCCGTCCAGATCCATCTCCTCCAGCCGCTGCTGGCGGTGCAGGTGCAGCTTGCGCGGCTGGATGGCGAGCTTGTCGAGCAGGGCCAGGGTCTCCTGGCGACCGTGGGTTTCCACCACCCCGATCAGGATGTCGACCCCCTCCCTGGCCTGTTCCCGCACCGCCTGCAGCATGGCGTAGGTTTTGCCCACACCGGGGGCCGCGCCGAGAAACACCTTCAGCTTGCCCCTGTGCTCCTGTTCCAGGCTCGCCAGCAGGGCGTCCGCCCTCACTTCATCACGCATCCCTGCGCTCCCGTTGCATCGGCCGAACCGCGGCCGTGACCTCATTGCTCATGCTTGTCCCCGTTGTCGAAAGGGAGCCTTCCCGAACGGCAAGGAGCGCCCTCAGGCGCCCTTTTGATGATCGAGTTGCAGGTTCAACTGGAGAATGTTGACCACCTGCGGGCCAAGGATACCAGCTTGTGCCGCCGACTTGACCTGCTCCGTCAGCCGAACGGGATCCAGCCCCCGTTGCCCGGCGACCCGGTCCACCTGAGCCAGCACCGCATCGAGCGGCAGATGGGGATCGAGGCCGGAGGCGGAGCGGGTCAGCAGGGCGGGGACCCTGGCTTCCGGCTGTGCCCTGGCCGCCGCTGCGGCAAACTCGGCCCGCAGCGGCGAGCTCATCCCCAGGTTGCTGGCGCCGCCACCTATGGTGGCGAAGTCGCTGGCGGAGGGGCGGGAGTGGAAGTAGTCGGCCCGTTCGAACTTCTGGGCCAGCTGGGCGCTGCCGACCACCTGCTGCTTGTCATTGGTGAGCAGGCTGCCGTTGGCCTGCCAGGGGAAGAGCAGCTGGGCCAGTCCGGTGACGGCCAGCGGATAAGCCACCCCCAGCAGCAGGGTCAGGGTCAGCAGGGTTCTGATTGCGATCATGATGTGTTTGCTCCAAATACGTTGAGTGGATGCGGGTCTGCCCCGCATCCGGTGATGCCGTTACACCAACCCCAGGCCGGTGATGACCAGGTCGATCAGCTTGATGCCCATGCATGGGGGCACGATCTGGCCGTGGATACCATCGCGCTGCGTCTTCATCACACCAGCCCCAGGCCGGTGATAACTAGGTCGATCAACTTGATTCCGATAAAGGGCACGATCAGGCCGCCGACACCGTAGAGCAGCAGGTTGCGGCGCAGCAGGCTGGCCGCCGTGCCCTGCAGGCTGACCCCGCGCAGGGCCAGCGGCACCAGCGCGACGATGATCAGGGCGTTGAAGATGATGGCTGACAGGATGGCGCTCTCGGGGCTGCCCAGTTGCATCAGGTTCAGCGCCCCCAGTTGCGGATAGGCGGCGATGAACAGGGCCGGCAGGATGGCGAAGTACTTGGCCACGTCGTTGGCGATGGAGAAGGTGGTCAGGGCGCCACGGGTCACCAGCAACTGCTTGCCCACCAGCACCACGTCCAGCAGCTTGGTGGGGTTGGAGTCGAGATCCACCAGATTGCCCGCCTCCTTGGCGGCCTGGGTGCCCTCGTTCATGGCCAGCCCCACGTCGGCCTGGGCCAGTGCCGGTGCGTCGTTGGCGCCGTCCCCGCACATGGCCACCAGCCGGCTGTCGGCCTGCTCCTGGCGGATGTAGGCCAGCTTCTTCTCTGGCGTCGCCTCGGCGATGAAGTCGTCCACCCCGGCCTCGGCGGCGATGGCTGCGGCGGTCAGCGGGTTGTCACCGGTGATCATCACGGTGCGGATCCCCATGTGGCGCAGGATCTGGAAGCGGGCCTTGATGCCCGGCTTGATGATGTCCTTGAGGAACACCACCCCCAGCAGCTTCTCGTGGGTACAGACCAGCAGGGGTGTGCCGCCCTGGCGAGCTATGCTGTCCACTGACTTGAGGATGGGCTCGGGCACCGCCTTGCGATCGAGGGAGAGATAGCGCAGCACGGCATCCACCGCCCCCTTGCGATATTGATGACCGTTGCGATCCAGCCCGCTCAGCCGGGTCTCGGCGCTGAAGGGGATCAGGATGTCGCTCTCCAGCTGGCTCGGTCTGGTGTGGCTCTTGCCAGCCAGGGTCAGGATGGATTTGCCCTCCGGCGTGTTGTCACCCAGCGAGGCCAGCATGGCGGCCTGGGCCAGCAGGGCCGGATCGATACCGGGGGCCGGGATCAGTTCATCCGCCATCCGGTTGCCGAAGGTGATGGTGCCGGTCTTGTCCAGCAGCAGGGTGCGCACGTCGCCGGCGGCCTCCACCGCCCGGCCCGACTTGGCGATCACGTTGAGCTTCACCAGCCGGTCCATGCCGGCGATGCCGATGGCGGAGAGCAAACCGCCGATGGTGGTCGGGATCAGGGTGATGAACAGCGCCAGCAGGTAGAGCCTGGGCACCTGGGTGCCGTTGTAGTCGAGGAACCAGGGCAGGGTGGCCACCACCAGCAGGAAGATCAGGGTCAGCCCCACCAGCAGGGCATCCAGCGCCATCTCGTTGGGGGTCTTCTGGCGCTTGGCCCCTTCCACCAGGGCAATCATGCGGTCCAGGGTGCTTTCGCCCGGATTGTTGCTGATGCGCACCCAGATCTCGTCGGAGACGACGGTGGTGTTGCCGGTCACGCCACTGCGGTCGGTGCCCGACTCGCGGATGACGGGGGCGGATTCCCCCGTGATGGCCGCCTCGTTGACCGAGGCGATGCCGGCGACCACTTCGCCGTCGGCCGGGATCATCTCGCCGCTGCGCACCAGCACCAGATCGCCCTTGCGCAGGCTGGTGGCCGGCACCCACTCCCCCTTGTCATCTTGCGGGTGGGTGACCCGGCGTGCCCTGAGCTGGCTCATGCCCGCCTTCAGGCTGTCGGCCCGCGCCTTGCCACGCCCCTCGGCCAGGGTCTCGGCGAAGTTGGCAAACCAGAGGGTGAGCCAGAGCCAGGCGGTCAGCTGCCAGGCCAGCGAAGGGGCGACGCCGGAGACAGGTTGCCCCAGCAGGGATTCCACGCTGGCCATCACGGCCGCCAGCCAGAGGGTGAACAGGATGGGGCTGCCCAGCAACGCTTTGGGGTTGAAGCGATAGAGGGCTTCCACCATGGCCTGCATGATCTGTGATTTCTGTTTCTTGCCCTTCACCTTGAGGGTGTCGGTGCTCATTGAAGCGGACTTGCTCATTGGAAAGCTCCCAGCATCGAATAGTTGACCACGGCGATCAGTGAGGTGTGCAGCATCAGAAGGCACCTCCCAGCAGGCTCAGGTGTTCCGCCACCGGACCCAGCGCCAGTACCGGCAGGAAGGAGAGACCCCCCATCAGCAGCACGGTGACGATCAGCAGGGTGATGAAGAGCGGGCCGCTGACGGGGAAGTCCCCCTCGCTTCGCTCCTGGCGCGGGGCGCGGGCCAGTTGGCCGGCGATGGCCAGCACGGGGATGATGTAGCCGAAGCGGCCGAGCAGCATGGCCAGCCCGATGGCGATGCACTGCCAACTGTCGGCGGCGGCCAGGCCGGCGAAGGCGGAGCCGTTGTTGCCGGCGGCCGAGGCGTAGGCATAGATCAGTCGGGACAGGCCGTGGGGGCCGTCGTGACCGATGACGGTGGCGGAGTCCGGCATCAGCAGGGTGATACCGCCGATCACCAATACCCCGACCGGCATCACCAGCATGCTGGCGACCACCCATTTCATCTCGGTGATGCCGAGCCGTTTGCCCAGATAGGTCGGGGTACGCCCCACCATCAGGCCGCACAGGAACACGGTCAGCAGCACGAACAGCATCATGCCGTAGATGCCGGAGCCGACCCCGCCGAAGATGACCTCGCCGAGCAGCATGTTGATCATGCCGACCATGCCGCCGAGGGGAGTGAAGCTGTCGTGCATGGCGTTGACCGAGCCGTTGGAGGCGCTGGTGGTCGCCACTTCCCAGATGCTGGAGAGCAGGGGGCCGAAGCGGCTCTCCTTGCCTTCCCAATTGCCGGCCATGTTGCTGGCGTCAGTGGTGAGCTGGGCGAGGGCAGGGTCCGGTTTCAGCTCCTGGGTGATGGAGACGAAGAGCCCGATCACCATCATCAGGGTCATGGCGACAAGGATGGCGCGGCTGTGGGCCAGGTCCTTCACGTAGCGACCCAGGGTGCAGACCATGGCGGCGGCCAGCGTCAGCAGGGCGACCATCTCCAGCCAGTTGGAGAGGGCGGTCGGGTTCTCGAACGGATGGGCCGAGTTGACGCCGAAGAAGCCGCCGCCGTTGGAACCGAGCTGCTTGATGGCGATCTGGGAGGCGGCCGGGCCGAGCGGCAACAGCTGCTCCTGGCCTTCCAGGGCATGGAACGGCAGGTAGGCCGACAGGCTCTGGGGTACCCCCTGCCAGACCAGCAGCAGCGCCAGGATCAATGCCATCGGCAGCAGCACGTAGAGGCAGAAGCGCACCAGATCCTGCCAGAAGTTGCCAAGGTGGGTGGTCTGCTGGCGGGCGATGCCGCGAAACAGGGCGATGGCGACGGCGGCACCGGTGGCAGCCGAGACGAAGTTCTGGGTGGTGAGCCCCACCATCTGGCTGAAGTAGGAGAGGCTGGCCTCGCCGGAGTAGGCCTGCCAGTTGGTGTTGGTCATGAAGCTGACCGCGGTGTTGAAGGCGAGTTGCCAGTTCAGCCCGGGCAGCTGTTGCGGGTTGAGGGGCAGCAGCCCCTGCGCCAGCAGGATCAGGAACAGCAGGCCGAAGCCGGCACCGTTGAAGGCCAGCAGGCTGAGGGCGTAGGACTTCCAGTCCTGCTCGCGCCCGTCCGTGCCGCAGCAGGTCAGGGTGGCGCGCTCAAGCGGGGCCAGCCAGCGACTCTTGCCTTCAAACACCCGATACAGGTAGTTGCCAAGCAGAGGCGCCGGCAGCAGCACCAGCAGTACGAACGCGACGGGATAGATGATCTCTTGCCACATATCCGGTTCCTCACTCATGGGGGCGCGCGAGGGCGCGCAGCAGATAGCCCGCGAGGGCGAGGACCAGCAGCAGATATAGCCAATTCATATCGACTCCATTGGTGTAATTGACGACCAAATGGTAGGAATAACCGGCGTAAAGGCGCCATAAAGCCGGATTTGGCAGGCGTAAAATCGGCGTAAAAAAGCAGGTGTGGGCACTATTTGGGGGAGGAGAAAGATCGAAAAACCCGGCCTGAGCCGGGTTTGGTAGCAAGTGGCTGTGACTCTGATATGCGGTTAGCGCATTGTCACAAACTCTTCCGCGCTGGTGGGATGAATGGCAACACAGTTGTCGAAGTCCGCCTTGGTGGCACCCATCTTCATGGCGACGCCGAAGCCCTGCAGGATCTCGTCCATGGCAAAGCCGATGCCGTGCAGGCCGACTACCTTCTCTTCCGGGCCGACACAGACCAGCTTCATCCGGGTGGGCTGGCGATGCTGGGTCAGCGCCGAGTACATGGCGGTGAACTGGCTGCGGTAGACCTTGACCTGATCTTCACCGTATTCGGCGATGGCTTCCGGCTCGGTCAGCCCTATGGTGCCGATGGGCGGGTGGCTGAATACCACGGTCGGCACCAGATCGTAGTTGAGGTGCTCGTTTGGCTTGTTGTTGAACAGCCGCTCGGAGAGACGGCGGCCCGCCGCAACAGCCACCGGGGTGAGCTGGATCCGGCCGGTGTTGTCACCCACCGCATAGAGGTTGGCGACGGCGGTGTTCTGGAACTTGTCGGTCGGGATAAAGCCCTTCTCGTCAAGCGTGATGCCGGTGGCGGCCAGGTTGAGGTTGTCGGTGGCCGGGACGCGGCCGATGGCCCAGATCAGGCAGTCGACGGTGAGGTGGCGACCATCTTCCAGCTGCAGGGTCAGGCTCTCGTCGGCGTTCTTGACCACGGCTTTCGGAATGGCGTGGGTGTGCAGCTTGGGTCCTTCCTGCGCCATGATCTCCACCAGAGTCTCGTGGATCATGGGGTCGAAGTTGCGCAGCGGTGCGTGCTTGCGCACCACCAGGTGGGTCTCGGAGCCGAGCGCCTGCATCACGCCGGCGATCTCCACCGCGATATAACCGGCACCCACCACGGCAACCCGCTTGGGTTGTTCTTGCAACTCGAAGAAGCCGTCGGAGTCGATGCCCAGTTCGGCACCCGGAATGGCCGGCACTTCGGGGCGGCCACCGGTGGCGATCAGTATGTGATCGGCGCTGTATTGCTCGCCGTTCACCTCGATGGTGTTGCTGCTGACGAAGCGGGCGAAGCCCTTGATGACGGTGATCTGGTTTTTGCCCAGCACGTTCTGGTAGGACTGATGAATGCGGCCGATATAGGCCTGGCGGGACTCGACCAGCTTGGCCCAGCTGAAGTGGTTGAGAGTGGTGTCGAAGCCGTAGTCGGCGCCATATTTCAGGGCATCGGCGATCTGGCCGGCATACCACATGGCTTTTTTCGGTACGCAACCGACGTTGACGCAGGTACCACCCAGTTCTTTGGCTTCAATCAGGGCGACTTTCTTGCCGTACATGGCAGCCCGGTTGGCCGAGGCGATGCCACCACTGCCACCGCCGATGGCGATATAGTCAAAATGCTGTGCCATTGCGAGATTCTCCGCTCATTTGGAATGCAATCACAGCATGATGGGGACAAAGTGGCCAGCTCACAAGAGCTGGCACTCAGTTATGCTGGATTGGCAGGCGAATATGGAACTGGGCGCCGCTGTCAGGTTCGCTGGCGCAGTGGATGCGGCCACGCAGCAACTGTACCACCAGGTTGTAGATGATGTGGGTGCCAAGACCACTGCCGCCATGGCCCCGCTTGGAGGTGACGAAGGGATCGAAGATGCGGGGCAGAATGTCGGGCGGGATACCGCGGCCGTTGTCGCTGTAGTCGATCATCAGCTCTTCACCCTGCTGCTCCACCTTGATGGTGATCTTCTTCGGCTTGTCCCAATTCTCGAAACCATGGTTGATGGAGTTGAGGATCAGGTTGGAGTAGATCTGGGTGAAGCTGCCGGGGAAGGAGAAGATCGACAGCTTGGGATCGCACTGGATGTCCACCTCGCACTGGGCCTTCTTTAGTTTGTGGCCGAGGGAGACCACTACCTGGTGCAGGTTGTCGGCGAGGTTGAAGTTGTAGCGAGCCTCGGAGGATTGATCGACGGCCACCTGCTTGAAGCTGGCGATCAGCTCGGAGGCGCGGCGCAGGTTGCCCTGCAGCAGCTGCATGGATTCGTCGAGGTTGACGGTGAACTCGTTGAGGTAGGAGCGGGAGAGCTGTTTGGCCTCGATGTGCTGCTTGAAGTCGGCTACCCGCTCCTGCAGGTAGGAGGACGCGGTGACGCTGATGCCGATGGGGGTGTTGATCTCGTGAGCCACCCCGGCCACCAGAGAACCGAGAGAAGCCATTTTCTCAGACTCAACCAGAGTCTGCTGGGCCTGCTTCAGGTCGTCGTAGGCTTTGCCAAGCTGGTCGTTGGCATCGCTCAGGCTGCGGGTGCGCTCCACCACCTTGCCTTCCAGCTGTTCGTTGAGCTGGCTGATTTCCCGCTCGATCTTCTTGAGGCGGGTGATGTCATAACCGAATCCGATCAGATACTTGAGGTTCAATCCCTCGTAGAAGGGGGCGAAGGTCCACTGCAGCACCAGCTGGTGGCCCTGCTGATCCTGCATCATGACCTCTTTATCCTCGATATAGCCCTGGCTGGCGAGGGTCAGTGCCAGCTCCTCCTGCTGCTCCTTGCTGACGAACAGATCCAGCCAGTTGTGATGCAGAATCTCCTGCTGGTGGTAACCGGTCAGCATGATGGCTGCCGGATTGATGCTGGCGATGGAGAGATCCGGCTCCATGCAGCAGATAACCATGTTGGCCGAGTTGATCAGAGTGGCGGAGAAATCCCGCTCCTGTTGCAGCTGTTCCGCCGCCTGATGGCGTGCGGCAAACTCGTCGTTTAGGCGGGTTCGCATCTGGTTGAGGGAGGCGACCAGGGTGTCCAGCTCGTCAGGATTCTTGCGGGGCAGGGGGCGGCCTTCCAGCTCCAGCTCCATGTCGAGACTGTCCAGAGTGAATCTCTGGGCGTAGTGAACGATGCGATTGAGGTGTCTGACCACCATGTAGTAGATGATGGTCAGGATGCAGAATGAGACCACCAGGGTTTTGATGGTCTGGCTGACCAGGATCAGCACGGATTTTTCGATGAGGCGCTGGTAGATCTGCTCGAGGGAGGCGGCGACGAACAACTTGCCGACCACCTCATCCTGGTAGGTGAGATTGAACTCGCGGGAGATGTCGTAGCTCGGGCGCTCCACCCCCTGGGTCAGCAAGGGCACTTCGGTGTTGCCGAGCATCTCCTTGACCATCACGAACTGCATGTTGGGCAGGTTCATGATCCCTTCGATCTGTACCTTGACCTGCTCTTCATCCAGATTCCACAGACTGGCGGCGATGGGTTGCAGGAAAGAGGCTTCAATCTGGCCGATGCTGTCCTCGATGACGGCTACATCCTTGCGATAATCCCAGGCGAGCTGAAGCGCCGTGATGATCATGGCCAATACGGTACTGCACACCAGAATATAAGAGAGCAGACGGTATGAGAGCCCGTTGCGGCCAACGGCCTTGGCGGTCTTTAAGAAGAGTCCTGACATGGCGTCCTTGCGGTCTGGATGCGGTGTTGTTTAGTTTAACTGCTTCATGTACTTGTGTCGTCATTCCGGCGTGGCGTACGACCACTCTCGTGCTGCGTCCAACTTCACGGAGGCTAACTCATCTGCTGCCGCCATGCTGCAGCATGGGGCTGCTTTTGTGACACAAGGATGAAAGAGGGCTCTTTTGCAGGAAATCGGGAGTCCGCTTTGTCCGTCCAGCAAAAACCCCGGCCTGGGCCGGGGTTTCGATTATTCGCCCTTGGGGCCGAGCTGTTGTTCCAGCTGTGCCAGCTTGGCTTCGAGAGCGGCCAATTTTTCCCGGGTGCGCAGCAGCACCTTGGTCTGCACGTCAAACTCTTCACGGCTGACCAGATCCAGCTTGTTCAGCTGGGCTTGCAGTACCTGACGAATTTTCTTGTCTGCCTCTTCACCCATGCTGCGGATGCCGGGGGGCAGGGCGTTGTGTACCTGTTTGGCGATCTCTTCCAGTTTCTTCGGGTCGATCATGACGTTCTCCTCAATCGTTGGCAGACATTCTACCGACAATTGCCTCGCTTTGCCGAGATCGGGACGGCGTTTGTTTATGTCAAATCGACTCAGGCTGGTTTGTGATGGCGATCCAGCCAGCCTTGCAGCAGACCCACCAGCAGGCCGACCAGATGAGCTGTGTTGGCTGTGTTGCCGAGCAGGTCGAAGAAGCCGAGGGCCAGCCAGAACAGCATGAAGCCCATCAGCGCCGGCGGCATGACGAGGCCGCAGGCCGGTTGTAGCTTGCTGCGCATCCAGCTGTAGCCGAGCAGGGCATAGACCACGCCGGAGAGGCCGCCAAAGCGCGGACCGCTAACGAAGAACTCGGCGATGTTGGGCAGGGCGGCACCGACCAGCAGCAGGATCAATAGCTTGCCGCTGCCGAGCCGTTGCTCAATCTGGCCTCCCAGATACCACCACCAGAGCAGGTTGAACACCAGGTGCAGCACCGAGAAGTGGATGAGGGCCGGGGTAAAGTAGCGCCACGCCTGCCAGTCGGTGAACTGGGCCAGGGTCGGGTGGAACGCCAGCTGATCGAAGATCGGCAGGCCGATGGCATCCAGTCCGTAGATGGCCAGGCAGGCGATGATGACCACCAGGGTCAGCGGGCCGGCCTGATGGAGGAAATCGGTGATCGGATCCGTCATCCCCTTGCTGTAGTCGATGCGCGCATCAGCCCGGCCGGATTGCCAGGAGGCCTCCATGTAACGGGGGTGGGTCGGCTCGGCCAGGAAACGCTTGACCTCCTGCTGGGCCTGGGCGAGGCGCTGCTCGTCCGCCAGCCAGACCGAGACGCCAAGCTCGGACTGGGTCAGCTCGCACGAGATGCCCAGGGTGGCGAGATAGTCCACCAGCGCCTGGGCCATGCGGGCGTTGTCGAGCACCAGCAGCTGGATCATGCCTCGCCCGCCTCGACGGGGAACTCCCTGCGCCAGGCCTCGAAGCCGCCATCCAGGCTGTAGACCTCGTCGTAACCCTGTTGCAGCAGGTACTGGGCCGCCCCCTGGCTGCTGTTGCCGTGATAGCACATCACGATCACCGGGGTATCGAAGTCCACCTCGTTCATGAAGTGCACCAGGGTGCCATTGGTGAGGTGGAAGGCGCCGACCGCGTGGGCCGCCGCGAAGGATTGCGGGTCGCGAATATCGACCAGGCGGGCGTCACCGGCGGCGAGCTTCTGGTGGGCATCATGGGCACTGATATGGGCAAACTGGTCCATTGACATGTCCTGCGAATAGGTGGATTACCGGCCAGTGTACCGCAAGCTGGCGCCGCCGCTAAGCCCGCAAAGTGTCGGGTTATTGCCGCCGGCGATCGCAATTTCCTTCAATATCGGGCCGGACTGGATGGCTAGGCTGGAGGCTCACTCTCTTGTTGGAAGGTATGCCATGGAAATGAGTCTGTTGCTGTCGATGGCCGGGTTTTCCCTGGCCATGTCCATCTCGCCTGGGCCGGTCAATCTGGTTGCCCTCGGCAGCGGAGCCCGTTACGGCTTTCTTGCCAGCCTGCGTCACGTGGTGGGGGCGACCTTGGGTTTCATCCTGCTGCTCCTGCTGATGGGGCTGGGGCTCGGCGCCGCCCTGTCGCAATGGCCGGTGGCGAGTGGCGCCGTTCGCTGGGGTGGCATCCTATTTCTCTGCTACATGGCCTGGCAGCTGGTGGCGGACAAGGGGGAGCTGGAAGAGGGGGGCGGAGTACCTCCCGCCTTTTGGTACGGCGCCCTGATGCAGTGGCTCAATCCCAAAGCCTGGCTGGCGGCCAGCATGGGGATGGGGGTCTATGGTGCCGTGGGCGGGAGCGGGCAGATGATGCTGTTCACCGGTATCTATCTGGTTATCTGCCTTTGCTCCATCGCTTGCTGGGCCTATGTCGGCAGCTATCTGCAGGGGCTGTTGCTCTCCCCGGTCCGGCTGCGCTGGTTCAACCGGGCCATGGCCCTGTTGTTGCTGTTGAGCGCAGCTTATCTGATGCATTCGCCCTGACGGGCAAGCTGTGACCTGTACTGGCCCGGGGTGGTGGCGACCCGCCGTTTGAACTGACGCTGGAAATGGGCCTGATCGGCAAAGCCGCTCGCCAGTGCCACCTCCGCCAGCGGCTGTCCCTGGCGCAGCAGGGTACGGGCGTGGCGGATGCGTTGATCGAGCAGATAGGCGTGGGGCGTCATGCCGTAGTGGCGGCTGAAGCTGCGCACGAAGTGGGACGGGGTGAGGCCGGCCACTGTGCTCAGCTGCTGCAGGGTCAGCATGCTGGCGCTGTCGTCTGGCATCAGCTCAGCTGCCCGCTGCAGGTGTTGTGGGGGGCGATCATCCCAGGTCGCCGGCGTCAGCCTGGCCAGCAGCTGGCGACTGAACTGGTGGCAGGCCACCTCCCGGACCAGGGAGTCATCCTCTTGAACCAGCTGGCGGTAAAGGCGCTGCAACCCTTGATATAGGAGGGGATCCCGGCTGGCAGTCATGTCGAAGGGGCGAAATTCGCTGCCCAATCCCGCCTCCTCCTGCTGGCTGCGCAGCCATTCCGTATCGAGATAGAACATCAGATAGGACCAGGGCTGATCCGTGATCGGGTTGCAGGCATGCACCTCTTCGGGGTTCATCAGCACCAGGCTGCCGGTGCTGACCTCCTGTCTGTTGCGTTGGTTGAGATAGTGACTGTGGCCACCGGTGATGGCGCCAATGGAGAAGTGGGGGTGGCTGTGCTTGTCATAACAGACACGGCGGCCATCCTGTACCGCTCGCGCCTCGATAAAGGGCAGCGCAGGGTGCCCCCAGAAGTGGTGGTGATCCTGCGCTTCCTTTTGCCTGCTCATCGGCCAGTCGCTCCGACACGTGAGCCATATGCTCGCGTGGCTGTGCTGTTCGGGTCTGGCCGCTGCAACTGGCTAGCCACCCAGATAGGCCTGGCGCACCGCCGGGTTGGCCAGCAGGGCCGCCCCCGTGTCCTGCAGCACCACGTGGCCGTTCTCCAGCACATAGCCGCGGTCGGCCAGCTTGAGGGCCTGGTTGGCGTTTTGCTCCACCAGGAAGATGGTCATCCCCTTCTGGCGCAGCTGCTCTATGGTGTCGAAGATCTGCTGGATGACGATGGGAGCCAGCCCGAGAGAGGGCTCGTCCAGCAGCAGCAAACGCGGCTTGCTCATCAGGGCACGGCCGATGGCCAGCATCTGCTGTTCGCCGCCGGACATGGTGCCCGCTCGCTGTTCCAGCCGCTCGTGCAGTCGCGGGAACAGGGTAAACACCTGATCCAGCAGGGCGTGTTGCTCGGACTTGTCGACGAAGAAGGCCCCCATCAACAGGTTCTCCTCCACCGTCAGGCGGGCGAAGATGCGGCGCCCCTCCGGCACCACGGCGATATCCTTGCGCATAATGCGGGCGGTGGAGAGCGAGTCTATCTGCTCCCCCTCGAACCAGATGGAGCCGCTGCTGGGCTTGGGTTCACCGCACAGGGTCATCAGCAAGGTGGTCTTGCCAGCGCCGTTGGCACCGATCAGGGTGACGATTTCCCCCTCTTTTACCTCGACGCTGACGTCGTGCAGCGCTTGGATCTTGCCGTAGTGGGTCGATACGTTGCGAAGTTCTAACATCGTGACTCCTGTGTTTACGATTCGCCCAGATAGGCCTTGATCACCGCCGGGTTGTTGCGGATCTCATCCGGTTTGCCGTTGGCCAGCGGGGTGCCCTGGCTGACCACGAAGATGCGGTTGGAGATGCCCATCACCAGCTTCATATCGTGCTCAATGAGCAGCACTGACACACCGAACTCGTCCCGCAGGTTCATGATGAGCTCGTTGAGCTCGTCGGTCTCTTTCGGGTTGAGGCCCGCAGCCGGCTCGTCCAGCATCAGCAGCTCTGGACGGGTCGCCATGCAGCGGGCGATCTCGAGCCGGCGCTGCTGGCCGTAGGCCAGGTTGCCGGCGGCGCGGTTGGCGAGATCCTTGAGCCCCACCTTGTCGAGCCAGAAGCCGGCCTGATCCAGTCCCTCCAGCTCGGCCCGGCGAAAGGCCGGGGTCTTGAACAGTCCGGCGAGGAAGCCGGTGTTGAGGTGCTGGTGCTGGGCGACCAGCAGGTTCTCCACCGCCGTCATCTCCTTGAACAGCCGCACGTGCTGGAAGGTGCGCACGATTCCCTTGCGGGCGATCTTGTGGCCGGGCAGCCCCTGGATCTCTTCACCCTTGTAGCGGATCACGCCGCCGGTCGGGCGATAGAAGCCGGTCAGGCAGTTGAAGATGGTGGTCTTGCCCGCTCCGTTGGGGCCTATGATGGAGATCACCTCGCCCTTCTCGACATCCAGCTCGACACCGTTGACCGCCAGCAGGCCGCCGAAGCGCATCGACAGATTGGAGACTTCCATTAACTTGTTGCTCATGGGCGCGGCTCCTCCGTCAGTTGGCAGAGTGCCGGACGGCTTGCCGATCCGGTCGGGGAGCCCATCGGCCGGGTTGAGACTTCCAACAATATGTTGCTCATTTACGCAGCTCCAGGTGGGGACGGGTCATTGGCAGCAGTCCTTGGGGCCGCCAGATCATCATGAACACCATCAGCAGACCGAACATCAGCATGCGGTACTCGTTGAATTCACGGGCCAGTTCCGGCAATACCGTCATCACGATGGCGGCCAGCACCACCCCGATCTGGGAGCCCATGCCGCCCAGTACCACGATCGCCAGCACGATGGCCGACTCGATGAAGACGAAGGATTCCGGGCTGATGAAGCCCTGGCGCGAGGCGAAGAAGCTGCCGGCAAACCCCGCGAAGCAGGCGCCTATGGTGAAGGCGGTCAGCTTGATGATGGTGGGGTTGAGGCCGAGCGATTTGCAGGCGATCTCGTCTTCCCGCAGCGCTTCCCAGGCACGGCCCAGCGGCATGCGCAGCAGGCGGTTGATGACGAACAGGGTCGCCACCACCAGCACCAGCGCCATCAGGTAGAGAAAGATCACCTTGTGGTTGGCGTTGTAGGTGATGCCGAAGAACTCGTGGAAGGTCTCGAAGCCGCCATCCTTGACGGTACGGTTGAACTCCAGGCCACCGAGCGTCGGCTTGGGAATGCCGGAGATACCGTTCGGGCCGCCGGTCAGGCTGGTCATGTTGTTGAGCAGGATGCGGATGATCTCGCCGAATCCCAGGGTGACGATGGCCAGATAGTCCCCCCGCAATCGCAGCACGGGGAAGCCGAGCAGAAAGCCGAACAGGGCTGCCAGGCCGCCCGCGATGGGCAGGCACTCCCAGAAGCTCAGCCCGAAGTAGCTGTTGAGCAGGGCGTAACTGTAGGCGCCGACCGCGTAGAAGCCGACATAGCCCAGATCCAGCAGGCCGGCGAGGCCCACCACCACGTTCAGGCCCAGACCCAGCATGATGTAGATAAGCGTCAGGGTGGCGAGATCGATGGCACCGCGAGAGGCCATGAAGGGCCAGCTCACCGCGAACAGCAGTACCAGCACGGCGGTGAGGTTATAGAGTTTGGGTGCCTCCTCCGGGCTCGGCAGCACCAGCTTGGTGAAGCCAACCGAGAAGCCACTGATGGAGGCCTGGAACAGGCGCGCGATCTGGCCACGCAGCATCTGGAACCAGAACACCAGGGTGGCGCCGCCCAGCAGCCAGGCCAGCGACACATCGAGGCGACTCACTACCAGCAGGCGGGAACCGTCGGTCTCGAGCTTGAAGCCCAGCAGCCAGAAGGAGAGCACCAGCAGCACCAGGCTGGCGATACAGGCATGGATAAATTGGTGTTTCATCATACCTTCTCCACTTCCGGTCGGCCGAGAATACCTGTCGGCATAAACAGCAGCACAAAGATAAGCAGGGCGAAGGCCATCACATCCTTGTATTCGGTGCTGAGATAGCCGGCGGTGAGCGCTTCCACCACGCCGAGCAGCAGGCCGCCAAGCACGGCGCCCGGAATGCTGCCGATACCGCCCAGCACAGCCGCAGTGAAGGCTTTCAAGCCGGCCATAAAGCCCAGGTAGGGGTTGATGACGCCGTAATACATGCCGAGCAGTACGCCGGCGACGGCGGCCAGTGCGGCCCCCAGCACGAAGGTGATGGAGATGACCACGTTGGTGTCGATCCCCAGCAGGTTGGCCATCTTGATATCTTCCGAGCAGGCGCGGCAGGCGCGGCCCATGCGGGAGCGGCCGATGAACTGGGTCAGCGCCAGCATGGTGATGAAGGTCACCACGAAGATGATGAGCTGCATGTAGGAGAGGCTGGCCTGGAAGCCGTCGGCTTCACCCAGCGACCAGCCGCCGGAGATGAGGCTGGGCATGGCGATGTCGCGCGAGCCCTGGGCCATCCGCATCATGTTCTGCAGGAAGATCGACATGCCGATGGCGGAGATGAGAGGGATCAGGCGGTTGCCGCCCCGCAGCGGCCGGTAGGCGACCCGCTCTATGCTCCAGCCATAGGTGCCGGTGATGATGATGCTGACCAGGAAGGCGCCCCCCAGCAGCAGGAAGGTGCTGTCGATGCCCATCATCATGAGCCCCGCCATCACCATGAAAGCGACATAGGAGCCGATCATGTAAACCTCGCCGTGGGCGAAGTTGATCATGCCGATGATGCCATACACCATGGTGTAACCGATGGCGATCAGGGCATAGGTGCTACCTATGGTCAATCCGTTCAGCAGCTGCTGAACCAGATAGAGAAAGTGTTCGGACATACTGCGTTCCCTGTACTTGCCCGCAAAGAGAGGAGGGGGTGAACAGGTTCACCCCCGGATCGGCAGATTATTTGACTTGGCTGGAGGAACCGTCGGCGTGCCACTGGAAGACGCCGAACTCGAAGCCTTTCAGGTCACCATTCGGTGCCCAGGTAAGCGGGCCCATGACGGTATCGATCGGTGCGGCCTTGATGGCGGCGGCGACGGCTGCAGGATCATCTTCACCCGCCTTGGCGATACCGGCAGCCAGGGTTTGCACCGCGGCATAGGTGGTCCACACGAACGGGCCGGATGAGTCCTGGCCCTTCTCCTTGAACGCGGCAACCAGCGGGGCGTTGGCCGGCACCAGGTCATACTTGTTCGGCAGGGTGACCAGCAGGCCTTCGGAAGCCGGGCCACCGATGGCGGAGATGTCCTTGTTACCCACCCCTTCCGGACCCATGAACTTGGCCTTCAGACCCTTCTCACCAGCCTGGCGCAGGATCAGGCCCAGCTCGGGGTGATAGCCGCCGTAGTAGACGAAGTCGACGTTCTCTTTCTGCAGCTTGGCGATCAGGGCGGAGAAATCCTTGTCACCGGCGGTGATACCCTCGAACGCCACCACCTTGACGCCCGCCTTGTCCAGCGCCGCTTTCACGCTGGAGGCGATGCCTTCACCATACTGCTTCTTGTCGTGGATGACGGCCACGCGCTGGGGCTTGACCTGCTCGATGATGTACTTGGCGGCCGTAGGGCCCTGATCGCTGTCCAGGCCGATGGTACGCAGTACCAGCTGATAGCCGCGTTCGGTGATCTTGGGGTTGGTGGAGGCCGGGGTCACCATCAGGATCCCTTCATCTTCATAGATGTCGGAGGCGGGCAGGGTGTTGTCGGAGCAGAGGTGGCCGACCACGAACTTGACGCCGTCATTGACCACCTTGTTGGCGACCGCGACCGCCTGCTTGGGATCGCAGGCGTCGTCATAGATGACCGCCTCGATCTGCTTGCCATTGATGCCGCCAGCCTTGTTGATCTGCTCGACCGCCATCTTGCCGCCGGTAAACTGCATGTCACCGTACTGGGCGACCGGGCCGGTCACCGGGCCGGCGATGCCGATCTTGACCGTATCGGCTGCGTGGACCATTGAAGCCGATCCAAACAGAGCCAAAGAAACCGCTGCTCTTACCGCCATTTTTCCGAAGTTATTCATTGATTCGTCCCTTAATCAGTGGATTGTTTCATTTCCATGTGCCATTCCGGATCCTGATCCTACCTGTCCGGCAATATTTAAGGTTCTATCATTCCTCACGGGGCAATAACAAGCTGTTAAAGATACTGACCAGAGCGGGTCGAAAGAGCTTATTTTGAAACAAATAACCTGTTTTAAATCTTGATTTGGAATTTAATATTGATATGTTGAGTTAACAACTGGGTAACAAGATGTAGTTGTGATGAAGTGTAGAGGATTAATCTGGCGATATTTTACTCTGATGCTGCTCCCATTTTGACCACAATCCGTTTGCGCAAATAGAAATGAACGCCTAAATTAGCCAGCATTGACAAATCGCTGGCAGTGCTCGTTAAAACCAAGCCTTTATTCGGGAAATCTGCTAATGTTCCGCCTTTGACAGTCAGGAGACAGAGATGGCCACTATCAAGGATGTCGCCTCCCGAGCGGGCGTATCCATCTCCACCGTCTCACATGTGCTCAACCACACTCGCCGGGTCAGCGAAGACGCGACCCAGAAAGTGCTTGAGGCGGTGGCAGAACTCAACTACGCGCCCAACTCGGTCGCGCGCAGTCTGAAAATCAATTCAACCAAGACCATAGGCATGCTGGTGACCACCAGCGTGAACCCCTTCTTTGCGGAAGTGGTGCAAGGTGTGGAAGCATACTGCTTCGAACAGGGTTACAGCCTGATCCTGTGCAACACCGAGAACCAGCCGCCCCGTCAGCAGCACTATCTGCGCATGCTGATGGAGAAGCGGGTCGATGGCCTGCTGGTGTTGGGAACCGACATCGACACTCCGTTGCGCGACATGCTGCGCATCCACAAGAACGTGCCCCAGGTGGTGCTGGATTGGGGAACCGAGTGCGATTTCGCCAACGTGATCAACGATAACGCCCGCATCGGTGCGCGCCTTGCGGTGCGCCACCTGCTGGAGCTGGGTCACACCGACATCGTCTGCATCACCGGACATCTTGCCAAACCCACCACCCAGCAGCGACTGGACGGGGTGCGCGATGCCCTGGGCGAGCGCGGCATGACCCTGAAAGATGAACAGATCTTCGAAGGGGATTACGAGAGCCAGAGCGGGTTCGACCAGATGCAGCGCATCCTGGCCCTACAGCCTCGTCCGACTGCGGTATTTGCCTTTGACGATCCCATGGCGATCGGTGCCATCTGCGCCGCCTGGGAAGCCGGGGTCAAGGTGCCGGACGACATCTCCATCATCGGTTATGACGACGTCGAGATGGCGCGCTTCTCCAGCCCGCCGCTTACCACCATCCGTCATCCCAAGGCGGAACTGGGCCAGCTGGCAGTCAAGCAGCTGGTGAGCCGGATCCGCAACAAGGAGCAGGAAGTGGAGTCGATGACGGTCGAGCCCGAGCTCATCGTCCGCCGTTCGGTGAAAGCCCTGCGCTGATTGCCATCCAGTATGGACACCACGAAAAACCCCCTCGCTGGCGAGGGGGTTTTTGTTTGTGGCGATGGCACTTCATGTGGTGGCGGGTAGTTTGGGATGAATCTCCTCCTCTGCCCATGCAGATCAAAATAATCAAACCAGATGTTAGTTACTCTGTTCCCCTTGTCCTGATGTGCGTAGTGGGGGAAGAGTGAGCCTGATCGAAGCCGTAACCCTGGCCTGTGGCCTGGTCTATCTGGTGCTGTTGCAGTGGCAGGAGAGGGCAGGCCGATCCTGGTACTTCTCTCTCTCCCTGCTGGCTGCCGCCTGGCTGGTGGCGGCGGATGTTACCCTCTGGTTCGCACTGGGGTTGGTGGTAGCGGCGCTCGCCTTGCTCAGCCGAACCCGGCTATTGCCACTTCTGGGTCAGCTCGACGGCAAGTCGCTGCGGGCCTGGACCCGCCACCTGCTGTTGCTCTCCTGGGGGCTGGTGACGGTGCAATATGGCCTTTATATCTGGCAATTGGGGCAGGGAACGCCTCCCTGGTTGATGCGTCCGGATGTGGTGGATGGTTTCCTGCCCATCGCCGGCGGGCTCGGGCTGCGGGCCTGGCTAAGCCAGGGCATCATGGATCCCCACCATCCGGCCGCTACCGTCACCGTGCTGGTGCTCAGCTTGTCAGCCCTGTTGCTGGGGCGGGCCTTCTGCGCCTGGTTCTGCCCGCTCGGCCTGGTGGGGGAGTGGCTACATCGGCTGCGTAGCCGACTGTTGCCAGGGGAGTGGACGCCGCCGCGCTGGCTGGATCTGATCCTGCGTGGCCAGAAGTTTCTGGTGCTTGGCTTTCTGCTGGTCATCGTGCTGCTAGCGGTACCGGATGCCGCCCTGCCCGGCTACTTCGCCAGTGCCTATCACCAGGCGGCGGACATGAAGATGGGGGCCTTCTTCTTCAACCTGACCCTCATCTCCGGTCTCTGCCTCGGCTGGGTGTTGCTGCTCACTGCCGCTTTCCGTCAGGGGTTCTGCCGCTATCTCTGCCCTTATGGTGCCTGGCTCGCCCTGCTGGGCCTGCTGACGCCCCTGCGCATCCGCCGGGATCCGGCCCGCTGCCTGCGAAGCGCCGGCCACGACTGTGACAAGTGCAGCCGGGCTTGCCCGTCCCGTATCCAGGTGCACCAGCTGATTGCGGTGCGCAGCCTCGAATGCACCAGCTGCCTGAGCTGTGTGGCTGCCTGCCCGAAGCGGGCCGATGCCCTCGCGCTGGGCACCCGGCGTCGTAGGCTCATGCCTCGCTGGCTGCTGGCGCTGCTCTGCCTGTTGTTGCTGATCTTGCCGCTGCTCTCTTATGGCGTGTTGGGATTCTGGGTCAGTCAGACCCCGCTGGAGGTACGCGGCCAGCTGCTGCAGATCCTGCCGCAACTGAGCCATTGAGTGGCTGGGGCGGGGGATCTGCCTTCGAATAGGGCACGGGATTTGATACCTGACGGGCTGGCAGGTAAAGTCGCACGGGTGAAACGTTGAGCAGGGGCGTTGAAACATTTTCGAACGAGCCCGCTTTATGTTTCATCTTCTTTATGAAAACAACATCTTGTCGCCTGCCAGCGTGCGGGCGGCCGTCAGGGCGTAGTCATGGCTGCGCCATTTCTTTGCAGTGCAAACAGGGCAGGAGTAAAGGGGATTTATGGAACACAAACCATCCTTGGTGGGCGGGGCATGCATCATTGCCGGCGTCTGTGTGGGGGCCGGCATGCTGGGCTTGCCGAGTGCTGGGGCGGGTGCCTGGACCCTCTGGTCACTGCTTGCGGTGGCGCTGACCATGGTGGTGATGACGGTGTCGGGCTGGATGCTGCTCGAATCCTACAAGGGCTATCCGCTGCGCGTCTCCTTCGACACCGTGACCCGGGATCTGCTGGGGGAGAAGATCAATGCCCTCAACAACCTGAGCGTTTACTTCGTCGGTGGCATCCTGCTCTACGCCTACATCACCTCGTCCGGCCTCATTATTCAGGAGATGACGGGGATCGGCAGCCACGCCGCCTCAGTATTGTTCACCCTGGTCTTCTCGGCCCTGGTGTGGCACTCCACCCGGGCGGTGGACCGCATCTCGGTGCTGCTCATCATCCTGATGATGCTGAGCTTCGCCTTCGGCATCTCGGGCCTGTCGATGAAGATTAGCCCCGAGCTGCTGTTTGACCGGATGAGCGAGCACGCCAGCTACGCCCCTTACGCCCTCGGCATGCTGCCGGTGGCACTCACCTCGTTCGGCTATCACCACTCGGTGTCGTCGATGCGCGCCTACTATGGTGAGGAGCGCCGTGCCAGCCGCGCCATCCTGGGCGGTACCGTTATCGCCCTGGCCTTCTACACCGTCTGGCTGCTGAGCGTGTTCGGCAATCTGCCGCGCAGCGAGTTCGGCCCGGTGATCGAACAGGGCGGCAACGTAGACGCCCTGCTCAAGGCGCTCGGCTCGGTGATCGAGTCCAAAGCGGTGGCGAGCGCCCTCAACGCCTTCTCCATGGCGGCGATCCTCTCCTCCTTTATCGGGGTGGGGCTCGGGGTGTTCGACTACCTGGCGGACTTGTTCAAGTTTGACAACAGCCGCGGCGGCCGCGCCAAGTCCTGGGCGGTGACCTTCCTGCCGCCTCTGGTGCTCTCGCTGCTGTTCCCGTTCGGCTTCCTGGTAGCCATCGGCTACGCCGGCGCCGTGGCCACCCTGTGGACTTGCATCATTCCGCCTCTGCTGGCGTGGAAGGTGCGCGCTGGCAAGGGTCAACAAGGGGGCAAGCACGAGGGCTTCCGTGCCCCGGGTGGCATTGTCATGATCGCCCTGGTGATTCTGTTTGGTGTGCTGACCGCCGCCTTCCACCTGCTCAATATGGCGGGACTGCTGCCTGCCTATACCGGCTAGGTCACGGACATGGAAAGAGAAAAACGGCGCCTGCGGGCGCCGTTTTTTATGTCTTAAGCACAGCAGGCCGGTTACTGGATGCTGACTGACAGGGTGTGGGGCACCTGCTCGCCGCGGCGGGCGGAGGCGCGCATCTGATAGACCTGGATCAGGTATTTGCCCGAGGTGGGCAGGGTCGATTGCCACTGACCATTGCCATCATTGCGACCCAGCGCCTCGGCCTGACCCGGGATGGCACCGGGAGCGAAGACATTGAAGTTGGCGTTGCTGCTGCCGCCGATCTTGACCGTCATGGTCTGGCCCGCCTTGGCAACCAGGGTGTAGTGGATGGTGTTGTAACCGGAGAAGTTGCCTTTTACCTGGGCGCTGTGGGCTCCCTTGGCAAACTGCACCGGTACCGTAGTGATTTTGTCGGCGGCCTGCACCCCGGCGGCGGCCATGGTGACGGCCAGCAGGGCGGCCTGGATTGCTCGTTTCATCGTTGCACCTCGTGAAGGGGCCCTGTCACCCAGGCAGAGCCGCCCTGACAAGATATGACCAAATCGGCGAGCTGCCTATACGCGCCGCAGCGGTTCTCGCTTTGTTTTGGTTTTGTTTTGGGACACCCACCTATGGAAGATATTGGATTCCTGTTTCGGGACATCCACCTTGGGGGAAAATGAATAACCAGAAGAGGCGCGTTTGCAGGTTGGCTGATTTGAGGGTCGCTGAGCATGGAACATCATCGGGGAGAGCGGCGACAGATAGGATCGATTGGTTGAAATACGGGAAAGGGCTACTCGGCGGCAAGGGGTTATTGTGCCTCGGTGCGGGCACGAGGCTGGTGTCAGAAGTTCATCAAGGTGTACACCAAGCTGATGTCATAAATGGGGTTGGTAACATCGGGTCTGGCCGCAATGCTCGGCATAACGTTGGCAGCAGATTCTGTCACCTATCGCTCGGATGCCGTGGCGTCGAAACAGAGTGACCTGTCCCAACCATTGCTCCTCATGCATGCTCAGGCGTTGCAAGACGGGGGCAAGATGATGCGGAATATGGCCACGCTTATCCAGGCGGAGCGAGCGCCCTGTCCAGTCCACCAGGGTCAGGTAGTCGGCAAAACTGCAGGGAAGGACTTCATTGCCTTCCTTGGCAAAAGGCAACAGCAATGGGGTCGGATTGACTGGATCCGTTGTCTGTTCAATCCGTTGCTGTATGCTGGTGAAATGGCTCTCTTCCGGTGTAGTGGCAATGCCGGCCCGAATGGGGTTGAGGTCAACATAGGTCATGCAGGCCAGTAGTGCCGATTCGGTGAGCAGGGCTTGGCTCTTGAAGCGTCCCTCCCAGAAGTGCCCCTTGCAACAGTCTTCCTTATTGGCCTGGCGGGCCAGCGCCTCATTCAGCAGGCGCACCAGCCAGCTGATGGAATAGAGGCGCTCCCGCCACTGGGCTATCAGCTGGTGCACCACGTCCAGCTCGGGCTCTATCAGTTCATCACCCTGATACCAGCGCCTTACCAGCAAGGGCCACTGAAACAGGCGAGCCCAGCGCTCTGCCACCTCCCGCTCGCTCCACTCATTGGCAATATCGGCCTGCACCTTGAGCACGAGATGATAGTGGTTGCTCATCACGGCATAGGCGCAGATGCCGATGGCAAAGACTTGCGACAGCTGGCCCAGCTTGTCGGCAACCCATTGGCGCCTGTGTTCGTAGCTTTGGCCGGAGTGCTCATCCTGACCGCAGAGAAAGGCCCGCCGTACACAGCGGCTGACCACATGGTAATAGGGTGTATCGGCGAGGCTGATCTGGCGTGAACGGGCGATGGTCATGGCAACTTCCTCGGCAGTGATGTATCAAGCCAAGCAGCCAGTCATGTCGTTGTCAAAGAGGTGGGTGTCCCAGCTTTTGCTATAACAAGATGTTAAAGATACTAACCGGAGCAGGCGCGAGAGGGGTTTTGTGAAACTAACACGCAGTTTATTGCTGTTTATTGGAGTTTAATGTCGCTGTGATGGTGCAACATACAGTTAACAAATTGTCATGGTGACAATTTCCAGAGTAAAAAACTGACGATATTTCATTCTGCGTCCGCTCTCATTTTGACCAAAATCCGTTTGCGCAAAAAGAAATGACCGCATAGATTAGCCAGCATTGATAATTCACTGGCTGCGCCCGTTAAAACCAAGCCTTTATTCGGGAAATCTGCTACTGTTCCGCCTTTGTTATTCAGGAGACAGAGATGGCAACTATCAAGGATGTCGCCTCGCGCGCAGGCGTATCCATCTCCACCGTCTCACATGTACTCAATCACACCCGTCGGGTCAGCGAAGACGCAACCCAGAAAGTGCTTGAGGCGGTGGCAGAGCTGAACTACGCGCCCAACTCGGTGGCGCGCAGTCTCAAGATCAATTCGACCAAGACCATTGGCATGCTGGTGACCACCAGTGCCAACCCCTTCTTCGCGGAAGTGGTACAGGGGGTGGAAGCCTACTGCTTCGAGCAGGGTTACAGCCTGATCCTGTGCAACACCGAGAACCAGCCGCCCCGCCAGCAGCACTATCTGCGCATACTGATGGAAAAGCGGGTCGACGGCCTGCTGGTGCTGGGGACCGATATCGACACCCAGTTCAGGGACATGCTGCGTATCCACAAAAACGTGCCGCAAGTGGTGCTGGACTGGGGCAACGAGTGCGATTTCGCCAACGTCATCAACGACAACGCCCGCATCGGCGCCCGCATGGCCGTACGCCATCTGCTGGAGCTGGGGCACCGCGACATCGTCTGCATCACTGGCCAGCTCTCCAAGCCGACCACCCAGCAGCGACTGGATGGGGTACGTGATGCGCTGGGCGAACACGGTCTGACCCTCAAAGATGAACAGGTCTTTGAAGGGGACTACGAGAGCCAGAGCGGCTTCGATGCCATGCAGCGCATCTTGGCCCTGCAGCCTCGTCCGACCGCGGTCTTTGCCTTCGATGATCCCATGGCGATCGGCGCGATTTGCGCTGCCTGGGAAGCGGGAGTCAAGGTGCCGGACGATATCTCCATCATCGGCTACGACGATGTGGAGATGGCGCGCTTCTCCAGCCCGCCGCTGACCACCATCCGTCACCCGAAGGCGGAATTGGGCCAGCTGGCGGTGAAGCATCTGGTCAGCCGGATCCGCAACAAGGAGCTGGAAGTGGAATCGATGACGGTACAGCCGGAGCTGATCGTCCGTCGCTCGGTCAAACCGTTGCGTTAATCCACACCCGTTGCCAACACGAAAAACCCCCTCTGTCACGAGGGGGTTTTTGTTTATGGGCGGTTTATTTCAGTTCCGGCCAGTAGGCTTGGTTGGCCTCTATCAAGTCATCGAGAATGGACTTGGCCACCGATGCACTGGGCACTGTCTTGGAGAGGGTGATGGCTTGCCACAGTTTCTGGTAAGAGTGCTCAACCCAGGCTTCGACCACCAGTTTCTCGACCGCGACCTGTTGGCCCATCATGCCCTGCTGGAACAGCGGGATGCTGCCCACCTGCAACGGCTCTGGCCCACTGCTGCCGACCAGGCAGGGGATCTCGACCATGGCTTCCGAGTCAAAGTTGGGGATGGCGCCGCGATTGGGAACGATCAGCAGCATCCGCTCCTGAGTGTTGAAGGCGATGGCGGTTGCCAGGTCAACGATATAGGAGGCGTGTTCATCGATCTCCAGCTCGCCCGCTGCTGAATTGCCTGCCTTGACGATGTCGCTACAGGCGGTGAAGACCTGCTTCTCGCGGTGCTCCATCACCTCGTTGGCGCGGGTGTGTTCCGGGTTGGAGTGGGCCACCACATAGTCCGGGTAGAGGTAGTACTTCAGATAGGTGTTGGGCAGGGTATCCGGGTCGAGCGCCCACACATCCTTTGCCTTGGCGAAGGTATCGTTCCAGCTTGCTTCGGCATGGCTGGCGCTATTGGGCACATAGCCGTGGCGGGCGACGTGCTCCTTGATCTTCGGCATCAGGTCGTTACCTTCCAGATCCTCGATGCGGGTCCACCAGCCAAAGTGGTTGAGGCCGTAATAGCGTACCCGCATCTCTTTGCGGGATTTGAGACCGGCAATCTGGGCCATGCGCCCCTCGATCCCGATCGGCATGTCGCAGATGTTGAGGATTTTGGCGTTGGGACGCAGGCGACGGGTCGCTTCGGCCACAATGGCGGCCGGGTTGGAGTAGTTGAGCATCCAGGCATTGGGTGAGTACTGCTCCATATAGTCGACCAGCTCCAGCACCCCGCCGATAGAGCGCATGCCGTAGGCGATACCGCCCGGGCCGCAGGTCTCCTGACCGACCACCCCATGACGCAGCGGGATCTTCTCGTCCAGCTCGCGCATCGGATATTTGCCAACCCGGATATGGGCCATGACAAAATCTACATCGCTAAATGCTGCTTTGGGGTCGGTGCCATAGCTGAAGGCGATCTCGGGAGCCTTCTCTTTCAGCAAGATTTTGCAGGCTTCGGCGATGATCTCCTGACGGGCACCATCGTTGTCGTAGAATTTGATCTCCTTGAGCGGGAAGCGATGCTGATTTTCCAGCAACATCAGAACGATACCTGGAGTAAAAGTGCTACCACCACCGGCAATGACTACAGAGAATTTTTTCATGATTTTGACTCCATTACTAAAGACGATTGTTGATGACTGTTGTTCATAATCGATTCCATATTTTCACGTACCTGAGGTACATGCAGACCGATAATTACCTGGATACTATCGCCATGGCGGACGACACCATGGGCCCCTAATTTAATAAACTCCTCATCTGCAGCGGCTAGCTTGCTGTTAACCAGAGATATTCTTAAGCGGGTGGCACAATTATTCAGACTGCGTATATTTTTGACTCCACCAAGCGCTTCGATAATTTGTGTTGCACTATCACTGCCCCGCTGGTTTTTGGCTGCCTGATAATCTGACTTGGAATAAAGCTTTATTTCACTGTCTTCCCGGCCAGGTGTTTTAAGATTGAGCCTGATAATCAGCGCGCGGAATATCAGGAACCAGATTACGGTAAAGACCAACCCGATAGCGATCTGGGTGAACATCATTCCCGCATGGTTGTGGAACATGGGTATCCAGTTCTGCGGCAGGAACTGGTCGAGCAGACCTCCACCCATGTTGCCGACCACGCCAAACAGGTACATCACAGTCGACATGGTGGCTGCCAGCAGGGCGTGGATGGCAAACAGCAGCGGCGAGATGAAGAGGAAGGTGAACTCCAGCGGCTCGGTGATACCGACCAGAATGGCGGTCAGGGTGGCCGGGATCAGCAGGCCTGCTACCTTGGCCTTGTTCTCTTTGGCTGCTGTGGCGTAGATGGCTAGAGCAATCCCCATGGCACCGAAAATCTTCGAGTTGCCATGCAGGGCAAAACCACCCTGAGGGAACTGCTCAATCAACGGGCGAGTGCTCTGGCTGAACTCCAGCATGTGCTGTGCCCAGTAGAGTTGAATGCCACCCTCCACTGCTGCAGGGCCGAAGATGAAGGGGCCGTAGATAAAGTGATGCAGGCCGGTCGGGATCAAAATTCGCTCGAGGAAGGTGTATACCCACACCCCGACCGGACCCGAGACCAGCATGAAATTCTGCAGGGAGGCGATGCCCATCTGTACTTTTGGCCAGCCAAGCAGGGTCAGCCAGGCGCAGGGGATCATCACGAAGAAGGCGACAATGGTGACAAAGGAGCTGCCCTGAAAGATGCCGAGAAAGACCGGCAGTTGGCGATCAAACAGACGGTTGTGCAGTGCCGTCACGATGCCGGAGATGACGATGGCCCCTATGATGCTGGTATCCAGGGTCTTGATCCCCGCTACCATGGCGAGGCCACTTTCCCCCCCCACATCCTGACTGAAGTCGACCCCGAAATAACTGCCCCAGGTCATGCCCATGGCGTTGATAAAATAGTTCCAGGTCATGAAGCTGACCAATACAGCCAGACAGGCTCTGGCTTGCGCCTTATTTGCCAGACCGATTGGCAGGCCAATCGCAAATATAAGCGGCATATTCCTGAATACTGTCCAGCCACCTTCTTCAATAATATGGATGATCTGGAAGAATAATCCTTGTGGGTTTGCCAGTGATTCACCGACAAACATCGGGTTTTTCAGCATAATTGCAATGCCTACTACCATACCTGCAAAAGGAAAAAGCAGTACAGGAGTGAACATTGCTCCGCCAAAACGTTGAATTTGACTGAGCATATATTGTCCCTTGGTTGAAATAGCTAATCGAATCCTTGCCGGTGTTGCCAGATGCAAATTAGCAACGATAAAAAGAGACCTCATGAAATATCTTGGAATAATGTGATCTGACGCATGCAGTTATTTAGACAAAGATGTCTAACTTTTGCGATATTGTTGTACCTCTTGGTTTCGTGATGTTCTTGCAGCTTTAGTTTAAATTTAAGTTATTGTTTTTATGCAATTTATCCACTTGCTTAAGAATAAGATGGTTGGCGTTGTGACCACAGGAGATGTCTAGCAGTGATCTATAAATCGGTGGCTGATCGACTCAGGATCAGGGTAAACGGTGCCGAGTGTCGGGTGGGAGATGTGTTGCCGGGCGAAAAAGCGCTGGCAGAACAGTATGGCGTCTCCCGCATGACCATCCGCAGAGCGGTAGATATGTTGATCGAGTGGGGATTGGTCGAGCGGCGCCACGGCAGCGGCACCTATGTGACGAAAAAGGATGTTCAGCATGAGACCAAAGGTCTGAGCGGGTTTACCGAACTGATGCGCGAGCAGGGGCGCACTTTGACCAGCCAGGTGTTGGAATTTCGCACCATGCCCGCGCCACCGGCCATCGCCAGTCAGCTGAGGGTTAAGGTGAATGAACCCGTCTATTACTCCAGCCGGATCCGCTCGGTGGATGGTCGGGCTCTGCTGCTGGAAGAGAGCTATATGCCGGTCAGACTGTTTCGCAATCTGTCGGTCGCCCATCTGGAAGGGTCCAAATTCGACTACATCGAACGGGAGTGCGGCATCGCGATTGCGGGTAACTATGAGTGCTTCAGTGCCGTGCTGGCGGATCGGGCTACTGCCGAGCTGCTCCATATCGAGCAGGGGGCCCCTATCCTGCGGCTCACCTCACTCTCATACAGCGAGAGCGGAGAGTTCCTCAACTACTCCATCATGTTCCGTAATGCCAACGACTATCGCGTTGACTACCACCTCCACCGTGCCCGCGGCTAGTGCCTGGCTGATGAGGCAGCGTGTCGTTGAAAGAGGGGAGAGCCTGCGAGGGAGGCATTGGCCATAACTCCTCCCTCGGCCCATGCAGATCAAAATAATTAACTCAAATGTTAGTTATCCTTGCTGCCGGATCCGGATGTAGGCAGTGGGGGATGCATGAGCGTGATTGAAGCGATAACCATGGTGGCCGGTATGGTTTATCTGGTGTTGTTGGCGTGGCAGGTGCGCACCGGCTGGCCGGGGCGTCTTGCGCTCGGCCTGCTGGGGCTGGTCTGGTTGCTGGCGGCCGACAGCCTGCTCTGGCTCGCACTGGGGACGGTCACCGCCGTGCTTGCCCTCCGGCATCAGAGGCGGCCGTTGCCCGTGTTCGGGGCGATCGACAGTCAGCAGTTGCGGGCAGGCCCTCGCCATCTGCTGCTGCTCTGCTGGGGGCTGGTCACAGTGCAATACAGCCTGCATATCTGGCAGTTGGGACAGGGGATGAGCCCCTGGCTGGTGCGCCCGGACGTGGTGGATGCCTTCCTGCCCATCGCCGGTGGCCTCGGGCTACGGGCCTGGTTCGCGCAGGGGCTGGTGGATCCCCACCATCCGGCGGCCACCGTCACCGTACTGGTGCTCTCCCTGTCGGCCCTGCTGCTGGGGCGGGCGTTCTGTGCCTGGTTCTGTCCGCTCGGGCTGGTGGGGGAATGGCTACATGGCCTGCGCCACCGGTTGCTGCCGGGGGAGTGGAGCCCGCCGCGCTGGTTGGATCTTGCCCTGCGCACCCAGAAATTTCTGGTGCTCGGCTTTCTGCTCTTCATCATCCTGCTGGCGGTGCCGGCTGCTGCCCTGCCCGGCTACTTCACCAGCCCCTACCATCAGGCGGCGGATATGAAGATGGGGGCTTTCTTCTTCAACCTGACCCTGATCTCGGGTCTGTGCCTCGGCTGGGTGTTGCTGCTTACCGCGACCTTTCGTCAGGGATTCTGCCGCTACCTTTGCCCCTATGGCGCCTGGCTCGCCCTGCTGGGGCTACTGACGCCGCTGCGCATTCGCCGCGACCCGGCCCGCTGCCTGCGAAGCCAGGGTCACGGCTGTGACAAGTGCAGCCGGGCCTGTCCATCGCGCATTGCGGTGCACCAGCTTATCGCGGTACGCAGCCTGGAGTGCACCGGCTGCCTGAGCTGCGTGGCCGCCTGCCCCAAGCGGGTCGAGGCCCTGCACCTTGGCAGCAAGGTGCATCGGCTCGCACCAAGCCGTTTGCTGGGGCTGCTCTGCCTGTTGCTGCTGGTGCTGCCGTTGCTCGCGTATGGCCTGCTGGAGATCTGGGTCAGCCAGACGCCGCTGGCGATACGGGCTCACCTGTTGCAACTGTTGCCACAGCTGACCCATTAACCGGGGAGGGTGACTGTGTAACCATGGCGCAAGGTCACAGGGTATGCACATGGACACCCTCGGGTGTCCGTTTTCTTATTCGGGTGGGAGTGGGCTGAGGGGGAGGCAGTGCAGACCGACTGGCTTACAGGCTGGCGAAATCCATCTCGGGCAGGGTTTCAAAGCCGGGGCGGGCGAACAGGTAGCCCTGCATCAGGTTGATGCCCATCTCCCGCAGGCAGGCCATCTCTTCGCGGGTCTCGATCCCCTCCGCCAGCGGGGTGATCTGCAACTCCGCAAACAGCGCCAGACAGTGGCGCACTATGGCTTGCCGGGTCGGGTCATGGTCGATGCCGCGCAGCAGGTGCATATCGAGCTTGACGATGTTGGGGTGAAAATCGGCCAGCAGGTTGAGACCCGAGTAACCGGCGCCAAAGTCATCGATTGCCGTCTTGAAGCCGAGGGCCTGATAGTGATCGACGATGCCGCGAAGATGCTGGCTATCCTGCACCTGCTCTACCTCGGTCAGCTCGAACATGATCTGCGCGATGGGGAAGTGGTGCTCGCGGGCCGCCTGCAGGGTGGTGCGGATGCAGCGCTCCGGGCGATAGACCGCATTGGGCAGAAAGTTGATGCTCAGCATCCCCTTCATCCCGAGTCGGGCGGCCAGCGCGATGGCCTTGATGCGGCAAAGCTGATCGAAACGGTAGCGGTTGTCGTCGTTGACCCGGGCAATCACGCTCTGCGCCGGTTCGTTGTTGATCCCCCGCACCAGCGCCTCGTAGCCGAAGACGGTGTGCTGGCTGCAATCGACGATGGGCTGAAAGGCCATGGTGAAGTCGAAGTCGAGATCGACCTGCTCCTGACACTGCTGGCAGATGGCGGGGGACGGGGCAGCAGGTATATCCATGACGTTCCTCTGATTGGCCGTGGCGGCGCTGGGCACTGTCTCAAATGATAACAGCTCATTGCCCCCTGTAGGTTCGATTAGCGCAGCGTAATCGGACGAACGAGAGGCTTTGGTTGCGGTTGTTGCCGTGAAGCCGGGGCGGCCAGCCGGAGTTGGAAATTCGGCTGGCGGTTATGGCGGGAGAGCCTATTTACGCGAACGTCCGATTACGCCTGACGGCTAATCGAACCTACCGAGGTGATAATTCTTCGCTAATTAAGCCTGTAGCTTTATTATTAGCATTGCTAAAATATGGAGCGAAGTCTATGGGAAAGCGAAATTTTATTATTGTGATGTTTTGTGTGTTGGTTTTGGTTAGTGCTCCGTTACTTCTCTACATCTATATATTTGCACCAATCTCACATTATTCATTATCTACATCTGATCAAGCGTGGTCGAATTTTGGTAGTTTTATTGGCGGCACAATAGGAACTATTTTTTCTTTTTTGACATTCCTTGGCGCTGCGTTTGCAGTTTACTATCAAAAGAAGCAATTAGATGTACAGAAAGCCACAATGAAATTAGAAGAAATTCTTAGTTTGCTTTCTAGGCATTCTGAACGATTAGATGTGTTAATTTATACTAGTCCACAGTTATACCCTCATCAATATATAGAACTAAATGAGCTTGACCCCAAAATGAAAGCTTATATAGAAGGTAGCTTTATTAGCATATTGGCAGCGTTGGGTACGTTATCACTGAGCAAGAAGTATAACAAAACGTTTAATGTGCCTGACTCAAATGTACCAGATGGTTTTATATCTGGCTTTTTACAACAAAGTGCCTCATTAATAAACGTTGAGTTAAATAGCTATGGCCATTTGTTATCTATATATAAAAATAGTGATGGTGATCATGAGCTTGTTGGTTTTTATGAAGGCAAGTATTCAGCGTTAATTTGTTGGTTGAATGTAGTTGGATTGCTCAATGCGCCATTAATTAATGATCATGTTGATTTTATTGTATTAGAGAATGTCCTCGTAGGTAATAATTTTAAAGATTATTCATCTTCTATTTAAAAGTTATTTTTATAAAAAACGGCGCCTCGCGGCGCCGTTTTTAATATCACTGACTCAACCAGAATCACTGCAGCAGGGAGATATCCGCGACTTGCAGGAACAGGTTGCGCAGGTTGTTCAGTAGCGCCAGACGGTTGGCCTTGAGGGCTTCGTCGTCGGCCATCACCATCACTTCGTTGAAGAAGGTGTCGACCGGCTCGCGCAGGGCGGCCAGACGGGTGAGGGCAGCCTGATAGTCACCGGCGGCGAACAGCGGGGCCAGTTCGGCTTGCAGTTCGGCAACCTGGGTAGCCAGCGCCTTCTCGGCGGCATCGACCAGCAGTTCCGGTTTGACGGCAGTCGGCAATTCGCCTTCGACCTTGGCCAGAATGTTGCTCACGCGCTTGTTGGCGGCAGCCAGAGCCAGTGCGGCATCCAGCGTGCGGAAGTGGCTGACGGCCTTGACGCGACGATCGAAGTCGAGCGGACGGGTCGGGCGGCGGGCCAGTACGGCCAGCACCACGTCGGCACCGATGCCTTCGTCCTGATAGGCGGCGCGGAAGCGGCCCAGCATAAAGTCGACCACGTCGGTAACGACGGTTTTGTTGGTCAGCTTGTCGCCGTAGACGCGTACCGCTTCTTCCACCAGTTCAACCAGATCCAGATCCAGCTGCTTCTCGGTCATGATGCGCAGGGCACCGATGGCGGCGCGACGCAGGGCGAACGGGTCCTTGTCACCCTTTGGCAGCATGCCGATGCCGAAGATTCCGGCCAGAGTGTCGAACTTGTCGGCCAGCGCGACGGCGCAGGCAACCAGACCGGACGGCAGGGCATCACCGGCAAAGCGCGGCATGTACTGCTCGTTGAGGGCCACGGCCACTGCTTCGTCTTCGCCATCGTGACGGGCGTAGTGCATCCCCATGACACCCTGGGTGTCGGTGAACTCGCCGACCATGTTGGTCATGAGATCACACTTGGAGAGCAGACCGGCGCGCTTGGCCTGAGCCACGTCGGCACCGATGCGCTCGGCGATAAAGCCGGCAACGGTCTCGATGCGCTCGACCTTGGCCTTGACGGTGCCCAGCTGTTGCTGGAACAGCACGGTTTCAAGGCGCGGCAGGCGGGAGGCCAGAGTCTGCTTGAGGTCGGTCTTGAAGAAGAACTCGGCGTCTGAGAGACGGGGGCGAACCACCTTCTCGTTGCCGCTGATGATCTGGCTCGGGTCTTTGGACTCGATGTTGGTGACGAAGATGAACTTCGGCAGCAGCTTGCCGTTCTTGTCGTAGACCGGGAAGTACTTCTGGTCGCCCTTCATGGTGTGCACCAGCGCCTCAGCCGGCACGGCCAGGAACTTCTCTTCGAAGTTGGCGGTCAGCACCACCGGCCACTCGACCAGTGCGGTCACTTCTTCCAGCAGGGCGTCGTCCAGATCGGCCACGCCACCGAAGGCGGCAGCGGCCGCTTCGACGTCAGCCTTGATCTTGGCCTTGCGCGCCATGAAGTCGGCAATCACCATGCCGCGCTCCTGCAGGATCTGCGGGTACTGGCTGGCGTTGTCGATGGTGAACTCGCTCTCGCCCATAAAGCGGTGACCGCGGATGGTGCGGGCAGAGTCGATACCCAGAATGTGGGCGGGAACCAGCTCGCCATCCAGCAGCAGGGTCACGGTGAAGACCGGACGCACGAACTGGATGGTCTTGTCGCCCCAGCGCATCATTTTCGGGATCGGCAGCTTGGCCAGTGCGGAGGCAACCAGTTCGCCTAGCAGATCGACGGCCGGACGGCCTTCGACCTTGGCGGTATGAACCAGCCACTCGCCCTTGTCGGTGACCAGACGCTCGGCCTGCTCAACGGTGATGCCGTTGCCACGGGCCCAGCCTTCGGCAGCCTTGGTCGGTTTGCCTTCGGCATCGAACGCCTGAGCCACGGCCGGGCCGCGCTTCTCGACGCTCTTGCTCGGCTGTTCGCCGGCCAGCTCGCTTACCTTCAGCGCCAGACGGCGCGGGGAGGCAAACCACTCGACGTCGCCGAAGGCCAGATCGGCCTTGGTCAGTTCGGCTTTGAAGTTGTCGGCAAAGGCTTCGGCCAGGGAGCGCAGGGCTTTGGGCGGCAGCTCAGCAGTACCGATCTCTACCAGAAATGTATGTTGTGCCATGTCCGTTCCTTAACCTTGCTTGTTCTCACTGCGCTGACACATCGGGAAGCCCAGCGCTTCGCGGGAGGCGTAGTATGCCTCTGCCACGGCCTTGGTCAGGGTGCGAATGCGCAGGATGTAGCGCTGACGCTCGGTGACCGAGATGGCCTTGCGGGCATCCAGCAGGTTGAAGGAGTGAGCGGCTTTGAGGATGCGCTCGTAGGCAGGCAGCGGCAGCGGTTTTTCCAGTGCCAGCAGGTTCTGGGCTTCCTTCTCGTACTGCTCGAAGCAGTGGAACAGGAACTCCACATCGGCGTGTTCGAAGTTGTAGGTGGATTGCTCCACTTCGTTCTGGTGGAACACGTCGCCGTAGGTGGTCTTGCCCAGCGGGCCGTCAGACCAGACCAGATCGTAGACGCTGTCCACGCCCTGGATGTACATGGCCAGACGCTCGAGACCATAGGTGATCTCGCCGGTGACCGGCTTGCACTCGAGGCCGCCAACCTGCTGGAAGTAGGTGAACTGGGTCACTTCCATGCCGTTCAGCCACACTTCCCAACCCAGACCCCAGGCACCCAGGGTCGGGTTTTCCCAGTTGTCTTCCACGAAGCGGATGTCGTGGATCTCGGGATCCATACCCAGCTCTTTCAGGGAGCCCAGATAGAGTTCCTGAATGTTGTCGGGGGAAGGCTTGATGATCACCTGGAACTGGTAGTAGTGCTGCAGGCGGTTCGGGTTTTCACCGTAGCGGCCGTCAGTCGGACGGCGGGACGGTTGCACGTAGGCGCAGGCGATGGGCTCCGGGCCCAGGGCACGCAGACAGGTCATGGGGTGAGAAGTACCGGCACCCACTTCCATATCCAGCGGCTGAATGATGGTACAGCCCTGGCGGGACCAATAGTCCTGCAGCTGCAGGATCAGGCCCTGAAAGGTTTTGACATCGAATTTTTGCATAATTTTTTTCGCGCGAAATGAAATCAGAGCAAGATTTGCTGAATGTGAACCGAAGGAGTATACCGTCTGGCATGGTCGGATAATAGGCGAAATTACAGCGGATTAATGTGATGACGCTGCGCCGGGCCTGGGCGAGAGGGGTTGTCGGCACTCCCACGCCCGGGTTGGCATCGACCCCGGGGATTGGATGAAATGACAGGAGAGAGGGAATGGAGTTGCGTTGCGCCTGGGTGACCAAAGACCCGGAATACATTGAATACCATGACAAGCAGTGGGGAAGGCCGGTCCATGACTCGCGCGAGCTGTTTGCCAAGCTCTGCCTCGACGGCCAGCAGGCGGGGCTGTCGTGGATCACCATCCTGAAGCGCACCGAGAGCTACCATCGCGCCTATGCGGATTTTGATCCGGTGCGCATCGCGCAGTTCGACGAGCAGGACGTGGAGCGGCTGATGCAGGATACCGGCATCATCCGCAACCGGCTCAAGGTGCAGTCGATCATCAAAAACGCCCGCGCCTATCTGGCGCTGGAGGTCGAAGGCATCGACTTTGTCGATTATCTGTGGGGCTTCGTGGGTGGCGCCCCCATCGTCAACCAGCGCCAGGGCAACGGCGACATTCCGGCGACCTCAGCGGAGTCGGATGCCATGTCGAAGGCGCTCAAGAAGCGCGGCTTCACCTTCGTCGGCAGCACCATCTGCTACGCCTTCATGCAGGCGGTGGGGATGGTGAACGATCATCTGGTGACCTGCCCCTGCCACGCCGAGTGCCAGCAGGTGATGAGGCCCGCTGATCAGGTCCGCGGGTAGCCAGCCGCGTGGTGGCCTCACTCGGTTTCGTATAAAAAAACAGCACTCTCGCCAGCCGTTCAGGTCTGCGTCAGACAATGGCGCGATGGCACGCTACAATCCGGCCCCCGGCATGGTGCCGGATTGTTTTTACAGAGGTTTTTTCATGCGAGCCAAGATTCTGGTGCCAGCTCTGGCGCTGACCGTTGCCCTGAGCGGCTGTACTACCAACCCCTATACCGGTGAATCCCAGACTTCCAAGGGCGCCTGGGGCGCGCTGGCGGGTGCGGCGGCCGGGGCGGCCGTGGGGGCACTCTCCTCCAGCAAGGGCGATCGCAAGAAGGGCATTTTGACCGGCGTGGCCGCCGGCGCCGCCTTGGGCGGTGGTATCGGTTACTACATGGACGTACAGGAAGCCAAGCTGCGCGAGAAGTTGCAGGGCACCGGTGTCAGCGTGACCCGCAACGGTGATCAGCTGATCCTCAACATGCCGAACAACGTCACCTTCGACAGCTCCAGTGCCCAGCTGAAAGCGGCCGGTGCCAACACCCTGTCCGGCGTGGCCATGGTGGTCTCCGAGTTCGACAAGACCCGCCTGAACGTGGTCGGTCACACCGACAGCACCGGCTCCCGCGAGCTGAACATGCGTCTCTCCCGCGAGCGTGCCGACGCCGTCGCCGCCCAGCTGATCGGCCAGGGCGTGAGCGGTAGCCGCATCTCCACCTACGGCGTGGGTCCGGATCAGCCGATCGCCACCAACAGCACGGCCGCAGGCAAGGCTCAGAACCGCCGGGTGACCATCACCCTGACCCCGATCGGTTAAGCGGTCCGGTTGTCGTCTACGAAAAGGCCCCGCCAGCGATGGCGGGGCCTTTTGTTATCCAGTGGCCGGATGGGCGGCCCGGCGGATACTGTGTCGTCGGGTCAATGTCGTCCCGGATCAGATCGCAGCGGTCAGCTGCACTTCCACCTTGTAGCCTTCATGGGCCAGGCGGGCCTGGACGCAGGCGCGAACGGGGGCGGTACCTGCCGGGATCCAGGCATCCCACTGCTCGTTGAAGGCGGCGATGTCAGCGATGTCTTTGAGATAGATGTTGGCCATCAGGATCTTGTCGACGCCGGAGCCGTTGGCTTCCAGCAGGCGTTGCAGGCTCTCAAGCACCTCGCGGGTCTGCTGGTGGATGTCGGCCTCTTCGCTGGCAGGTACTTCCACCACATAGAGGGTGCCGTTATGGATGACCACGTCTGACCAACGCTGGGTCGTGCCGATACGGGTAATGGTTGTCATGGTGTGCTCCTGTGCAGGATTCACTGACCCTTGCGGATCAGATAGCGATAGGGGGCCTGTTCTGTCTCGCTGGCGATCAGGGTGTGATCCATGAAGCGGCAGAAGCTGGGAATGTCGCGGGTGGTTGAGGGATCATCGGCACTGACCAGCAGGGTCTCGCCCTCGGCCATCAGGCGTACTTTTTTGCGCACCATCATCACGGGTTCCGGACAACGGAGCCCGATCGCGTCCAACTCATGGTTTGCGTCGCAGAATAAATCACTCATCTCTTGTTAACCTTCAACCAATTCGGCTGCCAATGATACTCAGGGCTAAAAAATAAGCAAATTATCGGCCTTTTCTTGGCACATGTAACTGAAATGTTGTCACGGGCCTACCCACCTTGCGCCGGATGAGTAATATAAAAATTGCACCATATTCAACAAGGAGGTGAATATGCAAGTCTCCTACGGCAGATTGCAGGCCTACGCAGGCATGGGGTTCTTGTCTTTCGCCATGATAGTGATGGGCAGCCCGATCGGGAACACAGGCACCTGGTTCGGTTCTCTGGTGATGGTTGGATTGGGGCTCTGGATCGAGCTCAGCGATTACTACGACGAAGATGAGGACGAGAACGATCAACCTTGAACCTGATGCAGGGTTCACCACAAAGGCGGAGCAATTCCGCCTTTGTCATTTCCGCCGTCCGGTGGTTTATCAGCGGGTCGAGCGCATGGCCCGCTCCAGATGCTGCGCCGTCAGCTGCGGGTTGGCTCTGGGGTCGTTGAAGAAGTTGCTCAGCACATCGAAGATTGCCTGGCGCATGTTGGTGGAGGTGGCCATCCCCTCCGCCATGCTGGGCAGCAGGTTGTGCTGTTTCTCGGCTTGCAGGAAGTCCTGATAGGAGCGCACCGCGCAGCGATCGAACTTGCTCATGTCCGGGTTGACCAGTGCCGGGATCGAACCCTTGACCCGGTTGAACTCCTGCTGGAAGGAGGGGGTCATCAGCAGGCTGGCCAGCTCGCCCTGGGCCTGCAGCTGGGCCGGATCCCGCTGCTTGAACATGGCGATGGAGTCCAGGTTGTAGCTGAACAGTCCCTCGCTGCCCGGGCTTGGCAGGCAGGCCACATCCTCGCCAGGCCGGTAGTTGCCGGCGCTCAGTTCCCCCTTGACCCAGTCCCCCATCACTTGCATGGCGGCGCCACCGCTCTCCAGCAAGTTGGTGGCCTGGTGCCACTTCAGTCCGGCGTATTTCTCCGGCACATAGGCGCGCAGCTGCTGGAAGCGGGTCAACACCTTCACCATCACGGGGCCGGTCAGGGTGTCATTATCCTGTTCGATAAAGGCCTTGCGGTAGAACTCCTTGCCCCCTTCACCGAGTGCCACCGTTTCGAACAGTACCGCCAGCTGCCAGGGTTCGTTGCCAATGGCCAGCGGGGTGATCCCGCGCTTTTTGAGCCGTTCTGCGACCGCCACAAACTGGGCCCAGTCGGTGGGTGGGGTGAGCTGGTACTTGTCGAAAATCTTGCGGTTGAGCCATAGCCAGTTGACCCGGTGGATGCCGGTGGGCACCGCCATCAGGGCGCCGTTCTGGCTGAGGGTCTCCCGCACCATGGGGGGCATGCTGTCATACCAGCCGAGGTGCTCGGCCATGGGGGAGAGATCGCGCAGGAAGCCGAGACCGGCCCACTCCTTGAGCTCGAATCCCTTGAGGTGGGCCGCCTCCGGCGGATTGGCCGCCAGCGCCCGGCTTTTCAGCACCGTCATGGCGCTCTTGCCGCCCCCCCCCTGTACCGCGAAGTCGTTCCACTCGTTGCCCTTGGCGATCCACTCGGATTTGAGCACTTCGACTGCTTTTGCCTCGCCCCCGGATGTCCACCAGTGCAGCACCTCCACCTGGGAGGCGTAGGCAGAACCGGACAACAGAGCAAACAGAGTGAGGGGAAGCCACTTCATGGGAGTACTACCTTGGCAGGGAGAGGGTGGCCTGCAGGCCGCCTTGCGGACGATTTTCCAGCACCAGATCGCCGCCGTGGGCATGGGCGATGTTGCGGGCAATGCCGAGCCCGAGGCCGGTCCCTGCCTGATCCGTGCTGAGTCGGTAATAGGGCTCGAAGATGCGTTCGAACTGATCTTCCGGCAGTCCGGGGCCCTCATCCATGATGAAGAGGATTAGCATCTCCTCGTCGTCCATGATGATGATGCGCACCTTCTGGCCATATTTGATGCCGTTGTCCACCAGGTTGCCGATGCAGCGCTTGAGGGCCAGCAGCTTGCCACGATAAGGCCATTTGCAGTGCCCTTCTATGGTCAGCCGCTCGTCGTGCAGGTTCATCGACTCGGCCATCTGCTCCAGCAGGGCGTTGATGTCGATCTCTTCGATGTTCTCGTGGATGTCGGTCTCTTTCACCGTCTGCAGCGCCCCCTTGACCATCAGCTCCAGCTCGTCGAGATCCTTGTTGAACTTGCCGATCTGGACTTCGTCGTCCAGCAGCTCGACCCGCAGCCGCAGCCGGGTGATGGGGGTCTTGAGGTCGTGGGAGATGGAGCTGAACAACCGCTCCCGGTCATCGATATAGCGCCGGATGCGGTGCTGCATGATGTTGAAGGCGCGGGTGGCGGCGACGATCTCGGAGGCGCCTTCCTCCCGAAGGGGTGGCTGGTCGATATCCTTGCCGAGGTTGACCGCCGCCTTGGCGAGGCGGCGCAGGGGCCGGGTCTGCCAGCGCACCAGCATGAAGGTAAAGAAGCAGAGGAACACTGTCATCAGGGCGATGAAGCGCACCTGGTTGCTCGGCATGACGGTGTCATCCAGCGTCATGTAAGGGGCCGGCAACAGGGCTGCCAGATAGAGCCACTCGCCCGGCTCTATCTCGATCTGGGTCACCAGCACCGGGGGGTTGATGGGTTCCAGCGACAGGGTATAGCGGGCCCAGGAGGAGGGCAGATCCGCCAGCAGGGTGTCGTTGTTGAAGACGTGGAGATCTTCGGGCCGGGAGAAATCCACCTTGATCGCCATGGCGTCGGAGAGCTTGCGGCTCAGCACCCCTTCGACCTCCTGCAGCACCAGCATCTTGCGCTCGCTGTCGGGGATGGCGCTGATGTGGATCTCCTCCTCGTTCAGGGAAACGAAGAAGCGGCTGCCCCCCATGTTGCGCAGCTGGTCCAGGGCGATGTGGCGATACTGCAGCGGCAGCGACTTGAAGAAGTTGACGGTGGAGGCGGCCGATAGCGCCAGGTTGCGGGTGGTGCTGAGCATCCCCTCCAGCTCCCGCTTCTGGATCTGTTGCATCCAGATGCCGGTGAGAATGGTTTGGGAGAGCAGGATCGCCAGCAGCAACAGCAGCAGCATCCGCGATAGCAGGGAGCGGGGCACCAGTATCCCCCAGGACCATTTATTGGTCATGGCCGTTCGTGCCTGTGGTTGATCAGCATGCTGTTGCTACCTGTCTGCTCTTCATGGGAGCTCGTGAACCTCGGCGATCAGCATGTAGCCGCTGCCGCGGATGGTCTTGATGATGCGCGGGCTCTTGCCGTTGTCACCCAGCTTCTGGCGCAGCCGGCTGATCTGTACGTCGATGCCGCGCTCCATCGGCAGGCTCTCGCGGCCACGGGTCGCATCGGAGATGGTGTCGCGGTCGAGCACCACGCCGGGTTGCTGCAGGAACATGCCGAGCAGCATGGCATCGCTGCCGGAGAGATCCAGCAGGCTGCCATCCTCGTGGGTCAGCTGGTGGCTCAGGGTGTCCAGGGTCCACTCGGCAAAACGCAGCCGGCGGCTAGGTTCTTTCTCTTTCTCCGGCTGGCGGAATTCGGCGCGGCGCAGCAGCGCCTTGATGCGGGCTTGCAGCTCGCGCGGGCTGAACGGCTTGGCGATGTAGTCGTCGGCACCGAGTTCGAGACCGATCACCCGATCCGCCTCGTCGGAGGCCGCCGTCAGCATGATGATAGGAACCTGGGAGTCGCGACGGATCTGCTGGCAGAGGGTAAAGCCGTCGTCGCCGGGCATCATGATGTCCAGAATGATCAGGTCCGGGCTGTGCTGGGCGAGTTGCTGGCGCATCTCGTTGCCCTCCGCTGCGGTCAATACCTCGAAGCCTGCCCGGGTCAGGTACTCGTTGAGCAGCTCGCGGATCTCTTGGTCGTCATCGACGATCAGCAGTTGTTTGCTCATTGACATATGTATGTGCATCCACCCATTTTTTTGTGCAGATTGAACCTGTCGGGGGAGCAAAAAGCAAGCAAGCCCCCCATCTAATGTGAGGTTAGGGGCAATATCCGCGGGTCGGGAAGAGGAAAACAAAAAAAGGCCGACCCAAACGGGACGGCCCATAACCAGTTTCTGACGTCAGGTCGCCACCCCGTGTGGCGGCGACCACAGATCTGAAAAGGGGCCAGTCAAACTGGCCCCGAAAGGGACAACGTTCAGTAGTACAAGGATGCCGGTATTACACCCGCTCGAACACGGTGGCGATGCCCTGACCCAGACCGATGCACATGGTGGCGACCCCCAGGGTGGCGTCCTTCTCCTCCATCAGATTGATCAGGGTGGTGGAGATGCGGGCTCCGGAGCAGCCCAGGGGGTGACCCAGGGCGATAGCACCGCCATTCAGGTTTACCTTCTCGTCCACCAGGTCTTGCAGACCCAAATCCTTCACACAGGGCAGGGACTGGGCGGCAAACGCCTCGTTCAGCTCGAACAAGTCGATGTCGCCGACGGTCAGGCCGGCACGCTTGAGCGCCTTCTGGGTTGCCGGCACCGGGCCGTAACCCATGATGGCGGCGTCGCAGCCGGCGATGGCCATGGCTCGTACCTTGGCGCGGGGCGTGAGGCCGAGCGCCTTGGCGCGATCCGCACTCATCACCAGCATGGCGGCGGCGCCATCGGACAGGGCCGAGGAGCTGCCCGCGGTGACGGTACCGTTGACCGGGTCGAACACAGGGCGCAGCTGGCTCAGGGTGTCGACTGTGGTCTCGGGGCGGATCACCTCGTCATAGTCGTAGAAGAAGCGGGCGCCGCTGGCGTCGTGCCCTTCCAGCCCGACGATCTCCCTGGCGAAGCGACCCTCCACCGTGGCGGCGTGGGCACGGCGGTGGGAGCGGGCCGCAAACTCGTCCTGCTGTTGACGGCTGATGCCGTGCAGCTTGCCGAGCATCTCGGCGGTCAGCCCCATCATGCCGGAGGCTTTGGCCACCGACTTGGCCATGCCGGGGTGGAAGTCCACCCCGTGGCTCATGGGCACGTGACCCATGTGCTCGACGCCACCGATGATGAAGATGTCGCCGTCACCCACCTGGATGGCGCGGGAGGCATCGTGCAGCGCCTGCATGGAGGAGCCGCACAGGCGGTTGACGGTGACCGCCCCCACCTGTTTCGGGATGCCGGCCAGCAGGGCGGCGTTGCGGGCGATGTTGAAGCCCTGCTCCAGGGTCTGCTGCACGCAGCCCCAGTAGATATCCTCGATCTCGTTCGGGTCGAGGTTGGGGTTGCGCAGCAGGATGGACTTCATCAGGTGCGCGGACAAGTCTTCTGCACGCACGTTGCGGAAGGCGCCACCCTTGGACCGGCCCATGGGGGTCCGGATACAGTCGACAATGACTACGTCTTTCATGAATGGATCTCCTTTCCGCAATCAGTAGAAGGTTTTGCCCTGGGCGGCCATCTCACGCAGCTTGTCGCTGACATGGTAGAGGGGGCCCAAATCGGCATACTGGTCGGCCATGGCGACATAGCGATCCAGACCGATAGTGTCCAGATAGCGGAACACGCCGCCGCGGAAGGGAGGGAAGCCCAGACCGTAGACCAGCGCGATATCGGCTTCGGCTGGCGTGGCAACTATGCCCTCTTCCAGACAGAGCACCACCTCGTTGATCATCGGGATCATCATGCGGGCGATGATGGCCTCCTTGTCGAAATCCTGTTTCGGCTTGGCGATGGGGGTCAGCAGCTCGTAGCTGGCGGCGTCGGCCACCTTCTTCGGCTTGCCCTTCTTGTCGGCCTCGTAGGCGTAGAAGCCCTTGCCATTCTTCTGACCGAAGCGGCTCGCCTCATACATCACGTCGATGGCGGTGCGGCCTTCCTTGGTCATGCGGGCCGGGAAACCCTGCGCCATCACATCACCGGCATGGTGGCCGGTGTCGATGCCGACTACGTCCAGCAGGTAGGCGGGGCCCATGGGCCAGCCAAACTCCTTCTCCATCACCTTGTCGACGGCGGCGAAGTCGGCGCCGTCGGCAACCAGCTTGTTGAAGCCGAAGAAGTAGGGGAACAGCACGCGGTTGACGAAGAAGCCCGGGCAGTCGTTGACCACCACAGGTGACTTGCCCATGGCGGCGGCGTAGGCCACCACGCGATTGATGGTGTCGTCCGAGGTTTGCTCGCCGCGGATGATCTCCACCAGTGGCATGCGGTGCACCGGGTTGAAGAAGTGCATGCCGCAGAAGTTCTCGGGGCGCTTCAGGCTCTTGGCCAGCAGGGAGATGGGGATGGTTGAGGTGTTGCTGGCGAGCACGGCGTCATCGCCGATCACGCCTTCCACTTCACTCAGCACGGCCGCCTTCACTTTCGGGTTTTCGACCACGGCCTCGACCACCAGATCCACATGCTTGACGTTGTCATAGCTGAGGGTCGGCGTGATGGCGGAGAGCACCTGGCCCATCTTGATGCCGTCGATGCGACCCTTTTCGAGCTGGCCGTTAAGCAGCTTGGTGGCCTCATTCATGCCGAGCGCCAGCGCCTTCTCGTTAATGTCCTTCATCACCGCCGGGATGCCCTTGCTGGCGGACTGGTAGGCGATGCCGCCCCCCATGATGCCGGCACCCAGCACGGCGGCATGGCCGGTGGCCTTGTTCGCCTGCTTGGCGGCCTTCTTGGCCAGCGCCTTGATGTGCTGATCGTTGAGGAAAATGCCGACCAGCGCCTTGGCCACGTCGGTTTTCGCCAGCTTGATGAAGGTGGCGGCCTCGGCGGCCAGCGCCTCGTCCCGACCCATACCGGCGGCGGCTTCCACCGTCTTCACGGCGGCCATCGGTGCCGGATAGTGTTTGCCCGCCACGGCGGCAACCATGCCGGCGGCGGTGGAGAAGCTCATCATGGCTTCCAGTTTGGAGAGGCGCAGCGGGGCCTTCTTGGCGGCGCGGCGGCCCTGCCAGTCCAGCTTGCCCGCGATGGCGTCCTTGATCATCTGCACGGCGGCGCTCTGCAGCGCATCCGGGGCGACCACGGCATCGATGGCGCCGACCTTGAGAGCGTCATCGGCACGGACATCCTTGCCAGTGGTGATCCACTCCAGCGCGTTGTCGGCGCCGATCACTCGCGGCAGGCGGACGGTGCCGCCAAAGCCGGGCATGATGCCGAGCTTGGTCTCGGGCAGGCCGATCTTGGCTGTAGTGTCAGCCAGCCGGAAGTCGGTGGAGAGGATGGTTTCGCAGCCGCCGCCCAGGGCGTGGCCCTTGATGGCGGACAGGGTCGGCACTGGCAGATCCTCGATGGCATTGAAGATGTCGTTGGCCTTTTTCAGCCAGCCGAGCAGATCTTCCTGCGGCAGATCGAACAGTTCCAAGAATTCGGTGATATCGGCGCCGACGATGAAGGCGTCTTTGCCGGAGGTGAGGATCAGACCTTTTAGTTCACGTTCTTGTTGTAATGCGGCGATCGCTTCGCTCAGGGAGAGCAGGGTGGCGCGATCCAGCTTGTTGACTGAACCCGGTGCGTCGAACCTGAGTTCGGCAATGCCGTCTTCCAGGTAGCTGACCGACAGGGTTTCGCCTTGGTAGATCATGAGAGTGTCTCCTTGTTCCCACACAGTGGGGCGTGGTGCTCCTTTATCCCCAGCAGGGGGCGAGGCTCACTATTGATCCAAAAGGAGACATTTTCAACACCTATTTAAAACATTTGTTTAACAGTTTTTGTGGGGCGGCTCGCCATCACAAAACGGATAAAAAACAGGCGCCTTGCGGCGCCTGTTGTGAACTGAGATTTTTGTCAGCTGGCCAGCTCTACCCGATTGCGGTACTGGTTCAACACCTCGGGATCGGCGAGGGCGTGGGTGTTGTTGACGGGGCGGTTGTGCACCACTTCCCGTACCGCCAGCTCCACTATCTTGCCGGACTTGGTGCGGGGGATGGCGTCTACCTGCAGGATGCGGGCGGGCACGTGACGGGCGGTGCAGTGCTGGCGGATCTGCTGGCGAATGCGTTCGCGCAGGGCATCATCCAACTTGAGGCCAGCCCTGAGCTTGACGAACAGCACCACTCGCTCATCCTGTTGCCACTGCTGGCCGATGACGATGCTCTCCTCCACCTCGTCGAGTTGCTCGACGTAGCGGTAGATCTCGCTGGTGCCGATGCGCACGCCCCCTGGGTTGAGGGTGGCGTCGGAGCGGCCGTAGAAGAGGATGCCGCCGGTCGCGGTCAGTTCAATCCAGTCGCCGTGACACCAGATGTTGTCGAAGCGATCGAAATAGGCTGCGTGGTATTTTTCGCCGCTCTCATCCCCCCAGAAGCCGATGGGCTGGGCCGGGAAGGGCTTGGTGCAGACCAGCTCGCCCTTTTCACCCTGCACTGGCTGGCCCGCCTCGTTGAACACCTGGACCGCGAGGCCGAGGCCGCGTCCCTGGCTCTCGCCGCGATAGACGGGGCTCAAGGGATTGCCGATGACGAAGCAGGAGCAGATGTCGGTGCCGCCGGAGATGGAGCACAGTTGTACATTTGTTTTGATCTGCTCATAGACGTAGTCGAACCCCTCCGGCGATAGCACGGAACCTGTGCTGCAAATCAGCCGCAACTGCGGCAACTTGTGGGTCTTGATCGGGGCATAGCCCTGCTTGTGCAGCGCATCGAGATACTTGGCGGAGGTGCCGAACAGGGCAACCTCTTCGTCGAGGGCGAGATCCCACAGCACGTTGCCATCCGGGTAGAAGGGAGAGCCGTCGTAGAGCACCAGGGTGGCGCCGGAGGCCAGCGCGCTCACCAGCCAGTTCCACATCATCCAGCCGCAGGTGGTGAAATAGAAGATGCGCTCCCCCGGCTTGATGTCGCAGTGCAGCTGGTGTTCTTTCAAATGCTGCAGCAGGGTGCCGCCGATGCCGTGCACGATGCACTTGGGCTTGCCGGTGGTACCTGACGAATAGAGGATATAGAGCGGATCGTTGAAGGCCATGGGCTCGAACTGCAGACCCGCATCCGGCTGACTGGCCAGGATCTGGCGCCAGTCGTGGCCCAGTTGCAGGGGGTGGTCCAGCAGGGGGATCAACACAGTCTGCTCTATGCTGTCGAGCTGTCCGATGACCCCCGCCACCTTATCCTGGATGTCGATGGCCTTGCCGTTATAGCGATAGCCATCCACCGCAAACAGTACTCTGGGCCGGGTCTGACCGAAGCGCTCCACCACACTGGCCTCGCCAAAATCCGGGCTGGTGGAGGTCCAGATTGCCCCCAGGCTGGTGGTCGCCAGCATGGCCACCACGGTTTCCGGGATATTGGGCAGATAGGCCGCTATCACATCGCCACGGCCTATGCCCTGGCTGCGCAGCCACTGGGCCAGCCGGGCAACCTGATCTGCCAGCTCGCGCCAGCTCAGGGTGCGACTGGCGCCTCCTTCGATGCGAGAGATGATGGCCGGGCTGTCATCTTGGCGGCGCAACAGGTTTTCGGCAAAGTTGAGCCGGCTGTCGGGAAACCAGCGGGTGCGCTGCATATCCTGGCGGTTCTCCGCCACTATGTTGCCGAGCTCCCCCTTGACGCCACAATGCTGCCACACCAGCGGCCAGAAACGGGTCGTCTTCTCCACCGACCATTGATAGAGCTGGGGATAGTCCTGTAGCTGCAGGCCATGGAAGCGATTGACCTCGGCCATAAAGCGATAGAGGTTGGATTGCTGCATCCTGAGCGGATCCGGTTGCCACAGGCAGAGGTTGTCCATGAGTGATCCCTGACTTCATGTTATCTACCGGCAGTGTATTGAATTGTTCCTCATTTGTTAATTATTGGTTTCCTGTTGATAACAAACGTTTTGTAACGTATGCGTTACCTCACGAAGCGGCAGCGTGACGGGTCGAGCCTCACCGTGCATGATGTTATGCTGCAATCACATTCATCTCGGAGCAGGACGCCATGAGCAGCTACAGCCAACTTTTTGCCCAGCACCTCGACACTTTGCAGCAGCGCACCCGCGACATACTGCAACAGCAGGGGCTCAGCGGGCTGGCCATCCACTCCGGCCAGACGCATCGCATCTTCCTCGACGATCAGGATTACCCCTTCAAGGTGAACCCGCACTTCAAGGCCTGGTTGCCAGTGCTGGACAACCCCCACTGCTGGTTGCTGGTGGATGGCGTGAGCAAGCCGGTGTTGCTGTTTTATCGCCCGGTGGATTTCTGGCACAAGGTAGCGGACCTGCCCAATGCCTTCTGGGTCGACTTCTTCGAGATCCGCTTCCTCACCCGACCTGAGCAGGTGGCGGATCATCTGCCTGCCGACAAGCAGGAGTGGGCCTATCTGGGCGGACATCTCGAGGTGGCCGGCTTGCTGGGGCTGACCCAGCCCAATCCGGAGGCGGTCCTCAACTATCTGCATTATCACCGCGCCTACAAGACGGACTACGAGCTGGAGTGCCTGCGTGAGGCGAACCGGATCGGGGTGCGCGGCCATATCGCGGCCAAGGACTCCTTCATGGCGGGGGCAAGCGAGTTCGAGATCAACCTGGCCTATATGAAGGCGGTCGGGCAGGGGGCCAATGAGGCGCCCTACGGCAATATCGTCGCCATCAACCGCAATGCGGCCATTTTGCACTACACCCACCTTTCCGCCCTGCGGGTGCCGGATGCCGAGCGTTACTCCTTCCTCATCGATGCCGGCGTCGACTTTCATGGCTATGCCTCCGACATTACCCGTACCTGGGCGTGGCGCCGTGGCGAGTTTGCCGACCTTATTGCCGCGCTGGATGTGCAGCAGCAGGAAATCATCAAGGAAATCAAGCCTGGTCGCCGTTACAGCGAGCTGCACCTGCTGATGCACCACAAGCTGGCGCGCCTGCTGCAGGCCACCGAGCTGGTGGACATGTCGGTGGACGAGATGATCAACACAGGGGTGACCAATGTCTTCTTCCCCCATGGCCTCGGTCACTTCCTCGGTCTGCAGGTGCACGATGCCGGTGGCTTCATGCAGGACGAACGTGGCACTCATCTGGCGGCGCCCGAGCTGTTCCCCTATCTGCGCTGTACCCGGGTGATGGAGGTGGGCCAGGTGTTCACTATCGAACCGGGGCTCTACTTTATCGACACCCTACTGGAGCCGCTGCGCCAAGGCGAACAGGGCAAACGGGTCAATTGGAACAAGGTGGAAGCGCTGCGCCCGTTTGGTGGCATCCGCATCGAAGATAACGTGGTGCTGCACTCAGACGGGGTGGAGAACATGACCAGACAAGCAGGGCTCTGATGGCGGTTGCCTATTCCATCCCGGCAGCACCGCTGGAGCTTAGCGAAGAGATCAAGAAGAGCCGCTTCATCACCCTGATCGCCCATACCCCGACGGTGGAGGCGGCCAAGGCGTGGGTGAACGAGGTCAAACGACAACACCCAGCGGCCCGTCACCACTGCTGGGCCTTTGTCGCGGGCGCCCCACAAGACAGCCAGGTCTATGGCTTCAGCGATGATGGTGAGCCCTCGGGGACGGCGGGCAAACCTATCCTGGCCCAGCTGATGGGCTCCGGACTTGGCGAAATCTGCGCCGTGGTGGTGCGCTACTACGGCGGGATCCAGCTTGGCACCGGCGGTCTGGTCAAGGCCTATGGCGGTGGCGTCGGAACCGCCCTCAAGCAGCTGACCACTTTACTCAAGGTACCGCGCACCCCTTCTATCATCCACTGTGATTACGGTGATATGGGAGTGGTCGAGGCTCTGGTTGGCAACTACGGTGGCGAGGTGCTGGCGGCCGAGTATGGTCAACAGGTCTCCCTGCAGGTGGCCTGGGAATCGTCCGTCTGGGCTCAGGTCGATCGGGAATTGACCGATCGGACTCATGGGCGGGTATCCCTTGGCCCCTTAGATGGCTAGAATCCATCGCTCTTTGATTCTTGATAGGGAGCAGGAATGCACATCCTGAGCATTATCCGCATTGTTGGCCTGCTGGTGGCGCTGTTCAGCTCGACCATGTTGTTGCCAGCGCTGGTGGCGTTTGGCTATCGGGATGGGGGCGGTTCTGAATTTGTCAGTGCCTTTGTGATTGCCCTGCTGCTCGGGGTGGCACTCTGGTTTCCCAATCGTCATCACAAGCGGGAACTGGGCTCCAGAGAGGGATTCCTCATCGTGGTGCTGTTCTGGACCGTGCTTGGCAGCGTCGGTGCTCTGCCCTTTATGCTGGGTGATGTGCCTGACATGTCGGTTTCAGAGGCCTTTTTCGAATCCTTTTCCGGGTTGACGACCACAGGGGCAACCGTGCTGACCGGGCTCGATGAGCTGCCCAAGGCGTTCCTGTTCTATCGCCAGCTGCTGCAATGGTTGGGGGGGATGGGGATCATCGTGTTGGCGGTTGCCATACTGCCGCTGCTGGGGATCGGGGGCATGCAGCTCTACCGTGCCGAGATCCCGGGGCCGGTCAAGGACAACAAGGTGACCCCGCGCATCGCCGAGACGGCCAAGGCGCTCTGGTATATCTACCTGTTCATCACCACTGTCTGTGCCCTGGCATTCTGGGCCGCAGGGATGACGCTGTTCGATGCCATCTGCCACTCGTTCGCGACCGTGGCGATCGGTGGATTCTCGACCCACGATGCCAGCATGGGCTACTTCAACAGCTCGACCATCAACCTCATTACGGTGATCTTTCTGTTGATCGCTGGGGTGAATTTCACTCTGCACTTTGCGGCCTTCACCCATCGGCCATTGCGGATCGGTGTCTATCTTCGGGATCCCGAAGTGAAGGTCTTCCTTGCCATCCAGCTGGCTTTGACGCTGGTCTGCTTCCTGGTGTTGATGGCACACGGCAACTACGACAGCTGGAAGGAAACACTGGATCATGCGCTATTCCAGTCTGTCTCCATCGCTACGACGGCGGGCTTCAGTACGGCAGGATTTGCCGAATGGCCGTTGTTCCTGCCGGTACTGCTGATGTTCTCCTCGTTTGTGGGGGGCTGCGCCGGGAGTACCG
>NZ_CP077399.1:987500-1135000 GCF_019048725.1 Aeromonas sp. FDAARGOS 1407
CCAAACCGACACAGGTGGTCGGGTAGAGAATACCAAGGCGCTTGAGAGAACTCGGGTGAAGGAACTAGGCAAAATAGTACCGTAACTTCGGGAGAAGGTACGCTCTTGTTGGTGAAGTCCCTTGCGGATGGAGCTGACGGGAGTCGCAGTGACCAGATGGCTGGGACTGTTTATCAAAAACACAGCACTCTGCAAACACGAAAGTGGACGTATAGGGTGTGACACCTGCCCGGTGCCGGAAGGTTAATTGATGGGGTTAGCGCAAGCGAAGCTCTTGATCGAAGCCCCGGTAAACGGCGGCCGTAACTATAACGGTCCTAAGGTAGCGAAATTCCTTGTCGGGTAAGTTCCGACCTGCACGAATGGTGTAACCATGGCCATGCTGTCTCCACCCGAGACTCAGTGAAATCGAATTCGCCGTGAAGATGCGGTGTACCCGCGGCTAGACGGAAAGACCCCGTGAACCTTTACTACAGCTTGGCACTGAACATTGAACCTACATGTGTAGGATAGGTGGGAGGCTTTGAAGGCGTGACGCCAGTTGCGCTGGAGCCGTCCTTGAAATACCACCCTTGTATGTTTGATGTTCTAACGCAGGCCCCTGAATCGGGGTCGCGGACAGTGCCTGGTGGGTAGTTTGACTGGGGCGGTCTCCTCCCAAAGAGTAACGGAGGAGCACGAAGGTTGGCTAATCCTGGTCGGACATCAGGAGGTTAGTGCAATGGCATAAGCCAGCTTAACTGCGAGACGGACAGGTCGAGCAGGTACGAAAGTAGGTCATAGTGATCCGGTGGTTCTGAATGGAAGGGCCATCGCTCAACGGATAAAAGGTACTCCGGGGATAACAGGCTGATACCGCCCAAGAGTTCATATCGACGGCGGTGTTTGGCACCTCGATGTCGGCTCATCACATCCTGGGGCTGAAGTCGGTCCCAAGGGTATGGCTGTTCGCCATTTAAAGTGGTACGCGAGCTGGGTTCAGAACGTCGTGAGACAGTTCGGTCCCTATCTGCCGTGGGCGTTGGATGATTGAAGGGAGTTGCTCCTAGTACGAGAGGACCGGAGTGAACGAACCTCTGGTGTTCGGGTTGTCACGCCAGTGGCACTGCCCGGTAGCTAAGTTCGGAATCGATAACCGCTGAAAGCATCTAAGCGGGAAGCGAGCCCTGAGATGAGTCATCCCTGACCCCTTGAGGGTCCTAAAGGGCCGTTGGAGACCACAACGTTGATAGGCGGGGTGTGTAAGTGCAGCGATGCATTGAGCTAACCCGTACTAATTACCCGTGAGGCTTAACCATACAACACCCAAGAAGTGTTCTGGGCCTTGTAGCGAATGAGCGAACTACTAATTCAGTGATAGCGACCAGTCGTTATTCACGTCAGCTTTCCAAGATTGAAGAATTTGCCTGGCGGCCATAGCGCCGTGGAACCACCTGAACCCATGCCGAACTCAGAAGTGAAACGTGGTAGCGCCGATGGTAGTGTGGCATTCGCCATGCGAGAGTAGGACACTGCCAGGCACCCAACGCGAAAACCCCGCTCACTGAGCGGGGTTTTTTATTGCCTGAAATTCTGCTTCTTGCTCAATATTTGCCATTTTGGTTTCTTGTGAGTCCTTTTTTCGCTGTTTTCGTTTGTGTATTTCGCTCATTTCAAACGGTTAGTGTGGGATGGGGCTACACATGGGATGCCGTTTAATGGCCATGGCTGCAAGCAAGCACCATATTGACCACCCCCTCTTCCATGTGCAGTTCGACCTTGAATCCCAGGCGCTTGGCTAGATTGATCATGCCGCGATTGCTGGGCATGGTCATGCCTGATAGCTGTTCAATCCCCTGTTCTCTGGCGTAGCGAACAATCTTCTCCATCATCAGTTTACCGAGGCCAAGCCCTTTCAAATCGGAGCGTACCAGGATGGCAAATTCCGCATCACTGTGGTCCGGGGTGCTGATGGCGCGAACTACACCCAGGATCTGATCCTGAAAAACACCATCTTGGCCAACGGCCACAAAAGCCATCTCCCGGTCGTAATCTATCTGGGTCATCCGTGCCAGCTCTTCATGCCCCAGCTCTCCCACATCCGCGAAGAAGCGTTTGTACCTGTCTTCATCGGACACTTGCAGTACGAACTGCTTGTGGGCCGGTTCATCCTCCGGGCGGATCGGCCGCAGCAGTATATGGCTCTGATCCTTGAGCCAGGCCCCCTCTTCAAGCTCGGTAGGGTAGGGGCGGATGGCCAGCCGATTGGGTGGCGATGCGCTGGGATCGGCCAGGGTGATGCTGGCATCCAGCACCACCATTTCGCTGTCGCATGTCTGCAGTGGGTGGAGATCCAGCTCCTGGATGTCGGGAAAAGCCAGTATCAGCTCGGAGAGCTGACAGAGCACCTGGCTGAGCGCATCGATATTCAGCCGCACTGGCGTCGCTTGCTCACGGATCTTGCGGCTCTTCATGGCACCGATGATTTGGTAACGAGCCAACGCCTGATTCAGTGGCGGCAGGGCCGCAACCATCTCCTGGGGCTCGGCTCCTGATTCTCCCAGCAGGATGACGGGGCCAAACACTGCATCCTGCTGGATCCGCACCCGCAGCTCCAGGCCGCCGCTGCGGCGTGCCATCCGCTGCACCAGCAGGCCTTCGATGCGGGCGCCCGGGTCGTGCTGCCGAACCCTGTCCAGGATGGCGTCGGCGGCTTGGGCCACTTCCATCGAGGTGCGCAGGTTTAACATCACGCCATGTACGGCAGATTTGTGGAAGATGTCGGGTGAACGCAGCTTGACCGCGACCGGGTAGCCAATCTGCTCCGCCGTCAAGGTGGCTTCAATGGCATCAGTGACGATCCAGGTCGGCAGAGTCGAGAGGCCGGCCGCTTGCAATATGGGGTGGGCGAGATGGGTATCCAGCCTCGACTGGTTGCGCTCTCTGGCCTGGCGAAGCAGCTGTTGGCACAACTCGATATTGAGCTGGTTGCCTTGCAGGGAGGCGGGAGTTTCCATCAACTGCTTCTGGTTGCGACGATATTCCACCATATGCATGAAGGCGGCCATGGCGCTTTCGGGTGTGCGGTAGGTAGGAATGCCCGCCTCGGTGAACAGCCTGCGCCCCTCCTGCGCCGAATATTCCCCAGCCCAGTTGGTCAGGATATTGAACCGACGCGCTCTGGGATGCTGCTTGAGATGGGTGATGAGATGGCTTGCCAGCGGCGCGCTGGGGGCGGTCAGCGAAGGCGCATGGATGATCAGGATGGCGTCTATGCCCTCCTCTTGCAGCAAGTGGTCCAGCGCCTCCTGATAGGTGGTGATGGTTGCATCGCTGCCTATGTCCAGCGGAGGGAGGGCAAGTTTGCCTCCACGCTCCAGCAGCACATCCACCGCCATGTTGGCCAGGCCCCGGCCATTGGAGATGATGGCCAGTCGCTCCCCCTTGAGGGTCATCGAATGGCTCAGCGTCTCTACCGCCGCAAACAGCTCGTGGGTATCTCTAACTCGCAGCATGCCGGCGCGGCGAATGGCGGCATCATAGACGTTGTCGAGGCCATGGCTTGGGTTGTGGCGACCGCTTTTGAGTATCAGGATGGGCTTGTTGCGCGACGCGGCCCGGGCGGCGGAGAGAAAGTGGCGGGCATCGTGCAGCTTGTCCATATAGAGCAGGATGGCGCGGGTTGTGCTGTCGCGGGAGAGTTGATCCAGCAGCTGGCCGAAGTCTATGTCACAGTGATCGCCGAGGGAGATGAAGGCAGAGAAGCCAAGCTCATGTTGCTTGGCCCAGTCCAGTATGGTGGCGCTGACGGCGGCCGACTGGGAGAGAAAGGCGACCTGGCCTGGCTTGGCCGTGATGGGAGAGAAGCTGGCGTTGATCCCTTGCCCGGGCAGCAGCATGCCCATGCTGTTCGGTCCCAGCAGGCGGATGCCGTATTGCTGGCAGACCCGCTTCAGCTCCCGCCGCTCCTCATCGGAAAAGTCCCCTGCCAGTATGATGGCAGCCCCCGTGCCTTTCTGGCCGAGCGCTTCCAGCAGTGGCAGGACTCGTTCCCGCTTGGTGCAGATGATGGCGAGATCCGGCACCAGCGGCAGGCTGGCAACATCGGGATAGGCCAGCACGCCGGCGATGGCCTTGTCCTTGGGGGTGACGGGAAGTATGGGTCCCTTGAACTGCCCTGCCAGCAGGTGGCGGACGATCACATGACCCGCCTTGTGCGGGTCGGTAGAAGCGCCGATCACGGCAATTGAGTGAGGCTTGAACAGACGATCCAGACCGCTTGCTTTCATGGGCACTCCCGGCGAAAGGGGGAAGATACCAGTCTAATACCTCTTTGCAGCGGGTTCTGTGACCGGTTCCTGATCACTGTTTGCTCAGGGCATTGGCGCGCAGATAAAATCTCAGCTCGCCCTGCACCTGGCGGATTGCTCCCAGATGGCGATCCTGCAGATAGATATCCCGTTCCCTGTCCAGCAATGTATTCGGGACCCCCATGCTTTGCAGGTACTCCTCGAACAGGGTTGCCCCCTTTATCTCGACCAGATGCTGTTTCATGGCTCTTCTCCCTGAATAGTCGGTCCCTTGTCAGCAGCCCGAGTCTGCGGTTATCTGTCGGCTTTTCCTATTGTCATATTTGACACGTGACGGTTCACACATCTGTCACGCCAAACTCCCCTCGAAACAGTAGGGCGTTATAGTAATGGGAGGTGTATGGCATCCGGGTGTTAGAGCATGGTCAGGGCATGGCTACTGTGTATCACATTGATGACGACCAACCTTGTGGCAGCTGAACAGCCGATCCGTGTCTGGAATCAGTTGCTGCAGCATCCCAATCCCGCCGTTCCCGAGTTGCTGCGCCTCTCCCTCGAACTCACCATCCCCGAATATGGCCCCTATCGACTGATTGCCAGCGCACCCATGGAGCAGGGGCGTGTGGTCAAGGAGATGAGCGGTGACGGTTCGGTGCAAGTGGCCGTGTTTGCACCGGACAGCGAGCGGGAGCAGGATCTGCTGGCGGTGCATATCCCGCTGGCCAAGGGGCTGCTGGGATGGCGGGTCTGCCTGATCCGGCAGGGAGATGAGGGGCGCTTTGCCAATATCCAGTCCCTGGCACAATGGCAGCAATCCGGGTTGACCATTGGCCAGCACAGATTCTGGCCGGATACCGAGCTGCTCAAGGCGAATGGTCTGAAGGTGGTGGTGGGCAGCCTGTACGACGTATTGTTCAACATGTTGCGCAAGCGGCGCTTCGACTGCTTCCTGCGCTCCGTCATCGAAGTCGAGGACGAGCTCAAGGCGCACCCCTATCTGGCCATCGAGCAGCACCTGGTTTTTCGTTACCCGCTGGCCTTGCTGTTCTTCGTCTCGCCCAAATACCCTGAGCTCGCGCAGCGCATTGAGCTTGGGTTGCAGCGGGCGCGGCAGTCAGGTGCCTTTGAACAGGTATTCGAAGAGTCGTTTGGCAAGACGGTGCGTAATCTGAAGCTGGAGCAACGGACGCGCTTTGAACTGCATAACCCCGGATTGCCGCTGAGCAGCCGGCCCATGATGGCCGACTTAACCCTCATCTACAATCCGGATCAACGCAGCGCCCCCTGATTCTGTGCCGTGTCCCAGAAGGCGCGGATGAGGGGCTCCTCAAGCCGTTTGCGTGAAACCACTATGCCGACGTCGAATGGCTTGAGCGCCGGTTTGGGTTCGACGATGCGCACCTTCTCGCCCATTGGGCTGTGATCGATGACGGCGGCGGGTACCAGTCCTACACCGCAGCCGAGCGCCACCATGGCGACGATCCCCTCGTTGCCCACCACTTCGGCATAGATGTTGGGGGCTATCCCCTTGTTGCGAAACCACTGGTCACTGCGTTTGCGGGCTAGCCCCTGTTCCGAGAGGATAAGCGGCAGCCGCTCCCAGTCCGGTTCTCCCTGATGAAACCACTGGTTGAGTTGGGGGGCGTTGCGCGGAGCGATGAAGACCAGCGGGACCCGCTGCAGGCTGGCAAATTCCAGTTTGGCGGGCAGGGCATCCGGGCGGGCTGCGATGGCCAGATCGACCTCATCGGCCAGGATCTTGTCCACCGCCAGCGCCGGGTCGCCGGTTTCCAGCTTGATCTCCAGCTGGGGGTAGCGACGGCGAAAGCGCTCCAGTACCTCGGGCAGCAGAAAGTAGCTGGCGGTGACCGAGCAGAAGACTCGCAACCGCCCTTGCAGCGGTTCGTCGTTGCGTTTGAGCTCCTGCTTGAGCTGGCGCCACTCCTGCAGCAATCCACCACCAAACTCGCGCAGTTTCTCGCCGGCCAGGGTGAGGCGCACCGAGCGGTTATCCCGTTCGAACAAGACGCAGCCGGTCTCCTGCTCGAGGCGCTGGATGGCGCGGCTCAGGGTGGAGGGGCTGACCGCCATGGCATCGGCGCTCTTGCCGAAGTGGAGGGAGTCAGCGAGGTGGAGAAACAGCTCGAGGTTGCGAAGGTCCATCTTTTTTCTTCCTGCTGCGGCCTGGTGTGCCGAGTCAATCTGCCCGGGTCATCGCTTCCACCCATTCAGAAAAGAGGGGAAAACAGCCCGACATTGCGCAGACTCACATTTCAATTCCTGCAACGTACTGTTTCGAATATATCAGTTCAGGCAATATGTGTCCCGCGCTATAGTGGTTCAGACAACGCCGTCACCGGCATGGAATCAACCGAACGGAGCAATCACCATGGCTAACTATTTCAACACCTTGAACCTGCGTCAGCAGTTGGCCCAGCTGGGCAAGTGTCGTTTCATGCAGCGCGCGGAATTCGCCGACGGCTGCGACGTGCTGAAAGGCAAGAAGGTGGTGATTGTGGGCTGTGGTGCCCAGGGTCTGAACCAGGGCCTGAACATGCGCGATTCCGGACTGGATATCGCCTATGCCCTGCGCAAGGCCGCCATCACCGAGAAGCGCGCCTCCTGGCAGAAGGCCACCGACAACGGCTTTGCGGTCGGTACCTATGAAGAGCTGATCCCGACCGCCGATCTGGTGCTGAACCTGACGCCGGACAAGCAGCACTCCGACGTGGTCAAGACCGTGATGCCGCTGATGAAGCAGGGCGCTGCGCTGGGCTACTCCCACGGCTTCAACGTGGTGGAAGAGGGTCAGCAGATCCGCGCCGACATCACAGTCGTCATGGTAGCGCCGAAGTGCCCGGGTACTGAAGTGCGTGAAGAGTACAAGCGCGGCTTCGGCGTGCCGACCCTGATCGCCGTCCACCCGGAGAACGATCCCAAGGGTGAAGGCATGGCCATCGCCAAGGCGTGGGCCTCCGCCACCGGCGGCGACCGTGCCGGGGTGCTGGAGTCCTCCTTCGTGGCGGAAGTGAAATCCGACCTGATGGGCGAGCAGACCATCCTCTGTGGCATGCTGCAGGCCGGTTCCCTGCTCTGTTACGACAAGCTGGTTGCCGAGGGCACAGACCCGGCCTATGCCGGCAAGCTGATCCAGTTCGGCTGGGAAACCATCACCGAAGCCCTGAAGCAGGGTGGCATCAGCCTGATGATGGACAGACTCGCCAACCCGGCCAAGCTGCGCGCCTTCGAGCTCTCCGAGCAGCTCAAGACCCTGATGCGCCCGCTGTTCGAGAAGCACATGGATGACATTATCGCCGGCGAGTTCTCTCGCGGCATGATGGCCGACTGGGCCGAGGATGACATCAAGCTGCTGACCTGGCGCGAAGAGACCGGCAAGTCTGCCTTCGAGAATGCCCCAGCCTATGCTGGCAAGATCGCCGAGCAGGAGTACTTCGACAATGGTGTGGTGATGGTGGCCATGGTCAAGGCGGGTGTCGAGCTGGCGTTCGAGACCATGGTGGCCTCCGGTATCTACGAGGAGTCTGCCTACTACGAATCCCTGCACGAGCTGCCGCTGATCGCCAACACAGTTGCTCGCAAGCGTCTGTACGAGATGAACGTGGTCATCTCCGACACCGCCGAATATGGCAACTACCTGTTTGCCAACGCCGCCGTGCCGCTGCTGCGTGAACACTTCATGCCGACCCTGAAAGCGGGCGACCTGGGTGCCAGCCAAGCCGAGAGCCAGAGCGTGGACAACCAGGTGCTGCTGGCGGCCAACGAGGCGACCCGCAACCACCCGATCGAGAAGATCGGTCAGGTACTGCGTGGCTACATGAAGGACATGAAGCGCATCGCTGTCGGCGGTTAAGCCTGCATCGGGCTGGATGATGAAGGGGCGGGGATGACGATCCCCGTTACTGCCCGGCTTGGACACCTGGCCAGTCCTCCGGATCATGCAAGCAGACCGATTGATAGCCATAAAAAAGCCCCGCTCATCGAGCGGGGCTTTTGCATTCAGGTCAGCCGGGAAAATCAGGCCTTCCAGGCTTTCCAGGTGTTGATCAGGCCGTTGGTGGAGCAGTCGTGGCTGGTGACAGCCTCGTCGGTGCCCAGCTCCGGCAGGATCTTGTTGGCCAGCTGTTTGCCCAGCTCCACGCCCCACTGGTCGAAGCTGAAGATGTTCCAGATTGCGCCCTGTACGAAGATTTTGTGCTCGTACATGGCGATCAGGGCACCCAGGGTTTTCGGGGTCAGGCTCTTGAACAGGATGCTGTTGGTCGGGCGGTTGCCTTCGAACACCTTGAATGGCACCAGATGCTTGACCTGCTCCAGCGTCTTGCCGGCGGCCAGGAATTCGGCCTCCACGGCTTCCTTGCTCTTGCCGAAGGCCAGGGCCTCGGTCTGGGCGAAGAAGTTGGCCAGCAGTTTCGGATGGTGATCACCGATGGGGTTGTGGCTGATGGCTGGTGCCAGGAAGTCACAGGGGATCATCTTGGTGCCCTGGTGGATCAGCTGGTAGAAGGCGTGCTGGCCGTTGGTGCCCGGCTCACCCCAGATGATGGGACCGGTCTGGTAGTCGACCTTGTTGCCGTTGCGGTCCACGTATTTGCCGTTGGACTCCATGTTGCCCTGCTGGAAGTAGGCGGGGAAACGGTGCATGTACTGGTCGTACGGCAGAATGGCTTCGGACTCGGCACCATGGAAGTTGTTGTACCACAGGCCAATCAGCGCCAGCAGCACCGGCACGTTCTGCTCATAGGAGGCTGTGGCGAAGTGCATGTCCATCTCGAAGGCGCCTTGCAGCAGAGCTTCGAAGTTCTCGAAACCGACAGACAGGGCGATAGGCATGCCGATGGCGGACCAGGAGGAGTAACGGCCGCCGACCCAGTCCCAGAACTCAAACATGTTGGCGGTGTCGATACCGAACTCGGCCACGGCCTTACCGTTGGTGGAGAGGGCTGCGAAGTGCTTGGCAACGTGGGCCTTGTCACCGGCATGCCCCAGGAACCAGTCGCGGGCGCTCAGTGCGTTGGTCATGGTCTCCTGAGTGGTGAAGGTCTTGGAGGCCACCAGGAACAAGGTGGTTTCCGGATCGATCTTCTTCAGGGTCTCGGCGATGTGGGTGCCGTCGACGTTGGAGACAAAGTGCATCTCCAGGTGATTCTTGTAGGGGCGCAGGGCTTCGGTGATCATGACGGGACCGAGATCGGAACCGCCGATGCCGATGTTGACCACATGCTGGATCGGCTTGCCGGTGTAACCTTTCCACTCGCCGGAGATGACCTTCTCGCAGAAGCCCTTCATCTTGGCCAGTACGGCGTTCACTTCCGGCATCACGTCCTTGCCGTCCACCTCGACCGGGCGGTCGGAGCGGTTGCGCAGGGCCACGTGCAGCACGGCGCGCCCTTCGGTCATGTTGATCTTCTCGCCGTTGAACATGGCGTCGATGGCGCTGCGCAGATCGGTCTCTTTGGCCAAATCAATCAGTAACTTGAGGGTTTCTTCGGTGATCAGGTTCTTGGAGTAATCCACCAGGATGTCGCCGCCGAAAGTGAGGGAGAACTTGTCAAAGCGCTTCGGGTCCTGCGCGAACAGATCCTTGAGACGAGTCTCTTTGTTAGCTGCAAAATGGGCTTCCAGTGCCTGCCAGGCCTGGGTTTGGGTTGGATTGATGTTTTTCATAGGATTCCTGAAATGCCAAGTTGTGTTTGAACCTTGCAGGCAAGGCCCCGCCAAACCTTATTATCCGAGCATTATAGCGAGCCGGCTGGCCGGCTCATGTAACAGAGTTTTACCGATTGTCTTTTACAACCTTGGGTCACTGGGGGAGTGTACACCCTGAAAGTCGGGATTATGAGTCACGAAAGCAAGCAGGATCTTGCGCTTGCTCATGAATGGGACCAACCCGTGAATGTGAAATGGTTTTCATATCGCCGTGCGGGTTGTGTGCGGTCGGGGCCCCCAAAAAACGACAATGCCAGCCCGAAGGCTGGCATTGTGAGCAAGGGGATGGATTCATCACTCCCCGGCTTTGGCGGTGTGCATGACCATCTGCGGGAAGGGGATCTCGATACCCTCGGCATCGAAGGTCAGCTTCACCTTCTCGTGGAAGTCGAACCAGACACCCCAGTAATCACCGGTTTTCACCCAGGGGCGCACCACGATATTGACCGAGGAGTCGGCCAGCGCGGCGACGGCGATGGTAGCGGCCGGATCTTTCAGGATGCGCGGCTCTTCGTTCACCAGACGCTCAAGGATCTGCTTGGCCTTGCGCAGGTCGGAGCCGTAGCCGATGCCGAAGGTCATGTCGACGCGACGGGTATCCATGCGCGAGTAGTTAACTATGGTGCCGTTGAGAATGGCGGAGTTCGGTACCACGACCATCTTGTTGTCGCCTGAGGTGAGGGTGGTGGTGAACAGTTGCACGGACTGCACGACGCCCGCAGTGCCAGCCACTTCGATGAACTCGCCCGCCTTGATAGGGCGGAAGATGATGAGCAGGAAGCCGGCGGCGAAGTTGGACAGCGACCCCTGCAGTGCCAGACCGATGGCCAGACCGGCGGCACCAATGATGGCCACGAAGGAGGCGGTCTGTACCCCGACCCGACCCAGTGCCGCGATCACCACGAACACCAGGATGGCGTATTTGAGGATGCTGCCGACGAACTCGGTGATGGTGGCATCGAGCTTGCGGCTTTTCATCACCTTGACCACGCCACCACTGATCAGGTTGGCGGCGATATAGCCCACCAGCAGGGTCAGCAGGGCGGCGGCGATGTTGACGGCATACTCGATCAGCAGGCCCTGGTTGTTGACCAGCCAGGTCTGTGCTTCGGTGATGATTTCGGGTTCCATAAGAGGTCCTGTCAGATACTAAAGATTGATAACGGATGAATCTAACATTGCAGTGCGACAGACTGGGTCGCATCTGGTGCTTATTTTCTACCGTAAAAAGTTGCCACAAAAAGGAAGGGAGGCCAAGGCCTCCCTTCTCATATGAGTTCTTGCGGGCTCAGCTTTGCAGCAGCTGGCTGCGGATAAATTGCCACTGATCTTCGAACCCGGCGGTCGGTTTGATCTTGAACTCGGAACGAACAAACTGGCTGATCCGTCCCTCGGTGTAGGCCAGCAACAGATTGGCCAGCATGGTCTCGTCGAGCTGGAAGCCCTGGCCTTCCCGCAGCCGTTTTTCCCGCAGTACCTGCTTGATCTGGGTCTCCAGCTTGTCAAACAGGATGCTGATGCGATCCCGCAGCCGGTCGTGTTCACCCAGCAGGGCATCGCCATTGAGGATGCGGGTGATGCCCGGGTTGCGCTCGGCGAAGACCAGCAGCAGCTGCAGGATGTGGTGGCAGCGGGCCATGGTGTCTTTCTCTTCCGTCATGATGAGATTGACCCGTGACAGCAGGGAATCCTCGATAAAGTCGATCAGCCCCTCGAACATCCTCGCCTTGCTGGGAAAATGTCGATAGAGGGCGGCCTCAGAGACACCGACCTCGGCTGCCAGGCGAGCCGTGGTGATACGCTGACCCGGACTGGTTTCCAGCATGTGGGCGAGCGCTTGCAGGATCTGATCGCGCCGACTCTGTTTCTGATTACTGCTTGCCATGGATTCCCCTAAAAAAACAATGGCTTGATTCTGTTATTAGGCATCGCCCCAAGGGGCTGTGTGGTCTTGTTATTGGCGACCAGAGGAACCAAAACCGCCTTCACCCCGTTCGCTCTGGTTAAACTCACTGACCAGTTGGAAGCTGGTCTGAACTACCGGCATGATCACCAGCTGGGCGATGCGTTCGCCGGGTTGCATGGTGAAGCTCTCCTTGCCACGGTTCCAGACCGAGACCATCAGCTGGCCCTGATAGTCGGAATCGATGAGACCCACCAGGTTGCCCAGCACGATGCCGTGTTTGTGGCCGAGGCCGGAGCGGGGCAGGATGGTGGCACACAGACCGGGATCCTGGATGTGAATGGCCAGACCGGTCGGCACCAGGGTGGTATCACCGGGGGCCAGGGTCAGCGGCGCATCCAGCAGGGCACGCAGATCCATGCCGGCAGAGCCCGGAGTGGCGTAGGCAGGCAGCGGGTACTCGGTGCCGATACGGGCATCCAGGATTTTCAGTTCAATTTGTGTAGTCATGAATCGTTTTTTCAATTGGATCTTGTGTGGGCACCCCGTCTCTGCACTGCAAGGCGGGGTGTCATGAGTCTTGTGTTATCGGGAGCCCATGGCGACCCGGCGCTCAGCGCCGGTAGTGGCGCGCAATCAGGGCGACGAGATGACGGGCCAGCGTCAGCTTGTCGGCCAGTGGCAGCGGAGCATGACCCCCTTGCCAGAATACGGTCAGGGCGTTGTCATCGGCATTGAAGCCTTGCCCTTCGCGAGACACGTCGTTGGCGGCGATCATGTCCAGCCGTTTGCGTCGCAATTTGTCGAGGGCGTATTGTTCCACATCCACGGTTTCGGCGGCAAATCCCACCGTAAACGGCTTGTCTGGTAGCGCCCCTACGGCGGCGATGATGTCGGGATTCTTGACCAGGGTCAGCGCCATCTGGTCGTTGTCGCCAGTTTTCTTGATCTTCTGGCTGGCCACCTGCTCGGGGCGATAGTCGGCCACGGCGGCGCACCCGATGAAGAGATCGCACTCGCCAACCCGGCTCATCACCGCCTCATGCATCTGCAGGGCGCTCTCCACATCGATGCGCTCCACCCCACTCGGGGTCGCCAGCGCCACCGGACCGCTCACCAGGGTCACCTCGGCCCCCGCCTCGCGGGCGGCGCGGGCGATGGCGTAACCCATCTTGCCGGAACTGTGGTTGCTGATGTAGCGCACCGGATCGAGCGCCTCGCGGGTCGGCCCCGCCGTCAGTAGCAGCTTGACCCCTGCCAGCAGTGGCTCGCCGGCCAGTTGCTGGCAGCAACGTTCCACCAGTTCGAGAGGATCCAGCATCCGGCCAGGACCCACGTCACCGCAGGCCTGGCTGCCCGAATCCGGTCCCCATAGCAGGATGCCACGGCTGGCCAGGGTCTTGAGGTTGGCCTGGGTGGCGGCATTGAGATACATCTGCTGGTTCATGGCCGGGGCCAGCGCCACGGTAGCCGGAGTCGCCAGGCAGAGGGTGGTGAGCAGCTCGTCGGCCATGCCGGCCGCCATGCGGGCCATCAGGTTGGCGCTGGCGGGAGCGATCAGTACCAGATCGGCCCACTTGGCCAGCTCGATGTGGCCCATGCCGGCCTCGGCGGCCGGATCCAGCAGGCTGTCGGCCACCGAGTGGCCGGAAACGGCCTGCAGGGTCAGCGGGGTGATGAACTCCTTGGCGGAGCGAGTCATCACCACCCGAACCTCGGCGCCCTGATCTTTCAGGCGGCGCACCAGCTCGGCACTCTTGTAGGCGGCGATGCCGCCGCTGACACCCAACAGGATGCGTTTATCGGCCAATCTCATCTGCTGTATCTCTATCCGGCTCATTCTGACTGGTCGGCTAAGATACCACAGGCTGGGAGTGACGACAGAGATTGACTTGGGGGAGTTGTGGCCGAGCTCCCGCGATTTTTTGCTATGTTTTTTCTCAACAAGGACGAGGGAGAGACAAATGAGCATCAAAGAGTGGCCGGAGGATGAGCGACCGAGGGAGAAGCTGTTGCGCCAGGGGCCTGCGGCGCTCTCCGATGCCGAGCTACTGGCCATCTTCCTGCGCACCGGCGTCAACGGCCTGAGCGCTGTGGATCTCTCCCGCCAGCTGCTCAGCCAGTTCGGTTCGTTGCGTACCCTGTTGGGGGCTGACCAGCGTGCTTTCTGTGATGCCCATGGCCTGGGGCCGGCCAAATACGCCCAACTACAGGCGGTATTGGAGATGGCCCGGCGCCATCTGGCGGAGCGGTTGCAACGGGGCGAGGCGCTGACTTCTCCCCAGCTGACCCGGGACTATCTGCAGGCCCAGTTGCGGGATCGGCCGCGTGAGGTGTTTGCGCTGTTATTGCTCGATAATCAGCACAGGGTCATCCAATTTGTCGAACTTTTCTACGGCACCATCGATGCGGCGAGCGTCTGGCCCAGAGAAATCGTGCAGATCGCGCTCAAACATAATGCAGCCGCTGTGATTCTGGCGCATAATCACCCGTCCGGCGTCGCCGAGCCCAGTAGGGCCGACCGCCAGATCACGGATCGGATCACGGCCGCCTTGGCCCTGATCGATATCAGAGTGCTGGATCACTTGGTGATCGGTGATGGCATCACGGTTTCTTTTGCCGAGCGCGGTTGGTTATAACTGTGCTCTGGCGCCGTATTAGTTGATCTTTGATCACGGATGCTGTATAAAATGCCGCCTTCTGTTTGCCCCGCAATCGAAGGCCAGCGGGGCAGATATTTGCTCGAGCAATGAAGTAAGATTTGGAGAGACTGACATGTCTAGAGTATGCCAAGTAACCGGCAAGCGCCCGGCAGTTGGTAACAACCGTTCGCACGCTAACAACGCTACCAAGCGTCGTTTCCTGCCGAACCTGCACACTCACCGTTTCTGGGTTGAGAGTGAAAAACGCTTCGTAAGCCTGCGCGTATCCGCAAAAGGCATGCGTATCATCGACAAGCGTGGCGTTGAAGTGGTTCTGGCTGAACTGCGCGCCAGCGGTGTTAAGGTATAAGGAATTAGATCATGGCTAAAGGTATTCGCGAGAAAATTCGCCTGAACTCCAGCGCCGGTACTGGTCACTTCTATACCACTACCAAAAACAAGCGCACCATGCCCGAAAAAATGGAGATCAAAAAGTTTGATCCCGTTGTTCGTCAGCATGTGATCTACAAAGAAGGCAAAATCAAGTAATTACTTGAATTTGTCTCAAAAACCCGGCCTAGTGCCGGGTTTTTTTATGGGCCGAATTCAGTACACTGCCGGTTCGAAGGGAGGCTTGCCATGTTCAAACTGAGCCGTAAAGGCTGGAATAACGTGATCATAGTGGCGGTGTTGATCGTGATCACCCTGCTGCACCGGTTGGAGATTGCCCAACAGGAAAACAGCGCCAAGCGGGCGCGTCCCCTGTTGCCGGCGGATGCCGTGGTACTCACCTGGCAGGGGCCGAGCTGGCAGATTGAGCGGGTCGGTCAGGGCTGGCGCAGCGTGCCGGACCTGGGGCTGGACAGCGCCCAGCTGGCAGCCCGCATCGACAGTTGGCAGAGCTGGTCGCTGCCCCCCGGCGAGGCGGTACGCGGTGCTCCCGTCACCCTCAAGGTATGGATCGCCGGCCAGAGCGATCCGCTGGCATTCGGCCTCTACCAGAACAATGGCCAGTACGCGGCCCAACTGCCATCAGGCAGCTGGCTCACGCTGAGTGCCGAGCAGTATCGCGGCCTGCTGCGTCCCGCCCCCTGATCCCTGTTGCTTGCGAGGTTGTCATGCCTGAATTGCCAGAAGTCGAAGTCAGCCGTCAGGGGATCTCCCCCTGGCTCACCGGCATCAAGGTCACCCGAGTGGTGGTGCGGGACGGTCGTCTGCGTTGGCCGGTGCCCGGCGAAATCCAGGAGCTGGTGGATCTCACCATCCATCGGGTGCGGCGTCGTGCCAAGTATCTGTTGCTGGAGACCGATTTTGGTACCGCCATTCTCCATCTGGGGATGTCCGGCAGCCTGCGGGTGCTGGAGATCGGTACGCCGGCCGAGAAACATGACCACGTGGATATCGAGCTCGAAAATGGCAAGCTGCTGCGGCTCAACGATCCGCGCCGCTTCGGTGCCCTGCTGTGGACCCGCGAGCCGGCCGAAGCGCACGCCCTGCTGGCCAAGCTGGGGCCGGAGCCGCTGACCGACGCCTTCAACGCCGATTACCTGCGGGAGCGGGCCAAGGGGCGCAGCACCGCCATCAAGCAGTTCCTGATGGATAACCAGGTGGTGGTCGGGGTTGGCAACATTTACGCCAACGAGGCGCTGTTTGCCGCCGGCATTCACCCCAAACGGGCGGCCGGCAACATCAGCGCCGAGCGGCTGACCACTCTGGTGGCCGAGATAAAGCGGGTGCTGGCCGAAGCCATTCGACAGGGGGGGACTACCCTCAAGGATTTCACCAGCGCGGACGGCAAGCCGGGCTATTTCGTGCAGAAGTTGCAGGTCTATGGCCGGGGTGGCCAGTCCTGTTACCATTGCCACACCCTGTTGAGCGAAATAAAAATGGGCCAGCGAACCACGGTATTCTGCTCCCATTGCCAGCGTTGAGGCTGTTTTTTCGGCGGATCCCGTTGAAGTTGTAAGAGAGTATTTCCCGTCTGTTGAAGCTGTGTGCAGCTGTCACTAGTATTCCGGCCGTTCAGGCGGTTAGAGATATAAAATGACAGTAAAATCAATAGACTGGGAATATTTATCCCGGCAGGAGCGCTATTGCGCAAAAAGGATGGCCCGTTACCTCTATCCGGAGGGATGTGCCCGCAAGACCTTCAACCGCGGCAAGTTCGTACTGCGCAGCCTGCTTTATCGCAAGTCGTTGCACCGGGTCTTCAGCCTGTTTCAGGCCGCCCCTCTCAAGGCGTTGCCCACCCGCTATCCCGAGTTGCTCGACAAGCCGATGCGACCCTATCGCTTCGCCTGTGCCCGCGCCCGCGAGCGGGTCGAGATGCTGGAGGATCACTATCGCCTGCTGCTGGCACGCTATCCAACTCTCATTGAGCCGCTCTATCTGGGGCAAGGGGTCGAGCTGGGGCGTTATCCCCAGAGCGATTGCAGCATCCTGCTGCGCCATGATGGTACCTTTCGCCGGGAGGCCGAGCTGGCACTCTCCATCGTCGATCCACAGGGGTTGCGTCTCTACAGTTGCGCCTTCTCGCTGGCGGGATCGGTTGCCCATCCCGAGCTGATGATAGGCTCCATGCAGGGGCCCGAGCCTGCAGTCGAGCAGGCTCAGGCGCGGGTGCGCGAGCTGACCAGGGAAGGACACGGCCTGCGACCCAAGTCACTGCTGGTCATGCTGGTGCTGCAACTGGCCCGGGCCATGGGGGGCGAGCGGGTGCTGGCGGTGCGCAAGCGGGCCCACGTCTTTCAGGCCAAACGCTACAGCCGCAAACAGAAGGGTAACTTGCTGGCCGATTATGATGAGCTGTGGCAGGAGTTTGGTGCCGAGGATGTGGATGCCAACTTCGTGGCCCTGCAGCCAGCGCTGCGCAAACCGCTGGAGGAGGTGGCGTCCAGGAAGCGCGCCATGTACCGGCGTCGTTACGAGTGGCTCGATCAGCTGCAGGATGTGATCGAGCGACAGTTTGCCGATATACCCCAAGGCCAGGCGAGCAAGGCGCCCTGATGAAACAGGCTACCCTCGGGTAGCCTGTTTGTTGCGAAGAACCCCTGCTCAGCGGCCCAGTTTGGTGGCGATGGCCTGGGCTACTACAGGGTCGACAAACTGGCGGATGTCGCCACCGTGCAGCGCCACCTCCTTTACTAGGGTAGAGGAGATGAAGGAGTTCTCTTCCGCTGGCGTGAGGAACACGCTTTCGAGCTCCGGCATCAGGCGGCGGTTCATGTTGGCCAGCTGGAATTCGTACTCGAAGTCGGAGACGGCGCGCAGGCCGCGGATCAGCACATTGGCCTGATGCTCTCTGGCGAAATCCACCAGCAGGCCGGAGAACCCCACCACCTTGACGTTGGGCAGGTGACGGGTCACTTGCTGAACCAGTTGGACACGTTCTGCCAGATCGAATAGCGGACGTTTGCTCGGGCTGTTGGCAACGCCGACCACGACTTCGTCAAACAGCTTGGCGGCGCGGCCGATCAGGTCGGCGTGGCCATTGGTCACGGGGTCGAAGGTCCCCGGATAAATTACCCTGGTAGTCATGTTTGCAGTCCTGCAACCTGGAAATTTGGTCGCATTATAGGGTCTGTTGAGGGCTTGCCGCGAGAGCGGTAGCGTCAGTTTGCCGCAGGAAGCGGCGCAAGATGCACAATTTGGTCGCTTAAATCGGGGCACGCTGGCGTCTTCACTTGAGAATAGCCCTGCATCAGGCAAGAATACCCGCATCGCGCATCAAGCCTCCTTGCATTGGTGACAGGGAGCAAAGGGATTTTTTATGAAACGTATTCTGGTCGTTCGCAATGACAAGATTGGTGACTTCATGCTGGCCTGGCCGAGTTTCGCCATGCTCAAGGAGTCCATGGAATGTCATGTGACTGCCCTGGTTCCCGCCTATACGGCGCCGCTGGCCCGGCTCTGTCCCTGGATTGACGAGGTGCTCATCGATCCGGGTGTCCGTGCCGACAAGGAGCAACAGCGCGCGCTGCTGGCGCGCATCAAGGCGGCCGCGTTCGATGCGTCCATCTGCCTCTTCTCCAACTCCCGCAACGCCATGCTGGTGTGGAAGGCGCACATCCCTTATCGCCTGGCGCCAGCCACCAAGCTGGCCCAGGTGCTCTACAACCAGCGCCTGATCCAGCGCCGCTCCCGCTCTCTCAAGCCCGAGTCTGAGTACAACCTGGAGCTGATCCGCCGCTTCCTGGCCGATCATCAGGTGGCGGTGGTAGAGCCCCATACCCCCTTCCTGCAGTTTGATGCATCGGCGCTGCGACAGGTGCGCGAACAGCTGGCCACCAGGCTGAAGCTGGATGCCAGCCGCCCCTGGCTGATGGTGCATGCCGGTAGCGGCGGCTCGGCCAACAACCTCTCCATCGAGCAGTATGCCCGCATCATCATCAAGCTGAACCAGGCCTGCCCCGAGCTGCAGTGTGTACTGACCGCCGGCCCCGGCGAGGAGAAGATGGCCGAGCAGCTGGCGGCCGAGCTGCTGGCCCACGGCGGCAACGGCTGGATCTACCGCTCCAGCGACGGGCTGCCGATGTTCTGTCAGGTGCTGGCCAACGCCGCCCTGTTTATCGCCGGCAGTACGGGCCCGCTACACATCGCCGGGGCGCTGGACGTGCCGACCATCGGCTTCTTCCCGATGCGCCGCTCCGCCACACCGCTGCGCTGGAAGCCGCTCAACAGTGAAGGGCGTCATCTCGCCTTCAGCCCGCCGGAGGACAGCGATCATCCGGAGGACATGAGCCAGCTCGATCCCAAGGCCATGGTGCCAGAAATGGCTCGCTGGGCCGCCCCCTTCTGGCGCGGCAACGACCCGCAGTAATGCAAACAGGGCCCCTCGGGGCCCTGTTTCGTATCCGGTGGCGAGTGCCGGAATGCCTGTTACTCCGGCTGCCCGGGTTGCTGGCGCACCCAGAGGTCGGCGTATTTGACGAAGGTGGAGTGGGCGGAGAGGATGGCCAGCAGCAGCCCCTGCTTGCCATCGAGGAAACCCGCCTTGAGCAGGTACATCTTGATGAAGCAGCCCAGCGCATGCACCAGCCCCTGGCTGAGAGAACCCTTCTTTCCGCGGGCGGTGCGCTGATCGGCCCAGGCCCGGGCGTAACCGGCGGATTTGACCAGATAGTGCTCCAGATCCCGATAGGTGAAGTGGAGCAGGTCGCCATGGAGGTTGACGATCTTCATGTTGGCGCGTACCTCCACCTTCTCGTGCACCAGTGCCTCGTTGTAGCCGGTGAGCGCCTTGGGATAGAGGCGCAGCACCCGATCCGGATACCAGCCGCTGTGGCGGATGAAGCGGCCAAATACCCAGGAGAGGCGCGGGATCGAGTAGATGGTGTCGCTGGCCGGGTTAGCCATGACGGCGGCGATGGCCTCTTTCAGCTCGGGGGTGAGTCGCTCGTCTGCATCCAGCCAGAGCACCCATTCGGATTGCACGTGCGACTGGGCCAACCGGCGCTGCTTGCCAAATCCCGGCCACACCTTGTTGACGAAGAAGCGGGCGCCGAATTCGGCGGCGATGGCCGGGGTGTCGTCCTGGCTGCCGGAATCCATGATGACGATCTCGTCCACCAGCCCGTCGAGGGAGGCGAGACACTTGCGCAGGTTGTCGGCTTCATTCTTGACGATCAGAACGGCGGCCAGAGTCGGTTTTTTCACTGATGAGGGCTCACGGTTGCTGCCCGGCTGGCGGGCCATGCTCAAATTGGCGCCCATTCTAGCCTAAAACGACGGGCGGGGCATGGTCGGGGCATCCGGCCCTAGGTGTGCTGAGTGGCGCTCGTTTTGAACCGTTCAGCGGGGCCACCGGGATCTTCTGTTATTTCTCCGACCATTCTTGGGGCATAATCTCGGCCAGTGATGATCAACAGCCGGGCCAGCCCCGAGAGAAGACGCGTGATGAAAATATTGGTGATCGGCCCCTCCTGGGTCGGCGACATGGTGATGTCCCAGAGCTTCTACAAGGCGATCAAGGCCAACCACCCGGAGTGCGAACTCCACGTGATGGCGCCCGCCTGGTGCTGCGCCCTGCTGGAGCGGATGCCCGAGGTGGACAAGGCGATAACCATGCCGCTCGGTCACGGCGACTTCAAGTTGCTGGCCCGCCGCCGCCTCGGCAAACAGCTGGCGGCCGAAAAGTACGATCAGGCCATCGTCCAGCCCAACTCCATGAAGTCTGCCCTGATCCCCTGGTTTGCCGGCATCCCGGTGCGAACCGGCTGGAAGGGGGAGCAGCGCTTCGGCCTGCTCAACGATCTGCGCAGCAACAAGTCCGCCTTCCCGCTGATGGTGGAGGGCTATCTGGCGCTGGCTTATCCCAAGGCGCAGATGAAGAGCCGGGCCGATATTCCGGCCATTCCCCATCCCGCGCTTCACGTCGATCTGGTCAATCAGGACAAGGCGCTGGCGCGGCTCGGGCTGGATCGGCGTCGCCCCGTGCTGGTGCTCTGCCCCGGCGCCGAGTTCGGCCCGGCCAAGCGCTGGCCGGAAGGGCACTACGCCGTGGTGGCCCAGCAGCACCTGGACGAGGGCTGGCAGGTGTGGATCTTCGGCTCGAACAAGGACGTGGCGGTAGCCAACACCATCCGGGATCGGGTCAACATGCTGACTCGCCCCAACTGCCACGTGCTGGCGGGCAAGACCAGCCTGCACGAGGCGATCGACCTGATGGCGCTGGCCGGTCGGGTCATCTCCAACGACTCCGGCCTGATGCACATCGCCGCCGCCCTCAACCGGCCGCTGGTGGGAGTCTATGGCTCCACTTCGCCGCTCTATACCCCGCCGCTGGCGGATCGGGTCGAGATAGTCCACACCGACATCGAATGCCGCCCCTGCTTCAAGCGCACCTGCAAGTTCGGCCACCTCAAATGCCTGATCGATCTGCCGCCGGAGCAGGTGATCGAGGCGTGCAACAAACTGGAGCAGAGCGAGTAAGATGCCCTATCGCCTGCTCTACAACCTGCTGATCCATCTGGGATTACCGCTGGCGCTGCTGGCGCTCTACAAGCCGAAGAAGGGCAAGCCCGGCTTTGGCAAACGCTGGGCCGAGCATCTGGGTCGGCTGCCCGCCACCAATCAGGAGGCGCCGCTCTGGATCCATGCGGTGAGCGTGGGGGAGACGTTGGCCATCACGCCACTCATTCGCGCCCTGAAAGCGGAGCGGCCCGATCTGCCGATCCTGCTCACCACCACCACCCGCACCGGCGCCGAACAGGCAGCCAAGCTCGGCGATCTGGTGGTACACCGCTATGCGCCCCTCGATTACCCCTGGGCGGTAGCGGCCTTTCTCGACACCTTCAAGCCCCGCGCGCTCTGGGTGATGGAGACCGAACTGTGGCCAAACTGGCTGGCGGCCTGCGAGAAACGCCATCTGCCGGTGACCATCATCAACGCCCGCCTCTCGGAGCGTTCCTGCCAGCGTTATGCCCGCTTTCAGGGAGCCTTTGATGCCCTCAGCCGGCCGCTGACCCGCTTGCTCTGCCAGCATCAGGACGACGCCGATCGCTTCGCCCGGCTCGGCATCGAACGCGATCGACTGGCGGTGACCGGCTCCATCAAGTTTGATATCCAGTTTGGTGATGAGGTGCAGGCCAGGGGCCGCGCCCTGCGTCAGCAACTGGGGGCGGAGCGGCCGGTCTGGATCGCCGCCAGCACCCATCAGGGGGAGGACGAGCAGGTGCTGGCTGCCTTCGACCTGGTACTGGCCAGTCACCCCGATGCCTTGCTTATCCTGGTGCCGCGCCACCCGGAGCGCTTCGATCGGGTGGCCGAGTTGTGCGCCTCTTATGGTTGTGTGCGCCGCACCAGCGCCGCCCCGGTCACCGCAACCGACAAGATTTATCTGGGTGATACCATGGGCGAGTTGCCGCTGATGCTGGCGGCGGCCGATCTGGCTTTCGTCGGCGGCAGTCTGGTGAAGGTGGGGGGCCACAACCTGCTGGAGCCGGCGGCGCTCGGCAAACCCTGCCTGACCGGTCCCGTCTACTTCAACTTTAGCGACATCACCCGCCAGCTGGTGGCACAGGGTGGCGCCGCCGTGGTGGCCGATGCGGCCGAGTTGGGGGAGAGGGTGAGTGCGCTGCTGGCCGACGAGAGCCGGCGTCGCGAGATGGGAGAGCAGGCCCGCGCCGTGGTGCTGTGCAATCAGGGGGCCCTGGCCCGCACCCTTTCCCGCTGTCTGGCTGATCTCGAAAGCCAGTAGGACGATTTACGGAGCGCCGTGGCAGATATGCGCTGCTGTGCTGATTTGATGCTTCATCTCGAGGAGAGACTCATGTTCAAGGCCCTGTTACTGGAAAACCAAGACGGCAAGACGGTTCCGACCCTCACCCGGCTGGCCGAGAGCCAGTTGCCGGAAGGCGAAGTACGGGTAGCGGTGAGCTACAGCTCCATCAACTACAAGGACGGGCTGGCCATCACTGGTAAGGGCAAGATTGTCCGCCAGTGGCCGCTGGTGCCGGGCATCGACTTCGCCGGTACCGTGCTCGAATCGGCCGACAGCCGCTATCAGCCCGGTGATCAGGTGGTGCTGACCGGCTGGGGCGTGGGTGAAGGACATTGGGGCGGCATGGCCGAGCAGGCGCGAGTCAAGGCGGACTGGCTGGTGCCGCTGCCGGCCGGACTGGATGCCCGTCAGGCCATGTGCATCGGTACCGCCGGCCTCACCGCCATGCTCTGCGTGCTGGCGCTGGAGGAGGCGGGGCTCACCCCGGAGAGCGGCGAGGTCCTGGTGACCGGCGCCGCCGGCGGGGTGGGGTCCACTGCGGTCGCGCTGCTGGCGGCAAAAGGCTACAAGGTAGCGGCCCTGACCGGTCGGCCCGAGGAGCAGGGTGAGATGCTGACTGCCCTGGGGGCCAGCCGCATCGTGCCGCGCAGCGAACTGCTGGAGCCTGCCAAGCCGCTGGAGAAGCAGCTGTGGGCCGGGGCAGTCGATACCGTCGGCAGTCAGGTGCTGGCCAAGCTGCTGGCCCAGATGAACTATGGCGGCGCCGTGGCGGCCTGCGGTCTGGCGGGGGGCTTCGATCTGCCTACCACCGTCATGCCCTTCATCCTGCGCAACGTGCGTCTGCAGGGAGTAGACTCCGTGATGTGCCCACTGGCGCGCCGTCAACAGGCGTGGCAGCGCCTGGCTCGGGATCTGCCCGCCAGCTTCTTCGAGCAGGCGGTGACCGAGATAGGGCTGGAGCAGGTGGTCGAGGCCGCCGAGGCCATCACGCAAGGCCAGGTCGCGGGTCGCACCCTGGTCAAGCTTTGATCTTTCCCTGACTGGCGAGCCCCATTTTTCTGGATAGACTTTGAGTGCGGGTGCACTATCCAAGGAGAATGAGCATGGGTGGACACAAGCCGGATTACGATCTCGATGATGAATGGGAGCCGGAATCCTGGGAAGACGAGCTGGAGCAATGGGAAGACGAAAGCTGGCAGGATGACGACGCTTTCGATGACCAGTGAACCACGATATGAAATGAACAGGCGGGCATTGAGCCCGCCTGATTTTTTTGTGCGGCTCACAGGAATGGGGGCGAAGGCTTGGTGAGGGGCAAGGCTCTGGCTAGAATGAACTGCTCAAACGACACTCAAGGATGATTATGCGACTCACCGTCATACTGGTTGCCGCCCTGCTGGGGGGCTGTGTCTCCAACGATGATCCCTGCGAAAAGGTGTGGAGCGAGGTGGGGGAGGCTGACGGCAAGCTGGGCTTCACCACCGAGCGGATCGAGTTCCATCGTGCCCAGTGTGGCGACAAGGTGGATGGCGAGCTGTGGCAGCAAGGGCATCAGAAAGGGTTGGCCTGGTATTGCCGCCCGGAGCATCTCTATCTGGCCGGGCGCTCCGGGGAGGAGTACCGCGGCGTCTGCCCCAACGACATGCAGGCGCGCAGGCTGTTCGAACAGGGGCGCCAGGGCTGGACCGATCAATAGGGCCTCGTCGGATTTTTCCCTACTCCTCTTTTTTCAACCGCAGCGGCTGGCACAGATAACTCTTGTCGTTGGCGCTGCGGGCACACTTGCCGCAGACGAATTTGGGTTTGCGCACGATTTTGCGCAGCACCTTGAGATCCGCGGGGATCTCATGGCGACGCCACTCACACAGGGTCTTGCTGCCCATAACGACTACCTCTACGACTCGACGAGCGTATTGTAATCAATTTTCATTTCGAATAAACAGGCGCCGGACGCTTATTGGCCTGAATGCCAATAAGCGTCTGATCCGTGGGAAATTACTGATAGAGGAACTTGGTGAAGATCAGCTCGCGGACGGCTTTCTTGCCGGTCTCCTTGAGCAACAACTCGTTGACCTTGGTCTCGCACTCTTTGCGCAGTTCCTCGCGGCTGACCAGAGACTTGATCTGATCGGCGCTCTTGCTGCCCATCAGGCGAATGATGGCGTCGCGGATCAGGGGGTCATGCTGCTCCAGCAGCTTGAGGTCGGCCTCGTTTTCGGCCATCAACTCCACCGTGACCCTGACGTAGCCGAGGGTTTTGCCGTTGCTCAGGTAGTTGGTGATGATATCCGGATCGAGCGCATGGTAGGCAAATCCGGGTTTGGCGGCTCCCTCGGCCCCTTCGGCGGCGGGTTCTTCATCGGCAGCCCGTACCTGCAGGGCGCCCACGCTCAGCAACAACACCAGCAAAATTTTGAAGATCTTCATATAGATGGCTCATCGGCGGAAGATACACCATTTTTGATGCTGCCAAAGGGGGCGTCAAGCACGGATGTTCTTACATTTCGCTATTGATTTACGGATAATAAACCGGATTTTAACCTGAACACGGAAATCTCTGGATGGTGAAGCTGTGAAGTCCGAGTTGACTGTTCCCCTCACGCCGTTAACCGGGTGGTTGGCCCCCGACAGTTGCGAATTGCCGGCCAGCCTGCGTCCCTGGCTGCTGGAGCCCGGCTCCATGACCCGGCGTCTGCGCCAACACAATCGGCACTTCTCGGTCGAATGGCTGGGCAATCGCCCCGTCTCGTTGACCACCGATGAGCAGTGGCTGGTGGATGCTGCATCCCCTGCCGGGATCTGCCGGGAGGTGATCCTCCACGGCGATCTGGGCCCGGCCGTGCTGGGCTGGACCCTGCTGGCCGACGCGGCGCTGCAGGGCAGTGGGCTGGCCGAACTGGGGGAGCAACCCCTGGGGGAGCGGGTGTTTGGCAATGAGCCGGTGCGACGTGATCATCTGCAGCTGGCCCGTTTTGCCATTGCCGACAATCCCCGTTGCCCCGCCGCCATCGTCTGGGGACGTCGTTCCCGTCTGTTTCTGGGGCAGTGGCCATTGCTGGTTCACGAGCTGTTTCTGCCCTCTCTCGTCTGTGACAAGGAGCTGGAGTGAATCTGTTAACCAAGGAGCGGGGTCTGGCATATCTGCAGTTGGCCCGCATCGACAAGCCCATCGGCACCCTGTTGCTGCTGTGGCCGACTCTGTGGGCACTCTGGCTGGCGGCCGGCGGACTGCCAAACCTCTGGGTGCTGACGGTGTTTGTGGTCGGCGTGTTTCTGATGCGCTCGGCCGGCTGCGTCATCAACGACTATGCGGATCGCAACTTCGACGGTCACGTCAAACGCACCTCGGGGCGTCCCCTGCCGACCGGCAAGGTGGATCCCCGCGAGGCACTGGCGCTCTTCTTCGTGCTTGCCCTGATCTCGTTTGGCCTAGTACTGACCCTCAACTCCCTCACCATCGCCATGTCGTTCGTCGGCCTGCTGCTGGCGGTAAGCTATCCCTTCATGAAGCGGTTCATTCCGATCCCCCAGCTGGTGCTCGGCATGGCCTTCTCCTGGTCGATCCCCATGGCCTATGCGGCGCAGGCCAACGCACTGCCGGCCGTGGCCTGGCTGGTGTTTATCGCCAACCTGCTGTGGACCGTGGCCTACGATACCCAGTACGCCATGGTGGACAGGGACGATGACCTCAAGCTGGGGCTCAAGTCGAGCGCCATCCTGTTTGGCCGTCACGACAAGCGGATTATCGGCGTGCTGCAGCTGGCCACCCTGTTGATCCTGCTGCTGGTCGGCCAGCTGATGGCGCTGGGCAGCAGTTACTACTGGGGATTGCTGGGGGCCGCCGTGCTGTTCGTCTATCAGCAGCGGCTCATTCGCGAACGGCAGCGGGAGGCCTGCTTCCAGGCGTTCCTCAACAACAACTATGTGGGGGCTCTGGTGTTCGCCGGGCTGGTGCTCGACTACCTGCTGGGGTGACTACTCCCCGAGCAAAAAGAAGGCCGCATCATGCGGCCTTCTTCATTTGTAGTGAGGATCAGCGCTGGTTGCCGGCCCGGATGGTGCGGCGGATCTTGGTGCTCAGGAGCGGCACTATGTTGTCCGCCAGCGCCTGGAAGCGTCCCAGATCCGGTTTGCTCTCGGCGGAGAGGTAACCCTCCTTGCGCAGGGTGTGGATCAGGGTGCTGAACAGCTTCTGGTCGAAGAACTCGGGGGCGTTGATGCCGTGCAGGGTGCCGAGGCGCTCCGCCATCATCAGGCCGTCTGCCTCCAGCTGCTCTGCCTCTATGTAGGGTTGGGCCAGCACCCGGGTCAGCACGATGGCGTAGCGCTGCAGGGTCTCCTGGATGCTTTCGGCCAGCAGCAACAGGCGCATCTGGTTGCCCGGGTTGACCCAGTAGCCGCCGTCGCGTGCCTCGATCAACTGCTGGCGCTGCAGCTCGGCCAGCAGGGCATCGATAAGCTCCGGCAGCTCCTCCTCTTCGTAACGCAGGAACAGCTCGGTCTTGAGCAGCGGATAGATGTCGACGCAGCGAGCGATGATCTCGCCGCGGGAGATCCCCTCGCAGCGGTCGATCAGTGCCGCCACCAGGGAGGGCATGGCAAACAGGTGGAGGATGTTGTTGCGGTAGTAGGTCAGCAGGATCGCCTGGTAGCGATCCAGGCTGATGATCTGGCCCAGCTTGTCCTCGCTCACCTCGAACTTGTTGAGCTCCAGCGCCTGATCCAGCAGGGTGTCGGCATCCTCGTCCGGGATGGTGCTCTGGGCACTGTAGGGCACCGCCTTGAGCAGATCCAGATAAGTGTTGAGCTGGGCCTGCAACTCGTCACGGGTCAGGGCATGGCGCTCGGCGGCCAGCAGTGCCAGGGCGCTCAGGGTCAGGCCGTTGACGGCGGCGGCGCCGTTGATACGGGTCATCAGCAGATCGGCCAGGGTATTGACCGTGCCGGCCATCCATTCGGGGCGCTCCTCTTCCCCGATGTGATCCTTCCAGTCCGGAATATGCTCGCTCAGGTAGCTGTTGAGGGTGAGCGGCTCGCCGAAGTTGACGAAGCCGCGGCCGTAGTTGCGCAGCTTGCGCAGGATGCCGAGCACCTGCAGGAAGCTCTCCTTCTCCTTGCGGCTGCCCTTGAGCTCGTTGTGGTAGGTGTTCACCTCCATCACATGCTCGTAGCCGAGGTAGACGGGTACCAGGGTGACCGGGCGGTCAAGCCCGCGCATCATGGCCTGCAGGGTCATCGCCAGCATGCCGGTCTTGGGCGGCAGCAGGCGGCCGGTGCGCGAACGACCTCCCTCGGTGAAGAACTCCACCGAGTAGCCCTTGGCGAACAGCAGGTTCAGGTACTCGCGAAACACCGTGCTGTAGAGCGGGTTGCCCTTGAAGGTACGGCGGATGAAGAAGGCACCGCCGTGGCGGAAGATGGGGCCCGCCGGCCAGAAGTTGAGGTTGATGCCCGCCGCGATATGGGGCGGCACCATGCCCTGGTGATAGATGACATAGGAGAGCAGCAGGTAGTCCATGTGGCTGCGATGGCAGGGCACATAGACGATCTCGTGCCCTTCCTGGGCCAGCTGGCGCACCTTTTCGGCGCCGTTGACCGAGAGGCCGCGATAGAGCTTGTGCCACAGCCAGCCGAGGAAGCTCTCGCCGAGGCGGATCAGCCGGTAGGAGAAGTCGGAGGCGATCTCGTCCATGTAGCTGTGGGCGCGTTTCTGCGCTTTCTCCAGGCTGATGTTCTCCCGCTGCGCCTCTTCGGCGATGGCCTGCTGGATCACGCTCGAATCCAGCAGCTGCTTGAACAGCAGGTTGCGGTTCGGCAGTTTCGGTCCGGTGGCCGCCAGCTGCTGGCGGCTGAAGTGGGTACGGGCGACCCGCGCCAGCTTGTGGGCGATGGCCTCGTCGGTACCGTGTTTGTCTGCCATGTAGCGCAGGGAGAGGGGCGGGGAGAAGCGCACCAGGTTCTCGCGACCCTTGAGGATCACGATGAGCGCCTTCTTCAGCCGGTTCGGCGCCAAGCTGCTGATGATGTTGAGGCCGGAGGCCTCTTCCCCTTCCCGGCCCGGGGCGCGGCCCCAGAACAGGGTGACGGGTACCACCTGGATATCCAGCGCCGGATCCTGCTTGTGCAGATCCAGCAGCTGGTGGAACTCCTGCAGGAAGGGAAGCGGCTTGCTGCGCTTGCCGAACAGGGGAGGCGGACGATCCAGACAGACATAGCGCGGCAGCAGCTGGCCGTTCAGTTCCAGCGGCGTGAAGGGGCCGGGCAGACCGAGATCCTCGCAGCATTGCTGCAGGGTCATCAGGTCGGTGATCGAGCTGGTTTTCAGGGCATAGACGATGGGTCTGGCCGGATCCAGTTTGAGTTCTGTGATGGGATTTTCCGGCAGGCTTTTGTGATTGACCAAGCCGCTGACCGGCCATTGCAAGATGGCTCTGGAAATCTTCTGTCCTGGGGACATGTGCGTCTGCTCTCCAAAAAAATGCGGCGTGAGCATAGCAAATCACCGGCCCCTTGTCGCCGAGAGGTACGATGAGTTCAGTCGTGCGGGATCAAAACAGGGTGAAATTGCCGGTTGGTCGCGACAAATGTCAGCTGCGCCTTGCCTTGGCCACTGCACTGTATATACTGCCAGTGTGCTGTATAAAAAGACAGGTGCCAATTCTATGAAACCCCTTACCCCCCGCCAGGCCGAAGTGCTGGAGCTGATCAAGGTGAACATGAACGAGACCGGCATGCCGCCGACTCGCGCCGAGATTGCCCAGAAGCTTGGTTTCAAGTCGGCCAATGCGGCCGAGGAACATCTGAAGGCCCTGGCCAAAAAAGGGGTCATCGAGATCATGCCGGGCACGTCCCGCGGCATCCGTCTGCTGCTCGAAGAGGAAGAGGCGCTGGAAGAGAGCGGCCTGCCGCTGATCGGCAAGGTGGCTGCCGGTGAACCCATCCTGGCCCAGGAGCATATCGAGAGCCATTATCAGGTCGATCCCGCCCTGTTCCACCCGCGCGCCGACTTCCTGCTGCGGGTGCAGGGGATGAGCATGAAGAACATCGGCATCCTGGATGGTGACCTGCTGGCGGTGCACAAGACCCAGGAGGTGCGCAACGGCCAGGTGGTGGTGGCGCGGCTTGACGAGGATGTCACCGTCAAACGCTTCCAGCGCAAGGGCAGTCAGGTGTGGCTGCTGCCGGAGAACGAAGAGCTCTCCCCCATCGAAGTGGATCTCGCCAGCCAGCATCTCACCATCGAGGGGCTGGCGGTCGGGGTGATCCGCAACGCCGACTGGATGTAATCTCCTCTCTCGCCACACGGCCTCCTTCGGGAGGCCGTGTCGTTTCTGCGCCTCTTTCCTGCCAATTCAAGCAGATCCTGAACCTCGCCCTTTTTGTCCCCCGCGCCAGCCCGCAAACCGCCCGTTTCGGATATATGCTCAGATCAGGGCCAGACCGCCAGGGTCTGGCTGCTCCGCCCCACGGGGCGAGCGCCGCACAATGACAACCGCAAGCAGACCTTCACGGGATAGAAGGGGAGTGTCGCAGGGCCGGCCGGCACATAGGCCAGGGTCATCCTGATCTCACTCGAAGCAAGGCAGGACGTTGCCAAGGGATGAGTCGACGTACCTGAGTGACCTGTCAGTCAAGGAGGAGTGGCATATGGCATCGAACACGCCATGGGATTCGAAGCGCTGCGTACCGGCGCCTGAATCCTCCATCACCCGTTTTATCAAGGGAAACCGGATGACTTGGTTTTACGGACTCTGGCTTCATCACAAGGGGCCGCACTGGGCGCTCTGGCTCGGCTGCCCGAAGGAGAAAGTAGTGCGCCTGGTGCTGTTGTTCAAGCGGGGTCATGGTGCCCAGGCTGTCGACAGCGTCCGGCTGGCCCCGGTGGTGCCCATCGGTCGTGCCCTCGGCAAGGGGTGGCAGCAGGGGCGTAACGCCAGACCCTGAGCTGCGCCTGTCGCAGAAGTCGAGCATGACAAAGAAGGGAGCCGCCGGCTCCCTTCTTGTTTACAGCAGGAACAGGGTGGCCAGCCCCAGAAAGATGAAGAAGCCGCCGGTGTCGGTGATGGCGGTGATCATCACGCTGGCCCCCACCGCCGGATCGCGCCCCAGCCGGCTCATGGTCATGGGGATGATGACCCCCATCAGCGCCGCCACCAGCAGGTTGAGCACCATGGCGAGCGTCATCACGGCGCCCAGCGCCGCATCCTGATAGAGCAGGAAGGTGACGACTCCCATGATGCCGCCCCACACCAGACCGTTGATGAAGGCCACCCCCAGCTCCCGCAACAGCAGGAAGGAGAGGTTGCCCGCCTGAATGTGCTGCAGCGCCAGCGCCCGCACTATCATGGTGATGGTCTGGTTGCCTGTGTTGCCGCCGATCCCGGCGACGATGGGCATCAGGGCCGCCAGCGCCACCAGTTGCGAGATGGTGTGCTCGAACAGGCCGATCACCCGCGACGCCACGAAGGCGGTGCAGAGGTTGAGGGCGAGCCAGGCCCAGCGGGTCTTCACCGCCTTGGCGACCGGTGCGAACACATCCTCCTCCTCGCTGATCCCCCCCATGCGGCGCAGATCGGTGTCGCTCTCTTCATAGACCACATCCACGATCTCCTCGACGGTGAGGCGGCCCATCAGCTTGCCCTTGGCATCCACCACGGCGGCAGAAAGCAGGTCATCCCGCTCGAAGGTACGGGCCGCCGCCTCGTCGTTGTCTTCGGGATCAAAGGTGATGGGATCCTGTTCCATCACCTCGCTCACCAAGGTGGCTGGTTTGTGCAGCAGCACAGTGGTGAGGGCCAGTTCGCCGAGCAGGTGGTTTCGCCTGTCGATGACAAACAGCTTGTCGGTGTTGGCGGGGATCTTGCCCCGCAGCCGCAGGAAACGTTGCACGGTGGCGAGGTTCACGTCGGGGCGCACCGTGATGAGCTCGAAGTCCATCATGGCGCCGACCGTGTGCTTGCCGTAGCGGATCACCTCGCGCACCCGATCCCGATCGACGGGCGCCATGGAGGTGAGCAGCCGCCCCATCAGGTTGCGCGGCAGGTACTGGCCCAGATAGATCTGATCGTCGATGTCGAGGGAGCGCAGGGCATGCAGCAGCTCGCGGTCGCTCATGCCGCTGATGAGGCTCTCCCACACCGTCTCCGATGCCTCGACCAGCACCTGGCCGCGTTTGTCTTCGCTCACCAGATGCCAGAGGGCGTGGCGTTCATCGGGAGGCAGGGATTCGAGGGCATCGGCGATGTCGGCGGCGGGCAGGCCGTTGACCAGCCCGCTCAGCTGGCTGGTCTGGTCGCGCTGACCCGCATCCTGTTCAAGCTGGGGGTCGATCAGACTGTCGGTGAGGGCATCGTCGCCCAGCAGCAGGGTGAGAATGCGGGATCTGTCTTCCGCGCGCTGCTTGGCGCTGTTTTTGAGGGGCAGAGACATGAAAAAATTCCTGAGCTGGTGGCCGATAGGCCGAATGCCCATAGGATACCAGACTTAAAACAACAGGTTATGACCGGGATTCGGTGATGGCTGGATAAAAATGAGGCCACCTTGCGGTGGCCTCATGACTCACATGCCAAGACCGCTCAGGCGAGGGCCTGGCGGGAGAGGGCGTGTTGGCCTTGTCCAAACCAGGCAAGTTGCTCGGCCAGGGTCACCACGGAGCCCACCATGATAAGGGCCGGGCTTTCGACGCCGATGGCGAGCGTGGGCAACTGGTCAAGGGTGCCGCGAATGACCCGCTGGCTCGGCTGGGTGCCGCGCTCGATCAGCGCCACCGGGGTGTCGCCCCCCTTGCCGTGGGCCAGCAGCTGCTCGCGGATGGTGGCGCAGGATGAAAGCCCCATGTAGAACACCAGGGTCTGCCTGTCTTTTGCCAGCAATGGCCAGTCGAGATCCTGGGCACCCTCCTTGCCGTGGGCGGTGACGAAGCGCACGCTCTGGGCATGGTCGCGGTGGGTGAGGGGAATGCCGGCATAGGCGGCGCAGCCGCTGGCCGCCGTGATCCCCGGTACCACCTGAAAGCCAATGCCAGTACCAACAAGCGTCTCCAGCTCCTCGCCGCCACGGCCGAAGATGAAGGGGTCGCCCCCCTTCAGCCGCACCACCCGCTGCCCCTTCTTCGCCTCCTCCAGCAGGAGCTGGTTGATCCCCTCCTGAGGTACACAGTGGTTGCCTGCCTGCTTGCCGACGAAGATGCGCTTGGCGTCGCGGCGCACCAGCGCCATCACCTCGTCGGAGACCAGGCGGTCATAGACCACCACGTCCGCCTGCTGCATCTGGCGCAGAGCGTGCAGGGTGAGCAGGCCCGGATCGCCGGGGCCGGCACCGACCAGCACCACCTCGCCACCGGTCTGGCTTTCATCGGCAAACAGGGTATCGGCCAGCTGATTGGCACAGGCGTGATCGCCGCGGGCCAGCGCCTGCCCGAGGCGATCCGCCCCCAGCAGCCGCTCCCAGAAGCGGCGCCGCTCCCCCATGCTGGCGAAGCGCGCCTTGACCCGATCCCGCAGGCTGCCGGCAAAGGCCGCCACGGCGCCCAGGTGCTGGGGCAGCATGGCTTCGAGTTTCTCCCGCAGCAGCCGGGCCAGCACCGGGGCCTTGCCGCCGGAGGAGATGGCCACCATCAGCGGCGAGCGGTCGATGATGGACGGCATGATGAAGCTGGAGCGCTTGGGGTCATCCACCACGTTGGCAAAGATCCGCGCCTGGTTGGCGCTCTGGTAGACCAGGGCGTTCACCTCGCGCCGATCGGTGGCGGCCACCACCAGCCACTTGCCCGTCAGGTGTGCCGGTGCGAATTCACCGGCCAGCCACTCGATGCTCTCGTTGGCGGCCAGTTCCGCCAGCTCGGAGTCGAGCTCGGGCGCCACCACGGTGAGGCGGGCGCTGGCATCCAGCAGCAGGCGCGCCTTGCGCAGCGCGACCTCGCCGCCGCCGACCAGCAGCACGGGTTTGTTGTCGAGTCGGCAAAAGATGGGCAAGTAGTCCATGGGGCCTCCGGATCAGGCGGTTTGGGTCTGGCTGGCGGTGCTGGCGGCGTCGCTCACCGCGACCGGGCGCTCAGCCTTGGGGGTGGCATACCAGTAGCCGAGGCCCATGAAGAGGGCGCCGGAGACGGTGTTGCCCAGGGTTACCCACAGCAGGTTGTGGCCGATGCCGCCCAGGGTGTAGGCCTCGGAGTGGGCGCCGAACCAGGAGAGGGCGAACAGGGTCATGTTGGCGACCGAGTGCTCGTAGCCGGAGGCGATAAAGGCCAGCAGGCACCACCAGATGGCGATGAAGCGGGCGGCACCCTCGGTGCGCAGCGCCATCCAGATGGCGAGGCAGACCAGCCAGTTGCAGAGGATGCCCTTCATGAACAGGGTCAGGGCCGGTGCCTGGGTCTTGGCCAGCGCCACCTTGTGCGCCAGGCTGCCCGCATCCGGCAGCAGGCTGCCGCCGTAGGAGTAGATGAGCGCCACCGCGATGGAGCCGAGCAGGTTGCCCGCCCAGGTCTGCGGCAGGATGCGCAGCAGGTCACCCATGGTGATCTTGCCCGTCTTCACCCCGAAGGTGAGGAACATGGTGTGACCGGTGTAGAGCTCGGAGCCGGCGATGATCACCAGGGTCAGGGCGATGCCGAAGGTGGCCCCCATCACCAGCGGTCGCACGGTGGGCTCCACCAGGTTGCCGAGGGTGAAGATGAGGATGATGCCAAGGCCCACATAGGCCCCCGCCATGGCGGAGCTGAGCCAGAAGCCGAGCTTGTCGCTGCGCTCGAAGCGGTTGATGCGGGCCGCGTTGGCGGCGCACTTGTTGATCGTTTCCGTGTACATCTTTTGAGTCCTTGAAAGGGCTGCCCTCAGGCAGCCCGAAAGAGAGTGAAATCGGGTTTAGACGGCGACCCAGACCTGCTGGTCGCGCACTTCGACGGGATAGCTCTGTACCGACATGGCCGGGTTGTCGAAACAGTGGCCATCGCTCAGGCGAAAACGCTGCTTTTTGAGGGGGCTGGCCACCCAGAGCTCGCCGTCGTGTTCACAGATAAGGCCTCGTGACAGCACGTTGGCGGCGAAGAAGGGATCCCGGTTGTCGATAGCGAACACCTCGGCCGCAGCACTTGGGCGGAACAGGGCGATCTGGCGACCTTCCAGCAGGGCACATACACCGGTGCCAGGGAGTATGTCATTGAGTTGGCAGGCTAATTTCATCATTTTGTCTCCACCTCGATCTGGTAGACGGGGATGCGCTCGGCCGGGGTCGCCGGTCTGTGCTGGTCACGCTCGCTGACGAACTGGACGTCCGGGTCGCGCTTGTCGCTGTTGATGAAGTGGCTGAAGCGCTGCAACGCCTGCTCTTCGTTGAGGGTGCGCGACCATTCGCACTCGTAGCTGTCGATCAGGGTCTGGATATCGCGCTCCAGGGTGTCGGCCAGCCCCAGCTTGTCGTCGACGATCACCTCGCGCAGGTAGTCGACGCCCCCTTCCAGGTTGCCGAGCCAGACCGAGGTGCGCTGCAGTTTGTCGGCGCTGGTGACGTAGAACATCATAAAGCGGTCGATCAGCTTGATCAGGCTCTCGCGGTCGAGGTCCGAGGCCAGCAGATCGGCGTGGCGCGGCTTCATGCCGCCGTTGCCGCCCACATAGAGGTTCCAGCCCGCGTCGGTGGCGATGATGCCGACATCCTTGCCCTGCGCTTCCGCACATTCACGGGTACAGCCGGAGACACCGAACTTCATCTTGTGCGGGGTGCGAATGCCCTTGTAGCGGTTCTCGAGGAAGACCCCGAGGCCGACGCTGTCCTGTACGCCGAAGCGGCACCAGGTGCTGCCGACACAGGTCTTGGCCATGCGCAGCGCCTTGGCGTAGGCCTGACCGGTCTCGAAACCCGCCGCCAGCAGTTTGCGCCAGATGGCGGGCAGATCATCCTTCTGGGCCCCGAACAGGCCGATGCGCTGGGCGCCGGTGATCTTGGTGTAGAGCTTGTAGTCGCGGGCCACTTCGGCCACCGCCAGCAGGCCTTCCGGGGTCACCTCGCCACCGGCCATGCGCGGGATGACGGAGTAGGTGCCGTCCTTTTGCATGTTGCCGAGGAAGATGTCGTTGGTGTCCTGCAGAGGTGTGTTGAGCGGGCTCAGCACATAGTCGTTCCAGCATGAGGCGAGGATGGAGCCGACCGTCGGTTTGCACACCTCGCAGCCATAGCCGTGGCCGTGCCTGGCCAGCAGCTCGTCGAAGCTCTTGATCCCCTCCACCTTGACCAGATGGAACAGCTCCTGGCGGGAGTGGGGGAAGTGGGCGCAGAGGTGGTTGTTGACCTCGATGCCCTGCTTCACCAGCTCGGCGTTGAGCACCTGGCTGATAAGGGGCACGCAGCCGCCGCAGCCGGTACCGGCCTTGGTGTGCTGCTTGATGGCGGCCAGGGTGGTGTGACCCTCGGCGACGGCCTGGGCGATGTCGCCCTTGGAGACGTCGAAGCAGGAGCAGATCTGGGCGCTTTCCGGCAGGGCATCCACCCCCAGGGTCGGCTTGGCACCGGCGTAGGCGGGCAGGATCAGGGTGTCCGGGTGGCTTGGCAGCGGCAGGGCGTTGAGCATCATCTGCAGCAGGTTGCCGTAATCCTCCACGTCACCCACCAGCACGGCGCCGAGCAATCGGCTGTTGTCCTCGCTCACCACTATCTTCTTGTAGACGCCGGCCTGGTCGTCCTGGAACACATAGCTGTGGCTGCCCGGGGTGCGGCCGTGGGCATCACCGATGGAGCCGACGGAGACGCCGAGCAGCTTGAGCTTGGCGCTCATGTCAGCCCCTTCGAAGCGACTGTCGCCGCCCAGCAGATGGTCGACGGTGATCTGGGCCATCTTGTAGCCCGGCGCCACCAGCCCGAAGAAGCGACCCTGCCAGGCGGCACACTCGCCGATGGCATAGATGTCGGGGTCGGAGGTGAGGCAGTGATCGTCGATGACGATACCACCGCGCTCGGCGATGGCCAGATCGCCGTAGCGACCGAGGGTGTCTTGTGGGCGGATGCCGGTAGAGAAGACCATCACGTCCACTTCCAGCTGGCTGCCGTCGGCAAAGGCGAGGCGGTGTTTCGCCTGCTCACCGCCATGCATCAGGATCTCGCTGGTGCTCTTGCTGGTGTGCACCTGCACGCCCATGGATTCAATCTTGCGGCGCAGCAGCTGGCCGCCCTGACCGTCGAGCTGCTCGGCCATCAGCACAGGGGCAAACTCCACCACATGGGTCTCGAGACCCAATGCCTTGAGGGCACCGGCCGCTTCGAGGCCAAGCAGGCCGCCCCCGATCACCACACCGCTCCTGCCGCTCTTGGCGGCGTTGCGGATGGCTTTGAGATCCTCGATGGTGCGATAGACGAAGCACTCGTGGTGCTGGCTGCCCTGAATGGGCGGTACCCAGGGATAGGATCCGGTGGCCAGCACCAGCTTGTCGTAACCGACCACTGTGCCCTTGTTGGAGTGCACTTCACGGGCCGTTTTGTCGATTTTTTTCACCGCCTCGCCGAGCAGCAGGCGGATGCCGTGCTTGTCGTAGAAACCGGGTTTGACGAGGGAGAGATCTTCGCTGGTGTGGTGGGAAAAGTAGGAGGAGAGATGGACGCGATCGTAGGCGGGACGGGGTTCTGCACCGAAGACGGTGATCTCGTACCGGCCCGGGTCGGCCCGTTCGATCAGCTCTTCGATGAAGCGGTGCCCCACCATGCCGTTGCCGACAACGACCAGTCTGACTTTGCTCATAATTGCCTCTAGTTTGGAGTAATAAAACGACATTCTGAGGCTAGGCTACCCAGTCGGAGGGAGCGGACAATTGATGCAAATCAAGTGTCCATTTATATATCTCGTCAGGGGTAATTGGAGAAAATTCAATCATATACATAAATAGGTATATGGATGGAGCATTCAGACCATGCTTCGGCACAGCCTGAAAGGGGTGTGTTGGGAATATCTATCTGACGAAAAAGATAAAAATTTTGTGTTCGACGGGCAGGGGCGGCACTCTGCGTCAGGACCCCTTGAGTGAGGGATTGTGGGACCTGCTCACGCGATATGGCGACGGAACAGGGCGAGTGCCAGGGAGAGGCTGACGCCGCCGATGGCGATGAGCGGCCACAGGAGCGGCCAGGCCGCCGACCAGCCGAGCCCCTTCAGGAAGACCCCCTTGAGCAGCACGATGAAGTGGGTCAGGGGATCGATGGCGGCGAGCCACTGGAACACTTGCGGCATGTTCTCCACCGGCGAGACATAGCCCGAGAGGATCACCGCCGGCACCATGAAGCAGAAGACCCCGAGAAACGCCTGCTGCTGGGTCGAACAGAGCGACGAGATGAAGAGCCCGATGCCGGCCAGCGCCAGGCCGTAGCAGATCATGCCGGCCAGCAGCAGGGTCAGGCTGCCGGAAAACGGCACCGCGTAGACGAAGCGGGCCGCCAGCGCGACGATTGTGCCCTGTCCTACCGCTACCAGGATGCCGGGCACCGCCTTGCCCGCCATGATCCAGCCCGGGGTGAGGGGGGAGACCAGCAGCTGGTCGAAGGTGCCCTCTTCCCGTTCGCGCGCCACCGACAGGGCGGTGACGATGAGGCAGCCGATGGTGGTGATGATGGCCACCAGGGAGGGGAGCACGTGCCAGCGAAACTCGATGTTGGGGTTGTAGAGGTGGCGCACCAGCAGTTCGGGTGCGCCGCGCCCCTCGCTCTGCCAGCGGGCGATCACCTGGCTGATGTAGCCCGCCGCCACCTGGCCGCCGTTGGAGCGGCGCCCGTCGACGATGAGCTGCAGCGGCGCGCTCTGCCCACGTGCCAGCCGGCGCGAGAAGTCGGGGGGGATGACCAGCGCCAGCAGGGCCTGCTGCTCGGTGATCGCCGCCGTCACGCCGGCATCGCCCGCTACCGGCAGCACTGTGGTGAAGGCGGGCATATGGGTCAGGCGCTCCAGCAGCTCGCGGCTCTCGGCGCCGCCGTCCTGGTTGTAGACGGCCAGCGTGTTGCCGGTCACCTCCAGGGTGGCGGCGAACGGGAACAGGGCGGTCTGCAGCAGCACCGGCATGATCAGCAGGAAGCGCCCCTGGGTGTTGCCCAGCAGGATCGAGAGCTCTTTTCGCACCAGCCACCAGAGTCGAGTCAGCATGGTTACTCCAGGGTTCGCCGCGTCTTGCGGGCGGTGAGGGCCAGCCAGAACGCGGCCAGCAGCAACAGGCAGAGGGCGTTGACCAGCAGGATCGAGATCACGTTGCCCGCCTGATAGAGGGTCTGCAGGGAGCTCGCGAAGTAGCGGGCCGGAATGAGGTGGGTGATGGCCCGCAGCAGGGGTGGCATGCTGGCGATCTCGAACACGAAGCCCGAGAGCATCATGGCCGGCAGGAAGGCCGCCGTCAGGGCCGCCTGGGCGGCGTTGAACTGGCTGCGCATCACGGTGGAGAGAAACAACCCGAGCCCCAGGGCGCTGCCGAGAAACAGGCTGGTGACCAGGAACAGGACGGCCAGGGAGCCGCGCCAGGGCACCCCCATCACAACCACCGAGAAGAGCAAACAGATGAACATGGCGGCGATGCCGAGCCCGTAGTAGGGGATGAGTTTGGAGAGCAGCAGCTCGGCCTTGGTCACCGGGGTGGCGAGGAGGGCCTCCATGGTGCCGCGTTCCCACTCCCGGGCCACCACCAGGGAGGTGAGCAGGGCGCCGATGATGGTCATCACGACGGCAATGGAGCCTGGCACCAGGAAGTTGCGGCTCACCAGTGCCGGGTTGAACCAGGCGCGGGTGCGCAGCTCCACCGGCTGGCTCCGGGGCTTGCCCTCACTGAGAAGCCAGCCCTGCCAGATCCCCTGCACATAGTTGGTGACGAAGTTCGCCGTGTTGGGCTCGGATCCGTCGGTGAGCAGGGCGATGCGCGGCGCGCTGCCCCCCTGGCCCGCCAGGGCGCGGGAGAAGCCCTCGTCGATCACCAGGAGCCCCCGGATCTCGCCGCGCTCCAGGCTCCCCAGCAGCGCTTCCTTGCTCGCGCCCCCGTGCACCTCCAGCGCGGTCGAGCCGCGCAGGGCCTGCTCGAAGCGGATTGCCGGCGCCCCGCCGTCGGCACGCCACACTCCGAGGCGCAGGTGGTCCACGTCCAGGTTGATGGCGTACCCCATCACCACCAGCAGCACCACCGGCATGATGAAGGCGACCAGTATGCTGCTCGGGTCGCGCACGATCTGCAGCGACTCCTTGCGGCACAGGGCCAGCAGACGGCGGTGGCTGATGCTCATGCGTCCTCCTCGCTGGCCCGCTCGACCAGGGTGATAAAAGCCTCTTCCATGGTGGGCAAAGAGGTGGTGGGTAAGGCCATGGTTTGTGACGAATTGACGGGCATTGCCTGCGCCGCCTGCCCCTTGAGCTCGTCCGGGGTACCGAGGGCCAGCAGCTTGCCGCGGTAGATGAGGGCGATGCGGTCGCAATACTCCGCCTCGTCCATGAAGTGGGTGGTGACCAGCACGGTCACCCCGTGATCGGCCAGGGCGTTGATGTGGGACCAGAACTCGCGCCGGGTGACCGGGTCGACCCCCGACGTGGGCTCGTCGAGAAACAGCAGTGGCGGCGCGTGCAGCAGGGCGCAGGCGAGCGAGAGGCGCTGGCGCAGCCCGAGGGGCAGGGCTTCGGCCTGCTGACCGAGCCAGGGCCAGAGGGCGAAGGCCTCCACCATGGCGTCGATGCGCGCCTGCTGGGCGCGGCCGAACAGGCCGTAGATGCCGGCGAAGAACGACAGGTTCTGGGCCACGGTGAGCTGCTTGTAGAGGGAGAACTTCTGGGCCATGTAGCCGAGGTGTTGGCGCGCCGCCGACGGGCTGTGAGCGAGATCGATGCCGGTCACCAGGGCCTGGCCGCCGCTTGGGCGCAGCAGGCCGCACTCCATCTTGAAGGTGGTGGACTTGCCCGCCCCGTTGGGGCCGAGCAGGCCGAAGATCTCGCCCCGGCGCACCGCAAAGCTGACGTCGTCGGTGGCGGCAAAGTCCCCGAAGCGCTTGGTGAGGTGGCGCGCCTCGATCACCGCCTCGGGGGAGACCCCCGGCGGCAGCTCGGCCTCGGCCATGGTGGCGGCCAGGCTCGACTCCCCGCCCGGCCCGCCGCCGAGCAGATCGATGAAGGCATCCTCCAGCCGGGCCGGGGTCGGTGCGAAGGACCCCTCGCTCAGCCCCAGCTCGCCGAGGGGAGGCGGCGCTGCATCGGGGCGCAGCAGCAGGCGCACCCGCTCCCCGGCCACGGCGCCGTCCATAACGGTCGGGTGGGCCAGGGCCCGGCGCAGCAGGGCGCGCCGGGCCCGCCCGTCCAGGTTGCCCGCATCCAGCAGCCAGCAGCGGCTCGCCATGGCCCCCATCAGATCCGCCGGGGTGCCGCTGGTGCGCACCGCACCGTCCGCCATCAGCAGCACGTGATCGCACAGCTCCGCCTCATCCAGATACGCGGTGCTCCAGAGCACCGTCATGCCCCCCTGGGCGAGTTCGCGCACCATCTTCCACAGGGCGCGGCGGCTGATGGGGTCGACCCCGACCCCGGGTTCGTCGAGCAGCAGCACCTCGGGCTGGCCGAGCAGGGCGCAGGCGAGCCCGAGTTTCTGCTTCATCCCTCCCGACAGCTTGCCCGCCGGGCGGGCGGTGAAGCGGGCAAGATCGGTGAAGGCGAGTAGCCGGGCAAACGTCGGGCTGCGCTCGGGCTCCACCACGCCGCGCAGGTCGGCGTAGAGGGTGAGGTTCTCCAGCACGCTGAGATCTTCATACAGGCCGAACTGCTGGGGCATGTAGCCGAGGCGCTGGCGCAAGGCATCGCCTTCCTGCACCGGATCGAGCCCGAGCACCCGGCTCTGCCCGGCCTCCGGTACCAGCAGGCCGGCGAGCAGGCGCAGCAGAGTGCTCTTGCCCGCCCCGTCCGGCCCCACCAGCCCCGTGATGCCGCCGCCCGGTATGGTGGCCGAGATGGCATCCAGCGCCACGCGCTCGCCAAAGCGCTTGGTCAGCCCGTCGAGCCGGATGGCGGCGCTCATGGGGCCAGCCTGACGGTGACCGGCATTCCCTGGCGCAGGGCCGGGTCCGGATCCTGCACCACGATGCGCAGCCGGTAGACCAGGTGGGTGCGAAGATCCGGCGTCTCCACCGATTTGGGCGTGAACTCGGCGCTGGACGACACGAACCCCACCACTCCCTGATAGGGCTGGTCCGGTCGTGAGTCGGTGGTGAGCTGCACCCTGGCGCCGCTTGGGAAGTGACCGAGCCAGGGCTCCTCGACGTAGGCGCGCACCCAGACCGGGGTGATGAGTGACAGGTTGAAGGCGGTGGCGCCGGTCTGCACCATGCTGCCCGTCTCGACGGCGCGGGTGAGGATGATGCCGTCGCTCGGGGCGGTCAGGGCTGCATCGGCCAAGGCCAGCTCGGCGCTGGCAAGCGTTGCCTTGGCCCCTTCCAGCTGGGCATCGGACTGGGCGATCTCCTCGGGGCGGTAGCCGGTTTCGAGCTGGGCCAGCTGCTCGCGGGCGGCGCGTACCTGGGCGCGGGTCTGATCCCGCTGGGAGCGGGCGGTGTCGAGCTGGCCGCGAGAGATGGCGCCGGTGGCGGCCAAGGCGCTCTGGCGGCGCCACTGCTTGTCGGCCTCGAGAGCCGCGGCCTCGGCGGCACTGAGGGACGCCCGGGCGCGGTCCGTCTCCTCGCTGCGATACCCCTTGTGCATCAAGGCGTTGGCGGCGGTGAGCGCGGTCAGGTTGGCCTGTGCGCTGTCGCGGCTATGGATCAGCGGCGCCGGGTCGAGGCGAGCCAGCAACTGGCCGGCCTGCACCGCGTCCCCCTCGTCCACCAGCACCTCGCTGACCCGGCCGTCGACCCGAAACGCCAGGTTCACGTCGCGGATGTCGACGTTGCCGTAGAGGACGGAGCCGTCGGCGGGCCGCCCCTGCCACCAGAGATAGCCACCGATCAGGGTCAGCAGCACGGCCAAGAGTGCGATGCGTTGCTTCATAGGGGTTCTCCTTGGGGGCGGCGCAGGCCGCGCAGGGCCCAGATCAGCCGCTGCTGGGCGGCCTCGGGGTTGTCGATGTGGGCGAGGAAGGGGGCGGCCTGCTCGGGCAGCCAGCCGAGCTGGCGCCCGCCACCGGCGATCACCAGGGGCAGGCCGACCGCCCCCATGATGAAGATCATCAGCTGCACCGGGTTGCCCGCCACCAGCGAACCTTCGGCCTGGGCCCGCTGCACCTGCTCGAGCAGCAGCAGGGGGTGGCGGCGTGGCAGACTGAGCAGGAAGCGCTGGGCGGCGCCTTCCCCTGCCAGGGCATCGCCAAACAGGTGGTTGATGAAGCCGCGCTGGCGCCCCACCAGGGCGATCAGCGCCTGCATGGTGGCCTCGAACTGGGTGAGGGCATCGGGGTAGGCGCCGCGGGCGGCCACCGCCTTGAGCTCATCAAAGAGGGGGGCGTACCAGAGCTCCACCAGTTCGTCGATGAAGGCGTCGCGGTTGCCGAAGTGGTAGACGAAGGAGCCTAGGTTCACTCCGGCGGCGGCCGCCAGCTCGCGCACCGTGAGGCCGCGTAGCCCCTTGTCGGTGGCAATCTCAAGGCCGGTGTCGAGCAGTTTCTGGCGGGTCGGGTGCATGGTGCCCTCTCCATGGTATACAGATTTTGTATGATTATTATACGTATGTATAAATCAAGGTGGTAAAAGAGGAAAGCGCTTTTTTTGAGCAGGGATGGGGAGGGCAAGAAAATAAAAACGCCTCCACAAAGGGAGGCGTTTGGAAAGTGTGAGGCGCGGGCCTTACAGGATAAAGCGGCTCAGATCCTCGTCTTCAATCAGCTTGCCGAGGTGGGCATTGACGTAGTCGGTGTCGATGACGAAGGTCTGACCGGACTTCTCGGAGGCGTCGTAGGAGATGTCTTCCATCAGGCGCTCCATCACGGTGTGCAGACGACGGGCGCCGATATTCTCGGTGCGCTCGTTGACCTGCCAGGCCGCTTCGGCCAGACGGCGGATGCCATCTTTGGTGAACTCGATCTTGACCCCTTCGGTGGCCATCAGCGCCTGGTACTGATCGGTCAGGGAGGCGTTCGGCTCGGTCAAGATCCGCTCGAAATCTTCGGTGGTCAGCGCGGTCAGCTCGACCCGGATCGGTAGGCGACCCTGCAGCTCGGGGATCAGGTCGGACGGCTTGGCGATCTGGAAGGCGCCGGAGGCGACGAACAGGATGTGATCGGTCTTGACCATGCCGTGCTTGGTGTTGACGGTGCAACCCTCGACCAGGGGCAGCAGGTCGCGCTGTACCCCTTCACGGGAAACGTCCGGGCCCGAGCTCTCGCCTCGCTTGCAGATCTTGTCGATCTCGTCGAGGAAGACGATGCCGTTGTTCTCGACTGCGGCGATGGCCTTTTGCTTCAACTCTTCCGGGTTGACCAGCTTGGCCGCCTCCTCTTCGATCAGCACTTTCATGGCCTCTTTGACCTTGATCTTGCGCTTCTTCTTCTGGTTCTGGCCCAGGTTCTGGAACAGGCCCTGCAGCTGGTTGGCCATCTCTTCCATGCCCGGCGGGGTCATGATCTCCACGCCCATCGGGGAGGCGGCCAGGTCCAGCTCGATCTCCTTGTCATCCAGCTGGCCTTCACGCAGCTTCTTGCGGAAGATCTGGCGGGTGTTGGAGTTGTCGGCCTTCTCTTCCTCGCCCCAGGTGTTGCGTGGGTTGGGCAGCAGGGCGTCGAGGATGCGCTCTTCGGCGGCCTCTTCGGCGCGGTATTTCATCTTCTCCATCTCGGTCTCGCGCACCAGCTTGATGGCGACATCGGTCAGATCGCGGATGATGCTGTCTACTTCCTTGCCCACATAGCCCACTTCGGTGAACTTGGTCGCTTCGACCTTGATGAAGGGGGCATTGGCCAGCTTGGCCAGACGACGGGCGATCTCGGTCTTGCCGACGCCGGTCGGGCCAATCATCAGGATGTTCTTCGGGGTTACCTCGTGGCGCATCTCTTCATTGAGCTGCATGCGGCGCCAGCGGTTGCGCAGGGCCACGGCCACCGCGCGCTTGGCGTCGGCCTGACCAATAATGTGTCGGTCCAGTTCGTGGACGATTTCTCTCGGGGTCATCTCGGACATGATGGCGTTCCTGTATCCGGGGCGGGCAGGGCCCGCCCCTTGGAAAATGGGGTGGCTGACTTACTTGTCGCTATAGTCCAGCACTTCAATGGTGTGGTTGCCGTTGGTGAAGACGCAGATGTCGCCCGCAATCTTGAGGGACTTCTCGACAATGGTCTTGGCATCCAGATCTGTGTTTTCCAGCAGGGCGATGGCCGCGGACTGGGCGAAGTTGCCGCCCGAGCCGATGGCGATGAGATCGTGCTCCGGCTGCACCACGTCACCGTTGCCGGTGATGATGAAGGATTTGTGCTCGTCGGCGACGGCCAGCAGGGCCTCGAGGCGGCGCAGGGCGCGATCGGTGCGCCAGTCTTTTGCCAGCGCCACGGCGGCGCGTTCCAGGTTGCCCTGGTGGGCCTGCAGCTTGGCTTCGAAACGCTCGAGCAGGGTGAAGGCATCGGCAGTACCGCCGGCGAAACCTGCCAGCACCTTGCCGTTATAGAGACGGTGAACCTTGCGGGCATTGCCCTTCATGACGGTGTTGCCAAGAGAAACCTGGCCATCGCCACCGATGACGACCTGACCGTTGCGGCGAACTGAAACTATGGTAGTCACTTTACTTACCTCGCTTGAGCCGAATAACGGCCTGAGTGTGCATGAGAGCAGAGATGGGGACGGCATCCGGGCTTTTCAACCCCGCCCGTCGCAGGGCGCCAGTTGGCTGGGGGCAAGGCAGGCATGAAAAAGAGAGGCCGGGTTTTGCAACCCGGCCCCTCGCTGTCAGGAGACACTTACCCTTTCTTGGGAATGCAGCCGCTGATGCCCGAGCTTTGCAGCTTGCGGTTGGCCGCATCGGCGGCCGCCTTGCCGTTGAAAGGGCCCACCATCACCTTGTAGACGGTGCCGTTGGCACCGTTGATCACCTGCAGGCTGGAGGAGAGGCCGGCGGTGAAGGCGATGCGCGCCTTGAGCGACTCGGCAGAATCCTGCGAGCGCAGGGCTGCACACTGCATCATGTAGCGACCGTTGTCGGCGGCAGTCTGGGCCGCCTTGGCCTTGGCGGCTTCGGCACGTTCCCGCTCCAGCTCGGCACGGATCTCGCGTTCCATTCGTTCCCGTTCGGCCTTGCGGTCGATCACCTGCTCCTGGGCGCTGGCGACCGGCGCCCCCGTGGCCGGGTTGGACGGATAGGGTTGCTGGCCGAGCGGCGTTCCCGGCTGGGGAATATTGGTCGGTACCGGTTGTGGCAATTTATCCGGCTGCAGGGTGACGGTTGGTGCCGGAGGTGGTGGCACACCCGGCTGGGGCGGCGGTTCGATCACATCGACCTGCTTGTTCTCCAGCCGTTCGATGTAGCTCCACTTCTCCTGGGGCAGACCATTGCTCTGGGCCTTGGGCTTGTTGGCCTTCACCTGCTCTTCGATGGTGGGGGCATCGTTGCCCTTGCCATTGATCATGTAGAGGAAGGCACCAAAACCCGCCAGCAGTGCACCGGCCAGCAGGGCCGGGATAACAGGAAAGCGGCGAGGCGCCGCTTTCCTGGTGTTGCGACCACCCGCCCGACGTCGCGGGCGGTTGCCGACATAATCCCGGGTTGCCATCTATTACATGCGCTCCAGGGTGTGGATGCCCAGTACGCCGAGGCCCAGTTTCAGCACCTTGGCGGTGGCAGCGCACAACAGCAGACGGCTCTGGCGAGTGGCTTCGTCGACGCCATCCTTGTTGATCGGGCAGGCTTCGTAGAAGGTCATAAAGTTGCCGGACAGCTCGTACAGATAGGTACAGAGCAGGTGCGGCATGCCCTTGTCCGCCACGCCGTTGACTGCGTCGGAGAACTGGATCAGCTTCTGGGCCAACACCTCTTCCGCCTCTTCGCTCAGGATCACCTTGCCGGTCAGGGTCTCGGCATTGATGCCGGCCTTGCGGAAGATGGACTGGATCCGGGTGTAGGCGTATTGCAGGTAAGGGGCTGTATTGCCTTCAAACGACAGCATCAGATCCCAGTCGAAGATGTAGTCGGTGGTGCGGTTCTTGGAGAGATCCGCATACTTGACCGCACCCATGGCGATGGCGTGGACTACCTCGGCCTTCTCCTCGGCGGAGAGATCGCTGTTGCGGCTCTCGAGCAGGGCGGCGGCGCGCTCCTCGGCTTCGTTCAGCAGGTCGACCAGCTTGACGGTGCCGCCGGAACGGGTCTTGTAGGGACGGCCATCCTTGCCCAGCATCATGCCGAAGGCGTGGTGCTCGAGGGGCACGGAGTCCGGCACATAACCCGCCTTGCGGGTGATAGTCCAGGCCTGCATCAGGTGCTGGTGCTGACGGGAGTCGATGAAGTACATGACACGGTCGGCGCCCAGGGTTTCATAACGGTACTTGGCACAGGCGATGTCGGTGGTGGTGTAGAGGAAGCCGCCATCGCTCTTCTGGATGATGACGCCCATGGGCTCGCCATCCTTGTTCTTGAACTCGTCCAGGAAGACGACGGTGGCCCCTTCGCTCTCGACCGCCAGCCCGCGGGCTTTCAGGTCGGTCACGATTTCCGGCAGCATGTCGTTGTACATGGACTCGCCCATGATGTCCTTGTCGGTCAGGGAGACATTCAGGCGGTCATAGTTGCGCTGGTTCTGCTCCATGGTCATGTCGACCAGCTTCTTCCACATGGAGCGGCAGTACTCGTCACCGCCCTGCAGCTTGACCACGTAGTTACGGGCACGCTCGGCGAAGGCTTCATCTTCGTCATACAGACGCTTGGCCTGGGTGTAGAAGGCTTCCAGATCCTTGAGCTGCATGTCGCTGGCGTGCTCGTTCTCCATCTTCTCCAGATAGGCGATCAGCATGCCGAACTGGGTACCCCAGTCACCGATGTGGTTGGCACGAACCACTTTATGGCCGAGGAACTCCAGCGCGCGCGCGGCCACGTCACCGAGGACGGTGGAGCGGATGTGGTGCACCGCCATCTCTTTCGCCACGTTCGGGGCTGAGTAGTCCACCACCACGGTCTGCGGCGCAGGCAGCTTCACGTTGGCATTGGCACTGGCCACCACGGCTTCCACCTGACCGGCCAGCCAGCTGGGGTCGAAGAAGAAGTTGATGAAGCCGGGGCCGGCGATCTCGACCTTGGCGATCAGATCGGAGGCGGGCAGGTGCTCGATGATGGCGGCAGCCAGCTCACGGGGATTCTTGCGGGCCGGTTTGGCCAGCAGCATGGCCAGGTTGGTGGCCAGGTCGCCGTGAGCTTTTTCCTTGCATCGGTCTACTTGCACGCGGGCTTCCAGGTCCGCCGGCAGGATGCCCGCTGACTTGAGATTGGCTACCGTTTGTTCAAGTAGATGATGAATATGCTCTTTCATAACTGACCACCAAGGTTGCGCGTCGAAAAATGACTGATATATAAGGGCGTGAATTTTACCCGCATCGGCCGGAGAAAACTATAGGGATGACCCGCCGCTCACAGTCGGGCGGATAATTCACTGTTTTTGGCGCCAATATCCGGAAAATTAACCGCAATATGGTGCTTATCCATTTCTACTGCATATCGAAGCGGCTTGTCCAGGCTATTTTCCCCTGATTGTTAAGGGTTTTTTCCTTGCCATGACGGAGCAACCCTGCTCCGACGACAGGATCAGCGCAGCCTGCTCTTCTGCCCGGTCGTAATGGAGATGAAGGATTTGTTCGAGGCTTTTTGGTTGGAACTGTCAGATTAGGGGTAGTAGAGATCAAAAAAAGGGACCGATATGGTCCCTTTTTACTTGGCCGGCGCAGGTTGTCAGGCCACGAACACCAGATAGACGGCGAAGGCCACCACGAAGCGGTAGATGGCGAACGGGATGAAGTCGAGGCGACGGATCAGCGCCAGGAAGGTCTTGATGGCAAACATGGCCACCACGAAGGCGGTGATGAAGCCGACCGCGAACATGGGGAAATCCGCCATGGAGAGGAAGTCGCGGCTCTTGTAGAGATCCAGCGTGCTGGCCGCCATCATCATGGGCACCGCCATGATGAAGGAGAACTCGGCCGCCGCGTGGCGGCTGATCCCCATCAGCATGCCGCCACTGATGGTGGCGCCGGAGCGGGAGAAGCCTGGCCAGAGGGCCAGACACTGGAACAGGCCGATGCCGAACGCCTGCTTGTAGCTGATGTCGTCCAGGGTGTCGGCGGTGACGGCGGGACGGAACTTCTCGGCGATGATCAGCAGGATGCCGCCTGCCACCAGGGCGTACATGACGGTGACCGGGCCAAACAGGTTGGCCTTGATCCAGCTGTGGATAGCCAGACCGATGACGATGGCGGGCAGCATGCCGAGGATGACGTGGATCAGCGACAGGGTGGAATGGCCAGGTGCCGGCTTCTGGCCGAAGTGGATGCCGATGAGGCCAAACAGACGGCGCCAGAAGACGGCGACTACCGCCAGGATGGAACCCAGCTGGATCACCACTTCGAAGGTAGCAGCCTTGGGCCCTTCAAAGCCCAGTAGATGGCCGACGATGATCATGTGGCCGGTAGAGGAGACGGGGAGGAACTCGGTCAGCCCCTCGACGACGCCCAGAATAAAGGCGACCAGCAGGCTATAGGTATCAGTCATCGAACAAAAAGTCCTTACTTCGTTGATGTAAAAGCCGGGTTGATGCAAAAAATCCCCGAGAGTGCTCCCGGGGCGGCTTATCTTGCTCGATTGTCAGTAAGGTGGCTATGTAAAAATGATGAAACCTTTAAGTCAGTCGCGGATGAATCGGTAGCGGGTCTGATGGCGGTATTGCTGGCCTGGCAGCAGCCAGACATCCCCCAGTTCGGGACGATTCGGGCTGTCCGGCAACTGCTGTGCCTCCAGACAGAAGCCGTCGTGATCCCGCAAAATCTGGCCATCGCGACCCGCCGTGCCGGCCAGCCAGTTGCCGGTGTAGAACTGCAGCGAAGGCTGGTTGGTGTAGACCTCCATCGCCAGTTGCCGATCTGCGGAAACCACCCGGGCCGCCCACTCCTGCTCGGGGCCATTCAGCACAAAGGCGTGATCGTAGCCTTTGGCCTGGCGCTGCTGGGGATGGCTCAGCCAATCCTGGCCGATGGGGCGTTCATGGCGCAGGTCGAAGGGGCCTGCCACCGGCGTGACCGTGAGCGGCAGGCCGCTCGGGTCGGTGGGCAGGAAATGATCGGCATTGAGGTTGATGGTGTGACCGAGTACGTCGCCGCCGTCCGGACGCTTGCCATCCAGATTGAAGTAGGCGTGGCTGGTGAGGCTGACCGGGGTCGGCGCATCTGTGCTGGCACGAAACTCCACCACCAGATCGCTCTGCTCCAGCCGGTACTCCAGGGTCACCCTCAGGTTGCCGGGAAAGCCTTGATCCCCCGCCTTTGATAGCAAAGCCAGCCTGACCCGATCCGCCTCAAGCTCCCTGATCTGCCAGGTACGGCGATGAAAGCCCTCCCTGCCGCCGTGCAGGCAATGGGGCGGCTGGTTGGCATCGAGGGGCCAGCGATCGCCCCCTCGTACCAGCTCGGCCCCGCCGATGCGGTTGGCAAAGCGCCCTGCCACGGCCCCCAGCCACACCTGTTGGTCGGGGTAATCCTGATCGGCGCAGCCCAGCAACACCTCGCGCCGCTCCCCCGCGACCGGCAGGGTGAGGGAGGTGAGGGTGGCTCCGAAGTCGAGGCCGCGCAGGCGCAGCCCCTCCTCGTTTTCCAGTTCGAAGGCCGTCATAGCCTGCCTGCTCCGGCACTGGCGCGGCAGACATAGCAATCGGCCTTGAGGCCGAAGCGGGCCGGGTACTCGGCATCGACCGCCGCGATCACGCTGGCCACCTTGTCCGGGCGCAGCAGGGCGACCACGCAGCCGCCAAAGCCGCCGCCGGTCATCCGCACGCCACCTTCGTCGCCGATATTTGCCTTGATGAGTTCCACCAGGCCGTCGAGTATCTATTCACCAGGACGGGGTTGACGGCATCAGTTCTGCCGGGATGGGATAATCTGTCTTCTCGATGCACGCCCTGACCACGGCCCTCAACCACTCCTGTGGGCAGCGGCCCAATCGCTTGCCGGTCTCCACCAACGACAGGATGCGCTGGCGAAACAGCTCGCCCCGGTGAGACCACACGCCGTAGCTACCCTTGCGCCAGAGCACATAGCCACGCAGCGCCCGCTCCGCCTCGTTGTTGGTCAGCGCTATTTCGTCGTCAGTCATAAACCGCCACAGCATCTCGTCATCCCGCAGCAGCAACTGGCATCGTCCACGGTAGCGTTTGCTGCACAACAGGGCGCCGCGCTCCAACTGGCTTCGCCAGCTTTGCCGGTAACGCGCGAGCCTGCGCAGGTATTTCTGCTTGCTCAACGCACCGCTTTCCCAACGGTGCCGGGTACGAAACACCGCATCCGCCAGCAAGACCAACCGGGCACCGATGGGCTGGTTGCACTGCTCGCTACTCTCGGCGATGGCCACGAGATTGCGGGCCACGTGGGCCCAGCACAGTTGCCGCTGGTCGGCGTCGATAAACCGGTAGCCGGCGTACTGGTCGGTCACCAGCACCCCGTCAAACTCGGCGCCCAGCAGCCGCTTGGCCGCCTCCTGACCACGGCCATAGGCCGTCATGAAGCAGACGGCTATCTTGCTCAGCGCCAGCCACATCCAGCGGCGCTCTCCACCCCGCTGATGCCGGGTCTCATCGGCATGAACGTGGGTGGCCGTCTGCACCTGCTGCTTGATGGCCTGGTAGGTCGGGGTGAGCATGGCACTCACCCGCCCCTGCGCCTCACTGATGGCGCCCCGGCTAAAACTCAGGCCGAAATGCTGTTTGAGCTGCTGCTGTATCTGGCTGACGCTCTGGTGAAACTGGCCGCTTTGCAGCGCGATGTAGCTGAGCAGATTGGCCCCCATCTGGCTGCTGCTGACGTTGTCTGGCAGTGCGGCCTGGGTCGTGCCGATACACCGTGAGCAGGTCGCACGATACAGTTGGTGTTCGGTGACGAGATAGCTCACCTCGGGCAGCTCGAACACCTGATGAACCTGATAGGGTTTGGCATGGGCCACCATGTCCCCGCCACAGCAAGCGCAATCGGCGGCAGGGTAATGCGGGACCAGGGTCAGGCGGGCATCAAGCGGATGCCGCTCGCGGCGATGTCCCTTGTGACCGGGCTGCGCCCCCCGTTGCTTGCCGGACGCCGGACGCTTGCGGGCCGGCGGCGGTGCACCGGGGCCGTCGCTGGAAGGCGGCTTGGAGGAGTTGCCGCTGTGCTGATTGAGGCGGTCCTCCAGCTCGGCGATGCGGTCGAGGAGCTTATAAATCAGCTCGTTGGCCTGCTCCAGAGTGGTGGGCATTCCCGCGGAATGCATGGTGTTTTTGCTCATGGGGGGAGCGTATCTAAGGAGCAGGATCAAGCAAGCAGGAAAGTGGGATCAAGAGACGATCGTCTCATTTTTCCTGTGTCAATACTGTTCCGGTGAATACTTACGCCGTCGATGGGGGGAACCGTGATCTCGAAATCATCGCGCATGGCGGCATGGGACTGGGCCATCAGCTCGCCGAGACGCACCAGATCGTCGCGCTCCAGCGCATCGGCGGCAGCCAGCGTGCGCGCATTTTCGCCCACTACGTGGCGGGCGCGGCGATAACAGGCCTCATCCAGCCCGGCCTTGCCCGCCTCCAGGGCGGCCAGATCCAGGTCGCGCAGCGCCTTGACCCCGTAGTGACGGGCGGCGGTTTCACACTGCTGGCGGCGAGTGTTGTATTCGCTGTCCACCAGGCCGCGGCGCACGTTGGAGTTAACGATCAGCACCGCCAGATCGGCCGGCATGGTGATGAGGCGGGTTTCCAGCGAGCGGCAGTCGAGCAGCAGGGCGTGATCCTGCTTGCCACTGGCGGAGATCATCTGATCCATGATGCCGCAGTTGCAGCCGACGAACTGGTTTTCTGCCTGCTGGCCGTTGAGAGCGATCTCGGCCTGGCTGATGGCGAGACTCTGGGCCTCCTTGAAGGCCTGGCCGATGGCTACTTCCAGCGAGGCGGAAGAGGATAGCCCGGCCCCCTGGGGCACGTTGCCGGAGACCACCAGATCGAGGCCGCGCAGGGCATGACCACGCTCTTGCAGGTATTTCACCACCCCGCGGATGTAGTCGCTCCAGCGCTGGCCGGGGTGGTGCTCGATGGGCTGGTTCAGGTCGAACTGATCGCGCTGGTTGTCGTAGTCGGCGGCGATCACCTGCACCAGGCTGTCATCCCGCAGGCCGATGGCGACACAGGTTTCATAGTCGATGGCGCAGGGCAGCACGAAGCCGTCGTTGTAGTCGGTGTGTTCGCCGATGAGGTTGACGCGGCCGGGGGCGCGTACCAGCAAGGAGGGCGCTTTGGCAAACTGTTCGGCAAAGACGGCGCTGACGCGTTGGCTCGGGGTCATGGGGTTTCCTCATTGGCTGGGGTGATCTGGTTGTAATGAACGGAAGAGAGGGCTCGCAGTCGTTCGGCCGCCTGCTCCGGAGTCAGGTCGCGCTGGGTCTCGGCCAGCATCTCGAAGCCCACCATAAATTTGCGCACGCTGGCTGAACGTAAAAGCGGCGGATAGAAGTGGGCGTGCAACTGCCAGGCCTCGGGGCAATCCGAGCGGGGCGGCGCGAAGTGCCAACCCATGGAGTAGGGGAAGCTGCATTCGAACAGGTTGTCGTAGCGGCTGGTGAGCTCCTTGAGCGCTATCGCCAGATCCTGCTGCTGGGCCGGGGTCATATCCAGCATGGAAGGAATATGAGTCTTGGGCAGCAGCAGGGTCTCGAACGGCCAGGCGGCCCAGAAGGGCACCACCGCCAGCCAGTGGTCGGTCTCCACCACGATGCGGGATCGGTCGGCCAGCTCCCGCTCCACATACTCCAGCAGCATGGGGCGGCCGTGCTCGGCCAGCCAGTCGCGTTGATGTTGATCCTCGCGGGCGATCTCGTTGGGCAGGAAGTCACTGCCCCACAGCTGGCCATGGGGGTGAGGGTTGGAGCAGCCCATGACGGCCCCTTTGTTTTCAAACACCTGCACCCATTCCCACTGCTCTGACAGCTCGGCGACCTGCGCCATCCAGGTGGTGATCACCCCCTCGATGGCAGGCAGGGGCAGCTCGGGCAGCGTCTTGCCATGATCCGGCGAGAAACAGATGACCCGGCTGGTGCCACGGGCGGCCTCCAGTTTCAGCAAGGGGTCACCGGCAGTGTCGGCGGCCGGGGTGTCCTGCATCAGGGCGGCGAAGTCGTTGGTAAAGACGAAGGTGCCCTGATACTCGGGGTTGATGTCACCAGTGACCCGCTTGTTGCCTGCACAGAGGAAACAGTCGGGGTCGTGGGCTTGTTGGGGGGCCTGGCTCACCTTCTCCATCTGCCCCTGCCAGGGGCGCTTGGCCCTGTGGGGAGAGACCAGCACATACTGGCCGGTCAGCGGATTGAAGCGGCGATGGGGATGATCGACGGGGTTGAACATCATCTCTCCTGATAAGGTATTGAAAATAAGGTCATTGTTCCGCGGGAGCCGGCATGCCTACTCCTCGTAGCCATTGGGGTTGTTGGCTTGCCAGCGCCAGCTGTCGGCACACATGGCGGCGACATCCCGGGTGGCCTTCCAGCCCAACTCGCACATCGCCTTGGACGGGTCGGCCCAGCAGGCGGCGATGTCGCCCGGGCGTCTTGGCTCGATGCGGTAGGGGAGCGGCTTGCCGCAGGCGGCAGAAAAAGCAGTGACCAGTTGCAGCACGCTCTGGCCCTGGCCCGTGCCCAGGTTGTAGGCATGTACGCCGCCATGACCGGCGCAGCGCTGCAACGCCTTGACGTGTCCCTCGGCGAGATCCATCACGTGGATATAGTCGCGTACTCCTGTGCCATCCGGGGTAGGGTAATCGTTACCAAAGACCGAGAGGCAGTCACGACGACCGATGGCTACCTGGGTGATGTAGGGCATCAGGTTGTTGGGGATCCCCTGGGGATCTTCCCCCATGGTGCCCGACTCGTGGGCGCCGACCGGGTTGAAATAGCGCAGTAGCGTCATGCTCCAGTGGGGCTCGGCGGCCTGCAGATCCTCCAGGATCTCCTCGATGATCAGCTTGGATCGCCCGTAGGGATTGGTGGCGCTGCGGGGGAAATCCTCCCGGATGGGCAGGCTGGCGGGATCGCCATAGACGGTGGCCGAGGAGCTGAACACCAAGTTGTGGACGTCGGCCCGCTTCATCGCCTGCAGCAGGGTGAGGGTGCCGCTCAGGTTGTTCTCGTAGTAGTCGAGGGGAATGCGGGTCGATTCGCCCACGGCCTTCAGGGCGGCGAAGTGGATCACCGCATCGATACTGTGTTCGGCAAAGATGCGATCAAGCAGGGCCTGGTCGCGAATATCCCCTTGATAAAAAACGGGTAATTGACCGCTGATCGCAGCTACCCGAGTCAATACGCCGGGCTTGCTGTTGCAGAGGTTGTCGACAACCACGGGGATCATGCCTGCAGCCTGCAAGGCCAGACAGGTATGGCTGCCGATATATCCGCAGCCGCCGGTGACCAGAACCTTCATCTTGCTCTCCACTGAAAACGTGTCTGGAAGGAGTCTAGCCGAGGGGACGGCGAGCAAACTGTGAGCTTGCTTGCAAAACGGTGTAAACGATTACACTGTTTTTATGATCCCAATGATGACAGATATTCCTTTCGTCACTATTTTCAATGAGTTTGCTGGGTATAATGGCGCCATTGTGGACTGTGAAATAAGTGAAAACAGCATGAGTACTATCAAGGATGTCGCCCGTTTGGCGAATGTGTCGGTGGCAACGGTTTCACGGGTGATGAACAACTCGCCCAAGGCCAGTGCGGCATCCCGTGCTGCGGTACAACAGGCCATGGCGGAGCTGGGTTATACCCCCAATGCCAACGCACGGGCACTGGTGAACCAGACCTGCGACACCATGGGTGTGGTGGTGGGCGACGTGGCCGATCCCTTCTTCGGCGCCCTGGTAAAGGGGGTCTCTGCCGTGGCTGTCGAGCAGAATCTGCATCTGCTGATGGGCAACGGTTTTCACAAGGCACGCCAGGAGCGCGAGGCGATCGAGCTGCTGATCGGCAAGCGCTGCGAGGCGCTGGTGGTGCACAGTAAGGCACTCGGCGACGAGGAGCTCTGCGATTACGCCATGCGGGTGCCCGGCATGGTGCTGATCAACCGAGATATTCCCGCCCTTCGCGGGCGTTGCATCGCCCTCAACAACCGGCTGGGAGCGGCCACGGCCACCCGTCATCTGATCGAGCTGGGGCATCGCCATATCGCCTTCATCAGTTCGGATCATGCCATCGAGGATTCCACCTTGCGGCAACAGGGGTACCAGGATGGTTTGCATGACGCGGGTCTGGTCGCCGATCCGGAGCTTGTCGAGAGCGGGCCTCCCAACGAGGAAGGGGGCGAGCAGGCCATGCTCAATCTGCTGGCAAAAGGGGTTCGGGTGACAGCCGTGGTGGCTTACAACGACGCCATGGCGGCAGGGGCCATCTCGGTGCTGGCTGACAATGGCCTGCGGGTGCCGGAGGAGGTCTCGGTAGTGGGTTTCGATGACATCATCTATGCCAGATACCTCAGACCCAAGCTCTCGACCATGCGCTATCCCATTGAACTGATGGCATCCCAGGCAGCCAAGCTGGCGTTGCAGCTGGCCGCGGGGGAGGGTGAGGCGCAGCAGAACCGCATCTACACCCCGACCCTGATCAACCGCCATTCGGTCGCGCCGGTGCGGGCCGGATAGGGGGAATGAGTGAGCCATGGTTAACCATCCCGGCTGATGGCGCTGTAGTTTTACCGGTTTTAATTGTTTTTACCCCGTTTTACTTAACAAAATCAGTGTAATCGTTTACATTGCTGTGAGCGAGATCGCCGTTCCCTGCGTCGGACTTCTCTAAACTGAATACGTTTTCGTATCGGTGGAGAGTATCTGAATGCTCAGGGAGATAGTGGCGCGTCAGGATTGGCAGAGCCAGGCGATTACCTCGGTGAATCGCTTGCCTGCCCACACCCCCTTGTTCAGCTGGCGCAACGAGGAAGATGCCCGGCTCGACAGGGCCTCGCTCTCCAGATTGTCACTGGATGGCGAGTGGCGTTTCTCCTTTTTCGCGGCCCCCGAACTGGTGCCGGAGGCCTGGCTAAAGGGCGATCTGGCGGATGCCTGCCCCATTCTGGTGCCCGGCAACTGGCAGCTGGATGCAGCCTACCCTGGGAATCGCCCGCTGACCGACGGTCCCATCTACACCAACATCAAGTATCCGTTTCCCTGCGATCCCCCCAGAGTACCGGCCGACAATCCGACCGGCTGTTACTCCCGTGAGTTCGAGTTGCCCGTCGACTGGTTGGCCAGCGGTCAGAGCCGCATCATTCTCGACGGGGTAAGCAGCGCTTTTCATCTCTTCTGCAATGAACACTGGGTCGGCTACTCCCAGGACAGCCGACTGCCCGCCGAATTCGATCTGACCCCCTGTCTGCGAGCGGGCAAAAACCGGCTGGCGGTGCTGGTGCTGCGCTGGTCGGACGGTGCCTATCTGGAAGATCAGGACATGTGGTGGCTGTCGGGGATCTTCCGCTCCGTCAGCCTGCTTCATAAGCCGGTCCGTCATCTGATGGACATGCGGGTCACACCCGGGCTCGATGCTTGCTATCGGGATGGGAGCCTCAAGATTGAACTGCAGGCGGCCAATGCCGCCGGGTTGTCGGTGGTGGCCAATCTCTATGACGGCAGTGAGCGGGTAGCAACCCTACACCAGCAGATCGGCACTCAAACCATTGACGAGAAAGGGGCTTATGACGATCGCGCCGAGTTGTGGCTGGCGCTGGCGGCGCCGCGCAAGTGGAGCGCCGAGACCCCCCACCTTTATCGCCTGACCCTGACTCTGCTGGATGAGCAGGGCCAGCCCATCGAGAGCGAGGCCTGCGACGTGGGCTTTCGGGTGGTGGAGATCCGTGACGGCTTGCTGCGGGTCAACGGTCAGCCGCTGCTCCTTCGTGGCGCCAACCGTCACGAGCACCATCCCGCCAGGGGCTATGCCATCGATCTTGCCACCATGGAGCAGGATCTGCGGCTGATGAAGCAGCATAACTTCAATGCCCTGCGTTGCTCCCACTACCCCAATCATCCGGCGCTCTACCGGTTGTGTGACAGGCTGGGGCTCTATGTAGTGGACGAGGCGAATCTGGAGACCCACGGTATGACCCCCATGGGGCGGCTGGCGCGAGATCCCGCCTGGAGCAACGCCTTCCTGGAGCGTGCCACCCGCATGGTGGCCCGTGATTTCAATCACCCCTGCATCATCATCTGGTCGCTGGGCAACGAGTCCGGCTATGGCCCGGCCCACGATGCCATGTATGGCTGGATCAAGCGCAGCGATCCGAGCCGTCCGGTGCAGTATGAGGGGGGCGGGGCCGATACCCCGGCCACCGACATCATCTGCCCCATGTATGCCCGCACTCATCAGGATCAACCCTTCCTGGCGGTGCCCAAGTGGGCACTGGCCAAGTGGATTGGTCTGCCCGGCGAGACCCGGCCGCTGATCCTGTGCGAATACGCCCATGCCATGGGCAACAGCCTGGGGGGCTTTGCCCACTACTGGCAGGCGTTTCGCGAGCATCCGAGACTGCAGGGCGGCTTTGTCTGGGACTGGGTCGATCAGGGGCTTGACAAATACACGACCGACGGTCGCCACTACTGGGGCTACGGCGGTGACTTCGGGGAGGTGCAAAACGATCGCCAGTTCTGCTGCAACGGCCTGCTGTTTCCCGATCGCACGCCCCATCCTGGTCTGTTCGAGGCAAAACGGGCCCAGCAGCCATTCCGGTTTGAGCTGGTGGGGCATGCGCCGCTGCGGGTGCAGATCGAGAGTGAATATCTGTTCCGTGCAACCGACAACGAGTGGCTGCGCTGGCAGCTGTGCGAAAACGGGCGCGTGCTGCTTGAGGGAGAGATCACCCTCGCACTGGCGCCCCTGGGCCGGTGCGAGCTGACGCTGGTCGATACCTTGCCGGAATTCACGCCTGGCGCTCTGGTCTGGCTCGATCTGGCCATCGTTCAGCCTGCCGTCACTTCTTGGTCCGGGGCGGGCCATGAGGTGGCCCGTCAGCAATTTATGTTGCTTGCCCCCTTGGCGCTACCGGCTCCAGTCACTCCGGCAACCCTGACTGAATCCCCCGAGGGATGGCTTGCCTGCGGTGGTGACAACCAGTGGCGGCTGGACAGAGCGAGCGGCCGCATCATTAGCTGGCTGAAGGGGGGGCAGGAGCAGTTGCTGGCGCCGATCGGGGATCACTTCTACCGGGCGCCGCTCGACAACGATATCGGCACCAGCGAGGCGGACCACGCGGATCCCGACTCCTGGATCGCCCGCTGGCAGGCCTGCGGCCTGACCCACTGGCAGCACCGTTGCCTCGGCATGGTGGCGGCAGAGGGCGAGATCCGGGTGTGCCACGGCTATTTCTACGACGGGCAATTGCTGGTGGTCAGCCAGTGGCGACACGGCTTCACCAGCGAGGGGGCCATGACCCTCGAGATAGAGACGGAGCTGGCGCCTGCACTCCCCTCCCTGCCTCGTATCGGCCTGCTGCTGCACCTGGTCGGTGTGCCGGGGCGGGTTGAGTGGTTGGGACGCGGCCCCCACGAGAACTATCCGGATCGTCTGCTGGGAGCGGATCTGGGGCACTGGAGTGCGCCGCTGGCCGCCATGCACACCCCTTACATCTTCCCTTCCGACAACGGGTTGCGTTGCGACAGCCGCTGGTTACAGCTGGGGGAGGTGAGGGTGACGGGGACCTTCCATTTCAGCGTCAGCCGCTTCAGCCAGCAGCAGCTCGCCGCCGCGCGTCACCAGAGCGATCTGGTGGCAGAAGAGGGGATCCATGTCTGCCTCGATGGCGCCCACATGGGGGTCGGCGGGGATGATTCCTGGAGCCAGAGCGTGCGGCCCGAGTACCAGTTGACGGCACGCCGCTACCACTGGCGTTGCACCCTGATGTGAGCCGTTTTGACAACCTGGCCACAACGACTAGCCTCAACAGACCAGGATTGATTGAGTCTCAAAGATTGTTCTTGAATTTATGTATTTGAAAAATAACAAAAAGATTTCAATGTAACAAAGTGTAATCGTTTCCATTTCGTTGTGAGGATCACAGAAGGAATCACAACAAACCGATTACATTTACTGGCGCTTGCTCAATTGCTCGCCACCCTACAACACAGATAGATACATCGGAGCACACATAATGAAAAAACTCACCACAGTTGCCGCCCTGTTGATGGGCCTGATGGCCGGTGCCACTGCCCATGCCGAAACCCGGATCGGGGTCACCGTTTACAAATACGACGACAACTTCATGTCGGTCGTACGCAAGGCCATCGAGAAGGAGGCTGCAGCCAATCCGGACGTGGAGCTGTTGATGAATGACTCCCAGAACGATCAGTCCAAGCAGAACGATCAGATCGACGTGCTGCTGGCCAAGGGGGTGAAGGCCCTGGCCATCAACCTTGTTGACCCGGCGGCGGCCCCCGTGGTGATCGAGAAGGCCCGTGGTGAAGATGTGCCTGTGGTGTTCTACAACAAGGAACCGAACGCCACCGACCTGGCCAGCTATGACAAGGCTTATTACGTAGGTACCGACTCCAAGGAGTCCGGCATTATCCAGGGGCAGCTGATTGCCAAGCACTGGAAAGCCAATCCGGCCTGGGATCTGAACAAGGATGGCGTCATCCAGTTCGTGCTGCTGAAAGGCGAACCGGGCCACCCGGATGCGGAAGCCCGCACCACCTACGTGGTCAAGACCCTGAACGAGGGTGGCATCAAGACCCAGCAGCTGCACATGGATACCGGTATGTGGGATACCGCCATGGCGAAAGACAAGATGGATGCCTGGATCTCCGGCCCCAACGCCGACAAGATCGAAGTGGTCATCGCCAACAACGACGGCATGGCAATGGGCGCTGTTGAATCCCTCAAGGCTCAGGGTAAGACCGCCATTCCGGTGTTTGGTGTCGATGCGCTGCCGGAGGCCCTGGCGCTGGTCAAGAGCGGTGCCATGGCCGGTACCGTGCTGAACGATGCGACCAACCAGGCCAAGGCCACCTTCGATCTGACCAAGAACCTGGCCGAAGGCAAACCTGCTGGTGAAGGTACCAGCTGGAACATTGTCGACAAGGTCGTCCGTGTTCCCTACGTCGGTGTCGATAAAGACAACCTGTCCCAGTTCCAGTAATCCTCCCCTTCAGGGCAAGGGAGATCCCCTTGCCCTCTGTTTCAACCAGATGTGATGGCTGATATGACAACACAGCAACAATCAGAATGGCTGTTGGAGATGATTGACGTCAGTAAGAGCTTTCCTGGCGTCAAGGCACTCGATAATGTCAATTTACGGGTCCGTCCTCATTCTGTGCATGCGTTGATGGGCGAAAACGGGGCGGGGAAATCCACGCTGCTCAAGTGCCTGTTCGGCATCTACGAGAAGGATCAGGGCAAGATCTTCTTCAAGGGGCAGGAGATCAACTTCACCTCCTCCAAGGAGGCGCTGGAGAACGGTGTCTCCATGGTGCATCAGGAGCTGAACCTGGTGCTGCAACGCTCCGTGATGGACAACATGTGGCTCGGTCGCTACCCCACCAGGGGGTGGTTCATCGACCACGACAAGATGTATGACGACACCAAGCAGATCTTCGACGAGCTGGATATCGACATCGACCCCAGGGTCAAGGTCGCGACCCTGTCGGTCTCCCAGATGCAGATGATCGAGATCGCCAAGGCGTTCTCCTACGATGCCAAGATCGTCATCATGGACGAACCCACCTCCTCCCTGACCGAGAAAGAGGTCAATCACCTCTTCAAGATCATCAACAAGCTCAAGGAGAAGGGGTGCGGCATCGTCTACATCTCCCACAAGATGGAAGAGATCTTCCAGCTCTGTGACGAGATCACCATATTGCGGGATGGCCAGTGGGTGGCGACCCAGCCCCTCAAGGGGATGACCATGGATCAGATCATCGGCATGATGGTCGGTCGCGAGCTCACCCAGCGCTTCCCGGAGAAAACCAACCAGCCGAAAGAGGTGATCCTCGAGGTCGAGCACCTGACGGCGAAGAACCAGCCCTCCATCCAGGACATCACCTTCAACCTGCACAAGGGGGAGATCCTTGGCATTGCCGGTCTGGTGGGGGCCAAGCGTACCGACATCGTCGAAACCCTGTTCGGCATCCGTGAGCATGTCGAGGGTAGCATCCGGCTTCATGGCAAGGAGATCGCGAACCACAACGCCCACGAGGCGATTCGCAACGGTTTCGCCCTGGTTACGGAAGAGCGTCGTTCCACCGGCATTTATTCCCGTCTCGACATCGCCTTCAACTCCCTGATCGCCAACATGGACAACTACAAGGGCTCCATGGGGCTGCTCAGCGACCAGAAGATGAAGAGCGACACCCAGTGGGTCATCGACTCCATGCGGGTCAAGACACCGACCCAGCAGACCCAGATCGGCTCCCTCTCGGGAGGCAACCAGCAGAAGGTGATCATCGGTCGCTGGCTGCTGACCCAGCCGGAGATCCTGATGCTGGACGAGCCGACCCGCGGCATCGATGTAGGGGCCAAGTTCGAGATCTACCAGCTCATTCTGGAGCTGGCGAAGAAGGACAAGGGCATCATCATCATCTCGTCCGAGATGCCGGAATTGCTCGGGATCACCGACCGCATCCTGGTGATGAGCAATGGCCGGGTCGCCGGGATCGTCAATACCAAAGAAACTGACCAGAGCGAGATATTGCGTCTGGCATCTCTGTACCTCTAGAGACAGGAAGACATTTATGGAGTCGGCAAAAAATTTCAACCTGATGCAGGCGCTCAAGGAGAACGGCATCTATGTGGTGCTGCTGGTGCTGCTGATGATCATCGTCATCAAGGAACCCTCGTTCCTGAGCCTCACCAACCTCAGCAACATCCTGACCCAGTCCTCGGTGCGGGTCATCATCGCCCTCGGGGTGGCAGGCATCATCATCACCCAGGGGACTGACCTGTCGGCCGGTCGCCAGGTGGGCCTGGCGGCGCTCATCGCGGCGACCATGCTGCAGGCGCTGACCAACGTCAACAAGGTCTTCCCGACCCTGGGCGAGGTGCCCATCCCGGTGGTGATCCTGCTGGTGTGCGCCGTCGGGGCCCTGATTGGCCTCATCAATGGCCTGATCGTGGCCTACCTGAACGTGACCCCCTTCATTACCACCCTGGGGACCATGATCATCGTCTACGGTATCAACTCCCTCTATTTCGATTCGGTAGGCGCTTCACCGGTAGCCGGCTTCGATCCCCGCTTCTCCAGCTTTGCCCAGGGCTTTATCCGGATAGGCGGCTTCAAGCTCTCCTACCTGACCTTCTACGCGGCCATCGCCAGCGTGTTCGTCTGGGTGCTGTGGAACAAGACCCGCTTTGGCAAGAACATCTTCGCCATCGGTGGCAACCCGGAAGCGGCCAAGGTGTCTGGCGTCAACGTGGCGGTCAACCTGGTGATGATCTATGCCCTGGCCGGTGTCTTCTACGCCTTCGGCGGCATGCTGGAAGCGGGGCGGATCGGCAGTGCCACCAACAACCTGGGCTTCATGTACGAGCTGGACGCCATCGCTGCCTGCGTGGTGGGCGGGGTGTCGTTTGCTGGTGGCGTGGGTACCGTGGCCGGGGTGATCACCGGGGTACTCATCTTCACCCTGATCAACTACGGTCTGACCTATATCGGCGTCAGCCCCTACTGGCAGTTCATCATCAAGGGCGGCATCATCATTCTGGCGGTTGCGCTGGACTCCATGAAGTACGCCAAGAAGAAGTAATGGCAACTGCCTGCAGGCAGTACGGCAATAAAAAAACAGGGCCATTCGGCCCTGTTTTTTATATGTTTCTTTCGGCTTAACCAGCCTTGCGCTTCAAATAGACCCCGGCTTCCATGTGGTGTGTCCAGGGGAACTGGTCGAACAGGGCGAAGCGGGCGATCTCGTGGGTCTCGCCGAGCACCTGCATGTTGGCCTGCAGGGTCTCGGGGTTACAGGAGATGTAGAGGATGTTGTCGTAATCCTGCACCAGCTTGACGGTGGCATCGTCGAGACCGGCGCGGGGCGGGTCGACGAAGATGGTGTTGCACTGGTAAGCAGAGAGGTCGACCCCCTTGAGGCGGTTGAACTCCCGTTCGCCGCGCATCGCCATGGTGAACTCCTCGGCGGACATGCGCAGGATGATCAGGTTGTCGACGCCGTTGGCGGCGATGTTGTACTGGGCTGAATCCACGCTTGGTTTGGCGATCTCGGTGGCCAGCACCTTGCGGAAATTCTGGGCCAGGGCGATGGAGAAGTTGCCGTTGCCGCAGTAGAGCTCCAGCAGGTCGCCCTCGCTGCCTCGGGTCACGTCCAGCGCCCAGCCCAGCATCTGCTCGTTGATGGCGGCGTTGGGCTGGGTGAAGCTGTTCTCCACCTGCTTGTAGGTGAGCTGGCGGCCGGCGACGTTCAGCTGCTCGACGACGAAATCGTTGCCCAGGCAAATCTTCTGCTTGTGGGCGCGGCCAATCAGCTGCAGATCAAACCCCTTGGCGCGCAGGTCGGCCTGCAATGCCTCGGCGGCCTGCTGCCACTCGGCCTCGAGCTTGCGATGGTAGAGCAGGCTGACAACGATCTGGCCGGACTGGGTCGAGAGATAGTCGATCTGGAACAGCTTGCGGCGCAGCACCGGCTGCGGGCGCAGCCCCTCCAGCAACACAGGCATCAGCTGGTTGATGAGGCGGCTGGCGGTGGGGAACTGGTCGACCCGGATGATCTCTCTGGTTGCCGGTGCATACATGCAGTGGAAGAGGTCATCCCCCTCGTGCCAGATGCGAAATTCGGCGCGCATCCGGTAATATTCGGCGGGCGAGGCATGCACCTCCAGCTTTGGGAGCGGGTAGCCGGCGAACAGTCGGGTGAGTCGCTCGCATTTTTCGTCGAGCTGGGCCTGGTAGTCGGCAGGAGTCCGCAGGGGCTGGGAGTCAGCGGAAGCCCGTTGGGATTGGGTCATAGATACCTCATATGCACACCGGCCGGGCCGGAACGAAAACGGGGGAAGGCAACAGGCCACCCAAAGGGGCCCGATTTTAAAAGGCCGCTCTGGATTGTCCAGTATTTTGTGGTCAAGAAGTGTGCAATCGGGCCGATATCCGATCTACAGGCATGATGGGAGGACACATGATGCAAATCGATGGCGTGGGCGCGGCCCAACCCAAGGGAGTGGGTGTTTCTCCCAAATCGCCTCAACAGGCACAGGCAAAGCAGAATCAGAGCGGGGAGGAGGTCTCCCTGCACCAGCCGCCGAAGTGGGCTCAGGTGCTGATCCAGCAGGCGCTGCAATTCTCCCTGGAGATCAACGGCCAGCACTATCAGGCGCCCAAGACGAAGGCGCCGGAGGAGATCACCCCAGAGACCCTGTTCGACTTCCAGTCGGTGGCCGACAACGTGCTGCAGTTCGTCACCGGCCGGCTGGGGGCGGCTCGTGCCGATGGCAAGTCCGACGACGAGCTGACCAAGATGATGGAGCAGGCCCGCAAGGGGGTCGACATGGGCTTCAACGCGGCCAAGCAGCAGCTGGGGGATCTGGCTACCGACAACGAGGACATCAAGACCGGCATCGAGCAGAGCTACAAGCTGATCCAGGACGGGCTCGAGGAGTTTGAACGGGAGTTCTTCGGCAAGGTCTCCCCCACCGAGCGGGCCGCGATCGAGATGGCCAGCCGCCAGCAGGGCATTCTGGAGATCGAAACCAAGGATGGCGACAAGGTGCTGCTGCGTTTCAACGACAGCTGGCAGATGAAGTCCAGGCAGGGTGAGGGGGGCAGCCAGTTCAGCCTCAAGTCGAGCCAGAGCTTCAGCTTCTCCCTGGAAGGGGATCTCAGCAGCGAAGAGATGGACTCTATCGGCAAACTGGTCAAGGGGATCGACGATCTGGCGGGGAGCTTCTTCTCAGGCAACTTCGACGATCTGCTCAAGAAAGCGGGCGAGCTGCAACTGGATGACAGCCAGTTGGCCTCCTACTCGCTCAAACTCAAGCAGAGCGTCAAGCTGAGCCAGACCTATCAGGGGGCTCACTCCCTGCAGGAGATGCTCAAACCGCTGGCCGACTACCTGCCCAAACTTGATCAGGTGCAGCAGCAGGCGGATACCCTGTTGCCCGCCTCCCAGCAACAGGCGCTGGTGCCCGCCGTGCTGGCCGCCAGAGGGGAGGAGGACCCGGCCCAGGTCAGCAGCTTCACCAGTTTCAACCAGCGCATGCTGGAGGCGTTGCGGATGATTGGCCAGTTCCAGCCCGCGACCGGGACCGACAGCCAGTACGGCTGATAGCCGGCCTCACTCCTTAATAATCAGCCGTTTGCCACGCCCGCCGGGGGCTGGCAAACTGGCCTTTTCTTCAATCCGGTCGTCCCATGAACCCCAAGAAGCCCAGAGACAAGCGCGAGCTCTGCTACCCCTTTATTTTCGAAACGTCGCTCAAATGTGATTTTGAAATCGCCACCGACGAGCTCTGCTGTCAGGTGGGCGCCGTGTTGTCACACCTTGCACCGGATGCCGATATTCGGCCCATGCTGGCGGATCTCGCAGCGTTGCAACGGCTTATCTACAACCTCAACGGTTCGGTGCGCGGCAAGCTCGGCATCTTCGAGGAGGATCTGGACTGGCTCAAGGGGCGTTACGATCACTATAACGAGGCGAGCCGTGGCCGGGTCACCGGTTTCGTGCTGCCCCAGGGGCCGCAACCCATCCCGATCCTGCATCTGTGCCGCTGTGGCAGCAAGAAGGTGGTGCGACTGCTGGTGCGGCTGGAAGAGAGTGGCGTCGCATTCGACCCCATCCTCTATCGCTTCGCCAACCTGCTGGCCAACTTCTTCTTTGTGCTCACCGTCTGCCTCAAGCAGCTGTGGCAGGTGCCGGAAGTACCCTACGTCAGCATCAACTACTGATACGGTCGGGCCGTCATAGGGCGCTGCCCGCAGCCATGGGCGGGGTTGCCAGCCAGCGCCGATTGCACAAACGAAAAACCGGAGCACTGGGCTCCGGTTTTTATTCTCAACTGGAGAGCGTCACTCTCAGCTGGAAAGCAGCACCCTGGCCGAATTGGCGGGGACGGTCAGTTGCAGCTCTCCCTGCACCACTTCGAACTTGTCGCCGTTGAAGGCATCGGTGAAGCGGCTGGCCGGGCTGGCGGTCTGCCACAGGGGCAAGCTGATGGTGCGCGGCTCGGTGGGATGACGGTTGCAGGCCACCACCACCTGATCGCTTTGCAGGGTGCGGGCGAACACATAGCTGTGGGGGCCGGCGTAGAGGGTCTGGATATCGCCACGGCGCAGGGAGGGGCGCTGGCGGCGGATCTGGATCAGGCGGCGGTAGTGGTCGTGCAGCACATGATCCCAGGCGGTGGTCTCCCACGGGAAGCAGCGACGGCAATCCGGGTCGTTGCCACCGGAGAGCCCCACCTCGTCACCGTAGTAGATGGAGGGCACACCGATATAGGTGAGCAGCAAGGTGGCGGCGAGCCGCATCCGCTGTTTGTCCTCTCCCAGCAGGTGGAGGAAGCGGGCGGTGTCGTGGCTGTCCAGCAGGTTGAACTGGGCCAGCTGGTTTTTGAACGGGATGTGGGCCCGCGCCAGCCTGAGCCAGCGATCCAGCTCCTCGGCGCTGATCTTGATGGGGTGATAGGCGATGTCCTGGCCGGCCAGGAAGGCGCGGATCGGGTGGGCGAAGCCATAGTAATTCATGGCACCGTCTTCCTGATCACCCTGCAGCCACTGGCTCGCCTCGAAGAAGTGTTCGCCGAGCACGTAGGCGTCCGGGTTCTCCTGCTTCACCGCGCCGCGAATGGCACGCACATGGCCGCTGTTGCCCTCGGCTGTGCCCCGCTCACCCAGCATGTGGATGACATCGAAGCGCCAGCCGTCGATCTGGTAGGGGGCACGCATCCAGTAGCGCAGGATGGCGTCATCGGCCCGGTAGACGGCGTCCTGTACCTGCTCGCTGGAGAAATCGAGCTTGGGCAGGCTGCGAATGCCCTTCCAGCTGACGTAATCCCCATCGCCATCAAAGGTATAAAAGCTGCGCCATGGCGAATCCGGGTTGCTCTGGGCCCCCAGCGGCGGGCAGAACCAGGGGTGCTCGGTGGAGGTGTGGTTGACCACCGCATCCAGGATGATCTTCATGCCGCGCTGGTGCAGGTTGCGGGTCAGCTCGGCGAACTGGGCGTTGGTGCCCAGATGCGGGTCGACCTTGAAATAGTCCTGGGTGTCGTACTTGTGGTTGCTCGGTGAATCGAAGATGGGGTTGAGGTAGAGCGCCGTCACCCCGAGGGACTGCAGGTAGTGCAGCTTGGCATCGATGCCCGCCAGATCGCCGCCATAGAATTCGCAGGCGCCGTGCCCCTCGTCGTGGCGGCTGACCGGCTCGCCCCAGGCCTTGCTGATGACCGCCTTGCCACGATATTCGTACTCGTGATGCTTGACGCTAAGCGACGGATCACCGTTGCAGAAGCGGTCGGGGAAGATCTGGTAGAACACCTGATCCTGCACCCAGGCCGGCGGCTGGTGCAGGCTGTTGAAGCGAAAATGCTGTTCCCGCGGCGGCATGGCCGAGCTGACGCCGGCGCCGTGCAGCCACCACTGCTCCTCGTCGGTGAGGCACTTGAAGCAGTAGAGATGGATATCCTGGCCTCTGGTCAGCGGCAGGGTCACTTGCCACACCTGCAGCCTGTCCCGGGTGGAGACAGGGGTCATGGCGATCAGGTACTCCTCGTTGTCCGGCTCGTGGCGAAGCCACACCTCGCGGATGGGGGCGTCCAGTTCGCTGAACAGGGTGAGTTGCAGTGCATCGGCGCTCTCTTTGAACCAGGGCGCTACCTGGGGATGAAACAGAAACGGATGGGTCATGATCACTTATTGAGTCAGAAGCTCGGCAAGGGCGTTGCCCTGTTCGTGTAGCGTTTCGAGCTGGTTTGCCAACGACTTGGGGTCCAGCCCAAGCTGGTCGGCCAACGGTTTGGGGAAGCGGGCTATGATGGCCTGGGCAGGCACCCCCGCATTCCAGGCGAAAGAGATAAACACGGCGAGGCGGATCAGCACCGCCTCCTTGCTGATCGGATCGTGGGAGAGGGGATCCAGCTGCTGGGAGATGGCCTCGACGAAGCTCTCCGACAGGTTCCAGCGCCGTGCCAGCTCGGCTCCGAGCTGGGCGTAGTCAAATCCAAGCATCTCCCGCTGGGCCTCGACCCGGCTGCTCCCCTTCTGGATCGCCAGATTGATGAGTTCGGCCTCTTCCGGCAGGGTGCTCTGGATGAGCAACTCGCCAATGTTGTGGATCAGCGCGCAGGTGAAGGCGGTTTCGGGATCCAGCACATTGGCCTCTTTGGCCAGCGTCCTGGCGATGGTGGCCACCTGGAAGGTCTCGGTCCAGAACTTGTTCTTGTCAAAACTGGGGGGTGTCTTGAAGCTGCCTATGATGCCGGAGGCAACCACGATGGAGCGCAAGCGGTTGAAGCCAAGGCGGATCACCGCCTGCTCGACCGAAGTCACTTCGTTGCCACGGCGCAGGGCGGCCGAGTTGGCCATCCTCAACACCTTGACGCTGATCACCTGATCCATGGCGATCTTGGCCGCAATCAGGTCGATGCGGGCGTTGTCATCGTTGAAACTCTGCATCAACTCGTGCAGCAGTTTGGGTATGGTGGGGAGTTGCTTGATCTTGTCAAACAGACGGTCCATCGACATGGCTGAGGCAGCCTCCATTGCGAATTCTGCCTCATATTGTGCCACAGCCGGGCAACATGTTCCTGTTTGTGATGCGGCTTTTGAGCGTCAAAACACCCAGTCGCGCAATTGGTATTCCAAACGGTGCTGCTTGCCCTGCAGGATCAGGGTTTGGCTGTCGCCGCTCAGACGCGCCCCTTCGGTCAGGGTGGTGAGCACCGCCTGTTCGATGGCATCGAGGGGCGGCGTGCAGGCCCTGACCGTGCTGCCGAGGCTGGTGACCCACAACTTGTCTTTTTTCAGATGGCCCTGACCGAAGTAACGGTTGCAACCTGCGATGCCGTTGACGGTGAAGTGCTCGCCGATCTCGAGGTCGGGGGGATTGTCGCGCACCGACGCGACCGGTTGGCCATCCAGCTTGCTCAGCACCCAGTGATGATGTTGCAGATCCTGCTGGACAAAGGCAGTCGAGCTGCATCCGGCGAGCATGAAAAGGGGGATCAGCAGGGCGGGCAATCTGGACATATCAAGGCTCCGTTGGGGGGAGCGACAAGCATATCCTGTCGGGACCGTTTGCAGCAGGGGCAGAGGAGAGCAAGCCGACCGCTTCTGTCGCCGCCATTTCGCCCCTGTGTCGTTAAATAGCGACATCTATCTGCTTTTTGCCGGCAATGTGCCAGATCTGCTGGGTAAACAGCCGGTCGGGCAACAGACAACAGAATGCCAGCTCCCCATGCAGACAACAGATGATCAGCGGCGTTTGGGAACGTGCACCCGTCGGTCATTTGGTGCCATCAATGCCGGGTGTGATAAAGTGCCGCAACGATTAACGCCTTGATGAAACATATAAAATGACCACCGAGCAGCTGGACTCACTGTTTGACCGCCTGTTTCCCATCTGTCGCAGCATCTCGGGGGCGGGGCTGCGCGAGAGTCTGGCCATCTTTGCCGAGCAGATGCCATTGCAGCTGGAGAGCACGCCCTCCGGCACCCAGGTCTTCGATTGGACTGTCCCGCACGAATGGCATATCGATTCGGCGACGCTGACTGCGCCAGATGGCCGCGTGGTGGCCGATTTTGCCGATCACAACCTGAGGGTGGTCAATTATTCGGCGCCGGTTGAGGGGCGCTATTCGCTCGAGGCGTTGCGCCCCCGGCTTCATACCCTGCCGCATCTGCCGGATCTGATCCCCTACGTCACCTCCTATTACCAGCCGAACTGGGGGTTCTGCCTCACCCACAACGAGCTGGCGCAGCTGGCTCCCGGTGACTATCAGGTGCGCATCGACAGCCGGTTCCAGGCCGGCGAGATCAATTACGGCACGGCCCTGCTGGGCGGCGAGAGCCGGCAGGAGTTTCTGCTGTCGAGCTATCTGTGTCACCCCAGCATGGCGAACAACGAGCTGAGCGGCCCCCTGGTGCTGCTCGGCTTGTACCACAGGCTGGCTCGCTGGCCGAAGCGACGGTTCAGCTACCGCTTCGTGCTGGCGCCCGAGACCATAGGGAGCCTCTGCTACCTGCATCGTTATGGCGAGCACCTGAAGTCCCACTGCATCGGTGGTCTGGTGCTGACCTGTCTGGGAGGGCCGGCCAGTGCCCTCTCCGTCAAGCTGGCGAGGCAGGAGGAGTGCCTGCTCAACCAGCTGGTACGCCAGCTGGCCAGCGAACAGCCCGAGCGCTGGGCGGTCCGCGAGTTCACCCCCTGCCATGGGTCGGACGAGCGCCAGTACTGCTCGCCGGGCTTTGACCTGCCGGTGGCGCAAGCGGCCCGCACCGTCTACGGCAACTTTGCCGAATACCATACCAGCGGTGATACCAAGGAGTTCATGCAGATCTCCCGTCTGAACGAGGCCATCGATCAGCTCGAACAACTGCTGTTGCAGCACGAGAATGCCGGGGTATTCGAGCGTACCAACCCCTACGGTGAACCCCAGCTCGGCAAACGGGGGCTCTACCCCAACCTGAATTCGCCTGCGAGCTACAGCAAGTCGAGCGATCAGCTGCTGGATGGCCGTACCCAGCTGATGGCGATGCAGTGGATCCTGAATCTGGCCGACGGTCGGCACACGCTGCTGCAGATGGCCCGTCGTGCCAGGATGCCGCTGGCCACCCTGCTGGCCGTGGTACCCTTGCTGGAAGAGGCTGAGCTTATCCGGTTTACTGCCCCACAGTGCCGCTGACAGGAGAAAACATGTCGATAGTCCTGATTACCGGGGATCACCCCCGCCACCGCTACCTAGCGCGCCAGGTTATGGCCAGCGGCCTGCCGGTGACCTGGTTCGCCGAACGGCGGGAATACTTCACCCCGGCGCCACCGGCTCATCTGAACGGGCGCCTGGCCGCACTCTGGCAACACCACTTCCGCCTGCGTGACGAGTGCGAGCAGCACTATTTTGCCGCCCAGGGGGCGCCGCTGGATGCGGCCATCGGCATCGGGCATGACGAGCTGAACGGGCCCGAGATGATCCGCAGGATCAGCCAGTTGCAGCCGACACTGCTGCTCTCCTACGGTTGCCACAAACTCTCCCCCGAGTTGCTGAACTGCTTTGACGGCATGGCGTGGAATGTGCACGGCGGCCTCTCGCCCTGGTACCGTGGCTGCATCACCCACTTCTGGCCCAGCTACATGCTGGAGCCCCAGATGACGGGGATGACCCTGCACGAGACGACCGAGGCCATTGATGGCGGCAATATCCTCTACCAGACGGCTGTCACACCGCGACGTGGCGATCGGCTGCATGATCTGGCCTGCCGAGCTGTCAGGGAGTTTTGCGATACGCTGCCCGCTGTGCTGGGAACCCTGCTGGCCCGGGAGCAACCCGTGTCAGGCATCGCCGCCACCAGCACGGGGCGTATCTGGACGGCTCGCATGTGGCAACCCCAGCATCTGGAGGTGGTATACGGCCAGTTCGAGGACAAGATAGTCGACTACTGCCTCGATTCCGGCATCGCCATGCCGCCGGCCAGATTGCTTTGCGTCGATGGCCTCGACATGACCAGCTCTCAGTTCTGAGGGGTCGCAAGATAAACAACAGGGAGGCCAATGGCCTCCCTGTTGTTTTGTGGCACTCCTCCTGAGCCGGAGCGGTTATTCCCCCTGGTTCGCCGAAGCGAACAACCGCTCGGCGTAACGGGCCAGACCGGAGGCGACCGAGCCGAAGTCATCGCCCCCTTCCAGCGGAATAGCCGGGAGCTTATGGCGGATAAAGCTGGCGATCAGCGGCGAGCGGGCGCTGCCGCCGGTGACGAAGATGCGATCCGGCTGTACACCGGCGGCGGCGATGGCCTCATCCATCAGCTCGCCGATCTTCTCCAGCAGCGGCGCCGAGGCGCAGGCCAGCTGCTCGCGATTGAGCTCGGCTGCCAGCCCTTTCTCCAGCTCGTCCAGGGACTGGCGGTTCAGATCCTGCTCCGATAGGGCGATCTTGCCCTGCTCGGCGCGCCACACCAGCTGGTGGCTCAGCTTGTGGGCCCGCAGATTGGCAAGGCGAGAGAGCTTGCTGCCGGGCTGGCTGTCGAGCTGCAGATCCTGCAGCTGGCGGGCGGTATCCAGGCTGTAGAAGCGGCTCTGGGCGCTGACGTCGTTGATGGCGGCCGCGTCCCAGAACAGGGGGTGGGGCAGCGGCTTGCCGGTCTTGAGGGTCTCGTGCATGCCGAGCAGTGGCATCATGCCTTCCACCGTCAGGCGGATGTCGAAGTCGTTGCCGCCGATGCGCTGGCCGCTGTGGCCGAGCAGATCGCCGCTGCGATCCAGCTGGTCACGGTAACTCGGGCCCATGCGCAGCATGGAGCAGTCTGTGGTTCCGCCGCCGATATCCACCACCAGTACCACGGAGTCTTCGGTCAGACGCGCCTCGAATTCAAAACCGGCCGCTACCGGTTCGTAGAGAAACTCCACCTGCTCGAACCCGGCGAGGCGGGCCGCCTCGCTCAGGATGGCGATGGCCTGGCGGTTGCTTTCTTCCCCCGCCAGCCCCTGGAAGTTGACCGGGCGGCCGATCACCGCCTGGCGGATGGGGGCTCCGGTCTGCTGTTCCGCCTGCTGGCGAACGTGCAGCATCATGGCGCAGACGATGTCTTCGAACAGGGCGATCTGCGGTGCCTTGAGGCCGTAGGCACCGAGGAAGGATTTCGGCGACTTGATGTAATAGCCCTCGTCCGGCTCCTCCAGATAGCGCTCCAGCGCCGTAGTGCCGAAGCTGAGCTCGTCGATCAGCCCCTCTTCCCGCATCTGGCGGCGCACGCTCTGGGCCCGGGTCACCACGGGGCCGCGCAGCTTGAGGTATTTCGCCTGACGGGTCGGGGCCAGCCCCTCGGCCAGCAGACCCGCGATGGCATCCCGATGGGGGGCGTGCAGGGTGGAGGGGAGATAGCGGGAGGCGCCGAGATTGAGCAGCCTGGGGCTGCCTTGCTCCATCACGGCAACGGCACAGTTGGAGGTACCGTAATCAAATCCGATAAACATAGGCAGCCAGACTCCTGAATAAAAAAGGGGGGCTAGCCTACCCGATGGCGCCGGGTCTCACAACCCGGCGCAGGGTGAACAAAGGGGTTATCCCTTACTCCACCTCGTTGTCGCAGCGACCCTGGCCGTCGAGCGCCCGGATGTTGCTGAGGGTGGTATCGGCGATGGCGTGCAGCGCCTCGCGGGTCAGGAAGGCCTGGTGGCCGGTGAACAACACGTTGTGGCAGGCCGACAGACGGCGGAACACGTCATCGGTGATCACCTCGTTGGACTTGTCGGCGAAGAAGAGATCTTCCTCTTCCTCGTAGACGTCCAGCCCCAGGGCGCCGATGCGGGCGGTCTTGAGTGCCTCGATGGCGGCGTTGGAGTCGAGCAGGCCGCCCCGGCTGGTGTTGATGATCATCACCCCGTCCTTCATCTTGTCGAACGCCTCCTTGTTCAGCAGGTGGTAGTTCTCCTTGAACAACGGGCAGTGCAGGCTGATGACGTCGGACTGGCGGAACAGGGTGTCGAGATCCACGTACTCGGCCCCCAGATCGAGCGCCGCCTGGTTCTGGTACGGATCGCTTACCAGCAGCCGCATGCCGAAGCCCTTGAGAATGCGCAGGGTGGCGATGCCAATCTTGCCGGTGCCTATGATGCCGGCGGTGCGGCCATGCATGTTGAAGCCGACCAGCCCCTCCAGCGAGAAGTTGGCGTCGCGGGTGCGCTGATAGGCCTTATGGATACGGCGGTTGAGGGTCATCATCAGCCCCACCGCGTGCTCGGCTACCGCCTCCGGTGAATAGGCCGGTACCCGCACTACCTTCATCCCCAGCTCCTTGGCGGCAGCCAGATCCACATTGTTGTAACCGGCGCAGCGCAGGGCGATGACCTTGGTGCCGTTGGCGGCCAGCTCGGTCAGGACTTCGCGATCCGCATCGTCGTTGACGAACAGGCAGACGACCGGGAAGCCGTGAGCCAGTCGGGCCGTCTTGGCCTCCAGGCGAACATCAAAAAACTCCAGGTTGAAGCCGTACTGGCTGTTGGCCTGGTTGAAATGCTCTTTGTCATAGCTCTTGCTGCTGAAAACGGCGACTTTCATGTTGGAACTCCGTATCGGTTGATGGCGTCACGTTACTACAAACCGTGATCCTGATCACCATGCCCGCATGACGTACTCACTCCAGCTCGAACGGCGGCCGGAAGGTCATCTCGTGGACGATCACGTCCGCCGGCAGACCGAGCAGGGTGGTGATGGTGGTGGCCACACTGGCGGGTTGCATGTAGTGAGGCTTGGCCTCGGCCCGAAACGGGGTATCGACGCCGCCCGGGTAGAGGGTCGAGACCTTGATGCCGTGGGGCTGGGCCTCCTTCATCATCACCTGGCTCAGGCTCGCCAGGCCGCTCTTCATGGTGCTGTAGATGCCCATGGGGGTGGGGTGGCGCAGGGCGCAGGTGCTCACCACGTTGATGATGTAACCGTTGCCGCGCGGGATCATCTCGCGCAGGGCCTCGCGTCCGAGCAGATAGGGGGCGCGCAGGTTGAGGGCGTACTGCAGCTCGAACTCTTCCAGCGTGGTGTCGGCGATCGGCGCCTTGCGCGGGTTGGCGCCGGCGTTGTTGATCAGCACATCGACCCGCCCCAGCGCTTCGCGAGCCCGCTGATAGAGGGCCATGGCCTGCGGGGGATCGGTGAGATCGGCGCTGCTGCCGAGACAGCCGGTGGCGGCCATCAGCTCGGCCAGGGCGGCTTCGTTCCTGCCGGTGGCATAGACCCGGTAGCCGCGTGCGCACAGGTCGTGCACCAGGGCGTGGCCGATGCCGCTGGTGGCGCCGGTGATCAGAACGGTTTCGTACATGCTTGCCTCCTTGCGGGGATCAGCCCCAGGGCATGATGGGCACAGCGCTGACGGCGCTCTTGTAGGAGCCGTCCACCAGCTTGGTGCTGTAGGTGAGATAGACCAGCGCATTGCGCTTCTGGTCGTAAAAGCGCACCACCTTCTGCTCCTTGAACACCAGGGAGGTGCTGACGTCGAAAACCTCTTCTCCCGCCTTCAGCTTCTCGGGCAGGGTGATGGGGCCGATCTGGTGGCAGGAGAGGGAGGCGTGGGACGGATCTTCCGCCAGCCCCAGTCCGCCCTTGACGCCGCCGGTCTTGGGACGCGCCAGATAGCAGGCGACGCCGTCGATCCTGGGGTCATCGAACGCCTCCACCAGGATCTTGTGGTTGGGGCCGAGCAGCTTGAACGAGGTGCTTACCTCGCCGACGGGATCGGCCTTGTCGGCGAGGGCCGGCATGGCCAGCAGGCAACCCGCCAGCAGCAGGCTCATCTTGGTCTTTTGCATATCAACTCCTGGGCGCGGTGGAGAGTGGCCAACCCGGCGTTGGGGTGGCCGCTTGCGACAAACGCCCCCTTAGCGGGGCGGATATTGCCAATATTGGGCCGGAATGCGTTGGAGCAAGGGGGTCATGTCCGGATTATCCAGCTTGATGGTGACCCGCTGATCCAGGTTGGCGCTGGCCAGCGCCTCGCGGATCCTGGGGTTCTCATTGAAGAACTTCATGAAGCTACCGTCGGCGTAGGCTCGCTCCAACCCGGTCTGAATCGCCTTGGCCAGCTTGGGATTGTTGGGACTGACGAAGAAGAACTGGGCGAAGGGGTAGCGCAGCAGCAGGTGCTGCTCGATGGCGAGGCGGGGGTATTGCTCGGCCAGTTCGCTATGTTCGGCGAAGATCTCCACCAGGCTGCGGGGGAAGAAGTCCACCTTGTCACCGTCATTGATGAGGCGGAACAGGTTGCTGTAGCGACCCGAATAGGTGGGGATGCCGGCATTTTCCAGGATCCTGTTGTCGGCCCAGCCGACCCCCTGCAATGCCTTCATCTGCTTGAGATCGGCCAGGGTGTTGATCTGGTTGAACTTCTCCTGGGCATCCTGGTGGATGAACGAGAGGCGAAGCCCTTCCAGCCCGCGAAACAGCGGGATCGGGATGGCGATGAGGGCGGATTCGAGAGCACTGGAGGTACCCATCCAGAACACATTGATCTTCTTGCCCTTGACCAGCTGCTGCTGCAGGGTGAACTGGTTGAGATCGAGTTCGACGGGGTCGATGCGAAAGGGTTGTCCGGAGCGGGTCAGGGCCAGTTCCAGCAGCTTGATCTGGTACTCCTGATCCAGGCTGTTGATGGGCCGGCTGGGGATCTTGACCTGCAGAACCTGTGCTTGTGCCAGCAGGGGCAGACACAAGCACAGCTTGATGAGCCATTTCACTCTCTGTTCTCCTCTAGAATCCGGGGCTAGCCCGGAGTCTATCAGAACTTCTCCGCGATCTTGTGGCGAAGTCATGAGCAAGGCGTGTTCGCCGTCAGGCTCGCGGTTCATCGAGATGAACCGGATACCTTGGGCCGTGCAGCCTGCCCGCGATTCACCGCGGATCGCGACGGTCTACAGAGATCAGGCGACGCGGCGGAATACGTGAGTGTCGTTGAATTCCTTGGTGCTCTGGCACTCGACGCAGAAACGGGATTCTGGACGAGCCTGCAACCGCTTGAGAGAGATCTCGTCACCGCAGGATTCGCAGTAGCCGAAATCTCCTTCGCTGATGCGCTTCAACGCGCCACGCAGTTTGCGCAGGTGCAGTTTGTCGTGCTCGATGCGGTTCAGCTCCAGACGGCGGGCCTCCTCGATGCTGGCACGGTCAATTTCATCAGCCATCTCGTTGGTATCGGTGGCGATGGCCTGGCTGGCCTGGGAGTTGAGGCGTTCCTCGAGCTCGACGATCTGTTGCTCGATCTGCCCCTTGTAAAAGGCCAGTTGGTCTTCAGTCATGAAATCACACATACGATTTACTACCAGTCAGTTTACTAACCCAATTATCCCTGTTTATGGGGGCTGTCTGCCTGCAGACCAAGCCCTTGTGTCTGATTTGCACCCGAATCGTGCAAGAGAGTGCAAATCAGGGCGGGCCTTGTACCAAAAAAATGCAGCCAAGCAAAGCAAATGGGACAAGGATTGTGCGCCCTTGCAAAGAAAAGCCCATTCGGACCACTGTTCGGCCGGGTTCTGTCGCGTCCTGAAACCCCTGCTGGCACTGGCTTTGCAATGAGCTGAGTCCGGGATGAAGTGTTTAGTATTTGGTGTCGTCTTGGTCATTATATGCACCGATATTTATATTTTTTTAAACAGTTCACCTTGACATTGCCCTTGATGGCGGGCTTTTATGGTGATGCTGATTACAATTTGATAACAAGGGTGTTCCATATATTAGACACCCTTGCCAATGACAATCGAAAGTCGGGGTTTAACATGGACAGTATCAAAGGCTGGATGGAGAACAATCGCATCACGGAGGTGGAGTGCCTGTTTCCGGATTTCACCGGCAACGCCCGGGGCAAGATCATCCCAGCCAACAAGTTTTTACGCGAGGGGGGCATGCGCCTGCCCGAGGTCATCTTCACCCAGACGGTAACCGGCGAATACCCGGACGATGACAGCATGATCGACCCGCTGGAGCGGGACATGCAGCTCTATCCCGATCCCAACACCATCCGCTTCGTGCCCTGGGCACTGGAGCCGACCGCCCAGGTGATCCACGACTGCTTCGACGTCAATGGCAAGCTGATCGACATCGCCCCCCGCTCGGTACTGCGCCGGGTTTTGTCATTCTACGAGAAGCAGGGCTGGAAGCCGGTGGTGGCACCCGAGCTGGAATTCTACCTGGTGACCCGCAACGAAGATCCCGACTATCCCCTGGTGCCTCCGGTGGGACGCAACGGTCGCCCGGAGACCGCCCGCCAATCGTTCAGCATCGATGCGGTCAACGAATTCGACCCCATCTTCGAGGACATGTACGACTACTGCGAGGCCCAGGAGCTGGAGGTGGATACCCTGATCCACGAATCCGGCGCCGCCCAGATGGAGATCAATTTCCTGCACGGGGATGCTATCGATCTCGCCGACCAGGTGTTCCTGTTCAAGCGCACCATGCGGGAAGCGGCCCACCGCCACGGCATCTACGCCACCTTTATGGCCAAGCCGATGAGCAATGAGCCCGGCTCCGCCATGCACATCCACCAGAGTCTGGAGGACATGGACGGCCGCAACCTGTTCGGCACCGAGAGCGGTGGCCACTCCGAGCTGTTCATGCACTTCATCGCCGGGCTGCAGAAATACACCCCGGCGGTGACCGCCCTGCTGGCACCGAACGTCAACTCCTACCGCCGCCTTACCTTCGGAGAGAGCGCGCCGCGCAACGTGCAGTGGGGGGTGGAGAACCGCACCTGCGGGTTGCGGGTACCCTTCTCCGAGCCCAATGCCCGCCGGGTGGAAAACCGCTTCGCCGGTGCCGATGCCAACCCCTATCTGGCGCTGGCCGCCACCCTGGCCTGCGGCTATCTCGGCATGATGGAGAAGCTGGACCCGTTGCCCGAGATGAAGTCGAGCGCCTACGAGCTGCCCTACAGCCTGCCCCGCTCGCTGGAGGAGGCGCTCAGCCATCTCGAGCAGTGCGAGCCGATCAAGGAGATGCTGGGCGAGCGCTTCACCCGCGCCTTCGTGGCGGTCAAGCGCAAGGAATACGAGACCTACTTCGGGGTGATCAGCCGCTGGGAACGGGAATTCCTGCTGCTGAACGTGTGACCCGGATGCGTGCCCGTCACGCATCCCCCCTGTGGGGAGGCTGAACCTCCCCGCTCATATCGAGAGTGCTGGCAGCGCGCCAGCAGCCTCTCGATTCATGAAACAAACCGCTTGAGTCGAAGGAACCGAGGAGCAAGAAATGCAGCACACCACCCGTGAGTGGCAGCAACTGGATGCCAGCCACCACCTGCACCCCTTTACCGATTTTCAGGCCCTGAACAAGAAGGGCAGCCGCATCATCACCAAGGCCGATGGCGTCTATCTGGAGGACTCCGACGGCAAGCGCATCCTCGACGGCATGGCGGGTTTGTGGTGCGTCAACATGGGTTATGGCCGCCAGGAGCTGGTGGATGCCGCCACCCGCCAGATGCAGCAGCTGCCCTACTACAACCTCTTCTTCCAGACTGCACACCCGCCGGTGATCGAGCTGGCCACTCTGCTGACCGAGGTGACGCCGGCCCATCTCAATCACGTCTTCTTCACCGGCTCGGGCTCCGAATGCAACGACACCGTGCTGCGTATGGTACGTCACTACTGGGCCAGCAAGGGGCAGCCCGACAAGCAGGTGATCATCAGCCGCCACAACGCCTATCACGGCTCCACCGTGGCGGGGGCGAGCCTTGGCGGCATGAAGGGCATGCATGCCCAGGGTGGCTTGCCCATCCCCGGCATAGTGCACATCGATCAGCCCTATCACTTTGGCGAGGGGCAGGGGATGAGTGCCCACGAGTTCGGCCTGGAGCGTGCCCGCCAGCTGGAGAAAAAGATCCTGGAGCTGGGAGTGGACAAGGTGGCCGCCTTCATCGGCGAACCGATCCAGGGGGCCGGCGGCGTCATCATTCCGCCCGACAGCTACTGGCCCGAGATCCAGCGCATCTGCGATCAGTACGGCATCCTGCTCATCGCTGATGAAGTGATCTGCGGGTTTGGTCGCACCGGCCACTGGTTTGCTAGCGAAGGGTTTGGCATCAAACCGGATCTGATGTGCCTGGCCAAGGGGATCACCTCCGGCTATCTGCCGCTGGGTGCCGTGATGGTGAGCGATCGGGTCGCCAAGGTGCTGGTGGAGGAGGGGGGTGAGTTCAACCACGGCTTCACCTACTCGGGTCACCCGGTGGCCTGCGCCGTGGCGGTAGCCAACATCCAGCTTATGCAAAACGAGAGCATAGTTAAGCGAGTGCATGATACTATCGGCCCCTATTTGCAGCGTCGCTGGAGCGAGCTGGCCGACCATCCTCTGGTGGGCGAAACTCGCGGCAAAGGCCTGGTGGCCGCGCTGGAAATTGTCCGGGACAAGCAGACCAACCAGCGTTTTCCGGCCGAGGCAAATGCCGGAATGACGTGTCGGGAATTCTGCTTTAACAATGGCTTGGTGATGAGGGCGGTCGGCGATACCATGATCATATCGCCCCCCTTGGTCATCACCGAGGAACAGGTTGATGAATTGGTCAAACTGGCAAGGCTCAGTCTGGATCTGACTGCTGCAAAGCTGAAGGGATAGCTGGTGCCAGGCAGGTTGGCATGCGCATACAATTTGCTTAGGAGACAAGGATGATGTCTTTCAAAACGGGAGTGATCGCTGCCTCTGTGGCGTTGGTCATGGCAAGCGCCGGAGCAATGGCTGAAGAGAAGGTGTTGCACGTCTACAACTGGAGCGACTACATCGCCTCGGATACCCTGGATAACTTCCAGAAGGAGACGGGCATCAAGGTGGTCTATGACGTGTTCGACAGCAACGAGGTATTGGAAGCCAAGCTGCTGGCAGGCAAGTCTGGCTACGATATCGTGGTGCCGTCCAACCCCTTCCTGGCCAAGCAGATCAGGGCGGGCGTGTTCCAGAAGCTGGACAAGTCCAAGCTCCCCAACTGGCAAAATCTGGATGACAACCTGCTCAAGGCGCTCGAGCCTAGCGATCCGGGCAACCAGTACTCCATCCCCTATCTGTGGGGCACTATCGGCTTTGCCTACAACCCCGAGAAGGTGAAGGCCGTACTGGGTGACAAAGCCCCGGTGGATTCCTGGGATCTGGTGTTCAAGCCGGAAAACATGGCCAAGCTCAAGGAGTGCGGTGTTTCCTTCCTCGACTCGCCGACCGAAATGCTGCCCGCGGCCCTGCAATACCTGGGCTTCAAGCCGGATAGCCAGAAGCCGGCCGAGCTGAAGAAGGCCGAGGAGCTGTTCCTCTCCATTCGCCCCTATACCGCTTATTTCCACTCCTCCAAGTACATTTCGGATCTGGCCAACGGCAACCTGTGTGTGGCGGTCGGTTACTCCATGGACCTGCAACAGTCCAAAGCACGTGCTGCCGAGGCCAAAAATGGTGTCGCGCTGACCTACATCATTCCGAAGGAAGGCGCTGGCAGCTTCTTTGACATGATCGCCATTCCGGCCGATGCCAAGAACGTCGAATCTGCCCATACCTTCATCAACTACCTGATGAAGCCGGAGGTGATCGCCAACATCACCAACCAGATCCAGGCCCCGAACGGCAATAAGGCTGCCACTCCGCTGGTGGATGAGGCGATCCGCACCGATCCGGGTGTCTACCCCGATGCGGCGACCCTGCAGAAGATCTACACCTTCCCGGATCTGCCGGCCAAGGTGCAGCGGACCATGACCCGCAGCTGGACCAAGATCAAGTCCGGCAAGTAAGTGACGAGTGCTCCTCCCGGTCCGCAGTTCGGCCGGGAGGATTGTGATGCCATCCCTTCGGGATGGGCCGCGCGAAGGGATGCGCAGCCGGAATACCACAAAACAGGAGAACTGACACAGTGCATACTACCAAGTTGATCACCCTTGCCCTGACCATGGGGCTGGCGAATGTGGCCCAGGCAGCCCCTGTGGTGCACTTTTACAACTGGTCCGATTATATCGGCGAGACGACCCTCAGCGATTTCCAGCAGGCGACCGGGATCAAGACCGTCTATGACGTGTTTGACTCCAACGAGACCCTTGAGGGCAAGCTGCTGACGGGGCGGACCGGGTACGACCTGGTGGTGCCCTCCAACAATTTCCTGGCCAAGCAGATCCAGGCGGGGGCGTTCCAGAAACTGGACAAATCCCAGCTGCCCAATCTGGCCAACCTGGACCCCGTGCTGCTCGGCCAGCTCGACAAGGTGGATCCGGGTCAGCAATACGCGGTGCCCTATCTGTGGGGAACCAATGGCATCGGCTACAACGTCGACAAGATCAAGGCGGTGCTGGGGGTCGACAAGATTGACTCCTGGGCCACCATCTTTGAACCGGAAAACATGGCAAAACTCTCCCGTTGCGGAGTCGCGTTTCTCGACTCCGCCGACGAGATGATCCCCGCCGTCCTCAACTACCTCGGACTCGATCCCAACAGCCACGAACCGGCCGACATCAAGAAGGCCGAGGCCCAGCTGTTGAAGGTGCGGCCCTATGTGGCCTACTTCCACTCCTCCAAGTACATCGGCGATCTGGCCAATGGCGACATCTGCGTGGCGGCCGGTTTCTCCGGCGACATCCTGCAGGCGGCGGCGAGAGCCGAGGAAGCGGGCAAAGGGGTGAATATCGCCTACAGCATTCCGAAGGAGGGAGCCAACCTCTGGTTCGACATGATGGCCATCCCTGCGGATGCCCACAATGTCAAAGAAGCCCACGCCCTCATCAACTATGTCCTGCGGCCCGAGGTGATCGCCAAGATCAGCAACTATGTGGGCTATGCGAACCCCAACGCCAAGGCCGGAGAGTTCATGGATGAGGAGGTGCGCAAGGATGAGCGGGTCTACCCGCCTCAAGCGGTGCTGGAGCATCTGTTTGTGCAGGAGGCACATCCACGTGCGGTACAGCGCCAAATGACCCGGAGTTGGACGAAGATCAAGTCCGGAACCTAACCTTGGTGCCCGCTCTGGGGCGCCAGATCGCTTTTATGAATCGACCCTCTGGTCGGTGTCACGCTTGGGAGTTTGGTAATGGCGATAGCCTCCAGTGCCTACAAGAAAGCCCTCGAGGGCAGTCAGCAGCGCAAAGAAGTGCTGGTCAAGATCGATCGGGTCAGCAAGCAGTTCGATGAAACGCTGGCGGTCGACAATGTGTCGCTCAACATCCACAAGGGCGAAATCTTCGCCCTGCTCGGAGGGTCCGGTTCGGGTAAATCCACCCTGTTGCGGATGCTGGCCGGGTTCGAGCGCCCCACCGAGGGACGTCTGTTCCTCGACGGGGTCGACATCACCGATATGCCGCCCTACGAGCGTCCCATCAACATGATGTTCCAGTCCTATGCCCTGTTCCCCCACATGACGGTGGCGCAGAACATCGCCTTCGGCCTCAAGCAGGATGGCCTGCCCAGGGCCGAGATCGATGCCCGGGTGGAGGAGATGCTCAAGCTGGTGCAGATGACCCAGTATGCTCGCCGCAAGCCGCACCAGCTCTCCGGTGGTCAGCGGCAGCGGGTAGCTCTGGCTCGCTCCCTGGCCAAGCGCCCCAAGCTGCTGTTGCTGGACGAACCCATGGGGGCACTGGACAAGAAGCTGCGTTCCCAGATGCAGCTGGAGCTGGTGGAGATCATCGAGCGGGTCGGCGTGACCTGTGTCATGGTGACCCACGATCAGGAAGAGGCCATGACCATGGCCGAGCGGATCGCCATCATGCATCTCGGTTGCATCGAGCAGATCGGCAGCCCGATGGACATCTACGAGACCCCGGCCAGCCGGCTGGTGTGCGAGTTCATCGGTAACGTCAACCTGTTTGACGGCATGCTGGTGGAGGATGAGCAGGACCACGCCACCATCGCCTGTGCGGATCTGGAGCAGCCCATTTATGTGGGCCACGGTATCAGCTCCCGCGCCGAGAACAAGAAGGTGACCTATGCCCTGCGGCCGGAGAAGCTGCTGATGAGCCTGCAAAAACCGGTCGAGATCGAGCACCCCGATTTCAACTGGACCAAGGGCGAGGTCTATGACATCGCCTATCTGGGCGGCCACTCCGTCTATTACATCCAGCTGCCCTCGGGCAAGATCGTTCAGGCTTTCATCGCCAATGCCGAACGCCACGGCAAGCGGCCGACCTGGGATGACCAGGTGTTCCTCTACTGGGAAGATGACAGCGGCGTGGTGCTGCAATCATGAATGCATTGAAACGACTGAAGATATTGGGCGGGCGCCAGTTGGTGATCGGCATCCCGTTCTTCTGGCTGTTCCTGTTCTTCCTGCTGCCCTTCATCATCGTAGTGAAGATAAGCTTCGCCGAAGCAGATGTGGCGATCCCGCCTTACACCGATGTGGTGAGCTGGGCCGACAACCAGCTCACCATACTGCTCAACATGGGCAACTATCTGCTGCTGCGGGAAGATGAGCTCTATATCGCGGCCTATCTCGGCTCCCTCAAGATGGCCTTCATCAGCACCCTGCTCTGTCTGCTGATCGGTTATCCGATGGCCTATGCCATCGCGCGGGCCAACAAGGAGACCCAGACTGTTCTGCTGCTGCTCATCATGATGCCGACCTGGACCGCGATCCTGATCCGGGTCTACGCCTGGATGGGCATCCTCAGCAACAATGGCCTGCTCAACAGCTTGCTGATGGGGATAGGCCTCATTGACGAGCCGCTGCAGATCCTCAACACCAACCTGGCGGTCTACATCGGCATCGTTTACTCCTACCTGCCGTTCATGGTGCTGCCGCTCTATGCCAACCTGGTCAAGCATGACCAGAGCTTGCTGGAGGCAGCGTCTGACCTCGGTGCTCGCAACCTCACCCGTTTCTGGCAGATCACGGTACCGCTCTCCAAGAACGGCATCATCGCCGGCTGCATGCTGGTGTTCATCCCTGTGGTGGGCGAGTTTGTGATTCCGGAACTGCTTGGCGGCCCCGAGACTCTGATGATTGGTAAAGTGCTGTGGCAGGAGTTCTTCAACAACCGCGACTGGCCGGTGGCCTCTGCCCTGGCGGTGGTGATGCTGGCGGTGCTGATCGTCCCCATTATCCTGTTCAACCGCAACCAGGCCAAAGAGCTGGAGGGTAAAGCATGAAGCGCTTCGGTTTTGCCAAATTGATGCTGTGGCTGGGGCTGCTGTTCATCTACCTGCCCATGGTCATCATGGTGATCTACTCCTTCAACGCCTCCAAGCTGGTGACCGTATGGGGTGGCTGGTCGCTGAAGTGGTACTTCGGCCTGCTGGACAACAAGCAGCTGATAGGCTCAGTGCTGCGCTCGCTGGAGATCGCCTTCTACACCGCGATTGCGGCGGTGGCGCTGGGGACGGTGGCGGCCTTTGTGCTGACCCGGATCCCTCACTTCCGCGGCCGGACCATGTTCGGCGGCATGGTGACGGCGCCGTTGGTGATGCCCGAGGTGATCACCGGTCTCTCCCTGCTGCTGTTGTTCGTGGCCATGGCCCAGCTGGTGGGCTGGCCCGCCGAGCGGGGCATGGTGACCATCTGGATTGCCCACACCACCTTCTGTACCGCCTATGTGGCGATCGTGGTGTCGGCCAGGTTGCGGGAACTGGATCTCTCCATCGAGGAGGCGGCCATGGATCTGGGGGCCAAGCCCTGGAAGGTGTTCTTCCTGATCACCATCCCGATGATCGCCCCCTCGCTGGCGGCGGGCGGCATGATGTCGTTTGCCCTGTCGCTGGATGACCTGGTGCTGGCGAGCTTTGTCTCCGGCCCGGGCTCGACCACGTTGCCGATGGAGGTCTTCTCGGCGGTGCGTCTCGGTGTGAAACCCGAGATCAACGCGGTGGCCAGCCTGATCCTGCTGTCGGTATCCCTGTTTACCTTTGGCAGTTGGTATCTGATGGCCAAGGCGGAGAAACGCCGCCGCGCCGAGATCGCCATGACAGCCCAGATGCAGGCTGTCGCCTGACCTCGTGTTAAGATCCGCCTACTCTCGTCAATTCGGAGGATGAGTATGCGGATCTCTCTCTTTACCGGCCGTGGCGCCGAACTGGTGCCCGGTCTCACGACAGCCATCCACAAACACCCCGCCACGGCGCCGCTGTTTTGCGGCCAGCTTGGACTGGAGGGGGATGAGCAAAGCGATCAACGTCATCATGGCGGCCCGGATCGGGCGCTGCACTACTATCCCGCCGATCACTACCCCTGGTGGCAGACCTGGCAAACCGCGCTGGGCTTGCCTGCACCCGAAACGCCATGGCAACCCGCCGCCTTTGGCGAGAATCTCTCCGGTGTCGGGCTGACCGAAGCACAGGCCTGCATCGGCGACGTCTATCGACTCGGCGAGGCGCTGATCCAGATAAGTCAGCCCAGATCGCCCTGTTTCAAACTCAACCAGCGTTTTGGCTACGGTCAGATGTCCCAGGTGATGCAGCTCAGTGGCCGCTGTGGCTGGTTGCTGCGGGTGCTGGAGGAGGGCATGGTCGCACCGGATCAGACGCTGGAGCTGGTGGACAGGCCCTATCCAGAGCTGACGGTGAAGCGCACCGCCGACATCCTGTTCAATCAGATACGCAACGAAGCCGATCTACTGCTGTTGCTGGAGAACCCGGCGCTGTCGCCCAACTGGCGTCAGAATGCGGCCAGCTGGCTGGAGCACGGGATGGTGGCTGACTGGCGACCCCGTTTACTGGGGCCCGAATCGCTGCAGTTGCCTTGAGTCTGGTTGCCGGAATGTCATCACCTGGCTGCATTCCGGTAAACACGCGCGTAAAACGCTGAATAGTTGAGCGAACGGCAGTTTTTTTCCCTTTTAATGCAAAAAAGGCTTGTGTCGTGTCGGGGCTTTCGGTAAATTCCCGTCCCGCAGACATCGGTGTGTAGCGCAGCTTGGTAGCGCACTTCGTTCGGGACGAAGGGGTCGGAGGTTCGAATCCTCTCACACCGACCAAATTTGAAAAGGCCGCTCAATGAGCGGCCTTTTCGCATTTATACTCTCCGCTTTTCTTCTCTCTGCCAGCCGGCAGCTTCTCTTTCCTGACGTAGCTTGGGCCATCTAGTTCCGCATCCGGAATATCTGGGGCATTCCCGGGCTGAGCACTGCCGATGATGGTTGAGTCATGACTGTATTTTGCGGTCACAAGAAGTGGACGAGTGCTGAGGGGGATTGCAGCAGGCATGAAAAGGGCCACCGCCCGGTGGCCCATGGGTGGAGTCTGATCCTGACTCCGGCACTCTCAGATTGTGGCAATCTCGCTATGGGTCTTGTCTATCGTGCCCTCCTTGCGCGCCAGGCGCTTACTCAGATATGCCAGTGCTGATGCCGCAATGCCTTGAAGCTGTGCTGAGGTTGCAAGGCCGCGTGCTTGGGGTACTCACTAATGAAATGTTCGATTCCCTCCATCAGTTGTGCACGTAATGAAATCACGGGCTCATGCCAGGCTTGCAGGCATAGATGGCCGGGGATCAGCTGCTCCTGATAATCTTCCAGCAGCTGTTCTGGCCAGGGCTCAATACCGGAATTGCGTTGCAGCAAATAGTGGGCGGCGGGTTCACGGGCATAGATGAACTGAATTTGGGCCAGATCGCGTTGGCATAGCGTTTGACTGTTGATATGACAGGTCAAATATTTTCCCGTCTTCAGATCCAAAAAGTGACCGCGTTGCCGACAGGGAACGATGCGATACCAAGGCAGGGGCGAGGAGAGCGCATAGCCCTCAAGCTCCTGTTCCAGCCAGTGACGACACTCGGGTGTCTGCACCTCGTCGAGCATGGACTCGATACGCATTAACAAGGCTCTGGATGGTGTGGTCGCCAGTTTCGCACTCATCGCCTGCAATCCTCCCTCTGCAAACAATCCCGGATCTCAGTATGGCTCTTTATCGGGCGGAGGGGGTAAGGAATCTAATGATTAAAAGTGGATTAACAGAGTGGTTTTTATGCATTAAGCGGGCTCATCCAACCAGATAGGTACCGGTTCCGAAGGCGATATGGGTCCCCTCCTCGTTGTGCAGCTCCATGCGGGCAACGGCGACCTTGCTGCCGGCTCGGATGATGTGGGCGGTGGCGATGAACTCGTTGCCGCGCCCCGGCCGCAGATAGTCCACCCGCAGATCGATGGTGCCGAGGCGGGAGAAGCGCTCCTTGAGGTAGCTGGGGGAGAAATCCTCCAGCTCGTCGATGCAGGAGGCGGCGACTATCATGCCGCCCGCCACATCCAGCAGGCTGGCGGTGACGCCGCCGTGCAAAATGTTGTGGAAGGGGTTGCCGATGAGCTTCTCGTCCATCCTGATGCGCAGCTCCACCTTGTCGAAGTCGTAGTGGGTCACCTGCATGCCGATCAGCTTGTTGAACGGCATCTTCTCGGCGAACAGGTTGGCAATGCCACTGAGCGCCATCTTCTTGAGCATCTGTTTCATCCTTGATCCCGATCCCTGTCAGCAAAGCCGAGTAAAAACTCCAGCCAGTCTGCAACACTTCCTTAACAGTCGCAATGGCAGGTTTATTGTGGGCGGCGGCTGCTTTAGAATGGCGACCCCAAAGGAGAGCCCATGACCGCGATTGCCGAAACCCTGCCTGACCCTCAGCCAGAGACACCGCTAGCCCTGCTGCAAGCGGTCTTCGGCTATCAGCAATTTCGGCCGGGCCAGCTCGAGATCATCGAGCAGATAGTGGCGGGGCGCGATGCCCTGGTGCTCAAGCCCACCGGCGGCGGCAAATCGCTCTGCTACCAGATCCCGGCGCTGCTGCGACCGGGGCTCGGGGTGGTGGTCTCACCCCTCATCTCGTTGATGAAGGATCAGGTCGACACCCTGCGTGCCAACGGCGTGGCGGCGGCCTACATCAACTCGGCCCTGAGCCGGGAGGAGATGATCCAGAACTTTGCCGCCATGCGCCGCGGCGAGATCAAACTGGTTTATGTTTCCCCAGAGCGCTTGCTGCAGCACGAGTTCATGGACCGGCTGGCCGAACTGCCGCTCGGTCTGTTCGCCATCGACGAGGCCCATTGCGTCTCCCAGTGGGGGCACGATTTTCGGCCGGAATATGCGGCGCTCGGGCGGCTCAAGCAGTGGTTTCCCCAGGTGCCCGTGGTGGCGCTGACCGCCACTGCCGACGAGGCGACCCGTAGCGACATGCTGCACCGGCTGGAGCTCAACGATCCCTTTATCCACACCGCCAGCTTCGACCGGCCCAACATCCGCTACAGTCTGGTGGAGAAGTTCAAGGCGGCCGAGCAGCTGCTGCGCTACGTGCAGAGCCAGAAGGGCAACTGCGGCATAGTCTACTGCTCCAGCCGCAACCGGGTGGAGGAGGTGGCCGAGCGGCTCTCCCGTCACGGCTGCAAGGCAGCTCCCTATCATGCCGGCCTGCCACTCGAGCTGCGCCAGCAGACCCAGGAGGCCTTCCTCAAGGATGACATCGAGATAGTGGTGGCGACAGTGGCGTTCGGCATGGGCATTGACAAGCCAAACGTGCGCTTCGTGGTGCACTACGACATCCCCAAGAACATCGAATCCTACTATCAGGAGACCGGCCGTGCCGGCCGCGATGGCACCCCCGCCGAGGCGCTGCTGCTCTACGATCCCGCCGACATCGGCCGGGTGCGCCGCCTGCTCGACAACATCGAGAATCCTCAGCAGCTGCAGGTGGAGCAGTACAAGCTCAACGTGATGGCGGCCTTTGCCGAGGCGCAGACCTGCCGGCGCCAGGTGCTGCTCAACTACTTCGGTGAGTACAACGACAAGCCGTGCGGCAACTGCGACATCTGCCTCGATCCGCCCAAGAGCTATGACGGCACCGAAGACGCCCAGAAGGCACTCTCCTGCGTCTGGCGGGTGGGCCAGAACTTCGGGGTAGGCTATGTGGTGGAGGTGCTTCGCGGCTCGCTCAATCAGCGCATCAAGGATCACGGCCACGACAAGCTCTCGACCTACGGCATCGGCAAGGATCAGAGCCACGAGTACTGGATGAGCGTGATCCGCCAGCTGATCCACAAAGGCCTGCTGACCCAGAACATCACCCGCAACCTGGTGTTGCAGCTGACCGAGGCGGCCCGCCCCGTGCTGCGCGGCGAGGTGAAGCTGGAACTGGCGGTACCCCGCCTGCAGCCCATCTCCAGTCGCAAGGAGAAGCGCAACGGCCTGCTCGACAACGCCAACTACGACAAGCGGCTGTTCAAGGAGCTGCGCGCCCTGCGCAAACAGATCGCCGAGGATGAAGAGGTGCCGCCCTACGTGGTGTTCAACGATGCGACCCTGGTGGAGATGGCACAGCTCATGCCGATGACGGAAGACGAAATGCTGGCGATCAACGGCGTCGGCCATCGTAAGCTGGAGCGCTTCGGTGAAGCCTTTATGGACCTGATAATCGACTACTGCCGGCGCTAGGGTTGATTAGCGAAGCATCATCGACTGCGGCAGACTCAGGCCGGGAGGGGGCACATCAGGGGGAAGGCGCCCATTATCCGGACGCCGTGAATTATTTCAGGCTGGCGTAATAGGCCGCCAGGTTTTCCATGTCCGCCTCGCTGAGCGGGGCCATGAAGGGAACCATCAGTGGCTCCTTGCGACTGCCATCCTTGAAGGCTTTCAGCTGTTTCAACAGATAGGCCTCCTGTTGGCCCGCCAGGTGAGGATAAACCGGCACGCTCGCCTTGCCTGCGACGCCGTGGCAGGCGGCGCACACCGCAGCCTTGGCCTTGCCAGCCTCGATATCCGCCGCCCTGGCGTTGTGTCCCCAGGCCAGAGCCAGCAAAGGCAGGGCATACACCCATTTCTGCATCTTCTTCTCCTTGATATGAAATACGCGATCGCCTGTTAGCCGGAAATGGCCGGGGGCGGTATAAAGAGTGACACGAGCATACGCAGGGACGACCCGCATCACCATGAAGTTGATCAACACTTTTGCCACCGAACTGCCTTGGGCCTGCGAGCCCGTGGCGCCCCAGCCACTGCAGGATGCAAGACTGCTGCACCTCAACCGTTCGCTGCTTGGTGAACTGGGACTGGACGAGGTGAGCGAGGCAGACTGGCTGGCTTGCTGCGGCCTGGGTCAGCCCCTGCCCGGTATGCAGCCGGTCGCCCAGGTCTATGCCGGCCACCAGTTCGGCGGTTACAGCCCGCGCCTTGGTGACGGACGGGCACTGTTGTTGGGAGAACAACTGGCGCCGGATGGCCAGCGCTGGGATCTGCATCTGAAAGGGGCGGGCAAGACACCCTTCTCCCGCTTTGGCGATGGTCGTGCCGTGCTGCGCTCCAGCATTCGCGAGTATCTGGCCTCCGAGGCGCTTCATGCTCTCGGCATCCCGACTACCCGGGCGCTGGTGCTGGTGGGCAGTCAGGAGCCCGTTTACCGGGAACAGGTGGAGACGGGGGCGACCGTGCTGCGTACCGCCCCGAGCCACCTGCGCTTCGGCCACATCGAGTATTTCGCCTGGAGCGGGCAGGGGGAGAAGATCCCCTTGCTGATCGATTATCTCCTTCGCCACCACTTCCCCGAGCTGAGCGACGGAGCAGAGCTGTTTGCCGAGGTGGTGCGCCGCACCGCGCGGCTCATCGCCAAGTGGCAGGCTGCGGGGTTCTGCCACGGGGTGCTCAACACCGACAATATGTCGCTGCTCGGACTGACTCTGGACTATGGCCCCTACGGCTTCATCGACACCTATGTGCCGGACTTCGTCTGCAACCACTCGGATCCGGGCGGTCGCTACGCCCTGGATCAGCAGCCGGCGGTCGGCTACTGGAACCTGCAAAAGCTGGCCCAGGCGCTGGCGGGTCATGTCGAGGGAGACGCCCTGGCGTCGGCCCTGGCCCAGTATGAACACCAGTTGATGCTGCACTACTCCGAGCTGATGCGGGCCAAGCTTGGGCTGGTGGTGTGGGAGGACGATGATCCGGCGTTGTTTCGCGAGCTGTTCCGACTGCTGGCGGCACACAAGGTGGACTACCACCTGTTCCTACGTCGGCTGGGCGAACTGACCCGACAGGGGGAGTGGCCCGCCTCCCTGCTGGCCTTGTTGCCGGATCCTGCCGCTTGGCAGGGGTGGTTGACGGACTATCGTGAGCGCCTAGCCTGGGAGGGGAGCGAGGACGCTGTCCGCAAGACGAAGATGGATGCGGTCAATCCGAAATATGTGCTGCGCAATGCCCTGGCCCAGCAGGTGATAGAGGCTGCAGAGCGAGGGGATATGATGCCGTTTGAGCGGCTGTTTGCCGCCTTGCAAAATCCCTATGATGAACACCCTGAATATGAGGAGCTCGCCACGCCGATTGCCAGCTGGTATTGCGGTGGCGAGCTGTCGTGCAGCAGTTGAGAGGCAAGGGATGAACTGGCGCATTACACAGACAGATACGGACGCCGGCGTGGTGATGCTGGCGTGTGATGGGCTTGAGTGGGACAACTTTCCAGCCCGTGCCGAGTCGTTGCTGGCCGCGTGGGAGCTGGTTGTGATCGAACGGGAATGGGGGGCAGACCGCCACAGCTGGCTGCTGGAATTTGAAGGCAGCCGGTTGCGACTCGAATATGAACACTACAGCGGTTGCTGGCTGACCGCGGTTCACCCGGCCGATCAGGAGGTGCTGTTCTGGCTTGCTGAACAGCATAAAGATTGAACTATCGATAGGGGGCGGTATAATGCCGCCCCTCAATTATCGCCAATGGTGGCGGTATGGGTTCCCTAACCCCATTAACCAAAAAGGTCACAATATGAATCTGACCCCTGCTCAGCACCAGACGGCGCTGGTGCGCCTCTCGTTGTTCCACATCCTGATCATTGCCAGCAGCAACTATCTGGTGCAGCTGCCGATCACCATCTTCGGCTTTCACACTACCTGGGGTGCGTTCAGCTTCCCGTTTATCTTTTTGGCTACCGATCTGACGGTGCGGATCTTCGGTGCCGGCCTGGCGCGCAAGATCATCCAGACCGTGCTGTTGCCCGCGCTGGCTATCTCCTATGTGCTCTCGGTGCTCTTCTTTGAAGGGAGCTTCCAGGGGGTCAGCCATCTGGCCGAGTTCAACCTGTTTGTGGCACGCATCGCCCTGGCCAGCTTTATGGCCTATCTGGTGGGGCAGTTCATGGACGTGGTGGTGTTCAACCGGTTGCGGCTGCTCAAGCACTGGTGGATTGCGCCGGCTGCCTCCACCCTGTTTGGCAATCTGGTGGATACTATCACTTTCTTCAGCATCGCCTTCTGGCGCAGCACGGACCCCTTCATGGCTGAACACTGGGTCGAGATCGCGACCGTGGACTATGTATTCAAGCTGCTGATAAGCCTGGGGTTGTTCGTTCCGCTCTATGGTGTATTGCTGCGTTACCTCAGCCGTAAGCTGGTGGGCGAGGCTGGATTGGCCAGCCTGCAGACGGCCACACGACAAGCCTGACGAAATTGACCACCCTTAGCGGTGGTCAATTTTTTTGCTTTTTTGGCAAATAAGGGTTGCACAGTTAAATGAGAATGATTATTGTTAACTTGTTTTCCGGGAAAGACTTCATTTGTTCCAACGTGATGGACTTCTTGTGAAGGCACGACATTGCTCACATTGCTTCCAGTTAAAGGGCCAGTTTTTACTGGCCCTCTTTTTTTGTCTGCGTCTGGCGAAGAGCGGCCATAAAAAACGGGAGCCTTGGCTCCCGTTGTCACTCTGGTTGCGGCTTACTCGATATCGAGCGCCTCGGGGGAGAGGATCACCCCGGTCGTATCCGCGTAGAGATGGTCATCCGGCAGGAAGGTGACACCACCGAAGTTGACCGGTAGATCAGTTTCACCCACATCCTTGCTGTCGGCACCCACGGGAATGGCCGCCAGTGCCTGAATGCCGATATCCAGATCTTCCAGGATGTCGACTTCGCGCACGCAGCCGTAGCAGACGATCCCTTCCCATTCGTTCTCGGCAGCCGTGGTGGCGATCTCGCTGTCGATCAGGGCGCGGCGCATGGAGCCGCCGCCATCGATCAGCAATACGCGGCCGACGCCGTTTTCCTTGACGATTTCACGGATCAGGCCGTTCGATTCGAAGCATTTGACCGTGGTGATGACACCGCCGAAAGAGGCGCGGCCGCCGAAGGAGCAGAGCATGGGTTCGAGCACATCCACCATATCCTGATAGATGTCGCACAGTTCTGAAGTGTTGTATTCCATTGTGTCAAATCCACCGCCGGAAACAGGTGGATCCAGTATAAGGAGTGAGCCCGGCATTTCAATGAATATTCCTTGAACAGGTCGGCACGCTCCCGCTTTTGTGCCAGCACCTGCACCATGTTGCCAGCCGGTGTCGCTTTCTTGTCTGGTCGGTCAAGATTGGCGAGGAAGGGGATTTTCATCATCTCCGTATGTCTCTTCCCACAAGGTTTTTGCCCCAGAGTGGCCAGGATTTGATCCTGATGGCTGTTATTGACGGGATTCGCTCATATAATCGCCGCCACTATGATGATTCGGAAGGATTCGATGGCAAAGTTGCTGGCGGCCGTGCTCGGGCTGCTCTGCTCCTGTCTGGCGTTGGCAGGAACATCCCCCGGGAATGGTTCGCCCACGTCGAGCATGGAGCCCTTGCTTTCCTGGTTCAGCGGAGAGTTCTCGAGCAAGGAGCAGGCCAGCTATGATAGCCGCTTTACCAGCGCCGAGCTGCGGCTGATGGAGATCTGGCGCGGCCGTCAGGGCTATCGCTGGGTATATGCCGAGCAATATCTGACCCAGCGTGCGGTGCGCCCTTTTCGCCAGCGCATCTACCGCTTCTCGCCTGCTCCTGACGGACGCATCCTGATGGCCGAGCTGACCATGCCGATGGCGACCGATTTTGCCGGTGCCTGGCACAACCCTGCCTTGCTCGATTCTCTGACCCCGCAACAGCTCTCCTTGCGTCAGGGGTGCGAGATCTGGCTGGCGCGCACCTCCGCCGGCGAATATGCCGGCCATACCCGGGTCGGTCACTGCGCCACCAACTTTGGCGGGGCCGCGACCCTGGTACAGCATATCTGGATTGGGCCGAACAGCGTCAGGCTGCTGGATCGGGCATATGATCTGAAAGGCAAGGCGCGCTGGGGCAGTCCGGGAGAGGGATACGTCTATCTGCGCCGAAGCGAGGAACGGGGACAATGATCCGATTATCGGGTGGGTGAATTTGGGATGTAAAAAAGGCGCCCATCGGGCGCCTTTTTCAGAATTCTTCAGAAGTAAGATTACTTCTTGGTGGTCATCGCACCGAAACGCTTGTTGAACTTGTCTACGCGGCCGCCGCTAGAAACTTCTTTCTGCTTGCCGGTGTAGAACGGGTGGCACTCGGAGCACACGTCCAGGTTCAGATCTTTACCAACGGTAGAGAAAGTGTTGATGACGTTACCGCAAGAGCACTTGGCGGTGATGGCTACGTAGTCAGGATGGATACCAGCTTTCATGGACAACCTCAATTAATAGGCCGTGTCGCCATCCGATCTCTTGTCGGACACCACACGATTGTTGAACACAGTTTCAAAGGCTGCGAATAATATAGGAAATGCCTGAGATCAGGCAAGTGGCTTCGCAGAAAAAATAGGCAACCCCTGGTGAATTCTTCCCAAACGCTGGATCTGGTTCGTGTGGCTGTGCCGGTGCCGTTACGCCGTCATTTCGACTATCTCTCCCCCCTGCCTCTGCCCGAACCCGGTTGCCGGGTCGAGATCCCTTTCGGCCCCCAGACTCTGGTTGGTCTGGTGGTGGATCACCCGGCCGAGAGCCAGGTGCCTCGCAGCAAGCTCAAGCCCATCAAGCGCGTACTCGATGCGACGCCGGTGCTGGGGCCGGACATACTGGCACTGATGGCCTGGAGCGCCAGCTATTACCAGCATCCGCTGGGCGAGGTATTGCCCCACGCTCTACCGGTGCTGGTGCGCAAGGGAGAGCCCGCCGCCTATCGGGAGCTGGAGTTCTGGTTTGCGACCGAGGCCGGTATGGCAGTCGATCTCAACGAGCTCAAGCGGGCTGCCAAGCAGCAGCAGGCCCTCGCCCTGCTGCGCAAGGGGCCGCAGACCCCCTCCGCCCTCAAGCAGGAGGAGATCCAGAGCGCTGCCCTCACTGCGCTGGAGAAGAAGGGGCTGCTGGAGAAGCGCAGCCTGGAGCCGAGCCACGACGGTGACTGGGCCGCCCGTTTTGAGCCGGGCGAGGGGCTGCGCCTCAACGGCGAGCAGGCGCTGGCAGTCTCCGCCGTCACCAGCCAGAGCGACAAGTTCGGCGCCTTTTTGCTGGATGGCATCACCGGCTCCGGCAAGACCGAAGTCTATTTGAGCATCCTCGAACCCCTGCTCAAGGCGGGCAAGCAGGCGTTGGTGATGGTGCCGGAGATCGGCCTCACCCCGCAGACCATCAATCGCTTTCGCCGCCGCTTCAACGTGCCCGTGGTGGCGATGAACTCCGCCATGAACGACAGGGAGCGTCTAGATGCCTGGCTCGCCTGCCGCGACGGGGGGGCCGCCATCCTGATCGGTACCCGCTCCGCCGTGTTCACCCCGTTCAAGCACCTCGGCATCATCATCATCGACGAGGAGCACGACGGCTCCTTCAAGCAGCAGGACGGCTTTCGCTACCACGCCCGGGATCTCGCCGTGATGCGGGCCCATCGTGCCGGCATTCCGATCCTGCTCGGTTCGGCCACCCCCTCGCTGGAGACGCTGCACAACGCCCGCAGCGGCAAGTATCACCACCTCAGCCTGACCCGCCGCGCCGGTAACGCCCAGACTGCTCGCCAGGTGATCCTGGACATCAAGAACGTGCGGCTGCAGGCCGGGCTTTCGCCCCAGCTTGAGCAGCTGATGGCGGAGCATTTGGCGGCCGGCAACCAGGTGATGCTGTTTCTCAATCGCCGCGGCTATGCGCCGGCCCTTATCTGCCATCAATGTGGCTGGAGCGCCGCCTGCGAGCGGTGCGATGCCTGGTTCACTTGGCACCAGGCTGGACGACGGCTGCACTGTCATCACTGCGACAGTATTCGTCCTTTACCCCACCATTGTCCCGAGTGTGGCAGCAGCGAACTGATCGGCTCAGGTGTCGGCACCGAGCAGCTTGAGCAGCTGCTCACCACGGTTTTTCCGCAATATCCTGTGGTGCGCATCGATCGGGACAACACCCGCCGCAAGGGGGAGCTGGAGACCCATCTCGGTGACATCAAGGCGGGCAAGTACAAGATCCTGATCGGTACCCAGATGCTGGCCAAGGGCCATCACTTTCCGGACGTCACGCTGGTCGGGCTGCTGGATGTGGATGGCGCCCTGTTTTCCGCCGACTTTCGCGCCGCCGAGAAACTGGCCCAGCTCTATACCCAGGTGGCGGGTCGTGCCGGTCGTGCCAGCAAGCCGGGTCTGGTGGTATTGCAGAGCCATCACCCGGAGCACGCCCTGCTGCAGGATCTGACCCAGAATGGCTATGGCCACTTTGCCGATACGGCGCTCAAGGAGCGTCGCCTGCTGGGGCTGCCGCCGTTCAGCTATCAGGGGCTGTTTCGGGCCGAGGCCAACGGCCGTGACGAGGTGCAACTGTTCCTCAGCCGTCTCGCCGAGACGCTACGCAGCGCCCGTTATCCCCATCTGCAGGTGCTCGGGCCCATCAGCGGCTTCATGGAGCGCAAGGCGGGCAAGTTCCGCATGCAGTTGCTGGTACAGGGGCCCAGCCGGGCAACCCTGGCCCAGCTGCTGGATTGGGCGGTGAAGGAGCTGGAGGGCTGGCCCGAGACCAAGAAGGTGCGCTGGAGTCTGGATATCGATCCCACCGAGCTTAGCTAAGCCGATTCAAGCGGTCACTGGCACGTCTCGTCAGTGGCCAAACTTGCGATCTTGCATCCGGGTTCAGACCCTCAGATCGATCTGCTGTACCCAGCCCCCCTTGCCTTGTTCGGTCACATAGAGGCCGGACTGGCGCAATACCCCCTGACTGCCACCCTCGCCGAGGTGGTTGAAGGGGGTGTCGAGGGGGCGCAGCAGGATGGCGCCGATCCCCAGCTCCACCAGAGCGATAGGGGCCTGTTCCGGCTGCCAGAACTGCAGCGCCGAGAACTGGCTGTCCCGCCCATCCAGCACCCCGTTGCCATCTTCATCCAGGGTCGCCAGCTCACCGAAGCCGTTGCCGGAGCGGGCGCCAAACAGCTCGCCTCCGTCATCTATGGTGCCGTTGCCGTTGCGATCCAGCGCCACGAAGCCACTTCCCTCGCTCAGCCCCGGCAGGCTGTCCGCCTTGCCATCCTGATCGATGTCGAAATTGACCCGGGTGTCGGTCAGGTCGGCTATCTTGCCGTCCAGGCTGAGCACCAGCGGATCCTTGAGGGCATTCAGGGTGGTGCGGCGCTGGCTCACCTCCAGCTGACGCCAGTCGAGTACAAAGCCCAGATCCAGCTGCAGGGTCTGGCCATCGTTGGTCTGGACGCTGGCCGATGCGATCACCTTGAGTTGTTCCTGTTGCAGCAGGGTGTCGGTCACCTCCACTACTTGATCCTGACTGGCAGCCTGGCCGGTTGACCCTCTTTGAGTGGCAGCTACCCCCTCCTGATGGCTCTGCTGGATAGGGTCGGGCACCTCGATCTCGTGGCCGACCATGGCTTCGATCATCAGCTTGATGAGGCGCTGGCGGTTGTCGAGCCCGTCGTTGGGGATGCCGTCCTGTTCCTCGCGCTTGCCGGTTTCGGCGGGTTTGGCCAGCGCTGTAGTGGGGGTGGCCTGCGGCTGACTGGTGGCGGCGCGGCTGGTTCCTTGCCGTGTCAGGGAGTTGGTCTGTGTCAGCATGAGGCTGGTGCGCGCCTCGCTGGTGGTGGGGGGCGTTTGCGTGTCTGCCGGGTTGATAGCCGCGGCCGCGGGCCCCAGGTTGCGTACCTTGCGGGCCTGCGCCTGCTGCTGCTGGTATTGCACCTCCCCCTGGAGGTCGTAGTGATCGATGCGCATCCCTGTGCCCTCGGCGCTATCCACCTGGTCATTTATCGACCGCATGCAGAAGAGGGATTAACACCGAATCGCACTAAGCGGCGACTCTGTTATCTTGATGTTGCAAAGTGGCCGTCAGACAGCATGATGGTGAGGCCCGCATGCGGGTATGGAGATGGCGCCCTGTATCAGCTCTGCTGACGGCTGGGCGGCGTCTGAATTGAGCGGGACGGAGGTGGTGATGCGTGATTGTCTGGTGATGGGGGCGGCGGGCTATATAGGTTCTTATTTGGTGCCCCATCTGCAAACGCTGGGCTACAGGGTGGTTGCCGGGGCGCGTCGTCCCTGCCGGTTGCCACCCGGGGTAGAGTTTCGTCTTGCCGACAGTCTCAAACCCGTGACCCTACCATCGGCGCTGGCAGGCATAGATACCGTCTTCTATCTGGTGCACGCCATGGGGGCGGGGGCTGATTTTCACCGGCTGGAGCAGCAGGGGGTGAAGAACTTCGCCGCCGCCGCGCGAGCCGCCGGGGTGCGCCGCATCATCTATCTCGGCGCCATTCAGCCGGAGCGGTGCAACAGCCGCCACCTCAACTCCCGCCGCCATTGCGGCGATCTGTTCCGCGCCGCCAGCGTGCCGACGGTAGAGCTGCGTGCCGGCATCATCATAGGGCCCGGCTCGGCGGCGTTTGAGGTGATGCGGGATCTGGTGTTCAACCTGCCGCTGATGGTGACCCCCAAGTGGGTGCGCTCGCGCACGCCCCCCATTGCGCTTTCCAACCTGCTGCACTATTTGGGCGGGCTGGTGGAGGCAGAGGGGGTGGACGGCCAGATCTTCAACGCCGCCGGCCCCGAGCTGCTCAGCTATCAGCAGCAGTTGCAGAAGTTTGCCGCCCACATCGGCAAGCGCTGCCCAATAGTGCCGCTGCCGTTTCTGAGCCCGCGCCTCTCCGCCTGGTGGCTGCAATTTGTTACCTCGGTACCGCAGCCGGTGGCCAAGGCGCTGGTGGGCGGCCTCAAGCACGACATCCCGGCGGATGACGGCCCGTTGCGGGCCCTGCTGCCACAGACTCTGCTCAGCTTCGACGAGGCGTTGACGGAGAGCCTGGCGCTGGAACAGCGGCTCGGGGCCGAACAGCAGGGGGAGGAGACGCCGCTCGGCCTGCGCTGGCGCCATCCCGAGTACGGCTTCTATGACCGCACCGCCAGCGGGGAGGCCATCTGCCTCGCCGCCCCCGAGGTGGTGTGGCAGGTGTTGCAACAGCTGGGGGGCGAGAAGCGCTACTTCTACATGAACCAGCTGTGGGTGGTGCGCGAATGGATGGATCACCTGATCGGTGGCCCGGCCCTGACCCGTGGTCGCACCAATCCGGATCGTTTCGTGAAGGGGGACATGCTGGACTCCTGGCAGATCCTCGGGGTGGACGAGGGACGCAGGCTGGATCTGCTGTTCAACATGAAGGCGCCCGGTGTCGGGCGGCTTGAGTTCAACATACTGCCGGAGGAATCTGGCCTGACCCGGCTCAAGGTGACGGCCCACTGGCATCCACAGGGGGCCTGGGGACTGACCTACTGGCTCGCCATGCTGCCGTTCCACCTCTTCATCTTTCAGGGGATGACGGAGGCGATTGCCCGGGAGGCGGAGGCGATGGCGGGGATACCCGTCATGGATTGAAACCATATCTATAACTAAATGGGTATTATTGACTGGTATGACATGCTGATTACTGGCTTGTTGGCGCCATGATGGCGATACTTTCCTCTGTGAAAGCCCGCCGGTTTTCTTTATGATCCCCAGCCCTCGCCATCGGCGAGCCAATGCACCACTCATTCACATCCGTATCGGGGTCACCCATGTCCGATCAGCGTCACGATCTTCGTCAACAAGCACTCGATTACCACGCCCAGCCCGTACCGGGCAAAATTGCCATCGCCCTCACCAAGCCCGCCGAGACCGCCCGCGATCTGGCGCTGGCCTACAGCCCGGGCGTGGCAGAGCCGGTACGCGAGATTGCCGCCAACCCGGCCGATGCCTACCGTTATACCGGCAAGGGTAACCTGGTGGCCGTCATCTCCAACGGCACCGCGATCCTGGGGCTGGGCAATCTGGGTCCGTTGGCTTCCAAGCCGGTAATGGAGGGCAAGGCCCTGCTGTTCAAGCGCTTTGCCGGTATCGACGCCATCGACATCGAGGTGAAGCACGAAACCAGCCAGCAGTTCATCGACACGGTCGCCGCCATTGCCGATACCTTCGGCGGCATCAACCTGGAAGATATCAAGGCTCCCGAGTGTTTCGAGATCGAGCAGGCGCTGATCGAGCGCTGCGACATCCCGGTATTCCACGATGATCAGCACGGTACCGCCATCGTCACCGCCGCCGGCCTGCTCAATGCGCTGGAAGTGCAGGGCAAGGAGATTGGCAGTAGCCGCATCGTCTGCATGGGGGCGGGAGCCGCCGCCACCGCCTGCATGGAGCTGTTGATCAAGTGTGGCGCCAAGCCGCACAACATCTTCATGCTGGACCGTCAGGGCGTCATCCACACCGGTCGCACCGATCTGAACCAGTACAAGCAGCGCTTCGCCAACGACACCCCGCTGCGTACCCTGATGGAGGTGATCGACGGGGCTGACGTATTCGTCGGCGTCTCCGGCCCGGACGTGCTGCCCGCCGAGGCGGTAGCCCTGATGGCCCCCAACCCGGTGATCTTCGCCTGCTCCAACCCGGATCCCGAGATCAAGCCCGCCCTGGCCCACTCGGTGCGCGATGACCTCATCATGGGCACAGGCCGCTCCGATTATCCGAACCAGATCAACAACGTGCTCTGCTTCCCCTTCATCTTCCGTGGCGCCCTGGACGCCCGTGCCAGCCGCATCAACGACGCCATGAAGATTGCGGCGGTCGAGGCTATTCGCGGTCTGGCCAAGGAGCCGGTACCGGCCGAGGTGTTGACTGCCGCCGGCGTGAGCGAGCTCACCTTCGGCAAGGATTACGTCATTCCCAAGCCGATGGATGCCCGTCTGTTACCGCGCGTTGCCCGCGCTGTGGCGTTGGCAGCGGTGGAATCCGGCGTCGCCCGCACCGAACTGCCCACCGACTATATGCTCTCTTGAGTCAGCGCAAACGGCCCCGTCATCGGGGCCGTTTTTTTATAAGCAGGATTGGGCTGAGGGAGTGAAGGGGGCCTGTGTTGACAGGTCAATCCGGGCGCAGAGGTGGTCAAACAGCGCTCCCCTCTGACACAATGTCTGCATGACGACGCTTACGAGAATCAAGATGCAGCAGCAAATTCATGGCCGTTTGGCCCACGCCCTCTCCTTCTTGCGCCACGATGGCCGCCACTTTATCCAGTTTGTCTGGGGCCGCTTCCAGCAGGACAGGCTGACGGTGACCGCCGGTTATCTCGCCTATGTCACCCTGCTCTCCCTGGTGCCCATGATCGCCGTGGTGTTCGGCATGATGTCTGCTTTTCCGGTATTCCAGAGCATCAAGCAGCAGATGGAGCGGTTCGTCTACCACAACTTCGTGCCCACTGCGGGCGATATGGTCAAGGAGTACATAGACGGCTTCGTGGCCAATGCCACCAACACCACGGCGGTGGGGATCGGCGCCCTGATCGTGGTGGCCCTGATGCTGATCTCGGCCATCGACAAGAACCTCAACTACATCTGGCGCTCGACCCAGAGCCGTCCGCTGGCCCAGGCATTCGCCATGTACTGGATGATCCTGACCCTGGGACCCGTACTCATCGGGGCCAGCATCGCCATCTCCTCCTACATACTGTCGCTGCGCTTCCTGTCGGAAGAGAGCCTGTTCGGCGCCGGCTACCTGCTGCTGCGCAGCCTGCCGTTCCTCTTCTCGGTGCTCACCTTCCTGCTGGTCTATACCGTGGTGCCCAATTGCAAGGTGCGGCTGGTGCATGCCTTTATCGGTGCCCTGGTGGCGGCCACCCTGTTCGAGCTGGCCAAGCGCGGCTTTGCCATCTACATCACCAACTTTCCCTCCTATCAGGCCATCTATGGCGCCCTGGCGACCATTCCGATCCTGTTTGTCTGGGTGTATCTGAGCTGGCTGGTGGTATTGCTTGGCGCGGAAACCACCGCCTGCCTCGGTGAATACGAGAAGCCAGCCAGCGAAGAGTTGGGCTGAACGGCATTATGTCGATCCTGTTTGTCTGGGCATACCTTAGCCCAGCTGACTGGTGGTACTGGGGGCGGAGACCACGGCCTGCCTCGGTGAATATGAGAAGCCGGCGAATGATGAGCTGGCCTGAGCCATCGCCTTGCCGGCGGTTTTATTGGTAGCATCGACGACCGCCCTTCTCGAAGGGCGGTCGTTCTGTTTTGAGAGGAGAGGGATGTGATTGCATTGATTCAGCGGGTGTCCGAGGCCAGCGTAACGGTAGAGGGCGAGGTGACCGGGGCCATAGGCCGGGGGCTGCTGGTGCTGCTCGGGGTGGAGCAGGGGGATGACGAGGCCAAGGCCGACAAGCTGCTGCACAAGGTGAGCGGCTACCGGATCTTCTCCGACGAGAACGGCAAGATGAACCTCAACGTGGGCCAGGCCGGTGGTAGCCTGCTGGTGGTCTCCCAGTTCACCCTGGCGGCGGATACCGGCAAGGGGATGCGCCCGAGCTTCTCCGGCGGGGCCCATCCGAGCGAGGCTGAGCGGCTCTATGACTACTTCGTGACCAAGGCCCGGGCGGGGGGGATCCCGACCGAGACGGGGCGTTTTGCCGCCGATATGAAGGTGGCGCTGGTCAACGACGGCCCGGTGACCTTCTGGCTACAGGTCTGATTCGTCGCCCTGGCGCGGTTGGGTGTGGACGATCACGTTGACGAAGCCGGGCACCGGATAGGGGGTGGTGGGGCCGACCCACTGCTCCAGCAGCAGCAGGGCCTGGCTCAGCTCGAGCCGGGTGCGGGGCAGCAGGTTGACGATGAGATCCCCGCTCAGGCGGGGAGCCAGTGCCCGATAGATCCGCTCCTGAAACAGTTGTAGTGGGTTGCCATCCTGGCTGAAGAGATCGAGCAGCACCAGGTCGTAGCTGGCCTCGCTCTGCTCGAGGAAGGTGAGGGCATCGGCCTGATGCACCTGGGGGGCGCGGTTATCTTCTTCCCCGGGATGCTGGAAAAACTGGCGATAGAGGGTGATCACCTCCTCGTCAAGCTCGACGCATTCGTGCCTGGCCGCGGGCCAGCGGCGCCGGATATGGCGCGTCAGATCGCCGCCACCCAGTCCCAGCTCGAGGATGTTGTCGGCCTGCTGTGGCAGCAGGCAGGCGATCACCTGCTGGTGGGGCAGACAGAGGACCGCGGGGTCGTTCAGTGACATGGCGGATTGCACCACGCCGTCGATTTCGAGCCAGCGATGGTGGGCATTTTCCTGCACCGAGAGGCGGCGCCGGGGCTGGACGCTGAGGTGCAATAAGTGATCGGCTTGGTACGCTTGCAGATTGAAGTCCATGAATTTGCACGGCAAGATGGTTTTCGACCAGTGTAACTCAAGGATGGAACTATGTACCGGGTGGTCACCCCCCAGACGGCAGCCGAGCTGGATGCCTATTATCAGTTGCGCTGGGAACTGCTGCGTAAACCCTTCAATCTGCCCCTCGGTTCCGAGCGGGATGAATACGATACCGTAGCCATTCATCGTCTGATGCTGGCCCCCGATGGTACTCCCATTGCCGTTGGCCGTCTGTTTGTCGGCGGTGACGAGGCGCAGATCCGCTTCATGGCGCTGCGCCCGGAATATCGCGGCCAGGGGCTGGGCGCCCGCATGGTGGAAGATCTCGAGCAACTGGCCCTGAGCGAGAAGGTCAAACGGCTGGTGATGAACGCCCGCCAAGAGGCGGTGGAGTTCTACCGCAGGTGCGGTTTTCTCGAGGTGGGTGAAGGGCCCGTCTCCTTCGGTCGCATTCCGCACCGTCAGATGATCAAGTCCCTGACCCCCATGCAGACCATCCAGTACCGCCCCGAGTGGTGCCAAGACCTCACCACCCGCTGGTCCAGGGGGATTCCCATCAGCGAGAAGATGGGCATTCACATTACCCACTACGACGGCCAGACTTTCCACCTCAAGGCCAATTTGGCGGCCAACCTCAATGTGCACGACACCATGTTTGCCGGCAGCATCTACAGCCAGTGCGTGCTGGCGGGTTGGGGCCTGATCTGGCTGCAGCTCAAGGAGGCCGGGCTGATGGGGGACATAGTGCTGGCGGAGGGCAACATCAAGTACTACCGTCCGGTCGACGAGGAGCCGGAGGCGCGGGTCGCCCGGGAGGGCATGCCCGCAGTGCTGGAGCCGCTCAAAAGCGGTGAGTCGGCCAAGTTCAGTCTCAAGATCAAGCTGTTCAGCGGTGACAAGCTGGCGGTGGAATTCGTTGGCCAGTACGTGGTGCAACCCATCAAGCGGCGCGGTCAGGCGCCGGTGCTGTAATCGGTTGTGCGATGCAAACAAGGCCTCATCATGAGGCCTTGTTGTTTACTGCTCTGCCGGCGCTTCCTGCCCGGTCTGGGCTTTTGCCGCGGGAGCCGGTCGCCAGAGCGGGGCGCTGCGACCCTGGGCGGGATAGCGTACACCCACCTCCCAGCCACATGACGCCTGTTTCTGCGGGAAGGCCCAGGTCAGGGTCGGCGCCGAGAGCGGTCCGCGCCACTGACCGGTCAGTTCGGCGCAGCGCTTGCCGTTGAGCACGCCCAGATCCAGCTGCCACTGTTCGTTGACCAGGTCGATCCCCCCCTGCAGGGCCAGCAGGTGGGTGATAGTGGAGGCGCCCGCCTGTTCGACGCTCAGCTGGCCATTCTCAATTTTCCCTTGCAGCCTGATGCGGTAGAAGGGGGTATCTCCCTCCTGCATCGCTTGCCACAGCTGCTCCGGGGTGAGAGTGGGCGGGGTCGCCCCCTTGAACCACTCATCCAGCAGGGGATCTATCTTCACCTTGTCCCAGAAGGGCTCGTCGGCGTCGAGGGCGAAGCTCCCCTGCAGGGTGCTGCGCCACTCGCCGGCGCTCTTGCCGTGCGTCGCCTGCAGATCGGCGCTGAGATCCGCCTTGCCCGCGAAGGAGACGGGGGAGTGCAGTATCTTGCCCCACTGATCCAGATCCAGCCTGGTGGCGTTCAGTTGCAGGCGGCTGAGCTGGCCCGGCTCCCGTCCCCACTGGCCATTCAGGCTGAGGCTCCCCTCATCCGGCAGCGAACTGGTGAGTTTGTCGAGCTGCCAGGTGCTGGGGGTCAGCTCCCCATCCAGCTCGCCGTTGCGGGCGCTGAGACCATCCCATACCAGCTCGAACCACTTGCTCTCGACGCGGGCGCGGCCGAACAGGGGGCCGGGCTGGTTGCCTCGCAGGCTCAAGTCGGTCAGGTAGAGCTGCCAGCCGGTCAGCGACAGGGGCAGTCTGTCATCGAAGGAGAGCACCTTGAGCTTGTCAAACGCCAGCTTGCGGATGTCGATCTGCTGTGGCCGCCAGCTCTGCCAATCCTGCCACCACCCCTGGGGCAGGCTGATGTCCATGCCGCTCAGGGCCATGTCTTTCAAAGTCAGCTTCTGCTGCTGGCTATCGAGGGCCAGCTCCAGGTTGAACTCTCCCTCGTAGGCCCTGCCCTGCAGTTCGCCCTCGATCTGCTGGGGGGAGAAGGCAAGCTTGCCCTTGATGGCTTCCAGCTGGAACAGGCCGCGCCCCATGTCACCCAGGGTGCCAGCCAGATAGCCGCTCGGCTGGCTGCCCGTCTGCCAGTTGAAGGCGGTGAGCTGGCCGCTGAAGTTGTTGAAGGCGAGCTCCTGCCTGATGTCGTTGATGCTCACCTCGTCGAACTGGCCCCGATCCAGGCTGACTTGGCGCAGGGGGAAGGGATGTTGTGCCAGATCCCCCAGCTCGACCCGCATGCCGCGTGCCTTGAGATCGCGCAGTTGCAGGCTGCGGGCAGGCCAGTCCAGCACCAGACCCGTCTCCAGCAGGCCGTCGAACAGGTTGGTGATCAGCTTGTCGCTGGACAGTACCTCCCCTTCCAGCCGCCCCTTCAGGTTGAGGCGGGCGAAGGTGAATTGCGGTGTCTCCAGCTGGCCTATGTTGAGGGTCAGGTTAGCCTGTGGTTGGCGTTTCGGGTCGATCAGCTCCCAGTCGCTCAGGGTGGCGTTGAGACCGCGCAGGGTCAGGGCATCGCTCTGCAGGCTGAGGCGATCTATGGTGCTGTCGGCGATGGTGAGGGAGCGGATCGGCAAGTCTGGCAGCCGGTTCGGCAGCGGCAGCTTGATGGCCGGGCGAATGAGATCGAGATGGGCGATGCGCACGTCGCGATTGAGCCAGTCAATGTTCTCTATCTCCAGATAGAGCTTGTCGAGGGTGACCGCATCACCGTAGCGCACCTGCTCGGCCAGCAGGGTATAGGGGTGGAGCGGGTTGAATACCAGCCGGCCAATGCTGACGGGCACCCCGGTCTGCTGGCTGATCCAGCTGGCGATGGGGCCCTTGGCCCGTTCGGCGTCGAACAGCCCGAGGGCGACCCAGACAAACAACAGCAGGAAGGCGAAGGTGTAGAGCAGGCCGCGTAGCCAGGAATTCATGAGTGCTTTCCTCCTGTTTCTGTTGCGTGATCAGGCGTTGGAGTAGTGATCCCGCAGCCCCAGCCAGCGGCGGATCAGGGGTTCGACGTGACTCGGGAGCCTGTCCATCAGGCAATCTGACCATCTTCTGCTTATCCCCGGGTCAGGCGTTGGAGTAATGGTCCCGCAGTCCCATCCAGCGTCGGATCAAGGGTTCGACATGACCTGGGTGCTTGTCCATCAGGAAGCGCGCCATCTTCTGTACCTGGGGGATAAGCGGCTGGTCGCGCACCAGATCGGCGATCTTGAGATCGGCCAGCCCGGTCTGACGGGTGCCGAGCAGTTCCCCCGGGCCGCGCAGTTCCAGATCGCGCTGGGCGATCAGGAAGCCGTCATTGGTCTCGCGCAGCACCCCGAGCCGGCTCTGGGCCGTCTTGGACAAGGGAGCATGATAGAGCAGCACGCAATGGGAGGCCACCGCCCCCCGGCCGACCCGGCCGCGCAGCTGGTGCAGCTGAGCCAGCCCGAGCCGCTCAGGGTTCTCGATGATCATCAGGCTGGCGTTGGGTACATCCACCCCCACTTCGATGACGGTGGTGGCGACCAGCAACTGCAAAATACCCGCCTTGAACTCCTCCATCACCCGCTGCTTCTCGACCGGTCGCATCCGGCCGTGCACCAGGCCGATATGCAGACCGGGCAGCAAGTTTTGCAGCTCGGCGGCAGTGTCTTCGGCGGCCTGGCACTCCAGCACCTCGGACTCCTCGATCAGGGTGCAGACCCAGTAGGCCTGCTTGCCCTCGGTACAGGCGAGCCTGACCCGCTCGATCACGTCCTGGCGGCGGCTGTCCGGCAGCGCCACCGTGGTGATGGGAGTACGCCCCGGCGGCAGCTCGTCGATGACCGAGGTGTCGAGGTCGGCATAGGCGGTCATCGCCAGAGTGCGGGGGATGGGGGTGGCGGTCATGATGAGCTGATGGGGATGGACTCCCTCCCGCTCCCCTTTTTCGCGCAGGGCGAGGCGTTGGTGCACGCCGAATCTGTGCTGTTCATCGATGATCACCAGCGCCAGACGCTGGAACACCACCTGCTCCTGGAAGATGGCATGGGTGCCCACCACCATCTTGACGCTGCCATCGGCGATGGCAGCCAGCGCCTCTTCCCGCGCCTTACCTTTCTGCTTGCCCGCTAGCCAGCCGACCTGGATACCGAGCGGTTCCAGCCACTTGGCGAAGTTGATGGCGTGCTGTTCGGCCAGGAGTTCAGTCGGCGCCATCAGCCCCACCTGACAGCCATTGCCGATGGCCTGCAGGGCGGCCAGGGCCGCCACCAGGGTCTTGCCGGAACCCACGTCCCCCTGCACCAGCCGCATCATGGGGTGGCTCTGCTGCAGATCCTTACCTATCTCCGCCACCACCCGGCTCTGGGCTCCGGTCGGTTTGAACGGCAGGGCGCCGAGCAGTTGTTCGACCAGCTTGGGGGCCGGTTTGAGAGCCCGTGCCAGCTGGGTTTGCGACTGGGCGCGTACTTTGAGCACCGAGAGGTTGTGAGCCAGCAGCTCCTCCAGCACCAGCCGTTGCTGGGCCGGATGCTGGCCGTTTTCCAGCAGCGGCAGCGCCACCGAGGGGGGCGGGCGGTGCAGCAGGCGCAGGGCGGCGGCCAGCTCAATCTGATGGGGGTAGAGGCCGGCGGGCAGCAGCTCCTCCACCCCGTAGAGGTCGAGCTGGACCAGCGCCTGATCCGTGAGGTTGCGCAGGGTGAGCTGGCGCAGCCCCTCGGTGGTGGGATAGACGGGGGTAAGGGCCGATTCGGTCTGGCCCGCCTGATCGTCGCCGAGCAACTTGTACTCGGGGTGGGCCATCTCCAGCCCGTACTTGCCTGGGCGCACTTCGCCGAAGCAGCGCATCAGCCGGCCTTGAGCCAGGCTGTTCTTCTGGGCGGCGGTGAAATTGAAGAAGCGCAGGGTCAGGGTGCCGGTACCGTCGCTGATGCGGCAGACCAGCATGCGGCGGCGCCCCATCACCAGCTGGGTATCCTGGATTTCGCCCTCGACGGCGCCGTGCAGGCCGGGCGGCAGATCGCCGATGGGCCACACCTGGGTGCGGTCCTCGTAGCGCAGGGGGAGGTGGAACAGCAGATCCTGCACCGTGGCCAGCCCCAGCCGCTCGAGTTTCTCCAGCATCTTGCTGCCGACACCCTTGAGGCTATCGAGAGGAATTTTATCCAATTTCATCAATTAGATGCCCGAAAACACTGTAAATATGTCCAGATAATAGGGGCTATTGATGTTGCGGCGCAAGCCGCGTTGCCGTGGCAAGGATGGGATGAAACAGGTGAAAGAGGCTGGTTGGAGCCGTTTTTGAGCAAGGCCTGCCGGGAATGGCAGGCCTTGTGACAGGTTGCGAAGGGGCGGTAGCGCCTCGCGTCAGATGATGCGCTTGAGCAGCAGATGAGCCTTGACCCTGTGGATCCTGGCCAGCAGCTTGCGCACCTGATCCGGATAGTCCTTGATCTGCTCTACCTGATCGAAGTGACTGATCCGCTTGGTGTTGGTCAGGATGTTCTCGCGCTCGGCGTTGAACTGGGGACGCAGCAGATGGCGACGATCGTGGATCAGCAGGCCATTCTCCAGATCCAGCGCCCAGGCGCGGGGGTTGAGATTGTTGCCGGTGAGCAGGGCCCACTCGTCATCCACGAAGATCCCCTTGAGGTGATAGGAGTTACGCTCGCAGCACCAGAGCATCAGGTTGAGACGGCCATCATCGATGTGATGCTGGTTGCGCTCGGCGAACTTGCGCAGGTTGGTCTCGTAGAGATAGGGCAGGCCGCCGATGGTGGAGAATTTCTCCTCCGGCGGGATGAAGAAGTCGTTGGCGGTCTTGTCGCCCACCACGATCGTCACCTTGCAGCCGCGAGCCAGCAGCTCCTCGATATCCTTGTTTAACTCCTTGGGCGGGTTGAAGTAGGGGGTGCAGATGAAGATCTCCCGCTCGGTGGCGCGCACCAGGTTGCGGATCATCTGGTTGAGTTGGTTGCCCCGCTTGCCCAGACCGGCCAGCGGCGTGATCGCCACCTCCTGGGTGTTGACCGGGGTGCTTTCGAAGCGGTACTGGCCGCGGCGGAGCTGCTGTTTGAAGCGGCGGATTGGCCCCTTCAGCTGCTTGGCGCTGGGGATGTCGGTGCGATCCAGGCGCTGCACCGCCTCGCTCTTCACGAACTGGTCGTCCACATAGTTGACCAGGCTGCGGGCCAGATCGGGGCTGGCAATCTGGTGGTAACGGTCGAAGCGGTAGCGATCCTGCTGGTGCAGATAGATGTCGTTGAGGCTGGCGCCGGAGTAGAGCACCACGTCGTCGAAGACGAAGCCCTTGAGGTGGAGTACACCGAGCAGCTCGCGTCCCTTGACGGGCACGCCGTAGATTTCGATCTTGTGCTCGTGGCGGTCGGCCATCTCCTGATACATCAGGTGGTTGCCCCCCTGCTTGCCCTTGCCGATCAGGCCGCGTTGGGCGCGGTGGAAGTCGACGAACACCTTGATGTCGAGGGCGGGGTTGCGCTGTTTGGCGGCGTAGAGGGCGGCGAGGATCTCCCGTCCGGCTTCGTCATCCTGCAGATAGAGCGCGACCAGATAGATGCGGCGGGTAGCGCTGGCGATGAGCGCAAGAATGCGGCGCTTGAAATCCTGGGCACTGTAGAGCACTTCAAACTGATCCGCCGCGACGGCGATCTGGGGCAGGCGTGCAAGCAGTTGTCGATAATGGGCCGATGAATGCATAGAGAAACCTGAAATCACGGGGTTAAGCGTTCCACTCGGAGCGATGAATAGGCGATTCTAGCAATCTCGCCCTTCCAGCCAAAGAAAGAATCGTCAGAAAGATGAAAAAGGCCTCACGAAGGAGGCCTTTTTCCGGGGGATGACAGCAACGTTTAGAGGAAGCTGTAGATGATCATCGCCATCACGCCGCCTGTGGTGCCGATGATGGTTTCCATCACGGTCCAGGTCTGCAGGGTCTGCTTCTCGGAGAGGCCCAGATAGCGGTTGGCCAGCCAGAAACCGGAGTCGTTGACGTGGGAGAGCACGATGGCACCACCGCCGATGGCGATGGTCACGGCGGCCAGTTGGGCACCGTTCAGACCCAGCGGCTCCAGCATCGGCAGCACCAGGCCGCAGGCGGTCAGCATGGCCACGGTGGCAGAACCCTGGATGACCCGCACCGCGGCGGCCAGGATGAAGGCCAGGGCGACGATCGGCAGGCCTGAGTCCGCCAGCATGTTGCCAAGAGCCGCGCCCACACCGGAATCCACCAGTACCTGCTTGAACACGCCACCGGCACCGGTCACCAGGATGATGACGCCGGCGGGCTGGATGGCGCTGTTGCAGACACTCATCACCTCGTCACGGGACATGCCGCGACGAATGCCCAGCAGATAGAAGGCGGCCAGACAGGCGACCATGATGGCGGTGAAGGGGTGGCCGACAAATTCCAGCCAGCCGTGCAGGGTGGAACCTGTCTCGACAAAGCGCCCGACGATGGTCTTGAGACCGATCATCAGCAGCGGCAGACCGATGAGGCCCATGGCCAGCCCGAAGGAGGGGAGGGACTTGCTGTCGTCATGGACGCTGTTCTGGGCATCGGCGGGCAGCGGCACGTCGACGATTTTGCTGATGAAGTCACCGAACAACGGGCCTGCCAGGATCAGTGCCGGCACGGCGGCGATCAGGCCGAACAGGATCATGTAGCCAAAATCGGCACCCAGCTGGGAGGCCACCAGGATGGGGCCCGGCGCCGGAATGAGGAAGGCCTGGCAGGTGGCGATACCCGCCAGCAGGGCGATACCGATCTTCACCACGCTGCCGCCGCCACGACGCACGATGGCAAACGCCACCCCGATCAGCAGCACCACGGCCACGTCGAAGAAGAGCGGCAGCGCACAGACGAAGCCGGTCAGCGCCATGGCCCAGTTGGCGCGCTTGACGCCGAACTTGCCAAGCAGGGTATGTGCCACCCGGTCGAGGGCGCCGGTCACTTCCATCACCTTGCCGAACATGGCGCCGAGCGCCACCACCACGGCCACGAAGCCCAGAGTACCGCCCATCCCTTTCTGGATGGTGGCGGCAATATCGGCCGGGTTCATGCCGGCGGCCAGACCCGCCACCATGGAGACCAGGATGAGGGAGACGACGGCGTGCAACCGGGCCTTCATCACCAGGAAGAGCAGCAGCACGATGGATCCGGCTGCCGTCATGATCAAAGAGATATCCGACATTGTTCTCTGTTCCTTTTTTAGTTGTTCAGTGGCAATGCCGCAGGACTCAGCGCCAAACATAACATCATGATTTTTTTATAGATATGTTTTGGTCTGTGGCATTTAGCACGAGGCCGGAGAGTATGGGTTACTGTCTGTGGCCGGCTTCACATTTTTTGTAGTTACCGGTAACATGTTACCGGTAACGTGTTAGATTAGAACCCATCAACAGCTGGTTTTTTGAAAAGTGGGACAGAGGTCAAATTATGGCGGGTAAGTGCATTATCGTGATGGGAGTGTGTGGCAGCGGCAAGTCCAGCGTCGGTCTCAAGGTGGCCGAGGCACTGGGGGCCAAGTTCATCGATGGCGATGATCTGCACCCGAAAGCCAACATCCAGAAGATGGCCGGTGGTACCCCTCTCAACGATGAGGATCGCGCCCCCTGGCTGGAGCGGATCCGCGATGCGGCCTACAGCCTGGAACAGAAGAACGAGGTGGGTGTCATCGTCTGCTCCGCCCTCAAGAAGCAGTACCGCGACCAGATCCGCGAGGGTAACGAGTCGGTCAGCTTCCTGTTCCTGGATGGCGATCAGCCTCTGATCCTCGAACGCATGCGGGCTCGCAAGGGCCACTTCATGCGGGAAAGCATGGTACAAAGTCAGTTTGATACCCTGGAGCGCCCGGATGGCGAGGCAGGGGTCTTCCATATCGATATAGACGGCACCTTCGAACAGGTTGTTGACCGCGCCGTCACCGCGTTGGAGCAAGCCGAATGACACACAGCGTCATCTCAGAGGTCACTGCCCGCATCCGCGAGCGCAGTGTCAGCCGTCGTCAGGCCTTCCTGGCCCGCATTCAACGTCAGGCCGAGCAGGGCAAGACCCGTGCCGCCCTGGCCTGTGGTAACCTGGCCCACGCCGTCGCTGCATCCAGCTGTGACGAGAAGGGACGCATTCTCGACATGACCCGCGCCAACGTGGGCATAGTCACCGCCTACAACGACATGCTGAGCGCCCATCAGCCCTATCAGGGCTATCCGGATCAGATCAAGGCGGCGCTGGCCGAGCTGGGCCACAGTGCCCAGGTGGCCGGTGGCGTGCCCGCCATGTGTGACGGTGTGACCCAGGGCCAGCCGGGGATGGACATGTCCCTATTTTCCCGCGATCTTATCGCCCAGGCGACGGCGCTGTCGCTGTCTCACAACACCTTTGATGCCACCCTGCTGCTCGGCATCTGCGACAAGATAGCGCCGGGCCAGATCATGGGGGCGCTCTCCCATGCCCACCTGCCCACCGCCTTCGTGCCGGCCGGCCCGATGGCGAGCGGCATCAGCAACGACGAGAAGGTGAAGGTGCGTCAGCAGTACGCCGCCGGCGAGGTGGGTCGCGATGCCCTGCTGAAGATGGAGTGTGGCGCCTACCATTCGGCCGGTACCTGCACCTTCTACGGTACCGCCAATACCAACCAGCTGGTATTTGAGGCCATGGGCCTGATGCTGCCAGGCTCCGCCTTCGTGCACCCCCACAGCGAGCTGCGCCGCGCCCTCACCGACGAGGCCGCCCGCCGTATCAGCGCCATGATCCCGGGCTCTCCGGCCTATCGTCCGCTGAGCAAGGTGGTCGACGAACGTTCCCTGGTCAACGGCCTGGTGGCCCTGCTCGCCTCCGGCGGCAGCACCAATCACAGCATCCACATGGTGGCGCTGGCCCGCGCCGCCGGCCTGGTGCTGACCTGGGACGATATCAGTGATCTCTCCGACGTGGTGCCACTGCTGGTTCGCATGTACCCGAACGGGCCGGCTGACGTGAACGCCTTCGAACAGGCGGGTGGCGTGCCGGGCCTGATGCGCCGGCTGGCCGAGGCCGATCTGCTCAACATGGACGCCGTGCCGGTGTTTGGCGAGATGGCGGACTACCTCACTCGTCCTGCACTGGTGGACGGCAAGCTGGTATGGCGACCGGTCGGCGAGAGCCGGGATCCGAGCGTGCTGTCCCCCTCGGGGACCGTATTCCAGGCCACTGGCGGCACCAAGCTGCTGGCGGGCAATCTGGGCCGCGCCGTGGTCAAGGTCTCTGCGGTCGCCCCTGAATACCGGGTCATCGAGGCGCCTGCCCGGGTCTTCTCCTCCCAGCATGCGGTGGAGGCGGCCTACAAGGCGGGGGAGCTCAATCAGGATGCCGTCATCGTGGTGCGCCACAACGGCCCGGCTGCCAACGGTATGCCGGAGCTGCACAAGCTGATGCCGGTGCTCGGCAACCTGCAGAAGGCGGGCCACAAGGTGGCGCTGGTCACCGACGGTCGTCTCTCCGGCGCCTCCGGCAAGATCCCGGCTGCCATCCACGTCACCCCGGAAGCGCTGCACGGCGGGGCCATCGGCCTGCTGCAAGACGGCGATCTGCTGCGGGTGGATGCCGAGTCCGGCCGTCTCGACTGCCTGACCGATTTGAGCGGTCGGACCCAGGCCGAGATTGACCTCACTCTGGAGCAAGAGGGGTGGGGCCGTGAACTGTTTAGCGTGATGCGTCGCGCGGTATCGAGCGCCGAGTGCGGCGCCACTATTTTTGACTAAGAGCCTTTGACTAAGGAAGCGTTATGCAGAACTGGAAAGTGACTCCGGCCGAGGTGTTTGCCGCCTCCCCGCTGGTACCTGTGATGGTCATCAACGAACTGGATCAGGCGCTGCCGATGGCGAAGGCGCTGCTGGATGGCGGCATCTCGGTGTTCGAGATCACCCTGCGCACCCCGGTCGCGCTCGATGCGATTGCCCTTATCGCCAAGGCGATGCCGGATGCCATGGTCGGTGCCGGTACCGTGCTCAACTGCGCTCAGTTTGATGCCGCCGTGGCCGCCGGTGCCCGCTTCGTCATCTCCCCGGGCATGACCCCGGCGCTGCTGGCCCACGCGGCCAACAGCACGGCCCCGCTGATCCCGGGGGTAGCTACTCCGTCCGAGGTGATGCAGGCGCTGGAAGCGGGCTATGACCACCTGAAATTCTTCCCGGCCGAGGCCAATGGCGGCACCAAGGCGCTGGCCGCCATCGCCGCCCCGCTGCCTCAGGTGAAGTTCTGCCCCACCGGCGGTATCGGTCCGAAGAATGTGGCCGACTATCTGGCGCTGAAATGCGTGGCCACCGTTGGCGGCTCCTGGATGCTGCCGGCCGATGCGGTCAAGAGCGGCAACTGGGAGGAGGTGACCCGCCTCTCCCGCGAAGCGGTCGAACTGGTGACACGCTGACAGATAATCATGCTTGCCAAGCTGACAGGCCACCCTCGGGTGGCCTGTTCTGTTTATGGTGCAGTGCGGGCGATTTATCCCAGGCTCTCACCAAGATAGAGGGTAAACCCCATGTCCTTGCGGGTCTCCGCCAGGGCTTTGCCATCGAGCCGCGCCAGCAGCATGGTGGCCGCCTCGCGGCCGATCGCCTCGCGGGGAGTGGCGATACTGGCCAGCTTGGGGGTCATGGCATGGCCGATGTCGAGGGCGTTACAGCCGGCGATGGCGATCTGCTGGGGGACCGGGATCCACTTGGCCTGACACTGCAGCAGGGCGCCGACCGCCAGGTCATCGTTGGTGCAGAACAGGCCGTCCAGATCGGGGTAGCGCACCAGCGCCAGATCCAGCAGCTCGCCCCCCAGGGTGAAGGTGGAGGACTGCTCGGTCAGCAGGTGCCGCCCCTCCAGGCCGAAATCCGCCATCGCCTGGTAGTAGCCCTCCATCCGCAACTGGGTGCGCACGTCGAGGCGGGCCCCGAGATAGACCAGCTTGCGGCGGCCGCGCAGCAGCATCTCTGTTACCATGGCCCGGGCAGCGGCCTTGTGATCCATGCCGACCACCATGTCGATGGGATCCTGTGGCAGATCCATGGTCTCCACCACCGGAATGCCGGCGGTGGCGATCATCTTGCGGGTGCGCTCGGTATGCTGGCTGTCGGAGAGGATGAGACCATCCACATGGTAGGAGAGCAGGGAGGCCACCTGTTCCTCTTCCCGTTCCGGGTTGTAGCCATAGTGGGCAAGCAGGGTCTGGTAGCCTGCGGGTCGAGTCACCGACTCGATGCCGTGGATCGCCGCCGAGAAGACCTGGTTGGAGAGGGAGGGGATCAGAATGCCGATCGCCTTGCTGGTGGCGTTGGAGAGAATATCCGGCGCCCGGTTGGGGATGTAGCCGAGCTCCTCCACCGCCGCCGCGATCCGCTCCCGGGTCCCCTCGGCCACGGTCTGGGGATCCCGCAGGTAACGACTGACGGTCATCTTGGTCACGCCGGTCAGGTCGGCGATGTCTTGCAGGGTGGGGCGGCGCTTGCGGGTGGTCGTCATGTCGGTGTCCAGCATGGATGTTACGTGTAACATTACCGTTTTTACCGGACAAAGTCAGCATATGAAACCGTAGTGGAAGGATTTTCCGATGATCAGAGGCAAACATTTCGAAGGGGCTCGCTTCGAGCAACAGGATGTGGAGGGCGAGCATTTCTCCGGGTGCCACTTTATCGGGTGTGACTTCTCATGGCTGGATCTGAGCGAGTGTCGCTTCGTCGATTGCTGCTTCTATGACAGGGAGCGCGAGCTGGGTTGCCAGTTACAGGGCTGCGATCTGAGGGAGGCGAGCTTCCTGCGCTGCGATCTCACTCTGGCGGATGTCAGCCGCAGCCAGTGTCTGGGGCTGGAGATGCGTGATTGCCAGGCGATGGGCATCAACTTTGGTCACGCCAGCTTTGCCAACCAGATCACCGCCAGGAGCTACTTCTGCGAAGCTCATCTGACCGGCAACAACTTCAGCTACGCCAGTTTCGAAGGTTGCCTGCTGGAAAAATGTGAATTGAGCGGCAACCGCTGGCAGGGGGCAAGCCTGCTGGGGGCTTCGCTGGCTGGATCCGATCTCAGCGGTTCCGAGTTTGGCCAGATAGAGTGGACCAGTTTCAAGCTGCAGGGTTGTGACCTGCGCCAGTGTGATCTGCCCGAGCTGGATCTGCGGCGGGTCGATCTGACCGGGGTGCAGATAAATGAAGATCAGCAGCAGACCCTGCTGGAGCAGATCGGGCTTGTTGTCTTTCCCTGAGCGGGCCGAAAAACAGGTAATTTTTCATCACTTTGCCGCCTCTTGTGCCGTACGTGACAAATAAAAAAGCCTGCATGATGCAGGCTTTGTCGTCTTTAGTTCGCCGCTTTGATGGGAGCGCGAGGCCGGGATCCCTGGTCAGCGTTTGGCCAGCCATTTGGCGGGGTTGATGGCTTCTCCCTGATAGCGGATCTCGAAGTAGAGGCCGGGCCTGTCCTGGCCGCCACTGTCGCCGACCAGGGCCACGGGTTCGCCCTGTTCCACATTCTGGCCGACCTGGCGCAGCAGCGACTGGTTGTGACCGTAGAGACTCATGTAGCCGCGACCGTGGTCGATCACCAGCAGCATACCGAAGCCGTCCAGCCAGTCGGCGTAGACCACCTGGCCCGGCGCTACTGCCTTGACCTGGGTCCCTTCGCTGGCACCGATCAGGGTGCCCTTCCACTTGAGCTGGGCGGTACGGGGTGAGCCGTAGGAGATGAGGATGGGGCCCTGAACCGGCCAGCGCAGATTGCCATTGGTCTTGAGGCCGCTGTAGTGGCCGGCGCCGCTGATGCTGGAGCTGGATTCCGGCTCTTTACTGGCCACTTGCTGCTGACTGGCCTGCTCCTCGGCGCGGCGTTGTTCTGCCAGCTTGCGCTGGCGTTCCTGCTCGGCCTTCAGCTTGGCGAGGCGTTCCCGCTCGCGGCGCTCCTGCTCTTCCCGTTTGCGGCGCAGCTCCTCCAGCCGGGCTTTCAGGGCTTTCTCCGCCTTGACCAGCTTGGCCAGCTTCTGCTCGTCATCCTGCACCGACTGTTGCAACTGGTTGCGCACCTTGGCGCGGCTCTGCTGGCTGGCCAACAGGGCCTGGTGGTGCTCCTGCTGTTCGCTCAGCAAGGCCTGCAGCCGGCTCTCGGTCTCTTTGGTCGCCTGCTGGTTTTTTGCCAGTTTGGTGCGGGTGGCGCGCAGCGCCTCGATGGCTTCGATACGGGCCTTGTTGAGGTAGTCGTAGTAGTCGAGGGAGCGGCTCAGTTTGGCCGGGTCCTGCTGGTTGAGCAGCAGTTTGAGGTAGTCGTGGCTGCCCGCCTGGAAGGCGCTTTCAGCCTGCCTGGCCAGCAGTTGCTTCTGATGTTTGGCCTGCTCTTCCAGATCCAGCTTGTCTTGCTGCAGACCGGCCAGCTTCTGCTGGTTCTGCTTGAGTTGCTGTTTGGTTTGGTTGAGCTTGGCGGCAGCTGCCGAGATGGCTTGCTCATCGGCCTTGAGCTGGGCATTGAGCTTGGTCAGCTCCTGCTTGCTCAGCTTGATGGTCTTCTGCTGTTCCTTGATCTGGGACTGCATGGTACCCAGCTGCTGGTTGGTTGCCCAGGCCTGGCCCGTGCCGCCAAACAGGCAAAAAAACAGCGCGCCGGCCCACAGGCCGACGCGACTGGTTTTCTGTGAAATAACTTCGCATCCCCGCATGGGGAAGGATTATTTCAGAATCATCAGAGGCTTGCCAGTCATTTCCGGCGGCACAGGAAGACCCATCAGGGTCAGCATGGTGGGAGCCAGATCGGACAGTTTGCCACCTTCTACGACCTCGGCTTTGCGACCGAAGTAGATGAGCGGAACCGGCAGGTTGGTGTGGGCGGTGTGAGCCTGACCGGTCTCTTCGTCCATCATCTTCTCGGCGTTGCCGTGGTCGGCGGTGATCAGGCACTCGCCACCCACTTCGGCCAGCGCGTCGGTAACGCGACCGATGCAGTGGTCGACGGCTTCACACGCCTTGACAGCTGCATCGAACACGCCGGTGTGGCCAACCATGTCGCCGTTCGGGTAGTTGCAGATGATGACGTCGTACTTGCCGCTCTTGATGGCCGCGACCAGCTTGTCGGTCAGCTCGCCAGAGCTCATTTCCGGCTGCAGGTCGTAGGTGGCCACTTTCGGGCTCGCCACAATTTCGCGATCTTCACCGGTGAAGCAGGCTTCTTCGCCGCCGTTGAAGAAGAAGGTGACGTGAGCGTACTTCTCGGTTTCGGAGATGCGCAACTGGGTTTTGCCCTGCTTGGCCAGCCACTCACCCAGGGTGTTGACCAGGGCGGTCGGCGGGTAGGCGCAGGCGGTTTTGATGTCGGCCGCGTATTCGGTCAGCATCACGAAGTTCAGCTTGGGCTCGGCGGCACGAGCGAAGCCGGTAAAGTCGGTGTCGACGAAGGCACGGGTGATTTCACGGGCGCGGTCGGCACGGAAGTTCATGAAGATCAGCGCATCGCCGTCAACCATGGGAACGGCTTCGCCGATGCGGGTCGCCTTGACGAACTCGTCGTTCTCGTCGCGAGCATAGGCGGCAGCCAGGGCCTCGGTGGCGGAAGCAGCGGTAAACTCGCCCTTGCCCTGGGTCATCAGGTCATAGGCCTGCTGTACGCGATCCCAGCGGTTGTCGCGGTCCATGGCGTAGTAACGGCCGATCATGGAGGCGAAACGCCCCTTGCCCAGCTTGGCGAACAGGGCATCGAACAGCTCGATGGAGGACTGGGCGGAGCGCGGCGGCACGTCACGGCCATCCAGGAAGGCGTGGAAGTAGATCTTTTCGGCACCACGCTTGGCTGCCATCTCGATCATGCCCATGATGTGCTCTTCGTGGCTGTGTACGCCACCCGGGGACATCAGACCCATGATGTGAACGGCCTTGCCATTGGACACGGCAGCGTCAACAGCCTTGGCCAGTTCGACGTTGTCGAAGAAGGGACCATCCTGGATGTCTTTGGAGATGCGGGTCAGCTCCTGATAGACGATGCGGCCGGCACCGATATTGACGTGGCCGACTTCGGAGTTGCCCATCTGGCCATCCGGCAGACCCACGTCCAGGCCGGAGCCGGAGATCAGGGTGCTGGTGTAGTCACGAGCCAGACGATCGAGATTGGGAGTCTTGGCGGCGGCGACGGCATTGTGCTCTTGCTTGGTGCTGTAGCCCCAACCGTCCATGATGACCAGAACCAAAGGTTTCTTAGCTGTTGACATAAGGCTATGTCCTCTCGGATTGGAAAAAATGCGGGAAATGAAACTAGCGTAATATTACTACATCTGCCGAAATAGTCACCTGATAGCCAAGGCGGCCTCCCATCGCCTGGTAGGGGGCTCTCCGTACCTCCTGATCGGGCTCGCGCATGATGGGAGCCTGCTCGCGCTTTGCCGCCAAGATGGCTGATCTTAGCCACACCCCCATGTATACTCGGGCCCTTGTCTTGGTCCCTGGATAGTAGAAGATGCAAGAGTATTTGGATTTTGCGGCCCGCAACCCGCTGCTGACGGCAGCCTGGTTGGGCCTGGCGGGCACCCTGGTTTACACCACTGTGCGTGCCCGTTTGTCTCCGGTGAAAACCGTCAACAATCACACTGCCACCCTGCTGATCAACCGTGAGAATGCCACCGTGGTGGATATTCGCAGTCAGGAAGATTATGCCAAGGGTCATCTGGCCGGTGCCCAGCACCTGCCGCTCGCCCAGATCCAGAGCAATAACCTGGGTCCGTTTGAAAAGCATAAAGATGCCCCCATCATAGTGGTGTGCGAGTCGGGAATGACTGCGGGCGGCGCCGGCCGTCAGCTGAGCAAGGCTGGCTTCAAGCAGGTATATGTGCTCGGCGGTGGCATGGCCCAGTGGCGTGCAGAGAATCTGCCGGTTACCAAGAAACGCTGATGTAAGGGCCTGTGCCCACTTATCCATATAAAAAGGAATCAAACGAAATGGCTGACGAGATCAACAACCAGGAAGTACAACCGGAATTCCACATCCAGCGTGTTTACACCAAGGATGTCTCCTTCGAAGCGCCCAACACCCCGCACATCTTCCAGAAAGAGTGGCAGCCGGACGTCAAGCTGGACATGGACACCAAGACCAACATCCTGGCCGACAGCGTCTACGAAGTCGTGCTGACCCTGACCGTCACCTGCAAGCTGGGCGAAGAGACAGCCTTCCTGTGCGAAGTGCAGCAGGCCGGTATCTTCACCATCGGCAACCTGCCTGAGCCGCAGCTGGCTCACTGCCTGGCTGCCTTCTGCCCGAACATCCTGTTCCCGTATGCCCGTGAAGCCGTGGCCAACATGGTGAGCAAGGGGTCCTTCCCGCAGCTTAACCTGGCACCGGTCAACTTCGATGCCCTGTTTGCCCAGCACATGGCGCAAGCTCAGGCCCAGCAGGCGACTGCGGAAGCCTGATAATGGCTGATCAGATCGCTATCTCGGTCTTGGGGGCGGGGTCTTACGGCTCCGCCCTTGCCATTTCTCTGGCGCGCAACGGCCATCCGACTCTGTTGTGGGGTCACGATCCCGCCCATGTCGCCGAGCTGGAACAAGATCGCTGCAACAAGGCTTTTCTGCCGGATGTCCCCTTTCCCGCCGATCTGCTGCTGACTGCCGATTTGCAACAGGCTGTGCAGGCTGCCCCCGTATTGCTGCTGGTCGTGCCGAGCCATGTGTTTGGCCAGGTGCTGGCCCAGGTCAAGCCCTTCTTGCGCCCCGATACCCGTATCGCCTGGGCCACCAAGGGTCTGGAGCCGGACAGCGGCCGTCTGCTGCAGGACGTGGCCCGCGAGGTGCTGGGTGATGCCATGCCGCTGGCGGTGATTTCCGGCCCCACTTTTGCCAAAGAGCTGGCCGCCGGTCTGCCGACCGCCATCTCGGTCGCCTCGACTCACGATGACTTTGCCGAGGATCTCTCCCAACTGCTGCATTGCGGCCGCTCGTTCCGGGTCTATACCAACCCGGACTTCGTCGGTCTGCAACTGGGCGGGGCGGTCAAAAACGTCATCGCCATCGGGGCCGGTCTCTCTGATGGACTGGGGTTTGGCGCCAATGCCAGAACCGCCCTCATCACTCGCGGTCTGGTGGAGATGCAGCGCCTGGGTGCCGCTCTTGGGGCCGACGGCAAGACCTTTATGGGGATGGCGGGGCTCGGGGATCTGGTGCTCACCTGTACCGACAACCAGTCGCGCAACCGTCGCTTCGGCCTGGCCCTCGGGGCTGGCAAGGATGTGGACACGGCCATGACCGAGATCGGTCAGGTGGTGGAGGGGTATCGCAATACCAAGGAGGTGCATCTGCTGGCGGCCCGCTGCGGCGTCGAGATGCCCATCTGCGAGCAGATCTTCAAGGTGCTCTACGAGGGCAAAAATCCGAAAGAGGCAGCTATCGCCCTCTTGTCGCGAGACAAGAAGGACGAGTAATCTGCCGATTGCCCGATGCAAAAGGCCCCGCCAGTTGGCGGGGCCTTTTCTTTGTTGCAAAGGCTGCAAATCAGTAATAGGAGTGGTCGCCGCGTTGGTGCTCGGTGGCGTCTTTTACGCCCTTGAGCTCGCCCGGGAACTTCTCCAGCAGTTGCTTCTCGATCCCCTCTTTCAGGGTGTAATCGACCATGGAGCAACCGTTGCAACCACCGCCGAACTGCAGGATGGCGTAGCCATCTTCGGTCAGCTCGGTCAGGGTCACCTTGCCGCCGTGACCGGCCAGCATGGGGTTGACCTCGGAGATGAGGGTGTACTCGATGCGCTCGATCAGCGGGGCATCGTCGGCTACCTTGCGCATCTTGGCGTTGGGGGCCTTCAGGGTCAGCTGGGAACCCATCTGATCGGTGACGAAATCGATGGTGGCATCCACCAGGAAGGGGGCACTCAGGGGATCGACCATGCAGTCGAAACCGCTGAAGGGCAGGTGCTGATCTTCCGGATCGACTGCATCGGGCGGGCAATAGGAGACGCCACACTCGGCATTCTGGGTTCCCGGATTGACCACAAACACCCGGATATTGGTGCCGTCAGGCTGTTTTTCCAACAGTTTACGGAAATGTGCCTGGGCGGCGTCGGAAATGCTGATCATCACTATCCTCACAAACCTGAGTGTACGACTAGGGTATTCATGATAACGCGGTTATCCGGGCTTGGGTAGCATGCAGAGGGTTACTTGATGTGCTTGAGAGTACGGCATATTGCCCACACTTCAACCTTTGTGATGCCGCTCTCATGGAGCAGGCGGGTGAGCTGGCCCGCGGTGGCGCCTGTGGTCACTACATCATCAAGCAGGGCGACGTGACGATATTGATGGGAAGAGACTCTGAACGCGCCGCGCAGATTGCGCCGTCGCTGGCCTGCGGTGAGCCGGGTCTGCTGCGGGGTGGCCTTGATGCGCTGCAGCAACCGCTGGTCGAGCGGGATGCCGGTTATCTCGCCGAGTGCGCGACCAATCTCTTCCGCCTGGTTGAAGCCTCGCCACCAGTGACGCCACCAGTGCAGGGGCACTGGGATGATGGCTTCCGGCGGATCGCTTTGATCGAGATGGTCCGCCAACAGGCGAGCGAGCAAGGGTGCCAGCAAGGTCTGGCCTGCATATTTCAACCGGGGGATCAGCAGGGGGTAAGGCGTCTGGTAATCGCCAATAACCTGCAACCGCTCCCAGGGGGGAGGACGGCGCTGACAGCGGCCGCATACCCACAGGCTTTCTTTCATATATTCCGGCAAGGGTGCAGCACACAGGCGGCATCTTGGATGAGGCTGCCGCAGGGCCTCTCGGCACCAACTGCACAGCAAGGGCTCGGCATCACAGGACTGATGACAGAGCAGACAACTCCCTTGCCAGTCACTATGACTGCCGAGCAGCGGACTTGCTTTGACGAGCAGTCGCTTTAACATGCTGACCCCAGAGACATGAACAAGGATCTTGAGTCTAGATGAGCGTATCGGTAGAGCGGTTTGGTCAGGGGCCCGATCTGGTGCTGTTGCACGGATGGGGGATGAACGGCGCCGTCTGGCATGGCATTGTCCCGTCATTGGCGGAAAATTACCGGGTACATCTGGTGGATCTGCCGGGGTTTGGCAACAGCCCGCTGGCCGACACGGTCGATTACAGCCTCTCCTGGCTAGCGGAGCAGGTTGCGGCCGTATTGCCGGAAAAATGCCATCTGCTCGGCTGGTCCCTCGGTGGTCTGGTCGCCAGCCAGATTGCCCTGAGCCATCCCGAGCGTGTCGCAAGCCTTATCACGGTAGCCAGTTCCCCCTGCTTTATGGCCCGCGACGAGTGGCCCGGGATCGCCCCCAAGGTGTTGACCGGTTTCAACCAGATGCTGGCAGGGGATTTTCGCCAGACCATAGAGCGCTTCCTCGCGATCCAGGCGATGGGCAGCGAACATGCCCGCGACGATATCCGTCAGCTGCGCCACTGGCTGGCTGAACGGCCGGCTCCGCAACTGGCCGCGCTGGAGGCCGGGCTCGGTTTGTTGGCCGACATCGATCTGCGCGATGAGTTGGCGTCGCTTTCACTGCCCTGGCTGCGGGTCTATGGCCGACTGGATTCACTGGTGCCCAAGGCGGTCATTCCCCTACTGGACGAGCGTTACCCCGCCAGTCGCAGCGTGACCTTCAACAAGGCCTCGCATGCGCCTTTTATCTCCCATCCAACGGAGTTTGTTGAAGCCATCAGGCATTTTGTTGGCTAAAAAACAGCCTGAAAGCTTCATTAATCCTCCGAGGTGACGGATAATTAGTCTGTTCCCAGAGGAGTTACATCATGCGTATTGAATCTGCCTTCAACAGCGGGGTGCAGGGGTTCCAGCGAGCTGAACAGATCGCCGATCGGGCGTCCAGCCAGATCGCCCGCCTCAATACCCCGAGTGGCGATCAGGTGCAAGTGACGGATGAGCTGGTCAACCTCAAGGTGGCGGAGATCCAGGCTGGCGCCTCCACCAAGGTGATGCAGACCGCCAGCGATATGATGGGCACCCTGATCGATATCCGGGTGTGATATGAACGTCAATGTCAGCCTGCCCACGCTGATCCCTACCCAGCTGCAACCTCAAGTGGAAGCGGCCAGGACGGATAATCGCCGGGCCGAGCTGATCCCGCAGACCCGCTCCGGACAGGCATCCAGCGCCGAAACCGAAGTCGGTTCCCAGAAAGAGAAATCGAAAGCCGGTCAGACGGCCAGCAGCACTTTGCCGGCCCAGAACAATCGTGAGTCAACTCAGCCCACGATTCCCCATGCCCTGGATCACCGTTTTGTCGAGGCGACTGGTGAAGATGGGCAGCGCAAGCAACAGGATCCCAAGCAGCAGGAACAGCAACAACGGCAGGAGCAACAGGTCAAGGAGCTGAGTGACCGAGATCAGGAGGTGCGTACCCATGAGCAGGCGCACCAGTCTGTCGGTGGCGCTTATGCCGGTGCGCCTACCTACCAATTTTCGTTGGGGCCGGATGGCAAGCGTTATGCCACTGGCGGTGAAGTGTCTATCGATACTGGCGAGGTGGCGGGAGATCCCGAAGCCACCATTGCCAAGATGCAACAGGTCCGTGCTGCGGCCCTTGCTCCTGCAGAGCCCTCTGCCCAGGACTTGAGCGTAGCCCGCAGTGCTGCCTCAACAGAGGCCAAGGCCCGCAAGGCACTGATGGCCGAGCATGATCCCGCGACCACGGGCGTGCTGAGTACTTACATGGATCGACGCAACCAGGTGATAGCTGGCCGCTACCAGCAAGCGGTCAGTCCGGCGGCTGGCCACTCCCTTAATCTCCAGGTCTGAATTCCCTGCGCGATACTTTTCTTTGTTCCCCGGTTTTGCAACTAATCTGAAGGTCAGGCCCATCCTATCTAGCAGGAGCTGTCATGCACTTTGATGAAGTCAAACCGGAAGATTTCGCCACTTTCTCCCGCGTTCCTCCGCCACACCTCCAGATGGAACAGTTTTTGATGCAGCTGGGTGGCGGTGGGACCGAGGGGACCCACTTCAAGAAGAAGGTAATGCTGGCGGCGGGCTGGAACCATACCGGCGTGGTCTCCTATGGCAAGTATCCACAGGAGGCCTGCAAGGCATTCAATCGACTGCGGGAGGTGCTGGCCCAGCATCAGGATCCCGAGAGCATCCTGAACACCTTGAGCCAGTAAGCTCGCGCCTGATGCAAAAAGCCCCTCGCGGGGCTTTTTGCATTTTCTGGCTGCGCTTTATTTCTTGGTCTTGGAGAGGGCTGCAGCAAAGGCGTTGCCCATGGCGCCGCCCATAGGGGCATTTTGACGCGATTCGTGTCTGGGCTTGGCATTGCCACCCTGGTGGTGATGCGGCTGTGCCGGTTTGCGTGCCGGCTGGCCGGCCTTCTCGTCCAGACGCATGGTCAGGCTGATTCGTTTGCGTGGCACATCCACCTCCAGCACCTTGACCCGCACTATGTCGCCTGCCTTGACCACCTCGCGGGGATCCTTGACGAAGCGATCGGTCAGGGAGGAGATGTGCACCAGGCCATCCTGATGGACGCCGATGTCGACGAAGGCGCCGAAGTTGGTGACGTTGGTAACCACCCCTTCCAGCACCATTTCGGGCACCAGATCGCTTAACTTCTCCACGCCCTCCTTGAAGGTGGCGGTCTTGAACTCGGGGCGAGGGTCGCGACCAGGTTTGTCCAGCTCGCCTATGATGTCGGTCACGGTGGGCACGCCAAACTGCTCGTCGGTGTAGTCGGTGGGCCTCAGGCTGCGCAGCAGGCTGCTGTTGCCGAGTAGGTTATCCACCGTCTGTTCCAGTTTGGCGAGGATCCGCTCCACCACGGGGTAGGATTCCGGGTGCACGGCAGAGCCATCCAGCGGGTTGCTGCCGCCACGAATGCGAAGGAAGCCGGCACACTGTTCGAAAGCCTTGGGCCCGAGCCTGCTCACTTTCAGCAACTGTTGACGGTTCTGGAAGGCGCCATGTTCATCGCGATAGGCGACGATGTTCTGGGCCAGGGTCTGGGAGAGGCCGGACACCCGGTTGAGCAGGGCGACCGAGGCGGTGTTCACATCCACTCCCACCGCGTTCACGCAGTCCTCGACCACGGCATCCAGTCGGCGGGCCAGCTGGCTTTGGCCGACATCGTGCTGGTATTGACCGACACCGATGCTCTTGGGATCGATCTTGACCAGCTCGGCCAGCGGATCTTGCAGGCGGCGGGCGATGGAGACGGCGCCGCGCAGAGAGACATCGAGATCCGGAAACTCCAGGGAGGCGAGCTCGGAGGCGGAGTAGACCGAGGCCCCGGCTTCGCTCACTACAATCTTCTGGGCCCTGGCGGCGGGGTAGCGCTCGAACAGATCGCTCACCAAGCGGTCGGTCTCCCGCGAGGCGGTACCGTTGCCGATGCTGATAAGCTCTACCTTGTGCTTCTGGCACAGTTCGCTCAGGGTCTTGAGGCTCTGATCCACCTGGCGTTTCGGTTCGAACGGATAGATGGTCGCGGTATCGACCAACTTGCCGGTGGCATCGACTACGGCCACCTTGACCCCGGTGCGGATGCCGGGATCCAGCCCCATGGTGCAACGCATGCCGGCCGGGGCTGCCATCAGCAGATCCTTGAGGTTCATGGCGAACACCTTGATCGCCTCCTCTTCCGCCGACTCACGGATGCGGCCGATGAGCTCGGTCTCCATCTGCAAGGAGAGCTTGATCTTCCAGGTCCAACTCACTACCCCCTGCAGCCACTTGTCGACGGGGCGGTTTTGCAGATTGAGCTTGAGATGGTGGGCGATGATCCCCTCGCAGGGGCTGGCGCTCTCATCCTCGCCTGTGACTAGCGCCAGGTTGAGCACGCCCTCGTTGCGGCCGCGCAACATGGCCAGCACCCGATGGGAGGGGGCCTTGTGCAGCGGCTCGTCGTGTTCGAAGTAGTCCTTGAACTTGACCCCCTCCTGCTCCTTGCCGGCCACCACGCGGGCACGCAGGGTGGCGTTTTGCCACAGATAGTCGCGCAGCTTCTCCAGCAGATCGGCCTGCTCGGCGAAGCGTTCCATCAGGATGTAGCGGGCGCCGTCGAGGGCGCTCTTGCTATCTGTGATGCCTTGCTCGGCATTAAGGAAGGCGGTGGCCTCCTGCTCCGGATCCCGCATCGGGTCGTCCAGCAGCAGATTCGCCAGCGGTTCCAGCCCGGCTTCAATGGCCGTCTGTCCCTTGGTGCGGCGCTTGGGTTTGTAGGGCAGGTAGAGGTCTTCCAGCCGGGTTTTGCTGTCGGCTTCGTTCAGCTCACGGGCCAGCTCGGGGGTGAGCTTGCCCTGCTCCTCAATGGAACGCAGGATCACCTGGCGGCGGTCTGCCAGCTCGCGCAGGTAGCCGAGGCGGCTCTCCAGGGTGCGCAACTGGCTGTCGTCCAGTCCGCCGGTGACCTCTTTGCGGTAACGGGCGATAAAGGGAACGGTGGCACCTTCATCCAGCAGACGAATGGCGGCTTCGATTTGTTGCGGGCGAGCGTTCAACTCGCCGGCGATCTGTCTCTCAATGCTTTGCGTCATGGTATCTGTTGAGCGCCTCTGTTGATCGATTCGCGCCATCCGGCGCCGAGTGTGAGCACTATATGGGGTCGCGCAGGTGGATGCCACCCTGTCGCACTGGGGGCAAGCCGCTTCGAGCCGATTGGGGGGCGTCATCGGCTGGAGGAGGGGAAACAAGGTTGGGGGGAAGTGGCTCCTTCCCCTGCATGCTACTTGGTGTAACTGATCTCGTTGACATACCAGCAGGCATCACCGACCGGCGTACGCACTATGGCCTCGTCGCCGACCTCTTTCTTGAGCAGGGCGCGGGCCATGGGGGAGTCGATGGAGATGTAATCCTTGCGACCGAAGATTTCGTCATAGCCGACGATACGAAAGCGCTTGATCTCGCCCTCTTCGCTCTCCACCTCGACCCAGGCGCCGAAGAAGACCTTGCCCTCCTGGGCCGGGGAATAGTCGACGATCCCCAGCTCCTCCAGACATTTACGCAGATAGCGCACCCGCCTGTCGATCTCTCGCAACCGCTTCTTGTTGTACTGGTAGTCGGCATTTTCGCTGCGATCCCCCAGGCTGGCCGCCCAGGCGACCTTTCTGGTGACCTCGGGGCGCTCCTGACGCCACAGGAAATCGAGTTCTTCCTTCAGCTTGTTATAACCTTCGCGGGTGATCAGCTTTGTCTTCATGGTGATCCGTGATCTGGTCAAATGGAGGAGGTCGAGTCTAACTGCACGGGAATATTAGCTTTTGTCATCCTGCTGTCGAGGGAAATCGTGGTCCGTAGCCAGGGGGCTGAGTCTACTTTGTCTTGGTGGGGAAGTGGGATCCAGGTAATAACCGGTAACACATTTATGCTTTTCTCCCGTACTGACGGCCCCTAGTATTGAGGCAGATGATATTGAGAGGCAAAGCGATGAGTCAGCAGCAATACAAGATCCTGGTCGTGGACGACGATCTGAAACTACGCTCCCTGCTTGAGCGCTACCTGACCGAACAGGGGTTCGTGGTGCGCGGTGTGGCCAATGGTGAGCAGGCCGATCGTCTGCTGACGCGCGAAAATTTCAGCCTGATGGTGCTCGATCTGATGCTGCCTGGCGAAGACGGCCTCTCCATCTGCCGTCGTCTGCGCGAGGGGGGCAACCAGATCCCTGTGCTGATGCTGACCGCCAAGGGAGATGAAGTAGATCGCATCGTCGGGCTCGAGATGGGGGCCGACGACTATCTGCCCAAGCCGTTCAATCCGCGCGAGTTGCTGGCCCGGATCCGCGCCGTGCTGCGTCGCCACACCATCGAGTTGCCGGGGGCGCCTTCTACCGCCGAAAAAGTGGTCAGCTTTGGCGGTTACCAGCTCAATCTGGCGACCCGGGAACTGAGTCGTGATGGCGAGCCCATGGCCCTGACCAGCGGAGAGTTTGCGGTGCTCAAGGTGCTGGTCAGCCACCCTCGCGAGCCGCTCTCCCGCGACAAGTTGATGAATCTGGCCAGGGGGCGCGAATACACGGCGACCGAGCGCAGCATAGACGTGCAGGTATCCCGCTTGCGCCGTATGCTGGAGCAGGATCCGGCCCAGCCCCGCTATCTGCAGACTGTCTGGGGATTGGGCTACGTCTTCGTCCCGGACGGTGAACGCACATGAAAAAAGCGGGTAGCATGTTCTCCCGCATGCTCTGGTTTCTGGCCGCCGTGCTGGTGGTCTATCAGATCGTTTCTTATGCCACTTTCTACAATTATCTGCTGGCGCCGACCGTCAAGCAGATCAGCCATCTGCTGGCCAACCAGGTCAAACTGATTTTTCCGGTCGAGAGCAACCAGCTGGAGTTGAGTGACGATGCCGAGGCGCTGGTCTATGTGGCGACCGGCAGCGATATCTACACCCAGAGCGAGGCGGAACAACATGGGCTCAAGGAGTCCAAGCCCTATCGTTATCTGGCAGAGAATATCAGTAAGGAGCTGGGTGGCCCGACCAAGGTGCGGGTCGAGATCCAGGATCACTACATCATCTGGATCCAGCCACCTCAGGCCAGCAAGATCTGGGTGCGCATCCCCTTGACCGAGATCGAGGACGATGACATAGAGCCGCTGATCCTCTACATGAGCGTCTTGCTGGTGATCACCCTGTTTGCCGCCTGGCGTTTCGCTCGCCAGCTGGTGCGCCCGCTGGAAGATCTGGAGGCCGGGGCTGTCTCGGTGGCGCGGGGCAACTTCCCCGATGCGCTCGGGGAGCAGGGGTCGCGGGAGGTGCGTCGGTTGACCCGCACTTTCAACCACATGTCCAATTCCATCAAGGGGTTGATCGAGGAACGCAACCTGATGATGGCCGGTGTCTCCCACGATCTGCGCACGCCGCTGACCCGCATTCGACTGGCGACCGAGATGATGTCGTCCGGGGATGAGTACCTCAAGGAGAGCATCAACGCCGATATCGACGAATCCAACGCTATCATCGATCAGTTCATCGACTACATCCGTCCGGACGAGGTGAAAAATCTGGATCCTGTCGACCTGACCCAGCTGGTGCACGATGCCTTGCTGATGCATGCCGAGCAGGGGCTGGAGGTCGAGCTGGCCCTGCCGGAAGAGGCGGTCAGGGTGGCGTGTAATCCGGTCAGCATGCGCCGGGTGCTGAGTAACCTGTCGGGTAACTCATTGCGCTATGGCGCAACCCGGCTGCTTGGCGAGTTGAAGGATGATGGCCACTGGGTGCGCTTGCGCCTCTCTGATGATGGGCCCGGGATCCCGGAGCAGGACCACTTTCGAGTGCTCAAGCCATTTACTCAGGGCAATTTGGCGCGCACCACAGGGGGGAGCGGCCTTGGGCTCGCCATCGTCGCCCGGATCGTGGCCCAGCATCACGGTACCATCCGGCTGGGGCGCTCGGAGTGGGGAGGGCTGCAGGTGGAGATCCGCTTGCCGAAGCATCAGCCGCAGGAGTGGATGGATTGAAAAGGGGGCGTATCGAGTGATACGCCCCTTGCATTATCAGGCTTGAGGTTCGCTCGCCTTGCGATAGCGCTTGCCGTATTTCAGCTGCTGGATCAGCAATGCCGCCACGATCAGCGCCAGCCCGATAGGGGTTGCCGGGTGGATAGTCTCGCCGATCAGCAGGTTGAGCAGCACCAGGGAGGCAAAGGGGGAAATGAAGATGAGGTTGCTGATGGGGGCCGTGTTGGTGGCATGGCGTAAGGCCATCAACCAGAGCACAAAGCCGAACCCCATCTCGAACAGCCCCACATAGATGGCGCCTGCCCATCCCTGCCAGGCAGTCATGGCGAAATCGGAGAGCAGCCAGGTCGCCACGACAATGAACGGCAGGCTGATGATGAAACCGAGCAGCAGGCTGACGACGGGATCCCCCTGATTGCGGGTATTGAGGATCCAGTAGCTGGCCCAGATGAGGGTGGACACCAGTGCCAGCGTCACCCCGAGCGGGCTATCAAACTGCAGGGAGAAGACATCCCCCCTGGTGGCGATCACCAGGGCACCGAAGTAGCCCAGCACGATGGCGACGCCATCGCGGCGGCGCAGCTTCTGGCCGAGGAAGGGGACGGCCAGCAGGCTGAGCGTAATGGCCCAGGTGTAGTTGAGGGTCTGTGCCTGCTGGGCCGGCAACAGGTCGTACGCTTTGAACAGCAGCAGGTAATAGAGGAAAGGGTTCAGTACTCCAAGCGCCAGATAGTAGAGGGGGCGAGCTTTGATGTAATCCCGCAGCAGTGCCAGCTTGCCTTGTTTGGCAACGATGGCGGTCAGCGTCAGCGTCGAGGTGAAGGCGGCAACCAGCAGCAACTGAACCGGTTCGAAATAGGTGAGGGAGACCTTGAAGGCACTGGCGACCGTCGACCAGAGGGCCACGGCGCAGAGTCCGTACTGATAGGCTTTCTTTTGATCTTTAAGCATTGAAAGTCGTTCCGTTGACGAAGGCGGGGGCCAGTGTATCAGCCAGCTTGCGAGGTTGTCGTGGCTCCCGTTCGTGCGCCAAACGAGCAGGTTAGTGCGAGATCCATCTGTCACATAAAATTGCGCACAATCTGTTCGCTTTCCCTTGCGCAAATTTGAAAAATCCGTATAATCCCCTCCGCTTACCCATGAGGTAAGCCAGACGATATGTCTGCTTGCTGAGTTTCCCCGGTTACGGGCACCAGCCATACAGTCCTCCCGATATGGGAGGAAACGTGAAAAATCACACCTCTGGCGGGAGTAATCTCGGTCGGGCGGTGTTGATTTATGTTCTTTTATCTATTGGAGCTCTGTCAATGCAGAACCAAAGAATCCGTATCCGCCTGAAGGCTTTTGATCATCGTCTGATTGATCAATCCACTGCGGAAATCGTTGAAACTGCTAAGCGCACTGGCGCGCAGGTTCGCGGTCCTATCCCGCTGCCGACTCGCAAAGAGCGTTTCACCGTTCTGATCTCCCCGCACGTCAACAAAGACGCGCGTGATCAGTACGAGATCCGCACTCACAAGCGTCTGGTAGACATCGTTGAGCCGACTGACAAGACCGTAGACGCTCTGATGCGTCTGGATCTGGCAGCTGGTGTAGACGTCCAGATCAGCCTGGGTTAATTACGGAAAGAGGTTGATAACAATGACAATCGGTCTTGTAGGTCGCAAAGTGGGTATGACTCGCATCTTCACTGAAGATGGCGTTTCTATCCCCGTGACTGTTATCGAAGTTGAAGCTAACCGTGTAACTCAGGTCAAATCTGTAGAAACCGACGGCTACAACGCTATTCAGGTTACCACTGGCTCCAAGAAAGCTAGCCGCGTAACCAAGCCGGAAGCTGGCCACTTCGCCAAAGCTGGTGTAGAAGCCGGTCGCGGTCTGTGGGAATTCCGCCTGAACAACGGTGAAACTTTCACTGTTGGTAGCGAGCTGAAAGTAGATCTTCTCGCTGACGTTAAGCTGGTAGACGTTACCGGCACATCCAAGGGTAAAGGTTTTGCCGGTACTGTTAAGCGCTGGAACTTCCGCACCCAGGATATGACCCACGGTAACTCTCTGTCCCACCGTGTACCTGGCTCCATCGGTCAAAACCAGACCCCGGGCCGTGTATTCAAGGGCAAAAAGATGGCTGGTCACATGGGTGCTGAGCGTGTAACGACTCAGAACCTGGAACTGGTTCGTGTTGACGCTGAACGCAACCTGCTGCTCATCAAAGGCGCAGTACCGGGTGCAACCAACGGCAACGTGATCGTTAAACCTGCCGTCAAAGCGTAACGTCTGAGGAGATAGTAATGGAATTGGTAATGAAAGACGCCAAGAGCGCTCTTGAAGTTTCCGAGACTACCTTCGGGCGCGAATTCAACGAAGCTCTGGTTCACCAGGTTGTCGTTGCTTATGCCGCTGGTGCCCGTCAGGGTACTCGTGCGCAGCTGACTCGCTCTGAAGTGTCTGGTGGCGGCAAAAAGCCGTGGCGTCAGAAGGGTACTGGTCGTGCCCGTGCTGGCTCCATCCGTTCGCCCATTTGGCGTTCCGGTGGTGTGACTTTTGCTGCTAAGCCGCAAGATCACAGCCAGAAAGTAAACAAGAAGATGTACCGCGGCGCTATCCGTAGCATCCTGTCCGAGCTGGTACGTCAAGAGCGCCTGATCGTTGTTGAGAAGTTCGGCATCGAAGCTCCGAAAACCAAAGAACTGATCGCCAAGCTGAAAGAAATGGAACTGTCTGACGTTCTGATCGTGACTGCTGAAGTCGATGAGAACCTGTTCCTGGCTGCTCGTAACCTGTACAAAGTTGACGTGCGTGACGTTGCCGGTATCGACCCGGTCAGCCTGATCGCTTTCGACAAGGTTCTGATGACTGCTGACGCAGTTAAGCAAATCGAGGAGATGCTGGCATGATCCGTGAAGAGCGTCTGCTGAAAGTTCTGAAGGCTCCGCACATCTCTGAAAAGAGCACCATGGTTGCAGAAAAGCAGAACACTATCGTGTTCAAAGTTGCTGTTGATGCCACCAAGGCGGAAGTCAAAGCTGCAGTTGCGAAACTGTTCGAGGTCGAAGTTGAGACCGTCCGTACCCTGAACATGAAGGGTAAGACCAAGCGCGCAGGTGCACGCGTAGGCCGTCGTTCCGATTGGAAAAAGGCTTATGTGACCCTGAAAGCTGGTCAGGACATCGACTTCATGGGCGCAGCCGAGTAAGAGGAGTTCTGAAAAATGGCAATCGTTAAGTGCAAGCCTACTTCTCCGGGCCGCCGCCACGTCGTCAAGATCGTCAACCAAGACCTGTACAAGGGCAAGCCCTTTGCAGCTCTGCTGGACAAGAAAGACAAGTCCGGTGGTCGTAACAACAACGGCCGCATCACCACCCGTCACATCGGCGGTGGTCACAAGCAACACTACCGTATCGTCGACTTCAAGCGCGACAAAGACGGTATCCCGGCCAAAGTAGAGCGCCTGGAATACGATCCGAACCGTACCGCTAACATCGCTCTGGTGTTGTACGCAGACGGTGAGCGTCGTTACATCCTGGCTCCGAAAGGCCTGAAAGCTGGTGACGCTATCGCTTCTGGTGCTGATGCAGCCATCAAGGTAGGTAACGCCCTGCCGATGCGCAACATCCCGGTCGGTTCTACCGTTCACGCCGTTGAGATGAAGCCTGGTAAAGGTGCCCAGCTGGCTCGTTCCGCTGGTACTTTCATCCAGATCCTGGCTCGTGAAGGTAACTATGTAACTCTGCGTCTGCGTTCCGGCGAAGTGCGTAAAGTTCTGGCCGAGTGCCGCGCCACCATCGGTGAAGTTGGTAACTCCGAGCACATGTTGCGTCAACTGGGTAAAGCCGGTGCAAACCGCTGGCGTGGTATTCGTCCGACCGTTCGCGGTATGGCGATGAACCCGGTAGACCACCCGCACGGTGGTGGTGAGGGTCGTAACAAGGGCATGCAGCCTGTGTCCCCATGGGGCCAGAAGGCTAAAGGCTTCAAGACCCGTAAGAACAAGCGTACCGACAAGTACATCGTACGTCGTCGTAACAAGTAATTGTTAACATAGAGGAATCACCATGCCACGTTCTCTCAAGAAGGGTCCATTTATCGACCTGCACTTGCTGAAGAAGGTAGAGAAAGCGGTGGAAAGCGGGGATAAAAAGCCGGTTAAAACCTGGTCCCGTCGTTCAATGATCATCCCGAACATGATCGGTTTGACCATCGCTGTCCATAATGGTCGTCAGCACGTTCCGGTTTTCGTTACCGAAGAAATGATCGGTCACAAACTGGGTGAATTCGCACCTACTCGTACTTATCGCGGCCATGCTGCTGATAAGAAGGCTAAGAAGCGCTAAGGGATAAATGATGGAAGCTATCGCTAAACACCGTTATGCCCGTACTTCTGCCCAGAAAGCTCGTCTGGTAGCCGATCAAGTACGTGGTCTGTCCGTAGACAAGGCTCTGAACATCCTGACCTTCAGCCCGAAAAAGGCTGCTGTTCTGGTGAAGAAAGTGCTGGAATCTGCCATTGCCAACGCTGAGCACAACGAAGGCGCCGACATCGACGCACTGCGTGTTGCCACTATCATGGTTGACGAAGGTCCCTCCATGAAGCGTATCCGTCCTCGTGCCAAAGGTCGCGCGGATCGTATCCTCAAGCGTACCGCTCACATCACTGTAGTGGTATCCGACGCTAAGGCTGGGAGATAAGCAATGGGTCAGAAAGTACATCCTAATGGCATTCGCCTGGGTATTACCAAGCCTTGGAATTCTACCTGGTTCGCGAACACCAAAGACTTCGCTGACAACCTGTACAGCGATTTTCAAGTACGCCAGTTCCTGACCAAGGAACTGAAAAACGCGTCCTTGTCCAAGATCACCATCGAGCGTCCGGCCAAGAGCATCCGTGTGACCATTCACACTGCTCGTCCGGGTGTTGTGATCGGTAAGAAAGGCGAAGACGTTGAGAAACTGCGCAAAGCTGTAGCCGCAATTGCTGGTGTGCCTGCTCAGATCAACATTTCCGAAGTCCGCAAGCCGGAGCTGGATGGCAAACTGGTTGCCGACAGCATCACTTCCCAGCTGGAGCGTCGTGTAATGTTCCGTCGTGCTATGAAGCGCGCCGTACAAAACGCCATGCGCCTGGGTGCCAAGGGCATCAAAGTGGAAGTTTCCGGTCGTCTGGGCGGCGCTGAAATCGCGCGTACCGAATGGTACCGTGAAGGTCGTGTGCCTTTGCACACCCTGCGTGCCGACATTGACTACGCAACTTCTGAAGCCCACACCACTTACGGTGTGATCGGCGTTAAAGTTTGGATCTTCAAGGGCGAAGTTCTGGGTGGTCTGGCTGCTGTCAACGCTGCCGCTGCTCAAGAGCAAGCTCCTGCGAAGCCCAAGCGTGACAACAAGCGCCGCGCTGCCAAGTAAGGAGATTCGGTAAATGTTGCAACCTAAGCGTACTAAATTCCGCAAGACCCACAAAGGTCGTAACCGCGGTCTGGCCAACTCTGGTAACGAAGTATCCTTCGGTACCTTTGGCCTGAAGGCGACATCTCGTGGTCAGCTGACTGCTCGTCAAATCGAAGCAGCCCGTCGTGCCATGACCCGTCACGTTAAGCGTCAAGGTAAGATCTGGATCCGTGTGTTCCCGGACAAGCCCATCACCGAGAAGCCCCTGGAAGTTCGTATGGGTAAAGGTAAGGGTAACGTGGAATACTGGGTTTGCCCGATCCAGCCTGGCAAGGTTCTGTACGAGATGGACGGTGTACCTGAGGCTCTGGCGCGTGAAGCGTTTGCCCTGGCCGCAGCTAAGCTGTCTGTTCAGACCACTTTCGTAATTAAGACGGTGATGTGATGAAAGCCCAAGATCTGCGTCAAAAGAGCGTCGAAGAACTGAACCAGGAACTGCTGGGCCTGCTGCGTGAGCAATTCAACATGCGCATGCAAGCATCCACCGGCCAGCTGGCTCAGACTCACACTCTGAAACAAGTGCGTCGTGACGTCGCACGTATCAAGACTGTACTGACTGAGAAGGCAGGTGCGTAATGACTGACAAAATCCGTACTCTGCAGGGTCGTGTAATCAGCGACAAGATGGACAAGTCCATCACTGTTGCCATCGAGCGCAAGGTAAAGCACCCGATCTACGGTAAGATCATCAAGCGTACTACCAAGCTGCACGTGCATGACGAAAACAACGAGTGCAAAGCTGGCGATCTCGTGGAAATCCGCGAGTGCCGCCCGCTGTCCAAGACCAAGTCCTGGACCCTGGTTGCTGTCGTAGAAAAGGCCTAATCGGTACTTTTTTGCCCAAACGGCCCCTTCCAGGGGCCGTTTGTTTTTTAGGCTACCTTTTCTAAAAATCCTGTGTTATAGTTTCGCGCCTTTTGAAGGCAGCCAGATCCCGTTGGGGATAAGAAGTAAACAAAGCGGAGCACTAAGATGATCCAGATGCAAAGTATGCTGGGTGTTGCCGACAACTCCGGCGCTCGCAGTGTAATGTGTATTAAGGTTCTGGGTGGCTCGCACCGCCGTTACGCCGGCATCGGCGACATCATCAAGGTTTCCATCAAGGAAGCCATTCCTCGCGGTAAAGTGAAGAAAGGTGATGTGTATAACGCGGTGGTCGTACGCACCCGTAAAGGCGTTCGTCGTCCGGACGGCTCTGTCATCCGTTTCGACAACAATGCGGCTGTGTTGCTTAACAACAACCAACAGCCAATCGGTACTCGTATTTTTGGCCCGGTGACCCGTGAACTGCGTAATGAGAAGTTCATGAAGATTGTGTCCCTGGCACCCGAAGTACTGTAAGGAGTCGAACGATGGCAGCTAAAATCCGTCGCGAAGACGAAGTGATTGTTCTTACCGGCAAAGACAAGGGCAAGCGTGGCAAAGTCACCCAGGTCCTGATTGCCAAAGGTAAGGTAATCGTGGAAGGCATCAACCAGGTGAAGAAGCACCAGAAGCCGGTACCCGCACTGGGTCAGGCTGGCGGTATCGTCACCAAAGAAGCCCCCATCGATGTATCTAACGTAGCGCTGTTCAACTCTGCCACTGGCAAAGCTGACCGCGTTGGTTTCCGGATTGAAGACGGCAAGAAAGTTCGTTTCTTCAAATCCACCGGCGAACTTGTGAAGTAATTGGAGTTTAACGATGGCGAAACTGCATGATTACTACAAATCCGATGTAGTAAATGAACTGTCCAAGCAGTTCGGTTACAAGACTATCATGCAAGTCCCTCGGATCGAGAAAATCACCCTGAACATGGGTGTTGGTGAAGCGATCTCTGACAAGAAGTTGCTGGAAAATGCTGCTGCCGACATGGCTGCCATTTCCGGTCAGAAGCCGCTGATCACCAAAGCTCGCAAATCTGTTGCGGGCTTCAAGATTCGTGAAGGCTACCCGATAGGTTGTAAAGTAACCCTGCGTGGCGAGCGTATGTGGGAGTTCCTGGAACGGCTGATCTGCATCTCCGTACCGCGTATCCGTGACTTCCGTGGCCTGAACGCTAAAGCGTTCGACGGTCGTGGTAACTACTCCATGGGCGTGCGTGAGCAGATCATCTTCCCGGAAATCGACTATGACAAAGTCGATCGCGTCCGTGGTCTGGATATCACCATCACCACTTCCGCGAATACCGATGAAGAAGGCCGTGCTCTGCTGGCTGCCTTTAACTTCCCATTCCGCAAGTAAGGTTAGGGTTATGGCTAAAACATCCATGAAAGCGCGCGAAGCAAAGCGTGCCAAGCTGGTAGCCAAGTACGCGACCAAGCGTGCCGAGCTGAAAGCTATCATCGTTGACATGAACGCTTCTGAAGAAGCGCGTTGGGATGCTGTTCTGCAACTGCAACAGCTGCCCCGTGATTCCAGTCCGTCCCGCCAGCGTAACCGTTGCAATATTACTGGTCGTCCGCACGGTTTCCTGCGCAAGTTTGGCCTGTCTCGCATCAAGGTGCGTGAGCATGCCATGAAGGGCGAAATTCCGGGCCTGAAAAAGGCCTCTTGGTAAAGAATCTCGGGAGTTAGACTATGAGCATGCAAGATCCGATCGCGGATATGCTGACCCGCATCCGTAACGGTCAGGCGGCGAGCAAAGTTGCGGTTTCCATGCCTTCTTCCAAGCTGAAAGTGGCTATTGCCAAAGTGCTGAAAGAAGAAGGTTACATCGCTGGCTACAACGTAGCTGGTGACGTGAAGCCGGAACTGGAAATTGAACTGAAATATTTCCAGGGCAAGCCGGTTGTAGAACTGATCCAACGCGTAAGCCGTCCTGGCCTGCGTATTTACAAGCGCACTACCGATCTGCCGAAAGTAATGGGTGGTCTCGGTGTTGCTATCGTGTCCACGTCTAAAGGTGTGATGACCGACCGTGCTGCTCGCAAAGCAAGCATGGGTGGTGAGATCATCTGCTACGTCGCTTAATAGGAGGTCGGAAATGTCTCGCGTTGCTAAGGCACCCGTCACTATTCCTGCTGGCGTAGAAGTGACTCTGAACGGTCAGGAACTGTCCATCAAAGGTGGTAAAGGTTCTCTGGTTCGTTCTATCCACGCCGCTGTAGAAGTGACCAAAGAAGACAATGTACTGAAGTTCGCCCCGCGCGACGGCATCGCTGGTGCTGACGCTCAGGCCGGTACTGCCCGTGCATTGGTCAACAACATGGTAATCGGTGTTACCCAAGGCTTCGAGCGTAAGCTGCAGCTGGTTGGTGTAGGTTACAAAGCCTCCATCAAGGGCAATGCTGTCGCGCTGGCTCTGGGCTTCTCTCACCCGGTAGAGCATGAGCTGCCGGCTGGTGTAACCGCTGAGTGCCCGTCCCAGACTGAAGTTGTTCTGCGTGGCGTTGACAAGCAGCTGGTTGGCCAAGTCGCCGCCGATATCCGTGCTTACCGCGCTCCGGAGCCCTACAAGGGCAAGGGTGTACGCTATGCCAACGAGCAAGTGCGTACTAAAGAAGCTAAGAAGAAGTAAGGTAACACTATGGACAAGAAAGCAGCTCGTCTCCGTCGTGCTACTCGTGCTCGGAAAAAGATGCAGGAACTGGGAGCCACCCGTCTGGTTGTGCACCGTACCCCGCGTCATATCTATGCGCAGGTTATTGCAGCCAACGGTTCCGAAGTTCTGGCCTCTGCTTCCACAGTAGAGAAAGCCATCAGTGAAGCTCTGAAATACACCGGTAATGCAGACGCTGCTACCGCTGTAGGTAAAGCTATCGCTGAGCGTGCTATTGCCAAAGGCGTTCAGAACGTATCTTTCGATCGTTCCGGTTTCAAGTATCACGGTCGCATCGCTGCTCTGGCAGCTGCTGCACGTGACGCTGGTCTTCAGTTCTAAGCTAGGAGTCGAAGATGGCTAAAGTCGAATCTCAAGCCGGCGAACTGCAAGAAAAGCTGATTGCAGTAAACCGTGTTTCGAAAACTGTTAAAGGTGGTCGTATCATGTCCTTCACCGCGTTGACCGTGGTGGGTGATGGTAACGGCCGTGTAGGTTACGGTTATGGTAAGGCCCGTGAAGTTCCGGCTGCTATTCAAAAAGCAATGGAACAGGCCAAGCGTAACCTGAACAAGGTTGAGCTGAACAATGGCACTCTGCACCACCCGGTGAAAGGTGTTCACTCCGGTTCTACCGTGTTCATGAAGCCGGCCTCCCAAGGTACTGGTATCATCGCAGGCGGCGCTATGCGTGCCGTTCTGGAAGTTGCTGGTATCCACAACGTGCTGGCCAAGACCTACGGTTCCACCAACCCAATCAACGTCGTTCGCGCTACTGTAGACGCTCTGGTTCACGGTCAATCACCGGAACAGATCGCCGCCAAGCGTGGTCTGCGCGTTGAAGAAATTCTGGGGTAATGTGACATGGCTAACACTGTAAAAGTAACTCAAACTCGCAGCTCTATCGGCCGTCTGCCCAAGCATAAGGCGACTCTGCGTGGTCTGGGCCTGCGTCGCATTGGTCACACCGTTGAGCTGGAAGATACTCCTTGCGTACGCGGTATGATCAACCAGGTTTACTACATGGTTAAGGTGGAGGGCTAAGCATGCGTCTGAATACTCTGTCTCCGGCCGCTGGTTCCAAGCGCGTTAAGCACCGTCCGGGCCGTGGTATCGGTTCCGGTCTGGGCAAGACTGGTGGTCGTGGTGTGAAAGGTCAAACCTCTCGTTCCGGTGGCGGTAAAGTCCGCAACGGTTTCGAGGGTGGTCAGATGCCTTTGAAAATCCGTCTGCCGAAGTTCGGTTTCTTCTCTCGCAAATCTTTGGTTTCTGCCGAAGTGCGTCTGAACGAAATCGCCCTGGTAGAAGGTGATGTGGTCGATATGAGCACTCTGAAGCAAGCCGGTGTTGTTACCAAAAACATCGTGTTCGCTAAAGTTGTTCTGTCTGGCAACATTGACCGTGCTGTGACTGTTCGTGGTCTGTCCGTCACCAAAGGTGCACGCGCAGCCATCGAGGCCGCTGGCGGTAAAATCGAGGAATAATCAGTACAATGGCTAAGAAACCAGGATTGGATGTTAAAGCACAGGGTGGTCTGAGTGAACTGAAGAGCCGTCTGCTCTTCGTTCTCGGGGCGATTATCGTTTTCCGTGCAGGCTCTTATGTGCCGATTCCTGGTATTGACGCCGCCGTACTGGCCGAGTTGTTCCAGCAACAGAAGGGCACCATCATTGAGATGTTCAACATGTTCAGTGGTGGTGCACTCTCGCGTGCTTCTATTCTTGCGTTGGGGATCATGCCGTACATTTCGGCATCGATCATTATCCAGCTGCTGACAGTGGTTCACCCCGCTCTTGCTGAACTCAAGAAAGAAGGTGAATCCGGCCGTCGCAAGATTAGCCAATATACCCGTTGGGGCACGCTGGTTTTGGGAACTTTCCAGGCCATTGGTATCGCAACCGGTCTGCCGAACATGATGCAGGGACTCGTGACTAATCCGGGTCTTGGCTTCTACTTCACAGCCGTTGTGAGTCTGGTCACCGGTACCATGTTTTTGATGTGGTTGGGTGAGCAGATTACCGAGCGTGGGATTGGTAATGGTATTTCGCTGATTATTTTCACGGGTATCGTTGCCGGTCTGCCGCATGCCATTGGCGCTACGGCCGAACAGGCACGTCAAGGGGAATTGCACATCCTGCTGTTGTTGTTGCTGGGCTTGATTGTTTTCGCAGTGACTTACTTTGTGGTGTTCGTGGAGCGTGGTCAGCGTCGTATCGTCGTGAACTATGCCAAGCGTCAACAAGGCCGCCAAGTATTCGCAGCGCAAAGCACACACCTGCCGTTGAAAGTAAATATGGCCGGTGTGATTCCTGCGATTTTCGCATCCAGTATCATCCTGTTCCCAGGGACCATCACCTCTTGGTTTGGTCAGGGTGAGGGTAAAGTTGCTGACATTTTGCAGCAGGTCTCTATGGTCCTGCAGCCGGGTCAACCGCTTTACGAGATGCTGTATGCAGCAGCCATTATCTTCTTCTGCTTCTTCTATACTGCGCTGGTGTTCAATCCGCGCGAGACAGCAGACAACCTGAAGAAGAGTGGAGCCTTTATCCCGGGGATTCGCCCGGGCGAGCAGACAGCACGTTATATCGATAAGGTTATGACTCGCCTGACATTGGCAGGTGCACTCTATATAACCTTTATCTGTCTGGTACCCCAGTTCCTGATGACTGCCTGGAACGTACAGTTCTATTTCGGTGGCACCTCGCTGCTGATTATCGTGGTAGTTATCATGGACTTCATGGCTCAGGTTCAGACCCATATGATGTCTCATCAATATGGCGACGTCCTGAGGAAGGCCAACCTGAAGGGCTACGGCCGCTAAAGGTCGGCGTAGTTACGGAGTTAAGCAATGAAAGTTCGTGCTTCCGTTAAGGCAATCTGCCGTAACTGCAAAATCATCAAGCGTCACGGTGTGGTGCGTGTGATTTGCAGCGAGCCTAAGCATAAGCAACGCCAAGGCTAATTTTTTACGGTTAGTACTTGCAACAAATAGTTGTGCTGGCTAATATAGCCAGCCAACTTTTGTTGTGTATTGGTTGACCGCCACGTATCCGCTCACGGGCTTTGTGGTGGTCGTAATCTACTATATGTAGGAGTGAATAGTGGCCCGTATCGCTGGCATTAACATTCCTGACCATAAGCATGCTGTCATCGCTTTGACTGCTATTTATGGCGTCGGTCGTACCCGCTCCAAGGCCATCTGTGCCGCAGCCGGTATCGCTGAGAATGTGAAAATTAAAGACCTGGACGAAGCTCAGATCGAGAGTCTGCGTGAACAAGTAGGTAAATTCACCGTTGAAGGTGACCTGCGTCGTCAGATTTCCATGAACATCAAGCGTTTGATGGATCTGGGTTGCTACCGTGGTTTGCGTCACCGTCGTAGCCTGCCTGTTCGTGGTCAACGTACCAAGACCAACGCTCGTACCCGTAAGGGTCCGCGCAAGGCTATCAAGAAGTAACGGGAAGGTAGAAAATGGCTAAAACTCCGACTCGTGCTCGCAAGCGCGTTAAAAAGCAAGTGAGCGACGGTATTGCGCACGTTCATGCATCTTTCAACAACACAATCGTGACCATTACTGACCGTCAGGGCAATGCTCTGTCTTGGGCTACCTCTGGTGGTTCTGGTTTCCGTGGTTCCCGTAAGTCCACTCCGTTTGCTGCCCAGGTAGCTGCTGAGCGCGCTGGTGAGATCGCCAAAGAATACGGCGTGAAGAACCTGGAAGTCATGGTCAAAGGTCCGGGTCCCGGTCGTGAGTCTTCCATCCGCGCTCTGAACGCGGCTGGTTTCCGCATCACTAACATTACTGATGTGACTCCGATCCCGCACAACGGTTGTCGTCCTCCCAAGAAGCGCCGCGTGTAACGCGTTTAGCTACTTGGTCTAGGATTGTTGGAGAAAGAAGATGGCAAGATATATCGGTCCTAAGCTTAAGCTTAGCCGTCGTGAGGGCACCGACCTCTTCCTGAAGTCTGGTGTTCGTGCGATTGATTCTAAGTGCAAGATTGACACCGTTCCTGGTCAACACGGTGCGCGTAAAGCGCGTCTGTCTGACTACGGTGTTCAGCTGCGCGAGAAACAAAAAGTTCGTCGTATCTACGGCGTATTGGAAAAACAGTTCCGCAACTACTACCGCGACGCTGCCCGTCAAAAGGGTAACACCGGTGAAAACCTGTTGCAGCTGCTGGAAGGTCGTTTGGACAACGTTGTTTACCGTATGGGCTTCGGCGCTACCCGTGCTGAGTCTCGTCAGCTGGTGAGCCACAAGGCTATCATGGTCAACGGTCGCGTTGTGAACATTCCTTCTTTCCAGGTTTCCCCTGAGGACGTGATCTGCGTTCGTGAGAAGGCTAAGAAGCAAGCGCGTATCAAAGCTGCCCTTGAGGTTGCTGGTCAGCGCGAGAAGCCGACTTGGGTAGAGGTTGATGCCGCTAAAATGGAAGGTGCCTTCAAGCGCCTGCCGGAGCGTTCCGACCTGTCTGCCGACATTAACGAACAGCTGATCGTCGAGCTTTACTCCAAGTAAAGCTAGCTTCTAAAGAGAGGACACAATGCTGGGTTCTGTAACAGATTTTCTTAAACCGCGGCTAGTTGACATCGAGCAAGTTAGCCCGACTCATGCGAAAGTGACTCTTGAGCCACTTGAGCGTGGCTTTGGTCACACGCTGGGCAATGCCCTGCGTCGTATTTTGCTGTCTTCTATGCCCGGTTGTGCAGTTACTGAAGTCGAAATTGACGGGGTACTGCATGAGTACAGCAGCAAAGAAGGTGTACAGGAAGACATTCTTGAAATCCTGCTCAACCTGAAAGGTATCGCTGTGAAGCTGGAAGGCAAGGACGAGGTAACTCTGTCCCTGACCAAGTCTGGAACAGGCCCCGTTACCGCTGGTGATATCACTCACGGTGATGAAGTCGAGATCGTAAACCCGGAGCACGTAATCTGCCACCTGACTGGTGCCAATGCTGAAATCAGCATGCGCCTGAAAGTTCAGCGCGGTCGTGGTTATGTGCCTGCTTCTGCTCGTGTTCACAACGATGATGAAGAGCGTCCTATCGGTCGTCTGCTGCTGGACTCCGCGTTCAGCCCCATCGTTCGTATTGCCTACAATGTTGAGGCAGCACGGGTTGAACAGCGTACCGACTTGGACAAGCTGGTCATCGACATGGAGACCAATGGTACCCTGGATCCTGAAGAAGCCATCCGTCGTTCTGCCACTATTCTGGCCGAGCAACTGGAAGCCTTCGTGGATCTGCGCGATGTCAGCGTGCCCGAGAAGAAAGAAGAGAAACCCGAGTTTGATCCGATTCTGCTGCGTCCTGTCGATGATTTGGAGCTGACAGTTCGTTCTGCGAACTGTCTGAAGGCAGAAGCTATCCACTATATTGGTGATCTGGTACAGCGTACCGAAGTTGAGTTGCTTAAGACTCCTAACCTCGGTAAGAAGTCCCTGACTGAGATCAAGGACGTGTTGGCCTCCCGTGGTCTGTCTCTTGGCATGCGCCTTGAGAACTGGCCGCCCGCCAGCATCGCTGACGAGTAATCCAGATTACGGGTTTCACAGATTTAGTTAGAAGGATAAGGTCATGCGCCATCGTTTGAGTGGTCGTCAACTGAACCGGAACAGCAGCCATCGTCAGGCTATGTTCCGCAACATGGCCAGCTCCCTGGTTCGTCATGAGATCATCAAGACGACTCTGCCTAAGGCAAAAGAGCTGCGTCGTGTAGTTGAACCGCTGATCACCCTTGCCAAGACTGATAGCGTTGCTAATCGTCGCCTGGCATTTGCCCGTACTCGCGATAACGCGATCGTGGCTAAGCTGTTCAATGAACTGGGCCCGCGCTACCTGGAGCGCGCCGGCGGTTATACTCGCATTCTGAAATGCGGTTTCCGTGCTGGCGACAACGCCCCTATGGCTTACATTGAGCTGGTAGACCGCCCGGCCGCTGCTGAAGCAGCTGCTGAGTGATAAAAGAAAAAGCCGGGCTTGTCCCGGCTTTTCTTTTAATGGATTCTGATACTGCCTCAACTGCCTCAACTGCCTCAACTGCCTCAACTGCCTCAACTGCCTCAACTGCCTCAACTGCCTCAACTGCCTCAACTGCCTCAACTGCCTCAACTGCCTCAACTGCCTCAACTGCCTCAA
>NZ_CP077399.1:1140000-1440000 GCF_019048725.1 Aeromonas sp. FDAARGOS 1407
ACGAAAGTAGGTCATAGTGATCCGGTGGTTCTGAATGGAAGGGCCATCGCTCAACGGATAAAAGGTACTCCGGGGATAACAGGCTGATACCGCCCAAGAGTTCATATCGACGGCGGTGTTTGGCACCTCGATGTCGGCTCATCACATCCTGGGGCTGAAGTCGGTCCCAAGGGTATGGCTGTTCGCCATTTAAAGTGGTACGCGAGCTGGGTTCAGAACGTCGTGAGACAGTTCGGTCCCTATCTGCCGTGGGCGTTGGATGATTGAAGGGAGTTGCTCCTAGTACGAGAGGACCGGAGTGAACGAACCTCTGGTGTTCGGGTTGTCACGCCAGTGGCACTGCCCGGTAGCTAAGTTCGGAATCGATAACCGCTGAAAGCATCTAAGCGGGAAGCGAGCCCTGAGATGAGTCATCCCTGACCCCTTGAGGGTCCTGAAGGGCCGTTGGAGACCACAACGTTGATAGGCGGGGTGTGTAAGTGCAGCGATGCATTGAGCTAACCCGTACTAATTACCCGTGAGGCTTAACCATACAACACCCAAGAAGTGTTCTGGGCCTTGTAGCGAATGAACGAACTACGAATTCAGTGATAGCGACTAGGTCGTTATTCACGTCAGCTTTCCAAGATTATTCGGTTCGTCCTGAACCTCACCCTTCGGGCCCGCCTACGGCGGTTTCGATTTGTTCCGGACAAATCGATGAAGAATTTGCCTGGCGGCCATAGCGTCGTGGAACCACCTGATCCCATGCCGAACTCAGAAGTGAAACGCGGTAGCGCCGATGGTAGTGTGGCATTCGCCATGCGAGAGTAGGACACTGCCAGGCACCCAACATGAAAACCCCGCTCACTGAGCGGGGTTTTTTATTGCCTGCTATTTAGCGCTTATACATCGTCTCTGCTGCGCTCACCATGGCAACCTTGGCCGGTTTACTGGCCATTCTTGGCTCACCAGATACCCTGTGCCGCTTCCGGCTGTGATTCCCCAGTTCCCTCCAGAACGTAAATAATCCATATAAAACATAATATTATGTTTAGCTACGTATTGAGCTCACAAAACATTAAATGATAATGATTATTGTTCGATCTTAGTGGCAATGATAGTTACAATTCGGCCTGATTGATAAGTTGTTCTTCATATGGACCTTATTTATCCCCTTCCTGGCAGGAGACCGGGATGGTGTAACGACTGAAGTAAGGGAATACGCCTCTTTCCTACTTAAACGTTCAGGCCAGAAGATGATAACAGTGAAACCGAACAAGCTTGCCTTGCTGATCTGCTCCACGCTCTCCATGCAGGCCCTTGCCGCCGAGTCCGAAGTGATGGTAGTGACGGCTTCCGGATTCCAGCAGAAAATTGAAGACTCTGCTGCATCCATCTCCGTCATTACCCGTGATCAGCTGGAAAAACGCGCCTATCGCGATGTTACCGATGCGTTGAAGGATGTGCCCGGGGTAGTGATCACAGGCGGGGGCAGCAGCAGCGATATCAGCATCCGCGGCATGGGCTCGAAATACACCCTGATGCTGGTCGATGGCAAGAAGGTAGATAGCCGCGGCACCCGCCCCAACAGCGACGGTCCCGGTATCGAGCAGGGCTGGTTGCCGCCGTTGCAGGCCATCGAGCGGATTGAAGTGGTGCGCGGACCCATGTCTTCCCGTTATGGTTCGGATGCCATGGGCGGCGTCATCAACGTCATCACCCGCAAGACCACGGGCATGGCGTGGCAAGGCTCGGTTCACGCCGATTCCACCTTCCAGGAGAACAAGGATGCGGGCAACAGCTTCCAGACCGATGCCTACGCCGCCGGCGCCTTGATCGACAACGTGCTTGGCCTGCGCTTCAACGGCCAGCTGGCCCATCGTGGTGAAGACAAATTCGCCCAGGGCTTTGCCGAGCAGGAAACCCGCAGCGGCACCGCCGTGCTGAGTTTCAATCCCAACGAGCAGAACCGTTTCGATCTGGAGGCCAGTCGCAGCCTGCAGGATCGGGATCGCACTCCGGGCAACTCAGTCGCTGACAATGCCAAGCCCAGCCTCAACCGCTATGAGCGTACCAACTATGCACTGACGCATACCGGCCAGTATGACTTCGGTTCTTCCAGCAGCTACCTGCAGCAGGAGGTCAACACCAACCCGGGTCGCCAGATGGAGTTGACCAACACCATACTGGACACCCATACCCAGTTCATTCTGGGGGATCATTATCTGAGCGTCGGTGGTCAGTATCGCTATGAAGATCTGCAGGATCAGGGCAATACCCTGAAGGTGGCGAACCCGGCCAGTGAGCTGACCCGCTGGAGCTGGGCACTGTTTGTCGAGGACGAGTGGTCGCTGACCGAGACGTTTGCCCTGACCGGCGGTGTCCGGATGGATCGGGATCAAAACTACGGTACTCACTGGAGCCCGCGTCTCTATGGGGTATGGCACCTGGATGATGCCTGGACCCTGAAGGGAGGCGTCTCTACCGGCTATCGCTCGCCGGATCTGCGAATGTCTGCGGCCAACTGGGGTCAGGTCACGGGTGGCGGCACTCTGGACGGCATGCTGGTCGGAAATCCGAACCTGAAGCCGGAGACCAGCGTGAGCGAAGAGATTGGCCTGCTGTGGGATGGCGGCCAGGGCCTCAACGCGGGTGTGACCCTGTTCAACACCGACTTCAAGAACAAGATCTCCGAGGTGCGTCGCTGCTCCAGCAAGAATGATCCCGCCTGCACCCTCAATGGTCACAGCTACGACTTCATCAGCGATCGCATCAACGTCGACAAGGCGAACATGCGCGGCGTCGAGAGCATGCTGGAGTGGGCGATCAACGAGGATTGGTCAGTCAGCTCCAGCTACACCTTCACCGAGTCCGAACAGAAGAGCGGCCCGCTGGCCGGCCATGCGCTGAACCAGATGCCCCGCCACATGTTCAACGGCAGCGTTGATTGGCAGACCACAGAGGATCTTGGCCTCTGGTCCAGGGTCAACTTCCGTGGCGAAACCTCTGAATACCTGAGCCGGGTCAAGATGGCGGAAGGCACGCCCTCCTACACCTTCTTCGACATGGGTCTGGTCTACAAGGCGAACAAGCACCTGAATGTGACCGCCGGCATCTACAACCTGTTCGACAAGACGGTGGACTACGGCAGCTATGGCACTGTGCTGGATGGCCGTCGTTACAACCTCGGTGTGACCTACAACTTCTGATCCCGAGTGCAATGCAACGGGGTCGCCCTGTGAGGGGCGACCCCGTTTTTTATCTCCGGTTTCTCAATGATGGGCAAATGTTAGAGCGGCAGGCTGATCCTGGCCTCGAGCCCTCCTTGCGGCCGATTTTGCAACGTCAGCTCACCGCCGTGCTGATGCACCAGGGTGCGGGCGATGGAGAGGCCGAGCCCCACGCTGCCCGATTCGGTGTTGCGCGCCTCGTCGAGGCGCACGAAGGGCTTGAATACATCTTCCAGATGCTCCTCATTGATCCCGGGCCCGTTGTCGCAGACCCGGATCAGCAGCTCGTCCCGGGTGCGTTCCAGCGACACCTCGGCGCTGCCAGCATATTTGATGGCGTTGCCAATGAGGTTCTGTAGCACCCGGCGCAAGGTGTTGGCCCGGCAGGCGTAGACCTGCTTGCCTTCGGCCAGACAGGTAACCGGCTGGCCGGTATCGGCATAGTCGTCGCACAGGCTCTCCAGCAGGCTGACCAGATCCAGCTCCCGGGTCGCCTCCTGCTGCCCCTCTTCCCGGGCAAAGCTCAGGGTTGCAGCCAGCATCTGTTCCATCTGTTGCAGGGTCTGCTGGATCCGCTCCTTGTCTTCTCCGTCAGCCAGAAACTCGGTGCGCAGCCGCAGGCTGGTGATGGGGGTGCGCAGGTCGTGGGAGATGGCCGCCAGCATCCGGGTTCTGTCTTGCACGAAGCGAGCGAGCCGGGTATGCATCCGGTTGAAGGCCTGGATCGATTCCCGTACCTCGATGGGCCCCTCTTCTTTCAGAGGATCGATGTCCTCACCGCGACCGAGACGATCGGCATTGGCCGCCAGCTGTTTAAGGGGGCGGGTGGCACGGCGAAACAGCAGCACCATCAGGCCAATTACCAGGCTGGCGACCAGCATCAGGTTGAGGGTGGTCTGCCAGGACCAGCTGCCCGCTTCCTTGTCTACCAGGGAGCTGAACTGCAGCCAGCCTCCCTGGGGCAGCTCGATGGAGCCATAGAGCCGCATGTCCCGTGGCGGCGGCCCCTTGCGATCCCGCATCATGCGGGCGTGGTGCTCCCACGCCTTGCTGCGCTGGGAATCCTGCTTCAGCTCGGCGCTGATCTCGACATCGAGCCCGGCTGGATAGCTGAGGCGGGAGCGAACCAGCTGCTCGAAGCGGGGGCTGCGATTGTCCGGCCGCAAGGGTTCATTCGAGAGACGTAGCAGCAGGGTTTCGCTGCGGCTCGCCTTGAGGATCTCGTCATAGAGCGAAGGGGGGGAGAGGGAGAGCAGGCGCACCACAGAGATGATCCGCTGCATGGCGTTGCGGCTGTTGACGAAGCCGAGCGCCTCCTCCCGATCCGTGCGATAGATCTGGATGCTGAGCAGCTGGATCAGGATTAGCCCGGCCAGCGCCACCAGGATGATCTGGCCGGTCAGTCCCTTGGGCCACAAACCCGAGCCGAGTCGCTTGAAGGCGGCCATCAACTTATACCTGCGTCACATCGGCGGAGAACATATAGCCTCCACCCCAGATGGTCTTGATGAGTTCGGGATTCTTGGGATCCCGCTCCAGCTTGCGGCGCAGCCGGCTCACCAGGGTGTCGATGGCGCGATCAAACGCCACCGCCTCGCGTCCGCGGGCAAGATCCAGCAGTTGATCCCGACTCAGTACCCGTTGCGGTCGCTCCAGAAACACCTTGAGCAGATCGAACTCGGCGGTGGAGAGGCTCAGCCCCACGCCATCCTCGTCGACCAGCTCCCGGCGGTTGATATCGAGCAGCCAGCGATCGAAGCGCAGATCCCGGGTCAGGGTCTCGGGCGAGGGTTGGGTGTCGGCCTGGGTGCGGCGCATCACCGCCTTGATCCGGGCCAGCAGTTCGCGCGGGTTGAACGGCTTGGCCAGATAGTCATCGGCCCCCATCTCCAGCCCTATGATGCGGTCAGTCTCTTCGCCCATGGCGGTGAGCATGATGATGGGCATGTTGGATTTCACCCTCAGTTCGCGGCAGAGGGTCAGGCCATCCTCACCCGGCATCATCAGATCCAGCACCAGCAGATCGAACTCGCGCTCCTCCAGCAGCCGCTTCATCTCCTTGCCGTCCCGGGCGCAGCTGACCCGCAGGCCATGCTGTTCCAGAAAACGCTTGAGGAGATCGCGGATCTCGCTGTGATCGTCGACGACCAGAATGTGGGTGCTGCCTTGATTCATGACTGCCTCTCTTGCTTGGGGTTGGCTCGAGTATACGGAAATCCCTTGCAGGGTTTGTGTCAAAGTGTGCCAGATCAGCAAGATGCCACACTCTGCTACAAAAAAGGGTGATACTGGCAAAGTTCAGACACCAGAGGGGTGTTTACTTGAGGGCAAGGCAAGAGTGCCGAACCCGATTCATCCCGAGAGGAGATAGACCATGAAAAAGCTGACCAAAACCCTGCTGACCGCTACCCTGATCCTCGGCCTGCCGCTGGGTGCCTACGCTGCCAGTGAAGCGACTCCGACCGTTCAACCGGGCCCCATGGTGGACTGCCCGATGGATGGCAGCGGCATGATGGGTGGAAAGCACCACGGTGGTCGTCACGACCGCATGGCCCGCATGCAGAACATGACCCCGGAGCAGATCCAGGCCAACCTGCAGCAACGCTATGATCGCATTGAGGATCCGGCCAAGAAGGCCGAGTTTATCAAGAACCTCGGCGAGCGTGCCAACGGCATGGCCAAACATGCCGAAGCGATGAAACAGTTCGCCGAGGCGAACCAGTAAGCGCCATCGCCGACAGCCAGTCGTAAAGAGGGGAGCCTGAGGCTCCCCTTTCTCGTTGCTGCCGGCGCTCCTGCCCCTATCGCGTCTGGAACAGTTTGGGGATCTCCCGCACCAGCCAGCTCTTGGCCTTGCCCATGGTATCGCGGCGCCAGGCCAGCACCACCTGCAGCTGATGGCGATACTCGGGGCAGATCACCTTGAGCCGTCCCGCCTTGATGTCCTCCTCGATCCAGCTTTGCGGCATGGTGCCGACCCCAATCCCCGCCAGCAGGGCATCCCGCTTCTCGCTCATGGAGCTGACGGTGAGGCGCGGCTGCTTGTCGAGCAGACGGTAGGTAAGCACCGGCTTACGCAGTGCCGTATCGGCCACCGCGATGGCGCGGTAACGGCGCAGGGTCTCGTCCGCCAGGGGCTCGGCTTCCAGGTGGAGCGGATGATCCGGGTGGGCGACGTAGAGCATCACCTCCTCCCTGAGCAGCTGGTGCTTGATGCCGGTCATCATGATGTCGGGATTGAGGGAGGAGATGAGCAGATCGGCGCGGCTATCCTCCAGACACTCCCAGCTGCCCGCCAGCACTTCGGCCCGCAGCCGCAGCCGGGTATCGGTCAGCTCGGCCAGCCGTTCCACCAGCGGGTAGAGCGCCTGCACCGGCACCAGGGCATCGACGGCGATGGTGATGTCGGTCTCCCAGCCACGGGCCAGGGCCCGGGTCTCGCCCACCAGATGCTCGGCTGCTTCCAAGAGTACCCGGCCCCGTTCCAGCAGCATGCGGCCGGCCGGGGTGAATTTGGTTCTGTGGCCGCTGCGGTCGAACAGCATGGCGTCCAGCTCGTCTTCCAGCTTCTGTACCGTGTAGCTTAGCGCCGAGGGTACCTTGCCCAGCTCGTCGGCCGCTGCCGCAAAGCTGCCGCGGCGATCGATGGCGTCCAGCACCCGGATCGCCTCCAGGGTCAGCGCCCGTTCCTTGTTCAGTTCCTTGGCCATAGCCTGCCTTCAATTTTTTTGAATATGTTTGCCAGTTTATCTCGCTAACAAGTTAGGCCAGGCAACTTTAATATTCAATCAACGCTTAGGCAGGAACGCCAAGTGGCCAAATAAAAGGTAGTTCAGTGCTGTGACAACCCCAAAGGGCACGTCAGACGTCGGTGAAAGAACAACATACTATTTGAATGACCTCTTGCATGGATGCATTGATTCGGGCCAAAGCGGCCTTGGCAATGACATATAAAACAAGAGAGTGAACATGAAAAACGTAATCAAGATGCTGGCCGTTGCAGGCCTGATGACCGCAGGTTTTGCCCAGGCTTCCGTGCCGGCTGACTTCAACGCCACCCCGGGAGTGCTGTTTGTAAACTGGCATGCGAGTGCGGCGATGGATGGCAAGGCCAACCCCATGCTGGAGGTGCGCGATCAGTCCGGTGATCTGCTGGCTTCCGTCCACGCCAGTCTGGTCGGCACCCAGCAGGTGAAGATCCCGAGCCGCACCCAGGGCAACCTGACCGTCAGCCTGGCCGGTGACAGCGGCGAGTACCGTATTCCGTTCGGCATCGGCGGTGGCAACCCCCGCTAAGGCGAACCTTCAGAGATGAGGAGCACATCATGATGCAATTGAGAGCCGCAGAGGCGCGGGGCAAGGCCAACTTTGGCTGGCTGGATGCGCGCCACAGTTTTTCGTTCGGGCACTACTATGACCCGGAGTGGATGGGCCACTCGGTCCTGCGGGTCATCAATCAGGATCTGGTGTCGCCGGGTGGCGGTTTCGCCACCCATCCTCACGCCAACATGGAGATCCTGACTTGTGTGCTGACCGGCACCATAGAGCACAAGGACAGCCTCGGCCACGCCGAGCAGATCCCGGCCGGGGATTTCCAGTTGATGAGCGCAGGCAGCGGGATCCGTCACAGCGAGTACAACCCCTCGCAGAGCGAGCCGCTCTCCCTGTTGCAGATCTGGATCGAGCCGAACGAATACGATACGCCCCCCGGCTATCAGCAGAAGAAGATAGAGGCCAGGCCCGGCATGACGCTGGTGGCGTCACCGGATGGCGAGGATGGATCCTTCAGGATCCGCCAGCAGGCCCGGGTCTGGCGTGTGCAGCTTGAGCCCGGTGAATCCCTCACCTGGGAGCTGGCTGGTCGGCACGGTTACCTGCAGATGATTTCAGGGGAGTTGACCGCCAACGGTCTGGCTGCCCGACCCGGCGACGGGGTGCTCAGTCGTGATGAATCAAGTTGGGAGCTGGTGGCAACAAGTGCCACTCAGGCCCTGTTATTTGACCTACCCTGAAGTTGCCAGCTCTGATGCGGCGTGAACGAGGAGATTGAGATGGACAAGATGAAAGATGTGGCACTGCTGGTGGGTCGCGTACTGCTGGCACTGATGTTTGTGATGGCGGGCTGGAGCAAGATCGGTGGTTACGCCGGTACCCAGGGCTATATGGAGGCCATGGGCGTGCCCGGTTTCCTGTTGCCGCTGGTTATCCTGCTGGAGCTGGGTGGTGGCCTCGCCATCATGCTGGGCCTGTTCACCCGCAGCCTCTCGGTGCTGATGGCCGGTTTCACCCTGATGGCCGCCTTCATCTTCCACTATCAACCGGCTGATCAGATGCAGATGCTGATGTTCATGAAGAACATCTCGGTCGCCGGTGGTTTCCTGGCCCTGGCGGCGGCAGGTGCAGGCGCTTTCAGCCTGGATGCCCGCCTCGGCAAGAGTTGGTAATGCCCTGACAGTTCGAGTTTTCCAATGCTTTTTGGCCGGAGTCCATGCTCCGGCTTTTTTGTTTGTCAGCGCCGCTCTGGTGGCAAGGCTGGCCGCCAATATGTGGCACCTCTCATAATTCGGCGCTTGCCCGAGCGGCGGCAACAAGTGCCTTTTGCATCTTCCCCCCCGATCCCCGACAATCCCAATTCTTGTTGAAGTGGCGGGGATCCTTGAGGTTTTCCCGCGATCACACCTCTTTTGCATTGGCGGGAATTGCTCATGTTTACCCTCTACCACTCCAATCAGCTGGATCTGCTCAAAGAGCTGCTGGTGAGTCGCATCCGGCAGGCGCCCCTCTCTCACCCCTTCGAGCGGGAACAGATCCTGGTGCAGAGCCCGGGTATGGCCCAGTGGCTCAAGCTGGAGCTGGCCAAGGCCTTCGGCATCGCCGCCAACATCGACTTTCCGCTGCCCGCCAGCTTTATCTGGGAGATGTTCACCCGGGTGCTGGCGGACGTACCTCGTCAGAGCCCCTACAACAAGGGATCCATGAGCTGGCAGCTGATGACCATCTTGCCCGCCCTGCTGGACCGCCCCGCCTTTGCACCTCTGGCTGCCTATCTGGGTAGTGGGGAAGACGTGGATCCTGCCCAGGATCCCGCCAAGGCACCGGAGCAGGTACGCCTCTGGCAGCTTTGCCAGAAGGTAGCGGATCTGTTCGACCAGTATCTGGTCTATCGGCCGGACTGGATCGCCCGCTGGGAACAGGGGGAAGGACTTGTCGGAACAGGGAGCCAGGAGCTGGCCGGGGTGAGCGGTCAGGATTGGCAGCCGGAGCTGTGGCGCGAGCTGGTGGCCCGCACCCTGGCGCTCGCCCCCAGCGGCTACCACCGCGCCAACCTCTACGAGGAGTTTATCCACGAGCTGGAGCGCACCCCGGATCTGCCGGGCACGCTGCCCCGACGGGTCTTCGTGTTCGGCATCTCGGCGCTGCCGCCGCGCTACGTGGAGGCGCTGCTGGCCCTCGGCAGCCGGGATGAGGTGGAGGTGCACCTGTTCGTCACCAACCCCTGCCGCTACTACTGGGGCGACTTGCTCGATCGCAAGACCCTGGCACGCCTCGAAAACAAGCTCAAGCCCGGCACCGATCTCGACACCCTGCAGGGCCCCACCAACCCGCTGCTCGCCTCCATGGGCAAGCTGGGGCGCGACTACCTGCACCAGCTGATGGAGCTGGAGGTGCCGCAAATCGAGGCCTTCGTCGATATCGACGATCAGGATGAACAGGGCCAGGCCAGGCTGCTGCGCGCCATCCAGAAAGATGTGTTGGAGCTGGCCGAGCGGGGCGCCGGTCAGTTCGATCTCGACAGCAGTCAGCACAAGAGCCCGATCGACGCGAGCGATGGATCCCTGCAGATCCACGCCTGCCACGGCCCGATGCGCGAGCTCGAGGTGCTGCACGACCGGCTGCTGGCGCTGTTCGAGCAAGACCCCACCCTCACCCCGAAAGACGTGGTGGTGATGATGCCGGATGTAAACAGCTACGGCCCCTATATCCAGGCGGTGTTCGGGGCGAGAGGCCAGATCCCGTTTGCGGTGTCGGATCGGGCGGCGAGCCAGGAGAGCCCGCTGCTGCAGAGCTTCCTCGCCTTGCTCAGACTCCCCAACGCCCGGCTGGGGGCCGGCGAGCTGCTCGCCATCCTCGAGGTGCCTGCCGTGCTACGCCGCTTCGAGCTCGATGACGACGAGTTCAACCAGCTGCGGCGCTGGGTGCAGGAGACCGGCATCCGCTGGGGGCTGGATGACGGCTACCCGGAGCGCTTCGATCTGCCGCGCCTCTCTGGCAACAGCTGGCTGTTCGGCCTGCGCCGCATGCTGCTCGGCTTTGCCATGGGGGATGGCGAGCCGGTGGCCGGCATTTTGCCTTACGCCGATATCGAGGGGCAGCAGGGACTGGCCCTCGGCAAGCTCGCCTGGTTCGTCGACTCCCTGGCGGAATTTCTGCCCCGCCTGCAACAGGCGCAGCCGCTGCCCGAGTGGATCGCCTGCCTCAACGAACTGCTGGAGCGCTTCTATCTGGCCGATGAGGATGAGGAGCGCCAGCTGCAGCTTATTCGCAGCCAGCTGGCGGACTGGCTCGCCCAGCTCGGCGAGGCCCGCTTCGAGCAGCCCATCAGTGCCGATTTGCTGCAGGATTACCTCGGCAGCGTGCTGGGGGAGTCCCGCTCCAGCCAGCGCTTCCTCGCCGGTCAGGTCAACTTCTGCACCCTGATGCCGATGCGCTCCATCCCCTTCCGGCAGGTCTGCCTGCTCGGCATGAACGACGGCGTCTACCCGCGCACCCTGCCCCCCATGGGGTTTGACCTGATGGCGGTGGCGGGCCGGCGCGGGGATCGCTCCCGTCGCGACGACGACCGCTACCTCTTCCTCGAGGCGCTGCTCAGCGCCCAGCAGGGGCTCTATATCAGCTATCAGGGCTTCAGTGCCCAGGACAACAGCGAGAAGGTGCCCTCCGTGCTGCTGGCGGAACTGATCGACTATGTGCGTCAGGGCTTCGTGCTGGCGGGGGATGAGGCGCTCGACGACGAGACGTCCGGCAAGCGGCTGCTCGAACACCTGATCGTGGCACACCCGCTCACCCCCTACAGCCGCAGCTACTTCTATCCAGCGGAGAATTCCGGCCTCTTTACCTATGCCGCCGACTGGCTGCCGGCCCTGAGCCCAGAGCGCGGGGCCGCCAACTTCCAGAGCGGCGAGCTGCCGCTGCCCCCAGAATGGGGGAAAGAGCAGGGGTTGGAGCTGGCGGAGCTGCTGCGCTTCTATCGCCAGCCCGCCAAGTATTTCCTCAACCGCCGCCTCAAGGTGTGGTTCGAGCTGGACGAGGCCGAGATCGAGGACAGCGAACCGTTCGAGCTGGACGGCCTGCAGCACTACCAGCTCAAGGCGCTGCTGCTCGATGCCCATCTGGCACAGGGGGAAAGCGAGGAGCGTCGCCAGCGCCTGCAGCTCTCCGGCCTGCTGCCCCAGGGCTGGTTCGGCAGCCTGCTGCTGGATGATCTGGACGCCGAGATGGGCAAGCTGGCTGCGCGCCTGCGTCCCTGGGTGGCGACCAATGAGGCGGACAAACAGGCGGTGGAGATCGATATCTCCCTGACCCAGGGCCAGTTGCAGGGGTGGATCGACACCCAGAAGGGGCGCTTGCTGGTAGTTAAGCCCGGCAGCTTCAACGGCAAGGATCTGCTGCTGGGCTGGATCCAGCACCTTTGCCTCTCCCTGAGTGATGCCCCCGGTGACACCCTGCTGTTCGACGCCAAGCAGAGCCTGCGCCTGCCCAGGCTCCCGGCAGACGAAGCCCGCCCCAGACTGGCGGCGCTGGTGGCGCTCTGGACCCAGGGGATGAAGCGGCCGCTGCCGTTTTTCCCCAGCACCGCCTGGGAGTGGATCAAGGAGATCGAGAAGGATCCGGAGAAACCGGAGGCCGCCGACAAGGCGGCGCTCGCCCGCTTCAACGGCGGCTACATGGTGACGGGGGAGGGGCAGGACGTCTATGTCGCCCGCTGCTTCCCGGAACTCGATGACGAGGTACTGGCCCAGCTGCAGGCGCTGGCCCGGGAACACCTGACCCCGCTGCTGACCACCATGGAGATGATGTAATCATGGCTAACCCGCTCAATACGCTGCGTTTTCCCCTCCATGGCGAGCGGCTGATCGAGGCCTCCGCCGGCACCGGCAAGACCTACACCATCGCCGGCCTCTATCTGCGCCTGCTGCTGGGCCACGGTCCGCTCATCGAAGAAGGCGAAGACGCCGGCCAGCCCAGCGCTCACGAGCGGCCGCTGTCGGTGACCGAGATCCTGGTGGTGACCTTTACCGAGGCGGCCACTGCCGAGCTGCGCGGGCGGATCCGCGGTCGCATCCACGAGGCGCGCCTCGCCTTCATGCGTGGTGAGAGCAAGGACGCCCTGCTGGCCCAGCTGCTGGAGGAGGTGGAGGATCACGAGCTGGCGGCCCGCCGCCTGCTGGCCGCCGAACGGCAGATGGACGAGGCGGCCGTCTTCACCATCCACGGCTTCTGCCAGCGGATGCTCAAGCAGAATGCCTTCGAGTCGGGCGCCCTCTTCGAAACCGAATTTCTCACCGACGACAGTCAGCTCAGGCTGCAGGCAGTGAGCGACTACTGGCGCGCCGAGTTCTATCCGGTGGACAAAACCCTGGCAAGCGCGGTGCGCGCGCTCTGGCCAAGCCCCGCCGCCCTGCTGCGGGAGATGAACGGCTGGCTCGACAACAGCGAGCTGGAGATGCGTCCGCCGCCGGGGGATGAGACCCTGGCCGCCCGCCATCAGGCGGCCATGAGTCGCATCTCGGCAGTGAAGGAGGCCTGGCTGGCGCAGGTGGACGAGATCCGCCGCCAGACCGACGGCCAGATCAGCCGCTACACCGGCAAGAACTACGAGGGCTGGCTCGCCAAGATAGCCGACTGGGCGCAAGATGAGGCCAGCGGCTATGCGATTCCCAAGGAGCTGGAGCGCTTCGGCCAGACGGTGCTGGAGGAAAACCTCAAGAAGGGGGGCGCAGTGCCCACCCTGCTGCTGTTCAGCGAGATCGACGCGCTGCTGGCGAGCCGCCCCGGTATCCGAGATCTGATCCTGCAGCGGGCCGCCGTGGTGGTACGCAGCCGGATGCATGCGAGCAAGCGCCAGGCCCATCAGCTCTCGTTCGACGATCTGCTCAAAGACCTCGACGGGGCGCTGGGTTCTAGCCTTGGCGAGCGGCTCTGCGATCGCATTCGCACCACCTACCGGGTTGCCATGATCGATGAATTCCAGGATACCGACCCCCAGCAGTACCGTATCTTCCATCGGCTCTATGGCGGCCACCAGGACACGGCGCTGCTGATGATCGGTGACCCCAAGCAGGCCATCTACGGTTTTCGCGGCGCCGACATCTTCACCTACATTCAGGCGCGGCGAAATGTGAGCGCCCACTACACCCTGGGACGCAACTGGCGCTCCAGCGGCGCCCTGGTGGCGGCGGTCAACGGCCTGTTCGAGCGGGCCAAGGATCCCTTTATCTACGAGGCGGATATCCCCTTCCTGCCGGTGGAGGCGCAGGGCAAGAGCAAGGCGCTGTTGCTGGAGGGCGAAATCGCCCCCGTGCTGCACTGCTGGCAGCTCACCGGCCAGCCTACCTTCAACCGGGGGGACTACCAGAGCAAGATGGCCCGCGCCACGGCGGCGGAGATCCACCGCCTGCTGACGCTCGCTCGTGAGGGCAAGGCGCTGATCGGCAGTGAGCCGGTGAAAGCGGGCGATATCGCCGTGCTGGTGCGCACCGGCGCCGAGGGCAAGCTGGTGCAGCAGGAGCTGGCACGGCTCGCCATCGCCTCGGTTTATCTGTCGAATCGCGAGAGCGTGCTGGAGCAGGTGGAGGCGCGGGAGATCCTGCTCATTCTGCACGCCTGCCAGAACCCGAGCGAGGAGAGGAGCCTGCGGGCGGCGCTTGCCACCGGCCTGTTCGATCTCGACGCCAAGGCCCTCGACGAGCTTGCCTCGGACGAGCGGGCCTGGGAGAGCTCGGTGCAGGAGTTTATGGAGTACCGCAAGGTCTGGCACAGGCGCGGCGTGCTGGCCATGCTGCGGGCCCTGCTGCACCGGCGCAATCTCGCTTCCTCCCTCTTGGCGAGCCCCTACGGGGAGCGGCGGCTGACCAACTTCCTCCATCTGGGGGAGCTGCTCCAGCAAGTGAGCAGCGAGCTGGACGGCGAATACGCCCTGCTGCGCTGGCTGGGGGAGGCGGTGAACCGCCAGAGCGGCCAGGATGCGGAGCAGATACTTCGCCTGGAGTCCGAGCGCAAGCTGGTGCAGATCGTCACCATCCACAAATCCAAGGGGCTGGAGTACCCGCTGGTGTTCCTCCCCTTTATCTGCAGCCACCGCAGCGCCGACACCCCGCTCTATCACGAGGCCGATGAGGCGGGCAATCGCACCATCCTCGATCTCACCGGCGCCGAGGATTCTCTGGCAGAGGCCGACAAGGAGCGCCTCGCCGAGGATCTGCGCCTGCTCTACGTGGCGCTGACCCGGGGGGTCTACGCCACCTGGCTGGGGCTGGCGCCGGTGCGCTCCGGCAATGGCAAGTCGGAGAAGACCGACCTGCACCAGACCGCCATCGGCTACCTGCTGCAAAAGGGGGAGGAGGGGGACGCCGCAACCCTGGCCACCGCCCTCAGTGCGCTTGCTGAAGATCTGCCCGGAGTGGCCGTCGGTGAGCCCTCGCTCACCCGCCCGGCCCCGCTGCCGGCCGAAGAGGAGCAACTGGGCGAGCCCCAGGTGCGCCGCTTTGGCGGCACCCTTGAGCGGGACTGGTGGATCAGCTCCTACTCTGGTCTCGCGGCCCAGGGCCACGGTCACAGCAAGGGTGTGCTGGCCAACCCCGGCTTCGATGACGAGGTGGTGACCGAGGCGGCTGCGCTGGCTGCCGAAGAGCCAGTGCAGGCGCCCCAGCCCTCCATCTTCACCTTCCCGAAGGGGGCGCGCCCCGGCACTCTGCTGCACAGCCTGTTCGAGACCATCGACTTTCAAAGTGCCGCAGGCGAGCCGCTGGCACAGCATATCGCCACCCTGCTGGCGCAGGACGGCTTCGACGAGAGCTGGGCCCAAGTGCTGCAACAGCAGGTGGAGGCGGTGCTGGATACCCCGCTTGAAACGGGCTTTGGCGAGCCGGTGCGGCTGCGGGATCTGGCCCCCGAGCGCAAGCAGGTGGAGCTGGAGTTCTTCCTGCCCATGGGGCGGGTGACGGCACCTGCGCTGACCGCGCTCTGCCAGCAGCACGACCCGCTGTCGCGGGGCAACAAGCCGCTGAGCTTCGCCACCGTGCAGGGGATGCTCAAGGGCTTTATCGACCTGGTGTTCGAGTGGCAGGGGCGTTGGTATCTGCTCGACTACAAGTCGAACCACCTCGGCATGAGCCCGGCCGACTACAGCCGGCCGGCGCTGGAGCAGGCCATGGTGGAGCATCGCTACGACCTGCAATACCAGCTCTATTCGCTGGCGCTGCACCGGCTGCTCACCCTGCGTCTGCCGGGCTACGACTTCGACCAGCACTTTGGCGGCGTCTTCTATCTGTTCCTGCGTGGCATGCCACAGGGGGGGATCTTCCATACCCGCCCCAGCCGTGAGCTGGTGCAGGGGCTGGATCGGCTGTTTAGCGAGGGGGTTACGCCCGCCCTCGCACAAGAATGGGATAACGGGGTAGAAGCATGAAGAGCGCAATGATGATCGCAATGATGATCGAACGGCTCAAGGCCCTGGCGCTGGCGGGGCGCATCCGCCAGCTGGATCTGCAATTTGCCAAGCTGGTGGCCGACCTTGGTGGCAGTCCCGAGCTGGTGCTGGGGGCGGCGCTCGCCTGCTTCGAGTTGGGGCGTGGCCATGTCTGCCTGCCGCTGGAGATGCTGGCAACCGGATCCCTGCGCCCGTTCGGGCTGGATCCGGATCAGGGCCGGGATCTGCTGGCCGATCTGGCGGATCCGGCCCGCTGGCCCGCCCTGTTTGCGGCAAGCCCGCTGGTTGGCAGCGAACAGGATGAGGGGCAAGCCCCGCGCTGGCCGCTGCGGCTCTGGCACGGCCGTCTCTACCTCACCCGCTACCACGATCACGAGCAAGGGGTGGCCCGCCATCTTCGTGCCTTGAGTGAACGCGCCGAATGGCCCGAGATCGCCCCGGCCCTGTCGCGCCTCTTTGCCCGCGACTACGGCCTGGTGTTCGGGGCGCTGCTCAAAGCCCGCCTCGCCCCCGACTTTTCGGCCCGCCACTTTATCGAGAAGTATCTGGACCTGGTGTTCCCGAACGAGGTGGAGTGGTCCGCCATCGAGGCGTTGCTGGCCAGCGCCCAGGCGGCCAGCGATTTGACCAAGCTGGATGCGCTGGTGCCCGAGTCGCTCTGCTGCAACGGCCAGAAGCTGGCGGCGGCCACCGCCGCAGCGCGCCCCTTTGCGGTCATTTCCGGTGGCCCCGGCACCGGCAAGACCACTACGGTCGCCAAGCTGCTGGCCATTCTGGTGGAGACCGGTCTGCAAGCGGGCAAGGCCCCGGCGATCCGGCTGGTGGCCCCCACCGGCAAGGCGGCGGCGCGCCTCACCGAGAGTATCGGCTCTGCCCTGCAGGCGCTGGACTTGCCCCCTGAGTGGGTGGAAGCCATTCCCACCGAGGCGGGCACCCTGCACCGGCTGCTCGGGGTCATTCCGGGGCGCAGCCAGTTCCGCCACCACAAAGGCAACCCGCTGCACCTCGATTTGCTGGTGGTGGATGAGGCCTCCATGGTCGACCTGCCCATGATGGCGCGCCTGCTGGACGCGCTGCCAAGTCACGCCCGCCTCATTCTGCTCGGCGACAAGGATCAGCTCGCCTCGGTGGAGGCGGGGGCCGTGCTCGGCGATATCTGCAGCTTTATCGAACAGGGCATCAGCCCCGCCCAGGCGGATTGGCTCTCCCGCCAGACCGGTTACCGCCTGCAGGGCACGCCCGCGGGGGCACCGGTGCGTGACAGCCTCTGTTTGCTGGCCAAGAGCTGGCGCTTCGATCAGCACTCCGGCATCGGCCAGCTGGCGCGCGCCTGCAACAGCGGCGATGCGGCGGCGGTGGAGGCGGTTTGGGGCGCAGGATTTATGGATATCAGCCTGCACCCCTGGGCGGGGGAGGCCTACGACGAATTGATTGCCCAGGGGGTGGCCGGTTACGGCAGCTATCTGAAGGCGGCCCGCGCGGGGGAGGAGCCCGCCGCCGTGTTCAAGGCGTTCAACGGCTTCCAGATCCTCTGTGCCCTGCGTGACGGCCCGTTCGGGGTCGAGGGGCTCAATGAGCGGCTCGAACTGGCCCTGTCACGGGCGGGGCTGATTGCCCGCGATGGCGACTGGTATGCCGGCCGCCCCGTGATGGTGGTGCGCAACGACCACGGGGTCGGCCTCTACAACGGCGATATGGGGCTCTGCCTGCCCGATGAAAGCGGGCGGCTCAAGGTCTGGTTCGAGCAGCCGGACGGCACCCTACGGGCGCTGTTGCCCAGCCGGCTGCCGCCCCATGAGACGGTCTATGCCATGACCATCCACAAATCCCAGGGCTCGGAATTTGCCCATACCGTGCTGGTGCTGCCGGACAGCCCCAGCCCGCTGTTGACCCGCGAGCTGGTCTATACCGGCATCACCCGTGCCAAGGCCCGGCTCGATCTCTACGGCGATCGCGCCCTGCTGGCACAGGCGGTACGGAAAAAGACCGAGCGTTATTCAGGGTTGGCACAGAGGTTGGGGGAGTGAGCGATTGGATGGCGGTAAAGGGATTTACCGCCGTTTTAATGTCATTCACTAATTTAACATTCAGAGGGGGAATTTATTTGTTCAAAAGCCCATTCCGAAAAAATTTTTTCGACATCCCATCTATTATAATTTCCGTCAGGGTAATGCTTTCTCATTAAAACTGACTTGCAGGAATTAAACTCATTATATTTTTCCATGAATTTTTCGGAAAGTTCATTTAGCTCACTGTCACTGCCGATTATAAAAAATGGCAATTTTATTATGGGTGGTTTCAGTTGAGTTGTGATTGGTGTAGACAGTGTTTGATATGTTTCGCAATGCACTTCACTTTTTCTTATATGTTGAAATAAACTATATTCAATAGTTCCTTTCTTATAATAGTAAATCTCACAGTAAAATTCGGCATTTGTCCCATCTTGAGCTTCTGGATAGGTAATAAACTCAATGCTTGGGAATGGTATAGTCAAACCCTCGTTGTAGAAATTAACTACAGGCAAGGTTTTAATAATTTTGTTCTTATATTTTAAGTGGTAGTCAAACTGTCTTGCATTCTCAAAATATAAGTTTTGCCACCAATAATTACCCCCCTCATGTTCTACACTCCCAATCTCAATAGTGAAATCAGGATCATTAGAATAGAAGGCTTGGCTAATACCATCATAGTCCCAACATTTGGCATCTTCTAAAAGAATAGAGAATCTATCAGGGGCTGTTAGGTTGAGACCGAACCTTTCAAACCACATCGTTCTGACATCAATTGGATTGGCACATGAATCTAATGGTGTATTAGCATCATTTGTCCGTGAATAAACAACACCTGCTCGTATTGTTCTACCCTGATGACTGTATTCTTTTGTCAGGTAATATGGTTTTAAAGGCTCATTAAATATTGTTAGGATTGCTAACTTGGCTTCATTAAATTGTAAGGAATCAAGCTGAATGTTTGGAATGTTATCTTCACTAAAACGTAGTCCTCTAAGCGCAGTTATAATATCAGCTTGGGTATATTTTTTATCACTGTCGTTTAATCCAACTACTTCTAATGAATCAGATATTCCGAAAACTATGTATCTATTCCCATTGTGAATTACATTAGCCATACATAGAATATCATGGATCATTGCAACCATATTATTGTGGAACTTTTGTTTGAAGTCCCACCAGAGACCTTCTTTACCTTTTGAGAGTAAGTTATAAATGATGCTGTTCATTTAATAAAACCATGAAGTAATGTAAATTGTATTGTGTAATTGTCGTCAGTTTACCTTCAAATATGACCGAAATGGAACTATTTAAATGCTTATAAGCTGAACTCGCATGTTGGGCTTCGCAGGCTCAGCACCAACCTACCGATTGTGTAGGTTGTGGCTGAGCCTGCGAAGCCCAACGTTTACCGAGAAATCTCTTTTTTCCTCCCCTTTATCCCCAGCGCTTCTCCCCATTCTTTATAAATAAACGGGAGAAGGGAGCAATGCCGTTACCATCGTCCGATTACGCTTCGCTAATCGAACTTACGAGAGGGTCAGGGTGAGGGGAGCATTCAGGTATTAGATGGTGAGCTCCAGCCGGTTGCCTTCGGGGTCTAGGAAGGTGCTCTCGTAATAGCCGTCGCCGGTCCAGCGAGGGCCATCCAGGTGTTTGACCTCGGCCCCCTTGAGCAGCTTGATCTCGTATGTTGGGCTTCGCAGGCTCAGCACCAACCTACAAGTTGCGTAGGTTGTGGCTGAGCGTAGCGAAGCCCAACGTTTACCGTGTAATCTCTTTTTTCCTCCCCTTTATCCCCAGCGCTTCTCCCCATTCTTTATAAATAAACGGGAGAAGGGAACAATGCCGTTACCGCTGTCCGATTACGCTTCGCTAATCGAACTTACGAGAGGGTCAGGGTGAGGGGATTATTGAGGCATTAGATGGTGAGCTCCAGCCGATTGCCTTCCGGGTCGAGGAAGGTGCTTTCGTAATAGCCGTCGCCTGTCCAGCGGGGGCCGTCCAGGTGTTTGACCTCGGCGCCCTTGAGCAGCTTGAGGCGGGCAGTCATCTTGTCCACCTCCTCCACGCTGCCGAGGGAGAAGGCGATATGGGCCAGCCCTTGCAGCGGATGCGGCAGGTGCAGATCCGCCGGAAACAGGATAGGGGTGTGCATCAGCTCCAGGCTGGCGCCGTCTTCGAAACGGACAAAGTAGGAGGAAAACTGCTTGGTCGGGTTGTGGTAGCGCTCATTCGCCTGACCGCCAAACAGCTTGCAATAGAAGGTTTTGAGAGCCTCCAGATCCTGCGCCCAGATGGCGACGTGATGAATGTGCATGATGTGTCACTCCTTGGGTTGATGGCTCCATGCTATGCTCGCGCCATCCTTGCCGACATGGCTGATGCCGTCCTGATGATGTCTGAAACTGCCAACACCGAGCTTATCGATGTCTCCCCCGACTGCCGCGAGCAGATCTGCTGTGACAGCCTGCTGCCGGCCCTCGCGCAGGAGCAGGTGTGGCTGGCGGGGTTCTCTCGCCTCAAGACCCGTTACCGTATCGCGCGCCGCTTTGCCGATATGCACTGCTTTTTGCTGACCTTGGGGGGCGAGGGGGAGGTACTGGTGGGCGATCGCCTCGAGCGACTTCCGGTCGGCGAGTGGGTCCTGATCCCGGCGGGCCAACCACTTTGCTATCACTTGGGTGAGGCGGGCGAGTGGGATCTGGTGTGGTTGCTGCTGCACAGGGACTCCCCCTGGGATGCCTTTGCCAGCCGCCCCCGGCTCGGCTGTACTTCCCAGCAGGCGACTTTGCTGCGCACCGTCGAGAACCTCTATGCAGAGCAGGAACGCCATCAGGATCCGCTGCTCTGTGCCCTCCTGGTGGAGCAGCTCGGCTTTTACTTGCGCCGCCTGCTGCAAAAAGGGGAGGGGCAGAGCCGCGGCGAGCGGCTGGCGCTGCGCCTCGAGCTGCTGCTCAAGGAGGCGCTGGCCGAGCCCTGGGACATAGCGCGCATGGCCGGCACTCTGCATCTCTCCGAGCGCCAGCTCTACCGCCTATGCCAGCAGCACTTCGCGCTGGCCCCCATGGGGTTGTTGCAGCGATTGCGGTTGCAGCGGGCGGCGCTCTTGCTGGCCAGCAGCGCCGATCCCATGAAGCGGCTGTCCCGGCAGTGCGGCTTCAAAAACGAGTACCACTTCTCCACCGCCTTCAAGCGCCAGTTTGGCCTGGCCCCCAGCCACTATCGCAACCGGCATCATCCCGCCTTCAAAAAAGGATAAGAGTGAAACCCTTCGCCATACTCATGATGACGCTTGGCCAGAGGGATCTGCTTGTGGTGGCCGATCTGCCGGGTGAGCCAGAAAGCGGAGAGATCCCGGATCCTGTGCCAAGATAATTCGATGGGTTGAATAGACTTGTTCCCCGTAGGGTCATGGGGCAGAAATCAGGATGATAACTATGGTGCAGGAGAGCACGACGATCCGGATATCGGATGTCAGCGAGGCGGTAGTTCACGGCATCCTCGAGGTGATCAGCGACGGGATCTGGGACTGGAACGCCAATAGCGGGTTCGTCTATCGCAACCCCGGCTGGTACCGGATGCTGGGTTACGAGCCCCATTCGCTGGGCAACAACGTCTTCACCTGGGAGACGGTGATCCACCCCGATGACATGGAGCGGGTGATGGCCCACTTCGATGCCTGTTTGAACGGCACCTCTCCCGAATACAGGGTCGAGTACCGCTGCCGTTGCCAGGATGGATCCTTCGTCTGGATCGAGGACTACGGCCGGATCATCGCTCGCAACGAGGATGGTTCCGTGGCCCGGATGATAGGCGCTCATCGCGATATCAATGCCCAGAAGCTGCTGCTGGATCAGCTGGAGCGGCGCAACCAGTCGCTGGAACAGCTGGTGGCCGAGCGCACCGCCGAGCTGGAGCAGCTCAACGCCGCCTTGCTGCAGAAGGTGGAGGAGAATCGCCAGCTGGCCGAGACTGACTCCCTGACCGGCGCCGCCAGCCGCTACCGGCTGGAGCGGGTGTTGCAACTGGAGTGCGAGCGGGCCCGCCGTTTCCATCAGGTGTTTACCGTGATCGCCATGGATGTGGATGACTTCAAGCGGATCAACGACAGCCATGGCCACGCCGCCGGGGATCAGACCCTGATCAACATAGTGGCGCTGGTGCGCAACCATATCCGCGAGATCGATTTGCTGGCCCGCTGGGGTGGCGACGAGTTTATGGTGGTGTTGCCCAACACGGGCCTGGAGGATGCCAGGAAGGTGGCGAACAAGCTGCAGGCCTTGATGGCGGTAGCCTCCATCTGTCCTCATATGTCCATCTCCATCAGTTTCGGACTGGCGGAGTACCAGCAGGGCGAGCCGCCGGAAAGCCTGATGGTGCGGGCCGATCGCTCCCTCTATCAAGCCAAGCAGCGGGGCAAGAACCGGGTCTGTTGAGGGAGGTAATGGCATATGACAAAGGGCCGGATGGCGATGCCTCCGGCCCTTTGTCACGGTGTGTGGTTTGGCCTGACCTAGGTTGTGCTGCTCTCCTGGATAACTGTCATGGATATCTTGTTGACTCTCTATGAGGAGAGGGCTTGTCGTATGGATGGTTGATAATAATGAGTCGCTGTTACTCATATATTTTAAGCGATAGCGAGTATTGTCATGATGATAAATTAATAAGTATTGGTGTTAAGGCTCAATAATAGATCTCTTCACTGCGGATTATATATTAAACGGACTCTTTGCTTGAACTGATTTGCTATTTTGCGGCCTGTTTACGCGGCGACAGGTTACTTATCATTTGTTGGGCGATTATTTATCACTCGTGGAGATAAGTTGATTTTTTTACCCTGATTAACCCTGAAGTGCCAACCGGGCCATTTGTGGTGCAATGAAGTTTGCGCCTGCATTTAAACCTTATAACTAGCATAAAGTGTTGATTATTTTTGTTGTAACGGACTTTTGGACTGGGTGTGTGCATCCCGCTCAAGGAGGGAACTGAAGGCTCGATGATCGAGACAGTGCGCCTTAATTCAGGTTGTACCCGTTTTATAGGGCCACATCATAATAAGTTCGCTTATCCCCATGCTACGGGGCATATTCTTGTAAAGACGATATATCTTTGGTGTATGACAGTTGACTCAATATTGGTTATTGGGAGAGTAATCACAATCCCTTATTATATTTTCAGGCTATTGTTGCCCCCGCCGAAATGCCTATTTTCAGCAACAGCAATCAGATGTGGCCAGGCCTAATCTGTGCCGCAACAGGGGGAGATATGTCGACAATATTGATTCTGGTGGTGGTGGGGCTGGTGGCCTACGCCATGCTCAAGCGATTCAATCCACAGGCGACCTTGCTGACGGCGGGTCTGGTGCTGCTGGCTTATGCCCAATGGATGGGGATTACTCCCATTCTGCCTGCCGAAGAGAGCCAGGGCTTCTGGTTCTTCGATCTGTGGGAGAAGTTCGCCATGGTGACCAATTCCCGTCTTGCCTCTACCGGTTTGACCCTGGTGGCGATTGCTGGGGTGGCGACCTACCTCAACCAGATCGGCGCCTCGGCGGCCCTGGTCAAGGCCACTTCCCGCCCGATCATGGCGCTGGAGAACCCCTATGTCCTGCTGGGGATCATCCTGCTGCTGGTTTCCATCCTCTATGTCTTTATCACAGGGGCGACCTCGCTCTCCCTGCTGTTGATGGGCACCCTCTATCCCTTGTTGCGTAATGCCGGGATCAGTGCCAAGACGGCGGTGGCCACTATCGTGATCCCCACCGCCTGGGAGTTTGGTCCCGGCCAGATCAATGCGGTGATCGGAGCCAAGGCGATCAATATCGAGGTGATGCCGTTTGTGGTGAATCATCAGTTGCTGTTCCAGATCGCCCTGCTGGTGTGTATTCCCTTCGTCAACATCGCATGGCAGCGATATTGCGACCGCAAAGAGGGTTACGATACCGCCGCCGAGCGTGGCAAGTATTTGCACGAGTTGGAGGAGAAACACCATGACACTCCGGGTTATTACGCCCTGCTGCCGGTGATCCCCTTTGTCTTTCTGTTCGGCTTCTCCGAGCTGTTTGTCAGCGCCATCAAGATGACCATTCCGGTGGCCATGATGTCGACCATGACCCTCTGCATCATTATCGAGGCGCTGCGTTATCGTTCCATCAACAAGGCGTTTGCCAACTTTGAAGCCTGGCTGACCGGTACCGGCATGATCTTCGGCAGCGTGCTGACCCTGATGCTGGCGGCCGAGTTTTTCTCCGCCGGTCTCACCAATATTGGCGCCATCACCCAGCTGATTGATTTGGCCAAGTCGTTCGATCTCAATCCTATCGGGTTGTCGCTGGTCTTCTCGCTCTTCATCCTGCTGACCGCCTTTATCACAGGTTCCGGCAATGCGCCCGTGATGGCCTTCATTCCCATAGTGCCGCTGGTGTCGGGCCAGTTCGACATCAACCCTTTGCTGCTGCTGGTTCCCATCCTGTTTGCCGCCGGGATTGGCCGCACCATCTCTCCGGTGGCCGGGGTGATCATCACGGTAGCCGGCATTGCCAATCTGAGCCCGGTGGATGTGGTGAAACGTACCTTCGTGCCCATGATGGCGAGCATGGCGGTGGTGATGGTGCTGACCGCGATCCGTTATATCTGATCGCTACAACAAGGAGGCAAGCGCTTGTCATTGGCAGGCGCTTTTTTATGCACCAAATCTGCTTGGTTGGTGGGGGAGGAATTGCCTTTTTCGCCGGATGCGGGCAAAAGAAAAGAGCGGGGCTCTTGCAAGCGCCGCTCAATGCCAGGAAAGAGAAAAAACCTTGCGGTTTAAAATCAAAAAAATTTGGAAGCAAACAATCGATTTCTCAACCAGGAAGGTCTTGAATTCGATACGTTTTGATTATGCGCCTTGTTATATGCAGCACTAGTAAAATGTTTACGAGTTGAAAGATATGCGCTGCCAAGTATCAATTTTTGATACTTGCTTCCGTAACTGGTCTGGCCTTCGCCCTTCGCAGGGGCATTTTTTCTCGATGACAATTTTTCGGTGTCAATATTTGAGCCTTATGCCTTAATGTGGCTCATAAGCTGACTCGGCATAACCATGCAATCAAGCTGCAACAACAAGGAAGAGTGGCATGACCTACAGCCAGACCCTGGCCAACCAGATCCTCGATACCCTGAAAAAGAGCCTGACCGACAAGGGGATCCGCTATCAGACCCTGGCGGAGGCCATGGGGGTCTCCATCGCCACCGTCAAACGGATGATGAACAAGCCCTCCCTGCCATTCGACACCCTGCTGGAGATCTGCCATCTGGTGGGATTGTCATTCGAAGAGCTGCTGGATCGCACTCAGGATGCCCAGAGTCGGCGCGCCGTCTTCACCCAGGAGCAGGACGAGGCGTTTCACAATGAGCCCGGCCTCTACGCCTTTCTCGCCAATATCTTCTGGCGCGACAAGACTCTGATCGATCTCAAGCGGGAGTATGGCCTGACCGACGCTTCTTGCTACCTCTACCTGCGCAAGCTGGAGAAGCTCGGCATACTGCAGCTTGGCCTCGACAACAGCTATCACTTCCTCATCAGCGAACGGATCAGCTTCGAGCAGCACAGCCGCTTCGCTCGCCAGCAGGCCCGCCAGGCGATGTCGGTGCTGGGGGATTATCTGGTGGAGAACATGCACAAGCCCAACAACTACATGGCCCTGTGTCAGCTCCATCTCAACGAGAGCGAGGCGATGGCGCTGATCGAGCGGATGAAGGAGTACTGGCATCAGGAACTCAAGCTCAATCGCCCCGCCATCGGCCATCAGGAACACAGCAAGACCTACACCATGTCGTTGCAACTGGCGGACTGCGGCTATCAAAGCTTCGACGACCTGATCCCCAATATCGACAACTGATCCCGGCGGATCCCGCGGGATCCGCATCTCTTTATCTCCCTGAGTTGTCCGCCTGTTCAGGCGATACCCATGACCTCATGCGCACCCGCGTTGCCCGTCTGTGTTCGCCGGCTCATCCCCGATCCGCGACCAGGGTCTGTAATGGCCCCTCGAATGCAGGCGGCAGGGTGTGAGTATCGAGATGGATGCGGATCGCCACTGTGTCCGGCAGTGCTCTGGATATTCCCTAATCGACGAGCCGGGTTTGCGGCAGCTTGCCTGCGAGGGGCTGCAATATTCGTGTATCGAGGTGAATGCGGATGGCATCCGGTCGCCAGTGTTCAATATCGCAATCCACCAGCGCTCCCCGCTCGTCGTAGTTGACCCGTACCAGCCGCAGCACGGCGCTCCCCTCCGCCAGATTGAGGGCGCGGGCAATGGCACCGCGCGCCGCCGAGGGGGTGATCTCGAGACTCGCCCCACCCTGGCCTATGCCATAGCGCTCCCGATAGAGCTCGGTGAGAGAGCTGGCCAGCGGCGCGCTGGCGATATCGGGAAAGCGGCTGGCCAGCAGGTGGTGGCTGACGTGCAGCACGGGGCGGCCGTCGATAAGGCGCAGGCGGCGGATTTCATAGAGCGGGGTGAAAGGCTCCAGCCCCATCCAGCGGCAGAGCTCGCTGCTGGCCAGCTCGCCGCCGTGGGCCAGCACCCGGGTCTCGGCGGTGCGCTGCTGCTCGCCGATCCACTGGTGAAAGTGGGTGTGGATGGCGGGGTCGTAGGTGAGCCTGGGGGGCGCCACGAACCAGCCGCGCCGCTCGGCCCGGTAGATGAGGCCATCCGCCTCGAGACTTGAGAGAGCCTCCTTGATGGTGATGCGGGTGGTGGCGAAGCGCTCGCTCAGGGCCCGCTCGGCCGGCAGCTGCTGCCCCGCCTCCAGCTGACCGCTGCCGATATAGCGGCGCAGGGTCTGGCAAATCTGTTCACACTTGGAGGCGCGGCCATCGGCCACTGCCCGCTCGCTCAATCTCGGTTCGATCACGCTCATCTTCCTGTCGATCATCCTGGCTGCTGTGGCTGACTCAACTCTCGCTGGAGTAGTCCAGCCTCACTCGGATTGAGAGTTGTAACCGTGCAGGATGACAGCGCCATGACAGGGCGATTGTCATCAAACTGCCATCAAAGCGCCCCGCCACCGTCATATTTCCCCTCTAGCATCCCTCTCGAACCTTAACTGACCTAGTCCAGAGGGATGGAATGATGAAAAGCGTGATCGCAAGTGCACTGGCCCTGGTGGCCATCAGTCAGCCACTGTTTGCCGCCGAGAACATCGCGGATCTCGAAAAGGCCGCCCGCGGTGAAGGCCAGCTCAGCAGCGTCGGCATGCCGGACAGCTGGGCCAACTGGAAGGATACCTGGCAGCAGCTCGGCAGCCTCTACGGCATCAAGCATCAGGACACCGACATGAGCTCGGCCCAGGAGATCGCCAAGTTCGCCGCCGAGAAGGGCAACGCCACCGCCGACATCGGCGATGTGGGCGGCGCCTTCGGCCCGGTCGCGGTCAAGCAGGGGGTCACCCAGCCCTACAAACCCTCCACCTGGGCCGACATTCCGAACTGGGCCAAGGATGCGGACGGTCACTGGATGCTGGCCTATACCGGCACCATCGCCTTCCTGATCAACAAGGATCTGGTCAAGGCAGCCCCCACCAGCTGGCAATCCCTGCTGGGCGGCGACTACAAGGTGACCCTGGGTGACGTGGGTGTCGCCTCCCAGGCCAACAACGGCGTGCTGGCGGCGGCCTATGCCACCGGCGGCAGCGAGAAGAACCTCAAGCCTGCGCTGGAGCTGTTCGGCAAGCTGGCCCAGCAGGGGCGTCTGTCGCTGAACGACCCCACCATCGCCAACATCGAGAAGGGCGAAGTGGAAGTGGGTGTGCTGTGGGACTTCAACGCGCTCAACTACCGCGACCAGATCGACCCCAAGAAGTTTGATGTGGTGATCCCGAGCGACGGTTCCGTCATCGCCGGCTACACCACCATCATCAACAAGTGGGCCAAAAACCCCAACGCCGCCAAGCTGGCGCGGGAATACATCCTTTCCGACGCCGGCCAGATCAACCTGGCACGCGGCTACGCCCGCCCTATCCGCAGCAACGTGACTCTGCCGGATGACGTCAAGGCCAAGCTGCTGCCAGCCGAGCAGTACGCCAACGCCAAACCGGTCCAGGATCACGCCGCCTGGGAGCAGAGCTCCAAGGCCCTGCCGCGCCAGTGGCAGGAAACCGTCATGATCAACATGCAGTAAGGAGCGGCCAGTGCAACACAAGGTGATAGTAGTACTTGTGGATGGCCTCTCTGCCGAGGTAGCCCATTGCATGGGCTACCTCGCGGGCATGGTGGAGGCAGGACAAGGGTTGCAGGCCACTCTGAGCTGCGCCCTGCCCTCCCTCTCCCGGCCCCTCTACGAGTGCATCCTGACCGGGGCGACGCCGGTGGAGAGCGGCATCACCCACAACGGGGTGAGCCGTCTGAGCCGGCAGGAGTCCATCTTCCATCTGGCCCGGGCGGGCGGCAAACGCACCGCGGCGGCGGCCTATCACTGGGTGAGCGAGCTCTACAACCAGAGCCCCTGGCAAGCGGCCCGCGATCGCTTCACCCATGACGAGCGACTGCCCATCCAGCACGGCTGTTTCTACTGGGATGACGGCTACCCCGACAGCCACCTGTTGATGGATGGCGAGTGGCTGCGCAGCCAGTACGACCCCGATTTTCTCTTGATCCACCCGATGGGGGTGGATGACGCGGGCCACAGGTTCGGCCTCGACTCCCGTCAGTACCGCAATCAGGCGCGCCGGATGGACAGCCTCTTGGCCGACCTGCTGCCCCAGTGGCTGGCGGAGGGATATCAGGTGGTGATCACCTCGGATCACGGCATGAACAACGACTTGAGCCACGGCGGCACCCTGACCGAAGAGCGCCGGGTGCCGCTCTGGCTGTTTGGCGATGCGTTCGTGGCCCAGTGGCCGGCCGGCCCCGCCATGCAGCAGACCCAGCTCTGCGCCCTGATGGCCGACCTGCTGGGAGTTTCCCACGACAAGCCAGGCTGCCCGCCGCTGCTCAAGGTCGGCAACCTGCCGGAGGTACACTGATGATGCCCGCCACCACCGAGATCCTCGCGGATCAACCGACCGTCACCCGGCGCCGGCTGCGCCGCCACTGGCTGCCCGCCCTGGTGCTGCTGCCGTTCGTTCTCCTGATGATCCTGTTCCAGCTCGCCCCCATGGTGTGGGTGCTGGTGGGCAGCTTTCAGACCCCAGACGGCTGGGGCCTCGACTACTACCGGGAGATTTTGAGCTCCCCCTTCTATCTGCAATCGTTCGGCAACTCCTTGCGCATCGCCGGCATCGCCAGTCTGGCGGGCCTTGCCATCGGCACGCTCGGGGCGGCGGCGCTGCGCCACAGTGGCGAGCGGGTGAAACGGCTGCTGCTGGCCTTTGTCACCATGACCGGCAATTTCAGCGGGGTGCCGCTGGCCTTCGCCTTCATCATCATTCTCGGCATCAATGGCGCCGTGACCCTGCTGCTGAAATCCTGGGGCCTCATCGACGGCTTCAACCTCTATTCGGGCAGCGGCCTCATCCTCATCTACACCTACTTCCAGATCCCGCTCGCCCTGCTGCTGCTCTACCCGGCCTTCGATGCGCTGCAGGATGAGTGGCCGCAGGCGGCCGCGCTGCTGGGCGCGAGCAAGGGACAGTATGTGTGGCACGTGGCGCTGCCTGTGCTCACTCCCGCCCTGCTCGGCACCCTGATCATCCTGTTTGCCAACGCGGTGGGGGCCTATGCCTCCGCCTATGCCCTCACTACCGGCAACTTCAACCTGGTGACCATCCGGGTGGCCAGCCTGGTCTCCGGCGACATCTTCCTCGAGCCCAATCTGGCGGCGGCGCTGGCGGTGATCCTGATGGTGCTGCTGGGGGTGGTGACGGCCGCCAACCAGTGGCTGCTGAAAAAGAGCTACGTGAACAGGGGGCAATCCCATGCATGATTTGAAACCGGGTTGGCCGCGCTGGGTGCTGGGGGCTCTGGTGGCCACCCTGCTGCTGCCGCTGCTGGCCACCTTTCTCTACTCCATCTCCACCCGCTGGGGGGCCACCCTGCTGCCAGACGGCTTCACCCTCGACTGGTATCTCAAGCTCTGGGGCGACCCGCGCTTTCTGGCGGCGTTTGGCCGAAGCCTGCTGGTCTGCTTCGCCACCCTGCTGCTGGGGACCCTGGTGCTGGTGCCCACCGTGCTGGTGGTGGCCTACTACTTCCCAAAGCTGGATCCCTGGATGAACCTGTTGATCCTGCTCCCCTTCGCGGTGCCGCCCGTGGTGTCGTCGGTGGGGCTGCTGCAGATCTACGCCGACGGCGCCCTGCCCATTATCGGCACGCCGTGGATCCTGATCGGCACCTGGTTCACCGTGGTGCTCCCCTTCATGTACCGAGCGCTGGCCAACAGCCTGCAGGGGGTACCGCTCAGGGATCTGATGGATGCCGCCCACCTGCTGGGGGCGAGCAGCCGGCGCGCCTTCCTGCTGGTGGTGATCCCCTGCCTGCGCAAGGGGCTGCTGGCTGCGCTGTTTCTCTCCCTCTCCTTCCTGCTCGGCGAGTTCGTGTTCGCCAACATGCTGGTGGGCACCCGTTACGAGACCCTGCAGGTCTACCTCTACAACATGCGTTCGACCTCGGGCCACTTCACCAGCGCGCTGGTGATGAGCTACTTCCTGCTGACCCTGCTGCTCACCTGGGCGGCGAACAGATTTCATAGGTGAATCAAGATGTTCCATTTAGAAGTGAATCAACTGCACAAATCTTACGGCGACACCAGAGTGTTCGAGGGGATTGAATTCGGCATCCGCAAGGGGGAGCTGGTGACCCTGCTCGGCCCCTCCGGCTGCGGCAAGTCCACCCTGCTGCGGGCGCTGGCCGGGCTCACCCCGGTGGATGGCGGTCAGGTGCGAGTGGCCGGGGAGGACATTACCTGGCAGGAACCCCAGAAGCGGGGCATCGGCATGGTGTTCCAGAGCTATGCGCTGTTCCCCAACATGACGGTGCGGGACAACGTCGCCTTCGGCCTCAAGATGAAGCCCCAGCCGGGGCGGGATCTCGCCGCCAGCGTGCAGGAGGCGCTGGAGCTGGTGGAGCTGACCGGCTTCGAGCGCCGCTATCCGGCCGAGCTTTCCGGTGGCCAGCGCCAGCGGGTGGCCTTGGCCCGGGCCCTGGTGGTGCAACCGCGGATCCTGCTGCTGGACGAGCCGCTCTCGGCGCTGGATGCCCGCATCCGCCGCAGCCTGCGCCAGCAGATCCGCGAGATCCAGCAGCGCCTCGAGCTCACCACCATCTTCGTCACCCACGATCAGGAGGAGGCGCTCACCATGTCGGATCGGATCTTCCTGATGAACAAGGGATCCATCGTCCAGAGCGGCACGCCGGAGGAGATCTACACCCGCCCCGCCGACGCCTTCGTGGCGGGCTTTATCGGCAACTACAACCTGCTCGATGGCGAGCAAGCCAAGGCCCTGTTCGGCCAGCACTGCCGCGGCAAGCTGGCGCTGCGACCAGAATCCCTCTCCCTGCTGCCGGCCGGCACCCGCAGCGACGAGCCGCACCTGCCGGGGGTTATCAGCGGACAGCAACTGCTCGGCAACGTGATCCGCTATCAGGTGAGCTGCGCGGCGGGCCTGCTGACGGTGGACTGCCTCAACCGCTCGGCCCGGGATCTGCTGCCGGTGGGCAGTGCCGTGACCCTGGCGGTGGCCCGGGATCAACTCTGTGAGGTAGCATGACGCCCCATTACATTTCCATTTTCACTGCGAGGAGCGCCCATGGCACTGGCACTGTTTGATCTGGACGAGACCCTGATTGCGGGGGATTCCGCCAGCCTCTGGCTGGAGTACATGGTGACCGAGGAGCTGGCCCCGGCCGGCATGATCGCCGAGGAGCAGGCGATGATGTCCCTCTACCATCAGGGCAAGATGGACATGCACCAGTACATGGCCTTCACCCTGCAGCCGCTGGCAGGCAAATCGCGCCAGTGGCTCGACCCGCTCTGTGCCCGCTTTGCCGAGCAGGTGCTGCGCGAGCGCATCTACCCTGAGGGGGTGGAGCGCATCGAGTGGCACCGCAAGCGCGGCGACGAGCTGGTGCTCATCTCCGCCTCCGGCGAGCATCTGGTGGCCCCCATGGCCCGGATGCTGGGGATGGATCACTGCGTGGCTATCCTGCTGGATGAAGAGGCCGGCATGCTGACCGGCCAGACCCGCGGCACCCTCAGTTTTCGCGAGGGCAAGGTGGCCCGCATCAACCAGCTGTTTGCCGCAAGCGCCGACCCTTGGCGGGAGAGCCACGGCTACAGCGACTCCCACAACGATCTGCCCCTGCTGCGGGCGGTAGACCATCCCCATGCGGTCAACCCGGCGCCGGCCCTGCGCCAGCTGGCAGATGAGCTGGGCTGGCCGACCCTGGCGTGGCAGCGGTGACGCTGGTCCCCCGAATGCAACACGAGAGGCCTGCGGGCCTCTCGTTTTTTTGCGGACGTTTTGGTTGCTACTGTGAGTTGGTGTGCTTGGCAGCCAGGCGCTGAAAAACCAGTGCGGGGATCAGCCGTCGCCGGTCGGTGAGGGGGCGGAATGGTCGGCTGACGCCAGAGGAAAGCAGACCCGGTTTTTCCCCTCCCGCTTGGCGCGGTAGACCTCGTTGTCGGCCTGCTCGACCAGAGCCCTGGCCGATACGCCGGTGTGGCTGATGGCCACCCCGGCGCTGAGGGTGATGCGCAGCGCAGGCTCGCGCCACTCCAGCAGCTCCACCCCGTGGCGAAAGGCTTCCAGCAGGGAGGCAAACACGTCAGTGTGTTCATCGAGGCGGAAGATAAGCACCAGCTCTTCGCCGCCATAGCGGCAGAACCAGCCCCACTCATGGAACAGGCTCAAGCCCAGCTTGCTGACCCGCCGGAGCACCACGTCACCGGTCTGGTGGCCATAGGTGTCGTTGACCCGCTTGAAGTCGTCCAGATCGAACATCACCAGTCCGATTTGCTTGCCGGCATCAAGCTGCTGCTGCAGGCATTCGTCGAAGAAGCGCCGGTTGTAGAGGGTGGTCAGCTTGTCCTGATTGGCCTGGCGGCGGATCTGGGCAAAGTCTTGGCTGGCGGCTGCCATCTCCTCGTAGACGTTGGCGAGCTCCAGCATCCTGCTGTTGCTCTGGGGGCTGATATTGCCGATGCGGCTGGCCCTGATCAGCAGGGTGATCTCGCCCAGCATGCGGCGAAAGTAACGTGACCAGAGCAGGGCCAGCAGCAGATAGAGCACGAAGGCGAATCCGATCATCAGCTGTACGTTGATGGAGACGCTGTTGGTGACCTGTTGCATATGGGCGGTCGGCGCCACGCTGAGCAGGATCCAGTTCAGCCTGGGGATATGGTGGTAGGCCACCATGAGGTCGCTCGTTTCATCGAGGAAGAAGCCCTGCGGGGCCGACATGCGAACCTGCCAGCCGATCTGGGGCAGGGGTTTGAACACCAGGTTGCGATCAGGGTGAGCCAGCACAACGCCATCCTGGTTGAGCAGGATCTGGTAGCCCTCTTCCTGATGATCCAACCGATCCCGTTTGTTTAGCCAGTTGGCGAGGGGGGTGAGTTGGGTATCGAGAGAGAGGACGCCGACCCGCTTGCCCGCCGGATCCTGGATGGTTCTGGCCAGCGCCATGGTCAGGGTGCCCATGGTGTAGTCGTAGTAGGGATCAGTCCAGACCAGCTGATCGGGATGGCGGGAGGCCAGCTGGTACCAGGGACGGGTTCTGGGATCGAACTGGTCATCCGCCTGCCAGGACGGATAGATCAGCATCTGGCGCTGCTCCGTGCCCACATAGATGTAATCCAGCTCCATCACTGCCTGATAGGCACGCCATGACTGCAGGTAGCGTGCGCGGTTGTGGATCTGCGGCTCGCTGAAATCCTGATAATTTACCTGCTGATAAATCAGCGTAAACTGGCGTTCAAGTTCTTCGAGATAGGGTTCGATCAGGGTATGCAGGTACTGGGTGTTGCGGGCCATCAGGTTGTTCTCCTGCTCCTGGCGCAGGGTGCGCTCCATGTGCAGGTAGTAGATGCTGCCGAGCAACAGGACGGGAATGAAAAGCAGCAGCAGGCCAAGCCGCATTCGGGCAATCAAAGACCAGGTGCTCCTGGGCTTGGCTGGGGACATGACGCTATCCTTTTCGTCTCGGGTGACTCCAGCATATATGATGGCGCAGCGCACGTCTAAAGGCGGAAAATGAGAAACTTGCAATGCTGACACACCCCCTGATCCCGGTCATCCATGATGGTGCCATCGGAACCCTGATCCTGGCCCTGGCCATCGAATACCTGATCTTTCGCCGGGGTCTGACCATGGTGCGTGTGCGCCGGCTGCTGCTGGTGGACGGGATCGCCGCCCTGGCGTTGTTCAGCCTCTTCGTGACCGGTTGTCTGCTGGTGTTGGCGCAGGCCCGTACCATGGAACAGCTTCTTGCCCACCCCGAATATCTCGCCAAGGCAGCGCTGTTTCTGATGATCGTCGCCACCCTCGACTACCCCAGCCGCCTCTTCTATCGCTGGCGGCGCTCCCTGCGCAGTGGCAAGGCGCCGATGATCTCCACCCAGCAGCACTTCCGGGTGGTCTGGATCCTCAGAAGCAACCTGTTGCTGGTGGCCCTGCTGGTCCTGTGAATAAAACCCGCTTTCCTTGCAGACAAGGGACGGGGGAGGCAGGTATCTTGGACGGGATATTCCGTAAAACGCCGATTTAAGGATGAATCGTCATGCGTTCCAATCTGATGTTGCTGATGGCCGCCACCATCTGGGGCATGGGCTTCGTCGCCCAGCGCCTGGGGATGGACCATATGGGGCCATATACCTTCAATGGCCTGCGTTTCCTGCTCGGCGCTTTCTCTCTGTTACCCCTGCTGTGGTGGCTCAAGGCCAGGCAGCCGACCGTCACTCAGGGCTCGCACCGCCAGTTGTTGGTGGGCGGCATGCTGGCCGGGCTGGTACTGTTCTGTGCCGCCTCCCTGCAGCAGGTGGGACTGCTCTATACCACGGCCGCCAAGGCGGGCTTCATCACAGGGCTCTACATCATACTGGTCCCCGTGCTGGGTCTGCTGCTCCATCACAAGACGGGGGCCAACACCTGGGTAGGGGCCCTGATCGCGGTGGCCGGCCTCTATGTGCTGAGCGTGACCGATGATTTCACCATCGGCTTTGGTGATCTGCTGCAGGTGATCGGCGCCCTGTTCTGGGCCATTCATCTGCTGGTGCTGGATCACTACGCCAGACGCGTCGCCCCCATCCGGCTGGCCGGAGTGCAGTTCGTGGTCTGCGGCCTGCTCAGTCTTGCCACCGCCTTCGTCATCGAGACGCCGACTCTGGGCGGTGCCCTGGCCGGGTGGCAGGCGCTGCTCTATGCAGGCGTGGTGTCGGTCGGTGTGGGGTACACCTTGCAGGTGCTGGGGCAGCGTGGCGCCCACCCGGCCCACGCTGCCATCATCCTCAGTCTGGAGACAGTGTTCGCCGCCGTGGGGGGCGTGCTGCTGCTTGGCGAGACCCTGGACGAGCGCGCCGTCGCCGGTTGTTCCCTGATGCTGGCGGGCATGCTGGTCTCCCAGATCCGGCTGCGCTGGTGGTGGAAATCCCGTCGCGACAAGGTGCCGGCCGATAGTCGCTGATACGGCTCGGCCAGAGAGACGAAGGCCCCGCTTGGCGGGGCCTTCTCTTTGCTGCCGGTTGAGGGAGCTACGGCGGGCGATCAGGCCTCCAGCGCCTGATCCAGATCTGCCAGTATGTCCTCGATTGCCTCGATCCCCACCGACAGCCGGATCATCTCCGGCTTGACCCCGGCCTTGGCCTGCTCCTCTTCGCTCAGCTGGCGATGGGTGGTGGAGGCGGGGTGACAGGCCAGCGACTTGGCGTCGCCGATGTTGACCAGACGCTTGAAGATCTTCAGTGCATCGTAGAAGCGCACGCCTGCCTCGTAGCCCTCTTTCAGGCCAAACGAGAGGATGGCCGAGGGGCGGCCGGCCATGTACTTCTCCGCCAGCAGGTAGTGGGGGTGACCCGGCAGACCGGCGTAGCTGACCCAGGCCACCTTGGGGTGATGCTTGAGGTGGTGGGCGACCTGCAGGGCGTTGTCCACGTGGCGCTCCATGCGCAGGCTCAGGGTCTCCAGCCCCTGCAGCAGCAGGAAGGCGTTCATAGGCGCCAGCGCCGCGCCGGTATTGCGCAGCGGCACGGTGCGCACCCGTCCGATGAAGGCGGCCGGGCCGAAGGCCTCGGTGTAGACCACCCCGTGATAAGAAGGTTCGGGTTGGGTCAGCTGGGGGAAACGCTCGGCGTGATCCGCCCAGGGGAACTTGCCCGAGTCGACCACCACACCGCCCAGCGAGTTGCCGTGGCCGCCGACGTATTTGGTGAGGCTGTGGACGACGATGTCGGCACCGTGCTCGATGGGTTTACACAAGACCGGGGTGGCGACCGTGTTGTCGACGATGAGCGGCACGCCGCGGGCGTGGGCCACCTTGGCCAGGGCTGCTATGTCGACTATGTTGCCCGCCGGGTTGCCGATGCTCTCGCAGTAGACCGCCTTGGTTTTGTCGTCGATGAGGGCGGCGATGGCCTCGGCGCTGTCATCCCTGGCGAAGCGCACCTCGACCCCGAAGCTCGGCAGCATGTGGGCGAACAGGGTATAGGTGCCGCCGTAGAGTTGGGGAGTGGAGACGATGTTGTCGCCGGCGGCGGTCAGCGCCTGGATGGCGTAGGTGATGGCGGCGGAACCGGCCGAAACCACCAGCGCGGCTATGCCCCCTTCCAGCGCTGCCATCCGCTGTTCCAGCACATCGTTGGTGGGATTCATGATGCGGGTGTAGATGTTGCCCGGCACCGCCAGGTTGAACAGATCCGCCCCGTGCTGGGCGCTCTCGAATTCGTAGGCCACCGTCTGGTAGATGGGCACGGCCACCGCCTTGGTGGTAGGGTCGTTGGCAAAGCCGTGGTGCAGGGCCAGGGTCGCATCTTTCATCACACACTCCTTGTTGGATATCGCCATCATGGATGGATAGACGTCCAATCTATCAGTCCCGTGGCCGATGTAAACAGGCAGATCTCCCGTATCTATTCCCTGCCATGTCAGAGGCGGCGGCGATATTCCCTGTCGTCGATCTGGTTCATGTCCCACTGCATCAGGCGATTGAGCTGGCTCATGGGATCCTCGATAAACGGCAGCGGACGGGGCAGGATCCGCTTGAAGTAACGGCGCAGGTACTGCTGGATCCGGTTCGGTTTGGGGGGGATGACCTGGTTCATGATGGGGCTCCTGTGGGTTCTCTCTCATGTTCACCGGCAGTATTGAGCTAAAATGAGGAAGTAAAAACTGATGACTTATTGCAACAGGATTTCCTCTTTTATGCCGACCGGTCGCCTCTACCAGCAATTTCAACGACTCGCCCAGCAGCTTGGCTGCGATGAGCGGGAGATCAGCCTCGCCGAGGTGGCGGATCTGCTCTGCTGCACCCCGCGCAATGCCCGCCTGCTGCTGCGCCGGATGCAGGAACAGGGCTGGCTCAGCTGGTCGGCGGAGGCGGGCAGGGGACGGCGTTCCCGGCTCACCCTGCTCGACAGTCAGGAGAGTCTGACTCGCCGCCGGTTGCGGGATCTGCTCAGTCAGGGCCAACTCGCCCAGGCGGTGCGACTGGCCGAGGATCGGCTGGATCTGCTCACCCCGCTGCTCATCGAACAGCTCGGTCAGGCCACCCGGGAGGGGCGCCAGATCCTGCGGGTGCCCTACTACAGGCCGCTGCCCCAGCTGCTGCCCACCGGTCCCATGCGCCGCTCCGAGGTGCACCTCAGCCGCCAGATCTTCAACGGCCTCACCCGGCGAAATGAGGAAAATGGGGAAATCGAGGGGGATCTGGCCCACCACTGGGAGTGCCTCGGCCCCTGCCACTGGCGCTTCTACCTGAGGCCGGCGGTGCGTTTTCACCACGGCCGCGAGCTGGCGGTGGAGGACGTGATGGAGAGCCTGCTCGCCTTGCGGGATCGCCCGCTGTTCGCCCATCTGGCGCGACTGGAGAGCCCCTGGCCGCGCACCCTGGATCTGCACCTCGACAGCCCGGATCCCCTGCTGCCCCACCTGCTGGCCGAGCCGGTGGCCGTCATATTGCCGCGCGAGCTCAAGGGGGAGGCGGGGTTTGCCCTGCAGCCGGTGGGCACGGGTCCTTACAAGGTGGCTGCCAACGATCCCCTGCACCTGTGTCTGGAGGCGTTCGACGACTACTTCGGGTTGCGTGCCCTGCTCGACGAAATCGACATCTGGATGCTGCCCGAGCTGGCGGAGCGGCTGGAGAGCCACCTGCAGCTGGGGCGCGACAGCCCGGAGTTGGGCACCATGCGCGGCGAGTCCGAGCTCGAGTCCGGCTGCTACTTCCTGTTGCAGGATGACAGATCCGGATCCCTGCAGGATCCTGCCCTGCGCCAGTGGCTGGCACAGCTGCTCAACCCCATCGCCCTGATGGCCCGGGTCGCCCCCGAACTGCAACGGGGCTGGACCAGCGCGCTGGGGCTTCTGCCCCACTGGCGCGAAGCGCAGCCCTCACCTCTACCCGCACCGTCGCATCGACCGACGCGGCTGGTTCTGGCCTGTTTCAACCAGCATCTGGAGTTCAACGAGTGCGCCAACGCCATGGCCAGCCTGCTGGCCGAGCAGGGCATCGAACTCGAGGTGCGTACCCTGGATTACGGCCGCTGGGTGAGCGGAGAAGATGAAGACGTGGATCTCTGGCTCGGCACCCTCAACCTGGAGCACGAACACGCCTTCGCCCCCTACGCCTGGCTGCAGGGGACGCCGCTGCTGCGCAAGGTATGGGCCGGCCAGCAGGGCTTGTGGCAGGGGTTGACCCAGTGGCGTACCCGCGGCGAGGAGCCAGGCCCGCGCGCTTTGCTGGCCGAGGTGCAACGCCAGGGTTGGTTCGTGCCGCTGTTTCACCACTGGCTGGAGCTGGAGAGCCGGGTCGGGGTGCACGGGGTTCGGATGACCGCGCTTGGCTGGTTCGATTTTCGCAGCGCCTGGTTGCGGCCCGAGCTGGCAGGGCCGCCGGAGGAGGAAAATCCTCGTCAGTAGCCAGCCCGTTGGCTGCTGACAGACGGAGTCGCACTATCGCTCTGCCTGCCCCGAAATGGAGAAAATCGGCTGTAGGCGCACAGAATATGCAATATCCCTGTGCCATGCTGTTTCAGGTTATTGACCATAAAGTAAATGAGGACAGCGATGAGCAAACATCCAGCAAGTGCCCCCGGAAAATGCCCGGTCATGCACGGTGGCTCCACCTCGGTCGAGACCTCCGGCATGGCATGGTGGCCGAAGAGTCTTAACCTCGACATCCTCCATCAGCATGACAGCAAGACCAATCCCCTTGGGGCCGGTTTCAACTATCGGGAGGCCCTGAAGCAGCTCGACATAGCCGAGCTCAAGCGGGACGTAACGGCCCTGATGACCGACAGCCAGGATTGGTGGCCCGCCGACTGGGGCCATTATGGCGGCCTGATGATCCGCATGGCCTGGCACTCAGCCGGTACCTATCGCATCGCGGACGGTCGTGGCGGTGGCGGTACCGGCAACCAGCGCTTTGCCCCGCTCAACTCCTGGCCTGACAACGCCAACCTCGACAAGGCCCGGCGCCTGCTGTGGCCCATCAAGAAAAAATACGGCAACAAGATCAGCTGGGCCGATCTGATGATCCTGGCGGGTACCGTGGCCTATGAGTCCATGGGGCTCAAGACCTTCGGTTTCGCCTTCGGCCGCGAGGATATCTGGCATCCGGAAAAAGACATCTACTGGGGCTCCGAGCGGGAGTGGCTGGTGCCGAGCAGCAAGCCGGGCGGTCGCTACTTTGGTGAACGGGATCTGGAAAACCCGCTGGCGGCGGTGATGATGGGGCTCATCTACGTCAACCCGGAAGGGGTGGATGGCCAGCCTGATCCGCTGAAAACTGCACAGGATATGCGAGTCACCTTCGCCCGCATGGCCATGAACGACGAGGAGACAGTGGCCCTGACCGCCGGTGGCCACACCGTTGGTAAGGCCCATGGCAACGGTGATGCCAAACGCCTTGGCCCCGAGCCTGAGGGGGCCGCCCTTGAGGAGCAGGGACTGGGCTGGATGAACCACAGCAGTCGCGGGATCGGTCGCGATACGGTGACCAGCGGCATTGAAGGGGCCTGGACCACCCACCCGACCAAGTGGGACAACGGCTACTTCGAACTCCTGTTCAAGTACGACTGGTGGCTGCAAAAATCCCCGGCCGGCGCCCATCAGTGGGAGCCCATCAACATCGCCGAAGAGGACATGCCGGTGGATGTGGAGGATCCCTCGATCCGCTGCAAGCCGATGATGACGGATGCCGACATGGCGCTGAAGTTCGATCCCGAATATCGCAAGATAGCCGAGCGTTTCCGCGCCGATCCGGCCGCCTTCTCCGACGCCTTCGCCCGCGCCTGGTTCAAGCTGACCCACAGGGACATGGGGCCGAAGAGCCGTTATGTGGGGCCCTATGTGCCGGCCGAGGATCTGATTTGGCAGGATCCGGTACCAGCCGGTCGCAGCGACTATGACGTGGCCGCGGTCAAGGCGAGGATCGCCGCCAGTGGTCTCACTATCGGCGAGCTGGTGACCACCGCCTGGGACAGTGCCCGCACCTTCCGCGGTTCCGACAAGCGGGGTGGGGCCAATGGCGCCCGCATCCGGCTGGCACCGCAGAAGGATTGGCCGGGCAACGAACCGGAGCGGCTGGCCAGGGTGCTGGGCGTCTATGACAAGCTGGCCGCAGAATGCGGGGTGAGCGTCGCCGATCTGATCGTGCTCGGGGGCAATCTGGGCATAGAGCAGGCTGCCCAGGCGGCGGGGGTGACGGTGAACGTGCCTTTCTCGCCAGGCCGGGGCGATGCCAGTCAGGATCAGACTGACGTGGATTCCTTCGCCGTGCTGGAGCCCCTGGCCGACGGTTTCCGTAACTGGCTGAAGCAGGACTATGTGGTCACGCCGGAGGAGCTGTTGCTGGATCGCGCCCAGTTGATGGGGCTGACGGCCCACGAGATGACGGTGCTGGTGGGCGGGATGCGAGTGCTGGGCACCAACCATGGCGGCACCCAGCATGGGGTCTTCACCCACAGGGCGGGCGCCCTGACCACCGACTTCTTCGTCAACCTGACCGACATGGCCTACCAGTGGGTGCCGGCCGGCAACAACCTCTACGAGCTGCGGGAGCGCAGCAGCGGCCAGCTGAAGTGGACGGCCACCCGGGTGGATCTGGTGTTTGGCTCCAACTCGGTGTTGCGGGCCTACGCCGAGGTCTACGCCCAGGACGACAGCAAGGAGAAGTTCGTCTGTGACTTCGTCAGAGCCTGGAACAAGGTGATGAACGCGGATCGCTTCGATCTGCTGGACTGACCCCCCTGAAACCAAGCCCCGCATGGCCTGCCGTGCGGGGCTTTTTGGTGCCCGGCCGGCCAGGTTGCGACACACCATGGCGGTGACGAGCGCCGCGGCATGTACCTGTCCTTTTGGGTCTCTCATCGGGTAACATCTTGATCCATCAATGATGGCGAGTCGCCAATCCCTGCTGACAAGGAGTCACCTCATGCTGGAAATGCAGATCCACCCCCGTTTTCAGGAGACAGATGCCCTCGGACACATCAACAATACGGTGCCGGCGGTCTGGTTCGAATCGGCGCGGGATCCCCTGTTCCGGATCTTCTCCCCCGAGCTGGACGTGCACAACTGGCACTTGATCATCGCGGGCTACACGGTGCAGTTCAAACGGGAGCTGTTCTACGGTCAGCCGGTTCTGATCAAAACCGGGGTGCGCCGCATCGGTTCAAGCTCCTTCACGCTCTGGCAGGAAGCCTGGCAGGGAGGCGAGCTGGCCGTCACCGCCGAGACGACCCTGATCCATTTCGATTACCAAACCCGCCAGTCCCTGCCCCTGAGCGAGACCCATCGCGAGGGGCTGCGCGCCTGGCTGATAGAGAGTTAACCCTGGCCTTGATGGCCAATGACAGGACACTTATGCGCAATACCGTGATCGCCCTGAGCCTCGGCCTGGGGCTGGGACTCTGTTCCCTTTCTGCCGTGGCAAGCCCCCTTGAAGAGCAGTTCACCCTGATGGAGAAGGGGGCCGATAGTGCCCTCGATACCCGGCTACTGAGTTACGACGGCGTCGACATCCAGGCCTGGATCGACGGCGCCCCCGTCATCATCGCCGTGCCCATCATGAACGAGCAGGGCAAGCAGGAGGGGGAGAGCCGTTACTACTTCAAGGGGGGCAAGCTGTCCGGCGTGAAGGAGCCTGCCGCCCGGTTCGGTTTCGATGACGGGGGCAAGCTGGTCCAGTGGCTGGACGAGAAGGGTCAGCCCGCCGAGTTTGTCAGCAAGATGAGCATGCAGCAGCGCGAGAGCTGGCTCACCAAACGGGCTGCCGAGCTGGCCGGGCTGTTCGCCCCCAGCCCGGCGGAGCGCAAGGCGGCCAGCGGCGGTGTCAAGCTCAAGGGGGCCGATCTTGCCCACTGGCTCTGCAGTGGCAAGCTGATGGCACTGGCCGGGGGCGACAAGGTGATCTTCGAGCAGGATAAGCTCAAGGTCAGCGAGCAGGGGATCGCGGGGGAGGTCTCCCTGCGCCAGGAGAAGGGGTGGCAGGATCTTGGCCTCCAGTGCGAGGTACAGGGCACCCAGGTGACTCGCCTCACCTGGCGGCCGCTACCTGGGGCCAACAAGCCGCAATGAGAAAACAGCAAGGGGGCCATGTCGGCCCCCTTGTCGTATCAGTCAGTTGGCTCAATCCAGCCACTCCACCAGATGGTACTGCTTCTTGCCCCGGCGCAGCAGCAGGTAGCGGTCAAACAGGCGCTCGCCCCGGCCCAGCTGTTCATCCTGCCGGATTTCGCCGTTGAGGCTGATGGCTCCCGCCGCCAGCAGCTCGCGGGCGATGCGCTTCGAGCTGACCAGGCCGCAGCTCACCAGCAGGCTAACCAGGTCTGTCTCCCCCTCGATACGGCTGCTCGGCATACCATCCTGCGCCAGCTGGGCCAGGTCGCTCTCCCCGAGGCGGGCCACGTCGCCACAAAACAGCAGCTCGCTGATGCGCCGCACCGCCGCCAGCGCCTCCTTGCCGTGGACCAGTTCGGTCAGCTCGTCCGCCAGCACCTGCTGCGCCTGCTTGCGCCCCTGCCGTGTGGCATCCTCCGCCTCCAGCTCGTCGATGGCAGCTAAGGGCAGGAAGCTGTAGTAGCGCAGGAAGCGGTAGACATCCTCGTCCGCAGTGCCAAGCCAGAACTGGTAGAAGGCGTAGGGAGAGGTGAGCAGCGGATCGAGCCAGACTGCCCCGCCCTCGGTTTTGCCGAACTTGGTGCCATCGGCCTTGGTGATGAGGGGCAGGGTCATGCCGTAGACCTGGGCCTGATGGAGGCGGCGGGTGAGATCCATGCCGCTGGTGATGTTGCCCCACTGATCGTTGCCGCCAATCTGCAGGGTGCAGCCGAGGCGCTGGTGCAGCACGGCAAAGTCCTGGGACTGCAGCAGGGCGTAGGAGAACTCGGTGAAGGAGATGCCCTGATCCGGGCGGGCCAGCCGTTGGCGCACCGATTCCCGTGCCAGCATGGCGTTGACCGAGAAGTGCTTGCCGATGTCGCGCAGGAAGTCGAGGGCCGACATCTGCCCCATCCAGTCGGCATTGTTGACCAGCACGGGGGCAGCCAGTCCGTCGCTTGCCGGTAGCAAAGCCTTGATCTGGGCCGACAGGCTGGCCACCCAGCCCTGCACGGTGTCGGTACTGTTGAGGGTTCGTTCGGTTGCCTTGAAACTGGGGTCGCCGATAAGGCCGGTGGCGCCGCCCACCAGGGCCACCGGGGTGTGACCCGCCAGCTGGAAGCGGCGTAGCATCAACAGCGGCACCAGGTGGCCGATATGCAGGCTGCCGGCGGTGGGATCGAACCCGCAATAGACGGTGCGCGGATCGGCCAGGTGGGAGGCCAGCGCCTCCGGGTCGGAATTCTGGGCGATAAGCCCGCGCCGGGTCAGCTCGTCAAGCAGATGGGGGTTGATCATGGGGGCTCCAACAACAGGGGAAAAGCCCTTATCCTCACCGTTAGGGGGGCCTCGCCGCTATGTCCCCCAGGGGACAGTTTTGCCACTGGCGTGCTAGCATCACAGGGTGTGACGGGGTGCCCTCTTCCCCGCAGCGGGAGCGACAACACCATGACCGGCAGCCACTCATCCAGCACCAACCCATCGCTTATTCCCCACCTGACCGAGGTGGTCGAGGCCCTGAACGGCAGTGCCTTTCCGGCGGCCCTGGTGCGGCTCATTCGCCAGCAGGTGGCCTTCGATTGCGCGCTCTTGTTGGGAGTCGGCCAGCGCCCCGTTTACCTCTATGACAACCTGAACCATCAGCGGGCGCTGTTGTTTGATCGCTACCTCACCAGCCACTTCAGTCAGGATCCCTTTATGCAGGCGTTGAAGGCGGGCCTGGGGGCAGGGGTCTGGACCCTGGCCCAGGTGTCACAGGGCAGGCTGGATCCCGACTATCGTCAGCACTTCTACCAGGCTACCGGCTGGCAGGAGGAGGTGGGGCTTATCCTGCCGGTGCGCGAGGAGCTGACCCTGGTGCTGTTTCTGGGGCGCCTCGGCAAGCGCCAGAGCCTTGGGGCGGCAGAGCTGGCCAGGCTGGAGGAGTTGTTCCCCCTGGTGCACTCACTTTGCCGCCAGCACTGGCAGCAGGCACAACCGCGGCTGGCGGAGGGAACCGCCCTGCCGGACAGCGCCCTTATCAAGAGGGCGGTGGAGCAGGGGATGGCTAGCGTGGGAGGGGATCTGCTCACCCGCCGGGAGCGGCAGGTGGCCGGGTTATTGCTGCAGGGGCTGGATACCGACGCGATTGCTGCCGAGCTCGGGATTGGCAGCGGTACGGTGAAGAATCACCGCAAGCACCTTTATGGCAAGTTGCGCCTCGGTTCGCGCGCCGAGCTGTTCCATTTCTTCCTGAATCACCTGATCACGGCGCCACAGACTCCTGCCGGGGCGGGAGAGTAATGGCGGCGTTTATTTTATGCGCAGCAGAGGGGACTGGGATTTGGGCAGGGTGCTGGCCTGCTGGTAACGGGCCAGCAACTGCTGGAACTCGCGGCTCTGGCGCACCTTGTCCAGTGCCTGCTGCAGGCGGGCGACCTGTCGTTTGTCGGCCAGCGGATTGAAGGCAAAGCAGTTGTCCTGCTCTTCCAGTATGGCGACAGTAACGAAGTCTTCGTTGGGAAAGCCCAGCTCCCTGACCTGATGGCGCAACATCACCTCGTTGCCCGCCACCAGATCGGTGCGTGCCATGATGAGCTGGCGCACCACCTGATCCATCCGCTCGACTGCCATCATGTTGCCCGGGGCCAGTCCCCGGTTCAGCAACAGCTGCTCCCCCACATCGGCTTGCATGACGCCGATCCGCAGCGGGGCGAGATCCTCCCGGCTGGCGACTTTGGGGGCATTCTGTTTGCGGCCCATCAGGGAGACCCGTGAATTGCTGATGGGGCAGACCCAGAGAAAGTGGGGATCCCGCTCCCGGGTGCGCGCCGTACTGAACAACACGGCATCCGGTTGCTGGGTCAGCAGGTACCAGCCACGAGCCCAGGGCAGAAAGTGGATGGGCTGCTCCGGCTCACCCATCTCGCGCCACATCAGGCGCAGCAGCTCGACGGCCATACCGATGGATTTGCCGTCCTTGTCCTGGCCATTGAGCGGCATGTTCTGCTCGGAATAGTAGATAAGCGCCGGCGCCGGAAGGGCAATCAGCAGAGAGAGCAAGGCGAGAGCCGCGAGCAGGTGGCGCATGGTGCACTCCTTCCATCGAGTGTGCCTGAGACTATCTAACAGTCTATGTGCCCTTTGCCATAACGTCACAAGCTGGTGGTGGATATCCTGCGTCACCGGGCCAATCCAATAGAGCGGAAAAAAACAGGCCACCTCGCGGTGGCCTGTTGTCATTTGAACAGAGCTTCCAGTTCGGCTTCGGCCTGGGTCCGGGCTTCGGTTTGCGCCTCGTCGCTCAGGGGGGCGGTCGCGCTGCTGAGCGCTTTGGCCGCCTCCTGGCTGACGGTGGCTGCCGCACTGCTGGTGGCTTGCTTGGCCTGGGTTGTCACCGCCTTGGTGGCCTCCTGGCTGACGGTGGCTGCCGCATGGCTGGTGGCTTGCTTGGCCTGAGTCGTCACCGCTTTGGTGGCTGCCGCATGGCTGGTGGCTTGCTTGGCCTGAGTCGTCACAACCTTGGTGGCCTCCTGGCTGACGGTGGCTGCCGCGCTGCTGGTGGCTTGCTTGGCTTGGGTCGTCACCGCCTTGGTGGCCTCCTGGCTGATGCTGGCTGCCGCGCTGCCGGTGACTTGTTTGGCCTGAGTCGTGACCGCCTTGGTGGCCGCCTGGCTGGTGGAGGTCGCCACGCTGTTGACGCCCTGTTTGGCGGTATCGGCGATGGTCTTGCCAGCCTGCTGGCTCAGGGCGTCGGTGACGCTGCCTTGGGTCCCATTCACGACGGTGTCGAGGATGGCATTGCTGCCCGCACCACTCAGGGTGGCGGCTGCCTGGGTGATGGGATTGCTCTGCCAGCCTTGCATTGCGCTTGGCCAGACGGGGGCCGTGGCCGCCAGATTCTCACCAAAGGTCTGGGTAGAGCCATCCCCTTTTTGCAGCAGCACGGACATCTGGTTGGTTTGCGAGTTCCACACCATGCCGGCCTGCTTGGCGATGTCCGGTACCGGGGCGTAGCGGGAGATCACGTAGAACAGGGGGCCCTCCTGTTGCAGCTCGTTGGCGGTCTTGAGCAGCTGCATGGTGGTGTCGTAGTTGGGGCCGAGGATGGCGGTCATCCGATCCTTGATCAGCGGTTGTTCGAACAGATTGACTTCATTGGGGTCGAAGCCGACCAGTGGCTTGAGCAGGGCCCACATCAGCTGGCTGGTGGGGCTCATCATCAACAGGGGGGCAACGCAGGCAGACAACATCAGGCTCAGGCAGGCCGCCTTGAGCAACGGCATGATACGCATCGGGATAATATCCAATAACGATTTGATAAATAAGGTTATATTTTGTCTTGAAACGACAAATTCACCGGGAATGTGCTGCTGGCCGCGAGATGCTGCCGGCGGGCGCTGGCAGGCTACCATATTGGTTCCGGAATACCAGCCAGTCGTCTATTTATCGGTCAAGTAAACCCGGGGAGTGGTCGCTTCCTGAAAAGAGCTTCCACAGAAAACAGGATGACCCCTATGAGATACCTCTTGCCCTGCCTGCTGGCGCTTCTCTGGCAGACCCCTGCGCAGGCCTCGTTGAAGACGACGGTCGTGGATGATTCGGCCGCTACCGAGCTGGTGTTGCCGCTGAACGCCTTGTCGGAGCGTATCTGCTGGTACCAGGATCAGAAATATTCCCAGGGGGCGCGCATCCGGCAGGGAGATACCTGGCTGGAGTGCGGGCCGCAAAACGAGCTGGAGAGCAATGGCCCCCTGATCTGGCGCTCCCCGGTGGAGGCTAGTGCCGAGCCGGCGAGGGACAAAAACCGTCAGACAATTACCGTCGGCCAGTGAGCTTTTCTTGATCCAGCTAAAGACACAGACGTGATCCATATCGCATAATGCACCTCCTTTCATCTCATGGCTGGAACCTAAGAAATGGCTCGTCGCTCTTCCAATGCACAACGTCGTCGCAGTAGCTGGTGGTACAAACGCCTGTTGGCCAGAGAGCGGGAAGAACGGGAAGCACGTTCCGTCCGAGATTGATGCAGCATTGAAAAACGGAGCCTCGGCTCCGTTTTTTGTGCATGACAACTGGCGACTGTACAAACGGAGGCCCTCGGGCCCCCGTTTTTATTGGCAGACCGCTTAGCGCTGCAGGGCAGCCAGGGCCAGCTCTACCCGCTTGGCATATTCGGGGTCGGCCTGCTCGAAGTGCTTGAGCTGGGCCGCGACGATGGCGTCGTCCTCCACATTGACCAGGGAGCGGGCCAGGTTGGCGGTGAGCCGCGCGCGTTGCCCCTCGTCCATCAGGCGGAACAGCGCCCCCGGCTGGCTGTAGTAGTCGCTGTCGTAGTCGCGAAAATCGTAGTGCAGCGCCGCTCCTTCCAGGCTCAGGGCCGGCTCGTGCTGGCCACTCGGGGTCTGGGTGCCGAAGCGGTTCGGCTGGTAGTTGGGGCTGGCGCCACCGTTGCCATCGCTGCGCATAGCGCCATCACGGTGCGCGGTGTGGAACGGGCAGCGCGGGGCGTTGACCGGCAGCAGGCCGTGGTTGACCCCGAGGCGATAGCGCTGGGTGTCGCCGTAGGAGAACAGCCGCCCCTGCAGCATGCGATCCGGCGAGAAGCCGATGCCGGGCACCACGTTGGCCGGGGTGAAGGCGGCCTGCTCCACGTGGGCGAAGTAGTTGTCCGGGTTCTGGTTGAGCTCCAGCACGCCGACCGGGATCAGCGGGTAGTCGCTGTGGGGCCACACCTTGGTGAGGTCGAACGGGTGCACCTTGCTGGTGTGGGCCTCGGCCTCCGGCATCACCTGCACATAGACCTTCCAGCGCGGGAAGTCGCCGCGCTCGATGGCGTTGTAAAGGTCGGCCTGGCTGGTCTCCCGATCCTGGCCGACCACGGTGGCGGCCTCTTCATCGGTGTAGAAGCTGTGACCCTGCTCGGTCTTGAAGTGGAACTTGACCCAGAAGCGCTCGTTCGCGTCGTTGATGAAGCTGAAGGTGTGGCTGCCGTAGCCGTTCATCTCGCGCAGGCTCTTGGGGATGCCGCGGTCGCTGAACAGGATGGTGACCTGGTGCAGGGATTCCGGGTGACGGGACCAGAAGTCCCAGGCGGCGGTGGCGCTGCGCAGGTTGGTGCGCGGGTCGCGCTTCTGGGTGTGGATGAAGTCGGGAAACTTCAGCGGATCGCGGATGAAGAAGACCGGAGTGTTGTTACCCACCAGATCCCAGTTGCCCTGCTCGGTGTAGAACTTGAGGGCAAAGCCGCGCACGTCGCGCTCGGCATCGGCGGCACCCTTCTCGCCCGCCACGGTGGAGAAGCGCAGGAATACCGGGGTCTGCTTGCCGATGGCGTTGAACAGGTCGGCCTTGCTGAACTGGCTGATGTCATGGGTCACGGTGAAGGTACCGTAGGCGCCCGAGCCCTTGGCGTGCACCACCCGCTCCGGGATGCGCTCGCGATCGAAATGGGCGAGTTTTTCCAGCAACCAGACATCCTGCAGCAGGACGGGGCCGCGCGGGCCGGCGGTGAGGCTGTTGTTGTTGTCGACGACGGGGGCGCCGTTGGCGCTGTGCAGGGTCTTGTCGGTCATGATGCTTCTCCTCGTTGATATGGGGTCCAGCCTACGGATCACGAGACAAAGGCGCCAATGGGCCTTTCCTCACCTTTTGATAGGCATTGCAAATGGGTGTGGCAGGGGGTGACCGGCTCCTTGTGATGCTGCATGATGAAGCTTTCGAGAAGGAGCCTCAGATGCATATCACCATCCGCCATGCCGAACCGGCCGACGCCCCCGCCCTGCGGGATCTCTACGCCATGCCCAATGCCCAGGCGGGCACCTTGCAACTGCCCTATCCGACCCTGGGGGTCTGGCAGAAGCGGCTGGAGAGCGGCAGCGTGGTGGCGCTGGTAGCGGAGGTCGATGGCCTGCTGGCAGGGAATATTTCACTCCATATCGAGCCCAATCCCAGGCGCAAGCATGTTGCCTCTATCGGCATGGGGGTAAGGGATGACTGGGCCGGCAAGGGGGTGGGCTCGGCTCTGCTGGTGGCGGCGCTGGAGATGGCCGACAACTGGCTCAACCTGCGCCGCATCGAGCTCACCGTCTATACCGACAATCAGGCGGCGCAAACGCTCTATCGCAAGTTCGGTTTTGTGGAAGAGGGGCTGGCCCGTGGTTACGCCTTTCGTCAGGGCGAGTATGTGGATGCCCTCTACATGGCGCGGATCAGGGAGGCGGGCTGAGTGGTTGTCGACTATCGGGCCAGATTGCGGCCGGTGATCCGGGCGCTGGAGCAGGATCCCGACCTTTCCATCGAGGCGTTGGCGAGCCACGCCTGCCTCTCCTTCTACCACTTCCACCGGGTGTTTACCGCCGTGGCTGGCGAGACGCCAGGGGAGATGTGCCGGCGCCTGCGCATGCAGCGGGCGGCCTGGCAGCTCTGTTACACCGACGCCAGCGTTACCGCCATTGCCCTCGGGGCGGGGCTTGCCAGCTCCCAGGCGTTTGCCAAGGCGTTTCGTCGCCACTACGGCTGCACTCCGGGGGAGTTTCGCCGCGACAAGCGCAAGAATGGACACCTGGAGAGCAAGGAGGGACACGCATGGGATGACCTGCTCCCTTATGCTGAAGGCCAGACATCAGCAAGGAGCAACACCATGAAAACTGTCGAGATGGATGCCCGTACCCTGGCCTATATCCGGGTGACCGGTCCCTATGGTGAAGGATATGACGCCGTCTGCGGCCGGCTGCACCAGTGGGCGGCCGTGCGTGGCCTGGAGGGCGGGGAGTGGATCTTCATCTACCACGACAACCCGGAGGTGACGCCGCCGGCCCAGTGCCGCACCGACATCGGCATCACGGTACCGGCCGAGGTGCGTGGCGAAGGGGAGGTGGAGACCCAGCTCATCCCCGCCGGACGCTATGCCCAGTCCCGCTACCTCATCACGGATCGCAGCCAGTACGGGCCGCGCTGGCAGGAGCACATCGGCGACATAGTCGCGGCCGGGCTGGAGTTTGGCGACGGCCCCTGCTTCGAGCTCTACCACAGCGTGAGCAACGATCCGCTGCAGGATGACGTGAGCTTCTGCTCCAGCCTCAAGGGGTAAGCCACAGGGCTGATAAAAGAGGGATAAAACAGAGCCGGACAGTGTCCGGCTCTGTTCTTTTCGGGAAGCGGCGTTTAGCGCTGGAAGCTCTTCTGGGCGAACTTGGGACGGGCGTTCATGATCTGCTCCACCTGCTCCTCGCTCATCTTGCCGCGCGAAAGCCCCAGCACTTTGTAGGTGAGCAGCGGCCGGGCCGGCAGGGCGATCATCAGGGCACGGATCTGGTTCTCGTCATCCTTCTCCCGCAGCGGTCTGCCATAGGCGTAGGTGAGCACGCCGGCATCCATCAGATTTTTGACGGCAGGTTCGGTGATCGGCAGGTTTATGACGCTTTTACGCTGCAGCACGAACTCCCGCAGCACCGCCTTCTCGTTGAAGTCGAGAAAGCCGATCATCTGGGCCAGCTGGTCCTGCTGGCGGCGTGATTGCCACTCTTCGCAACCCCACTCCCAGGCGATGAGGAATCCCTGACTGCAGAAGTAGGAGATGGCGATCAGCATGCCGACCCCCAGCCAGGCCGCGTGATCCGTGGCCCACTGGCTGACGGCGCCGTTCATCAGAGCGGCCGGAAACAGCAATATGATGCTGCAGCAGAGCAGCAACCAGACCATCAGCCAGTTAAGGCGGTTCAGTTGATAGAAATGTTGGATCCACCGTTTCATCGCTCATCCTTCCCAAACTGTTGTGGATAGTGAACAACACTCAGCAAAGGGTGTGCCAACGCAGCACAAATAAAAAAGCCCCCTTGGCAGGGGGCTTTTCGGGACTGGACGGGTCGACTTACAGGGCGGCGATTTCGGCCTGCTGGGCTTCCAGCTTGGTCAGCTGGAGACGATAATCTTCCAGCTTCTCGCGCTCCTTGGCGATGACCGCTTCCGGCGCCTTGGCGACGAAGGCCTCGTTGCCGAGCTTGCCTTCGATGCGGCCGCACTCGCCCACCAGACGGGCTACCTCTTTGGCCAGACGGGCCAGTTCGGCATCCTTGTCGATGAGACCGGCCATCGGGATCATCAACTCGGTGGCACCGATCAGCTTCTTCACCGACAGGGGCGCGGCTTCACCTTCGCCAAGCACGCGGATGGATTCCAGACGGGCCAGGGACTTGAGGAAGGCCTCGTTTTCTGCGGCGCGCTCGGCATCCTTGGCATCGCACTTGAGCAGCACGTTGAGGGGCACGCTCGGCGCCACGTTCATCTCGGCGCGGATGTTGCGGATGCTGACGATAAACTCCTTCACCCACTCCTGATCCGCCATCGCGGCGTCGTCCACCTTGGTGGCGTCGAACTCCGGGAAGGCCTGCATCATGATGGTGTCGGCGTGTACGCCGGCCAGCGGGGCCACCGACTTCCAGATGGTCTCGGTGATGAACGGAATGATCGGGTGCGCCAGACGCAGCAGAGTCTCAAGAACAGTCACCAGGGTGTGGCGGGCAGCGCGCTGCTCGGCCTCGGAGCCCTTGGTCAGTACCGGCTTGGTCAGTTCCAGATACCAGTCACAGAACTGGTTCCAGATAAATTCGTACAGCACGCCGGCCGCGATATCGAAGCGGTAGGTATCGAGCGCGGTACGGAAATCGCGGATGGCCACCTGCAGCTGGGACTGGATCCAGCGATCCGCCAGGCTGAACTGCATCTCGCCGCCATTACCTTGCGAAGAGAAGCCGCAATCCTGATCTTCGGTATTCATCAGCACATAGCGGGAGGCGTTCCACAGCTTGTTGCAGAAGTTGTTGTAGCCATCCAGGCGCTTCATGTCCCAGTTGATGTCGCGACCGGTAGAGGCGAGCGCCGCCAGGGTGAAGCGCAGGGCGTCGGTGCCGTGGGCGCCGATCCCTTCCGGGAACTGCTTGGCAGTCCGCTTGGCGATCTTCTCGGCCATCTGCGGCTGCATCATGTTGCCGGTGCGCTTCTCCAGCAAATCTTCCAGGCTGATGCCGTCGATCATGTCGAGGGGATCCAGCACGTTGCCCTTGGACTTGGACATCTTCTGGCCTTCTTCGTCACGAATGAGGCCGGTAATGTAGACGGTCTTGAACGGCACTTGTGGCTGGCCGTTTTCGTCCTTGATGAAGTGCATGGTCATCATGATCATCCGGGCGATCCAGAAGAAGATGATGTCGAAGCCGCTCATCAGCACGTCGGTCGGGTGGAAGGTCTTGAGCGCTTCTGTGTTGTTCGGCCAGCCTAGGGTGGAGAAGGTCCACAGGGCGGAGCTGAACCAGGTATCGAGCACGTCTTCGTCCTGACGCAGTACGGTCACGGACGGGATGTTGTGCTTGGTACGCACTTCCTCTTCGCTGCGGCCCACATAGACGTTGCCGGCGTCGTCATACCATGCCGGGATGCGGTGACCCCACCACAGCTGACGGGAGACGCACCAGTCCTGAATGTCGCGCATCCAGGAGAAGTACATGTTCTCGTATTGCTTGGGCACGAACTGGATGCGGCCATCTTCGACGGCTTCGATGGCGGTTTTGGCCATGGGCGCCACGCGTACGTACCACTGGTCGGTCAGCATCGGCTCGATGGGCACGCCACCGCGATCGCCGTAAGGCTGCTGCAGCACGTGATCCTTGATCTCGTCCAGCAGGCCCAGCTCTTCCAGCTTGGCCAGGATCGCCTTGCGGGCTGCGAAGCGCTCCAGACCGGCGAACTCGGCCGGCAGGGCGGCGTCGTAGGCAGTGCAGGGGTTGCCGTTGGTATCGACCACTTCGGCCTCGGCGCGCACGTGGGCGTCCAGGGTGAAGATGTTGATCATCGGCAGGCTGTGGCGCTTGCCGACTTCGTTATCGTTGAAGTCGTGGGCCGGGGTGATCTTCACGCAGCCGGTGCCCTTCTCCATGTCGGCGTGCTCATCGGCGACGATGGGGATCAGACGGTTCACCAGCGGCAGCAGGATGTGCTGGCCGATCAGGGCTTTGTAGCGGGGATCTTCCGGGTTCACGGCGACCGCGGTATCGCCCAGCATGGTCTCCGGACGGGTAGTGGCGACGATCAGGTAATCCTTGCCCTCGGCGGTCTTGGCGCCGTTGGCCAGCGGGTAGCGCAGGTGCCACATGTGGCCCTTGATCTCGCGGTTTTCCACTTCCAGATCGGAGATGGCGGTGTTGAGCTTGGGATCCCAGTTCACCAGGCGCTTGCCGCGGTACATCAGGCCATCTTCGTAGAGACGGACGAACACTTCCTGCACGGCGGCGGAGAGACCCTCATCCATGGTGAAGCGCTCGCGCTCCCAGTCCACGGAATCACCGAGACGGCGCATCTGGCGGGTGATGGTGCCACCGGACTCTTCCTTCCACTGCCAGATCTTGTCGATGAAGGCATCACGGCCGTAATCGTGACGGGTTTTGCCCTCTTCTGCGGCGATCTTGCGCTCAACCACCATCTGGGTGGCGATACCGGCGTGGTCGGTACCCGCCTGCCACAGGGTGTTCTTGCCCTGCATGCGGTTGTAGCGGATCAGGGTGTCCATCAGGGTCTGCTGGAAGGCGTGACCCATGTGCAGGCTGCCGGTGACGTTCGGCGGCGGGATCATGATGCAGAAGGAGTCTTTGCTGGTATCGCCGTGGGGCTTGAAGTAGCCCTGAGATTCCCAGTGCTGGTAGAGCGCCTGTTCGATGGCGTTGTGATTAAAAGTCTTTTCCATGGTCTCGCCGTATTCTGGATGGATGGATTCTGGTGTTGATTCGTCGTGGATCACAGGCGGCGCAGTCAGGGCTGCGCCGGATCCGGTGCGGCAAGGACGGGCTGATCCCTCATCTCGAGGGTATGGCCCGCCTGGCGATAGTGCTTGTAGCGCTCGCGGGCTTGCTGCTTTTGCGTTTCGTCAGTGGGGACAAAATCTACCACTTGAGCGAAGTGTCCTGCAAACAAAGGTGTTTCTCTGGCCAGATTGACGAGGCGGGTGTAGCGCCGCTTCGGTGGCTGGTGGCCTATCTCCACCGGTGCCTGGCCGCTTTCGCCCTGCAGCTGGTGCGGCACGAAGCGATCCGGCGGCAGTTGCCACAGCAGTTCGTCCAGGCGCAGGGCCTGGGCCTCGTCGTCGCAGAACAGGTAGAGGTGGCCTGTGCCCCAGGAGTCGGCCGCCAGTTGGCAGACGAATCGCTCGACGGCACTGCCCCGTTCGTCATCCTGTTCGCTCATCAGGTAAAAAGTCACTTGGCTCATCAGGTGGATCCCGTTTTGCGGTGACGGAAAATTGACCGTCGCCGAGGCTGACAGGGCGTTGTCCTGTCGGCGGCTCACTGACACAAGAATGAAACAAGGAAGAGGCGGGCCTCTTCCTTGTGGTTCGGGGTAACGCCAACCCCATTGATGCACGCATCAGATGGGGCAGGAGAGTTACTCTTTCTCTTCGATATCCACGCCGGCCCGGTTCAGCAGGAACTGGGTCAGCAGGGGCACCGGACGACCGGTGGAACCCTTCTCCTTGCCACTCTTCCAGGCGGTCCCGGCGATATCCAGGTGGGCCCAGTTGTACTTCTTGGTGAAGCGCGACAGGAAGGCGGCGGCGGTGATGGTGCCAGCCGGACGACCGCCGATGTTGGCCATGTCGGCAAACGGGCTGTCGATCTGCTCCTGATACTCGTCGAACAGGGGCAGGCGCCAGGCACGGTCACCGGCCTGTTCGGAGGCGTTGAGCAGCTCATGGGCCAGCGGGTTGTGGTTGGCCAGCAGACCCGAGGTGTGGTGACCCAGGGCAATGACGCAGGCACCGGTCAGGGTCGCCACGTCGATCACGGTATCCGGCTCGAAACGGTCGACATAGGTGAGGGCATCGCACAGTACCAGACGGCCTTCCGCATCTGTGTTGAGCACTTCGATGGTTTGGCCGGACATGGAGGTGAGGATGTCACCCGGACGATAGGCGTTGCCACCCGGCATGTTCTCGCAGCCCGCCAACACGCCGATGACGTTGATGGGCAGCTGCAGCTGGGCCAGGGCGTGCATGGTACCGAGCACGGAGGCGGCGCCGCCCATGTCGTACTTCATCTCGTCCATGCCGTCCGCCGGTTTGATGGAGATGCCGCCGGAGTCAAACGTCAACCCCTTGCCCACCAGCACGATGGGCTTGGCATCCGGATGGCCCTTGTATTCGATGATGGCCATCATGGCTTCGTTTTCCGAGCCGCGGGCCACCGCCAGGTAGGAGTTCATGCCGAGCTCGGCCATCTCCTGCTCGCCCACCACCTTGGTGGTGATGTTGTCGAAGGCATCGGCCAGACGACGGGCCTGGGAGGCCAGATAGGCCGGGTTGCAGACGTTGGGCGGCATGTTGGCCACGTCGCGGCAGACCCGCACCCCTTTCGCCACGGCCAGACCGTGAGCGATGGCTTTTTCGCCTATGGTCAGCTCGCGACGGGTCGGCACGTTGAATACCAGCTTGCGCAGCGGGCGACGCGGCTCGGCCTTGTTGGTCTTGAACTGATCGAAGCTGTAGAGGCCCGCCTTGGTGGTTTCCACCGCCTGGCGCACCTTCCAATAGGTATCCCGACCCTTGACGTGCAGCTCGGTCAGGAAGCAGACCGCTTCCATGGAGCCGGTTTCGTTCAGGGTGGTGATGGTCTTGTTGATGATCTGCTTGTACTGGCGCTCGTCGAGCTCGCGCTCTTTACCACAACCCACCAGCAGCACACGTTCGCTGAGCACGCCCGGAACTTGATGCAGCAGCAGCATTTGACCCGGTTTCCCTTCCAGGTCACCACGGCGCAGCAGCGAGCTGATGTAGCCATCGCTGATCTTGTCCAGTTGTTCGGCAACCGGAGAGAGACGACGGGGTTCGAAGACGCCGACGACGACGCAGGCACTGCGTTGCTTCTCAGGACTGCCACTCTTTACACTGAACTCCATGGAATCTCCTACATCCTAAAGACAAAAGGCACCTTTTATTGAATAATGCGGTGCTTGTTGGGGTATCAGAGGCGGAGCGAACAGCCACTGGCTCCGCAGTTCAAACTGGTAAAAATCCAGTATACGGCCCTATTTTTCAGGCATTCGACTAAAAACACAAGTTTACTTGGGAATGACTGTGATCGTTTTCCGATATTTGTTCAGGGAAACCCTGAAAACCCAGCTGGCAGTGTTATTCGTATTGCTGCTTATCTTTGTTAGCCAACAATTCATCAAGATCATTGGCGATGCCGCCGATGGTGAGGTGCCGACGCGTCTGGTTTCCACCCTGCTGCTGCTCAACCTGCCGAACATGGCCTTGTTGATGCTGCCAATCAGCCTGTTTTTAGCCATCTTGTTCGCCCACGGTCGTCTGTACGCAGAAAGCGAGATGACAGTGATGCATGCGGTGGGTTTCAGCCATCGTTTCGTGATGCGCAGCGCCATGGTACTGGCCTTGCTGACGGCGGCCGTGGCCGCCTTCAATACCGGTTGGGTAGCCCCCTTGGCCAAGGAGCGGGAATACCAGGTGATCGACGAATTCAAGGCCGATCCCGGGGTTTCCTTCCTGCAGGCCGGTCGTTTCATGGAGCTCGACAAGGGGCGGCTGGTTGCCTACATCCAGGATTTGAACGAAAACGGCTCCAAGTTGCAGAAAGTCTTCGTGTTGCAGCGGGCCGAGGGGAACAAGCCTCCTTCAGTGGTCGTTGCGGACGAAGGTGTAGTGAGCGTTGATGATGACGGGCTGCAATGGCTGACTCTGAAGGATGGTTCCCGTTACGAGGGGCACTTCTCCGGCAAGCAGTTCCAGATCTCCGATTTTCGCGAGTATGGGCTGGTCGTCCGTCAGCAGGAGATGGAACACTCCAATCGCAAGGCGGCCGCCAAGGCGACCGTGGAGCTGTTGGGGACCCAGGACAACAGCCTGATGGCGGAGCTGCAGTGGCGCATCTCGCTGCCCCTCTCCATTCCGGTGCTGACCCTGCTGGTAGTGCCGCTGGCCAGGGTCAACCCCCGTCAGGGGCGCTATGCCAAGTTGTTGCCGGCCATCCTGCTCTATCTCTCCTATTTCCTGCTGCTCAGTGCCGCCCGTTCGGCCATCGACAGCGGCCGTCTGCCCTACTGGCCCGGGATGTTCCTGGTGCCGCTCGCCTACCTGCTGTTCATCGGCCTGCCTCTCAACCTGCAGGGCACCAGCTGGTGGAACCGGGTGAAGGGTCAGTATTTCAAAAGAAAATCAGCATGATGCTGCAACATAGGAACTTCTGCTGATGTTTGGCATTCTCGACAGACATGGCGACCGGATCACTTTGATGTCGCACCCGCTCTATGCGCCTGTATTTGAGGGAAAAATCAGCATGATGCTGCAACAGGGGAGTCTCTGCTGATGTTTGGTATTCTCGACAGATATATCGGCCGGATCATTTTCATGTCGATCCTGCTGTGCGAAGTGACCCTGGTCGGTCTGGCTGCGCTCATCAAGTATGTGGAGCAGCTCAAGTCGGTTGGGGACGGCAACTACGACATGGTCAATGCGCTCTATTTTGTGTTGCTCTCCATGCCGAAAGAGGCCGTGCTCTTCTTCCCGCTGGCGGCCCTGCTGGGCGGTCTGATTGGTCTGGGCCAGCTCGCTACCAGCTCAGAGCTGGTGGTGATGCAGGCGGCGGGTCGCTCCAAGATCAGCATCGTTATGGCGGCGCTCAAGACGGCCATCCCGTTGATGATAGTGGTGGGCCTGATGGGCGAATACGTGGCGCCCATCGCCAAGCGGATGGCGGATGACATCAAGGCGGGGGCCCTGTCGGAAGGGCGCCTGACCGTCTCGGCCTATGGCGTTTGGGCTCGCGATGGCAACAACTTCGTCAATATCAACGGGGTGCGCAACGATGGCGCCCTGACCGGCATCACCCTCTATCGCTTCACTCCGGATCGCAAGCTCATCGACGTCATCCAGGCGCAGGAAGGCGTGTTCGAGCAACACCACTGGCTGCTCAAGCAGACGCAGGTGACCCGTTTCGATGACCCGACCCGGATCCAGAGCGAGCAGCATGAGAAGATGGAGTGGCGCTCCGAACTCACGCCCAAGCAGCTGGGGGTGGTGAGTGTGGATCCGGAGAATCTCTCGGTCTCCGGTTTGCAGGACTATATCGGCTATCTGGATGCCAACAAGCAGGATGCCGGTCGCTACAAGCTGGAGCTGTGGCGCAAGCTGCTGTCACCTTTCTCCGTGGTGGCGATGATCCTGCTGGCCTCCTCTTTCATTTTCGGCCCGCTGCGCTCGGTGAGCATGGGGGCACGGATGCTGATGGGGATCATGACTGGCTTCGCCGTCTACGTGAGCGATCGGGTGTTTGGTCCCGTCAGCCTGGTCTATTCGGTGCCCCCTATTCTGGCGGCCGTCGCCCCCAGCCTGCTGTTTGGCGGTATCTCCTTCTACATCCTCAGTCGCAAGCAGTAACGCGCTGTTTGAAATGCAAAGAGGGCACCCATCGGGTGCCCTCTTTCGTTGCTGCCGGTGTGAATTACTTGTTCAGCAGCTCCAGGTTGGCCTGTTTGTCCAGCACCACGACCCTGCATTCGGCCCAGATATCCTGGAAGGCGCGCGGCTCCTTGCGGTTGAACAGGCACATCAGGTTGCCAAGACCGAAGGCGGCTGTGGCGAGGCGGATCAGCGCCTGGGTGATGCGAATGTTGCTGCCATCTTCATTCTGGATGCGCAGACGCCAGGCGCGCATGCCGATGGTCTGGCCGGCACGGGTCCAGAACCAGGTGTAGAAGCCGCAGATGACGAAGGCGAGCCAGAGGGTGTAGATCAGGCTGTAGCGGTGGCGGGTCAGCAACCAGAGGGAATCTTCCCCTGCCGGCACGCTGGCCATGCCGGTCACCAGCAGTAATTTGGCCACTGCCATGCCGATAAAGCCGGCAATGATGAGCAAGGAGGTCACCACCAGGGAGTCATAGATCAGGGCGCCGAGACGGCGCAGCAGCCCGGCAGACGGGTAGCCTGGTGTGGTGGAAGAGGGGGGCGTTTGTTGGACTTGTTTGCGCTTGGCCATCGTTTTTATTCCATTAAGATGATGGCGGCATTCTATGTAACTGATCCTGCATCGGCAAGGCGTTGAATAAATGAACAAATAGGTGCGGGCAATAGAAAAACACCTTGCATGGTATCGCGCCATTCGTATAATTCCCCGCAGTTGCCCGGGTGGCGAAATCGGTAGACGCAGCGGATTCAAAATCCGCCGATGAATAATCGTGTCGGTTCGAGTCCGACCCCGGGCACCATTAGAATTCAATGACTTAAGGCCATCCAATCGGATGGCCTTTTGTTATTCTGGTGGTGAGTGGCGACAGAGTGGCGACAGAGATTCTGGTGATCGGTTTCCTTCAGTGTTCGCCCGTCCTCGCGTGACCGGACACAAACAATAAAAAACCTCTTTTCCGTGGCGCACTCGCCGCAGCTTCCGCCCCGCTCAGTGCCGCTTCAAAATTTCAGTTTCCATAATCCCTCGAATTGAACCTAACCAACTGAAACAAAAGATATTTAGCGAACCAGACCGCGCACAACGAGATCCCCCGAGATCGTCCCAATCCCCACGGGAAACACGCGCACCCTAGCAAAATCAGCAACTTGCATTTCTTCACCTGCTTAAATCCGGTGGAGATAACTGCAAAACAGTGAAAAAAAGATCCTTCTTTGCAGATCCTCAACGAACCCCAGATCCTTTATCTGGCGCGGCCTGGGCATATGGTTTTGCGGTAATCCACTTTTGCAAAAAATTTATTTGATGAGCCGCGCAGGCGGGAGCGGAAGAGCGCGGATTCCGTGACGCAGACGCCGCCGTGGGCTTCTCCGCCATGCGCTGGCGGCTGTGCGCGGCCCTGTGCTTCACGTATGCTGTGCGCCTGCCTGATGGTGCCCCTAACATGCGGCGCCCTTCCCTGGCCATGCTCAGGCGCTGTCAGGCAGATAGAAGAAGGCCCCGCAGACGCGGGGCCTTCTTCGCTTGGTTGCTCGGTGGGTTATTCGATGATGGGTGAGAGGGCGGTGGCCAGCTCTGCGGCCTGCTGGCTCTGGCTGCTGAATGCGGGTGCATTGGTTGGCCCTGGCCCGCCGTGGTTGTGACTGGCTGCAGAGGCGGCCAGCTGTTCCACCACGTTCATCAGTTGTAGCAGTAGGCGGAATATGTTCACGCCGTCGGTACCCACCCACGAACGTGGCGCCTCGAAGTGCTGGAGTTCACCGGCCACACTGCGCCGCAGTTGCCCGATCACCTCCACCAGATCACCGGCTGCGGTCTGGCTCATGTTACCCAGGCACCCTGTCATCAAGTCATCACCGGCCAGCAGCTCGATGGCCCCGAGCGCCTCGATGCGCTTCATTGCCCCGATCTGCTCCACGCTGTGCTGTTGGGTGGTGAGGCGGTGCTGGCCGAACTCGCCCAGGTATTCGTCAGCCTCGCGGTGCATCAGCATCGCCTTGTCATGTTGGCGGCGGTCAGTATGGCGTGACTGGTTGCCCACAGTGTCGGTACGGCTGAACACTTCCGCCCGCTGCTGCTGGAGCTGCTCGCCCGGGGCGATATCCGGCAATGGCCAGCCAGTGCCCAGCACTGTGCGGATAAACGGCCGATCGGCGCGACCGAAGGCAAACCCCAGCTCGACGATCGTCCCCTCGATGGGGAATTGCAGCTGCCCCTGTTCAGGCCCGCCGAACATTACCGGCAGCGGCACGGCCCGATAGAGCGGGGCGGCTTTGTCCGGCTGACCATCTTCCCCCAGTAGTTGCACATCCACCGCGTAGCGCGGGCGAAACGGATCATTGAGCTGGCCAGCGGCCGCGCTGTCGCTGATGGCCTCGACCCGTCCGAACTTGGGCAGGTGCATCTTGTCAGCCAGCTCCGGGAACTCGCCCTCCATCTTGCGCCGCTCCGGTGACTTCACCGGTTTACCGGGCGTTGCTGTGGTGAGGGTCATCTCGTCGCCCTTCAGGCGTACCCGTTCCACCCGCTTGCCGTTGACGAGTGCGCCCGGGCGCATGGTCGGGATCGGGGCGAGAGTGATGGTGTTGCCCGCCTGGCGGCCAGAGAAAGCCGGATCCAGTTCCACAGGCCTATCCGCCCAACGGCTATGGGCATGACTGCCCACGAAGATGGCACCATCCGGTTGCTGATGCCAGATGAAGTCCGGCACCGCAAAGGCGCGACCCGCGTTGTTCAGCAACTGATAGCCGGTACCGGCGCTGGTGAAGTTGGGGATCGGTTGGTCGGTGTAGTCGGTACCATCCGGTAGCAAAAAGGTGAGTTTGGTCTGGTCGCTCAACCAGGCCAGCAGACCGCGCAGGGTTGCATGCTGGAGGCTGACCGGGAAGGCACTGCCCAGAATACCGGCCAGCTCGCGGCACAGCAGTTTGCTGGCGCCATTGCTGGCTGGCTGCACGTCATACACGTAGCCGGTAAACCAGCGGCGCAGCTCGCCGTTGTAGCCCAGATCCACGGTCAGGGTTTTCCCCTTCTCGGCGTCCCCCTCGATGGTGAGGGCGGCGCGCCCACCCGCGCAGAGATCCAGCACGATATCGTGGTCGATGAGGTTGGCAGGCTGTCCACCAATGGTCAGGTTAGTCGAGAGTTTCACGCCATCAGGTCTCCCAATTGGTTATCGATCCCCTTGATGGCTTGTTCCAATGAGCTCAGTTGTTCCTGCTCGGTGGCCGGTTTCCCGTTACCGCCATCGGCTGCCTTGGCCGGTTTGGTGTTCGCGGTGCCCTGGCCTACGGTGGCCGGTGCCTTTGGCATCCGCTGTTCCCGCTTCTCTGGCACCGAGTTGTGTTCGCGCAGGGTGAACTGTACTTGCCACGCCAGCAGCCCCTCCTGCTCGCTGGCGGTGATGCGCCCGGCGAACTTGGCCTGACGCACCTTCACCGACTTGGCCAGCAGCGACCCGACCCGGTAGATATGGCGCTTGCCGCCATCGCCTTTGGCATCGGCCAGCTCAAACAAGCGTCCGAGGGTCTTCTCGTCATTGAATGGAACAAGGCCAGAGACATCGAGCTCCTTGGCCTTCTCCCCCTGCTCCGAACTACTGGTCGAGCTGGTTTGGCCGCTGCTGTCCTTGTCCTGAAACTGCATCGATACAGAGATCCGCATCGACTTCATCACAATCGGCTCACCGTCCAGGGTGAGCATGGCTGTTCTGCTCATCGGGTTAACTCCTGCCAGAAGGTGAGCGGGGAGGGGGAGATCAGCAGGGCGCCGACCGTCATGCTGTGGCTGTGGTCTGGCGGGCTACTCTGGCCCAATTGGGTGGCAATGCTTGCTGCATCACCTTGCCCCTGCCAGTGCCACATCTGGCCGCTGATGGTAGCTAGCTGATCGAGTGCCTGCTCCAGCTCTGCCAGTTTGGCCGCGCGGCGTTCTGCCAAGGTGGCCAGCTTGGCGATCGGGGTGGTGGCCCCCTGTGCCAGGCTCTCCAGTTGGGCGAGCTCGGCCCCAAGCAGTGAGCGAGCCGAGCGCAGCGGGTTCCACACCAGCGGCTCATCAGCTTTCCAGCGTGGCACCTTGGCGGCGGTGGGCTTGCTCATGGCATCGTTGTTGGCCGTGAGGCGGCGCAGAGCGGCGCACCACTCCGGCAACGGCAGGATGGTGCAAAGAGGCGCCAAGGCATCTGCCAGCGCGGTTTCGCTGTTACCAGTGACCAACCAGGCGATGGCGTGCAACTGGCCCGCCGGCAGCAGGGGGTCGGCGCCATCCTGCAGCTTGGCCACAAGGGTGGCCACCGCGTTGGGGGCGGCGAGGCTGTACTGGTTGCCCTGGTGCTGGCCCACGCCATGCTGATAGGGGGTGACGGTCAGGCAGCGACCGATGACCAGCAGCCGATCGAGCTCTGCATGCAACCCTGCCAGCGCGGCAGCGGCTTGGCTGATGGGCGTGGGGCGGTATTGCGCCCTGGGCGCCAGTGCCTGCAAGCGGGCCACCGTGCCAGCCTGGCTGTCAGGAAATTGGCCGAGCACCCCGCTGGCGCGGGTGTGTATTGCCTCGCAGCTGGCTGGCCAGCTCAACTGGCTTTGCATCCAACTCATTGCGGGGCATCCGGCCACACGATCGGGGTTACTGTCAAGTCTAGGCGGGTCAGCTCTACCCGATAGCGGCGCCACGCGTTATAGGCGGCTTGTTCATCTTCGGTCGCCATCCCTAAATCAACTGCATCACTTAACACGGCGATATGCTGGTTTGCCTCTGCCAGCAGAGCGGAACGGGTTGCAGCTGCTGCGGCCAGTTCCGCGGCGGCCTCTGCCTCATGATCTGCAACCCATTGCAAACCATCCCACGCATCGTATGGTGATGAAGGCTTGAGCAGGGTTTCACGTTCACGCAGGTGGCCTAGCGCGGTGATTTCTCGCGTTTCTTTTGTGTCGATATGGTATGCCGTCTGGCCGCGCAGATCAGGCAGGATAGACCATGGTTTATCCCTGTCTGTCCGGCTTGGCCATTCACCATCACCATGGTCAGGTGGTGTATCCAAATACGCATGAGCTGGCAGGCCAGTATCAACCGAGACATAGACGGAAACCTCCCCAATATAGGAACCGTCTGGATAACAGCAATGGCATGTGATATCACCAGATTTCAGGGCAAAGCCATTTTCGTCAAACTCAACCATGGTTAACCTCGCATCGTGATGATGTTGTATGCCAACGATTTGACCGTGTTTTCAGGGCCCGTTCTGACCACGTTGGCGGAATTGAACTTCAATTCACTCGGTCCAGCGAACACTGTTATATCGTTAGATGCTAAACACTTATCATTGCCATCTGTGCTAAAGGCGCCCTCTGTGTAAATCTTTTCGCCCAGGAACTGATTAACGCCGCCGCTGTTCCATAGCCGACCCGTGATCGGCTGTTGCTGGTCAGGCTGGTATGACAACAGCGCACGTCCTACATCTATCCCCCTGCCAGCGTCCCATCCTCGTGTCGTCATGGCTCGATGGTCTGGCACAATGCCAGATGGGTAACGGCTTGCCAGGATAGGATCAGTTACAGGGTTGATTGCTTGCCCCACCATGTTGATGGCCCACGTGGGCGGGGTTGCACTCATCCACGGCAACGGGATACCGACAAACATCTGCTTGAGCATCTCTTTTACCGCATCAGCTACATTTTTGGCTGACATCACTGCGTCAATTGCCGAGCCAAGTCGCGCCTCGTCATCCGTAGCCATGCGCACCATCCCTTGTTCGGTGGTGGTGGCAGAGGGGTGATCTCGTCCCTTGGCATGGTCTGCCAGCGCTTTTTCCATATCACTGGCGCTTTTCTCCGTCTGCTTGCGAAGCGCCTCCAACGCGGCCCACAGGTCGGCTGACTCATTGGCTGGTCGCTTGTCCGTGACGGTTGCGTTGGCCTCGACAACCCCCAGCTTGGCCACATAGTGGCGATAGCCGTTGCTGTCGGTGTAATCAGTCAGCTCTGTGGTGCTGGTTTTGAACTCGAAGTGGTTATCCCAGCGGCTCAGGATGGTGCCGGCGCGGTGCACATCGACCCACACACCCACCGGCTTGGCCCCTACGGCAACAACCTGTTCGACATCCAGCTGGATGCGCAGCCCGCCAACCATGGCCACCCCGGGTTGAACCTTGTAGGCGTTGGCTTTGTTGACCAGCTTGAAGCCATCGCCAAAGAAGGCGGACGCTCCGAAGATGGCGATGGCGTGCAAGCGTTGTTGCTCCTCCATGCCGTTCAGACGGGCCGAGTAGTCGATTTGCCAGGTGCCGGCCTCTACTGTGGTCACGGTGGCCGTGGCCGCCTGGTCGTACTCCATCAACATGGATTTCACCAGGCTGTTGCCCGTGGTGCCCGTCGCCGGGTCGGTCTTGGTTTTGGTCTCCCGTCCCTTGTAGACAATCATCCCGACCATGCCGCTGGCCTTGTTGACCAGGTACATGGCATTGAATGAGAAGTTGCCCACGGTCGTGTCCATCACGATGGAGTAAGCCACGGCGTTGTTATTGATGCGGCCGCGCTGATCCACCGGATGGCGATGGACAATCTGCGCCTCTGGCGGCAGGCCGGTATTCGGGTCGATGGGGGCGGTGATATCCAGATTTGGGATATCCGCCAGCACGACCTCATCGAGCACCACCGGCACCTGGTCAGTGAGGCAGCCTTGCCAATAGGTCTCGAATGCGTTGGTGATGACTTGGCTCATCGGGTCTCCTTGGTTTTCAGCGTTGCGCCATAGACGTGCTGGATCATCTGGATGTGTCCAGGTGCCAGCCGATATCTGGCTTTGTGCGGGGTGAGACTGGCGGCAAATACCTCCTGACTCATATCAAACTGGCCATAGCCGATATAACCGGCTACCGGGTAAACCACCTGAAAGCGATAGCGGCGGCAGGTGCGGCCATAGTGCTGGATCAGCGTCTCCATCAGCTTCTGGTTGTTGGCGATGCTGCTATCGGTCACCTCGATGGTGATGACGTCCCACGGCGCGCCGTCTTGTCGTTCGTGGATGTCGCACCAGCCGATGCCCAGGCGCTCGAATATGCGCTTGAATCCGGCTACCTCTCCCGAGTCACGGGCATTCACAAAGGCGAACTTGACCCGCTTGCGGAACAGCTCCAGCGGCTCAGATTCAAAGCGGGCAATGTCCCGCTCCCATGCCAGCAGTGCCAGCATGGACTCCGAGCAGGTCAGCGGGTCTTGCTCTGCCAGCGGCGCCAGCAACCAGCGCCGGATCGACTGCCAGAACGCCATGACACCGCGCGCCAAAAAGGCGGGTTCCTTCACGCCATCGGTGATGGTTTGGCCATCTTCCCACCACGGGGCAGACGCCTTTGGCATGGCCGGTGCAGTGGCGTTGTGATCGATGCGGGGAGATTTATTCATGCAGCGTCACCTCCAGCGCGGTCAGGCGCGGGATGGAGATCCCCGAGACGATATCCTCCTGCCCAAACTTGAGGCTCAGCAGCTGCGGGAACTGGCTATGCAGCTCTTTGCCCAGTTGTGAAATGGAGAATCTGGCCTGTGGCCACGTTCTGGTCACGGCCGGAAAATCCGCCGACTGACGAAACGCCGCTTTGACCAGCGATTCAGCGCCCCGCTTGAGGGCTGCTTTCTGGTCATCTGTGAGGTTGGCCACCGGCCACAGCTCCAGCGTGAGGTTGTACTGGGTCTCCGGCATCGCCATCACAAACAGGTCATCGCCGTGGCCATGGTTGCCCTGGCGGCCCACGTAGTCGTTAAGCTGGGCAATCAGGCTGGCCGGGGTGGCGCCCACCTCCAGCAGAATGTAGGCGTTGGCAGTGCCCGGGCCGCGCGGCGCCTCATGCTCGAAGAAGATGTGATCTGCCCGAATACCGGCAACGCTCGCCAGCATTGAGCGATAGATAGCGTCGATGTGATAGCGGCCCACCGCCGAGAACTGGTTCTGAATGCGCAGGCCCAGCGCATCGTTGCTCTCGGCATCGGCGCCCTGGGTGGTGATCCACTCCTTGTCATCGTTGCGGGCCGACAAGATGCCGGTGACCGGTTCGCTCAGCAGGTTGTAATATCCCGGGGCCAGATTCCAGGCCGCGCCCGCGAACTCGGCCTCGCACACCACTCGGGCCACTGCTTCACCGGCAGGGCTCACCACCGCTTGCAGCGGTTTGACCCGGTAGATGGTGCCGTTGATGCGCTCGGTACTGATCCAGATATCGACCGGGATGGTGACCGCTTCGCTCGGATTGGCCTTGACGAAGTTGATCACCCCGCGGGTCTTCTGGGCCCCCTTGCGGGTCAAGTCCACATCCCACGCCTTGAGGTCGAGATAGGCATCGGTGGCAGTGGCAGCAAAGGTGTTGGGCAGCACATGGCCGGCCAGCAGGGTGCGGATAAGCCAGAGCGCCGGGGTGATCACCACGCCGCGTACCAGTCGCCAGAATGGGCTCACATCGCTGTCGTTGGTGATAAGAGATCCGGCGGCCTCGACCTCCTTCTTGAGCTCGGCCTCCATGGCCTCTTCGGTAGTCGGCACGCCTGTATCAGCCAGCAGTGCCATAAAATCCACGTTGGGGCGCAGGTTCACAGGGTTACCTCCAGATCGCCAAATTCATAAGTGCGAGCGGTGACCAGTACCCGCTCGGGGGCTTCTTCGCTGATCACGATGGTGCCTGGCACCAGTCGCTCGTCGTTCTCAACCAGCAGCTCGATCTCGGTCATCACATCTGCGCGTATGGTGGGGCTGCGCTCGCCAATGAGCTTGCGGGCTAGCCCTGACTCCATGATCCGGTGCTTGATGTCCTGACCGATGCTGTGGCGGTCTTGTGTGTAACGGGGTTGACCACCGGCATCCAGCTGCCATGCGCCGTCTACCACCCAGATATCGATATATTTGGGGTCGCTCATCCGCGGGTCGTCATCCATAGTTCTTGCTCCAACTCACCTGGCGATAGCGGGTTCTGTACGTGCATGTGTACATCGCCGGTGTTGATAGTGCGTGATGGCTTCTGGTTGGCTGTGGTGGCGGCAGCGTTGGCCTGGATCAGCTGTTGCCCAAGCCCGCCAGCTGGTACGCGGCTCTGGCCGCCCTGGCGGTAAGTTGCCAATGGGCTATTCACTACGGATGTGGGTGGCTCAACATTCGCAGGTGCTGATGCCCATTTAGGCAGCACATCCACGTCCATCCAACTGGTGTCGAAGTTTGACCCTAGAAACTTATTAGAGGCATCCAAGGCCATTTTGATTAGTGTAATGAGCCCTCGCCATGGGGTAAGCAGAGTATCGAATGCCGTACGCAGCCCCTCAAACACACCGATATCTTCCAGTGTTGCTTTGATGTTATCCCAGTAAATGATCCCAACGGCGATAGCCGCAATCAGCGCAACGATGCCCGCCACGAACAGGCCGATGGGGTTGGCATACATGGCGATGTTGACCGCCAGCATGATGGCGCGAAACGATGCAAGGCCTGCTTTCAGCAGGTTGAGCGGGGCAATGATGATTGACCATGCAATACCCAGCCCCAGGGTGGCCAGCTTGGCGATACCGGCAACCAGCATCCAGGTGCCGGTAACCATGCTCAAGCCCACGATGGCCAGCGCGGCATAGCTGATAACCTTGGTCAGGTTCGGGAACAGGTGCGTCCAGCGCAGCACATCGTTGGCGCCATCGGCAAAGACACTGACCACCGCATTGATAGCGGGCAGTACCACCCCGAACGCGGCGGCACGGATTGCGAACCACGCTTGCTCGACACGCTGCCACTGGTCGGTCATAGAGGCGGCCATCTGCTCGGCCTTGCCCATGCCGTGGGTGTTGGCCAGCGCGTTGATATTGGTGGCCAGCCCCTTGGTGTTGGTCATCAGCAGCTTGACCATGCTGACCGCTTCATCAGAGCCAAATGCCTTCTTGAGCTCGTCTCCTTCGGCCACGCTCAGGGTTTCCCCATAGCGCCCCTTGAGCTGTTCCAGCACATCAAGCACCGGCAGCATGTTGCCCGCCGAGTCGGTGAACTGCATGCCGAGGGTCTTCTGGGCGTTGCCCACACCAGCGAGGAAGGCTTTGAACTTGGTGCCCGCTTCGCCGCCTCCCATGGTTGACTGCAGCATGCCGAGTACGGCGAACTGTTCATCCATTGAGACATTAGCGGCTGTAGCGTTGGCGCCGATTGCTCCGAACGCATCTGCCATGCCCTGGCCGGTGGTCTTGAACATCTGCACCGCGGTGGCGGTCTTGCCTGCCAAGTTTTCCACCCAGGTAGCCTTGCCCATCATCTTGGCCTGCTGCTCGAAGATGCCGTACATGGTGCCCATGTAGTTGGTGATGGTGGCGGTGTCGGCCTTGGTCGCCTTGGCCAAGGTGGTCGAGGCGCGGGTGAAGGCGGGCAGTTCGTTACCTTCCAGCCCCGCGATCGCTGATTGGATATCGTAGGAGGATCGGACAATCTCGGTTGCTGATTCGCCGTACTTCACCGATAGGGCCAGAGCTTCGCGCCCCAGTGCTCCGAGCACATCCTTTTGCACATCGAGCGAGGCCACTTCACCCAGCGCCCGATCCATTTCGATGGCAGGGCCCAGAGCAGACTGGATCGCCATGCCACCGGCGGCCACCGTGGTGGCCCCCATTGCCATGCTGCTCCAGCCCTGACGGCCTGCCTTGCTGACCTTGTCCATCTGGGCATTGATGCCAGCAAGGGGCTTGGTGACTTGATCCACCAAAGCCACCTGCATCATCAATTTTTCCATCCAGGCCATAGGTCGTTATCCGTTGAATGCTTTGGCGATGCCCTCGGCCACGGCGGCGGCGTTGGACTCTCTTGCGTTTCTGTCTAACCAGATGGCGCGTGCCAGGCTGTCGATATCGTCATCTTCGTGGGGCAGGTAGTGGCGCCGCAGCGCCAGCACCTGCTCCAGTTGGTTGCGCTCGATGGCCTCGGCGCGCGCCGTCAGTTTTTTACTGTGATTTCCAGATCAGGGGCGAACTGCTGGTTAATGGCGCCAGCCAGCTGCAACGCAGCACCCGGGCGCTTGAGCAGCTCATCGAGCGCCTCTTTGCTTTCCTGGCAGACGATCTTTTTCAGGTAGTTGTGAGCCGGTGCCACCTTGTCGCTCGGCATCATGTCGTTGATAAAGCCGTTGTAGGCCACCATGGTCGGCTCAAAGCTGATGTCGGTACCGGCAACGGTCAGGACGATTTTCTTGCTCATTGGTTGGTTTCCTCTTGTTCAATCCAGTGGTTCAGGGTGTTGATTTGGGTTTGGCAGCGGCGCATTGCCGTCTGCATGGTGGGGATAAACCGCACGGCATCGCCGTAGGTCGCCCCCGTGAACTCAGGTTCCGGGCAGTGAGGTACCAGCCCCGGCGGCGGCAGGCGCTTGATGACCTGCGTTTTCACCACGGTTGTGGGCTGGCTGGAGCAGGCGCAGAGCGCCAACAGGCAGAGGCTCACTAGCGCAGTTCGGGCGGCCTTCCGGTGGCGTGGCCAAGGCTTGTTCCAGTTCATATGCTGTCTTCCTGTTCTGTTGGTCGAGATCTGCCAAGGCGGCGTTCTGGGTACCCAGCAACGTGCGCATCCCTTCGGCATCGCGCTGTAGTGTCACCAGCTGGCTGGCCTGCTGCTCGTTGGTCTGCTGCAGGGTGCTGATGGTCTCGTTGGCGGTGGCGAGCGCCTTGCCACGGCTCTCCAGCATCCGGCTGCCAAGAAACAGGGCGGCACCCATCAGCAGCACAAGTGCCAGCAGCACATTGGAAAACAGCTCCTTGAATGTGCTCATGCTTCACCCATCGACAGCTGGGCCGGAGTGCCGACAGGCAGATCACCCACTGGCAGCGGCTCATTGATTGGCCAGCGATAGCCGGTGACGCGGGTCAGCGGAAATTCACGGATATTCACCTCATCCCCCTGGTTGCCACCCAGTACCAGCAAGTTGCCAGATGGTGACTTGCCGACCACGAAGCCCACATGGCCACCGCCGTCACGGCTGAACACGACCACACAGCCGAGCACCGGGCGATCCAATTTTTCGCCCCATCCCAGATAGCTTTTGGCGCTCTCGAAGCGGGTAGACTGGATGCCAACCCGTTCCAGGCAAGCGCCCACGAAGGCGGCGCACCACGGGGTTTCATCGTCTCGGATGCCGCCCCGTTTGATGGCTTTCCACATGTCCAGAATTTCCTGAGCATGCTTCGACCCTTTGATTTCCTTCAGGCCCAAGAACTTGCGAGCCTCGTTAATCCAGCGCAGAGCCATCAGCCCTCCTCCTTCTTGTTGAACACCAACTTGGCCCGCTCGCGGATGATGTCTACCCCGAGCAGCCCCACCACACCGCCGATAAACGGGGCCGCTTCATAGGGGACGCCGAGCAGGGTGGTACCGGATGCGGCGGCCAAGGTGATCAGGCCGCACATGGTTGATTCGATCAGGCGGCGGCGCCCGCTGCCGCCGTCATAGGTGATGCGCATAAATGAAATGCTCAACGCCAGCAGAGCCCCGGAAACGGCGGGCCAGTTGTCCATCAACCAGGCCAGCAGGGCGGCCCAGAGGGTGGGGTCTTTGTTTGGCATAGGGTTCATATCCCGTTCTCGTTATTGTCCGCGCCGTTCGGAGCGGCTTTTGCAGCTGACGCACAGGCGCACACCCGGCACATGCTGGCGGCGCGCTTCCGGGATCGGATCGCCGCACTCCTCGCAGTGGTGCAGGCTCTCTGCTGGCGGGTATACGCGGCATAGCTGGTTGGCCAGCTGGGCTTCCAGCATTTGCTGGGCCTGCTGATTGGCACGGTCGATCAGGTCCATCTATCAGCCCTTCATATGGCGGGTGTCGTCTTCGGAGAGGTACGGCACGCCATCGATGTGGATGAAGTCGGGGGATGTGACTAAGCCCTTGATCTTGTTTACCGCCTTGCTACCCCCCTTGGGATCGAGATCGAGCAGGTCAGCGATCAGTAATTTCACGCCGAATACCTCCACCTTCTGGGCCTCGTCACCGGTGTCGGCGTAGAACAGCACATCTTCCGGCTTCATCCCGCGCCAGCTACCGGCCCGTTTGGCCGCATCGCCCAGTAGCTTGAAGTTCTTGGCATCAAGCTCGAACTCAAGTTCTGCAGCCACATCACCATCGATATAGCCGTCAGGGATGCCACGGGTCTGGGCCACGGCGCTGTTGTCGGTGATGGAGAGGCTGGCCTTTTCGACGTGCACCATGATGCCCATCAGCTCTACGTCAAAGCTCTGGCCTGAAATGCGTCTGGTCATGGGTTAGCCCTCCCCGTTGTTGAGGCTCAAATCGAGCATGATGTTGACGGTGATCCCCTTGGGGCAGTCCACGGTGCGCACCACCACATAGATGGAGACCAAGTTCTTGGCCGTCCACTGGATGGTGATATCGCCATCTTTGGGTGAGGCGATATCGCCCGGGAACAGCTGGCCGTTGATGGTGACGGCCTTGGCCATCTCGCGCAGGTCTTTGCCGAAGTACATGATGGCGGCGGCGGTGCTGCCGGGGGTGGAGTTGAAGGAGCGATCAGCGACGCGGGCAATTGCGCGCAGGCGCATCCGGCGGGCCACCTTGTAGACCACCCGCAGGTTTTCGATCACCTGGTAGTCGCCGCCTTCGCCGTCCAGGGTGCGGCCATCGGCCCAATAGATGCCGTCATAGTCCGGGTACCACATCGGTACCGAGTAGCGGTTCTGTTCCAGGGTTTGCAGGGTGGCCAGCGGCAGCTCGGTACCGTCTTTATCCTTCGGCTTGTTGCCAAGGCCCACCATGGCGCCGGTTTTCACCCGGGCGGGGCTGTCGGCGATGCTCACCGCACGGTTGCACAGGCGACCGGCATAGGCGCCAGCGAGGTTCGGCCACAGCTGCGGCAGCAGGGTGACGGATTCCGCCTTGATGCCATCTTGCAGCGCGACCAGTTTGGCCTCGTACTCGCTCCAGTCTTGGCCGCCTTCGAGGGTAGTGACGATGCCCGCCACGACCAGCAGCATGAACTGCCAGCGCCCCATCTTGGCGATCAGCTCCTGGTTGAGGGCGTGGGCTGCGTTGATTTTCGCCTCGTCCCACTCCTGACCCAGTACCACACAGCCCTCAAAGGATTGGGTTTTCTGGGCCTCACGAACGGCATCTTTCCAGTCCATGTCGGTGGGCAGCACAAAAGCGGCAGCCGTCCAGTTTTGACCGGCGTTGACCATGGCGGCTTGCAGGTTGGTTTTCAGCTCGCTGTCGGCCTCGCCCAGCAGCTTGTCGAAGTCGCTCTGGGTGTTGAGCGAAAGCAGCTTGCCGGTGTTGGTCGGCGCGGTGCCGATGAACAGCAGGTGGCGCTCGACTTCCGTCACGGGCCCCTGCATCTGGTTCAAGTTGTTGATCTGTACATAAGGCCACATGGCGTTATTTCCTCTTCATCTCTTGCTTGTTGACGTCCCAGCCGTAGTTGATGCTTTGCAGGGCGCGGGCAAAGGCTTGCTCTCGTTGCTTGGTATTGGCGCCGAGGAACGGGCGGGCTGGCAGAGTTACTTCCCAATTTGTTTTTCTGGGGTCACCCTTCAACTTCTTGATCAGCAACCCCGCCTGGGCGTAATTGATGTTCTCGGTTATCCAGCCAATGGATGCAGAACGGTATGTTCCTTTGCGCTTCCCCGGACGTTTGAACCCCAGTTCCCGCAGTTTTCTTGCCTGTCTCTTAGTCGAAGCCATGTCTTTTCCGGCGCCTTTAGGCTTCACTTTTAGACGGCTTACATGGTTGACCTTGTAGGTATGCCCTGACTGATGAGCCCCGGCGACAATCCCCGGATGCACTCCATATGCACCACCCTCAAATCTGAGCTTTGCCGAGTTCTGCTGTGGCTTTTCGGTGATTACGATCAGCTTTCGCATGCCCATCAACATCTTGCGGCGGCCATGCTTCCTTGGAGCCCATGAGCGGCCATTCCAGTCCTGCTGCTTCTGGATATTGCTCTTTGCCGCAATCCTTAAGTTTTCTGCTGCCCGCCACACCAGCCGCTGGCGCTTCTTGGCTGGCATTTCCAACAGCTTTAGCTGCTCCTTTACCGGTATTGTGTCGAGAGTGATGGTGATCATGCCGTGTCACCGATCTGGTGATGGCCGGTGTCACCGACGTTCAGGTCGATATGGTCTGCCACCCAGATTTCATACGGGGCCACGTTCCAGCGCTTGCCGAGCCAGTTGATGGGCCCTTGCGGGTGCTCGATAAGGCGCAGCGGCTCGGCGAAGGGGAGCTGGATCTCGAGGTCGGCCGTCTGCTCATCGTTCGGGGTGACGGCGTATTCGGGATCGGCCAGCTCGAACTGCTCGCGAAAGTCGTCGTGCTCCTGCACCCAGGCCGCGACAGCCGCCAGCAGAATGGCCGGATCCAGCTCTCGAAACGGCAGTTGCTCGATGGTGAACACCGCCTGGTAGGTGAGCCAGGCTACATCCACCCCGGTGGGCCCCATGTTCCTGGGTTCGAGCTTGATGGTGCCGTTCTCCATCCAGCTATCCAGGCGCTTGTGGCATTTGCCCGGCAGCACCCGCTGGATCTCGGCGTGGAGAGCGTGGAGGAAATAGCCCTGGGCCTGCTGTTCGTTCATGCCTTCACTCATATCAACGACACCCCCGCACGGCGCTTGCCCTTGATGCTGCGCACCAGTTGCTGACTCTCGGCCAGCAGTTGGGCGCGTTGATCAGGGGATCGCTCCACCTGGTTGTTCGCGGCGGCCCGCTCGGTGACGCTGGCGAACTCCGGTAAGAGGGCCGCCTTGGCACGGGCAAACACGGCGGCCAGGTACTGCTCGGTCAGGGCGTTGTTGTCACCTTCCAGGCTGGGCCCAGGTACCTCGGCGGCAGTGGTGTAGCCCTTGCCCTGCAGCGCTGTCTGATGGCTGGCGAGCTGCAGGTTGATTTCAGAGACGGCGGCCAGCAAGGCGGCGCCGGTGGTCTGCTGGTCCAGATCGGCAGGCAGGGCGCGGCGGCGTTCGAAGTCGGCGACGGCCACATCCGGCCAGAACCCGTCATTGCGGATGGTGGCGGCGCTGTAGTTGATGTCCTTGCCTGCAAACATGTCTGGACCCCTGTTGATGCTTGCCAATGTGAACACCACTGCCCCGATTGCCCGGGTCGCCGATGGCGCGGCGAGAAAAGGTGCACCCCTGTAGCCACGGATCGCAGGATTCGGCGCGAGCCTTGTGGCTGGCCTATCCTCCCCGCCGGGGTGCGACGGCGCGGAGAGTCGGTTACTCCGGATTCAGCGCCCGCAGGCGCATGGCAATCTTCTGGCGCAAGGTGCCGACGCCCACCTTGCCGTGCAGCTTGTCGGCCTGGGCCAGCCAGTGGTCTGCCTGCTCCAGGGTGGCGCTGTCACCCACTGCACTCGGTCGAGGCTGGCCGTCCTGGTCGCGCAGCAGCAGGCAACCCGCAGCCTTGAACCACTTGGCGGTCAGCTTCTCGTTGAGGCGCCACTCGTTGCGCACCTTGTCGAATACCCTGGAGAACCAGGGCTCGACGGCGTGGCCTTCGGCGGCGTTCTTCTCGGCCCACTCCAGCACGGTGTCGGCCACGAAGTGGGCCCAGTCGCGCTTGATGTTGGCCGGGGTGCGCTGGCCCTGGGCGATGGCGAGATCCGCCCAAGCGATGCCGGCGTCGAAGTCGCCCACATCGAAAGCCCAGATGATGAGGCGCTGAAACAGCTCGTTCTGATAGGGCTGGCCGGACTCAGCAACGGCGGCCAGATAGCGCTCCACATAGGGGCGGTACTTGGGCATCAGCTCATCGCGTTTCATGTTCACCCGGTCGCCGATGCGGGCCAGCTTGCGCAGCCTGACGATGTCCTGCTCCAGGGCAATCAGTTGCAGGTGCAGGCTGTCGGCCACCGCGCCGGTGGCCATGCCAGAGCAGGCGGCCTGCTCGGCCCCCTGCATGGCGAGTACACGCTGTTTGTGGCGTTGACCGGGTGAGCTCATGGGTTAGCCCTGGGCCGCTTGAGCGGCAGCTTCTGCAGCGACAACAGCCGGATCAGCGCCGATCTCGATGTCGGCCTCTTCAAAGCCGCCGTAGGCCTTGTGCTCGCCGAGGGCATAGCCCTCCATGCGCCAGTACTGGTTGTCGAAGCTCTTGCTGTCCTGGTTGTCGTCCGCCTTGCGCTTGCGGGTACCGCGCTGGGTGTAGCAGTGCAGGTTGTCCAGGGTGGTGACCACCATCCGCTTGCCCGGGAAGAAGGGCGGGATATAGGCCTTGCGACCGGCGATGGACTTGGCCAGCTGCTGGGCGGCGATCTGCTCGCTCGGCTTGGTGGCTTCGCTGTAGAGCTTGGCCTGAGCGGCTGCGACCAGATCGGTGCCGACCAGCACCACCAGACGGGGGTCTTGCTGGAACAACGGGTCGATTGTGGTGTTGATGAGGTCGGAGGCCATCTCGTCCAGGGTCTTGTAATCGCCCTTGCCGTCCGGGTCGAAGTAGATCTTCTCGCCGGCTTTGGCCTTGATGATCTGGCTACCACCTTTCCACTCGCGGGCGATCTGGTGCCAACCCTTGTTGACGTCTTGACCCAGCGGGTTCTCCGTCGGATCGGTGTCATCGGCTGCAGACACGCCATTCCAGCCGACCCGCAGCATGTCGAGCGCAAACGCCCTGTTGACGAACTCGCCGACCAGCTTGATGAACTCGCCCTCGCTACCGGCGTTGGCCCAGGTGCAGAGGGTGGCCCAATCCAGCGAGGCGCAGGAGTCGGTCTCGGTCAGTTCGTAGGTGTTGCCATCCACACCGACTTTGCCCTTGAAGCGACCACCCTTTTTACGACCGGTGTAGAGCTGACCCACGCCAACCTGCACGACTTGGCCCTTGATCTGATCCACATCCAGGCAGGTGATGAGGCCAAGGAACTCGACGGAGGCGAGCAGGGCAGATCGCAGGGTGGTTTCCACCGGGCCTGTGACACTGAACTGCTTGTCCAGCTTGCTGATGTCGATGCCGTAGGCTTTGGCCAGGGCATCGCAGTATTTGTTCAGGCGCTGTTCGGCCTGAACGGTCAGGGTTTGGCTCACTGAATGCTCCTTAGCAAACTTGGTAGGTGGTGTCGTCACCGCCGATGGCGCCCGGGCGCTGGCCCGGCTTCTCTGCAGAGAACTGGTCGATCTGGCCTTTCAGCTCGCCGACGGTGCTGGCCAGACCGTTCAGGGTCTCTTCCAGCTTGCTGAACTGCTCGGCGCTGATGCCGGCCTTCTCTTCTTTCGCCGTTTCGGTCACCGGGGCGGTGGTTTCCGGTTTGGCTTCCAGCTTGGCGCTGAAGCCTTCGATCTTGGTGCCCAGGCCGCTGACGGCCCCCAGCAACTGATCGAACTGCTCTTTGGTCATTTCCTCATCCTCTGGTTGGCTGGGGGTAGGTTGGATGGCTGGCTCGCCGTGGCTGGCCAGGAAGCTGAAAAACTTGGATATCAAGCCGTCTGCCTTCTCGTGCTTGGGCAGTTTGAAGGTGGAGAGATCCAGCGGTTCACTGGTACCGATCAGGCGAGACTCGCCCTTCTTCTTGAACTTGAGGTGGGTGGTGCCGGTGCTGGCTGGCTGGTCGGTGACGCCCAGGCCGCGCAGATAGGTGCGGCCCAGATCGGCAAACTGCTCTTGTGGTTCGATGGAACAGAACTGGTACTGGCCAACCTGGTTGTAATAAACCAGATCCCTGGTCGGACTCAGGATGGCGAACAGCTTGAGCTTTCCATCAACGACTTCTGTCTTCAGTTCCTGTACATAGCCGAAGTTCGACCAGCGGTCGTGCTCGGGCCATATCAGTGCTGTGTAGTATTCCGGGTCGTAGGTCTCGGCCATATCAGTCAGCCAAGCAGCGGTGATCTCCCTGCCATCGACGGTGGTCCCTTCGGTGGCGATACAGACCCAGCCAGTTCTCAAGGTTGATGTGTTCATGCCTACTCCCAAGTGATGCGGGCTCAGGCTATCGGGTCGGCAAGGGGGTTTCACGCTATGGTGTTCTGCTGAATTCGGATCCATCAGGAAATCCGAATTGCTCAGAACATCAGTGAGATAAGTGGGGGGAGGGGGCTGGCTATGATGGCGCCATCATTCACCGGATGGAGGCGCCGTGGCGTACCCCGAAGAGATCCGCAATGCGGCGAAGGGACTCTACCTTAAACGATGGACACCCCAGGAAATCAAGGACGAACTGGGGCTCAACTCCTGTCGCATCATCTACTACTGGGCCGAAAAGCTCGGCTGGCGTGACCTGCTGACCGAAGAGGCGGTGGAGGATGCCATCAATCGCCGGGTGCAGGTGTTGCTGCACCGTGAGAAGAAAACCCCGGGCGAGCAAGAGGAGCTGGACCGGCTCATCGGCCACCATGTCAGCCTCAAAGAGAAAGCACTCAAGTGGGCCGAGCGTGAGCAGGCCCTCAAGACCCAGCGGGCGGAAGGGAGTGAACCCGGGCCCAGCCGTGGCAAGCGTGAGCACAACAGCCAGGGAGGGGGTGGCCGCAAGGGGGGCAAGAAGGCCAAGAACGAGATCGGGCACCTGACGGCCGATGACTTTACCGAGTGGCTGGGCACCCTGTTCGGCTATCAGTTGCGTGTGCGGGAGGCCAAGAACGACCCGGCGCTGCCGCGCACCCGCAACATCTTGAAATCCCGTCAGATCGGCATGACCTACTACTTCGCCGGCGAGGCGCTGGAAGATGCGGTGCTGACCGGCGGCAACCAGATTTTCCTGTCTGCCACCCGGGCCCAGGCCGAGGTGTTCCGCTCCTACATCTGCAAGATTGCCCAGACCTTCCTGGGTGTCACCCTGACCGGCAACCCCATCGTGCTGTCTAATGGGGCCGAGCTGCACTTCTGCTCTACCAACTCCAACAGTGCCCAGTCCCGTTCCGGCAACGTCTACATCGACGAATACTTCTGGATCCCCAACTTCGAGAAACTGTCTGATGTGGCCAGTGCCATGGCGACCCAGAGCCACTGGCGCAAGACCTACTTCTCGACCCCGTCGAGCAAGGTGCACGAGGCTTATCGCTTCTGGACCGGGGATCGCTGGAAGGGGCAGCGCCCAAGCCGGGTGGCCATCGACTTCCCAGGCGAAGATGACCTACGCGATGGCGGCCGCGTCTGTCCTGACAGGCAATGGCGCTACGTCATCACCATCGAGGACGCCATTCGCCTCGGTTGCCACCTCATCGACATCGAGGAGCTCAAGGACGAGTACCCGGAGGAGGTGTTCGACCGCCTCTACATGTGCCGCTTTATCGACGATGCCCTGTCGGTGTTCAAGTTTCAGGACATGGAGCGGGCAGGGGTGGACCCGACCCGGTGGGAGGACTACAAGCCCGGGCGGCCTGACCCGTTCGGGCGGCGCGAGGTGTGGATGGGCTACGACCCGAGCCGCACCCGCGACAATGCCACCCTGGTGGTGGTCGCCCCGCCCACCGTCGCCGGCGAGCGCTTCCGGGTGCTGGAAAAGCACTACTGGCGCGGGCTCAACTTCCAGTTCCAGGCGCAGGAGATCGAGCGCATCGCCAAGAAGTTCCGGGTCACCTATCTCGGGGTCGATGTCTCCGGCATCGGCTCCGGGGTGTTTGACCTGTTGAAGCCCATCTTCAAAGGGGTGTGCCACCCCATCAACTACAGCATCGAGAGCAAATCGCGGCTGGTACTCAAGATGATCGATGTGGTGGAGGCGAACCGCATCGAGTGGGACGGCTCGGATCGGGATATCCCGCTGGCGTTCCTCGCCATCAAGCGCAGCACCACCGGCGGCGGCCAGATGACGTTCCGCGCCGCTCGGGACAATGTGACCGGACACGCTGACGTGTTTTTTGCCATCGCCCACGCCGTGGCCAACGAGCCGCTCGATACCAACCGCAAACGTAAATCCACCTGGGTAACCAGCCAGCAGAAGAAGGCAGCATGACCAAACGACAAAAACCGGCCCATCAGGTGGCCACCTCATCCCCTCGGCCATCTGTGATGTTCAGCACGGCGGAGGCCATCGACCCCACGGCCTGGATGACCGATTACACCGGGGTGTTCTTCAACCCCTATGGGGAATATTACCAGCCGCCCATCGACCGCAAGGGGCTGGCCAAGGTGGCGCGGGCCAACGCTCACCACGGGGCGATCCTGATGGCGCGCCGCAATATGGTGGCGGGTCGCTTCACCACCCAGCGCAATGTCATCACCGCCTATGTGCACAACTACGTGCAATTCGGTGACGGCGGCCTGCTCAAGCTGCGCAACGGCTTTGGCCAGGTGGTGGGGCTGCACCCGCTTTCCAGCGTCTACCTGCGCCGCCGTGCTGACGGTTGTTTTGTCTATCTGCAGCAGGGCAAGCCTAACCTGGTTTATCGGCCGGAGGATGTGATCTGGTTGGCCCAGTACGACCCCGAGCAGCAGGTCTATGGCATGCCCGACTATCTGGGCGGCTTGCAGTCTGCCCTGCTCAACCAGGATGCCACCCTGTTCCGCCGCAAATACTTCCTCAATGGCGCCCACATGGGGTTCATCTTCTACACCACCGACCCGAACATGGACGATGAAACCGAGGAGGAGATGAAGCAGATGATCGCCAACAGCAAGGGGGTCGGTAACTTCCGCTCGATGTTCGTGAACATCCCTGAAGGCAAGCCGGACGGCATCAAGCTGATCCCGGTGGGGGATATCGCGACCAAAGACGAGTTCGCAGCCATCAAGGGGATCACCGCCCAGGATGTGCTGACGGCGCACCGGTACCCGCCCGCGCTGGCCGGTATCATCCCGACCAATGGCGGCGGCGGCTTGGGTGACCCCGATAAGTATGACGCTACCTATGCCCGCAACGAGGTGCTGCCACTTTGCGAACTGATCAAAGACTCCATCAACAGTGCCGGGCTGCCCCGTGCGCTATGGGTCGATTTTCGGGAAACCATAGGCTCGGCTGTATAAATAAACAGTGTGCTGTGGCATAATAGATCGTTGATTTATAAGAGAAAGGTGGATGTGATGCGGGTGTATTGCAAAGAGTGTGGCCAACGTGGTCGCATTACCAAGACCAACAAGCTCAGCCCTGATGTTTCTGACCTTTATTGTCAGTGCACAGATGCAGAGTGCGGCCACACATGGGTTGCGTGTCTCTCTTATTCGCATCCCCTGAGCCCTTCATCGAGAACGGCGAGCCAGTTGGTACTGAACCTTGTTGGTTCACTCACGCCAGAGGGGCGACAAATGGTACTGAACGGATTGAGGGCGCAATAGCGCCCTCTTTCTTTTCCTCACAAGGCCAGCGTCTTGTCGCCCTGGGTGTGCCAGCACGATGACTGTCCCTTGAATGTGCCGCCGCACCCCTTTGGCAGCTCACAGTCGCAGTGCTGGCAGGTCTTCGTTTTCAGTTCGGCCTCCTGCTCCAGCCACTTCTCCCAGTCTCGCCTGATCAGGGTGCTGATGTACTCATCTGCTGAATATGGCTCACCGCTGCCAGCCCTGGCGATACGCAGGTGGTCCAGCTGCTGGCGCTCCCGTTCTGAGAGCGCCACCTCCACCCGCTTGATACCGAGAGCCGCCCGTCTTGCCCGCTGGGCCTGCTTGCGCTTGGTGGCATCAATCATCCCTTGAGATCCTCTTCTGTCATCTGACCAATGGGAACGATGGATGCCAGCTGAAATTCAGCACCTGGCTTGGCATAAGTCAGTCTCATCGACTTTTCTATCATCTCAAGCGCCGAGCAAGACATCCGTTTAACCAGAAACACCTCATGTTGGTACCGCGAATATCCGGTGATGCACGTTGCCAGATAGGCATTAATCAATTGGCCCTCTTCCTCTACTTCCTTCATCCCGAACACCACATAGCCCGGCTTTTGTGCGTAGTCGGTGACGAAGGTGATCAGGCGCTTGGCACTGCGGCCGGTGTAGCGTTCGCCGTCCCACTCGTTGAGGGTGACGGTGTCACCCTCCTGAAAGTTGCGCTCCGAGTTATCGCGGATCTCGAACGGCTTGGCGCCGTCCAGTACCGGTTGGAAGTAGCGCGGCATGATTTTCAGTTCGTGGTGCATATCGTTCCCTCCCTTACCACCATGGCATCCTCTTTGGCCCACGCCCGCCAACTGGAGATGGTCGCCTCCTTCGGCGGGGTGTCGGTGGTTGGGTGGCCATACACCACATGGGTAACCGTGCCGCGGTCGTTCTGCTTGGTGGCCGTGACTTCCCTGGTGGTACCGAAGCGGGTGATCACATCACCCGGTACCGGATTTTTGCGGGGGTCTCTCATGCCTCACCCCCTACCACAGTGCACCTATTCACCGCTGCCTGCATCCGCTGATAGATGGCGCTGACGTAGCGGGCCTGATGCTTGGCGTCGTCCAGCGCGCGATGGGCAACTCCCTCGAACGGCATGTCTTTCTTAGGGTCAAAGCCCAGAAGTTCACGCCCCATATCAACAACGGTGCGCACATCCCGATCCTTAAATCCGTTCCAGTAGCCAATAAAACGCACTTTGTTCACCGCATCATAGGCGCTGGCCATGATGGTGCAGTCAAACCCAGCACCGTTACCCCATACACAGGGGCGCTTGCCTTCTTGCATCAGCCACTCCTGAAACTTTTGCAGTGCCTGGAGAAGCGCCATCCGCTTATCGCCATCTACGTTATAGGCAATGGCCGCGCGTGCTTCATCACTCTGCCCCAGCCACCACAGCACGGTGTCAGGGTCTATCTCCCCAAAGCGTGCGCTATCTCGTAGGTCGATATGCGCCTCGAACTCGGCGCCCAGTTCACCTGTCATCGGGTCAAAGAACACGGCCCCGATGGTGACGATGGCCGCGCGGTGGCCTTTTCCCATGGTTTCCAGATCCAGCATTACGTTATTCATGGTTACTCTCCGGCTTCTACATGTTGGCGATGGTCAGCCACTACCTGGTGCAGGGTTGGCTGGTATGTTGGGTTGAGCTGTGCGGCGGCCCCCGGGTTGGCGCGGTCGATGGCGCTGCCCGGTGCGATAAACAGGGTGCGGCCAGTGACGGCGCACCGGATGGTGCCGCTCTGGTCGATTGCCACGGGGGTCAGTCCGTCCACGATATGGCGGCGGCCAACCGAGCGGCCATCAGCTGTCAGCACTGGCACGGTGGGGCGACTGGACTTGGCCTGAAACGGGTTCGGCACCTCGGCGGCGATGGCCGGCAGGGCCAGCAGCGATGGGCGTGGATGGCGACGGCGCAGGATGGCGCAGGCCACGGCCTGCTGTTTGCCCTTGAGCATTCCCACCCACTGGCTGATCTCGTTGGCTGGCCAGCGCTGCTGGAGAATGCAGGTCACCCGGTTATCCAGGCGGCGGTACTCTTCGCGGCTGACGGTCTGTGTGCAACTCATGTTCATGCCCACTCCTCGCTGTAGTCGTCCTGTTCCTGCATCCACTCCGGCGCATCCAGCCCTTCCAGCACGCGCCACATCTCGGACTGATAGGGCTGCGGCAGCATCTCTATCCAGCGGTGCGCCCCGGCGTGGCCCTGTGCCTGGTAGACCTTGCCGCACAGCTCAACCAGCATCGGCCAGTCCTCATCGCCTTCCGGCAGCGCGTACTCATCCGGCTGGCCCTGTTCGGCTGGCACCTGGCCTTCCGGTTGCCAATCCTGCTCGCTCGGGATCGCCCGGCTCGATTGCACCTGGCCGTTCTCCAGCCAGAGGGTGAAGCCGTCCGTGCTGACGCTGGCGCCTGCCCGTAAACGCCCGATGGAGAAGGGAGATAAACCCCATTGCTCTGCCATCAACTGATCCGCGAACGCCTCAGGATCCGGCTGCGTACAGTTATTGTCAGAGCTCCAAGGTGCCGGGCTGTCGCCCGTCTTAACCCCAACACCCCCAGCCGAAACTCTGGCGGCCTTGGCGGCCTCATAGGTGCCTGCTGGCACCACTTCCCACCCTTGCAGGCGGGTCTTGATACCCAGGCGGGCTGTGTGCAACCCCATCAGGCGCTTGATGTCTTCGCCGTATCTGTTGGCCTGCTCCTCGATGAGGTGGGCCAGCTTGATGGGGTGCTCGGCACGGGTAGCCAGTGCGCCACCCATGGCTTCCAGGTAGCAACGAAAGATGGCGTTATCAGCGGCATAGCGGGCGGCCTCAAAGCGTGGGTCTTGCAACACCGGCTTGGGTGGCCCCACGAGTTCGCCATTCTTCTTGGCGTTGCTGATACGGCGCAGCTCGCGCCAGACCCCGACCGGTGCGCCACCGATCTGCTGGAAGGTGCGGATCCCCCACCAACTGGCCCAAGCGCACGCATGCAGAGCGCCCTGGTCTGCTGGGGTGTTAGCCTCTTCGTCGTCACCGACATAGGCGCCATCGATGTTCTTGGCGATGTACTTGGCGAGATAGCCGGTTGCATCGCCCTTGGCTGGGTCGATCATCTTCCAGTCGAACCGTGGCGTGAAATCGGTAAAGGTGGGGGCAGCCATGGGTACCCGCACCAGCTCGTCCTTGTCGTCTGTCAGCGCGTAGTGTTGCAGGGTGCTGATCACCTTGTTGCGATCGCTCGGGCGCATAAACAGCAGCATGTGCCAGTGCGGGGTGCCGTCATGGTGTGGCTCGCACACCCGAAAGCCGTAGACAGGTGAATCATTGCGCTTGAGTGAGGCGCGGGTCAGGCTCCAGAGCTTGGCCAGATAGGCGCAGGTTTCGCGTGGGGTGGCGCCCTGGTACTTGTCGTTCTCGATGGTCTTGCCGTTGCGGCCGGTCTTCCAGGCGTGAAATCGGCTGGGGGCCGTCCAGGTGAAGAACACCCCCACATGGCCCTGTTGCTCTGCGTAGTCCTCGAACCCCCGCATGCGGGTCATCATCTCGTTGCGGCGGTTGACCGGGTTGGAGATGCTGGCCTCCCAGCAATCCTTCATCGAGATCACCAGGTCATGCTGGCCGTTCATCACTTCCGACTCAGCCAACCAGCGCATCATGGCCTGCTTGCGCTCGCGCACCACCTTCATGGTGGCGTTCGAGACGTAGGCGGAGACGCCCTTGCGTACCTTGCCCAGCAGGATGGCGATGTGCTCTTGCAGCCGATCCCAGCAGCGGTTCACGCGCCTCTCCCACCACTTGGCGGAGAGCAGGCGCACCATCACGCTCAGGATCCAGTTATCCCGCGCCTCTCTGGTTTTGAAGTCCGGCATCTTGCCGATGAACCCCCACTGGTCGGCGGGCTGCTTGATGGCTTCCCATGTCTCCATCAGGTCCAGTTCGCCGGCGGTGCTGTTCTGCTCGATGTTTTTCCAGATGGCGGCGGTCTGGTTGGCGAACTGGTGGGCCACCCGCTTGCGGCCGTCATCATCGCGCAAGTGGTGGGCATCGACCGGCAGCGCCATCACCAGAGAGCGAACCCACTTCACCCGTTCCCGCAGCCAGATGTTGGCGCTGCGGCAGTTGCGGGCAGTGCCATCTTTGCGGCGGCGCACGTACTGCTTGAACAGCACCTGGGTGAACTGCATGGAGAGGCCATCGAGCAGCTGCACCGCCCAGACCAGATCGTATTCACCAGGGGCGCCCACAAAGGCGGCCTCCAGCTTGGTGCCCGGCATGGAGTTGGCGAGGGCATCGATACGGGCCTTGAGGGTCTTCTTGGATAGCGGCAGCTGGTTGCGTTTTGGCGTCGGCAGGCGGCTGATGGCAAAACCAAGATGGCCAGCCTCGGCGGCTGGCCCTGTTTTCTGTTGGTTGGTCATTGGTTATTGTTACCCGACAGCTCTTTGATGTTGTTCCGGCAGGAGGCCAGCGCATGGCGGGCATGCCTCGCCATCTTTCTGGCTGCGACACACTGGCGCAGGGTGAGGGAGACCGTGCAGCGGGGGCGAGGGGAGAGCTGGCGCATGGCCAGCAGGTCGCGCTGGTAGCTGCGCAGGCGGGCCTCGTCGCCCATCATGGTGTCGAACCATCTATCCACACGGGTTTGCAGGTCGGTGATCAGGCGGTGGCTCATTTGATGGTCTCCCCCAGTCCATGGAGCGGTTCGCAGTCTGCCCACCACTCGGCGATTTCTCTGGCCAGCGCCACCTCACCGCTACCCAGCGCCAACCAGTACACGGCGCGGATGGCGCCAAGGGCCAGCAGCTCGGCAATGTGAGACTCAATGTCGGGATGGCCGGCAAACATGTTTGCACAATCAAACTCGCCGCGAGCGGCCTCCCAATGCCTGGCCAACTGGCTGAGCGGTGCGGATGGCCGCATGTGGGCGGGGCCCGCCTCTGTGGTGCCCTGGTCATCCAGCGGGGCCTCCAGTTCAAACAGGTCGGTCATACCAGCGTCTCCTTGTCGTCGCGGTCTGCATTGGCCTCGCTGCAGGCCAGCGCCAGCAGCCCATACATCGCCAGCAGCAGCACTGCTGAGCGAGTGACAACCAGATCCTCACGCCGCAGGCCATCACCCTGGTTCAGCTCTGCCAGCAGTTGCACGACCAGCTCGCCGGTGTCCTCGAAGGCAGCCAGCCGCTTGCTCAGCTCGTCGGCTGACCTGTAGCCAATGCAATGAGCGGCGGCCGACATGGCGACCATGCTGGTGTTTACCTCACCGACAAGCGGCTCTGGTAGCGAATCGCCGTTAACGCCGACCCAGTCGCTCAGGCTGGCGGCGGTGGTTTTGACCACCCCATACAAATCCAGCACAGCCAGCTCTGCGGCCAGACGGGCCCGCATTGCCATCGGGTTTACATAGGTGTCGCTCATGCTGCACCCCCTACCACCACGCATCCGTTCACCGGTGACCAGCTTGAAATGGGCACTTGCAGGCCCAGCTTGTTTTGATCACGCTCGCCGCTCAGCAGCATGAGTGCTTGTTCGTTGCAGCTTTCGCAGCCACACCACTGGCCTCCGCACTGGCAGAACTCTTGCTCGCCGTGTTTCTCCGTGGAGTAGATGGAAAGGCGCAAGCAGTCCTGACACATCACAAAGAAGCTGATGCGGATCACGCTCAGGCGATTAGGTCGGCTCGGCACCTTGATGGTTTGCATCACCGAGGCATCTGGGCCAGAGGCCATATCAGCGCCAATGAAGAACGGGTTATCCATAAATGGCAGGTCATCAACCGGGTCCTGAGCGGCCTCGTCTTGCGGCTGGAACACCATCCGCTCTTCATCGACACTCCAGGTAAAGCTGCTTCTTCCCTCTACGAACAGCCATTCATCCGCAGCCTGTGGGTTGGCTGCGGCGAACTCGTTGAACAAGCGAAGGAACATCAGGTCTTGGCTCATGCCTCATCCCCCATCACTGAGTCATCATTGAGCAGATCCGCGGGGCGGCTGGTCACGACCAGCTGCACCTGGATGTACTCATCACCGGAGTAGAGCTCGCCCAGGGCGATGCGGTTTTCCTGCTCGCCAGTGGCCAGCAGCTCGGTCAGCAGCGGCAGCACAGCCCGCTCTGCCCGCTTGGCGATATGAATGGCGTCGATGCTCATGGTTGAGCCCTCCGGTTCATGGTGTGAAACAGCTGGTACCAGCGCTGGTTCTGTCTGGCCTGGGCCATCAGGGACTTGCCCTCCGACCCACGGTAGAGGTAGGAGTAATCGGTGCTGGCGCGAAGCCGCGCCGTCAATTCGTGCACGGCGGCAATGGCGGTTTGCCGGTTGACCGGGTGTAACAGCGTGTTCATGCCACCCCCTCGATGATGCGGATAGCGCCAGAGGTCAGGCGCTCCATGCGGGCGTAGCCGTTCCGGCCGCGCAGCCAGGTGGTGCCGCAGTTGATGTAACCGCGGCTGACCAGATAGGCGCTGGCGGCCTTGATAGTCGGTTCGGTATGACGCGTGATAACGGCGGCCATGATCAGATCCCCCCACGGCTGTTGACGCATGACCAGACCGCACGCCAGGCCATGGCGGCCGGGCGTTCTACGGCATGGATCAGGTCAGGGCTGGTGCGGTAACGCTGACCACGGCAGGCCAGCTTGCGGTTTTGCAGGCGCAGGTTGCGCAATTGGTCACGAATGGCTAAAGTTGGCATGTCGATTTTCCTTGTTGACGATGGAAAGCCCGCTGGTGTTGGCGCACCGATAGCGGGTTTTTTATTGCCCGATGGCCCTGGGGCCTGACTGGCACATCTCACTGCCCGCCAGCACGGCGCGTTTCATGCGCAGCTTGGCGGCCCTTTCTCTCTTCTCTCTCTCGATATCCCCGATAGGCCTGGTCACCGGCGCCGGGTGCCACACCTGGGTGTCACAGCCGCCGCGAAACGCCCCCTGGTACTCCAGCGCGATCACCGCAAGCCGGATCGCCTCACGTTGCTCATGGGGCAGGCCTGACAAAGTGGCCGTCATCAGCTCGCCCCGTGGCTGGCGGGCGATGGCACAGATGGCCGCCTTCTTGGCCTGGCTCAGGGCCAGCCAGTCGGTGTCCAGACTGGAGCGCGTTTTGCCGAACAACTCCCGCAGGATCTGGCAGCCGGCGGTGTTCATGGCCACCTGCTCCAGCGGAGTCAGGCCCGCCAAATTGCGTTGTTCATAGTCGATGCGTTGCGTTTGCATGGGGTTCTCCTTGCGGTATGGGGCCTAGGCCCCTTCCTGTTCTGCGGCGGTTTCTGCGACCCCGGCCTGCTTGAGTGCCTCAATGGCGGGGAACGGGCGAGAGTGGGTGGGGATGGGCTGGGCGGTATGCACGACCGGCAGCACCACGGCGGGGTTTCTCAGTTCTGCCGGTTTCAGCTCTGCCACAATTTCGGCCAGCACTTTGCAGCGGAAATTGCACTCAACATTGGAGCATCGCTGATATGACTCGAAAGACAGCAGGCTCATTGGGCGAGTCGTGCGGCTGGTCATACGGCTTTTGCAGTGGGGGCAACGTAATCTCATGGTCTGGTCTCCTAGGCGCCGATGGCGGCGCGGGCCATATCCGCAGCGCATGCCAAGCTGGGGATGGCGTGAAATCTGTCTTCGACCTCGGTGGCCAGCAGCACCAGGTGCTCGATGCCTGCCCACAAGCCGCCGACGACGGTGTTTCGGTGTGACTTGGTGACGCGGTCACCGGCGAGGAGGGTGGTGGCCTGGGCGGTAACGCCCAGGATCTGGGCCCCCGCATTCAGCGCCTGCTGGGCGCGGGCCTCTGGCGCAACCGGGGCCGCCCCCGGCAGGCGAACGGCGGTCAGACCGCAGTCAAACAGCAGGCCGTCGAACAGGGTGTCGTCCCCGGTGGCGCGATAAAGGGCGATGAGGTCGAGGGCGGTGAGCTTGTGTTTCTCGCTGGCCGGATTGAACTTGTTGTGCAGCACACGGCTCGGCATGCCGAGCTCGCGTTCCAGTTCGCTGATGTTGTGCATACCCTTGAAGGTGTCGCAGGCCGCCGCAAAGTGGTTGTGTGAAATACAGGACTGGTTTGACACTCTGATTTCCCTCCAAAGGACGATATGGTTAACCCGCGTGTTTGAACTGGGGTGCCAACACCGACCCCGCCATCTGCTTGGCGATAAACACATGCACCTTGACCATCGACAGCTCATTCGGGAGTTCTTTCTCCATGATCTCGAGCTTGCCGGCTTTGACCCAGCCACGGGCGGTATCGGTAGAAACCCCGATCCACGCGGCAAACCTGGCGATGGGCATCAGCGGTGGGATGTCTGCCGATAGAACCAGGGTGATCGCGCTGACGGCGGGGGCCTGGGTCGGCCTGGCGGCTGGATTGATATGACGAGGTGGCATGGTGGTTACGCCTTCCCTGGTTGCGCGTTGGCGGGGTCATCCTTGGCGGCGGCCGTCGCCCGCTGGACGCTGGGGATCTCCTCCAGCGGGGTGCCCGGTGCGACGCGCTGATAGGGGCGCTGCTGGCCGTAAGTATTCACCGGAACAGTATTGACACAGGAAAAATGAGACGATCGTCTCTTGATCCCACTTTCCTGCTTGCTTGATCCTGCTCCTTAGATACGCTCCCCCCATGAGCAAAAACACCATGCATTCCGCGGGAATGCCCACCACTCTGGAGCAGGCCAACGAGCTGATTTATAAGCTCCTCGACCGCATCGCCGAGCTGGAGGTCCGCCTCAATCAGCACAGCGGCAACTCCTCCAAGCCGCCTTCCAGCGACGGCCCCGGTGCACCGCCGCCGGCCCGCAAGCGTCCGGCGTCCGGCAAGCAACGGGGGGCGCAGCCCGGTCACAAGGGACATCGCCGCGAGCGGCATCCGCTTGATGCCCGCCTGACCCTGGTCCCGCATTACCCTGCCGCCGATTGCGCTTGCTGTGGCGGGGACATGGTGGCCCATGCCAAACCCTATCAGGTTCATCAGGTGTTCGAGCTGCCCGAGGTGAGCTATCTCGTCACCGAACACCAACTGTATCGTGCGACCTGCTCACGGTGTATCGGCACGACCCAGGCCGCACTGCCAGACAACGTCAGCAGCAGCCAGATGGGGGCCAATCTGCTCAGCTACATCGCGCTGCAAAGCGGCCAGTTTCACCAGAGCGTCAGCCAGATACAGCAGCAGCTCAAACAGCATTTCGGCCTGAGTTTTAGCCGGGGCGCCATCAGTGAGGCGCAGGGGCGGGTGAGTGCCATGCTCACCCCGACCTACCAGGCCATCAAGCAGCAGGTGCAGACGGCCACCCACGTTCATGCCGATGAGACCCGGCATCAGCGGGGTGGAGAGCGCCGCTGGATGTGGCTGGCGCTGAGCAAGATAGCCGTCTGCTTCATGACGGCCTATGGCCGTGGTCAGGAGGCGGCCAAGCGGCTGCTGGGCGCCGAGTTTGACGGGGTGCTGGTGACCGACCAGTACGCCGGCTACCGGTTTATCGACGCCGACCAGCGGCAACTGTGCTGGGCCCACGTGGCCCGCAATCTCGTGGCCATCGCCGAGAGTAGCGAGCAGTGCAACCAGCCCATCGGTGCCCGGTTGGTCTTGCTGGCGGATGCGGTGTTTCGTACCCGGCACCGTTGGGAAAGCGGTGCGTTGAGCAAGCAGAAATACCTGCGCAGGCTCGCGCGTTACCGGCAAAGCTGGCGAAGCCAGTTGGAGCGCGGCGCCCTGTTGTGCAGCAAACGCTACCGTGGACGATGCCAGTTGCTGCTGCGGGATGACGAGATGCTGTGGCGGTTTATGACTGACGACGAAATAGCGCTGACCAACAACGAGGCGGAGCGGGCGCTGCGTGGCTATGTGCTCTGGCGCAAGGGTAGCTACGGCGTGTGGTCTCACCGGGGCGAGCTGTTTCGCCAGCGCATCCTGTCGTTGGTGGAGACCGGCAAGCGATTGGGCCGCTGCCCACAGGAGTGGTTGAGGGCCGTGGTCAGGGCGTGCATCGAGAAGACAGATTATCCCATCCCGGCAGAACTGATGCCGTCAACCCCGTCCTGGTGAATAGATACTGCTGGCCAGAGGGGGTAGCGGGGTCGGCTTTCAGCGCGCCGCCGGTCACCACCTCGATCTGGTAGGCGCGAAGCTTGGGTATATTCTCTCCCCATTGAGATATCGCTTGAGTCTTCACACCGAGCGCCTTTGCTAATGGAGTGATTCCTCCGAAATGCGCAATCACATCATCAGTTTTCATTCTGCCCACCGTTGGTAAATATCCTTACGCAAATAACTTTACGATCCTCGGGGTGTCTGAGGCAAGTTTATTTACCTAAAAAAGTAAATTGGTTTACGTAACTGGGGTGTAAGGTTGCTTACATGAACGTAAATGAACGCATAAAATCCAGACGAATGGCTTGTGGCTTAACACAAGACCAAGTAGCCAACCGAGTAGGTGTAACTCGGGTCGCTGTTAGCCATTGGGAGAGAGGTGGAGCAGACCCTAACGGCCGCTATCTCAATGAGTTAGCGGCTGCGCTTGGTGTGTCTGTCGATTGGCTGCTGACGGGGAAAGAAGAAGGCAGCATGGGCGTCTCTGAGCCCCCGTTCCCGGGTTATCGCAACGTCGAACCCGCCGAGATCCCACAAGGCACGCGGGTCCCCATTCTCAGTTATGTGCAGGCAGGCCAGTGGCGAGAGATGTGCGAACAAGCCACGGCGTTTGATGGCAGCCTGGAATATGTCGCGGCGGGTGTCAGTGTCGGCAGCTGCGCGTTTGGTCTGTGGGTGCGCGGCAACTCCATGGAGCCGGACTTCAAAGAGGGTGACTTGTTGATCGTTGACCCTGACGAGGCTCCCAAGGCGGGTGACTTTGTCATTGCCAAGAATGGCAGCGAAGAGGCCACCTTCAAAAAATACCGCTCCCGCGGTGAATACGACGACGGCCGCCCTCGCTTCGAGCTGGTGCCCCTCAATGACGACCATGAAACCCTGAGCACCGACCAAACCCACATCGCCATCATCGGCGTGGTGGTCGAGCACCGTCGCATTTTGAAACGGGGCGGGTGAGGGTCAGGTGGCGGCCTGTGACAGGATCAGTAACCGCGCCCGGTCGAGCAACAAGCATTGCAGGGCGAAGTGTTGGAGCTGGTCGAAGGTATACCAGCGCTGACCAGACAGGGCGAGCGGATACAATTTGCCGTTGACCTCCAAGTCTGCGTGACGGGTATAGAGGGTTGCTAGTGCAAAAAACATCATGTTCAAAAATTGTCTTAACCGCTGGCGCAACCCGGTCGGGGTGTGGGTCAGCACCACGGCATCGAAACGATCGGAAGACTCAAAGTGCGCCAACCGATAAGAGTGGCAGATAACGGTGAACATGGCGGACATCTCCTAATAGGCGGGACGTTAAATGAGCAAAATTCGTTACCGAGAAGCTGGCAGCCTGTATCTGAACATACAGGGTCATGATGCGACACCGCTAACCGCGTTGCTGGAAGAGCATGGGGTTGAAAACGGTGGCGCGATCGCAACCTACAGCGACGGTGCTCAGTATTTTATCGAAGTGTTTGACTGGATTGCACAAAACCCTGAGCAGGTAAAAGCAATATGCGCGGTGCTCGTTGCGCTTGTCAGTCGTTTTAACCGTTGCAGTGTCAAAGCTATCGTCGAAGGCAAGCAGATTGAAATCAACAATCTTAGCGCCAAGAACGCGACAGCCTTGGCCAAAGAGTTAAGCAATGGGCCGGTTCGGCAGATCACGGTTGACCTGAGAGCAGTCGATGATGAGTAGCAATGACGGCAACTTCACAGCGTATCGTCCCCGCGGCATCGATGAGAACGGGCAAGAGGTGTTTGAACTGGTCCCGCTTAATGACGATTACCCGCCCATGCACTCCGACCGGCAGCACATCGAAATCATCGGCGTGATGGTCGAACACCGCATTTTTAGAAAACGATAGGGCGCTAAAGCGCCCTATTTGCTAATTGAAATTTGTTAACAGCCTTATGTCTACGGCCATTTTAATTCAATGAATTTCATTTAAAGGGAATTATAATGTTTGACAACAGCAAGATAATTGATAAAGAGGCATTCTTTATCTACGAAAAATCAGATGGAAGCACTGAAGGCTATCATGTTGTTAATATCAGTGTCAGTGACCATCATTTGCAAGGCGTTGCGTTACCCAAAAAACAGTTCAGAACTTTCCGCATTGACAGAATACTGGGCATGTTCAGCAGCGAAAATGAATTGCTTTCTGTAGACGTGCCATCATTGCTCGATTCATCACAGCCAAGGTTGTCAAAATCTCGCCCGAAGCAATCTACAGCTAAAGCTGAAATTGCATTCACTGGATTTTCAAAATCTGATAGAGATCGGTTAGAAACCCAAGCTGAAAGCGCTGGCCTAACTATTAAGAAAGACGTGACTAAACGGCTCTCTTACCTCTGTTGCGGTCCCAATGCAGGCCCGTCTAAAACAGCAAAAGCACGGGATGCTGGCGCTCTCGCATTAACCGAGCAACAGTTCATAGACCTCATTACTACTGGTGAGCTCCCAGAGGTAGGCGAATATGATCTCATTATGGGCTCTACAGGTAATGAGCCAAGTAATGACATAGACTATATTCGTGACACATTTACAACATGGCGCACTTTGCCAAGGCGGCAATGCCTCATCGCTCGCTTCATTGACGGCTATGCAGCTGGATGGCGTTTTTGTGTCCATGAGGCTCACCGACCATCTTTAGATATTAAGTTGACAGCTATATCTACCTCTAACTCAGACAAACCTAAAGAAAAGATCTCGAAGAGTGTTTGGACTCAAGGCCACGCTTTTAACTTTATCGGTGGTGAGCTGATTTGCAGTCACATCTCAGGCCATCGAGGCCCATGGTCTGAATTTGTAAAAATGACAAATGAACGAGTGCTGTCGGTTAAGTTTTCAACCCCTGCAGGGTATGACACTGTTGATCGCATAGAGGGTGAATTTACCGGGGTTCTGCGTAGGAATAATGCAAGCTCTGCTCAGGGTGAACGAGCACAAGACCGAATCCCTTTGGCTATCAATTCTCAAACCTATGATGAGGGGACTGTAACGGTCGCTGTATCTCAGCCAGATGGTGAGCGCTTGGTCGAGATTGAGCGCATAACCCTTACTCAAGTTGAGTTTGTCGCGCTTCTCCAAAATGGAAGCTTCACGCGAGCAATATCACTACCAGATGGCTCATCCTCGATCGAGATTTACAACCCATTTGAGCGAGATGGCTTACATGAGCAGGCTCATCAACTTGAAACAGTATGACCGTCCGTAAACTCGATGACGACAAGCCTAAGCTCTGGCTTGTCGAGGTCTACCCCCAAGGCCGTGACGGCCCCCGCAAGCGCAAGCGCTTCGCCACCAAGGGCGAAGCCTTGGCGTGGGAAAAACACATGCTGGCCCAGCCCTGGCAACAGCCAGAGGCGAGCAATGTGGATGAACGGCGGCTGAGCGACCTGGTGGCACTCTGGTATGGTCGCCACGGCCAGACCCTGACCGATGGCGACCGCCGTCGTGACAAGCTGGTCTGGCTGGCGGAGGCGTTGGGCAACCCACTGGCGACCGAGTTCACGGCCCAGCAGTTTGCGGCCTATCGCGAACGACGATTGGCAGGCGAGCTTTATGTGCCCGGTCAGCGTAAACAGGTCTCCCCGACCACCATCAACCGCGAACTGCTCTACCTGCAGGCCGTGTTCAATGAACTTGGCCGCCTGGGTGAGTGGGCTCATGGCAACCCGCTGGAAGTGCTGCGCCAGTACAAGGTGCAAGAATCCGAGCTGGCGTTCCTCAACCAGGATGAAATCGAACAGCTTCTGGCAGCGTGCGTAGGGCTGAACGACTTGTGGCTGATCGTGATGCTGTGCCTCTCGACCGGGGCGCGTTGGTCTGAGATAGAAAAGCTGACCCGCTCACAGGTTGGCATCGGGCGGCTTACTTTCACCCGCACCAAGGGCAAGAAGAACCGCACCGTGCCGGTGGCCGGCTGGCTGTTGGCATTGCTGCCCAAGCGCACCGGCAGGCTGTTCGGCGACTGCTATGCCGAGTTCGAGAAGGCAATACGGCGGGCCGAGATTGAATTGCCTGCCGGACAGAGCACCCACGTACTGCGCCACACCTTCGCCAGCCACTTCATGATGGGCGGCGGCAACATCCTGGTGCTGCAGCGCATCCTCGGCCATACCGACATCAAGATGACCATGCGCTATGCCCACTTCGCCCCGGACCACCTCGAAGACGCGGTCAAACTCAACCCGATCACCGCGATGAAAAATGGCGGCAAAGTGGCGGCAGCGCTCACCAGCGACACCCAATAACCCCCACCCATCCCCAAGCAAACCCGCGAAAACACGGCAACTCATTGATTCACAACGGATGGCGATGGTTTCAAAATCCGCCGGTGAATAACCGTGTCGGTTCGAGTCCGACCCCGGGCACCATCAAATTCATGACAAAAGGCCATCAGCAATGATGGCCTTTTGTTTTTTCGTACTCCGCGTTAGTTCCGTGCTGCCAGCACCATGGTGAGTTATCCCGTTATCCCCACCTTTCGTATCTCCTGCATCGCTCATCGAATAGCCGATAAATAGCGACATTTACCCGCAATATCCCGTCACTTTATCTTTTTTCACAACTATCAGCCCAGCAGGGCAAACAGCAGGGTGCCAAGTGTGCCGACCAGCGTCATCAGGACGAGGATCCCGGGCTTGCCATGGAGCTTGGTCCACATAAACAGGCTGGTGAGGGCGAGCAGCAGCAGAGCCAGTGCGGCCAGATCGCCAAACAGCTGCCAGCCGAGGCCGGTGCCCATGCCCCGATGCAGCCGGTTGAGGCTGGCGGCAAAGTTGGCCTGCTGCAATTCGGTGCGCACCAGCAGGGTACCTTCCACATAGCTGGCGGTGACGCTTTGGGTGAGGGTGACCGCGCGCATCTCCCAGCGGGCGGGCAGGGTGAGCGAGCCGGTCGAGGTGGGCAGGGTCTGGGCCGGCGTGATCATGGCACGCCCTTCATCAAAGCCATCCGGATAACGCTGGCGCAGCAGGGCTTGCAACGCCTCCGGGCTGGTCAGCGGCGCGTCCAGTACGATCTCTTCGCTCGACTTCTCGGTATGAGGGCCCGGAATGGGCAGGACGGCCCTGTGTTGCAACCAGAGGCCGGTGAGACCGTAGAGCAGCATCAGGGTGAGGGTGAAAAAGCCGGCCCAGGCATGCAGGCGGCGCATCCATTTGTTGTTATGAAGGGGAAGTCGGTGTCGTTTCATGGTGTGGCGCGTCATAAAAAACTGGCCAGCGTACGCCGGCCAGCGGGTCTGGGTGATGGGATCAGAAGCGATAACTGCCGGTAAGGTGCAGCTGGCGCGGCGTGCCCGGCATGATCTGGCTGGCACTGGTGGCGCTGACGAAGTAGTTGTGGTCGGTCAGGTTCTCGGCGCTCAGCTGGGCTTCCCACTGTTGCCAGCGATAGCCAACGCGGGCATCGAAGCGGGCATAGCCGGGCAGGGTGGTGGTATTGGCGTTGTCGGCGAAGCGATCACCCACGGCCGTCACCCCGGTTTCGCCGAACCAGCCCAGCTTGCCGCTTTGATAGCCGACAAACAGCTGGCCATTTTGGCGTGAGACGTTGCTCGGGCGCTTGCCTTGCAGATCCGCGTCTGCCTTGACTTGTTCGGCATCCTGGATGGCGACGCCGCCGCGCAGATAGAGCTCGTCCGTCAGGCGGGCATGGGCGCTCAGTTCGACACCTTCGGTGCGCTGCAGACCGGTGAGGATCACCCTGGTGGGATCCAGCGGATCCTTGCTGCGCTTGTTGTACATCTCCAGCCGGTAGAGGGAGAGGGTGGTTGCCAGGCGGCCATTCAGCCAGTCGCTCTTCACGCCACCCTCATAGAGGCGGGTGTTCTGGGGATCCAGGTTGTTGTTCTGGTCTCCCGGCGTCAGCCCAATCAGTTCGCCACCCACAGGGGTGAAGGTCTTGCTGTAGGAGGCGTAGAAGGCGTGCTCCTCGAGAGGATTCCATACCAGTCCCAAGCGCGGGCTCAGGCTGGTGACCGAGCGGGTCTCTTCCTTGTTGAGGTCGTTGCGGCGGCTGGTGACGGTAAAGTCGTCACGGCGCAGGCCACCGACCAGATGCCAGTCGCCCAGGGTGAGTTGATCCTGCAGATAGAGGCCGACTCCGCGCACCTTGTGGTTGGCATCGCTGGCGAGCTTCATGGCGCCGTCATGGCGGGGCAGGGCCGATGGATGGTAGAGGCTGCCCGCCGGGATGGGGGTCGCATTCTGGTAGAGCTTGGGGGTGCGTTCCTGCCAACTCTGCTCCAGGCCGACCAGCAGACGATGGCCGACGGGACCAGTCTGCAGCTGGCCTTCCGCTTCGGTGTTGCTGATGAGGCTCCTGGCCTGCAGATCTTGCTGCCAGCGGGCGCGGGTCACCTTGTCCCCTTTCACACTGGTGACATAGGTGTTGTCAAACTGGCTGTCGAGGGTGCTGTAGCCGAGTTGCTGGCGCAGCTGCCACTGCTCGTTGATATCCCAGGTGAGGCGGGAGCGGGTGGATTGCGCCACGTCGTCGATGAAGTCGCGGCTGGTGTCGCTGTAGACGAACTCCCGCGGCACATCGGCCGGATGGCCGTTGACGCCGGGGATGCCGCGATCCGGGGTGCGATCATGCTCGTTGCGCTCGTACTGCACCAGCCAGTTCAGGTTGTCGCTGATCTCCCAGTTGACGGAGGGGGCCAGCAGGGTGGGTAATCCCCCCATTTTTTGGAGCACTCAAAAGTAGAGGTCATGCGGCCTGTGCCAAGCGCTGTTTCGGCGTGTAGCCGCCCAGCGCCATATTGGGCCGCTCATGGTTATAAACCCACAGCCAGTTCGTGGCAAATTCCTGTAACTCATTCAGTGACTCAAACAGGTAATGGCCCAACCAGTCGTAACGCACAGTGCGGTTAAATCGCTCTATGTAGGCATTCTGCTGCGGGTTGCCTGGCTGGATATACCTCAGCGCAATCCTCTTCTGCTGCGCCCATTGCTTGAGCTCTTCGCTGATGTATTCCGGACCATTATCACAGCGGATTGCGGCTGGTTTGCCCCGCCACTCGATAACCTGCTCCAGCACCCGTTTGACTCGCGAGGCAGGCAAGGAAAAATCCACCTCGATGCACAGTGCTTCGCGATTGAAGTCATCGATCACATTAAACAACCGCACCGAACGACCATCGCTGAGCTGGTCATGCATAAAGTCCATCGACCAACAGTGATTCGGTTGGTCAGGGACTGCCAACGGCTCCGGCTTGGCCCGCACTAGCCGCTTCTTGGGTTTTATCCGCAGATTGAGCTCTAGCGCCCGATAGATCCGGTAGACCCGCTTGTGGTTCCAGCCAAAGCCTTTGACGTTACGCAGGTACAGGAAGCACAGTCCGAAACCCCAGTTGCGCTGGTTGGCGGTGAGGCGCAGCAGCCAGTCGGCAATTTCCTGGTTTTCATCAGCCAGCACGGGCTGATAACGGTAGCAACCCTCGCTCACCTTGAACACCTGGCAAGCCAGACGGATAGAAATGGCGTAATGAGCCACAGCCTTGGTCGCCATCTCCCTGCGGGCAGATGGCGTCACCACTTTTTTGCCATCGCCTCGGAGATGATCTCAGCCTTTAGGCGCTCCTCGGCATACATCTTCTTAAGGCGACGATTTTCCTCTTCCAGCTCTTTGAGGCGCGCCATGAGAGAGGCATCCATGCCACCGAATTTGGAGCGCCACTTGTAGAAGGTGGCGGAGCTGATGCCATGCTCACGGCAGAGCTCAGGGACGGGTGAACCAGACTCGGCCTGCTTGAGGATGGCGATGATCTGTGCATCGCTAAAGCGTGATGTTTTCATGTAGAACCTCCTGCGTTCAAGATACGAGAAAATTCTACTTATGAGCACCTCAGTTTTTCGGGGGGATTACCGGTGCGTTTGCCCTCCACACCATCGCGGAAGCTGTCGGTATCTTCCTGGGCCAAGTTGAGGCGCAGCTGCACCCGCTCGCTCGCTTCTCCGTTGAGGTCAGCTGCCAGACGCTGGCTGTCAAAGCTGCCCACCCTGGCGGTGACGCTGGATGCCTGTCCCTTCTGCGGCGTCTTGCTGACCCGGTTGATGATGCCCCCCGTGCTGCCACGGCCGTAGAGCACGGCCGCCGGCCCCTTGAGGACCTCTACCCGCTCTATGTTGCCGAGATCCCGGGTGTACTGCATGTCATCGCGAAAACCGTCGAGATAGAAGTCGTTGCTGGCACTGAAGCCACGGATATTGACGCTGTCGAAGCGGGTGTCGCCGCTGGCGTTGACCCCGGGAATGCCGCTCAGGGCCTCGCTCAGGGTGGGCTGGCCAAAGGCGGTCAGCTCGCTGGCCGAGACGCTGTCGATGGTCTGGGGGACCAGCTTGGCCGGGGTATTGGTGCGGGTGGCGGTGGCTACCTCTTGATGCTGGGTGCGTTTGCCTACCACTGTCAGGGTTTCATCGGCGGCCTGAGCCTGAAACGCAGAGCCAAACAGAGCCAGCGAAACCAGGGTTCTGCGAAAATGAGGGTGCTGCATGTTCAATGTTGATTCTCTAAATGTCGACCGAACGGCCTGAACTTGTTGATTTAGTTGTAATTAATTTTGACCCACATAAATGGGATCGCAATGATATTGATTTTCATTTGTGTGGCAAGTGAATTTGGGGAGATAGCGGGGGCGTTCGACGAAGGGCGAGATGAGTGGATAAAAAGGAAAGGTGCATCCAGCCCCTGCGCAGGAGGCCGGATGCCGAGGGTCAACGGATATGCAGCAAGCGGGCGATGAATACGTTGCTGGATAACAGTCCATAGGCCAGCAGAGAAGCGCCGAGCAGCAGCGGCACCTTGGTGATCTCCCACAGGAGGGACGCCTCCTGCGGGCCGAATACGAACAGCCACACCACCAGGATCATGTGCAGGCAATAGAGCCCGAGCACCTTGGGGGCCTGGCGTTCCAGCCAGCTGCCACGTCCCCAATCCGGGTTGGCCAGCAGCAGGCCAAACAGACCGAGAGCCCAGGGCACGGAACCGAGCAGAAAATCGTGGCGAGTGAGCGGTACCTGCGCCAGCTGATTGAGGGCGATAGCCTCCAGCGCATAGAGCCCCAGCCCCATGACCAACAGTCGGCGGCTCATCCGGGTCGTGGGTTGCCAGGCTCGCGCGCGCAGCCAGGCCCCCAGAGCGACGAACAGCAGGGAGAAGAAGGGGCCGTTGCGGGTCAGGATGGGCCACTCGGCCCCCAGCAAGGGCTTGGCATAGGAACCGCCCAGCAGCGCCAGCAGATAGAGCAGGGCGCCTAAATAGAGTGCCAGCGCCGGTTTGCCCAGCCACTGGCACAGCGCCAGAATGCCCACGGCCAACACCAGGGCGGGCAGGAACCAGAGGTGGATCATGCCGCCGACCAGCCAGTCGTTGAGGGGATCGCCGAGCTGGAATTGCCACTGCCCACGCAGGGACGCCAGATAGCCCTGATTGACGGCCTCCACGGGATTGAACGGCAGCAGCAGATAGAGGAGGCTCCAGGCCAGCCAGAGCAGCAGCAGGGGGCGGCAGTAGCGCCAGGCCACGCTCAGCGGTGCGGCGCCAGTCAGCTTGGGTTGCAGGAAATAACCGGCGCAGAGGAAGAACAGAGGCACGGCGAAGCGGCACAGCTGATTGATGAGCGCGCTGAGCCAGGAATAGGGAGCGCTCCCCCACAAGTCGGGGTTGAACGGATGGGCGAAGGGAGAGACATGGATGGTCATCACGGCCAGGATGGCCAGCACCCGCCCGCACTCGATACTGGATATTCGCATGTTTGCTCGGCATCACAGGGTTGTGCCGGTACGCTAAAAGAGCCTATCCATATTTTCAACCAGTTGATTTTACTAGTGTGAATCCCGTTGTTGAGTCGTTACGTTTTGTAACCTGAAGGGGGCTGGTGTCCCCCGTGATAAGACCCGGATCCCGTCAGGGGGGCGAGCGTCAGGCATAAAAAAGCGAGGCATTCGCCTCGCTTCCTGATGTCGTCATGGGGATCTTATTGGTTGCTCAACATGGCATTGCTGTTGGAAGCCAGCGTGGTGCGGCCCGAGGTCTCCAGCCAGGTCCTGATCCGCTTGGCATCGGCAACCCGATCGTTGGTGGTTTCAGCATTGAGCAACACCATGATCACGGGTTCATGATTGACCCTGGTCCCCAGCACCAGGCAGCGGCCCGCCTCGCGGATATACCCGGTCTTGGAGAGGGTGAATTCCCACTGCCCCTCGCGGATCAGTCGGTTGGAATTGAGGTAGTGCAGCTGGCGCTTGTTGGTACGTACATAGCTCTGATCGTCGGTGGAGTATTGGCGGATCAGTGGATAGGCGGAGGCGGCGACGGCCAGCTTGGCGAGATCCTGGGCGGTGGAGACGTTACGCGGATTGAGGCCTGTGCTGTCGGCGTAGCGGGTGTTCCACATCCCCAGCATGCGGGCCTTGGCATTCATCGCCTCGATAAAGGCGCGCTGCCCTCCCGGATAGTGGCGGGCGAGGGCCGAAGCGGCGCGGTTCTCCGACGACATCAGGGCGATGTGCAGCATTTCGGCCCGGCTGAGGCGAGTGCCGATGGCCAGTCGTGAGCCCGTGCCCTTGATGCGGTCTATATCGGCATTGGTGACCGTCAGCGTCTCGTTGAGCCGCTGGTTCGCATCCAGCACCACCAAGGCGGTCATCAGCTTGGTGAGGGAGGCGATGGGCATGACCCGGTTGCCATTGCGCTCGGAGATCACCTCGCCGGTTCTGTGATTGGCCACCACGAAGGCGGCCGAGCTGAGGTTGGGAATGTCCCGTCGTTCGAGAAAGCCGCCGCTACCGTGACCGCTGGCGGAAAAAGGGTTGGCATGGGCACTGTCCATAGTGGCCGGCAGCATCGCTGCGCCAAGCAACAGGGGGAGGAGGGAACGCATCATCATGATCTGCTCTACCGGACGAAATTCAGGGATAACTCGCTAAGTTATATGTCGCGAATTGACGCTTCACAATGCTTCTTGCCTTGATCCTGACAATTTACTGCTTTAAGCCGTCCGTTCAGGGTTTGGGCGGATTTTAGTGAGTCTTTTTTTGGCGGAAATGATGCGAAAAAGGGACCTCATGATGCTCTTGCGGTCACTGGCGGTATTGCTGAAAAGGAAGAGTTTTTGGCAAGGATCCGGATAGAGGGACGAGAGGGAGCTGAGATAAATGCCGCGCAATAAAAAAGCGCGATGGCAGGCCATCGCGCTTGATGCCGGGAGGCTCGATCAGAAGTCGTAGCGGGCCGCCAGCTGGAAGTCATCCTGGTTGGCGGTCGCCTTGTTGGCCACGCTGTCCAGGTTGTTGATGCGGTACTCGCCGATCACCCGCAGGTTCTTGTTGAACTTGTACTGGGCGCCCAGGGTGTAGTAGTCCACGTTGTCCTTCTTGGTGCCGGCCTTGTCCTGCTCCTGCTTGTTCCACAGGGCCATCAGACCGAAGCCGTTTTCGAAGTTGTAGCCCAGTGCGGCTTCCCAGCCGGTGTGGTCGGTGCCGGTGGCCAGAAAGTCGCTGCCATCGGCATAGCTCAGGGCGGCATAGGCGGCCTTGTTGTCGAATTTGGCGGAGATCAGCCACAGCTTGGCATCCTCTTCGCCGCTCTTGTCACGCAGGCCGACGTTGTAGGCGGTACCCAGCGACAGATTGAACGGGAAGGTGTAGGCCAGGGCAGCGCCATAGGCGGCATCGCTATCCTTGCTGGTGGTCTCTTCGGTGTCACCGCCATCGAACTTGTAGCTGGTATCGATCTGGAAGCCGTTGAACAGACCGGAGTATTTCAGCACCGAGCCGGCCCGGTTGGTGGCGAAGGTATCGGTCTTGGCGCCCAGCGCATCGTTGCCATAGCCATCGGAGAGGGAGACGTCAGTCCAGTCGGCCAGGAAGCCTGGTGCCCCCTTCTGGCGACCGAAGGTGACGCTGCCCCAGTCAGCCCCCACCCCGGCAAAGGCCAGACGGGTGCGCAGGTTGTCCGAGTTTTCGCTGATGGTCTTCTCGCTGTCGTTGATATACATCTGCACTTCGTACTGGGCCAGCGCCTTCAGACCCGTGTTGATCTGGGTCTCGGCCTTGGCGCCGAAGCGCACGAACTGGTTGGCGCCCTGCTTGGCACTGTAATCCTTGGTGCCGTTCGGGTTGGCGGCGTCGACACCTTCCTTCTTGTCCCCGAAGAAGTGGCCGGCATAGATGCGGCCATACAGATCCACCATGGTGGTGTCGTTTTTGTACACTTCAACGGCTTGAGCCTGGAACGCGGCGGTCAGCGCCATGGCCACTACAGTCAGCTTTTTCATCTTAATCCCTTGTGTTGCAAGCTTTTGTTTTAAAGACGGGGCCATGCTAGGGAGGCGGCGTGACAGCGAGGTGACGAAGAGATGAAGAGGCGGTGTCAGTTTGATGTCATCTGGATGAATCACCCCCTTTTCGTGGCGTAGACGCCACTTTTATGCGCAAAGGTTTGCCCTTGTGGTAGAATGCCGCCCGTTTTTCGAGCTCCATAGGTTGGATATGCGATGAGACGTGAACTGGCAATCGAGTTTTCCCGAGTGACGGAAGCGGCTGCACTGGCTGGCTACAAGTGGCTCGGACGTGGTGACAAGAATATCGCTGACGGGGCGGCCGTTGCGGCCATGCGCCACATTCTCAACCAGATCGAGATCGATGGTGAGATTGTGATCGGCGAAGGCGAGATCGATGAAGCGCCCATGCTCTACATCGGCGAGAAGGTGGGCACGGGTCACGGTGACGCGGTGGACATCGCGGTCGACCCCATCGAGGGCACCCGCATGACCGCCATGGGGCAGGCCAATGCGCTGGCGGTGCTGGCGGTCGGTGACAAGGGATCCTTCCTCAAGGCCCCCGACATGTACATGGAAAAGCTGATCGTCGGGCCCAAGGCCAAGGGGGTGATCGATCTGGATCAGGCTCTCGAGCTGAACCTGAAAGCGGTCGCCAAGGCGCTGGGCAAGCCGCTCTCCCGCCTGACCGTCATTACCCTGGCCAAGCCGCGTCACGACAAGGCCATCAAGGAGATGCAGGGTCTGGGCGTGCGGGTGTTCGCCATCCCTGATGGCGACGTGGCCGCCTCCATCCTCACCTGCCTGCCGGATAGCGAAGTCGACATGCTGTACGGCATCGGCGGTGCGCCGGAAGGGGTGATCTCCGCGGCGGTGATCCGTGCCCTGGATGGTGACATGCAGGCTCGCCTGGTGCCCCGTCACCGGGTCAAGGGCGACAGCCCGGACGTGCGCGAGCTGGGCGAGCAGGAGATTGCCCGCTGCGAAGCCCTGGGCATCGATGTGAACAAGGTGCTCAAGCTGGAAGACATGGCGAAGAATGACAACGTCATCTTCTCCGCCACCGGCATCACCAAGGGGGATCTGCTGGAAGGCATCACCAGCGACGGCATCATGGCGACCACCGAGACCCTGCTGATCCGCGGCAAGTCCCGTACCATCCGTCGTATCAAGTCGATCCACTATCTGGAGCGTAAAGACAGCGTGGTGCGTGACATCATTCTGTGATGCCGATGCATTGAGCCGACTGGTTTGCTGCAAGCCCGATCGTCGAGCGGTCGGGCTTTTTCATGTCTGCCCGCTACTTTTGTCGATCGGCTTGGGCTATGGTGGCGGCACGGACCAGTTGGCATGGTGCTGGGTTAACGGCCACGGGAGGTGGTGATATGGAGTGTCGTGCCGGTTGCGCTGCCTGTTGCATCGCCCCCAGCATCAGCAGCGCGATTCCGGGCATGCCTGACGGCAAGCCGGCCGGGGTGCCTTGCGTGCAGCTCGACGAGCATCTGGGTTGCAAGATCTTCGAGTCGCCGGAGCGCCCTGCCGTGTGCGGTGGCTTTCGCCCGATGGCGGATGTGTGCGGCAGCCACAGGGCCGAGGCCATCTGGCTGATCGGCGAGCTGGAGCGGCTGACGAGCTGAGTTCTGAACAGAGTCGCAGATAAAAAAGAGGCCGCATCATGCGGCCTCTTGCGTTGCTCTTTGCCGATCAGATCCCGGCCAGTGCCAAGGCCTGACGGTAGTACTCGTTGGCCTTGTTGGTGAGGCGACGCTTGTCCATCAGCTGACCCAGGGCATGGTAGGCGGCAGCGCTCGGAGCCCGGGCCACCTCCTGCTCCAGCAGCTTCTGGGCCTCGTCCAGTTGGCCGGACAGCAGGTAGAGCTGGGCCAGCGCGGTGTCGACCTCGGGCTGGCCCTGCATTTTCTGCAGTTGCGCCAGCAGCGGCTGGTAGTTGTCGAGCTTGAGCCTGGGCAGTCGAGCCAGCAGCTGTGGCATGGCCTGTTTACGCAGTGCCTCCTGCCACAGGGTGGCTGCCTCGCCATCGGCACCCAGCTGGCACAGCATGTCGCCGTAGCGCACCAGCAGCTCGGGCTCCAGGCGCAGTTTGCGGGGCAGCTCCTGCCAGGTCGCCTTCAGGGTATCGAGGGACTCGGCGGCTTGCTGCAGGCGGCCACTCCAGGCCTGTTGCAGCAGATCTTCTTCCTGCTTGGGCGTCAGTTTGCCGACCTTGTGCAGTACCGGGATCAGATCGCATAGAGCGCTCCAGTCCTGGCGCGCCTGGTGTACCTGACGCAGCTGATCCAGCACCATGGGGTGGCGCGGGTTGAGGGCATAGACGGACTCCAGGGTCGCCAGCGCGGTGTCGTACTGGCCCTGTTCGATCTGCAGCTGGGTCTGGGTCAGAGTCAGTGCCAGCTCGGCCTTGGGGTTCTCCTCCTGAGCCTTTTGCAGATACTGGTCGCGGCGGGCATCGTCACCCCTGGCCTGGGCCGCCTTGGCGGCGCTCAGGTAGTTGAGCAGCGGGGTGTCGCTGTTGCTGGCGCCCTTGATGAGCAACTTCTCGGCCTGGCTGTATTGGCCTTCGGCCATCGCCAGAGTGGCGGCCACCGTCTGTTGGTTGGCCTTGCGACGACGACGGGAGCCATACCAGCCCAGAGTCTTGCGGCGCAGACCGAATACCCGGCCCAGGATCCACTCCAGCAGCAGCAGGGCGCCGTAGAAGAGGATCGCCAGGATCACCGCGCTGGTGACGGAGGATTCGATGGTGTAGTTGCCAAGGGCAATCAGCACATAGCCCTTGTTACCCGAGGCTTCCGGACCAAACATCAGCCCTGCGACCATCACGGCAACCAGAATGATTATACGGATCATGGTGCCCTCCTCAGTTGCTGGCCAGAATGCGTTGCAGACGCTCGGTCAGCACCTGTTCCAGCATGGCCTGGGTCTTGAACTGATCCGGATAGTCGAACTGGATCTGTTCACCCTTGAGCTTGTCGATCTCGCCCAGCATGTAATGGGTGGCGCTGTTTTCGGTGTCGAAATACTGGTTCAGCCAGCGCTGGGCCTTGTCCAGGCTGTCTTCATAGAGTGCCTGCTGCTCGCGGTAAACGGCGAGCTGGGCCTGCAGCAGCTTGGTCTTGAGGTTTTCCCGCAGGAAGATCTCCTGTTGCGGGGAGAGCAGAGCCTCCACGGCACCATCGCGACGGCGGATAGTGATGAAATTCTCGGTGAACTTGACCCAGTTCTTCTTCAGGTTGCTTTCCCACTCGTCCGGATTGGTGCTGACCGCCTGATCCGGTTCGGCTTTCGCCTCCGGCATGCTGACGGTGGAGAGGGGCAGCAGCTCGATCTGATCGGAGAGAGCGGCCAGCTTGAGGGTCAGCCCCTCGCGGTCGATGCGCGGCATCCCCTTGAGCTTGGCGATGTCTTCGGCCAGCGCCTTGCGGATCGGCATCAGGCTGGGATCGTTGAGGGCGGCGATGCGCTCGTCGGCGTTGCCCAGCAGGGTGATGGCGGAGACGAGGTCATGCTCCAGCCACAGCTTGCGGCCGGCCATGCGCACCAGGTATTCCGATTCGGCCAGCATCCAGTCGTTGGGACGCTTGTCGTTGAGATCCAGCACCCGGTTCTGCAGCCCCTGCATTTCGCCCTGCAAGCGCTGCTGGGTCTGTTCAAGGGCGGTCAGCTGTTCGGCATCCTTGTTGCTGCTCTGGTCAATCTTGCTGATGGCACTGGCCAGCTGCTGCTTGAGCTGGGCCAGCTCGGCCTGCTGGGCGACCGCATTCTTGTGGCCGTGCAGATAGAGGCCGCCGGTCAGGCCAAGCGCCAGCAGGATGGCAATACTACCCAGCACGGCACCGGAGCGGTTCTTGCTGCCATTGGCCACAGCGGCCGGCTGTGGGGTCACCTGGGATTCTTGTTGTTCTGTCATTCCATCTTCCTCAGTTCCAGTGCGGCCATCAGGGCCTGGTTGGATGCACCTTGGGCAATCGTGATATGGATGAAGCCCGCAGCACTGGCCATCTCGGCCACGCGGGGGCTGGGGACCACCAGATGGCGGTCAAAAAGCCAGGGGTGCTGACGTGCGGGAACCAGCGCCAGCAGCCGTTGCAACAATTCGCCACTGGTGATGAGCAGGCTGTCCAGCCCGGCTGCCTGCCAGTGGCGCGTCAATGTTTCCCCGTCAAAGTCGGGGTAATGCCGTTCATAGGTTGCACAATAGTGCACCAGAGCACCGCGTGAGGCCAGCGTGCTGGCAATGAGATCCCGCCCGCCATTGCCACGCAGGATCAGCACCCGCTTGCCGCTTACCTGCTGCAGGGCAGGGAGGGCCAGCAGCCCCTCGCTGCGGGGATCGTGCGGGCAACTTGCACTGATGCCCGCCTCGGCGAACGCATCCACACTGGCCTGGCCGACCGCAAAGTACTCAATATGTGGCCAGGTCAGACCAGTTTGCAACAAAAAATCGTGAGCAAAATGAACGGCATGAATGCTGACGGCGATAACGATGTCTGCCTGTGCCAGCAGTTCGGGCAGGCGAGGGAGGTCGCTACCCGCCACGGTTTCCAGCAGCGGGCAGCAGAGCGGTGCGTGACCGTGCTGGCGCAGCAACTGCTCCAGCTCGGTGGCCTGGGCGGCCGGGCGCACCACCAGCGGGATCATGTACGGTAGACCTCGGCCAGGATGACGTCGGCACCGGCAGCCAGCAGGCGCTGGGCCAACTGTTCACCCAGGGCTTCCCCGTCGCTCACGGCGCCATGGATCTCGTCGCGGATCACCCGGGTACCATCCGGGCTACCCACCAGGCCCCGCAGCCAAATTTGCTCTCCTTCCACCAGCGCATAGGCACCGATAGGCACCTGACAGCCCCCTTGCAGGGCGCGGTTCATGGCACGCTCGGTCAGCACCCGGGCGCGGGTCTCACTGTGCTCAAGCGGTGCCAGCAGGGCGTGCAGTTCGTGATCGTCGAGGCGGCACTCGATGCCGACCGCGCCCTGGCCATTGGCTGGCAGGCTCTGCTCCGGTTCGATGAAGGCGGTGATACGGTGATCCATCTCAAGCCGTTTCAAGCCGGCGGCGGCCAGGATGATGGCGTCGTATTCGCCGGCATCCAGCTTGGCGAGGCGGGTGTTGACGTTGCCGCGCAGGTCGCGGATCACCAGATCCGGGCGGGCGGCGCGCAACTGGCACTGGCGGCGCAGGCTGGAGGTACCGACCACAGCACCCTGCGGCAGCTCGTCGATGGCCTGAAAACGGTTGGAGACAAACGCATCGCGGGGATCTTCCCGCTCGCAGATGGTGTGCAGGCCGAGCCCCTCCGGGAACTCCACCGGCACGTCTTTCATGGAGTGGACGGCGATGTCGGCACGTCCTTCCAGCATGGCAGTCTCCAGCTCCTTGACGAACAACCCTTTGCCACCGACTTTGGCGAGCGGGGTATCCAGGATCTTGTCGCCCTGGGTGCTCATGGGGACCAGCTCGACCCTTAGCTCGGGATAGAGGGCTTCCAGCCGGTCTTTGACGAAGTTGGCCTGCCACAGGGCCAATGGGCTCTTGCGAGTGGCAATTTTCAGGGTTCGGGCTGCCATATCAATCAGTTGTTTTATCTTTATGAAGGAAATCGATATTACCACCCTTTGCCCGGGCTTTCATGGCGGAGCCGCCAAAAGCGGGGGCAAGCTCAAAAAGGACCGCTGAAAATGATTTTCATTAAGTTGGCTTCGCATGCTAACTATTTGAATGTTAAATAATTTATTGTTTTCTCCTGATACTGTTTAGCGACATCTAATAAATAATCCCGGGATTACATGCGGGCTTGTTTACCACTGCTGTTTGCATTGTTAACATGATCACACTTTTTTGACGTCTCCCCATTTTGGTGCGTCATTTCCCATCTCGATATAGGCAGGTCATTGCTGGCAAAACTCGATACGCTGGTGGCGCGTTATGACGAACTCAATCGTCTCAAGACGCAACGGGCGTTAGGTCTCATGAGTCGCTACGGACAGCAGGTCTTCCAGCTGTTACCCGTCATGCTGCACTTCAATCACCCCCTGCTGCCCGGTTATGTGGCGGGTGATGTGCCCCATGGCATCTGGAGTTTTACTGCCAACGAGGCCCAGCAAGCCTTCATCCAGGATCTCTGCCAAAACGCCAACTGCCAGAATGGCCTCGCCACCCATGACAAGTCGATCCAGGGGCTCTATTCCATGGGTAGTACCTCGTCCATCGGCCAGTGTTGTCACTCGGACCTCGATATCTGGGTCTGCCATGTGGCCGGCCTGTCGAGTGAGCGACTCGCTTTGCTGGAGCTCAAGTGTCAGCACCTGTCGAAATGGGCGGAGCAGCGGGGGGTCGATCTCAACTTCTTCCTGATCCCCGAAGACAAGTTCCGCCAGCGCAACGATGCCCAGGTGCAGGGGGAGAGTTGCGGTAGTGCCCAGCACCTGCTGCTGCTCGACGAGTTTTATCGCAGTGCCATGATGATCGCGGGCAAGCGGTTGCTCTGGTATCTGGTGCCTGCCGAATACGACGATCACTACGACGAGTACGTCAGCGGGCTGTTCGAGAGCGGTCAGCTCAATCAGGATGACTGGCTCGATTTGGGCAGTTTCAATCGGATTCCGGCCGAGGAGTACTTCGGCTCGGCCCTGTGGCAGCTCTACAAGGGGATCGATTCCCCCTACAAGGCGGTGCTCAAGTCGGTGCTGATGGAGGCCTACTCCCACGAGTACCCCAATACCCGACTGCTGTCGATGATCGGTCGCGACTGGTTCCAGCACAACGAGGGGATGCACTACCGGCTCGACAACTACTGCCTGATGCTGGACAAGGTGACCAACTACCTCAAGTCCATCGGCGACATGGCCCGTCTCGATCTGGTGCGCCGCTGCTTCTACCTCAAGGTGTGTGACGGCCTCAGTCATCCCAAGGATGAGCATTCGCCGGACTGGCGTCGCGAGCAGATGGCCCAGCTGGTGGCCTACTGGGGATGGAGTCACGAGAAGCTGTATCAGCTGGACCATCGCCATGAATGGAAGGTCGAAGAGGTCAAGATAGCCCACGCCGAGTTGCTGGAAGCCCTGATGCTGAGCTATCGCAACCTGATCCAGTTCGCCCGGCGCAACAACATCAGCGAGTCGATCAACCCGGAAGATATCGGCATCTTGTCGCGCAAGCTCTATGCCGCGTTCGAGAGCCTGCCGGGCAAAGTGCAGCGGGTGAACCTCAAGATAGCGCCGGATCTCAGCGAGCAGGATCTCAGCTTCGTGCAGGTGCCCCACGGCCGCCTCAATCGTGCCGGCTGGTACCTCTACAAACATTCGCTGGAGCCGGTGGACATCATCGGGAGGGCGCCGCTTGAGTTCAACAGCTACATCAGCAAGCTGGTGGCCTGGGCCTATTTCAACGATCTGCTGACGCCGCAATCCCGGGTGCACCTGTTCAATCAGGGCTCGGATCTGCACATCGACAATCTGCACCAGTTCTGTCGCGATCTCTCCGGCTGCTTCCCCGAGAAGTATCCGCTCGCCACCAATCTGGCCCTCAGTCGCCCCTGCGAGATCCGCCAGCTCTCCATTTTCCTGAACCTGGAAGTGGATCCCTCCAGTCACTGGGTGGGACAGGTGATCGAGTTCGACGCCAATACGGTGGATGTCTTCTCCTTTGGCCGCAATCAGGAGTGTCTGGTGGGCTCGGTGGATCTGGTCTATCGCAACTCCTGGAGCGAGATCCGTACCCTGCATTTCCAGGGCGACGAGGCTGTGGTGGACGCTCTCACCACCATTCTCGGCAAGATGCACCAAGATGCCGCTGCACCCGAGATGATCGAGGTGTTCTGCTACAGCCAGCATTTCCGCTCCCTTGTTCGCACCCGCTTCCAGAGTCTGGTGGCGGAGTGTATCGAGCTGCGCCTCGCCCGTGACAAGCAGCAACTGGTCAAGACCATGGCGCTGGGCAAGGAGAAGTACGGCATCTTCTTCGAGCGGCGCGGGGTGTCGGTCAAGAAGCTGGAAAACGCCATCGACTTCTACCGCCACATCTCCCACAACAAGCTGGATCACCTGCCGCTGCGGCTCGACAAGACCCACAGCCAGCATCTGCCAAGCATCGTCGATGCCTATGCCAGCGAAGGGTTGGTGCAATTTTTCTTCGATACCCGGGATGCGGGCACCAACATCTACATCCTGGATGAGGCGAACCGGGTGGAGGTGTACCAGCACTTTGCCGGCAACAAGGATGAGCTGGTGACCGGGGTCAACCGTTTCTATACCTCCAGCCACGAGCGCTTCAGCGACGATGGCCAGTTCATCAACTTCAACCTGCCCCAGTATTACGAGATAGTGCAGCAGGGTGGCGAGCTTGCTGTGATCCCCTATCGCAGCCAGGGAACGGGACGGGAACAGACCCCGCCGACCCGGGATGTGGGTTAATATGGGCGAGTGTCCCATCGCACGACACCAATAAAAACGGCCTGCTTGATGCAGGCCGTTTTTATTGGGATTGAGCTGACGTCAGGCACCGAGACGGGCCAGCAACCAGTGCCGGATGTCATCGAGCTGCGGTCGACAGATCTCGTGGCGCATGGGGTACTCGTGCCACTCGGGGGAGAGTCCCGCCGCCTCCAGCCGGTTCTTGGCATCCCAGCCCAGCGACAGGCTCACCACATCGTCATAGATGCCGTGCATGTAGCAGATGGGCAGGGTGCGGGCTGCCTCGCTCATCTCGCCAGCCAGTGTATCGGGCACCGCCAGATAGGTGGACATGCAGAGCAGGCCCGCCAGCGTCGCCGGATAGCGCAAGGCGGTGAAGGAGGCGATCACTCCGCCCTGGGAGAAGCCGGCCAGCACGATCCGCTCGGGAGCAAACCCCTCGGCCACCAGCCGGTCCAGCAGGCTGGCGATCTGGGCGGCGGATTCGCGCACATGTGACTCCACGGCCCGCTCAGCCGGATCCTCGAAGCTCCTGATGTCATACCAGCCGCGCATCTTGTACCCCATGTTGATGGTGATGGGGCGTTCGGGCGCATCGGGCAGCAGGTGACGTACCGGCAGATCGGCGGGCAGATCCAGGGCATCCACCAGCGGGGCGAGCCCGGCGCCGGAATCCCCCAGGCCGTGCAGCCAGATCACCGCATGACGGGCCCCCTCGGGGTGGAGATCGATCATGGCAGGTTGCGCCATCATGGGAACTGGACGGGTTCGCCCGCCTGGGCGCTGCAGGCCTGGCTCAGCAGGGCCTTGAGTTCGTGACCGAAGCGGTTGTCGATCCAGGTTTCACCCTGCAGCTCGAAGTGGAAGCCGTTCTCGCGGGTGGCCACCCAGATCTGGTGCAGCGGCTCCTGCTTGTTGATGATGACCTTGGTCTTGTTCTCGAACGACAGGGTCAAGACGCCCCCGTTGCGTTCGCAGTCGATATCCGGATACCCCTCGTCGAGCGTGTCTTCCACATACTGGAAAAAGGCGTCGGTCAGGGCGTGATACTCGTGATCCTTCATCGGTTTATCCTGTTGCTTTTAACAATGTGAGTGCGATTATAGAGGGCCAAAAATTTTTTCGCAGCGAACCATTATGATTACCCAGTTCACCAAGTGTCTGCTTGCCACTCTTCTCTCTCTCGGGTTGGCCGCCTGCGGTCTGAAAGGGCCGCTCTACATGCCGCCCCCCGAGCAGCCCCAGAGCCAGAGTACACCGCAAACGGCACCGCCTGCGACCTCAGAGGCTGCCACCGAGGCCGCACCGCACTAAATTCAGGAAGGAACCGCCCCTTGGATCACTTTAACTACGACGCCGACGGCCAGCTTCAGGCCGAACAAACCTCGCTGCAACACCTTGCCGAGCAGTACGGCACTCCGCTTTACGTATACTCCCGCGCGACCCTCGAGCGTCACTGGCATGCCTTCGACAAGGCGGCCGGCGATATTCCCCACCTGATCTGCTATGCGGTCAAGGCCAACTCCAACCTGGCGCTGCTCAACCTGCTGGCCCGCCTGGGCTCAGGGTTTGACATCGTCTCCGGCGGCGAGCTGTCGCGGGTGCTGGCGGCGGGGGGCGATCCGGCCAAGGTGGTCTTCTCCGGGGTGGCCAAGAGCGAAGCCGAAATGCGCCTCGCGCTGGATAAAGAGATCCTCTGTTTCAATCTGGAATCGGAAGCCGAGCTGGAGCGTCTGAACCGGGTGGCGGGCAGCATGGGCAAGAAGGCCCGGGTGTCGGTGCGGGTCAATCCGGATATCGATGCCGGCACTCATCCCTATATCTCCACCGGCCTCAAGCAGAACAAGTTCGGCATTCCCATCGAACAGGCCCCCGCCATTTACCGCAAGGCGGCGGCCATGGCCAACATCGAGATCGTCGGGGTGGATTGCCATATCGGCTCCCAGCTCACCGAGCTCAATCCCTTTATGGAGGCCGCGGACAAGCTGCTGAGGCTGATCGACGAGCTGGCGGCAGACGGTATCCGCATCCATCACCTGGACGTTGGGGGCGGCCTTGGGGTCAACTATGGTGCCGAGCAGCCACCTCATCCCACCGAGTATGCAGAGGCGCTCAAGCAGAAGCTGGCCGGTCGCGACCTGACCCTGCTGTTCGAGCCGGGCCGTGCCATCGTGGCCAATGCCGGCGTGCTGCTGACCCGGGTCGAGTACCTCAAGCCGGGGGAGACCCGCAATTTCGCCCTGATCGATGCAGGCATGAATGACATGCTGCGCCCGTCCCTCTACGGCGCCTGGATGAACATCATCGAGGTGGACAGTCGCGCCGGTCATGCCCCCGCGCTGTACGACGTGGTGGGCCCGGTGTGCGAGACTGGCGACTTTCTCGGCAAGGAGCGTACCCTGGCGATCGCCGAGGGCTCCCTGCTGGCGGTGCGTTCGGCCGGTGCCTATGGCTTTACCATGTCATCCAACTACAACACCCGTCCCCGTGCGGCCGAGGTGCTGGTGGATGGCACCCAATCGTTCCTCATCAGGGAGCGTGAACAGTTGGCCGATCTCTGGCGTGGTGAGCACCTGGTGCCCTGACGCCGTGCCCTGAACAGAAGAGCGTGACTCAGCTCGCGCTCTTCGGGATGCCGGGGCTTTGGATAACGACTTCACTGTGTTTGTCGAGCTTGGGTTCGGTGAGCATTTACGCCCTAACGGCACAGGAATGCACGATGTTGATAGATTTTTCCAAGATGCATGGCTTGGGTAACGACTTCATGGTGGTGGACGGCGTCACCCAGAAGGTGTTTTTCAGCAATGACGTCATCAAGAAGCTGGCGGATCGCCACTTCGGGATCGGCTTTGACCAGTTGCTGCTGGTGGAGCCACCCTATGACCCTGAACTCGACTTTCACTATCGCATCTTCAATGCCGATGGCAGCGAGGTGGAGCAGTGTGGCAACGGTGCCCGCTGTTTTGCCCGTTTCGTGCGTCTCAAGGGATTGATCAACCGGGATCGCATCGCGGTGAGTACGGCCCGTGGCCGCATCGTGCTGCAACTGGAGGGGGAGAACCAGGTCACGGTCAACATGGGGGTACCCCAGTTCGAGCCGGGCAAGATCCCGTTTCGCGCCCAGAAGGCGGAGAAGACCTATCTGCTGCGGGCACAGGAACACACAGTGATGTGCGGCGCCGTCTCCATGGGCAACCCTCATTGCGTCATCGAGGTACCCTCGGTGGCCGATGCGCCGGTGACGACTCTGGGAGCCATCATGGAGCGGCACGAGCGTTTCCCCGAGCGGGTCAACGTCGGCTTCATGGAGATGGTCAACGCCACCGAGATCAAGCTGCGGGTATTCGAGCGTGGCGTGGGGGAGACCCTCGCCTGCGGCACCGGCGCCTGTGCGGCGGCGGTGATTGGCATGAGCCAGGGCAAGCTCAAGGAGAGGGTCACCGTTACCCTGCCGGGGGGCAAGCTGACCATCGCCTGGAAGGGGCCGGGTCAGCCTGTCTATATGACGGGGCCAGCCGAGCATGTGTTTGACGGTCAGATAGAGGTGTAGGCAGTTGCCAGTTTCTGGCAGATGCGGTTGGGATGTGGGGGCTATGTCCCCCTTTGCCCATGATATCGGGGCCAGAGGCCCTGTTTTGCAATGGATCGAACAATTTATGAGTGAACTCAAACGGCAGGAGCCACTGGTGGACGAAGCCTGTGTGCTGGAGTACCTGGCCCGTTACCCCGAGTTTTTCCAACGTCACGCCACCGTGTTGGACCGGATCCGCATTCCCCACGAGCGCAAGGGCTCGGTCTCGCTGGTGGAGCGCCAGCTTGACCGGCAGCGCGAGCGGATCGAGCAATTGGAGCAGGAGATCACCGAACTGATGGGGATCGCCAGCGAAAATGAGCGGATCTTCCGGATTTATGCCGATCTGTATGGCGACCTCTATGGTTGTCAGACCCTGTTTGAAATGAGCGCCGTGATGGGCAAGACATTCGTGCAGCGCCTGCGCCTGACCGGGTTGCGCCTCTGGCTCAATCCCAAGAAGTTCCTCCTGAGCGGCCCGGAGGCGCGTTTTCTGGCCGAGGGCAAACAGCTGGAGCAACTGCTGGGTCAGCGCCTGCCGGGGCAGGATTACTACTTCGGCCGTCTGAGCCAGAGCGAGAAACAGACGCTGTTTGGCCACGACGTGCTGGTCAACTCGGTGGCCCTGATGCGGATCGGCGATCTCGGCGTGCTGGCCTTCGCCAGCTCGGATCCCAGCCACTTCACTCCCCATAACGATACCCTGCTGCTGGGTCAGCTGGGCCGCCTGTTGCAGCTGCGGCTGCCCGAGCTGGCGCATGGCTAAGGGGCCTGTTTCCGCCAGCGAGCCACTGCCTCCCGCGCTGGCGGAGGAGCTGGCGGCCTTTATCGAATACCTGAGGGTCGAGCGCCAGCTCAGCCCTCACACCCGAAGCAACTACCAGGCCCATCTGGAGGCCATGACGGTCGAGCTGGTGAAACTGGGGCTTGATGACTGGTGTCGGCTTGAGGCCAGCCAGGTGCGCAGCCTGGTGACCCGGATGCACAAGGCTGGTCTTGCGCCCCGATCACTTGCCACCAAGGTCTCCGCCCTGCGCAGCTTCTGCGACTGGCAGGTGCGCCAGGGACGACTCGTCGCCAACCCGGCTCGCGGCATAGTGACCCCCAAGCAGGGAAGGCCGCTGCCCAAGAACCTGGACGTGGACGAGATGTATCAGCTGCTCAACATCACTGACGAGCAGGATCCACTGGCGGTGCGGGATCGCGCCATCATGGAGCTGATGTACTCCTCCGGCCTGCGCCTTGCCGAGCTGGTGGGGCTCAATCTGGCGGATGTGAAGCTTGACGAGCGCCAGCTCAGGGTGATCGGCAAGGGATCGCGGGAGCGGGTACTGCCCATGGGGCGGATGGCGGTGGAGTGGCTGCACAAATGGCTCAAGATACGTCCCCTGCTGGCTGGCGACGAGGCCGAGGCGCTGTTCGTCTCCAGGCGCAAGCAGCGACTGTCGGCCCGCTCGGTGCAGGAGCGGCTCGATGGCTGGGGTAACAAGCAGGCGCTCAATGCCCATGTTCATCCCCACAAGCTGCGTCACAGCTTCGCCACCCACATGCTGGAGTCATCCGGCGATCTGCGGGCGGTGCAGGAGCTGCTAGGGCACGCCGATCTCTCCACCACCCAGATCTATACCCACCTCGACTTCCAGCATCTGGCCAAGGTCTATGACAGTGCCCATCCCAGGGCCAAACGTGGATCCGGGTCAGGGGATGATGAATGACGTGTTGCCGTGCGCCTCTTGCCGTCTGGCCAGCCGGCAGGGCGTGAGTCCACACCGACCCTGATTGAGGAGTGTGCATGCATTTTTATCGCCGCTGGCAGCCGGTTGCTGCCATTTCGTTCGATCTCGACGATACCCTCTATGACAACGGTCCCGCCATCGAGCGGGCCGAACAGTGGATGCTGGCTCACTTGCGCAGTGAATACCTGGCTACCGCCATGCTCGACCAAGCGCGCTGGCAGGCACTCAAGCGCGAGGTGCTGCTCGCATCTCCCGAGCTGCGCCACGACGTCAGCCTGACCCGTGAACACTGCATTCGTGAAGCCATGATGGCGGGGGGAATGGCGGAATCTCAAGCCTCAGAAGAGGCGGTCCGGGTCTTTGCCGCTTTTCTTGCCGAGCGCTCGAAGATCGAGGTGAGTGACGAGACCCATGCCCTGCTGGTCCGTCTGGCGGAGCGTTATCCGTTGGCGGTCATCACCAATGGCAATCTGGACCTGGCGCAGGCCGGGCTGGCCGATTACTTCACCCTGGTCTGCAAGGCCGGGGAGGGCGCGAGGATGAAGCCGGCGCCGGATATGTTCAGGCAGGTACAGGAGAGCCTCGGCCTTGCTCCCGAGCAGATACTGCACGTCGGGGATCATCCGGAAACCGATGTGCTGGGCGCGCGCCTGCACGGTTTTCGCGCCGCCTGGCTCAACGAGCGGCAGCTGCCCTGGCGGCAGTTGAGGCTATTGCCGGATGTGGAGCTGGCGACCCTGGATGAGCTGGGCGAGCTGCTGCTCTGATGCGGATCACGAGCCCCGCCATATGCGGGGCTCGGTTCCAAAAGAGGGCTGGTCTGCGGCTAGCGGCCCCTGAACAGGGTCATCAGCTTGTCCAGCAGGTCGCGCGGCGGGGTCAGCTGTTTCATTGACTCTGCCTCCCGTGCCAGCAAGGCCTGCTGCTCTTGCTGGCGCTCACTCAACACCTGGTAGAGCGGCTCGACCAGGGATTCGCGCTGCAGCACCAGTGCCTGGAACATGGCCTGATTGATGCGGTAGGTTTCGACGGCCCCCAGGGCGCGCACGGTAAACGAGCTGGGCTCGCCGGTGAGCATGCTCAACTCACCGAAGAAGTCCCCCGCCTGCAGGGCGCCGAGCCGCAGCTCCCGCCCTTCCAGATTGACTAGCATCTCGGCCTCGCCTCGCACCAGCACGAACAGCCAGCCCGAGACCTCCCCCTGCTCCAGCATGATGTCGCCGCTGACGAAGGGGGCGAACTTCACCTGATCCGCCAGCTGGGTCAGTTCCTCCTCCTGCAGCATGGCAAACAGCGGCAGCTTGCGCAGGGTGGCGGTGCGTTCGGCGGTATGCCGCTTGTGGCGCGCATCCTGATGCTGTTTCTCCTTGCTCATGAAGACGTTAAAGATGGGGGGCGTGAGGCGGCGATCGTTGCGGCGCAGGGCTGCATCGACCAGGCTGCGCACCATGGAGTCGGTCGGATCGTCACGCGCCAGATCGGTCAGCCAGTAGCGCACTGCATAGCGGGCTATTCCGCCTTCCACGTTCATTAGCAGGCAGTCGGGGGGCGGTGATTTGGCGACGCAGGGCAGCTTGGTTTCCCTTAATGCCTTCTCGATCAGTGCAATGATCTGGGTCGGCAGGGTATCCAGGGTGAGATCGAACCAGACCCAGCGCCGTAGTTGCAGGGGCTGGCCGCGCCGACGCCCGAGCACGGTAAAGCGCTGCTTGAGCAGATGACTGTTGGGGATCACCACGGTTTCCCAGTTGCGGGTCTCTATGGTGGTGGCGCGCCAGTTGATCTCCACCACCCGGCCCTGGATGGTGTCCACTTGCAACCAGTCACCGATGGCGATGGAGTTGTCGAGCTGAATCGAGACGCCGGCCAGCAGGTTGCCCAATGTGTCCTGCATGGCAAAGGCGATGACGGCGGTGATCACCGCCGAGGTGGTGACTATCTCTCCCAGCGCCATGCCGGAGGCATAGAGCCTGAACAGCCCCCAGCCGATGTAGCCGATGGTGATGACGATGTCGGCAATGATGCGCGGGATCTTCACATGGCAGAGGGGGAGCAGCAGCTCGAACAGCAGGATCCCCCAGAGTTTGACCAGCACCAGACCTGCCAGCAGGGTGGAGATCTCGATCAGCCAGTGGCGGGGCAGTGGCAGGCGAAACCAGCCTCCCTCCACCTGGATCAGCAGTATGATGACCAGGCTGATGATCACGAACCCGAGTTCGGAGAGTTTCTCTCGCCGTTGCCCCGGGTTGCGCCAGAAGTGGATCAGCAGGAGTGACAGGGTGAGCAGGATCCAGAACGGGTGTTCCAGGATCCAGATCAGGGTCGGCAGCATGATGAGATTATCGCCAGACATAACAGCCCCTTGTGACTATTTACATCCAGCATAGTTGGAGTTGTGAGGGTAAATGGTGCAGCGGCGGGGCAATTTATTTATGCTGTGCCGAACAAGTCAATGGAGTGCAATCTTGTGCAATTATCAAAGAAAATCATCTGCTTGATGGCGGCATGGCCATTGGCGGGTTGTGATTTGCTGGTGGACAGATACAGGGTCGAGTTCAGGGACGGTTCCTGGCGCGAGATCGCCATCATGCCCTTTTCCAACGAGGTGCACTGGCGTGAAGGGTGTGCCACCGGCGAGGTGTTGAGCGACATGGCGCTGCCGCTCAAACGGGGGGACGTCGTCAATGGCCGGGAGCAGTTGCTGATAGGCGGCGAGCGGTTCGAACTCGACGACAACAAGCTCTATCGCAGCAACGGCATGGTATTTGGCCACTCCCCGGACTATATCCAGCGCGGGCTTAAGGGGTTGGATAGCTGTCGCGAAATGCGCCTTCAGCGGGGCGCGCTGCCCAAGCTCAAGGCGCGTGGTTTCGACGAGTAACTTTCCTTAGGCTGCGAGGCGGACGCTGCGTTGGCGGCAGGCATCGCCAAAAGCCTGGAATATCTTGATGGAGTGGGGGTTTTCGCTGGCCTTCCACTCCGGATGCCACTGCACCGCCAACAGGAAGGGGGAAATGGTCGGGGCATGGATCGCCTCTATCAACCCGTCTTCCGCGTGAGCCAGCGGCTCCAGACCTTCACCCAGCCGGTCGATCCCCTGTCCATGGAGCGAGTTCACCGGGATGCTTTCCTCCCCCATCAACTGGGCAAACCAGCTGCCTGGCACCAGATTGATGGGGTGACTCTCGCCATACTGCTCATCGACCGGATCGTCGGCATCTTCCCGGTGATCGTCGTAGCCAGGTTCGCAGTACACCTTCTGATGAATATTCCCCCCCAGTGCCACGTTGATCTCCTGCATGCCGCGGCAGATCCCGAGGATTGGCAGCCCCCGTCGGAGCGCAGCCTTGATCAACGGCAGATCGAACAGGTCGCGCTCCCGATCCTGCTGCTTCTCCGGGGTGAGGTTCTCCTGACCGTAGAGCGCCGGATCTATGTTGGAGCCAGCCCCGCTCAGGTAGATCCCGTCGGCCAGATCCAGATACTGCTCCAGATCGGCGGTGCCGCAACAAGTGGGTACCAGCAGCGGGACGCAACCGCTGATCTCCACCAGCGGGGCAATGTATTTGTGGGTCATGACCTGATAGGCGTGACCGTTACGGGGCTGGGCGCCCATGGTCATCAGTACGACAGGTTTGCGATTGGTAAAGGTTGTGGGATTGGGCATAGGGCACCTTGGCTATCCTTGGCGGTGAAGTCTCGTCCTGTGCCTTGGGCAAGCCCTTGCAACTCCATGTTTGGCAAAGGCATGCCGAAGGCATGATCTCGCAATCCCGTGTTGCATGGGGTCAGCATCGTCGATCGGAGCGGACAGCAACAGCCGGGATCTTCTTTCCAGTCTGCCAATGCCGTTCAATATGTCAAACAAAATGATGCAATATTGTTAACAAAATAAAAGTGGTATCGCTTGAGTGCCCCTTTTTATGGGCGTTTAGTGTGTATGGGTAGCCTGCCCAGTAGAATCTGTGGTGGATATATTAAACGCAGAGAAAAAGGGGGATGTTAAGGGGGCAATGACCAACACGCCTCCGCAGGGGAGGCGTGTTGCGGGGATCACAGCAGATCTTCGATTTCACCGCGCAGATACTGGTAAATCTCGCGGAAGGCCACCGGCGGTTTGTTCAGCTCCCGCTCCTTGTTGGCGTTGCGGATCAGCTGGCGCAGTTTCTGGCGGTCCAGCTCGTGGAACTGGGCCATCAGTTCGTTGAGGGCGCTGTCCCCTTCGCTGATCAGCCGCTCCCGCCACTGCTCCAGACGGTGCAGGCGAGCATTCACGGTGGAGTGGCGATTCTTGATGATGGAGAGCGCTTCGGCGATGGGCTCCACATCCCGGCTGCGCATCAGGCGGCCGATGAACTGCAGATGGCGGCGGAAGGATTCATCCTTCTTCGGCTTGAGTTTGCGACCCAGCTCGACGGCTTCTGCCAGCTCCTCATCCAGCGGGATCTTTTCCAGTTCGCTGTGGCTGAGGGATACGATCTCCTCACCCATCTTTTGCAAGGCCTCGGCGTCGCGCTTGAGCTGACTCTTGCTGGGTCCCCAGTCTTCCCACTCGTTGTCGTCTTGATAGTGACTCATCGGTCTCTTGATTCCTGTCTTTCACGTTTGGCGGATATGTTACCAGCTTCTCCCGCTGGGCGCAGGGGTCTGATATGCTTAGCCCCTTTCCTTCCTTCATACAGATGTGAGTTATGGATCAGCAAGACCAAATCCGCCAGGATCAAGCCCATCTCGAGGCCGTGGTTGCCGAGGCCCTGGAGATAGCCAAAGGACTGGGCGCCTCGCTGGCCGAAGTCTCCATCAGCAAGCAGACCGGGCTGTCGGTAAACACCCGGGGCTGTGAACTGGAAAGCATCGAATTCAACAAGGATGGGGCGCTCGGCATCGCCGTCTATCGCGACGGTTGCAAGGGCTCCTCCTCGACCACGGACCTGAGCAAGCCGGCCATCCGCGCTGCCGTCGAGGCGGCGATGGAAATTGCCCGTCACACCTCTCCCGACGACTGCGCCGGCCTGGCGCCTGCCGAACTGCTGGCCTGGGATGCCCCGGATCTGCAGCTGTGCCATCCGGTGGCCCTCGATCCCCAGCATGGCATCGAACTGGCCATCGAGTGCGAGCGGCTGGCGCTGGGGCGCGATGCGCGCATCAAGCACTCCGATGGCGCCGGCTTCTCCAGCCACCTCGGCATCAAGGTCTATGGCAACAGTCACGGCTTCGTCAAAGGCTATGCGGCGTCGCGCAACTCCCTGAGCTGCGTGCTGATCGGCGAGCAGGATGGCGACATGCAGCGGGATTACGGCTACTCCTCCAGCCGTACCCTCGAGGGACTGTGGAGCCCGCAGCGCATCGCCGACGAGGCGGTGGAGCGCACTGTCTCCCGCCTCGGCGCCCGCAAGATCACCACTCGCCATGCCCCCGTGCTGTTTCATCCCGATACGGCGGCCGGGCTTTGGGGCCACCTGGTTATGGCCATCAGTGGTGGCAATCTTTACCGCAAGTCGAGCTTCCTGCTCGATAAGCTGGGCAAGCAGATCCTGCCCAAGTGGCTCACCATCCAGGAGTTTCCCCACCTGTTGGGAGGCCTGGCCAGTACCCCGTTTGACGGGGAAGGGGTGCTCACCCGTGACATGGATATAGTGCGCAACGGTGAGCTGATGAGCTGGCTGCTCACCTCCTACTCTGCCCGCAAGCTGGGACTGACCACCACGGGCCACGCCGGCGGCATCCACAACTGGCAGGTATCCAATACCGGTCAGGATTTCCAGGGGATGCTCAAGGAGATGGGCACCGGCCTGCTGGTGACCGAGCTGATGGGGCAGGGGGTCAACATCGTCAATGGTGACTACTCCCGCGGCGCCGCCGGTTTCTGGGTTGAAAATGGAGAAATCGCCTACCCGGTTGAGGAGATCACCATCGCCGGCAATCTGGCTGATATGTTCAGCCACATAGTGGCGGTGGGTTGCGACGAGGATGAACGCTCCAGCCTCAAGACCGGCTCAGTGCTGGTCGAGAACATGAAGCTGGCGGGGCATTAATCCTCCGCCCGTTCGACCCGATCAGCCGGCATGAAAAAGGCCCCCTCGCGTTGGCGAGGGGGCCTTTTTATCAGCCGTGATCAAGGGGTGGCAATCAGCCCTTGATGCGCTCGATGCAACCGCCCAGGCCTTGCAGCTTCTGCTCGATGTCTTCGTAGCCACGGTCGATGTGGTAGATGCGATCGACAATGGTGGCCCCTTCGGCCACGAAGCCGGCCAGCACCAGACTGGCGGAAGCGCGCAGATCGGTGGCCATCACCTGGGCACCCTTGAGTTGCTGGGCGTCGCGGCAGATGGCGACGTTGCCCTGCAGTTCGATGTCGGCGCCCATCCGCACCAGCTCGGGTACGTGCATGAAGCGGTTCTCGAAGATGGTCTCGGTGACCATGCCGGTACCCTGAGCTACCGCGTTCAGCACGGTGAACTGGGCCTGCATGTCGGTCGGGAACGCCGGGTAGGGGGCAGTCTTGATGGTGACCGGCTTGAGGGTGCGACCGGTCATGTCGAGGGTGATCCAGTCTTCACCCTTCTCAATCAGGGCGCCGGCCTCTTCCAGCTTGACCAGTACCGCTTCCAGCAGGGTCGGGTCTGTCTTGCGGCAGGTGATCTTGCCGCCGGTGACCGCTGCGCCCACCAGGAAGGTTCCGGTCTCGATGCGGTCAGGTTGCACGCTGTAGCTGCCACCGTGCAGACGCTCGACGCCATCGATGACCAGGGTGTCGGTGCCCGCCCCCTGGATCTTGGCGCCCAGGGTATTGAGGAAGTTGGCCAGATCGACCACTTCCGGCTCGCGCGCGGCGTTTTCGATCACGGTGCGACCGTCAGCCAGGGTAGCGGCCATCATCAGGTTCTCGGTACCGGTGACGGAAACCATGTCCATCAGGATGTGAGCACCTTTCAGACGACCGTCGACGCGGGCTTTGATGTAGCCATCCTCAATGGCGATCTTGGCACCCATCAGCTCCAGGCCGTGCACATGCAGGTTGACCGGGCGGGCACCGATGGCGCAGCCACCGGGCAGGGAGACGTCGGCCGCGCCGTAGCGGGCAGCCAGCGGGCCCAGCGCCAGGATGGAGGCGCGCATGGTTTTGACCAGCTCGTACGGGGCCACGTGGTTGTTCACGGCACCGGCCAGCACGGTGACGTTGCCGTTCACCTTGGTGGTCGCGCCCAGCATCTCCAGCAGCTTGATGGTGGTGCCCACGTCTTTGAGGCGCGGCACGTTGGAGAGCTGAACCTCTTCGTCGCACAGCAGGGTGGCGAACAGGATCGGCAGGGCGGCGTTTTTGGCGCCGGAGATGGTCACTTCACCGGAGAGGGTGCAGGGGCCGGTGATCTTGAATTTGTCCATGGTTACTTCGTTACCAAATCAGGAGGGCAATAGGAATTTACGTTCGCGCTTCCACTCGGCTTCGGTAAAGGCCTTGATGGAGAGGGCGTGAATGGCGTTGCTGGCGATCTTGTCCATCAGCGGGGCATAGATGGCCTGCTGTTTCTTGACTCGGCTCATACCGTCAAACATGTCGCCGACGGCAATCACTTGGTAGTGGCTGCCATCCCCTTTGACATGGACTTCGGACAATGGCAGAGCCTCAAGGAGTATCGCTTCAATTTCAGAGACTTGCATTATGCGTCCTCAGTTGTGAGCGGGGTTGATTGAAACAGACTGGCCACCCCGTAGAGGTTGGCCAGGGTATAGAAATCAGTGGAGGCGCCCACCAGTTGCGGTGTTGCGCCTCGTGCCAGGGCGGCTTTGGCCCATTTGACCAGCAGGGCCAGGCCGGCGGAGTCCAGGGTGGTGACCTGGCTCAGCTCCAGCTTGTCGTCCTGCCACCAGTCGGCGCGGCGTTGCCACAGGTCATTGACCTGTGGCGCCTGCAGCTCGCCCTTGAAGATCATGACTTGATCACCAGCGGCTTGGCGTTGTGCTCGCGCAGCTGGGCGATCACTGCATCGATGCCGTCCTGGCGAATGAGGCCACCGAGTTCGCTCTGTTTGGCGGAGAGCAGGCTGATCCCCTCGGCGACCATGTCGAAGGCTTTCCATTCGCCGGTCTTGTTGTTCTTGCGAAGCTTGAACTCGAGGAAGATGTCCGGCTTGCCGGCTTCTTTCACGCTGACGTTGACGGCGGTGATATTGCCGTTGGGGGCCTTGCCCGGCTCGACCTTGACGGTCTGCTTGTCGAAGTGGGCCAGGGCATCGGCGTAGGAGCTCACCATGTACTCGGTGAAGACCTCGACGAAGGCATCGCGCTGGGCCGGGGTGGTCTGCTTGATCTGGTTACCAAGCACCTTGTAGGCGGCGAAGCGGTTGTCTACGTAGGGCAACAGCTCCTCGCGGATGATGACGCGCAGGTGGTCAGGATTGTTTTTGATCTGTGCCTGATCGGCCTTCAGACGAGCGAAGGTCTGCTTGGCGGCCATGTCGACCAGCGCATTGGGATCGGTGGCGTCCACCGCGGCCTGGGCGGACAGGGAAAAGAGCATGCTGGTCATCAGGCCCAGCAGCAGGGCGATCTTCTTGAACATGGTTACTCCTTACTTGCTGTCTGATTTGCTGTCAGAGGATTGGCTGTAGAGGAACTTGCCAATCAGATCTTCCAGCACGATGGCGGATTTGGTGTCTTCAATCATGTCACCATCCTTGAGCATGCCGGTGCCCATGTCCTCATCGGTGAAGCCTGGGGTCAGACCTATGTACTGCTCGCCGAGCAGGCCGGAGGTGAGGATGGAGAGAGAGCTGGTTTCGGAAAACTCACCTGCACTCTTTTGCATCTGCAGGGTGATTTCGGGAACCTGGGTTTGCGGGTCGAGTGTAATGTCGCTCACCCGACCGACCACCACGCCACCGACCTTGACCGGAGAGCGTACTTTCAGGCCGCCGATATTATCGAAATGCGCGTGCAGGGTATAGGTTTCTCCCTCCGGTTTGAAGCTCAAACCGGCCACTTGCAGAGCCAGTGCCAGAATGGCACCGATGCCAGCCAGCATGAAGAGGCCGACCAGGAATTCTACTTTGCTGAACTTCATCTTTACCTTATCCAAACATGACTGCGGTGAGTATAAAATCCAGACCGAGCACGGCCAGGGATGAGTGAACCACGGTGCGGGTCGTGGCCTGGCTGATCCCGGCCGAGGTCGGCTTGGCATCATAACCGTTGAAAAGGGCAATCCAGGTGACCACCAGAGCGAAGATCAGGCTCTTGATGGCACCCTGCATGATGTCATCCTGCCAGTCGACGGAGGCCTGCATGGCGGACCAGAAGCCCCCTTCATCCACTCCCAGCCAGTCCACGCCGACCAGCTTGCCACCGAAGATGCCGATCAGGCTGAACATGAAGGCCAGCAGCGGCATGCTGATGACTCCAGCCCAGAAGCGGGGTGCCACCACCCGGCGCAGCGGATCCACCGCCATCATCTCAAGGCTGGAGAGCTGTTCGGTGGCCTTCATCAGGCCGATTTCCGCGGTCAGGGCAGAACCCGCGCGGCCGGCAAACAGCAGGGCGGTCACCACAGGACCCAGTTCCCGCAGCAGGGAGAGGGAGACCAGAGGCCCCAGGCTCTGCTCGGCGCCAAAGTCTTTCAGCACGTTGTAACCCTGCAAGGAGAGCACCATGCCGATGAACAGACCCGACACCAGAATGATGGCCACCGACTGCACCCCGACCACATAGAGCTGCTGGATCAGCAGCGGGAAGTGCTTGCGCGGCGCGGGTTTGCCCGCCAGCGCATGGAACAGCATGATGGTCGCCCGGCCGATGGCGGTAATGAAACGTACGCCGCGTCGTCCCAGCTTGCTTATTTGGCTTGTCAACATCAGAGATCCTGTAGCAGGTCGCCTGCCGGAAAATGAAACGGAACAGGACCATCGGGCAATCCTTTCAGGAACTGCTCGACTTCGGGGTTGTGCTCCTCGCGCAGTTGCGCCGGCGTGCCGTGTGCCACTACCTGGCGGTTGGCAATGATGTAGGCGTAATCAGCGATGCCGAGCACCTCCTTCACATCGTGGGTGACAATGACGGAGGTGATGCCGAGGGCATTGTTCAACTCCTTGATCAGCTTCACCAGCACCGCCATGGTGATGGGATCCTGACCGACGAAGGGTTCGTCATACATGATGAGGTCGGGGTCGAGCGCGATGGCCCGTGCCAGCGCCGCACGCCGTGCCATGCCGCCGGAGAGCTCGGATGGCATCAGTTTTGCGGCACCGCGCAGCCCCACGGCCTGCAGCTTCATCATGACGATGGTGTGGATCAGTTCTTCCGGCAGGCCTGAGTGCTCCCGCAGCGGGAAGGCCACGTTGTCGTAGACCGTCATGCCGGTGAACAGGGCGCCGCTCTGAAACAGCATGCTCATCCGCTTGCGCACCTCATAGAGGCGCGAACGGGAGAGGCTTGGGATATCTTCCCCGTCAAACAGAATGTGACCGGACTCGGGCTTGAGCTGGCCACCGATCAGCCGCAGCAAGGTGGTCTTGCCGATGCCGCTCGGACCCATGACGGCGGTAACCTGGCCACGGGGGATGGTCAGGTTGATCCCGTCATACAACAGCCTATCTCCGTGACTGAAGGTCAGGTCGGAGATGGTGATCAGGTCATTGTTCAAACAATTGTCCATCCGGTGCAAATGAGGAGCGAATTTTATGGGCTAGTCTAGGTCTAAGCAACATCAAGGAACAACTATTGAACAGGCTGGCAGCCCGTTTGTACGCCAAATTTGTGTAACAAAGTGCGTCATCCTGCCGGGGATCCACCATCCGATTCGCTTATCCGGACAGACTTTTTTATAATCCCGCAGCTAATTTCGGCCCGGAGCTGTGTCTTTATGTCTGTAAAGCCTGAGAAAGTGTCTGACCTGTTCGATTTTCGTCGCAGTGCCCGCGCGGTGCTGGACACGGAAAAGCAAGCGATTGATGGACTCTACCAGTATCTGAATGACGCCTTCGACAAGGCGTGCGAGATGGTGCTGCGTTGTGGTGGCAAGATAGTGGTCACAGGGATGGGCAAGTCTGGCCATATCGGCAGCAAGATTGCCGCGACCCTGGCCAGCACCGGCACTCCCGCCTTCTTCCTCCATCCGGGGGAAGCCAGCCATGGGGATCTGGGGATGATTTCCGCAGGCGATCTCATTATCGCTATCTCCAACTCGGGCGAGAGCGACGAGATCCTGGCCCTGCTGCCGGTGCTCAAGCGCCGTGGCATACCGCTCATCTGCATGACCGGCAACCCCGCTTCGACCATGGCCAAGGAGGCCAATGTGCACCTGTGCATCAAGGTGGAAAAAGAGGCCTGCCCGCTGGGGCTCGCGCCCACATCGAGCACCACGGCAACCCTGGTGATGGGGGACGCGCTGGCGGTGGCCCTGCTGGAAGCGCGTGGCTTCACCGCCGATGACTTTGCTCTCTCCCACCCGGGCGGGTCGCTTGGCAAGCGCCTGTTGCTGCGGGTCGGCGATCTGATGCACAGTGGTGACCTGTTGCCCCTGGTTTCTATTGATGCCACCATCAGCGAGGCACTGCTGGAGGTGAGCCGTAAAGGGCTTGGCATGACGGCAGTCGTCGATCAGCATGGCCTGCTGGCGGGACTCTTTACCGATGGCGACCTGCGCCGCATTCTCGATCAGCAGGTGGACATCCATCACACCCCGATCAGCCGCGTGATGACCGCCAACTGTGTTACCGTAGGGCCGGAAATGATGGCGGCGGAAGCCGTCAAACTGATGGAAACCAGAAAGATCAACGGATTACTGGTGGTGGATGGAGACAAGCGCCCGCTGGGTGCCTTCAACATGCACGACCTGCTGAAAGCCGGAGTAATTTGATGCAAAACGTACCGACCCTTTATGGTCCGGTGACGCGCAGCCAGTATGACAAGGCGGCGCAAATCCGCCTGCTGGTGTGCGATGTGGATGGAGTGCTCTCCAATGGCCTCATCTATATGGGTAACAACGGCGAGGAGCTGAAGACCTTCTGTACCCGCGATGGTGCAGGCATGCGGGCGCTGCTCAACGCCGGGATCGAGATCGCCATCATCACGGGGCGTAACTCCCGCATCGTCAGTGATCGGATGAAGAGTCTCGGAGTGAATCACGTGGTACAGGGGGCGGACAAGAAATTGCCCCACTTCGAGGCATTGCTGGCCAAGCTGGGCCTGGATGCGTCGCAGGCTGCCTACATGGGCGATGACACCATAGATCTGCCGGTGATGGGGGCTTGTGGCCTTGGTATTGCGGTGGCCGATGCCCATCCTCTGGTCTTGCGCCGGGCCGACATGGTGACTCGCCTGGCTGGCGGCACAGGCGCGGTGCGCGAGGTATGCGACCTGATCCTGCAGGCCCAGGGGCACGGAGATTACCAGCCTGAGGCATCGGTATGAACAGACAGACCCTGTTGTTTGCCCTGTTGTTTCTGGTTGCCCTGGTCGCCTGGCAGTTGAGCAAGGTGGAGCTGGTGCCGGAGAGCACGGTAAAAACCGAGCATTATCAGCCGGATTTTGTCGCCAAAGAGTTGGTGACCACCCGTTTCGATGTGAACGGCAAGCGTACCGAACGGTTGGAGTCGGCCTATGCCGAGTACTACCAGATCATCGAGCAGGCGACATTCGACAAGCCCGTCGTCTACATGTTCGATGACAAGGGGGAGGCTGAATGGAAAGTCACGGCCGACACTGGTGTGCTCAACACCGATGACAACGTGATCATGCGGGACAAGGTGCATCTGGACGGTCTGCTGCCCACCTCCTTCATCTCCACGCTCGATACTCCCTATCTGGAGCTGGACCTGGTGACCCAGGATGTGCGCAGCAATCGGGAAGTGAAGATTTTGGGTCAGGATTTCCAGACCGAAGGGGTTGGCCTGAAAGGCCATCTGGACCGCAAATATTTTGAGTTACTGGATCAAGGTCATGCCATCTATTTCAATGAAAAACGTTAATCTGGCCCTCGCAGCCTTGTTGTTCTGCGGTGTTGTGACCGCCAAAGAGTCCGACTTTGCCGAGAAGGTTTATGTCGATGCCATCAAGCAGGTCGCAGAGATGCAGGATAATCGCGTCACCTTCGAGCAGGATGTGATCATCACTCAGGGCACTATCAAGATTAAGGCCGACAAAGTTGTTGTGACCCGCTCCGGCGAGAAAGGGGCTGAGGTGATGACCGCTTATGGCAAACCCGCTACCTTCTTCCAGATCTTGGACAATGGCAAGCCGGTCAACGCCCACGGCAACAGCATTCGCTACGAGTTGAAGAAGCGCCTGGTGACCATCACCGGCAATGGCCAGCTCAAGCAGGAAGATAGTCAGGTCAATGGTGACCTGATCCGCTACGACATCGTTAAACAGAAGATGATCGCCGAGAGCAAGACACCGAACCAGCGGGTCAAAACCGTCTTCCTGCCGGATCAGGTAGAGAATTTCGACAAGCCGGCCGATCAGCAGACCCAGGGAAAATAAGCCATGGCAGTATTGAAAGCAGTGGGCCTGCAGAAGAGCTACAAGCGCCGCATGGTGGTCAGTGATGTGAGTCTGGAGGTAGGCACAGGCCAGATCGTCGGCTTGCTCGGACCCAACGGCGCCGGCAAGACGACCTCGTTTTACATGATTGTCGGCCTGGTGCAGCGTGATGCCGGTCTCATCACCATCGATGATCAGGATATCAGCCTGCAGCCCATGCACGTGCGTGCCCGCAACGGCATCGGCTATCTGCCGCAGGAAGCCTCGATTTTCCGCCGTCTCTCGGTGTTCGACAACCTGATGGGAGTCATGCAGACTCGCAAGGGGTTGAGTCGCGAGGAGCGGGAAGACAAGGTCGAACAGCTGCTGGAAGAGTTCAACATCACCCACATCCGCGACAACCTGGGTCAGAGTTTGTCCGGTGGCGAGCGGCGCCGGGTCGAAATTGCCCGCGCCCTGGCGGCGGAGCCGCGCTTTATCCTGCTGGATGAGCCGTTTGCCGGTGTGGATCCCATTTCTGTGATAGACATCAAGAAGATCATCCAGCACCTGAAAGATAGGGGGCTGGGCGTCTTGATTACCGACCACAACGTCAGAGAGACTCTGGACGTATGTGAGAAGGCCTATATCGTCAGCCACGGCCAGATGATTGCTGAAGGTGCGCCGGCTGATATCCTCGCCGATGAGCAGGTCAAGCGCGTCTATTTGGGCGATCAATTCAGTCTATAGTAAGGGGGCATGCCTTCATTTCCTTTGCCGCGTGCCTCGCTGAACATAAGGATATCCCGACGTAGATGAAGCCGACATTACAGTTGCGTCTCGGTCAATCCCTGACCATGACGCCGCAATTACAACAAGCGATTCGTCTGCTCCAGCTCTCCTCTCTGGAACTTCAGCAGGAAATTCAGCAAGCGCTCGAAAACAATCCCCTGCTGGAGCAGGAAGAGAGCGAGGTGCAGGAGACATCCCCGCAAGATCAGGTCGATGCCAGCCAGCTGGATTCCAGCGATGCCATGGCCCAGGATCAGATGCCGGACGAGTTGCCGGTGGATACGACCTGGGACGAGGTCTATTCCGCGGGGACGGCCCAGAGTGCCGGACCCATCCATGATGGAGATGACACCGTCTACCAGGGGGAGACCACCGAGAACCTGCAGGACTACCTGTTGTGGCAGATGCGCCTCACCCCGTTCAGCGATGTGGATGCCGCCATCGCGCTTGCCATCATAGATGCCATCGACGAATCCGGTTATCTGACTGTGTCGCTGGAAGATATCCAGGCGGCGGTGAGCAGCGACGAAGTGGAGGTCGAACTCGATGAAATCGAGGTCGTGCTCAAGCGGGTGCAACACTTCGATCCCGTGGGTATCGCAGCTCGTTCGGTACAGGAGTGCCTGCTGATCCAGCTGGAGCAGTACGACACTGAGACTCCCTGGATCAGTGAGGCCAAGGAGGTGATCCAGGAGCACATGGATCTGCTCGGCAATCGCGATTACCGCACCCTGGCGCGCAAGACTCGGCTCAAGGAGAGCGACCTCAAGGAGGTGCTGGATCTGATCCAGCTGTTGGAGCCACGGCCGGGCAACGGCATCATCCAGAGCGACTCCCAGTACGTGATCCCGGACGTCTCCGTAGTCAAACGGCAGAATCGCTGGGTGGTGGAACTCAATCCTGATTCATCCCCGCGCATCCGGGTCAACGAGACCTATGCCGCTATGGCACGTAACGCCCGTAGCAGCACGGATACCCAGTTTATCCGTTCCCACTTGCAGGAAGCAAAGTGGTTCATCAAGAGCCTTGAGAGCCGCAACGACACCCTGTTGAAAGTGGCCAGCTGCATCGTCGAGCAGCAACAGGGTTTTTTCGAATATGGTGAAGAGGCGATGAAGCCGATGGTGCTCAACGATATCGCCGAAGCGGTGGAGATGCATGAGTCGACCATCTCCCGTGTAACAACCCAGAAATACATGCATACCCCCCGCGGTATTTTCGAACTGAAGTTTTTTTTCTCCAGCCATGTGAATACAGAAGGAGGAGGAGAGTGCTCATCGACCGCAATCCGTGCGCTCATCAAGAAGCTGGTGACGGCGGAGAACCCCGCCAAGCCGCTAAGTGATAGCAAGATCGCGGATTTGCTGGCCGAACAGGGTATTATGGTGGCTAGACGCACGATCGCTAAGTACCGCGAATCCCTGTTTATCCCACCTTCCAATCAGCGCAAACGCCTGGTTTAGGCAAAACAAAAGGATGACGTTATGCAAATTAACCTGACCGGACACCATGTCGAGATTACCGAAGCTCTGCGTGATTATGTGAATAACAAATTTGCCAAACTCGAGCGTCACTTCGACCACATCAACAACGTGCATGTGGTACTGAGCGTGGAAAAACTGAACCAGATCGCCGAAGCCAAACTGCATGTCAGTGGCGGCGAGGTCTTCGCCAACTCCGAGCATGTCGATATGTATGCCGCGATAGATACCCTGCTCGACAAGCTGGACAGGCAGATCATCAAGCATAAAGACAAGTTAAATAAAAAATAACCATGCAACTTGAACACATACTGAGTCGGGACTGCACCAAGAGTGCAGTCCCTTGTACAAGCAAGAAACGGGCCCTCGAAATCATCAGCGAGCTGGCCGCCGAGCGCCTGGGTACCTCACGCCAGGCGCTGTTTGAATGCTTGCTGGCCCGCGAAAAAATGGGCAGTACCGGGATCGGTGCCGGTATCGCGATCCCTCATGGTCGTATCGACGATGAATTTCCGCCCACCGCTATTCTGATGACGTTTGCCGATCCCATCCCTTTCGACTCCATCGACAATCAACCGGTTGACCTGCTGTTTGCCCTGTTGGTACCGGAAAGCGAGTGCAAACAGCATCTGAAGACCCTTTCCCTGATGGCTTCCAAGCTGGGTGACAAGGCGGTATGCCGCCAGTTACGCCAGGCAACCAGCGATGAAGAGCTCTATCAGATCATGACCTCAGCCTGATATACAGGCCAGGATCACACACCCGTTTTGGCGTGAGGGAACAAGATGCAGTTAATCGTGGTAAGTGGACGCTCGGGCTCCGGTAAAACCGTAGCCCTGAGGGTATTGGAAGATCTGGGTTATTACTGTGTGGACAACCTGCCGGTCAACCTGTTGCCCCAGCTGATCGTTTCGGTCGAGAGCCAGTACGACAAGCTGGCAGTCAGCATAGACGTGCGCAACTTGCCGAATGATTCGGAAAAACTGGAGAATTTGCTGGCTCAGGTGCGCAACGAGGGCAGGGTCGAGTTTGCCAGCTTCTTCTTCGATGCCGACAACACCACGCTGCTCAAACGATATGGCGAGAGCCGCCGTCTGCACCCCTTGTCGCGCAACAAACTGTCGTTGGACGAGGCGATCCGGGAAGAGACCCATCTGCTGGCGCCGATCTCCTCAACTGCCGATCTGCGCATCGATACTACCAGCCTCAGCATTCACGACTTGAGCGAGCTCATCAAGACTCGGGTGCTCGGCAAGAAAGAGAACGAGTTGGTGCTGGTGTTCGAGTCGTTCGGTTTCAAATATGGCATACCCAAGGATGCCGATTTCGTGTTCGACGCTCGCTTCCTGCCCAATCCGCACTGGATCCCCGAGCTCAAGCCTTTTACCGGTAAGGATGAGCCGGTGGCCAGCTACCTCTCGGCCCAGGCGGACGTGATGCTGTTCACCCAGCAAATCGAACACATGCTGGTGACCTGGCTCCCCCATCTGGAGCGTAACAACCGCAGCTATCTCACGGTCGGCATCGGCTGTACCGGGGGCCAGCACAGATCGGTATTCATCGCCGAACGCCTGGCCAACTCCTTCCGGCAGCTCGGCAAGAACGTGCAAATTCGCCACCGTACCCTCGACAAGAGCAGTTCCCAAGCGTGATACCCCAATAGGACGACCTGATGACAGTTTCCGCCTCGGTTGAAGTGAAGAACAAGCTGGGTATCCACGCTCGGCCAGCCATGATGCTGTTTGAGCTGGTACAGGGTTTTGATGCTCATGTGCTGCTGCGCAATGAGGATGGTGTTGAGGCTGATGCCGACAGTGTGATTGGCTTGCTGATGCTGGACTCTGCCCAGGGCCGCCAGGTGGAAGTTCAGGTGGAGGGGCCCGACGAGGTGGAAGCCCTGGCTGCCGTTGTCGCGTTGTTTACGTCCGGTTTCAATGAAGAGTAGTCGCTCAGCCTTCTGGCGTATGAGACGCCACGCATAAGGAGAATACCTGCGGCTTCTCAGGTATTCTCTCTCCTTCCCACTCCGCTATCTCCTGCCGTCGACGTCCTGCGTGTACAGCACCCTAGCGGGTTGCCCGCTTCTGGTAGCGCAGGTCTTCTTCTATGGTGACTACGACTTCGAGCGGTTTGCCCTCACGAAATACCGATATGGTGAGCTTGGTGCCCGGGCGACTCTCGACAATCTTGTCCATGGCGGCCCGAACGCCGCTGATGGCCTCTCCGTTGATCTTGAGCAGTACATCTCCCCGCTTCAGACCTCCCTTGCTGGCCGGGCCGTTGGGATCCAGGCTCTCCACCACCAGACCGCGCAGATCGCCCAGGTTCATCATGCGAGCGACGATGGGGTTGATCTCGACGCTGGAGACGCCGAGGTAGCCACGGATGACCCGACCGTTAGCGATCAGCTCATCCATGATCCGCTTGGCTAGCCGGTAGGGGATGGCGAAGCTGATGCCGTAAGTCTCCTGATTGCCGTTGAGGTGATAAGTAGCGGTGTTGATCCCCACCAGATCGCCACGACCATTGACCAGAGCCCCGCCCGAGTTGCCCTCATTGATGGCGGCATCGGTCTGCAGCAGATCCTGGCGGCCATTGCTGTCGGGTCCCATGCTGGAGAGCCCGGCGCGCCCGGTCGCGCTGATGATGCCTTGAGTGATGGTTTGGCCCACGTTGTAAGGGTTGCCTATGGCAAGCACCACATCACCCACTTCGGGTTGTCGTTCAGGATCCTGCGGGATGACCGGCAGATTGTCCGCTTCGATATAGAGTACGGCGAGATCGGTCAGCTGATCGGTACCGACCAGCTCGGCGCTGAACACCCGGCCATCCTGCAGTGCGACGATGATCTGGTCGGCATCGGCAATGACGTGATAATTGGTCAGCACGTAACCGCGGGAAGTCATGATGACGCCGGAGCCCAGCCCCTGTGGGCGCAGTTCCCCCTGATTCCCCTGATTGGCGGCAAAGCTGCGGGTGTAGATATTCACGACGGCAGGGCCGGCGCGATGGGCGGCGTAGGAGAAGCTCAACTCGCGGGCATTGGTGATGAGACCGGGTAGCTGGGCCCCCCCACGAAAATTGGGAAACAACACAAGCAGCAGCGCCGCGACGGTCAAACCGAAGCCGATGGACTTGCCCAAGTAACTGACTAAAGGGGGGATTTTCATGTCATTCTCATCCGTACAGGCTGCGGGCAGAGAATAACATCATCGGTGGATAAAAATCACCCGCGGCGAATGCCGCGGGTGGGGGAGGGATTAGCGGATCACCAGATAGAGTGAAGAGTCACCCCGCTGGATATTGAGTGCCAGCACGTCAGGTTTGTTCTTGAGTGCTTTGGTCAGCTCGCCCAGTGTGTTGATCCGCAGGCGGTTGACTCCGATGATGATGTCACCTTTCTGCAAGCCCGAAGCCGCCGCAGGCGAGCGTGGGTCGATATCGGCCACGGCGACGCCGGAAACAGGTTCTGTAGTGGTGCTCAGCTTGGCCCCTTCCAGTGCCGGATGCAGGGCGCTGGCCAGGAGCTCGCTATCATCTGCCTTCTTCAGGGTAACCTTGACGGTCTGCTCTTTTCCGTCGCGGATAAGGCCGAGGGCAACCTGCTTGTCGGCACCCATGGTCGCGATCTTGGCGCGCAGCTCACCAAACGAACGGATGGCTTTGCCATCGATGCTGACAATGATGTCGCCAGCCTTGATGCCGGCCTTGGCTGCAGCAGAGTCAGGCATGACCTGGTTGACGAAGGCGCCATCTTTCTTGTTGTAACCGAAGGTCTTGGCAATCTCCGAAGTGAGCTCGGTGCCGGTGATCCCCAGTTGGCCACGACGCACTTCACCGTACTTGATGATCTGCTCGGAGAGGTTGCGCACCATGTTGGACGGAATGGCAAAGCCGATGCCGATGTTGCCACCGTTGGGGCCCAGGATGGCGGTGTTGATACCGATAAGCTCGCCACGCAGGTTGAGCAGGGCGCCACCCGAGTTGCCGGAGTTGATGGCCGCATCGGTCTGGATGAAGTTCTCCAGATTTTCGATGTTGAGGCCGCTACGGCCCAGGGCGCTGACAATACCCGAGGTCACGGTCTGGCCCAGCCCAAACGGGTTGCCGATGGCCAGCGCATAGTCGCCGACTCGCAGCTCGTCGGAGTCGGCAAACTTGATCTGCACCAGATCGTCGGCCTTGATTTGCAGCAGAGCGATATCGGACTGCTTGTCTTCACCAATCTTCTTGGCGGCGTACTCGCGGCCATCCTTCAGGTTGACCTTGATCTCGTCCGCTTCGTGTACCACGTGAGCATTGGTGATGACATAGCCTTTCTTGGCATCGATGATGACGCCGGAGCCCAGCGCCTGGAACGGCTGCTCGCTCACTTGCTCGTCAGGCATGTTGGGGCCAAAGAAGAAACGGAACTGTTCCGGCAGACGCTGACGGGTCACTTTCTTGCCGGAGACGGAGATATTGACCACGGCAGGGGTAACTTGCTCAAGAACCGGTGCCAGGCTCGGCATCTCCTGGTTAGATTCGAACAGGGAAGGCATTGCAGCCTGTGCAGGGGCCGCAGACATGGCGATACCGACACTGAGGGCTAGCACACTGAGCATGGAAAGAGGTTTACGCATATGAAAAACAGCTCCCAGAAAAAGTTGCATTGCAATCGTCAAGGTCAGACCACAGGGCTGGCGGATTAGTTCCGCGAGGCACTAGCTTGTTTGCTTGAGCAAACCGGAAGAGGCTCCGGCATAGTCACGGGGAGGAATGCCGGGTTCAGTCTCGGTGCTGGTTTGCGTTTCTTCTACCGGCGGCTCACGGAACAGGGGTTCTTGAGCCTTGGCCAGGAACTTGCTCTGCTCTGCCATGTGGCGGTAGAGGGTCTGATATTGCTCGGCCAGTTGCTCCATCAGCGCCGCACTGTCGGCGAAGTGGGTATTGATTTGGCCCTGATAACTTTCGAGCTCTTTGTGGGCCTTCTTCAGTTCCTGTTCCAGACGGCCGGCATCACGGCTACGTACCGAGAAACGGCCGATGATGATACCGATGATCAGGGCCGCGACAGCCAGCAGGATCCCAGTTAACAGACTCATAGATGCTCCTTGTTACAGCTAAAACAGTGTGTTGATTCGGTTGAACAAACCGCCATGCCTGGTTGGCACTATACCGTGCGTCCCGAGGCCGTGATACCATTTTGTCCTCTATTCAGGGACTTGGAGAGGCACATCAAGGATGACACCGCAGCAAAAATATCAGCAGGATCTGCTGCGTCCGGGTTTTCAGGCCGACCCCGCCCAGCGTATGGCGATCAGCAGGCTGGAGCGACTGTATCAGGATTTGCAGCGGCGCCCGACTCCGACCAGATCCGGCGGACTGTTGGGCTGGCTGCAAAAGCCGAAACCGCCCGAGCCCATCCAGGGTATCTATATGTGGGGCGGTGTCGGCAGAGGCAAGACTTGGCTGATGGATACTTTTTTCGAGAGCCTGCCGGGTGAGCGTAAACTGCGCTGCCATTTTCACCGTTTCATGCACCGCATCCACGATGAACTTAATGCATTGAACGGCCAGACCGATCCACTCAAGCAGATTGCCAGCAAGCTCGCCAGCGAGACGGATATCATCTGTTTCGATGAGTTTTTCGTCTCCGACATTACAGACGCCATGTTGCTGGGCACCCTGTTTCAGGAACTGTTTGGCCACGGCGTAGTGCTGGTCGCTACGTCTAATATTCCTCCGCAAGAGTTATATCGCAATGGACTGCAACGAGCCCGTTTTCTGCCTGCCATCGCGCTGATCGAGCGTCATTGCGAGATACTTAATGTGGATGGCGGCATCGACTATCGCTTGCGAACCCTGGAGCAGGCCGAGATCTATCACTGTCCGCTGGATCTACAGGCAAAATCGAACCTTGAGCGTTATTTCCAGCAATTAACAGGTGGTCACGAGGCCCGGGTGGGGGATCTTGAGATCAATCATCGCCAGCTGGTGTCGCTGGGGATGGGGGAAGGGGTGCTTTACATGGAGTTCGAGCAACTTTGCTGTACTCCCCGCTCCCAGAACGACTATATCGAACTGGCCCGGTTGTTTCACACTGTCTTGCTGGCCAACGTTCAGCCAATGGGAGCAGGTACGGATGACGCGGCTCGCCGCTTCATCGCCATGGTAGATGAATTCTATGAACGGCACGTCAAGCTCATCATTTCGGCAGCTGTTCCCATGGCGGATCTCTATGGTGAAGGGCTGCTGAATTTCGAATTCCAACGCTGTCTTTCACGGCTTCAGGAAATGCAATCGCACGAATACCTTGCAAGAGTGCACCTTCCTTAGTCACAATACCGCGCCTGCCAGTCGGATGGGCATCTGCGGCAGGTAGGGCCGGGCGACATTTGCTAGCTTCATGGCAGTGAAATTAGCAGGTGATATTTAAGGCAACTTCACTTATAATCGCCCGGCCCACGTTACAGCTGTCGATAAGGCAGCAACACTTTAAGCTTTACTTGTATTCGAAGGGGTACAGGTAGGCCATCGTTTGTTGTTTGTGGGAGAGCCCCCATAAGCAATTGGGTCTGTAACAGGTAATTGGGTTTAACTTAATGAAAACTTTCGTTGCCAAGCCAGAAACCGTAAAACGTGACTGGTACATTGTGGACGCAGAAGGTAAAACTCTGGGTCGTATCGCAACCGAGATCGCTGCTCGTCTGCGTGGTAAGCACAAAGCTGAGTACACTCCGCACGTTGACACCGGTGACTACATCATCGTTGTAAACGCCGAGAAGGTACGTGTAACCGGTAACAAAACTACCGATAAAATGTACCACGCTCACTCCGGTTTCCCGGGTGGTATCAAGTCCATCAGCTTCGACAAGCTGATTCAGCGTAAACCGGAAATGGTAATCGAAGCTGCTGTTAAAGGCATGCTGCCGAAAGGTCCTCTGGGCCGTGCCATGTTCCGTAAACTGAAAGTTTACGCAGGCGCCGAGCACGCTCATGCTGCTCAGCAACCTCAAGTACTGGATATCTAATCGGGAACTGGCAACATGGCAGAAAATCAATACTACGGTACCGGCCGTCGCAAAAGCTCCACTGCTCGCGTATTCATCAAAGCGGGCAGCGGTAAGATCGTAATCAACCAGCGCTCCCTGGAGCAGTACTTCGGCCGTCCGACTGCCCGCATGGTAGTTCGTCAGCCGCTGGAACTGGTTGAGATGACCGAGAAACTGGATCTGTACATCACCGTTAACGGTGGTGGCATCTCCGGTCAAGCTGGTGCGATCCGCCACGGTATCACTCGTGCTCTGATGCAGTACGACGAAACCCTGCGTTCCGAACTGCGTAAAGCTGGCTTTGTTACTCGTGATGCCCGTAAGGTTGAGCGTAAGAAAGTTGGTCTGCACAAAGCTCGTAAGCGTCCGCAGTACTCCAAGCGTTAATTCGCTTCTGGTACTCACTCTTTCGAGTGTCAAAAAAGCCTGGCGATTGCCAGGCTTTTTTTATTGGTAATATTACCGATATCAATGCTAACCACAGGTCACAAAAGACAAAAAATTGTTTCTTTATTGTTTTTATTGCTCACCGCTCTTTCTTGTCAAGTTGTTATCTTTTCTTTAAAATTTCCCCTGTTTTCTGTGGCAATTGTAACTCCAGCTTCCGCCGCTGTTGTCACGGAGAAATGGGGAACAGGGACACTATAAGAATGCGCGGAGTCCACATGGGAGAGTTTTTGGATGAGCAATGCGCCAGTTGATACCGGTCGCCGCAGATTTCTTACCTGGTCAACGGTTGCCGTTGGTGGGGTAGGAGCTGCTTTTACCGCAGTGCCGTTTATAAAATCATGGAACCCGAGTGCCAAGGCCAAAGCCGCCGGTGCTCCGGTCGAAGTCGATATCAGCAAGTTGGAACCGGGCCAGCTCATCCGTGTCGAGTGGCGTGGCAAGCCGGTCTGGGTGGTCAACCGCACCAAGCAGACGCTGGATGCCCTGGCCGCTCATGATGACAAGTTGCGCGATCCCGCTTCTGATGAACCTCAGCAGCCCGATTATGCCCACAACGGTTACAGATCCATCAAACCCGAGATCTTCGTGGCCGTCGGGATCTGTACTCACCTCGGCTGCTCACCGACCTACTTGCCTGACAGCTTTGGCGAACAGGTGCAGGGCGTCACCTCCGGGTTCTTCTGCCCGTGCCACGGCTCCAAGTTCGATATGGCCGGTCGTGTGTTCCAGGGGGTACCCGCACCGCTCAACCTGGTCGTGCCGCCCTATCAATTCATTAATGACACCACCATCCTGGTCGGTGCCGATGGCAAGGAGGCCTGATCATGTTGAGTAAACTGATGGGCTGGATCGACTATCGATTCCCGCTCACTGCCATGTACAACGATCACATGGCCAAGTACCCGGCACCGAAGAACCTGAACTTCTGGTACTTCTTCGGCTCCCTCGCCATGTTGGTGCTGGTCAACCAGATCATCACCGGCATTTGGCTGACCATGAACTACAACCCCTCGGCGGAAGGTGCTTTTGCCTCCGTCGAGTACATCATGCGGGATGTGGAATATGGCTGGTTGCTGCGTTACATGCACTCCACCGGGGCTTCCGCCTTCTTCGTGGTTGTCTATCTGCACATGTTCCGTGGCATGATCTACGGCTCCTACCAGAAGCCGCGCGAGCTGCTGTGGATCTTCGGCATGCTGATCTTCCTGGTACTGATGGCCGAAGCCTTCATGGGCTATCTGCTGCCGTGGGGCCAGATGTCCTTCTGGGGTGCTCAGGTCATCATCTCGCTGTTTGGTGCCATTCCGGTCATCGGCGACGACCTGACCCTGTGGATCCGTGGTGACTACGTCATCTCAGGTGCCACCCTGAACCGCTTCTTTGCGCTGCACGTCATCGCCTTGCCGCTGGTACTGGTGATGCTGGTGGCGATGCACATCCTGGCGCTGCACGAAGTGGGTTCCAACAACCCGGATGGCATCGACATCAAGAAGCACAAGGATGCCAACGGTTGGCCGCTGGATGCGGTGGCGTTCCACCCCTACTTCACCGTCAAGGACATGATCGGTGTCGCGGGATTCCTGTTCTTCTTCTGCGCCATCATCTTCTTCAAGCCGGATATGTGGGGTTACTTCCTTGAGAAGCCGAACTTTGAAGTGGCGAATGGTCTGAAGACCCCGGCGCATATCGCTCCGGTGTGGTATTTCACCCCCTTCTACGCCATTCTGCGTGCGGTCCCTGACAAGCTGTTCGGGGTCATCATGATGGGTCTTTCCATCGTGGTGCTGTTCCTGTTGCCCTGGCTGGATCGCTGCAAGGTGCGCTCGGTACGTTACCGCAGCAAGCTGCACAAGCTGAACATTGCCCAGTTCGTGGTCTGCTTCATTATCCTGGGTGTACTGGGTGTGCTGCCGTCGACTCCGACTCTGACACTGGTTGCCCAGATCTGTACCCTGGGTTACTTCGGGTTCTTCGTCCTGTTGTTCTTCTACAGCAAAAACGAACAAACCAAGCCGCTGCCGGAAAGGGTGACATTCAAATGAAAAAAATAATATTTGCAGTGCTGGCCCTGTTACCCTGCCTGGCGGTCGCGGCAGGGGGCAATTTCCCGCTGGACAAGGCCCATTACGATCTGGATGACAAGGCCTCGTTGCAGCGTGGTGCCGCCACCTTTATGAACTACTGTGCCGGATGCCACTCTACCCAGTACCAGCGTTACAACCGGGTTGCGGCGGATCTCGAAATCCCCGAGGATCTGATGAAAGCCAACCTCATCTTTACCGATGCCAAGGTCGGTGATCTGATGAAGATCGCCATGTCCGAGAAGGATGCTGCCAAGTGGTTTGGTGCGCCGCCCCCCGATCTGACGCTGGTGGCCCGTGTTCGTGGGGCAGACTGGATTTACACCTATCTGCGCTCCTTCTACGTCGATCCGACCCGTCCGTTCGGGGTGAACAATGCAGTTTTCCCGTCCGTGGGCATGCCCCATGTGCTGGAGCCGCTGCAGGGCACACCGCGCGCCGAGTTTACGACACATACTGTCGATGGCGTCGAAACCCAGCAGGTTGTCAGCATCAAATCTGACGGCAATGGTGAAATGGATAACGAAGAGTATGATCAGACGGTGCTGGATCTGGTAAACTTCTTGGTCTACTCGGCTGAACCGGTACAACAGGAGCGTGAACGCATGGGCTTCTGGGTGCTTGGATTCATCGTAATCTTCTTCATCTTCACTGTGCTGTTGAAGAAGGAATTCTGGCGCGACGTTCACTAAGCGACCAGATACGGGTAATATAATGCACGGCAATGAAGTCCAAGATGCTTCATTGCCGTTTCTGCTTTTAAATGAGGGGAGGGTTCAATGGCTGTAGCTGCCAATAAGCGTTCGGTTATGACGCTGTTTTCCGGTGCCAACGATATGTTCAGCCATCAGGTGCGTATTGTCCTGGCGGAGAAGGGTGTTAGCGTGGATATTTGCCAGGTTGACCCAAACAATCTGCCGGATGAGCTGGCCGAGCTGAACCCGTACAACTCAGTACCGACTCTGGTAGACCGTGAGCTGGCGCTCTATACCTCGCGCATCATCATGGAGTATCTGGACGAGCGTTTCCCGCATCCGCCCTTGATGCCAGTCTACCCGGTTGCCCGCGGCAACAGCCGTCTGATGATGCACCGCATCGAGCTGGACTGGTACTCTCTGGCCGACAAGATCATGGCCGGTACCGATGCCGACGCTGCGCGCAACGAGCTGCGGGACAACCTGCTGGCCATCGCGCCCATCTTCGGTGAAATGCCCTATTTCATGAGCGAAGAGTTCGGTCTGGTGGATTGCTACATGGCCCCGCTGCTGTGGCGTCTGCCAAGCCTGGGTATCGATCTGACCGGTCGTGGTGCCAAGGAGCTGAAAGCTTACATGGTCCGCCTGTTCGAGCGTGAGTCCTTCCAGGCCTCCCTGACTGAAGCCGAGCGCGAGATCCGTGCCGGCGTATGAGCATGGAACCGACAATGACGCCGAGCCGCCCGTACCTGTTGCGGGCGTTCTATGACTGGTTGCTGGACAACGATTTGACCCCCCATCTGGTGGTCAACGTCAATATTCCCCATGTGATGGTACCGATGCAGTTTGCCCAGGATGGCCAGATTGTATTGAACATTGCGCCTCGTGCCGTGATGCAGTTCCACATGGATAATGATGCCATCAGCTTCAGTGCCCGCTTCGGTGGCGTAGCCCAGCAGGTCTACATCCCGATGGCGGCGGTACTGGCCATTCATGCCCGGGAAAACGGCGTAGGAACCCTGTTCCCGCCGGAACCTGGCTATGATCTCTGGCTGGAGCAGGCCGAGGAGCCGGTAGAGCCGGACCCTGAGCCGCCACGCCCGAGCGGCAAGCCGACGCTGAAAGTCATCAAATAAAAAACGCAGCCAATTGGCTGCGTTTTTTTCTGGGGGGTTGTCATCAGTTCTGGGCGTATTCGAACGCCTTGATGACGCGCTTCACGCCACTGACATGGCGAGCGATATTGACTGCCTGTTCTCCCTCCTCACGGGTCACCAGACCGATGAGGAACACTTCGCCATTCTCTGTCACAACCTTGACCTTGGCGCTGTCGAAGTTTTTGGCGGCAAACATGTCGGCTTTCACCTTGGAGGTGATCCAGGAGTCGTTGCTGCGGGTAGTGAAGCTGGCGGGCTCACCCAGACGCAGTTCGTTGTAAACATGGCGAACGCCGTCAATGCGCCCGACGATCTTGCCGGCTTCCAGCTTGTAGGCTTCGGAAGGAGTCTGACCAACCAGCAGCACCCGGGCATTGTTGCTGTAGACGCTGATCTTGCTGGCTGCGCTCAGTGGCTTGTTGTCAGCCAGCAGGTTGGCTGCTTTCAGCTCTATGGTCTGATCATCCCACTGGGCACCCAGGGTGCGCCGGTCGCCGGACACCTTGGCGGTACCCGCGGCACCACCGACGACGACGGCAGCACAACCTTGCAGCAGCAGGGAGCCGGTCAGCAGACCCAGCATGAGTAACTTCTTGTTCATGGTTTCAATCTTCCTGTTGCGGGAAAAGAGTCTGGTCGATGAGATCACACAGGCAGTGCAGGGTCAACAGGTTCACCTCCAGAATGCGAGGACGGCGGGCAGATGGCACCCGGATCTCCACGTCATTGGGCCCCAGCAGACCGGCCATCTCGCCGCCATCGCCCCCGCTCAGCACCACTATGGTCATGTCCCGTGACAGGGCGGCTTCGGCGGCCTTGATCAGGCTGCGACTGTGGCCCGAGGTGGTAATGGCGACCAGGATGTCGCCTGGTTGGCCCAGGGCGCGGATCTGCTTGGCATACACCTCTTCGAAGCCGTGGTCGGTCGCGATGGCGCTGATGGTGGCCATGTCGGGGGTGAGCGCCATGCCAGGCAGGGAAGGGCGCTGGGTTTCGTAGCAGTTGACCAGCTCTGAGATGAACAGCTGGGCCAGGGCGGCAGAGGGACCATTACCGCATGCCAGCACCTTGTGGCCATTGAGCAGACAGATGGTGATCATCTGGGCTGCCGTATGGATGGCATCCGGCAGCGCCTCGGCGGCGGCAATCTTGGTCTGGATGCTTTCGGTGTAGTTCTCTTTGATGCGGTCAGTCATAGGGTCCTCTTAAAATGCGTTCTGGAACCAGTCGGGCTGGTCGCCCTCAAACGCAATCACATCGAATCGGCAGGCCTGGTTGGCCTCGTTGATGGCATGTTGCTTCAAATAGTGGCGCGCGGCCAGCTTGATCTTCTGTTGCTTGGTGCGGGTGACCGAGCTGGCGGCCCCGCCATGGCTGGTGGTGGCGCGGTATCTTACCTCAACAAACACCAGGGTCTGGCCCTGGTGCATGATGAGATCGATCTCGCCGCCACGGCAGCGGTAGTTGCGCGCGGCAAGTTGCAGGCCGCGCGCGGTCAGCCAGCGCTCGGCCTGCTGTTCAAAGTACTGTCCCTTGCTCGTCGCTGACGGGAACAGGTTCTGCCACTGCTGGTTCATCCACGCCAATGCTCTCTTCATTGGAAGGGGCCTCCAGTTGCGGGGCTGCGTTGTCATCGACCAGCTTGCCATTCCGGTAAGTGCCCCAGTTCAGCGTTCTGATGATGTTGCCCTTGGCATCCACGCTCAGCTGTCCGCTCATGCCTGCTTGCTGCATGGTGCCGAGCTTGCGCATCTGCGGCAGGTTTTCGGCCAGGCTGATGGCGTCATAGCCCATGGCAAACAGGCGCAGCAGGTCTCCCTGGGTCTGTGGCCAGAGCAGGGCGATCTGCTCGCGTTCCTTCTCGAAACCGCCCAGTAGCAGCGGCATCTCGCCGATATGCAGGCCGTTGAGTTCGGAGGCGACCTCGGTGGCGGCGCTGTCATAGCCACGGGAACCGGTATAGATGGGCAGGCTGCCCATCGGATTGACCGAGATGTCCACGTAGGGCTTGATCATCCGGGTTTCCAGGCTGTTGGCCACCACATAGACGGCATCGATGCTGCGCGGTGCCGCATCGGAGAGTTGCACCACTTCGCCGGCGCGGGCGGTGGAACGGCCGCTCAGGGCGTTTTTCACCATGCCCTGCACCTCGTTGCGGGCGCCAAAGGTGGCGACCACGGGCTTGTCCTGGCTCAGGGTGGCCCAGGTCTGCTCGAACGCCTTGATGCTGCTGTAGCCGATCCGCCCTTGGGCGGCGATCAGCAACGGCTTGCGGTAGCCCTGGCCATAGAGGTACTGGGCGGCCTGGGCGGCATCGGCAGCGGCCGAGAGGGAGAAGTAGTAGGTGCTGTCATTGACGATCGGCTGATCCAGCTCGTTGAGCGCCAGCACTGGCACGGTCGGGTTGGCCTTGAGCAGTTCCCCGACCCTGTCTTTGAGCAGCGGACCTATGATCATGTCCGCCCCTTCCTGGATCGCCTGCTTGTAGAGCTCGGCGGTCGATTTGAGCTGGGTGTCGTAGAAGTTCAGGGTGAACTGACCCTGGTTCTCCTTGTAGGACATCAGCATGCCGTTGCGAATGGCAGCCCCTTGTGGCTCCAGATTGCCGGAGAGGGGGAGCAGCACCGCAATTTGCTGCACGGTGGTGCCACTGGTGGAGGCCAGATCGCCAAGGCCGGCGGGCATGTCACTCTGGGCAGGGTGGTTCGGGAAGTCACGCTTCCACCCATCCAGCTGGCGGGCCAGCAGGTTCGGCTGGGCGCCAAATTCGTTGACCAGGGCCGCCAGTCGCAGCCAGCCTGTGGTCACGTCGGGGGCCGGGGCCTCTTCCAGCGCCTGCAGGGTGGAGGGGGTCATGCTTTTCAGCAGCGACCAGATCTGCTGGTGGTTGGTGGTCAGCTCGCTCTGGGCCAGGTAGGGCTCCATGGCGATGAGAGACTTGGCGGCACCAAACTTGTTGTTGATGTCCAGTTGCAGCACGACTCGCTGGCGATACCAGTTCTTCTGGGTATCGGCATCCAGCGCGACATCCGGCTTGCCTTCAAGCAGGATCAGCGCCTGATTGGCGTGCCCTTGGGCCAGCAACAGATGAGCCTGCAGCAGTTGCAGCTGGGCCTTCTGCTCTGGACTCTGCGCCTGTTTCTGCAACTGCTGGAACAGGGCTGCAGCCGGCTTGCTCTGGCCGAGCGCCAGATAGCTGCGCGCCGCCAGCATCTGCCAGGTGAAGGCTTCAGCCGGCTTGGCCGGGTCAACCTGCTCCAGATACCACTGGGCGTTCTTGGTGATTTCCGAGAAGGCGGACGGCATGCCCGGCTGTCCGGAAGATTGATTGGGCTCCGACGCACAGGCGGCAAGCAGGACTGCCGCGAGTATGATGCCGAAGAGTCGTGATACACTTAGCTGCTTTGTAACCCGGTTCAAGTTCATTCCCCGACCAGTGTTGAAATTCCCCCTAGTGTAAACGGGCCAATATGACGACACAATTGTCGGGGCACTCGGAGATCCCATGAGTGACATCCCAACCCTGTATATAGTCCCCACCCCGATCGGCAATCTGGCGGATATCACCCAGCGGGCCCTCGATACCCTGCGCAGTGTTGATCTGGTGGCCGCCGAAGATACCCGCCATACCGGCATCCTGCTCAGCCACTACCAAATCTCGGTACCGACCTTCGCCCTGCACGACCACAACGAGCAGCAGAAGGCCGATGTGCTAATCGGTCGTATCAAGGAGGGCAAGAGCGTCGCCCTGGTCTCCGATGCCGGCACCCCGCTTATCAGCGATCCCGGTTACCATCTCGTCACCCGCTGTCGCGAAGCGGGTGTCAAGGTGGTGCCGCTGCCTGGCCCCTGCGCCGCCATCACGGCCCTGAGCGCCGCCGGCCTGCCTACCGACCGTTTCGCGTTCGAGGGTTTCCTGCCAGCCAAGAGCAAGGGGCGTGATGATCGGCTGCAGGCGGTCATCGAAGACACCCGCTCCCTGGTGTTCTACGAATCCCCGCGCCGGGTGCAGGACACGGTGGAGGCGATCGCCCGTATCCTCGGTGAACGCCAGGTGGTGGTGTGCCGCGAGCTGACCAAGACCTTCGAATCGATCCACGGCCTGCCTGCTTCCGAGATGCTGACCTGGCTCGGCGAAGACGAGAACCGCTGTCGTGGCGAAATTGTGCTGGTGGTGGCAGGTGCCAATAAAGAAGAAGAGGAACTGCCGGCCGAGGCGATCCGTACCCTGGGGCTGCTGGTGGCCGAGCTGCCGCTCAAGAAGGCGGCGGCCCTCACCGCCGAGATCCACGGGGTGAAGAAGAACGCCCTCTACAAATACGGTCTCGAACACTATTAATTCCGGTTAAGGGGAATTGCCGGTTTACCCGACTCCGTCACGAGGCTATAATCCGCGCCTCGGAGTTGGCCGGGCAGTCGCTGCTTCGTCGTTGTGTCCCTCGGGACAGACGGGCGGAGGGGAGGAAAGTCCGGGCTTCACAGGGCAGGGTGCCAGGTAACGCCTGGGGGGCGCGAGCCTACGACCAGTGCAACAGAGAGCAGACCGCCGATGGCCCGCAAGGGATCAGGTAAGGGTGAAAGGGTGCGGTAAGAGCGCACCGCGCGACTGGCAACAGTTCGTGGCACGGTAAACTCCACCCGAAGCAAGACCAAATAGGCCCCCATTGGCGCGGCCCGCGTTGGGGGCGGGTAGGTTGCTTGAGCCAGCGAGCGATTGCTGGCCTAGAGGAATGATTGCCACCGGGGCAACCCGGTACAGAACCCGGCTTACAGGCCGACTCCGACCCAATTCCCGTGATGCGTCACGACAATCCCGATGCCTGCGGCATCGGGATTTTTTATTGCTTAAAAATTTGTCTCCTGTCATAGCGGAATTTTTGAACTTTCGATTAAAGTTCCAACTTTTTTTAGTCGTAATGATCCGCGTGAACGAACAAGTATCTATCGTGGGCTGGTTTGATGAACGAGCCGGGATCTGTGAAGCGAGATGAAATGGTTAAGGTGGATTTTCAATGACATCAAGCGGCGTAGCGCACACACCTTCCCGCCTGCTCAGTGCGGAGCAGGGGAGAGCCCTTCCTCGTTATGATTTGCTGGGCATAGAGCGGGTCAATCAGGCCCGGCTGAAACAGGTCAATGCCCCCTTGAGCACTTTCTCGCTCCAGGCGGCGAGCTGCATGGCCCAGCTGTTCAACAGTGCCGACTGCGAGCTGGCGTACAGCGAGTTTGCGGCCGAGGCGCCGGCCCGCGGCGCAGCGCCATTGATCTGGGTCGAGGCGAAGACGCCGCTGGATTCGAAACGCATCGTCTATTTCTCCATTTCCCATCAGGTGCTCTACCGCCTGGCGGTGCTGTTTTTTGGCGGTACCCTGCAACCGCAAAAAGAAGAGACTCCCCTGTCAGCCACGCGAGGGGTGACAGATACCGAACAACGCCTGCTGCTGCGCCTGTGCCAATACCAGACCGATATCTGGTCCGCTTGCCTGGGGTTGGGAGATCTGAAGTGGCAGTTGAACGTAGTACAGCCGGACGCGCTGCCTTCCCATCCGTTGCTGGTGACCAGAGCCTCCATGCAGGCCGGCAACATGGCGCACGAATGGCAGATGTGGCTGTTGCCCGCCGAAGAGTCGGTGCAGCCGGCGACTTCCAGCTTGCCGGAGGGGCAGCTGTCCCGCGTCCTGCCTCATGTTCCCGTGCAACTGCGGGTGGTGATGGGGCAGCTCTCTATGACTTTGGCCGATCTGGAGTGTCTCCAGGTGGGAGATGTCTTGTCACTGGAATTGCCCGAGGTCGTTCCGGCCCTGATTGGTGCTCGTCCCTGTTTCAGCGGGCGGATTGCAGAACATAAAGGCAGCCTGGTCTACCAGGTTGCATCGGTGGTAGAGGAGTAAACCGAATCATGAGCGAGCAAACGATGAATGACCCCTTGGACCTGGATGGACTGGATCAGCTGTTTGGCGACGATATCAGCATGCCGAGCGCGGCGGATTACATGGCGCCGACCAGCAACAGCAAGCAGCGGGATCTCTCCTTCTTCCGGCAGATCCCGGTCAAGGTCACCCTGGAAGTGGCCAGCACCGAAGTACCGCTGGGGGATCTGATGAAAGTCGAGGAAGGGGCCGTGATTGAGCTGGACAAGCTGGCGGGCGAACCGCTGGATGTGCGGGTCAATGGCCGCCTGCTGGCCAAGGGCGAAGTCGTGGTGGTCAACGGCAAGTATGGCCTGCGTCTGGTCGACGTAATCGACACCAACCTGCTGGGTGGCGTCGACGACTGATGCGCTATCTGCCGCTGACCCTGCTGCTGTTTGCACTGCCCGGATGGGGTGCCGACATGACGCTGTTCTCGGTCTCGCCGAGCGCCAGCGGGGGGGAGGACTACAACATCAAGTTGCAGATCCTCTTCTTCATGACCCTGCTCGGGTTGTTGCCGACGCTGTTGCTGATGATGACCAGCTTTACCCGGATCATCATAGTGCTGGCCATTTTGCGTCAGGCGCTGGGTCTGCAGCAGAGTCCACCGAACCGGGTGCTGATCGGCATCAGCCTGATCCTGACCCTGCTCATCATGCGGCCGGTCTGGACCGAGATTTACCAGGATGCCTTCGTTCCCTTCGATCAGAACGAGATCACCCTGTCTGAGGGGGTCGCCCGCGCCGAGAAGCCACTGCGCCGCTTCATGCTGGCCCAGACCCGCGAGCCGGACCTGGAGCAGATGATGCGGATCGCCGGTGAGCCGACCAAGATGGCGAAATCCGAGGTGCCCTTCAGCATACTGCTGCCCGCCTTCGTGCTCAGCGAACTCAATACGGCGTTCCAGATCGGGTTCATGCTGTTTATTCCGTTTCTGGTGATCGATCTGGTGGTGGCCAGCGTGTTGATGGCGATGGGGATGATGATGCTCTCTCCTCTCATCATCTCGTTGCCGTTCAAGCTGATGGTATTCGTTCTGGTGGATGGCTGGTCCATGACGGTGGGCACCCTGGCTGCCAGTTTCGGGGGAGGGGGTTGAGATGACGGCGGAGCAGAGCGTTGCCCTGGTAGGCGGGGCCGTCAATCTGGTGGTGACCATGGTGTCTGTGCTGATCGTGCCCGGCCTTATCGTCGGCCTGGTGGTCAGCATCTTTCAGGCCGCTACCCAGATCCAGGAGCAGACCCTCAGCTTCCTGCCCCGCTTCATCGTGACCCTGATGACCCTGATGTTTACCGGCAACTGGCTGTTGTCGCAGATCACCACTTTGTTTCATGAACTCTTCCTCAAGATCCCCGGGCTGATAGGATGAACTCGCTGCTGTCCCTCAGTGCGGCCGAGCTGACGGCTTGGTTGGGGCAGTGGTGGTGGCCCTTCATCCGCATCGCGACCGCCTTCTGGGTGATGCCCTTCTTCGGAGATGGCCGCGTCCCGCCCCAGGTGCGTCTGCTGCTCGCCTTTATTCTCAGCCTGCTGGTGGCCCCCATGATGCACTACCTGCCGGTGATCGATCCCTTCAGTGCGGGGGCAATCGTGCTGACCATCGAGCAGCTGATGTTTGGCCTGCTGTTCGGACTCTGTGTCCAGATGCTGTTCATGATCCTGACCATGGCGGGGCAGATCCTCTCCATGCAGATGGGGTTGGCGATGGCGGTGATGAATGACCCCAGCAACGGGGATACGGCGCCCATCGTCAGCCAGCTGATGCTGATCTTCTGTACCCTGCTGTTTCTTGGGCTCAATGGTCATCTGGTGACACTGGATATTCTGGTGCAGGGGTTGCGCAGCTGGCCGCCCGGCTCTTCCCTGGATTTGCTCGACATCAAGGGGGTCGTCGGCCTGCTTGGCTGGTCGATCGGGGCGGCGCTCATTCTCACCCTGCCCGCCGTGGTCGCCATGTTGATGGTCAACCTCACCTTCGGGGTGATGAACCGTACCGCCCCTTCTCTCAATATATTTTCGCTCGGCTTTCCCATGACCCTGTTGCTGGGGCTGCTGACCATGGCGCTCTCCATTGGCGGCGTCCCCGCCCGTTACCTTGATCTGGTGACCTATGTACTGGAACAACTGAAGGCGTTGACTCCCTCATGAGCCAGAGCAGTGCCCAGGACAAAACCGAAGAGGCCTCCGGCCAGAAACGGCAGAAAGCACGGGAAGAGGGGCAGATCGCCCGCTCCAAGGAGCTGAGCTCGGCAGGCTTGCTGCTGCTTGGCGGTCTGGTCATGCAGTGGATGGTGCCTGCCTTTGGCCAGTTTTTCGCACAGCTGATGCGTCAGCCCATTCGCTTCGACTGGCAGGGGGAGCGTAGCCCGGCGATGATGACGGAGTGGCTGGCACAGGCTTTGCTGAACATGCTCTGGGTGTTGCTGCCGCTGTTCGGGTTTCTTGCCCTGATGCTGATCCTGCTCAGCATAGTGCCTGGCGGCCTGGTGCTGACCTGGAAAAAACTGCTGCCAAGTGGCGAAAAGCTAAATCCGATCAAAGGATTGGGCAGGATGTTCTCCCATCACAGCCTGATGGAGCTGGTCAAATCCTTGCTCAAGATGCTGCTCATCGGCGGCACCCTGGCCATGATGTTGGAACACCAGTGGCCCCATTTGTTGATGATGAACCGGATGCCGCCCCAGCTGGCGATGGAGCAGGCACTGCGGATCCTCTCCCAGGCCTTTATCCTGCTCGGCAGTGTGCAACTGCTGATCGCGGTGCTGGATGTCCCCTACCAGAGCTGGTCCCTCAATAAGCAGTTGCGGATGACCAAGCAGGAGGTGAAGGACGAACACCGCAACAGCGAGGGGCGGCCCGAGATCAAGGCCAAGATCCGTCAGGTGCAGGGGATGCTGGCGCGCGCGCGCATCGAGCAGCGGGTGCCCGAGGCCGACGTGGTGATCGTCAACCCGACCCACTATGCGGTCGCCATCAAATATGATCCCGCCAGGGCCAATGCCCCCTTCGTGATTGCCAAGGGGGTCGACAGCATGGCGGCGCGGATCCGGGAAGTGGCCAAACAACACGACAAGACGGTGATGAGCCTGCCGGACCTGACCCGGGCCATCTATTACTCCACCCGGGTGGATCAGGAGGTTCCGGCCGGCCTGTTCACCGCCGTGGCCTATGTATTGAACCATGTATTGCAGCTGCGGGCCTATCAGGCAGGCAAGGGCAAGAAGCCAAGGCCTCTTGCTCCCCTGCATGTGCCGCCCGAATTACGTCAACCTGAGAGGTAAGTTTTGAACTGGCGTATCTTGACCCAATCCTACACAGCCATCCCGCTGATGCTGTTGGCCATCCTGGCCATGATGATCCTGCCTCTGCCGGGCTGGCTGCTGGACGCCCTGTTCACGTTCAACATAGTGTTGGCTGTGCTGGTGCTGCTGGTCTCGGTATCTGCCCGCCGTCCGCTGGACTTCTCGGTCTTCCCGACCGTGCTGCTGGTGGCGACCCTGATGCGCCTGTCCCTCAACGTGGCCTCTACCCGTGTCGTGCTGCTCCATGGCCACGAAGGGGGAGATGCCGCCGGCAAGGTCATCCAGGCCTTCGGTGAAGTGGTGATCGGCGGCAACTATGTGGTCGGTCTGGTGGTGTTCGTGATCCTGATGATCATCAACTTCGTGGTGATCACCAAGGGGGGCGAGCGGATCTCGGAGGTGTCGGCCCGTTTCACCCTGGATGCCATGCCCGGCAAGCAGATGGCCATCGATGCGGATCTCAATGCCGGCATTCTGGATCAGCATCAGGCCAGGATCCGCCGCGAGGAGATCGCCCGCGAGGCGGACTTCTATGGTGCGATGGACGGTGCTTCCAAGTTCGTGCGCGGCGATGCCATCGCCGGCCTGCTGGTACTCATCATCAACCTGGTGGGCGGTCTGGCCATCGGTATCTTCCAGCATGCGCTGCCGGTGGGAGAGGCGTTCCAGCGCTTCGCCCTGCTGACCATTGGTGATGGTCTGGTGGCGCAGATCCCGTCCCTGTTGATGTCGACGGCTGCCGCCATCATAGTGACCCGGGTGAGCGATGAGGGTGAGATGTCGGAGCAGGTGGGACAGCAGGTGCTGGCGTCCCCCCGCGTCATCTATACCGCCGCCGCCATCATGCTGATCCTGGGTCTGGTGCCGGGCATGCCGATGCTGGCCTTCCTCAGCTTTGCCGCCGTGCTGGCCTGGACAGGCTGGAGCGTCAGCAAGCGCCGTGTGCAGCAACCGGATCTGGACGCCGTCCAGGAACTGAGCCGCCAGCTGACCCAGCCTGAACAGCAGGTACTGGACTGGAGCGATCTGCCGACCGTGGATGCGGTGGCCATCGAGCTGGGTTATCGCCTGGTGCCATTGGCCGAGCAGGACAAGGGGGCCGAGCTGCTGGCCCGGGTGAGAGGCATTCGCAAGACCCTCTCCGAGCAGTATGGCTTCCTGCTGCCGGAGATCCGGGTGCGGGACAACCTGCAGCTCCAGCCGGATCAATACCGCATCAAGCTCTCCGGCGTGTCGCTGGCCGGGGGCAATGTGGATTGCCACCGACTGATGGCCATCAGCAGCGGTGAGACCTACGGCTCTCTGGATGGTGAGCTGACCCAGGATCCTGCCTATGGCATGAGTGCGGTCTGGATCTCGCCGGAACAGAAGGCCAAGGCCCTCAACCTGGGTTATTCGGTGGTGGACTCGGCCACCGTGATCGCGACCCACGCCAGCAAGCTGCTGCGCGAGCAGCTCGATACCCTGTTTGGTCATGACGAGGTGGGCAAGCTGGGCCAGTTCCTGGCCAACCAGTCTCCCCGTCTCGCCGAGGAGCTGAATCAGGCGCTGACCCAGATGCAGCAGCTGCGGGTTTTCCGCCAGTTGCTCAAGGATCAGGTCAGCCTGTGCGATATCCGGACCATAGCGACCACCCTGCTCGACGCCAGCGAGCTGACCAAGGATCCGGTTCTGCTCGCCTCCGATGTGCGCTGCGCCCTGAAACGGCAGATCGTCCGCCAGTCGATCGGCACGCGGGACGTGCTGGCAACCTTCACCCTCGACGATCGGCTGGAGCAGACCCTGCTGGCCGCCATGAACCAGGCCCAGCAGCAGGGCAAGATCCAGCTGGACAGCTTCCCGGTCGATCCCCAGCTGCTTGGCCAGTTGCAGCAAAACATGCCGTTGGTGAAGGAGCAGTTGCAGCAGCTGGGTCATGCCCCCGTATTGGTAGTCATGCCGCAATTGAGGCCATTAATGGCCAGATATGCCCGTTCTTTCGCCAAAGGCCTCAAAGTACTCTCATATAATGAGGTTCCCGAAGATTTAAGAGTCGAAGTAATAGGCACTCTTGGATAATTTATGTTCAGGAAGGGATTCCTGTGGGAAGTTTTTTTTCCGCATGCTTACTTGCTATGCAATTTAAAGAAGTTATTATGTGACAGCTTTTGACAATTTTCGTCGTGTTGAACACTAATATATCATTAGTGTCCGACACTGAATGGATTCGCCTCTTCCAGGCGCCTCATCCCTGAAAGGGTTGTCACAGGACAAGGGCAAACTGAACTGAAAAGTCAGGACGCAAAGCTACCGGTCTAACAGCAGTAATGCTTATGACAGCGGGGTTGCCAGACAGCCAATCATCTTGGTTATCATGGTTTTACTTTAATAACACGGTCCTTTTTTGGACTGTGGGTGCGCGTTTTGACGACTCATGCTTGGTTTATTGCTAAATCCATCAGCAAGGGTGTCTGACATTAATGAATGATAATAATATGCCCGTATTTGATGAAATACGGGAACATCATGTCTCGAACCTGCCTATTTTGTTAGTGCAGCCGGAATTTGCTGCAACTTGTCACACTGCAGACATATTGTCAGGGCATGGATATCCGGTAGTCAGGGTTAATTCAGTAAATAAGGTTGGCGATTTTGTTAATAAAAATCGCACGGGTCTCATCTTATTTGACATGGATGCCATGACGGAAGCTGGCCCCGGAATATTGAAATCGTTTGCCGGTGTTGATTCTATTATTCTGGTCAACGAGAACCAGGCCAATCTGGCCGCCGAAGCCATGTGTGCCGGCGCGATCGACTACATTGTCAAACCCTTCAGTGCCCAACAACTGCTGGAAACCATCCAGTGTGGCCTGCGCCTGCGCCAGAAGATCCCGAACCTGGTCGCCGTCTCGAACAAGAGCCTGCAGGTACTCCAGCTGGCACGGCGAGCGGCCAAGACCTGTGCCACCATCCTGATCGGCGGCGAGTCGGGCACAGGCAAGGAGTGCCTCGCCCGCTATATCCACGACATGTCCTGCCGGGCGGGCAAGCCCTTCGTCGCCATCAACTGTGCGGCAATCCCCGAAGCCATGCTGGAATCCATCCTGTTTGGTCACAACAAGGGGGCCTTCACCGGCGCCACCAGTGCCCAGCCCGGCAAGTTCGAGCTGGCCCAGGGGGGGACCCTGCTGCTGGACGAGATCTCCGAACTCTCCCTGCCCCTGCAAACCAAGCTGCTGCGCGTCCTGCAGGAGAAAGAGGTGGAGCGTCTCGGTAGCCACCAGACCATTTCCCTCGACGTGCGGATCATCGCCGCCAGCAACAAGGAACTGCGCACCCTGGTGGCGGAAGGACAGTTCCGCGAAGACCTCTTCTATCGGCTGGATGTGCTGCCCATCAGCTGGCCCGCCCTGCGTGAGCGGCCGGAAGATATTCTGCCGCTGGCCCGCTTTTTCATCGAGCAACATGCCCCCGCTCAGGGCTACCGTCTGAGCGAGGCCGCCGCCCGGCAACTGGTTACTTATCAATGGCCTGGCAATGTGCGCGAGCTCGACAATGTCATCCAGCGTTCGTTGATCATGGCTCGGGGTTTGCATATACAGGCGATCGATTTGATGTTGCCCATCGATCAGCAGGATGACGAGAGTGCGCCTGTTGACCTGGTGGGGTCATGCGACGGGTTGAGCGAGACCCGCCGCAATGCGGAATTTCAATTCGTACTGGAAACCTTGCGTCGCTTTCGTGGCCATCGTACCCGTACCGCGGATGCGCTCGGGATGACGACCAGGGCATTGCGATACAAGCTGGCGGCAATGCGTGAGCAAGGCATTGATATCGAACGGCAGATTCAAGCAGAGGGATAAAGAGTGAAGATTGAAATGATGTCATCACAAGTAACACTACTGCAGCAGATGCAGGAGATGCAGCGTGTCGCCAGCCAGGCGCCTTCCATCGAGTCAAACGGCACGCCGGAAGTCTCCTTCAGCAACGCCATGCAGGATGTCATCGGTCGTGTCAACGAGCAGCAGAATGTCTCGTCCCGCTTGATGGCTGCCGTCGATACCGGCCAGAGCGATGATCTGGTGGGTGCCATGGTGGCGAGTCAAAAGGCCGGCCTCAGCTTTTCCGCCCTGATGCAGGTGCGCAACAAGTTGATGACCGGGTTTGACGACATCATGCGCATGCCGCTCTGAGGTAACAGATGACTGAACTCGTGACATCCAGGCCGGGGGAACAGGACGGCTCGCTGAAAGACAGGTTGCAAGAGGGATTGCGGCATTGGCGCAATCTATCCCGCGACAACAAATCCATTTTGACCATCGCGCTGCTGGCTGCCATCGTCGCCGGCACCATAGTGGTGATCCTCTGGACCTCCAGCAAGAATTACGTCCCGCTCTACGGCAAGCAGGAACTGTACGACACCGCCAACATCATGGAGATGCTGGAAAAGGAGCAGATACCGTTCCGGCTGGAGAAGAGCTCAGGGCAGATCCTGGTGCCTGAACACCAGCTGGCTCCTGTGCGCATGGCGCTGGCCGCGCGCGGGGTGCGTGCCGCCATGCCTGCCGGGCTGGAAGGGCTCAATGCGGTGACGGGTCTCGGCACCAGTGAATTCATGGAAGGGGCACGCTATCGCCATGCCCTGGAAGGGGAGCTGGCCAGAACCATTATCTCTCTCGATGCGATCCGCAGTGCCCGGGTACATCTGGCGATCCCCAAGCGGACCCTGTTCGTCGGTCGGGATGAAGAGAAGCCCAGCGCCTCCGTGATGCTGGATCTGCAGCCGGGCCAGTCCCTCGAGCCCGGTCAGGTCGAGGCCATCGCCAACCTGGTGGCGGGCAGCATCTCCGGCATGAAGCCCGGCGCCGTGACCGTGGTCGACCAGGCCGGCCAGCTGCTCAGTGCCGAGGTGGGCGACAAGGCCACGTTCGGCAAGCAGAGCGTGCAGCAGATGGAGTACACCCGCAAGCTGGAGCAATACATCCGTCAGCGGGCCAACGACATGCTGATCCCCATGCTGGGCAACGGCAACTTCCGGGTGCAGATCGCCGCGGATGTGAATTTCAATGCGGTGGAAGAGACCCAGCAGCAGCTCGATCCGTCCGGCGTGCTGACCCGTGAGTCCAGCAAGTCCGACAAGACCATCGACTCCCTGGCACTCGGCATACCGGGGGCCCTCTCCAACCGTCCGCCGGAGACGACCGCCAATGCGGCCGAGGATGGCAAGGAGAAGGAGGCGCCCTCCAAGGGGGATGCGCGTACTGAGCGTCAGGAAGTCACCAAGCAGTACGAGAACAGCCGCACCATAGTACATACCCGCTATCAGCAGGGCCGGCTGGAGAAGATCAACGTCTCTGTGCTGCTCAACCAGCAGATCGCGCCCAAGGAGGGCTGGAATGCCGATCAGCTCGAGCAGATCCGCCAGATGGTGGAACGCGCCGTCGGTTTCGATCAGACGCGCGGCGATCAGATCAGCCTGCAGGTGTTCAGCTTCACCGGCGCCCCGGCGGTCACCATCCCCGAATCCAGCTGGTGGGAAACCCCCTATTGGCAGGATTCCCTGCGCTATCTGGTCGGCGGTCTGCTGGGCCTGACACTGGTCTTCTTCGGCATCCGACCTCTGGTCAAGCATCTGGTGCGTACCCAGCAGCCGGTCGATGAGACGGTGGAACAGGAAGAGGAGCAGGAGCCGACCGTCGGTCTCGCCATGCGCCGCAGCGGCGATGAAGAGGATGAGGCGGCGACGGCCATGTCCAACAGCCTGATCCGCTCGGAAGGTGCCGGCCAGCCGCACTTCGCCGCCGTCGACATGGATTCGCTGCCCGAGCCTGGCTCGGAGCTGGAGGTCCAGCTCAAGCACCTCCAGCTGCTGGTTGAGAAGGACACCGCCAGAGTGGCGGAAGTGATCAGAACATGGGTGAGTGGCAATGAACAACGTTAACCTGAACCAGAATGCGGTCGATGTTGACATCGACGACCTCGAGAAGGCCGCCATCCTGCTGCTGAGCATGGGCACGGAGGCGGCCGCCAAGGTGATGCAGAAGCTCTCCCGGGACGAGGTGCAGCGCCTCATCTCCAAGATGGCGGGGCTGCCCGGCGTCAGCTCGATGGAGGCGCGCTGGACCCTGCAGCAGTTTTTCAACCAGTACCGCGAGCAGAGCGGCATCGGCAGTGCATCGCGGGAGTATCTGGAACAGACCCTGGATCTGGCCCTCGGCCAGTCTCTCTCCCGCAGCCTGCTCGACAGCCTGTATGGCGACGTGATGAGCCAGGATATCCAGCGTCTGCAGTGGGTGCCGGCCGACGTGCTGGCCCGCTTCTTTCGCAACGAGCACCCCCAGATGCAGGCGGTACTGCTGGCCTTCCTGCCACCCCAGACTGCCTCGGCCGTACTCGATGCCCTGCCGGGCTCGGTTCACGACGACCTGCTGGTCAGGGTCGCCGGCCTCAGCACGGTGAGCGAGCATGTGCTGGGCGAGCTGCGTCTGACTCTGGAGCGCTGCCTGGCCTATGTAGCCGATCAGGCCGGTGCCAAGGTCAACGGGGTTCGCCAGGTCGCCGATATTCTCAACCGTTATCAGGGGAACAAGGAGCAAATGCTCTCCCTGCTGCGCGAACACGATGGCGAGATGGCCATCGAGATCGAGAAGAACATGTTCGACTTCATGGCGTTGCGTCGCCAGAGCGACGAAACCCTGCAGCGTCTGGTACAGGAGCTGCCAAGCGAGCTGCTGGCCCTGGCGCTCAAGAATACCGAGGCCAGCTTCCGCAAGGTGGTGCTGGGTGCCATGCCCAAGCGGATGGCACAGGCGCTCGACGACCAGATCCAGAATCAGGGCAGCGTCTCCCTGCGCAAGGTCGAACAGGCCCGCACCGAAGTCATGCAACTGGTGCGCGAACTGGTCGAGCAGGGCGAGATCGAGTTCATGTTGTTCGAAGAGCCCACGGTCAGCTAACAGGAGGCAACCATGAGTCACCATGTGCGCAAGTTGCAGCCTGGGGCGACCCGTCTGTACCGCTTTCCTGCCCTGGGCCAGAGTGGCGAAGAGGCCCAGAACCAGCAGGAACAGTTCGAATACGGCTATCAGCAGGGGCTGGAGCAGGGTCATGATGAAGGTTATCAGACCGGCTATCAGCAGGGCCTGACCAGCGGCCTGCAGGAGGGGGAGAGTCGGGGACTGCAACAGGGACAGACCCGGGGCTTTGCCCAGGGGCTGGCAGAGGGGCGTGCCGAGTTCGAGAAGGCGATGGCCCCCTTTGCCAAACTGCAGGAGCAGTGGAGCGCCCTGACCCAGGAGAAGATGCAGCAGCAGAAGGCGTTGATCGCCCAGCTGGTGGAGCAGGTGGCGAGGCGGGTCATCATGGCCGAGTTCACCCTCAACCCGCAACAGGTGTTGCATCAGGTGGAACAGGCGCTGGCGACCCTGCCAGCCGATCCCGAAGAGCTGGTGATCTACCTCAACGAAGGGGATCGCGAACGTCTGCTGGAGCAGGGCGTGACCCGCTGCGAAGGGTGGCCCCTGCAGGTGGATCCGGCCCTGGCGGTGGGCGACGCCCGCATCGAGACCCGGGCTGCCGTGGTGGAAGTCAGCACCAGCACCCGTCTGACGGCCTGCATCGAGCAGGTCAACAGCTCGCTGAGCGTCACCCAGGATGCATGACGCTCTGCAGCGGGCGCTGACCTCGGCGCTCGACAACCTCGATGAGCTGCCCTCCTTTCGTCGTTATGGTCGCCTGGTGCGAGTCACCGGGCTGACCCTTGAAGTGGTGGGCTGCCAGCTGGTGATGGGGCAGCGTTGCCGGGTCAGCACGGCCGGCGGGGCCCCCCTGCTGGCCGAAGTAGTCGGCTTCAACCGCGACGTCTCTTTCCTGATGCCTCTTCAGCCTATTAGCGGTCTCTATTCCGGTGCCCGGGTCGAACCGGTCGAGGGGGAGGAGACGGTACGCATCGGTTCCCATCTGCTGGGGCGGGTGCTCGACGGCCTGCTCCAGCCACTCGACGGCCGTCCCCTGCCCGAGGCGGGGGAGCCGGTTCCCCTGTTTGCCATGCCTCCGAACCCGCTGTTGCGGGTGCCGGTGCGCGAGCCCCTCGATGTGGGGATCCGTGCCATCAATGGCCTGCTGACGGTGGGCAAGGGCCAGCGCCTCGGCCTGTTTGCCGGTTCCGGGGTGGGCAAGAGCATGCTGCTCGGCATGATGACCCGCAACACGGCGGCGCAGATCGTGGTGGTAGGGTTGATTGGGGAGCGGGGCCGGGAGGTGCGTGAGTTCATCGAGCACAGCCTGGGGGCCGAAGGGCTGGCCAGGGCCGTGGTGATCGCCGCGCCGGCCGACCAGTCTCCCCTGATGCGGCTGCGGGCTGCCCAGCTCTGCCACCGGATCGCCGAATACTTCCGGGAGCAGGGGCAGGACGTGCTGCTGCTGATGGACTCCCTGACCCGTTACGCCCAGGCCCAGCGCGAGATCGCACTGGCGGTCGGGGAACCCCCCGCGACCCGCGGCTATCCCCCCTCAGTCTTCGGCATGCTGACCCAGCTGGTGGAGCGGGCTGGCAACGGCACCCACCCGGATGGCAGCCTCAGCGCCTTCTATACGGTGCTGGCGGAAGGGGACGATCAGCAGGATCCCGTGGTGGATGCCGCCCGGGCCATCCTGGATGGTCATATAGTGCTGACCCGCCGTCTGGCGGAGGAGGGGCACTATCCGGCCATCGATATCGGCGCCTCGGTCAGCCGGGTGATGCCCCAGGTGGTGCCGGGCGAATGGCAGCAACTGGCGGTGACGCTGCGCCAGCTGTGGGGGCGCTATCAGCAGGTGCGCGAGCTGCTGCCTCTGGGTGGCTACCAGCCCGGCGCCGATCCGCAGATGGATGAGGCTGTGCAGCGCTATCCGGCCATCGCCGCCTTCCTGCAGCAGGGGCTTCATGAGGAAGTGCCCTTCCAGCAGGTGATGGCGGGCCTCAAGCAGGTGTTGGGACAGGGGTAAGTCGTCATGCTCAAGTCGTATCTTGGATTGCAACAGGATGAGCTGGAGAAGCTGGGTCAGGAGCGGCGGCGGCTGCGCGAGATCGCCCTGCAGGAAGAGCAACGGGCGCACAAGCTGCAGGAGGTGATCGCCGCCCTGCGTCCCGGTGCCGAGCCGTTTCATCCCCTGCTGTGGCAGAACCGTCAGCAGATGGATGGCCAGCTGCGCAAGATGCTCTCCCATCAGGTGCAGCAGTCGACTCTGGCCAGGATGGACCTGGATCATCATGAAGGAGTGATGCGACAGCAGGTGGGTCGGGTCAAGGGACTTGAGCTGCTGCTGGCGCGCCGGGCGGCACAGGGACAGCAACAGCAGGAGAAGCGGGATCAGCATCAGCTCGACGAGCTGGCCAGCCTGCGTTACCTCGCCAGGGGAGGCTGAGCACTCACATCAGGAAGGGTTGCTCAGTCGCGAAAGTCGTCCGGTTGACCGTAGCCGGGCTCCTGGCCGAGCAGGGTCTGGATCGTCTCTATCTGTCCGGCCAGCAGGCGGCCGTTGAGTTCATTCTGGTGCAGGCAGCGTTTCAGGGAGTGCTCCAGCTGCTGCCACTGCGCGCCGACCTGGCGCTGCAGGTTGTCGGGCAGCTTGGCTATAAGTTTGGCCATCCCCTTTTCATCCGGTTTGAGCCCCAGCGCCAGCAGATGCTGGCAGCGCTGCTGGGCCTGCAACTGCACCTGGGCCATCAGCCGGTTCTGCTGCTGGTTGTGGGTGGCAAGGCTGTCCACGTCATGGGCTGCCAACAGGGCGTGCTGGCGCTGCAACACCTGCTCCAGCTCCTGATAGCGTCCGGTATCCTGCTGGATGCCGACGATCAGCTCACGTACCCGCTCCTTGGCTGTCAGGCTCATCGGCGGTGCATGTCCACAATGGCCTGGCTCAGGGCGTCCATGTCCAGTTCCAGCCGGCCTTCGCTGATGGCTTGGCGGATCTGGTTCACCTTGTCCATGTCCACATCCGAGGTGGTACTCAGGAGCGCACTGGCCTGGGTCACGGATTGCGCGGTGGCGCTGATTTTGGCATCGCTCCGGGGCTGGCTGGCCGGTGCCTGGGTCGCCGGTGCTTCCTGCTTGCGGGCCGCTTGGGGCTGGCTATAGAGCGGATCGGTGCGAGTAATCTTCATAATCTGGCTTCCTGATGGTCTTACCCTGAAATAGGCGACCCAAGTCACGCTGAACTTGAATCGAATCGTGGCGGAAGGTCAAAAACGGGTTTCCACTTCCCCCCGGCCGACGACCCAGGCCTGGATCACCTTGCCCGAGCGGCTGTTTCTGACCTTGATGGCATCCCCGATGGCGCCGTTTTCCAGCGCCTCGCCCCGGGTGGTGGCGGAGAAGGAGCCATCGCTGGCCCGGATCAGTACCCCTTGATCCTTCTCGATGGCCCAGGGTTTCTGCAAATCCAGCTCCCCCAGCAGATGGCCAGCCCTGAGATGGCGGCTGCTCTTGTAACCCTGCAGCGACTGGTTGGCGGGGATGAATCCCCGCTGCAGGCGGCTGACGTCCAGCTCCTGCACCAGCACGTCCGCTGCGGTGATCGGGACGTCGCGCTGGATGTCCTGCGCGGCCACCCAGACCGGCAGGGTCAGATTGACCTCCACCCGGCCCCGCAACTGCCAGCTCGGGCTCAGGCAGGTGATGAGATAGGGGCGGCGTCCCCAGGGCTGGCGATACTGACCGCCCGCCTGCAACTGCACCTGCTGCTCGCAGGGGGGGAGGTGGGCCACCGCCGACGAGAGCCAGACCTGATAGTCAGCGGTCGGGGTGGGCCAGCCTTGCTGCGTGACGTACTCCTCCAGCGTGGTACGGGCGTCCCGGATCAGGGCATCCTCCAGCTCGTCGGCCAGAGTCTGGGCCGCGTGTGCATTAACGCTGCCGAGCAGCAGGAAGAGAGCGAGCCCGGATTTCCATGCAGGAAGTCTGGCTTCCACCTCTTGGTTGCCGGTTTGCCCCCGGACCGGCGCGAGGCCGCCCTTGGCGTGGATTGTCAGGATTGGCATGACTCTTGATAACACCCGCATCGGTCCGATTGATGGAAAAGGATAAAACATGAGCCTCTCGTTTGACCGCGCCCTTGGCGTGCACCCCTATGCGCTTGAAGTCAGAGCGGATCGCGCCCGCATTCTGGCTGGCAACCTGGCCAACGTGGATACCCCCGGGTATCTGGCGCGGGATGTGGATTATAAGACGATTTTGAACGGGGTCGCACGGCAAGTTGCGCGCGGTGACGAAAGCGCCGCCATCACTCAGGGCAGCATGGCCGACGAGATGCGTCATCCGCTATACCGCATTCCCTATCAGCCATCCATGGATGGCAACACGGCCGAACTGAGCGTTGAGCAGAGCAAGTTTGCCAACAACGCCACCGATTTCCAGACCAGCCTGACCTTTCTCAATATGAAAATCACCGGGATCGCCAAGGCGATCGAGGGACGTTAATCATGTCATTCAACAAGATCTATGACATCGCGGGCAGCGCCATGCGGGCTCAGACGGTACGACTCGACACCGTTGCCTCCAACCTGGCCAACGTCGACAGCGCCGCGAGCAGCGAAGAGAGCGCCTTTCGTGCGATCAAACCTGTCTTCTCCACCCTCTACCAGCGCGTTCAGGACGCTGAAGGACTGGGTGCGGCCCAGGTACAGGTCGCCGGCATAGTGCAGTCCGACCGCATGGTCGAGAAGCGCATGGAGCCCACCAACCCGCTCGCCGATGAAGATGGCTATGTCTACTACTCCAACGTCAACGTGGTGGAAGAGATGGCCGACATGATGAGCGCCTCCCGTGGCTTCGAGACCTCGGTCGAGGTGATCAACCGGGTCAACAGCATGCAGCAGGGGCTGCTGCGTCTTGGTCAGGGGGTCTAACCGATGAGCCTGCCACAAGTCAGCAATCTGGACAGTGCACGGGGCAGCCAGCGCGCTGGCGCCACCCCGGAGATAGCCTCAAACAATGCGGGACAAACCGAGGGAAATCAGGGTTCCCAAGGCAGCCAGGGCGTTCAGCTGCGCAATGAATTTCTCCAGATGATGGTGGCCCAGATCCAGAATCAGGATCCGACCAATCCCCTCGACGGCGCCCAGTACGTCACCCAGCTGGCCCAGTTCAGCATGGTGGAGGGGGTCGAAGGGTTGAAGATCCTGCAACAGCAGTCCATCGCCATGATGGACACCCAGCAGGTACTGCAGAGCACCGACCTTATCGACAAGGAAGTGATGGTACCCAGCGGTACGCTGGAGCTCTCCGAAGAGCAGGCGATCCGCGGCCAGATCGAGCTGCCCAGCACCGCCAACCAGATCGAGCTCAAGGTGTTCGACGAGCATGGCCAGCAGGTGGCCAGCCAGAACTGGGGCGAGAGCAAACCGGGGGCGATCGACTATGAGTTGCCCGCGCTGCCGCCCGGAAAGTACAGCTTCGAGGTCAAGGCATCCATGGATGGGGCCGCGGTCACTACCAAGAATTATGTTGCCAGCACAGTGGAACGCGTGTCGCTACCGGGAACGGGCGAGATCATGTTGCAGGTCGCCGGGGTGGGTGAAGTTCCCCTCTTCAGCGCAGTTCAGTTTGGCAAGTCGGCGTAACTAACAGAGGATTGAACCCGTGTCTTTCAATATCGGATTGAGCGGCCTGCGCGCCGTAAACCAGGAGCTGAGCGTCATCAGCAACAACGTGGCCAACGCCAGCACCGCCGGCTTCAAATCCAGCCGTGCCGAATTCGCCGCCATTTATGGCGGTGGCCAGGCGGGCGGGGTGGAGATGAACAACGTCTCCCAGAACTTCGAACGCAACGGCGACCTGATGCGCACCGGGCGCGGACTGGATCTGGCCATCTCCGGCAGCGGTTTTTTCGTATTGAAAGAGGCCAACGGCCAGAGCTCCTACACCCGCGCCGGCATGTTCCAGCGTGATGCCAGCAACCATCTGGTGGCTGCCAACGGCGCCCGCCTGCAGGGTTACTCCACCAACGCGGCAGGCGAGCTGCAGGCCGGGGTGATCGGGGATATCCAGGTTCAGGCCGGCAGCCTGCCCGCCAAGGCCTCCGATACCCTGGAGTTCGTCGCCAACCTGAAGGCCGATGCCAGCGTGATCGACCCGACTGCCAACCCGTTCGATCCGGCCAAGAGCGAGAGCTACAGCTACTCCCAGACCAGCAAGGTCTACGACTCCCTCGGCAGCGAACACAGCGTGACCCAGTATTTCGTCAAGACCGGCGACAACAGCTGGACCGTGCATTACACCTTCGACGGCACCGATCTGAAGGCGCCGGTCGCGCTGACTTTCAACAAGGATGGTACCCTGGCCACGCCTACCGCCATGCCCAAGCTGGCCCTGACCCCGCCGGGTGCCAACCCCCTTGAGCTCACCGTCGACATCAGCAAGGTGAGCCAGTACGCATCCGACTTCAACGCGACCCGCAACCAGTCCAACGGCTACACCGCCGGGGATCTGACCGGCGTGCGGGTGGATGCCGATGGCGGCGTGTATGCCACCTTCACCAACGGGCAGAGCCTGTTGCAGGGGCAGGTGGTGATGGCCAACTTCGCCAACCCCAACGGCCTGCTGCAGACCAACAACACTACCTGGCAGCAGTCTTTCAGCTCCGGCCAGCCGGTGCTGGGGGTTCCCGGTTCGGGCACCCTGGGCAAACTGACTGCCGGTGCCTATGAGGGTTCCAACGTGGATCTGACCGGTGAACTGGTGAGCCTGATGACGTCCCAGCGCAATTATCAGGCCAACGCCAAGACCATCAGCTCCGCTGACAAGATGACCCAGGTCCTGTTCAACTCCTTCTAAGGCTGAACCGTGGAAAAGCTTATCTATACCGCCATGTCGGGGGCGCAACACACCCTGATGGCACAGCAGATCAGGGCCAACAACCTGGCCAACGTCAACACGGCCGGTTTTCGGGCCGACTTCGAGCGCGTCTCGGCCCTTGCCCTGACCGGCGACGGCTACCAGAGTCGCGTGATGGCGCGGGAAGAGCTGGCCGGCACCGACTTCAAGGCCGGTGTCCTGATGCAGACCGGTCGCCCGCTGGACGTGGCGATCCGTGGCGAAGGCTTCTTCACCGTACAGTCCGCCGATGGCAAGGAGTCCTACACCCGGGCCGGCAATCTGACCCAGGATGCCGACGGCCTGCTCACCCTCAACGGTCGCCCCGTGCTGGGTGATGGCGGTGAGCTGGTGTTGCCCGCCTATCGCGACATCCACTTCGGCAAGGACGGCACCCTCAGCGTCACCCCGCCGGGGGGCGGTGCCCGCCTCGAAGTCGGCCGGCTCAAGCTGGTCAATCCGGACACCCGTGAACTGGTGAAGGGGCCGGACGGCCTGTTCCGCCAGCGTCAGGGCGAGGATGCCGAGATGAGTGACGAGGTGGTGATGGCCTCCGGATTTCTGGAAGGGGCCAACGTCAATGCCGTGGACGAACTGGTCAGCAGCATGGCGCTGACCCGCAACTTCGAGTTGCAGGTCAAGTTGATGAAGAGCGCCGATGATCAGGCCCGCCAGGGGGCACGCCTCATCTCGGGTCAAGGCTGATAGCCGGATTATTCCGGTCGCCGGGCAAGGGTCTGGCGGCCAGCAAACGAATGGAGAGACAAGATGCACGCAGCACTGTGGGTCGGCAAGACGGGTCTGGCCGCGCAAGATACCAAGATGGCCAGCATTTCCAACAACCTGGCCAACGTCAACACGGTCGGCTTCAAGCGCGATCGCGTGGCGTTTGAAGATCTGTTCTATCAGGTTCAGCGCCAACCGGGTGCCCAGCAGGATCAGCAGAACGAGGCCCCGATCGGCATCCAGATGGGCAATGGTGTGCGGGTGGTCGGCACCCAGAAGGTCTTCACCTCCGGTCAGTTCCAGAACACCAACCAGGAGCTGGACATGGCGGTCGTGGGGGCTGGCTTCTTCGGCGTTGAGCGCCCGGACGGCGAGACTGCCTATACCCGTAACGGCCAGTGGCACCGCAATGCCGACGGCCTGCTGGTCAACGCCGACGGCCTGCCGATGGTGCCGCAGATCGAGATCCCGGACAACGCCACCAAGGTGTCGATCGGTACGGACGGTACCGTCAGCGCCACCCTGCCGGGCCAGCAGGAGAACGTCGAACTGGGTCGCATCACCCTGACCAACTTCGCCAACCCGGCGGGTCTTGAAGCCCTCGGGGGCAACCTGTACCGTGCCACCGGTGCTTCCGGCGAGGCCATCGAAGGGGTGCCGGGCGAGGAGGCAATGGGAGCCATCAAGCAGTTCACCCTGGAGAGCTCCAACGTCAACGTGGTGGAGGAGATGGTCGACATGATCACTACCCAGCGTGCCTACGAGATGAACGCCAAGGTGGTCTCCGCGGCCGATCAGATGCTCAAGTTCGTGACCCAGGCGCTCTGATGATGGCGTTGCTGCGTTATATCTGGCTGGTACTGCTGCTGGGGGGCTGTGCCACCTATGAACTGAAGGCGCCCGAGCCCGGTGACGAGAAGTGGGCTCCTTCCCGATCCAAGATGATCGCCAACGTCCAGGGTGAAGACGGCGGGCTCTACCGGGGCGACTACATGATGACCCTGTTCCAGGATCGTCGCGCCTACCGGGTGGGCGACATCCTGACCGTGATGCTGGAGGAGCGGACCCAGTCCAGCAAGAAGGCCAACACCAGCATGAGCAAGAACAGCAGCATGAATGTGCCTGCCCCTTCCATCGGTGGTACCTTGCGGCCGGACTGGGGGGCCAGCGTCAGTGCCGATCGGGATTTCGACGGCGGCGCTACCTCCAGCCAGCAGAATACCCTGGCGGGGGCCATCACGGTGACGGTGGCGGATGTCTACCCCAACGGGGTGCTCGAGATCCGCGGCGAGAAGTGGATCCGCCTCAACCAGGGGGATGAATATATCCGCCTCGGGGGCATGGTGCGGGTGGAAGACATCGACCAGAGCAACCGCATCTCTTCCCAGCGCATCGCCGACGCCAGGATCACCTATGCCGGGCGCGGCGCCCTGGCCGACAGCAACCAGATGGGCTGGCTGGCGAGGTTCTTCAGCTCGGCCTTCGCGCCATTTTGAGGTTTGACATGAAAAAGTGGTTTATTCCCCTGATTTGTCTCTGCCTGCCCTGGCTGGCCCAGGCGGCTGCACCGGCGCCGGCCAAGCGGCCGTTGCTGGACATCGCCGATGTGCAGGGGATGCGCACCAACCAGCTGGTGGGTTACGGCCTGGTGGTCGGCCTGTCCGGTACCGGTGACAAGGGACAGGTCAAGTTTACCGGCCAGTCGATGACCAACATGCTCAAGCAGTTCGGGGTCCAGCTGCCGGAAGACATAGATCCCAAGCTCAAGAACGTGGCGGCGGTCTCGGTACAGGCCACCCTGCCGGCGCTGGCGGGCAAGGGGCAGCTGGTGGACGTGACCGTCACGTCCATTGGGGATGCCAAGAGCCTGCGCGGGGGCTCCCTGCTGCTGACGCCGCTGCGGGGCATTGACGGCGAAGTCTATGCGGTCGCCCAGGGCAACCTGGTGGTGGCGGGGGTCAAGGCGGAAGGCCAGTCCGGCTCGTCGGTGACCATCAATGTGCCGACCGCCGGCATCATCCCCAACGGGGCCACCATAGAGCGGGAGGTGAAGAGCAGCTTCACCGAGAAGCCGGAGGTGACCCTCAACCTGCATCAGCCGAACTTCAAGACGGCCCGTAACGTCGAGCGTGCCATCAACCAGCAGCTGGGGCAGGTCGCCCGGGCGGTGAGTGCGGGGCGCATCCAGGTGATGGCCCCCAAGGACGAGAGCCAGCGGGTCTCCTTTATGGCCCTGCTGCAGGATATCCAGGTCGATACGGGCAAAGAGCGTCCCCGGGTGGTGTTCAACAGCCGAACCGGTACCGTGGTGATGGGGCAGGGGGTCAAGGTGCGCAAGGCGGCGGTCAGCCATGGCAGCCTGACGGTGACCATCGGCGAGAGCAAGACGGTCAGCCAGCCCAATGCCTTCTCCAACGGCCAGACTACTACCACGCCCAACTCCCGGGTGCAGGTCGATCGGGAACGCAAGAACATGTTTGTCTGGCCGGAAGGCACCTCCCTCGAGGTGATCGTGAAGGCAGTCAACTCCCTTGGCGCCACGCCGGATGACATCATGGCAATTCTGCAGGCGCTGGACGAAGCGGGTGCTCTCGAAGGGGAGTTGGTGGTTATTTAAGGATTCATATGACCAGAATTACGAGCGAGCCTGGCTTCTATCAGGATCTCAACGAACTTCAGCAGATCAAAAGCAATCCGGACCAGCGGGCCGCCCTCGAGGCGGCCGCAGGCCAATTCGAGGTGAGCTTTCTGCAAACCGTGCTCAAGCACATGCGCTCGGCCAGTGATGCCCTGCAGGATGAAGAGGACAAGCTGATCAAGGGGGAGAGCCTCTACCGCGACATGTACGACAGCCAGCTGGCCATGAGCATGGTCAAGCGCGGCGGTCTGGGGCTCAAGGAACATATGGTCAGCCAGTTGGGGGGCGCGCTAAAGAATGTCGAGCCCGTGGTCGCTTCAGACTCCCAGACCCTGGCTGCATTCAGCCAGCCTCTGAATTCGGCAAAAATGAAGAAGGTTGACTGATGTCACTGATCAATATCGGTTTTAGCGGTTTGAGCGCGGCCCAAATAGCCCTCAACGTGTCCGCCCAGAATATTGCCAACGTCGATACCGCCGGCTACAGCCGCCAGGAGGCCACCATGGGCACCCTGGCCGGTTTCGGCCGCATGGACAACGGCATGGGAGTGGCGGTCAACGGTGTTCGCCGGATAACCGATGCCTACATGGTGACCCAGCACTGGCGCGGCATGTCTGCCGTCGGTTCCTCCCTTTCTCATTACCAGTACATCAACACCGCCGAGCAGTTGCTGGGCAGTGAGTCGATGAACATCTCCAAGGGGCTGGACAGCTTCTTCTCGGCCCTGAGTGCCGCGGTGGACAGCCCGGAAACCCCGGCGCAGCGCAGCCAGATTGTCAGTTCGGCGGGTGCCCTGATCAACCGCTTCGGCCAGCTCAACGAGAGTCTGCTGACCCAGGAGAAGCAGATCGACGACCAGCTGGGCAGCTCGGTCAAGCAGGTCAACAGCTACCTGAACCAGGTTGCCGAGCTCAACCAGCAGATCGCCGATCAGCAGAGCAAGGGGGTCAACACCTCGGCCCTCGAAGACAGCCGGGATCAGGTGGTGCGCGAACTCTCCGGTCTGGTGGAAGTGCGGGTCAACCGCCAGGGCGATGGCTCCTATGCCCTCAGCCTGCCGCAAGGCCAGCCGCTGGTGGTGGGGGGCAGCGCCAGCCGCCTCGCCCTGACCGGCGACAAGCTCAAGCTGGATTTTGCCGGACAAACCTTCGAGATCCCCTCCCTGCAAGGGGGAAGCTTGGCGGGTATCCTCGATTATCGTGCCAACACCCTGCGCCCGATGCGAGACGAGATCGGCCAGATCGCCAAGCAACTGGCGGATGATTTCAACAAGGTGCAGATCGCCGGGGTGGATTTGAACGGCAAGCCGGGCAAGGCGATGTTCGTCTATGACCCGCTGGATCCTGCCGGGACCCTGCGTCTGGCCGATGGCTTCACCGGTTCGGATCTGGCCTTCGCCAAGACCGGCGGGGCGGGGGACAACAGCAACCTGCAGGATATGCTGACCATCAAGGACGCCCAGTACGACGCCTACAGCTCCCTGCTGGGGGACCTGGCGGTCAAGAGCGGTCAGGCCAAGGCCACCATGGAGGCGGACGCCAACATGGAGAAGCAGCTGGCTCGCAACCTCAGCAGCGTCAGTGGCGTCAACCTGGATGAAGAGGGGATGAAGATCATGTCCTACACCCAGCTCTACCAGGCCAATGCCAAGGTGATCAGCACCGCCGACCAGCTGTTCGGCTCCATCCTCAACCTGTTCTAAGGAGCATCGTCATGCGCGTGAGTACCAACCAGATCCAGCTTGGCATGCTCGACAACCTGCAACGGGGACTGGGGGACTATGCCCGCCTCGATCGCCAGATCGCCAGCAACAAGCGGATTCTGCAGCCGTCCGACGATCCGGTCGGCAGCGTGCGCCTGCTGGGGCTGCACAAGGAACAGAGTGCGATGGAGCAGTACCAGAAGAACATCGCCAACGCCAAGAGCCAGCTCTCCCAGGGGGAGATCCAGCTCGACAGCATGACCAATATGCTGATGCGCCTGCGGGATCTGACCCAGATGGCGGCTACCGGCTCCATGTCCGATGAGGACCGTCGGGCCGCCGCCAGCGAGATGGCCATCATCAAGGATGGTCTGCTGGATCTGGCCAACGCGCGCAACGAGAGCGGCTCCAGCCTGTTTGCCGGCAGCCAGGTGAACAACACCACCATAGTGAAAGAGGCCGATGGCAGCTACAGCTACAAGGGTGATGGCCTGGTGCGCGAGGTGACTATCGCCAAGGGGGTCACCATAGGGTTGAACCAGACCGCCGACAAGCTGTTCATCGATGATGGCGACTTCTTCAAGCAGCTTGATGAGACGGTGGCGGCGCTGGAGAGCGGCGCCCCGGATGCGGGAGAGAAAGCGGGTGCCATGCTGGATCGCAGTGCCACCCTGCAGGATGACATCAGCGACATGGTGAGTAATATAGGCGCCCGCATGAACTTGCTCGATCAGGTCGATGAAGGTCATGAAGAGAAGGGCATCTACAGCAAGGAACTCAGCAACCAGATTGAGTCCCTTGACTATGCCAGTGCGGTGACCAAGCAGGCTCATGTCCTGATGGCATTGCAAGTACAGCAGCAGGCGTTTGTCAAAGTGAACGGGCTCAGCCTGTTCAACTACATGCCGTAACAAGTGAGAAACCATGATGAAGATCCAGGCCACCCGAGCCGGCGGGATAGCAGAGACCCCCGCGCACCCCAGATTGCAGGGGCGGACGGAGGCTGAGCAACCCCTTCATTCTGGCAAGAAATCTTCTTTTCGGGCCCCCGATGTCACCAAGCTGGATCGCTGGGCCCTGATGAGCGTGGCCCAGCAAAGGATCGCCCATGCCCAGGGGGGCGAACAGGCCCTCAGCCGTATCTGGGGCGAACTCAAGCGGGTCGAGCAGCAACTGTCACAACGCAGCGTGGCCGGCAGCGATATCGCCAGCCGTCTCAAACAGATGGAAGCCCAGCTCATCCAGCCCCAGGGGCCGCTGACCGCAGAACTGAAGCCGCGCCTGCTGGCATCGGCGAGCGAAAGCCGGATCAATTACAGTGCCGATCAGCTGGATCTGCTCTCCCCCCGCAATGGCAGCGAACGACTGGTCTTCTCCTTTCCCCAGAGTGGCAGTGCGGTGGAAGTGCAACTGCCTGCCGGCGCCAGCCAGAAGGAGGCCGTCGGTCGCCTTGATCAGGCGCTGCGCAAGGAGCATATCCAGGCCCGGCTCAACGAACTGGGCAAGCTGGAGCTCTCCATCGCCGACAACCAGCGGCGCAAGCTCGATGAACCCGTGCTGATCAGTGGCGAGGGGATCCGCATCCCGGCGGGCAACCCTGTGCCAATCCAGTTCAAGGCCGCAGCGGGTCAGCTGACCCGGCTGGGAGAGGGGATCAGTCAGGGTGAGCTGCGCCAGGAGCGGCAACGGCTGCAACGGATGCTGGCGGAGATCGAACACTCGGTGCGCGATCTCAAACAGTTTCGCCAGAAGATGGTCAAGCAGCTGGCTCAGGTCAAGGCGCGCACCCAGTCGGCCACCCCGGCGGAGCTGGAGCAGATCCAGTCGCTGCTGGCCAGCCAGCTCAGGGAAGGGGGCTTTGCCGGCACCATGTCGGGCCTGCTGGCCCAGGCCAATGTTTCCCGCCAGAACGTAGTGGCACTCCTGAGCTGAAGAGACGCTCTTCCGATACCTCATATCAAGTGGCAGCAAAACCATGATTGACTACTTCCCGCAGCACGCCGAGGTGCTGGCCAGGCGCTGGCCGCGCCTGCTGGCCCATCTGCAAGGCTGTGACATCAATGCCGTACCGGCCGAACTCATTGAAGGGTTGAGCTCCACCCTCGTCATCAATGGCATCCAGCTGACCAGCCGTCATGACAGGGTACGCGAGGCCGAAAAAATTGCCGCAGGTGCCCCCGAGGATCTCGGCGAGCTGACCCTGTACGGGACCGGACTCGGAGATCTGCCCAGGGTGTTGCTGCGCCGCAAACGGCTGCGCCAGCTCAACATCAAGGTGATGAACTCCGCCGTCTTTGCGCTGGTGCTGCACCTGACGGATCAGGGGGACTGGCTGGCCGACCCCAGGGTGCGGCTGATGCTGCCGGAAGAGAACGAGCTGGTGATGTCCCCCTTCCTGTTCCTAGCCTCCGAGCTGGAGCTGGCCGACGAACAGAGCGCCAAGATCCGGGATCGGGTATTGATCCAGAGCCGCCGTGAGCTGTTCAACGCCGAATATGCCAGCGACAGGATCGTCAATCGCCTGCACGACAACCTCGAGTTGCTGCATCAGGATCGGGATGTGGCCAGCCTGTTCAACACCCTGAAGGGACGGGAAGCTTATATTCTGGCGACCGGCCCCACCCTGGCGGATCATCTGCCCAGGCTCAGGCAAATTAGGGAGCAGGCGAACCGCCCCCTGTTCATCAGCGTGGATACTGCCCTGCGTCCCTTGCAGGAGCACGGGATCCGGCCCGACATAGTGGTCAGCGTGGATATCAACATTCACCAGGGGATCCTGCACCCCGAGTGGTCTGACGATATTGCCCTGGTCTACATCCCCATGGTGAGCAAGGCCGTACTCTCCGGCTGGAAGGGGCCGCGTTACGGTGCCTACGAGCAGCTGGATAGCTATGCCGAGCTCAACAGGGTCGCTCCACGGGCCACTCTGTTTACCGGTGGCAGCGTGATCCACCCCGCCACCGATCTGGCGGTGAAGATGGGGGCCCGGCAGATCACCCTGTTCGGGGCCGATTTTGCCTATCCGAGAGACAAGAGCCATACCGGCTGGGATGAGGGGCAGCTGGGGGCCCAGTCCCATTACGGTCGCCGTACCGTACCAAACGGTCATGGTGCACCGGTAAAAACCCTGCTGAGCTTCTGTATCTATCTGAACTATATGGAGCTCTACATCAAGATGCAGCCCGGGGTTCGCTTTATGAACAGCAGCCGGGAAGGGGCCCGCATTCTGGGTACCACCTATAACGAGGAGTTCGCCTGATGCTGGATATCGAGAGCTTCAAGTCAGGGGCGGATGCGTTGGCGGGCATGCTGCGGGCCGGTCAGGATGAGGCCGCCTGCTATGAGTGCGGTCGCATGCTGCAACTGCTGATCCCCTTCATGCCCCAGATGTCTGCCGATGTGCAGGGGGAGATGCTGGCCCTCTCCAAGCTGCTGCTGCAGTGTCAGGAGCGCCATGACTGGTTCGGTCTGTGCGACTATCTGGAGTTTGAACTGCCGGTGCTGCTGGACCGGCTGGCCGCCGAGCTGTCATAGGGACGGATTGGCAAAGAAGAGAAAATGTCGGCCCGGTGCCGGCATTTTTATTTGGGAGGCCGTGTGCGGCTGCAGGGTGAAAAAAAACTGGTCCGGATTCTCAATTTTTGGCGGGCCATGGTCGTCCTTACTCTTTGTCAACCAAACAAGCTGCTGCGCAGCCCCACATAGAGGAAATCACCATGGGCTTGTCCATTCATACCAACTTCGCATCCATGACCACCCAAAGCCAGCTGAACAGCACCAACAAGATGCTGGGCACCGCCATGCAGCGTCTGGGTACCGGTCTGCGTATCAACTCCGCCGCCGATGACGCAGCCGGTCTGCAAATCGCCACCCGTCTGCAGGCCCAGTCCAACGGCCAGAAAGTCGGTATGCGCAACGCCCAGGATGCCATCTCCATGATGCAGACCGCCGAAGGCGCCATGGACGAGATGACCAACATCACCCAGCGCATGAAAGATCTGGCTACCCAGGCTGCCAACGGCACCAACAGCACCAAAGACATCGAAGCCATGAACGCCGAGTTCAAAGAGCTGGGCGCAGAGCTGGAAAACATCCGTGACAACACCACCTTCGGTGGCACTGCTCTGCTGAAGAAAGATGGCAAGTTCGAGAAAGAAGCCGTTTCCTTCCAGATCGGTGGCAGCAAGGATGAAGTGCTGAAAATGGACGCTTCCACCAAGGTTCAGAGCGTCAACACCGCCATCAGTACCGCTGCCGCTGCCGACCTGACTGCTGGCACTGCCTCTGCCCAGATCACCGCGATGGAAGGCATGCTGGAGAAGATTGGTGAAGCCCGTTCCACCTTCGGTGCAAACATCAACCGTCTGGACCACACCATCAACAACCTCTCCAACATGAAAGAGAACACCGACATGGCCAACGGTCGCATCATGGATGCCGACTTCGCCCAGGAAACCACCAGCATGACCAAGAACCAGATGCTGATGCAGGCTGGCATGTCCGTGCTGTCCAACTCCAACCAGATGACCGGCATGGTAACTTCCCTGCTGCGTTAATGGTGTGGCGGGCCGCCTGCGGGTGGCCCGTTTTCTTGCCGTGTCTGGGGCAAAGGGGAAACCGGCCTTTTGCCACAGACATGCCATCAAGCTTTCAAGAAGGGTATGAAGAATGCAGATCGATCCCGCCAGCACGGCGATGCAACTGGTCGCCCTTGAGCGGCAGAACATGGACAAACTGCTGAAAAAGCAGATGGACAGCATCACGGGTCAGCGCAAGGCGCTCACAGCCCTGCACACCAAGCTCTCCAGCTTCCAGACCATGCTCAAGGATCTCAACAAGGCCTCCAACCTGCAGGCCCAGAAGGGGACGGTCTCGCAAGAAGGGTTCATGAAAGTGACCAGCGATGGCACCGCCAGCTCAGGCCAGTACAACCTCTTTGTCGAACAGCTTGCCCAGGCTCATCAGGTCGGCCTCTCCCTGGATAGCGAGAGCGCCCAGCTGCCCGCCACCGGCACCCTCTCGCTGGAGGTGAAGGGCAAGAAGCTGGAGATCGATCTGGCCAGCCTGCCCGCCGGTTCCACCGTCAAGGACCTGGTGTCCGAAATCAATGACGCCAAGGACAATCCCGGGGTCAAGGCCACCCTGGTGCGCTCCGATGGCAAGGTCAACCTGGTATTGACCAGCACCGAAACCGGTACCGAAAACGCCATCGCCATCAACTATTCCGGCGATGCGGGCGACATGCTGGGCACGGCTCTGGCCGGCAAGCGCGACATCACCAAGGCGCAGGATGCCAAGCTGCAGATGGGGGGGGACAACCCGCTGACCATAGTCTCCGCCAGCAACAAGGTGGAGAATGTCATCGACGGCCTGACCCTGGAGCTGACCAAAGCGCAAAAGCCGGGGGAGGCGCCGCTGCAGGTGGTAGTCGCCCAGGACAAGGAGGCGGTCACCGGTTCACTCAAGAAGTTTGTCGACAGTTACAACGAGCTGGTGGACGAGCTGGCCAAGATGACCTCGAGCGACCCCAAATCACCGGGAGCGCTGGCATCGGACAGCGGCATCCGCAGCCTCAAGAGCATGCTGGGAAACAGCGTGCGGGATCTGCCCAACGGCATGACCCTGGGTTCGCTCGGGATCAAGACCGACCGATACGGCAAACTCTCCTTCAACGAGACCGACTTCAACAAGGCGCTGGAGAAGGATCCTGAGCTGCTGGGCAAGGCTCTGCTGGGGGATGATGGTCTGCTCAAGCGGATGAGCACGGATCTCGACCCTTACGTCAAGCGTGATGGCGTGCTCAAGTCGCGCAACGCCGGTCTGGATGCCAATGAAAAACGGGTCAATGACCGGATGGCTGCGCTGGATCGCAAGATGGAAGCCGCGTATAAACGCTACCTCAACCAGTTCACCACTATGAACCAGATGCTGCAGAGCATGGGGGCGTTCTGACGTCACCACTCTGTCGCAGAACCTTAATCGAGCGAGTCCGAGATGTTTGAACCTCAAGATGGTTATGATGCTTACCAGTTTGCTGCCACCCAGGCCAAGGCGGCCAGCGCTGATCCGCACCAGCTGGTGCTGATGCTGATGGATGGCCTGCTGGACGAGATTGCCAGGGCTGAGGGGCACATTCTGGCCAAGCAGTTTGAGCGCAAGGGACAGGCGATCAGCAAGTGCCTGCAGATCCTGGGAGGGCTCGACAGCGCTCTGGACATGGAGAAGGGGGGTGAGCTGGCCGCCAATCTGCATCGTCTCTATGACTATTGCGGACAGAAGCTGTTCGAGATCAGCGTGTCCAACAATGTGGCCGGTTTTGCCGAAGTGCGCAGCATTCTGGGTGAACTGAAGGACGGATGGGAAGTCATGGCCCGTCAACCCCGTTAAGGCGGAAGTGCAGTTTCCCGCCTGTTCCCCGGATCTTGCGCTCCGCCGCGATGCGGGGCGCAATATCATTCTGGCGTGCTCTTTGCTTAGCTCTGGGCATGTCAGCAAAAGAATCTCATTTGGTACCCATTTATGTCCCTTGATACAGCACGACCCCTGTCCCCTCAGGAACAGGAGCGGTTGTCATTGCAAGTGCTCGGACTGGCGCGTCTGCTGTTGCAGCAGGCGCAGGCAGGGGAATGGGAAGTCCTGAAAGAGACGGATGCCAGGCTGGCACGTTTTGCCAGCCAGATGGCGGACAAGCACCCGCAAAGCTGGGCGGCGATGGCCACCACGAGAGCAGAGGTCAGAACCCTCTATCAGAGTGCCATCACCCTTTGCCAGCACGAGACCGATCGCCTCAAGGGGGCGTGGCAGGCGCTCAATGGTCAGCGCGAGGGGTTGGCAGCCTATGACGAGGTACAACAATGGCAATGATCCCGCTGGCGGGTGGTGAACTCGCACCGACCCGAGAATCATTTGCGAAACACAGACTGAACCAGTCGTCGCAGGAGGGGGATGACTCCTACCTGCAGGCGGATGCCCTGGCGCAGGAAGAGTTGCAGGCGGAGCCGGTGGCTGGCTTCGTACAGGCCCCAGTGACCGATGAAGTGCAAGGGGAACAGCTGGAGGGGGCGAGCGAACAGTTGCAGGCATTCAGCCGCATGTTGCCCTCCTTCGTATTGCTGGAAGAGCGTGTCCAGCAGTCGGCAAGCGGAGCCGTGTCTCCGATCCCGTCCCAGGGAGCCGTGCCACCGGCACAGATGGTGGAAGAGGTTGCCCTGACCCAGCCACCGCTCTCGTTTCGTGGCCTGCAGCAGCGCACCCTGCTGGCTGAACAGGGGAGCGTTGCGTTCAGCAATGCTGCTCCCCAGCTCAAGGAGAGTGCCTTGCCCGGTCAGGATGCCTCTGCAGCCCCCGTGGCCGAGCAGGCTCGCGCCGCAGGGGATGCCAAGGGGGCAGTACGGGAAGGAGTGCAGGCCAGGCTGATCAGCACCCTGCAACCCATGCTCAATGCCCAGCCCCAGAGCGGCGAGCGGGAGCCGGTGGCGCTTGATCCGAAACTCATGGTGCTGCCGGCCAGCCAGCTGGCGCCGAGCAAGCCTGCCGAATACCAGTGGGCCCCGGTCAAGCTGCCGGACAATCAGGCCCAGTGGGGGCAGCAACTGATGAGCCTGCTTCATGACAAGGTCGAGCTGCAGGTGAACCAGCAGGTCAAGCAAGCGCATATCCGGCTCGATCCTCCCGAGCTGGGTCGGCTGGAGTTGACCGTGCGGGTCGAGGGCGATCGCCTCAACGTGCAGCTCAATGCGACCAACCCCGCCGTGCGCGATGCCCTGATCCAGTCGATGGAGCGGCTGCGCATGAGCCTGGCTCCCCACCACTCTGGCGGCGTCGACGTCAATGTCGGGCAAGGGGGGGAGCAGAACCCCAAACAGCGCTGGCAGGGAGACGAGATCCTGGCCGGACGCCAACAGTGGCTTGATGAGCTGGAGCAGAGCGGCAAGAGCCGTCCCGATTGGTTGAATACCCTGGTGTAACCGTTGCCTTCAGGCAAAGAGAGAGTGGATTGATATGATTCGGCGAGTGATGAAGTGGTTGATGATAGTCGTGCTGGCGATCGTCTTGCTGGCCGCCCTGGCTTATGGTGCTTATCTCAAGCGCGATCTGATCGCCGTCTGGCTGGGGCTGGAAGAGCCCAAACCCGAGTTGAGCGAAAAGCCGCTGTTCAAGCCGCTGGATCGGTTCGTGATAAGCCTGGAGGGGGATTCCCAGTCCCACTACCTGGTGCTGGTGCTGGAGCTGGCGCTGGTGACCCATAATCCCGCCCAGCTGGAGGAGCTGCGTATGCTCAACCCGCTTATCCGCAACGCCATGGTGCAGTACTTCAGTCACCGCTCCAATGACGATGTCCAGAAGGAGCTCAAGGATATCACTGCCTTGCAGACCTCCCTGCTGGGCAAACTGGTCACAACCCTGCAGAGCTATGGCTACAAGCCCTATCTCGACGAGGTGCTGATCACCAAGGTACTGGTGCAGTAACCCCTCATGATCGACTCCGCCTGGGATATGCAGCACGAGTTCGGCACCAGTGCGCCGGCCACGAGCGAACAGACCATCCTCACCCGTTATCTGCCGCTGGTTAAGCGTGCCGCCAGCCACCTGCGCAGTCAGGTGACGGCCGCCTTCGACCAGGAAGACATGGAGCAGGTCGGCATGATGGGGCTGCTGGAGGCCTGGCGTCGCTACGGCAGTGAGCCGGATGCCCAGTTTGAGAGCTATGCGTTCAAGCGGATCCGTGGCGCCATGCTGGACGAATTGCGCAGACTTGACTGGCGCCCTCGCCAGCTGCGCCAGCAGGTTCATGGCCACAACCAGATGCAGCGGGAGCTGCACAACCGCTTGGGGCGCGTGCCGACGGAACAGGAGTTGGCACAGGCCCTCGACTGCTCCGTCGACGAGGTGCGCCAGCTGGCCTATGCCAGTCAGGCGGAGGCTCTGCAGAGCCTCGAGGACTGGCTCGAAAACGGTGGCCGGGCTCCGGCCGCCGAGTCGGATGACACTGATCTCGCCATGACCATCAGCAAGGTGCTCAAGTCGCTGGACAAGCGCGAGCAGCTGCTGCTCTCCCTCTACTACCAGCACGAACTGAACATGAAAGAGATTGCGCTGGTGCTCGGGCTCACGGAATCCAGAGTTTGTCAGCTGCACAAGCAATGCGTGCTTCAGCTAAAGCAGAGACTGGTCGACTCCATATAGTAGTCTCTTCCCCTTGGCGGGTGGGGTTCGTTCAATTGTGCGGGAGCATTCATGCAAAAACAGATCGGCATCGGTGTCACTTTAATATGTGTGCTGGGGGGCTTCATGATGGCCGGGGGCAACCCGATCGCGCTGTGGCAGCCTTCGGAACTCATCATCATTATTGGCGCGGCGGCTGGCTCCATGTTTCTGGGCAACTCCAAGGAGGTGATGCATGAGATGTGGCGGCAGATCAAACAGTGCTTCAAGCCGAACAAGGAAGAGAAAGAAGTCTACCGCGAGCTGCTGACCCTGATGCACCAACTGCTGGAAGAGACCCGCAGCAAGGGGATGAAGGCCCTCGATGAACACATTGAGAATCCCCAGCAGAGCTCGGTGTTTTTGATGTATCCCCAGGTTTCTGAAGATCCCCAGCTGCTCGGCTTCATCGTCGAGAACCTGCGCCTGCTGGGGATGGGCAAGATCACTCCTCACGAGCTCGATACCCTGCTGGAGCAGGAGATCATGGCCATCGAGGAAGATATGCTCAAGCCGGCCCATGCCCTGCACAAGACCGGCGAGGCATGCCCGGGCTTTGGCATTCTGGCGGCGGTCATGGGGATCATCATCACCATGCAGCAGCTGGACGGTCCGCTCAGCAACATAGGCGTGCATGTGGCTGCTGCGCTGGTCGGCACCTTCCTCGGCATCTTCTTCTGTTACTGCCTGCTCGAACCCCTCAGCAACGCCATGGAGGAGATGGTCAAGCGTCGCATCGGCCTGCTGATGTGCATCAAGTCCATTCTGCTGGCTCAGTTGCGTGGCAAGACTCCCCTGCTGGCGGTGGATTCCGGTCGCAAGATCCTGGAGCCTGAGGTCAAGCCCAGCTTCCTTGAGCTGGAAGACTGGGTGACCAACAGGGCGATGTAATGCGCAATCACGAACAGATCATCGTCAAGCGCCAGCAGCGTCGCAACACCGGTCCCAAGAGCGGGGGCGCTTGGAAGGTTGCTTTCGCCGATTTCACCCTGGCCATGATGGCCTTCTTCATGGTGCTCTGGATCCTCGCCGTCTCCAACCAGGAGGAGCGGGAAGTGGTGGCCAGTCGTCTGCGTGACTACAGCATCATGGACAGCGAGGCGAACCCTTTCGATATCAGAAACAGCCCCTACCCGGTCGATCTCGGGGGCAATCCCTCCGTGCTTGACGAAGTCATGCCCAAATACCAGACCGAAGGCCAGCCGATGCCGAGACATATCTCGGGCAACAGGAGCATTTTCTCGGATGAAGGCAAGAACGGCTACGAGAGCCTGCTGGTCGGCAAGATCGAAGGGGAAGCACAGATGAAACAGCTGGCCGGTTTCATCGGCTCGCTGGCGGATGAGGTGCAGGCCAAGAACAACCTTGAACTGCAGCTGGTGCCACAGGGATTGCGGATCCTGATCCGGGACGACGAGCAGCGGGAGATGTACAGCCGCGGCAGCGCACGTATCACCCCCTTCTTCCGTCACATGCTGCTGGCGCTGGCGCCCGTGTTCCAGCGCATCGAGAACAAGATCATGATTTCGGGTCACACCGACAGCACCCCCTTTGCGGGCGACAACTACAGCAACTGGGAGTTGTCGTCGGATCGCGCCATGATGGCGAGACGGGTACTGCAGGCGGGCGGCATGCCACCCGATCGGGTTGGCCAGGTAAGCGCCATGTCGGATACCATGCTGGAAGATCGGGCAAATCCCCACAGCAGCCAGAATCGCCGTATCGAATTGCTGATCATGACGACCCAGGCGGAAAACAGCCTGAAACAACTGTTCAGTTCCCAAACCCAGGCTGCTGCCCAGCAGGCCAAGGATGCCCTTAACCATGGAAATTCAAGAAACTGATCTGTTGTTTCAAAACAGCAGTGATGATCCCAGACGCAAGCTGCCGCGCTGGTACCTGCACGACGGCACCACGCCGCTGGAGTCACAGAGCTGCGGTATCGCGGCCCGTCTGTTGGTATCGGGCCTGTTGTTTGACCGCAGCATAGGTCGGGCGGTGATCAAGGATCTGGGGCCGGGAGGCGTCGGATTTCTAGCGCCGGCCCGCTTCGAGTTGCCCGAACAGGTGACCCTGAAGCTGGCTCCCGCCATGACCCTGACCTGCCATATCACTCATCGCCGGGGTATCGGCCGCTACCTGCGTTTCTATGGCGCTCGCTGGAGCGAGCCCGAACAGGTGGATCTGGCTCCCTTGCTCAGCCACTGGCGCCATTGCTTCAGGGCGCTCAGAACAGAGGCCGCGTCTGACCCATCCCCAACGGATCCGGAGAAGGGAGCAGCCTGATCTCGCTGCGGGTCATGTCCAATCCCCGGGCAGCCCGCAGCAACAAGGGATCGTGCAGGCTCTCGAGGGAGACCGCCTTTCTCTCCTGCGGCCGGACTGGTTGTCCGGCGACCATGACTTTCTCTTCCTTGCGATATACCACAGGACAGTTGCCGATGCCGCTGGCCTCTGGCAGTTGCCAGGCCGGGTTCCAGCGCAGTGCCTGGTTCATCGAGATGCCTTTTGCCGAAGCCCACGCCATGAGAGAGCAATTGGCGACTCTCTGGAATACCTGCACATCGGATCCTGCTTGCCAGGGCGGCAGTTGCAACTGGAAACGTTCGGCCCGGTCGAGCAGATTGGCGAGCGCGACGAACCGCGCCACATATAGCCGGGTTTCGGTCGGCAGGTCCAGTTCCCAGACGTTGCGGCTCTCCGCCCTCATGACCGCTTTCAAGACGCGCCCCTCGCCGGCGTTATAGGCTGCCAGCGCCAGCAGCCAGTTTTCACCGAAGAAACGATAGAGCCAGCCCAGATAAGTGAGGGCTGCCTCGGTAGCCAGCGGGAGCGAGTAGCGACCATCGAACTCGCGGGTGATGGGCACGGAAAAACGGGTCGCCGTGTCCGGCATCAACTGCCATGGGCCCGCTGCGCCGGCGGCGGAGACGACATCGAGGCGATAGCTGCTCTCAATCAGGGGAACAAACGCCAGTAAGGGGGGAAGATGGCGGTTTTTGACCTGCTCGGATATCCAGCGGATCACGGGTTGGTTGTCCGCCAGTCGGCGCTGCAAATAGGATTTCTGCTTCAGCAGATATTCGTGCTGCTGGGCAACCAGAGTCGCTCCTTCCCCCTGGATCGGGGCAGGAAAGCCGCTTTGCCAGTGATATTTATCGTAAGCGAGACAAACTGAAGAGAATAAAAATAGTCCCAGGGCCAGATACAATCTTGGGAATGTCATTTTCTGTTGCCGGGGAAATGCAGGCATAATGGAAAAAACATGATATATCTCAACAGTTTTTGATGGGTTTAGTCGCTAGGTCATGTGGAGTCAAGGATGTAAAACATGATAGCACGAGTCAAAAAGTCACCCAAAGCGGGGAAAATAATCCAGAAGTTCCTGCTCTACCTGATCCTCGCCAATTTTGTATTGATGGGGCTGTACATCTGGCATGCCGGTGAACTGACTCTGGGTGTGAATATCCTGCTCACCCTGCTGCTGATTGTGTACAACTTGTTGCTCTGCCAGCTGGTGTGCCTGCGAGCCCGCCGTTTCAGTGATAGTTACATCATTTATCCGGTCGTAGGCGTAAGCATTATTTTGTGTGCAGTCGTATTGTTCCGCTTCATTATTGCGCCATGAGTGGTCGCGACTTCCTTGGCAAAAATTAATCTTCACCGGTTTCCAAATAAATAACTTGTGAAAAATCAACTCATTTAATCGGCACTGCGGAAACGCCGCGCCAATATGTTCCCCCTGTCCCATCTCCTTGCTTGAAAAGCCCCTTGCACGTCCTTAAACTTCAGGGTGGGGAAAAGTGGATCAAAGTGGTTTTTAGAGGGGCATCCAGCCACTCATTTACCTTTCAGGGACTTCAATTTGTTGCGTGGCGCTCACGCCATCAGCCTGGACAGCAAAGGGCGATTGGCGATTCCGACCAAATTTCGTGACTGGCTGCGCGATGAAAGCGACGGCCAGCTGGTCTGCACCATCGATATTGCCCACCCCTGTCTGCTCCTTTATCCCCTGACCGAATGGGAAGAGGTCGAGCGCAAGCTCAGGACCCTTTCCAGCATGCACCCCCAGGAGCGCCGCTTGCAGCGCCTGCTGCTGGGACATGCCACCGAATGCGAGTTGGACGGCAATGGCCGTCTGCTGCTCAGCCAGCCGCTGCGCACCCACGCCGGGCTGGACAAGAAGATCATGCTGGTGGGCCAGCTCAACAAGTTTGAGTTGTGGGATGAAGCCCGCTGGCAGCAACAGGTCAATGACGACATCTTGGGACTGCCCGGGGACGATTGGGCAAGTTCACCACGACTACAGGATTTCTCTTTATAAATGACCCAAGCCGCTGAACATATCACAGTGCTGTTGCACGAAGCCGTCGAAGGTCTGGCCATCAAGCCGGACGGTGTCTACGTCGATGGTACTTTTGGCCGTGGTGGTCATTCCCGTCTGATCCTCCAGCATCTGGGCCCCAATGGCCGGCTGATCGCCATCGATCGCGATCCCCAAGCCATCGCCGAGGCGGCCAAGATCCAGGATCCCCGCTTCGAGATTGTGCATGGCCCCTTCTCCGGCATCACCGGCTATCTGGCCGAGCGTGGCCTGCTGGGCAAGGTCGACGGCTTCCTGCTCGACCTGGGCGTCTCTTCTCCCCAGCTGGATGACGCCGAGCGCGGTTTCAGCTTCATGAAAGACGGCCCCCTCGACATGCGGATGGACCCCACCACGGGCCAGAGCGCCGCCGAGTGGCTGGCCAAGGCTGACGTGGATGACATCGCCTGGGTATTGAAGACCTTCGGTGAGGAGCGCTTTGCCAAGAAGATTGCCCGCGCCATCGTGCACGATCGGGTCACCGAACCCTATGTGCGCACCCGCCAGCTGGCGGAGATGATTGCCCGGGTCAATCCCAGCAAGGAGAAGGGCAAGCACGCCGCAACCCGCAGCTTCCAGGCTATTCGCATCTATATCAACAGCGAGCTGGACGAGATTGAAACTGCGCTGAATGGTGCGCTGGAGGTGCTGGCACCTCATGGCCGCCTGTCGGTGATCAGCTTTCACTCTCTGGAAGATCGGCTGGTCAAGCATTTCATCCGCAAGCACGAGAAGGGGCCGGAAGTGCCACACGGCATCCCGCTCACCGAGGCGCAGCTGGCGGGTGGCCGCAAGTTGAAGTCGGTCGGCAAGGCGCTCAAGCCTTCCGATCATGAAGTCTCTGAAAACACCCGGTCACGCAGCTCGGTGCTGCGAGTGGCCGAGCGTCTGGCGGATTAAACCATGAGTGAGGTGCGCGTTCATCTGGCCAAGGAGATCGCAAGCGATCTCTGGCGGCACAAGCTGCAGATTTTTCTGTCGGTCGCCGTGCTGGTGACCGCCTTTGCCGTGATCCTGGTGACCAACATGACTCGCGGCCTGACCGCCAAGCAGAACGATCTGATGGCGGAAGAGGATCGCCTCAATATCGAGTGGCGTCACCTCCTGCTGGAGCAGGGCACTCTGGCGGAACACTCCCGGGTGGCGAGTCTGGCCATGGACAAGTTGCAGATGGCTCGCCCGCTGGTGACCACCGAGAAGGTAATAACCCAACCATGAAACGCAAGGCGACAGCCAAATCGGCCAAAGCGAATATCAAGGCGCCCTCCATCTATCCATGGCGCTTTCGCACACTGGTGGTCTTCATCGGCATTGCGTTTGTCGGCCTGATCCTGCGCCTGGCGTGGATCCAGGTGATCAATCCGGATCGCCTGCGCCAGGAGGGGGATATGCGCTCCCTGCGTACCACCTCCACCCAGGCGGTGCGCGGCATGATCACCGATCGCAACGGTGAACAGCTGGCAGTCTCCGTGCCGGTCGAGGCGGTCTGGGCGGATCCCAAGACGGTGCACGAGTCCGGCGCCATCAACAACGAGCGGGCCTGGCTGGCGCTCTCCGCCGTGCTCAAGCTCGACATCAACACCCTCAAGCGGCGCATCGCCAATCCCAACAAACGTTTCGTCTACCTGCAGCGGCAGGTGACGCCGGCGGTTTCCGAGTACATCAAGGGGCTCAAGCTGGGGGGCGTCTACCTGCGCCCCGAGTCGCGCCGTTTCTACCCGACTGGCGAGATCAGTGCCCATCTGGTGGGAGTAACCAACATCGACGGCAGCGGCATCGAGGGGATCGAACGCAGCTACAACGAGTGGCTGACCGCTACCCCAGGCGAGATGCGGGTGCGCAAGGACAGGCAGGGCCGGGTCATCGAACGGCTGGGGATCGTCAAGGAGGGCAAGAACGCCAACGATCTGCAGCTGAGCATCGATCAGCGGGTGCAGGCGTTGGCCTATCGCGCCCTCAAGCGCGCCACCGACGAGAACAAGGCGACCTCCGGCTCCATGGTGATGCTGGACATCAAGACCGGCGAAGTGCTCGCCATGGTCAACACCCCCTCCTACAACCCCAACAACCGCGGTCAGTACCAGAGCTTCCGGGTGCGCAACCGGGTGGTGACCGATACCTACGAGCCGGGCTCCACCATCAAGCCATTGATCTTGCTGAGTGGATTGCAGGCAGGCGTCACCAGCTGGAAGGATTTCATTCCGGGCGGGCCGCTTTATATCGGGGCCAAGCAAATCCGTGACGTGAGTATCCACAAGGCGACCAACCTGTACGACATCCTGCGTTACTCCTCCAACATCGGCATGTCACGCATCGCCCTGCGGATGCCGGCCCAGGAGATGATCAACACCCTCAGCATGTTCGGCTTCGGCATGGATACCGGTAGCGGCCTGATGGGGGAGAGCAGCGGCATGCTGCCCCAGCGTCGTCGCTGGTCCGATATCGAACGGGCGACCCTGTCGTTTGGCTATGGCCTGCGGGTCACCCCGCTGCAGTTGGCGTCTGCCTACGCCACCCTGGCCAACAAGGGCAAGCGGGTACCCATCTCCATCGTCAAGGTGACCAAGCCGCCCAAGGGTGAGCAGGTCATCGATCACAACAACGCCGCCGCCATGCTGCAGGCGCTGGAATACGTGGTCGACAACGCCATTCCCAAGGCCAAGATCCCGGGTTACCGGGTCGGCGGCAAGAGTGGTACTGCCAAGGTTGCCGTGGCTGGCGGCTACGGCAAGGATTACATGGCCTGGTTTGCCGGGTTTGCCCCGGCCAGCGATCCCCGCTTCGTCATGGTGGTGGTGATCAACGAACCCAAAGGCAAGGCCTACTATGGTGGCGCCGTGGCGACGCCACCCTTTGCCGAGGCCATGGGAGGGGTGCTGCAGCTCTTCAATATTCGTCCCGATGCAGTACCGCCATCAGTTCCCACCAAACTTGCCCGTACGGAGGCTAACAATGCAGTCCCGCGCACTTGATCTGTTGCTGCGCCCATTCGGAGTCGAGGCGCCGGCGCTTCCCCTGACCGACATCCAGCTGGATAGTCGGCGGGTCGGCCCGGGCTCTCTCTTCATCGCCATTCGCGGGCATCAGGTCGACGGCAGACGGTTTATCGAACAAGCGGTGGCTCAGGGAGCGACCGCTGTTGTGTATGAGGAGGACGATGAATTCGTCGCTCCTGCGACGTCAATCCCCTGTATCGGCATGGTGGATCTGCCTGCCCGTCTCTCCGAGCTGGCGGGCTATTTCTACGATCAGCCGGCGAACAAGCTGCAACTGGTGGGGATCACCGGCACCAATGGCAAGAGCACGACCGCGCTGCTGGTCGCCAACTGGCGCACCCTGCTGGGGGGCAAGGCCGGGGTGATGGGCACCATAGGTAACGGGCTGTTTGGTGAGCTGATTGAGGCGGAAAACACCACAGGCAGCGCCGTCCAGGTGCAGGCCAATCTCGCTGACCTGCAGGCGCAAGGGGCGGATCTGGCGGCGATGGAGGTCTCCAGCCATGGTCTGGTGCAATACCGGGTCGCAGCCCTGCCATTTGCCGCCGCCGTGTTCACCAACTTGAGCCGGGATCACCTCGACTACCACGGCACCATGGAGGCCTATGGCGCCGCCAAGGAGCTGCTGTTGCAACTGGTGGATGAACGCCATGCGGTGATAAACCGGGACGATGAACTGGGTGCCCAATGGCTGGCGAAATACCCGGATGCGGTCGCCTTCAGTGTCCATGGTCCGGTTGAGAACCATCCTGGCCGTCAGTTAACGGCGCAGCAACTCGATTTTCATCAGCAAGGTTTCCGTGCACGGATTAACTCCAGCTGGGGGGATGGTGTATTATCCGCCCCCTTGCTCGGCCGCTTCAACGTCAGCAATGTGCTCGCGGCCATGGGGGTCATGCTGGTGCTGGGCTACGACTTTGACGCCCTGCTGGCCACCGCGCCGCAACTGCAACCAGTGACTGGCCGCATGGAGTGTTTCGGCGGTGGCGATGCGCCGCTTGCCGTTGTCGATTATGCCCACACCCCGGATGCCCTGGAGAAGGCGTTGCAGGCCCTGCGGGTGCACTGCAAGGGCCAGCTCTGGTGTCTGGTGGGCTGTGGTGGCGACCGGGATCGCGGCAAGCGTCCCATGATGGCCGCCGTGGCGGAACAGTTTGCGGATCGGGTGATCCTGACCGACGACAATCCCCGCACCGAGGATCCGGCCCGGATCATGGCCGACATGGTAGCGGGTCTTCGCGATCCCGCGACGGTGCAGGTGGAACACGACAGGGTCAGGGCCATCAACCTGGCACTTGGACAGGCGAGCAAGCAGGACATCATCCTGGTGGCCGGCAAAGGCCACGAGGATTATCAGATTATTGGAACCGACAAGCGGCACTACAGCGACCGGGAAACCGTCGCCGCCGCCTTGCATACATTATTGGAGTCATTCACATGATGACCCTCAGGCTTGCCGACCTGGCGCAGGCGCTCGATGCCCGTCTGATTGGTGAAGATGGTGAGATCACCGCAGTCAGTACCGATACCCGCACTCTGGGTGGCGGAGCCCTGTTTGTCGCCCTGCGTGGCGAGCGTTTCGATGCCCATGATTTTTGTGAGCAGGCCGTTGCCGCCGGGGCATCCGCCCTGCTGGTTGAGCGTGAACTGCCGCTGGCCGTGCCCCAGTTGGTGGTGGCCGACAGCCTCAAGGGGCTGGGGCTGCTTGGCAAGCTGGTGCGCGAGCGCATCAATCCGAAAGTGCTGGCCATCACCGGCAGCTGTGGCAAGACCACGGTGAAGGAGATGGCGACCGCCATCCTGCGCCACGAAGGGGAGGTGCTGGCCACCGCCGGCAACTTCAACAACGAGGTGGGGGTACCGCTCACCTTGCTGCGCCTGGAACCGCAACACCAGTTCGCGGTGATGGAGCTGGGCGCCAACCACCCGGGCGAGATCGCCTGGACCACCTCCCTTGCCAGACCCGACGCCGCCCTCATCAACAATGTGGCGGCCGCCCATCTGGAGGGTTTTGGCTCCCTGGAAGGGGTGTTTCACGCCAAGAGCGAGATCTTCGAGGGGCTGGGCGAGGGTGGCACCGCCATCGTCAATGCCGACAACGAGTTCTGGCCCAAGTGGCGCGAGCGCGGCATTACCTGTGCCTTCTCCATCGACGATCAGAGCCAGCCATTCCATGCCCGCGATCTGCTGATCAACGGGCAGGGCTGTGCCGAATTCGTGATGGTGACACCACAGGGTGAAGTGGCACTGACCCTGGCCATTCCGGGCCGCCACAACGTGGCCAATGCCCTGGCGGCGGCGGCGGGTTGCCTGGCGCTGGGTGCATCACTGGCCTCCGTCAAGGCGGGCCTGGAGCAAATGGCGCCGGTCAAGGGGCGTTTCTGCGCCCTGCGCTGGGGTGGCCTCACCCTGGTGGACGATACCTATAACGCCAGCGTGGAGTCCGTGCTGGCGGGCATCGATGCCCTGACCGCCATGGGTGGCTTCAAGGTGCTGGTGTTCGGTGACATGCGGGAACTGGGTGAGGAGTCTGCCGAGCAACATGCCCGGGTCGGCCGTCATGCCCGCGAGTGCGGTCTGGATGCCGTGCTGACAGTAGGGGAACATAGTCGCCATACCGCAGATGCCGCGGCTGGCCGACATTTTGACAATAAGGCGTCGTTGTTCGAAGTGCTTGCGCAAATGATTGATAAAAATCAGGAAATTTCAATTCTGGTCAAGGGGGCCCGCGGCTCCCGTATGGAAGATATCGTCGAGATGGTCAAAGACCGTCAGGAGTCAGCCTCATGCTAGTCTGGCTGGCGGAACTGCTCACCCCGCACTTCACCTTCTTCAACGTCTTCTCCTACCTGACGTTTCGCGCCATCCTGTCGATCATCACGGGTCTGGGGGTCGCGCTCTGGCTGGGGCCGCGTCTCATCCGCCGCCTGCAGATCCTGAAATTCGGCCAGGTGATCCGCAACGACGGTCCCGAGTCCCACCTCAGCAAGCGTGGCACCCCCACCATGGGCGGTCTGATGATCCTGGCCGCCATCTTCACCTCTGTGCTGCTCTGGTGCCGCCTCGACAACCCCTATGTCTGGCTGGTGCTGTTCGTGCTGGGGGCCTATGGTGCCATCGGTTTTGCCGATGACTACCTCAAGGTGGTGCGCAAGAATACCGACGGTCTGATCGCCCGCTGGAAGTACTTCTGGCAGTCGGCAGTCGCGCTGATCGTGGCGGTCGTCCTCTATACCACGGCGACCCACGATGGCCAGACCCAGCTGGTGGTGCCCTTCCTCAAGGATGTGATGCCCCAGCTCGGCCTGATGTTTATCCTGCTGACCTACTTCGTCATCGTCGGCACCTCCAACGCGGTCAACCTGACCGATGGTCTCGACGGCCTGGCCATCATGCCGACCGTGATGGTGGCGGGGGGCTTTGCCCTGATAGCCTGGGCGACCGGTAACGTCAACTTCGCCAGCTATCTGCATATCCCCTATGTGCCCTACACCTCCGAGCTGGTGATCGTCTGTACCGCCATCGTCGGGGCAGGTCTGGGCTTTCTCTGGTTCAACACCTATCCGGCCCAGGTCTTCATGGGAGACGTGGGCTCCCTGGCACTGGGTGGCGCGCTCGGTACCATCGCCGTGCTGGTGCGCCAGGAGTTCCTGCTGGTGATCATGGGCGGGGTCTTCGTGATGGAGACCGTCTCTGTGATCCTGCAGGTCGGTTCCTACAAGCTGCGTGGCGTGCGGATCTTCCGCATGGCGCCGATCCATCACCACTACGAGAAGAAGGGCTGGCCGGAGCCGCGCGTCATCGTGCGCTTCTGGATCATCACCCTCGTGCTGGTGCTGCTGGGTCTTGCCACCCTGAAGGTGAGATAAGGCCATGGTCATCATCATCGGATTGGGTAAAACCGGACTCTCCTGCGTCGATTACTTCCTCGGTCGTGGCGTCACGCCGCTGGTGATGGACACCCGCGCCAACCCGCCGGGCAAGGATCAGCTGCCGCCCGAGGTGGAGCTGGTCCAGGGGCTCGATGCAGAGTTGCTCAAGCAGGCGCACATGATAGTGGCGAGTCCGGGCATCGCGCTGGCGACTCCCGAGCTGAAAGCCGCTGCCGAGTGCGGCGTGCAGATCATCGGCGACATCGAGCTGTTCGTGCGCGACACCGAAGTGCCGGTGATCGCCATCACCGGTTCCAACGGCAAGAGCACGGTGACTACCCTGGTGGGCGAGATGATCGCCGAGGCCGGGCTCAAGGTCGGTGTGGGCGGCAATATCGGCACACCGGCACTGGAGCTGCTCAAGCAACCGATGGATCTCTGCGTACTGGAGCTCTCCAGCTTCCAGCTGGAGACCACCTACAGCCTGCGCGCCGCGGCCTCCGTGGTGCTCAACCTCTCCGAAGATCATATGGATCGCTATCAGGGGATGGCCGACTATCGCGCCGCCAAGATGGAGATCCATCAGCACTCCCAACACATTCTGGTCAACCGTGACGATGCCCAGACTCTGCCCGATGTGGGTCAGGTGTGGCAGAGTTTCGGCCTCGACTGCAACGGCTACGGCCGCTGCCTGCTTGATGGCCGTCAGTGGCTCACCCTCCATGGCGATCCCCTGCTGGCGGTCGACGAGATGAAGATCGTCGGTGCCCACAACCAGGCCAACGCGCTGGCCGCCATGGCCCTGTGCGATGCGGTCGGCATCCCCCGCGATGCCCAGCTCGCCGTGCTGCGCCGCTTCGAAGGCTTGCCGCACCGTGCCCGCTTCGTGCGCGAGGTGGGGGGCGTGCGCTGGATCAACGACTCCAAGGCCACCAACGTGGGGGCGACCCTGGCCGCCGTGGCCGGCGTGCGTGAGTCCGTAAAAGGGCGTCTGCTGCTGCTGGCCGGTGGCCAGGGCAAGGGGCAGGATTTCGGCCCCATCCAGGCGCTGCTTGGCAACCAGATTGATCACATGTACTGCTTCGGCCAGGATGCCGAGGTGCTGCTGGCCCTGGGTGAGCAGACCGAGCGAGTGGCGGACCTTGACGCCGCCGTCGCCAAAGCGGCCGCCGATGCCAGGCCCGGCGACTGGGTGCTGCTGGCGCCAGCCTGCGCCAGCTTGGATCAGTTCAAATCCTTCGAAGTGCGTGGCGACCGCTTCACCGAAATGGTGATGGCCCTATGAACGCCCTTCGCGCAGTCGCAGGCCTGTTCCAGCGCTGGTTGTTGCCGGCGCGACCCGCCGGTCTCTACGACCGGCAGCTGGTACTGCTGGCGCTGTCGCTGATGGCGGTCGGGGTGGTGATCGTGGCCTCCGCCTCGATCCCGGAGGGGATTGCCCTGGGCGATGATCCCTTCATGTTCGTCAAGCGTCACGGCATGTTCCTGGTGATGGCGCTCGGTATCTCCTGGTTTGTGTTGCAGGTGCCCATGGCGCGCTGGCAACAGCACAACGGTCCCATGCTGTTGCTGGCCATCCTGTTGCTGGTGCTGGTGCTGCTGGTGGGGCGCAACGTCAACGGGGCGGTGCGCTGGCTGCCGCTCGGACCGTTCAACCTGCAGCCTGCCGAATTCGGCAAGCTGGCGCTGTTCGTCTATCTGGCGGGCTACCTGGTGCGTCGCCAGAACGAAGTGCGCGAGGCTTGGCTCGGCTTCTTGAAACCGCTGGCGGTGTTCGGGGTGCTGGCCATCCTGTTGCTGTTGCAGCCGGATCTGGGCTCCACCGTAGTGATGTTCGTCACCTCGTTCGGCATGCTGTTTCTGGCCGGCGCCAAGTTGTGGCAGTTCATGATCCTGATTGGCGGCGGTCTGGGGGGCGTGATCCTGCTGATCATCGTCGAGCCCTACCGGATGCGCCGGGTGACCTCTTTCATGGACCCCTGGGCCGATCCGTTCGGCAGCGGCTACCAGCTGACCCAGTCCCTGATGGCGTTTGGCCGTGGCAGCTGGTTCGGCGAGGGGCTCGGCAACTCCATCCAGAAGATGGAGTACCTGCCGGAGGCCCACACCGACTTCGTGTTTGCGATTCTGGGTGAAGAGTTGGGCTATATCGGCGTGCTGGGTGCCCTGTTCCTCATCTTTGCCCTGGCGGTCAAGGCGCTCAAGCTAGGCCATCGCGCCCTGCAGGCCGACCGCCTCTATGACGGCTATCTGGCCATCGGCATCGGTATCTGGTTCAGCTTCCAGACCTTCGTCAACGTCGGCGCCGCCAGCGGCATGATGCCGACCAAGGGGTTGACCCTGCCGCTGGTCAGTTACGGCGGCTCCAGTCTCATCATCATGACGGTGGCGGTGAGCATGCTGATCCGAATCGATTTTGAATTGCGCCAGGCGACTGCCCAGGCGCGCGTGCGGGAGGTTTAGTGAGCAAAACGCTGTTGGTGATGGCAGGTGGTACCGGGGGCCATGTGTTCCCCGGTCTGGCCGTGGCCGATCGATTGAAGGAGCAGGGCTGGACTATCCACTGGCTCGGTACCGCCGACCGGATGGAGGCCGAGCTGGTGCCCGCCCATGGCTACCCCATCTCCTTCATCGATATTCAGGGGGTGCGTGGCAACGGCATCAAGCGGCTGCTGGTGGCGCCCTATCGCATCATCAAATCCATCCTGCAGGCGCGCCGGGTGCTCAAGACGGTGCGCCCTGACGTGGTGCTCGGCATGGGCGGTTTTGCCTCCGGCCCGGGTGGCGTTGCCGCCTGGCTCGCCGGCATCCCGCTGCTGCTGCACGAGCAGAATGCTGCGGCCGGCATGACCAACAAGCTGCTGGCCCGCATTGCCAAACGGGTGTTGATGGCCTTCCCCGGGGCTTTTGCGCCGAGCCATCGCACTGCCGTTGTTGGCAATCCGGTGCGTCCCGAAGTGGTGGCGCTGCCGGAGCCCGAACTGCGCAGTGACAGCGAACCGCTGCACCTGCTGGTGGTTGGTGGCAGCCTGGGGGCCCGGGTGCTGAACGAGCAAGTGCCTGCCGCGGTGGCGGCTGCCGGTATCCCCATTGCGGTGCGCCATCAATGTGGCAAGGGCAATCGGGAGGCCGTGGCCGAAGCCTACGCCAAGCAGGGCGTTGCGGCCGAAGTGAGTGAATTTATCAAGGACATGGCGGGTGCCTATGCCTGGGCCGACCTGGTGGTCTGCCGGGCGGGGGCCCTGACCGTCTCCGAAGTGGCCGCCGCCGGTGTAGCCGCCATTTTCGTGCCGCTGCCCCATGCGGTGGACGATCACCAGACCCGCAACGCCCTGACCCTGGTCGACGGCGGTGCGGCTGAATTCCTGCCCCAGTCCGAGCTGACCACGGCCTCGCTGGCTGCGCGCCTCTCCTGGCTGGCCGGGCGCAGGGAAACCCTGTTTAACATGGCCCAGGCCGCCCGTCGCGTCGCCATCATCGATGCGGCAGAGCGGGTTGCGGATGAATGCAAACGGCTCGCCACCAAGCAGGGCGAGCCAGCGTGATGAACAAGATTGCACGGACCGAGTCGTGCCGTGCGATCCCCGAATATAGCGATGCCGCCGGGCGGGTTGCCGGTGAATGCAAGTGGCTTGCGGCAGAATAAAGAGACGATTATGACCAAGGTTGAACTGGCAAAACTGCGTACCGTTATCCCCGAAATGCGCCGCGTGCGTCGCATCCACTTCATCGGCATCGGTGGGGCCGGCATGGGGGGGATTGCCGAGGTGCTGGCCAATGAGGGCTATCAGGTCACGGGTTCCGACCTGGCACGCAATGCAGTGACCGAACGACTGGCGTCGCTGGGTGCCCACATCTTCGTCGGCCACAGTGCCGAGCACGTCGCCGGAGCGAGCGTGGTGGTGGTTTCTACCGCCATCAAGCAGGACAACCCCGAGCTGCTGGCGGCTCGTGAGCTGCGCATCCCCGTCGTGCGTCGTGCCGAGATGCTGGCCGAGCTGATGCGTTTCCGTCATGGCATCGCCATCGCCGGTACCCACGGCAAAACCACCACCACCAGCCTGGTAGCGAGCATCTATGCCGAGGCAGACCGGGATCCGACCTTCGTCATCGGCGGCCTGCTCAACAGTGCCGGTACCAATGCACGCCTGGGCAGCAGCCGTTACCTGATCGCCGAAGCGGACGAGAGCGACGCCTCCTTCCTGCATCTGCAACCCATGGTGTCCATCGTGACCAACATTGAAGCGGATCACATGGACACCTACGGCGGCGACTTCGCCAAGCTGAAGGCCACCTTCATCGAGTTTCTCCACAACCTGCCTTTCTACGGACTGGCGGTGGTTTGCATCGATGATCCGGTGATCCGCGGCCTGCTGCCGGAGATTGCCCGTCCGACCCTGACCTATGGCCTGTCGGACGATGCCGACGTCCAGGTGCTGGATTTTGTCCAGACCACCAATCACAGCTGCTTCCGGGTTCGTCGCAAAGAGGCGGGCGAGCTGCAAGTCACCCTCAATCTGCCGGGGATCCACAACGCCCTGAACGCGGCGGCGGCGATAGCTGTCGCGACCGAGGACGGGGTGAGCGACGAGGCCATCATCCGGGCGCTGGCCAAGTTCGAGGGGGTGGGCCGCCGCTTCCAGCAATATGGCGAGTTCGAGACCGGTCGTGGCAAGGCCATGCTGGTGGACGATTACGGTCACCATCCGAGCGAAGTGAAGGTGACCATCAACGCGGCTCGTGCCGGCTGGCCCGAGAAGCGACTGGTGATGGTGTTCCAGCCACACCGCTATACCCGCACCCGCGATCTCTACGAAGACTTTGCCGATGTGCTCTCCAAGGTCGATGTGCTGGTGATGCTGGAGGTTTATGCTGCTGGCGAGGAGCCGATCCCCGGTGCCGATGGTCGTGCCCTGTGTCGCTCCATCCGCTCTCGCGGCAACCTGGAACCCATCTTTGTGGCCACGCCGGATGACGTGCCAGCGGTGCTGGCCGACCTGGTTGGCGAGGGGGATCTGGTGCTGACCCAGGGAGCCGGTAACGTCGGTGCCCTGGCCCGTCGTCTCGGTGAGATGAAATTGAGCATAGAGAGCATGAAATCTGGTGCTTGAGGGCCCAATGAGTATTTTGACCGCCAAGCCGGGGCCTATATAATGGCGAACCGGTCTGCCAAAAGGCCGGTTTAGCGCGTTACACGGGGATCGATCGGGTGGAGTCAAGGGCACAGGGGCGCACCAAGGGTGGCTTCATCGCAGGAGTGGCGTTTTTCCTGCTGGTGATATGGGGCTGCTACCGGACGGCGCTGGATGTTAAAGGTTGGCTGACTGACGCCAATCGGTTGCCCATGAGCGAGTTGTTGCTGCAGGGGCAACATCAGTATTTGCAGACAGAGGAGTTGCGGCAGGCCGTGCTGGATGGTGCCGAGTCGCGCAACTTCTTCGAGCTGGATGTGAACGAATTGCAGGGGCGTCTGAATGCCCTGCCGTGGGTGGCCTCGGTGTCGGTCCGCAAGAAGTGGCCGAACAAGATCAAGGTCTACCTCACCGAAGAAGATGTGGCGGCGCGCTGGAATGGCAACCGCTTCGTCAATACCCAGGGCAAGGTGTTCAGTGCTCCGGATCGGGTCAAGGTAGCGCTGATGCAGCTATCAGGACCGGATGACCAGGCGGCTCGGGTATTGAAAGAGAGCCAGCAGTACGAGTCGCAACTGGCTGCCAAAGGATACAAGTTGCTGGGAGTGAATCTGACTCCCCGCCATGCCTGGGAACTGACCCTGGATGGCAATATCAAGCTGTTCCTCGGACGCAACGACATCGCGCTCCGGTTGCAGCGGTTTATCGATGCCTTCCCGGTGATCGAACCCCGTTCGCAGGTTGCGTACGTGGATCTTCGATACGACACCGGAATGGCGGTTGGCTGGAAGAAGAGCGAAGAGAAAGTGCATGACCAACACCGCAGATAGGAATTTGATTGTCGGACTGGATATCGGCACTACCAAGGTGGCGGTTCTGGTCGGGGAAGTATTGCCGGATGGCGAACTGAACGTCATCGGCATGGGCAGTCACGCATCCCGCGGCATGGAGAAGGGCGGGGTCAACGATCTCGACTCCGTGGTCAAGTCTCTGCGTCGTGCCGTGGAAGAGGCCGAGATGATGGCCGACTGCCAGATCAGCTCGGTTTACCTCGGTCTGTCCGGCAAGCATATCGATTGTCGCAACGAGACCGGCATGGTGCCTATCTCCGACGAGGAGGTGACCCAGGAGGATGTGGACAACGTGATCCACACCGCCAAATCGGTACGTCTGTCTGACGAGCTGCGGGTGCTGCACGTGCTGCCCCAGGAGTTCGCCATCGATTACCAGGAAGGGATCAAGAACCCGGTCGGTCTCTCCGGCGTGCGGATGGCGGCCAAGGTCCATCTGGTGACCTGCCACAACGACATGGCGCGCAACATCGAAAAATGCGTGGAGAAGGTAGGTCTGCGGGTAGATCAGCTGATCTTCTCCGCCCTGGCCTCCAGCTATGCGGTGCTGACCGAAGACGAGAAGGAGCTGGGTGTCTGCGTGGTGGACATCGGCGGTGGCACCATGGACATGTCGCTGTTTACCGGCGGTGCCCTGCGTCACACCAAGGTGATTCCGTATGCCGGCAGCACTGTCACCAGCGACATCGCTTACGCCTTCGGCACACCGCCGCTGGACGCCGAGGCGATCAAGGTGCGCTACGGCTGCGCCCTCGGCCGACTGGTCAGCAAGGAAGACAATATTGAAGTACCCAGTGTCGGCGGCCGTCCGGCGCGCAGCCTGCAGCGGCAGACACTGGCTGAAGTGATCGAACCCCGTTACACCGAGTTGCTCTCCATGGTGAATGACGAGCTGGTGCGGGTACAAAGCGAATTGAAAGCGCAAGGGGTCAAGCATCAACTGGCTGCCGGTGTGGTTCTGACCGGTGGTGCGGCCCAGATCGAAGGCGTGGTGGAGTGCGCAGAGCAGATCTTCCAGTGCCAGGTCCGGGTGGGTGAGCCCATGAATATACGTGGTTTGAGCGATTACGTGCAGGCGCCTGTCTACTCGACTGCGGTCGGGTTGTTGCAGTACGGCCGTACTCATCAGGCGACAGGTAGCAACAAAGAATATGCCGCCAAGGCAAGTGTCGGTGGTCTGGTCAAACGGGTCAGCAACTGGCTGCGTGGCGAGTTCTAAGAATTTTGCTGAAGTCAGCAAATAAAGCGGAGAGACGATATGTTTGAATTCATGGATAGCCATACTGACGAAGCCGTCATCAAGGTGATCGGTGTCGGTGGCGGCGGTGGCAACGCCGTCGAGCACATGGTGCGTCAGAACATCGAGGGCGTAGAGTTCATCACGGTGAACACCGACGCCCAGGCACTGCGCAACTCCAGTGCCAACACCACCCTGCAGATCGGCGGTGGCATCACCAAGGGTCTTGGCGCTGGCGCCAACCCGGAAGTGGGCCGTGACGCCGCCATGGAAGACAGGGAAGCGCTGCGTGAGCTGCTGACCGGTTCCGACATGGTCTTCATCGCAGCCGGCATGGGCGGCGGTACCGGTACCGGTGCTGCGCCGATCGTGGCCGAAGTGGCCCGCGAGATGGGCATCCTGACCGTGGCAGTGGTGACCAAGCCGTTCTCCTTCGAAGGGAAGAAGCGGATGGGCTTTGCCCAGCATGGTATCGAAGAGCTGTCCAAGAATGTCGACTCCCTGATCACCATCCCCAACGACAAGTTGCTGAAAGTGCTGGGCCGCGGTATCTCCCTGCTGGACGCCTTCAAGGCTGCCAACGACGTGCTGCTGGGCGCGGTACAGGGCATCGCCGAGCTGATCACCCGTCCGGGTCTGATCAACGTCGACTTCGCGGACGTGCGTACCGTTATGCGCGAAATGGGTACTGCCATGATGGGTACCGGTTCCGCCTCCGGTGACGATCGTGCCGAAGAAGCGGCAGAGAAAGCCATCTCCAGCCCGCTGCTGGAAGACGTGGATCTGGCCGGTGCCCGTGGCATCCTGGTCAACATCACCGCCGGCATGGACATGACCATCGAAGAGTTCGAGACCGTGGGTAATGCGGTCAAGGCCTTCGCCTCCGAGAACGCCACCGTGGTGGTGGGTACCGTAATCGATCCGGAAATGCACGACGAGCTACGTGTGACCGTGGTTGCGACCGGTATCGGTGCCGAGCGCAAGCCGGACATCACCTTGGTCAAGAGCAGCCAGGTGCAAGAGCGCCCGGTGCGCCAGCCGCTGGTCAGCGACATGATGCAGGGCCGCGTGATGGAAGAGGCTCCGGCCAAGGTGGTCAACGCCGAACCGCAGGCTCGTCGCGAACCGGATTATCTGGATATTCCGGCGTTCCTGCGCAAGCAGGCTGACTAAGCCTCTTATGGGGCTGGTTTGTTTGTTGCTTAAGGAATGTGCTAAGATGGCCTGCCAACGACCATCTGGTCCGGATTTTAAGCTGTTTAGGGTACACCCATGATTAGACAAAGAACCTTGAAAACGAGTGTACAGGCGACTGGCGTCGGCCTGCATTCTGGCCGGAAAGTCACCATGACATTCCGTCCGGCTCCTGTGAACACAGGGATCGTTTACTTGCGTACCGACCTGAATCCTGTGGTGGAGCTGCCAGCCAATGCCGATCAGGTGCGCGATACCGTGCTCTGTACCGCACTGGTCAACGAAGCCGGTGTTCGTGTCTCTACCATTGAGCACCTCTCCGCAGCCCTTGCCGGGATGGGGATCGACAACCTCTACGTCGAGGTTGACGCACCCGAGATCCCGGTGATGGACGGCAGTGCACACCCCTTTATCTACCTGTTGCAGGAAGTCGGGGTCCGTGAACAGAATGCGGCCAAGCAGTTTGTGCGGATCAAGAAGAGCATCCGGGTTGAAGACGGCGACAAGTGGGCGGAATTCCACCCCTATCGCAACGGCTTCAAGATGGATCTCGAGATCGATTTCCAGCATCCGGTGTTTGAAGGGCGCAACCAGCGTTGCGTACTGGACTTCTCCGGTGCCTCCTTCGTGAAAGAGATCAGCCGTGCCCGTACTTTCGGGTTCATGCGTGATATCGAGTACCTGCGTTCCCAGAACCTGGCGCTGGGCGGAAGCCTAGAAAACGCCGTGGTACTGGATGACTACCGGGTGCTGAACGAAGATGGTCTGCGCTACGAGGACGAATTCGTCAAGCACAAGATGCTGGATGCGATCGGTGACCTCTACATGTGCAACCGCAGCATCATCGGCGAATTCCGTGCCTACAAGACCGGCCATGCCCTGAACAACAAGCTGCTGCGTGCCTTGCTGGCCGAGCAGGAGGCCTGGGAACTGGTGACCTTTGAAGGCGAGGGCGACAAAGCGCCTATCGCTTACTACGACAACGGTCTGGTTCTGGCCTGATAGCTGTGCAACGGAACGTCGGTCCTCTCTCCGCACCGACGTTCCGTCATTTGTTTATTCCATCCTTCAATACCGATTATCTCCCGGTTTTATTTCCCGTGCAGTCCCTGGACCGTACCTGACCGAGCAGACAGATTTCTATGAGCATTACCCTGATCCTCCACGGCAAGCAGCGACGCAAGTTGCACGTACCCAAACAGCGTCTGGCCTGGGTCGGCGGTATCATTTTCTCCCTGTTGGCCCTTGGTGGCGGCTGGCTCTGGCAGAGCTGGCAGCAGAAAATGGACGCGCTGGAACTGGCGCTGGCCATGGCCGAGCAGCAATCCGCCAAACAGAGTGGCGACGAAGCCCGTGAACAACTTGCCATGCTGGCGGCTCAGGTGGGCACCATGCAGGGGCAGCTGGGGCGTCTCAATGCCCTCGGTGAACGTCTGACCGAGCAGGCAGACCTCGATCCCGAGGAGTTCAATTTCAAGGAGCTGCCCCCCATGGGCGGGCCTTCCTACGATGAAGATCTGGAAGTCAGCCTCAACGAGCTGCAGGACTCCATGAAGCATCTCAGCCAGCAGCTCAGCAGTCGTGAAGAGCAGCTGTCGGTACTTGAATCTTTCATCATGAATCACCATATCACTGATGCCGGTTTCATCTCCGGTACGCCGGTCCAGCAGGAGCGGGTCTGGGTGTCGTCCGGCTTCGGAGGACGGGTCGACCCGTTCAACGGTCGGGCCAAGATGCACAAAGGGGTGGATTATCGTGGCAAGGTGGGCACCCCCATCCTGGCCACGGGCCCGGGGGTGGTGAGATGGGCCGGTCGTCATCCGGAGTTTGGCAATATGGTGGAGATCAACCACGGCAATGGCCTGGTGACCCGCTATGCCCACAACTCCAAGTTGCTGGTCGAAGTTGGTACCCTGGTCGATCAGGGTCAGAAGATTGCCTTGATGGGGCGTACCGGTCGCGCGACCGGCGTCCATCTGCATTACGAAGTGTTGAAAGACGGTCGTCAGGTCAACCCCGCACGCTTTCTGAGTGCCAGCCGGGGTTAGGTTTTTTTCTTCAGGTTCCAGTGACGGAACGCTTTTATAACCAGAAATAGTTGGTACCCATGATTAGCACACTGCTTACCAAGATTATCGGCAGCCGGAACGACAGAACGCTCAAGGCTTTGCGCAAAATTGTAAAACAGATCAATGCGATGGAGCCGCAGTTCGAGGCGCTGTCCGACGCCGAACTGCAGGCAAAGACCGCCGAGTACCGTCAGCGTCTGGAGCAGGGCGAGACCCTGGAGCAGCTGTTGCCGGAAGCGTTCGCCACCGTGCGCGAAGCCTCCAAGCGGGTATTTGGCATGCGCCACTTCGACGTACAGCTGATCGGCGGCATGGTGCTGAACTCCAACCGCATCGCCGAAATGAAGACGGGTGAAGGTAAAACCCTGACCGCCACCCTGCCGGCTTATCTGAACGCGCTCTCCGGTCGCGGCGTACACGTGGTGACGGTGAACGACTATCTGGCCAAGCGTGACGCCGAGGCGAACCGCCCGCTGTTCACCTTCCTCGGCATGACGGTGGATTGCAACGTACCGGGCATGGATGCATCCCAGAAGCGCGATGCCTACGCCGCCGACATCACCTACGGTACCAACAACGAATTCGGTTTCGACTACCTGCGCGACAACATGGCCTTCTCGCCGGAACAGCGCGTGCAGCGTCCGCTCAACTACGCCCTGGTGGACGAAGTGGACTCCGTGCTCATCGATGAAGCCCGTACCCCGCTGATCATCTCAGGCCCGGCCGAAGACAGCTCCGAACTCTACATCCGCGTCAACAAGCTGATCCCGCTGCTGGTCAAGCAGGACAAGGAAGACACCGAAGAGTACACAGGCGACGGCCACTATACGGTGGACGAGAAGAACCGCCAGGCGCTGCTGACCGAGAACGGCCAGATCTTCGTGGAAGAGCTGCTCAAGAAAGAGGGGCTGCTCGACGAAAACGACTCCCTGTTCTCCGCCTCCAACATCAGCCTGCTGCACCACGTCAACGCCGGTCTGCGTGCCCACACCCTGTTTGAGCGCAACGTGGATTACATCGTCCAGAAGGACGAGATCGTCATCGTCGACGAGCATACCGGCCGTACCATGCCGGGTCGTCGCTGGTCCGACGGCCTGCACCAGGCCGTCGAGGCGAAGGAAGGGGTCAAGATCCAGAACGAGAACCAGACCCTGGCCTCCATCACCTTCCAGAACTACTTCCGCCTCTACAACAAGCTGGCGGGCATGACGGGTACCGCTGATACCGAAGCCTTTGAATTCCAGCAGATTTATGGCCTGGATACCGTGGTAATCCCGACCAACAAGCCGATGGTGCGCAAAGACATGGGCGATCTGGTCTACCTGACCGCCAATGAGAAATACGCCGCCATCATCGACGACATCCGTGGTTGCGTCGAACGGGGCCAGCCTGTGCTGGTTGGTACCGTCTCCATCGAGAACTCCGAGCTGCTCTCCGGCATCCTGACCAAGGAGAAGATCCCGCACAAGGTGCTGAACGCCAAGTTCCACGCCATGGAGGCGGAGATCGTCGCCCAGGCTGGCCAGTCCGGCGCCGTGACCATCGCCACCAACATGGCTGGTCGTGGTACCGACATCGTGCTGGGTGGCAACTGGCAGGCGGAGATCGCCGCGCTGGAGAACCCGACCGATGAACAGATCCGTGAGATCAAGGCAGCCTGGCAGGCGCGTCACGACGCGGTACTGGCCGCTGGCGGTCTGCACATCATCGGCACCGAGCGCCACGAGTCCCGCCGTATCGACAACCAGCTGCGCGGCCGTTCCGGTCGTCAGGGTGACCCGGGCTCCTCCCGCTTCTATCTCTCCATGGAAGATACCCTGATGCGGATCTTCGCCTCCGATCGCGTGACCGGCATGATGAAGAAGCTGGGCATGGAGCAGGGCGAAGCCATCGAGCACCCCTGGGTGACCAAGGCCATCGAGAACGCCCAGCGCAAGGTGGAAGGTCGTAACTTCGACATCCGCAAGAGCCTGCTCGAGTTTGACGATGTGGCCAACGACCAGCGCAAGGTGGTCTACGAGCAGCGCAACGAGCTGCTGGATACCGATGACATCTCCGAGACCATCCACGTGATCCGCGATGACGTCTACAACAACGTGATCGACGAATATATTCCGCCCCAGTCTCTGGAAGAGATGTGGGACGTGGCCGGCCTGGAAGCGCGCCTCAAGGGTGACTTCTCCCTCGACCTGCCACTGGTCAAGTGGCTGGAAGAAGACGACAAACTCTACGAAGAGAAGCTGCGCGAGCGCATTCTGGACGAGGCTCGCAAGCTCTACGCCCACAAGGAAGAGCTGGTCGGCACCGCGGTGCTGCGCAACTTCGAGAAGGCCGTGATGCTGCAGACCCTGGATGGCCTGTGGAAGGAGCACCTGGCGGCCATGGATCACCTGCGTCAGGGCATCCATCTGCGCGGTTACGCCCAGAAGAACCCCAAGCAGGAGTACAAGCGCGAATCCTTCGATCTGTTCACCCAGATGCTGGAAACCCTCAAGCGCGACGTGGTCAGCATCCTGAGCCGGGTTCAGGTGCAGGAGCGCGACGTGGAGGCGATGGAGGCCCAGCAGCGCCAGCAGGCTGAAGCTGCCCCCCGCACCTACACCCATGCCAGTGCCGAGAACCAGCTGGCGGGTGAAGAGGCAGCCTCCGACGAGGGCCACACCACCTTCGTGCGGGACGAGCAGAAAGTAGGTCGCAACGATCCCTGCCCCTGTGGCTCCGGCAAGAAGTACAAGCACTGTCACGGTCAGTTGACCTGATAACGCGCGATGCCATTACAAGGCGGGCCCAGTGCCCGCCTTGTTATTGATGAGGAACGCGCAGTGGCCGTATCTGACGAGGTAACCGAGATGAAACAGAAAAAACGGATCTGGGTGGCGGTGGGCGTCATCGAGAACGAGCGGGGCGAGATCTTCATCGCCAAGCGATCTTCCGACCGCCATCAGGGGGATCGCTGGGAATTTCCTGGTGGCAAGGTGGAGTCGGGTGAAGACTTGCTCACCGCCCTGGACAGGGAGCTGTGGGAGGAGATCGGCATCCGGGTGCAGGATTGCTCCCCCTTCATGGAACTGCACCACGACTATCCCGAGAAGCAGGTGTTGCTGGATATCTGGAAGGTGACGCGCTTTAGCGGTGAGCCGTTCGGCAAAGAGGGGCAGGAGTGTCTCTGGGTGCCGGTGGCCGAGCTGCACAACTATCACTTCCCCGATGCCAATGGCCCCATAGTGGCGCGCCTGCAGGGCTGATCCTCTGATCCGGAAATGAAAAAGGGCCTTCAGGCCCTTTTTTGTATCTTGGCGGATGCTGCTTACAGCCAGCGGTCGCCCTCTTCCGGATCTGGCAACAGGTCCGGGTTTGTCTCCCCCGGAATGCGCTTCTCTTCATCGGCCCATTCGCCGAGATCGATCAGCTGGCAGCGCTTGCTGCAGAAGGGGCGAAAGGGGCTCTGTGGGCCCCATTCCACTTCACTGTTACAGGTAGGGCACTTGACCTTGGTGACCATGAGCACTCCTTAGCAGCAGGCGAGTTGGAACGGTACATCGCCAATCTGCTGCTCTGTGGTGGGCAGAAAACGCAGGGCGAAGCGATTCTTGTGACCGCTCAGGGTCGGGTAGCAGAGCAGGTTGTCCGCCAGACGGATGCGGATCAGCTCGGCGCTCTCGGCGGTGTCCTGGAAGAAGCCGTTGGTGGCCACCTGATCGCTGAAGCAGCCTGACTCGCGCCACAGGCGCAGCAGCAGGGAGATGGCATTCATCATCAGGGTGATGTCGCTGAGCCAGCCCTGCATCTGCTGATGACGGCTGATGGCAGGTGTGGCGAGCCAGTGGTGCAGCTGCGGCACGTCGAAGGCGCACAGGCCGCCCGGAATGGAGAAACGCTGGCGGATGGAGCCGAGCAGGCGATCTTCTTTCAGACGGGCACCGGGGCGGGGGGCGTTCAGCAGGCTGCGGGAGAGCTGGCTGCACTCCTGCTGCATCAGCTTGACCTGCTCCAGATCCACGTCAGGTAAGTTGGCCCAGTGGCTCAGACGCTGGCTGAGGCGCTCCAGATCCTTGATAAGATCGGCCCGCAGATCGCCGCGCTCAAGCAACTCCTGCAGATCGAACAGCCCCTTGAAAAAGGCGATATGTGCCCAGGACTGGTCACTCTCCAGATTGTCGTGGATCTGGGAAAACAGGGATTCCAGACGCAGATAAGTCCGGCTTTTTTCATTGAGGGGAAAATCGTAAATCATGCCTAATCCTGGCCAGCCATAAACCGGCCTAGTGTACTCACAGTTGCCGGGCTTGTTGAGAGGCAAACGCCAGATATGTTTGGTGCAGGGCCAAAATTTGCGTTCTGATTGCCATTTTGTCCTCTACCCGGTTGTCGAGGATGTCGTCGGCGACCGCGAGACGTTCATCCCGGCTGGCCTGAGCTGCCAGAATGGCCTTGGCCTGCTCCGGGTTCACTCCATCCCGGCGACAAGTGCGTGCGATCTGGGTCGCTTCGTCCACGTCGATCACCAGCACCCGGTCTGCGAGCCCGGTGAGCCTGTTCTCCACCAGCAGGGGAACCACCAGCAGGCAATAGGGGGAGCGGGCGGCTGCGCACTGGCGCTGCATCTCGCTGCGGATGAGGGGGTGAAGCAGGGCATTGAGCCAGGCCTTGGCATCGGGTTCGCTGAACACCCGCTCCCGCAGCTGGCGGCGATCGAGCCGGCCATCGGAGGCGATGACATCCGGGCCAAAGTGGGCGGCGATGGCGGCAAGGGCCGGGGTGCCCGGTTCCACTACCTCGCGGGCGATGACGTCAGCATCGATCACGTCGATGCCGAGCTCGGCAAACTGGTTGGCCACCGTGGTCTTGCCGCTGCCAATTCCGCCGGTGATTGCGACTACATACATGGGTCAGAGCACCATTTCGAGATACCAGCGGGTGATGGTATCGCCCCACAGCAGGGCGATCCAGCCCGCGATGGCCAGATAGGGGCCAAAGGGGATGGGGTTGCCCTGATGGTGCTTGCGCAGCGCGATCAGCGTGATGCCAATGATGGCGCCCACCAGGGAGGAGAGCAGCAGTATGATGGGCAGCGACTGCCAGCCCAGCCAGGCACCGAGTGCCGCCAGTAGCTTGAAGTCGCCATAACCCATCCCCTCCTTGCCGGTCAGCAGCTTGAAAGCCCAGTAGAGGCTCCACAGCACCAGATAGCCGGCCATGGCCCCGACCACCGCGTCGGCCAGTGGTACAAAGCCACCCAGCAGATTGAACAGCAACCCGCCCCACAGCAGCGGCAGGGTAAGCTGGTCGGGCAGCAGCATCTTGTCCAGATCGATAAAAGTGAGCGCCACCAGCACCCAGGTCAGCAGCAGGGCTGCCAATACCCCCCAGCCCGGGGTCAGGGTCGTGGCTACCGCCACCGAGAGCAGGGCAGTCAGCAATTCCACTAGGGGATAACGGGCCGAGATGGGGGCTTGGCACTCCCGGCAGCGACCCCTGAGCCAGAGCCAGCTCAGGAGCGGGATATTCTCGACGGCCGTGATGGCATGGCCGCAGTGGGGGCAGGCAGAACGCGGCACCATCAGGTTGTAGCGTTCAGCCGACTCGTTGTTTGGCGTTTGTGTCTCGAAGTAGCCGTGATACTCGGCCTGCCACTCCCGCTCCAACATGATGGGGAGGCGGTGGATCACCACGTTGAGGAAGCTGCCGATCATCAGAGAGAAGAGAAAAACCAGGGAGAGATAGAGCCAGGGCAAGCCGTGCGCCAGCTCGATAAGAAGTGTCATAACCAACCGTCAGTCATCAAATGAAGGAAAGGGCATGGGCGGCCTTGGCCGGCATGCCCTCATGAATCAACCCACGACATCGCCAAGCTTGAAGATGGGCAGGTACATGGCGATCACCATGCCGCCGACCAGCACCCCGAGCACCACCATGATGAGGGGTTCCAGCAGGCTGGTGAGGCCATCCACCAGATCATCCACCTCCTGTTCGAAGATGGTGGCGACCTTGGAGAGCATATCATCGATGGCGCCTGACTCCTCGCCGATCATCACCATCTGGATCACCATGTCGGGGAAGAGATCCACGGTGCGCATCGCCACGTTGATTTGCATGCCCGCTACTACCTCGTTACGAATGGCCATGACTGCGGTGCGATAGACATAGTTGCCGGAGGCCCCCGCCGCCGAGATGAGTGCATCCACCAGTGGGATACCGGCTGAGAAGGTGGTCGAGAGGGTGCGGGCAAAGCGGGCCATGGCCGCCTTGTGCAATATCATGCCGACCACCGGGATGGTCAGCACAAACTTGTCGGTGTTGTCTCTTACCTTTTGAGAGGCGCGCCAGGCGCGGACGTAGAGGAAGATGGCGAGCGCCGCTCCGCCGAAGAAGACATACCACCAGTTCTGCATGAAGCGGGAGATGCCGATGACGAACTGGGTGAAGATGGGCAGCTCGGCGCCGAAGCTCTTGAAGATGTCCTCGAACTGGGGGATGACGAACAGCAGCAGGATGGAGGTGACGACGATGGCCACCAGGATGACCATGGTGGGGTAGAACATCGCCTTCTTGATCTTGGACTTGAGCGCTTCCGACTTTTCCCGATAGGTGGCGATGCGATCGTAGATGGTCTCCAGCGCGCCGGACTGCTCGCCCGCCTCCACTAGGTCGCAGTAGAGGGCATCAAAGTAGCGGGGATGGCGGCGCAGCGCCTCCGACATGGGGGTGCCAGTCTCCACATCGGCGGCGACGATCCCCATCAGCTCGCGCATCGAGGCTTTTTCATGGCTGCGGGCGATGATCTGCAGGCTCTGCACCAGCGGTACACCGGCGGAGAGCATGGTGGTGATCTGGCGCGAGACGATGGCGATATCCATCGGCTTGATCTTGGCGCCGCCTTTGGAGAACAGCCCCTGGGATTTCTTGGTCACCTTGGTGACATTGACCCCCTGCTTGCGCAGCTCGGCCTTGACGGTATTGATGCTGTCGGCCTGGAGTTCGCCAGAAACTTTCTGGCCCTTGCGGTTAACCCCGCTCCAGCGAAACGCGAAGACTTTCTTGGGGGCATTATTCTTGTTGGTTAGCGTTGCCATCACTGCATCCTGCAATTGGGTCGGGCGTATGGGGTGTCGTACCTCTTCGCCATTGACCTGGTCAAGGTTCCCGGTTGGCACTTGCCAGCGGGATACTGATTCGATGGGGGGCCATCTTGGCGCCAGCCCGATTTGCTCTCTGGCATCCCGTATTTATGTTGCCAGCTTCCAGAAGGCGTTGCGGCACGATCCGACATTGTCCGTAGAGGGGCATCACTTAGTCAGTTGGTGGTGACCCGGTTCACTTCCGCCAGACTGGTGACACCCAGGCGTGCCTTTTCCAACCCGGAGGTGCGCAGGGTCCGCATCCCCTCTTTCTGGGCGATGGCGGCGATCTGCAGCGAGTTGGCTCCCTGCATGATCAATTTTGCGATATTTTCCGACATCAGCATGATTTCGTAGATGCCGACCCGTCCCTTGTAGCCGCCCGAGCACTCCTTGCAACCTATCGGCTTGAACAGCCTCAGCCCCGCCGCCAGTTGCTGCGGGGTAAAGCCCAGCTCCAGCAACTCGGCTTCAGGCACCACTTCGGGCGCCTTGCAGTGATCGCACAGCTTGCGGGCCAGCCGCTGGGCCATGATCAGGGTCACCGAGGAGGCGATGTTGAAGGCGGGCACCCCCATGTTCATCATCCGGGTCAGGGTCTCGGCCGCCGAGTTGGTATGCAGGGTGGAGAGTACCAGGTGGCCGGTTTGCGCCGCCTTGATGGCGATCTCGGCGGTTTCCAAGTCCCGTATTTCCCCGACCATCACCACATCAGGATCCTGACGCAGGAAGGAGCGCAGTGCGCTGGCGAAGGTGAGGCCTGCCTTGGGATTGACCTGCACCTGGTTGACGCCGGGCAGGTTGATCTCCACCGGATCCTCGGCGGTAGAGATATTCACCTCTGTGGTGTTGAGAATGTTGAGGCCAGTGTAAAGCGAGACCGTCTTGCCCGAGCCGGTGGGGCCGGTCACCAGTATCATCCCCTGGGGCTTGGAGAGGGCGCGCAGGTATTGCGCTTTCTGCCGATCGTCAAAGCCGAGCTGCTCGATATTGAGCCGCGCCGCCGAGGAGTCCAGCAGACGGATAACGATCTTCTCTCCCCACATGGTGGGCAGGGTGTTGACTCGCATGTCCATCGACTTGTTGCGTGACAGCTTCAGCTTGATGCGGCCATCCTGGGGCAGGCGCCGTTCGGCGATATCGAGCCGTGCCATCACCTTGAGGCGGGCCGAGAAGCGGTTGGCCAGATTGACCGGTGGTGTGGCAATTTCGTGCAGGATGCCGTCAATGCGAAAGCGGATGCGGTACTTCTGCTCATAGGGCTCGAAGTGCAGGTCGGAGGCGCCGCGCTTGATGGCATCCATCAGGATCTTGTTGATGTACTTGACGATGGGGGCGTCATCGTCCGTGGTGTTGACGCTCTCGTCGAGGCGACTGCCCTCGTCAGAGACCTCGAGATCCGAGATTTCAGATTCGTCGATATCCTCCATGCCGAGGACATCGGTTTCGTTTTCCAGCAGCTTGCCGATGGCGGTGGTGAGCTTGTTTTCTTCCACCAGCAGCGCCTCGGTATGGAGCCCGAAGCTGAAGCCGAAATCTTCCAGTGCCGACACATTGGTCGGATCCGACATGGCGATATAGAGGGTGTGGCCCTGGGTGTAGATGGGCAGCACATGATGTTTCTCAATCAGCTTCTGATTGAGGTACTTCTGCGGGATCTCGGCCAGGTCGAAGGCGGCAAGATCCAGCAGAGGTACCCCATACTCCAGCTCGCAGAAATCGGCCAACGCCTTGCTGTCGAGGATCTGGTTTTCCACCAGAAACGCCACGAAGGGTTTGCGCTGGGCCTTGGCCTGACTCAGGTAGCGCTGGGAATCCTCTTCGCTGATCAACGAAGAGGCGGCCAGGCTTATCGCCAGGCCGCTATGGGGGCTAGAGGTCATGCGTTAGCTTTAGCAGATGCCACTTGTCTTGCAGGCACCAGATGTAGCCCATGTTACTTTGCCATCCGCTTCAACATTCGGTGTCAAGATATATGTCATACCAGTACCAAAAGTAGCTTCTTTACCGGTTGCAGTTATCGCGTTGGTTGTATCACTGACCTCAACACTTTTAACCTCTCCTGTTCCGGCTGTAAGGTTGGAGGGTACACCATTAGATCCTGCATCACAGGTGCTCAGCGCCCCTGAGGCTGCACCTGTTGTTTGAGCACAAATTTCAATTGCGGTTTTATAGGCACCAGTAGCTGCAACTACTTCAGTAAATTTCGCTTTTTTGGTGTAAGTCTGATAAGCCGGCAGTGCTACTGCAGCCAAGATGGCGACGATCGCGACCACGATCATCAATTCGATAAGGGTAAAGCCTGACTGTTTCTTCATTTTGCTTTTCATAGGAAATGTCCTTTTATCCATTGTTCCTGGGAAGTGACGGTGGAAAACTAACCACACGTCAATATCTTATCTGAGCGAATGGCGTTGGCAACAAGTGCGCAGGCCCGTCATTAAAGTTTTTGATCCAATCCTCTATTTGGGTGAAAAAAGAGCGAAAACTGACCCGTTTCTGCTTAATTGCCTCCCCCTTCTCTTGTTGCTGGTACGACATATAAAGAAAAGGCGCCGAGGGCGCCTTTTGCAAGTCGAGGGGGCGGTTATGTTGACGGGCCTCTCAATGAGTCTGTTTTAGCTGCCTTATCAAGCCATTACCTATAGAGGTGATGGTATCTGCCAGACATTCGGGTGGCGTAGCCGAAACGGTCACAATCCGTTTAGATAAAGCGCATGGAGAGATCCAGCGCCCGCACATGCTTGGTCAGCGCGCCCACCGAGATATAGTCCACTCCGGTCGCGGCAAACTCGGCCAAGGTCTCCAGGGTGACGTTGCCGGAGACCTCCAGCTTGGCGCGCCCCTGATTGATGGCGACCGCTTCGCGCATCATGGTCAGGCCGAAGTTGTCCAGCATCACGATATCGGCACCGGCGGTCAGTGCCTGCTCCAGTTCGGTCAGGGATTCGACCTCGACCTCCACCGGTTTGTCCGGATTGAGGCGGCGGGCCTCCTGGATGGCGCCGGCGATGCCGCCACAGGCGAGGATATGGTTCTCCTTGATGAGGTAGGCGTCGAAGAGGCCGATGCGGTGGTTCTTGCCGCCGCCGCAAGTGACGGCGTACTTCTGGGCACTGCGCAAGCCGGGAATGGTCTTGCGAGTGTCGAGCAGGCGGCAACCGGTCTCTTCCAGCTCGGCCACATAACGGGCGGTGAGGGTGGCGACGCCGGAGAGGGTCTGCACAAAGTTGAGGGCATTGCGCTCGCCAGTCAGCAGCAGGCGGGCCGGACCATGGAGGCGAAACAGCTCCTGATTGGGGGAGAGGTGCTCGCCATCTTGTACCAGCCACTCCACCTTCACCTCACCGCCGAGCTGGGTAAAGACTTCATCCACCCAGGGCTGGCCGCAGAAGACGCCGGCCTCGCGGGTGATGACCCGGGCGCTGGAGATGCGATCGGCGGGGATTAGCTGGGCCGTGATATCGGCGCTGGCATCCGGCTGGTCCAGCGTGGTGAGGGCATCGCCCAGATCTTCGAGTAGTGCGGCGCGCACGGCGCGGCTGACATCCTGTTGAAACATGCCTTATTCCTGCAAGGGTCTGAGCAGCAACTGCCGCTCCTTTTGAACCAGCTCCAGCCGACCGAGGGCATTCATGCCTACCAGCACCTCGTCTCCCTCTGCCGCCGGATTGATGAAGATGGCCAGATCGTACAAGGTCAAAGGGCCCATCGCCAGCGTTTCGATGGTGCCGTTGCCGACCCGGATCATCCCGGCCGCCGTGTTGACCTGGCTGCTGCCATGGGCGGGCAGTCCCAGCCGTTCGGCGACCGGCAGCGGCACGGTTATGCGGGTGGCGCCGGTGTCGAGCAGCAGTTGCACCGGCTGACCGTTGATGGCACCCTCCAGACGATAGTGTCCGCTCTGGTCGGCCCTTAGCAGCAGTTCGCCGCTGGCGGTGACGCTCGGCTGGGAGCGGGAGTGGAAGTAGAGGGTCAGCAGACCCATCAGAGAGAGCCAGGCCAGTAACCAGAACCAGCGCGCCGTTTGCTGCATACCTCATCCATATCGAGCCAAAGATGACCCAGCCTAACACACATTTTTCCATCGACGCCGCCGGCTGGTGCCGGGAGGCACGCCGGGTTCCGTCCCCCCATCACAACGAGCGCCCCGTACCGGACGATATCTCCCTGCTGGTGGTGCACGGCATCAGCCTGCCCCCTGGCGAGTTTGGCGGCCCCTTTATCGACGATCTCTTTATGGGCAGGCTGGATCCCGGGGCTCATCCCTATTTTGCCGACATCCATCAGCTACGGGTTTCGGCCCACTGCCTGATCCGCCGCGATGGTGAACTGGTGCAGTATGTGCCGTTCGGTGCCCGCGCCTGGCATGCGGGAGTATCCAGCTGGCAGGGAAGGGAAGCATGCAACGACTTCTCCATCGGTATCGAGCTGGAAGGGACGGATGAGCTTCCCTACACGGAGGCGCAATATGCAGTGCTGATTGGGCTCGCTCGGGCCATCTGTGACCATTATCCGGCCATCACTCTGGAAAAAATTGTGGGTCATTGCGATATCGCACCGGGGCGCAAGACGGATCCGGGGGACAGCTTCCAATGGCAGGATTTTCGCCAGAAACTCAACGTTTCCTGTAAAAATTAAAATTCACTTTGCCTTTTTAAATCAATGGCTTGCCAATGTGGTAGGCCATTTTTATTGCTGGTTATCCAAATGTTATTTGTGAGCTATCTCAAGAATATTGGTAAGACCATTTTCTATGAGCTAAATCATGTTTGCGCCAATTTACCCCTTAAGTGGTGCCTTTCATTCTTGATTCAGATCATCTTTTGGGTGGACTTTTCAATGCCCCTCTGCTAATTTTCGCCCCATCCATAAAATTGGTAATACCAATTTAACAAAGTAGCCTCATGCCCTATCGCAAGATCACGCAACCCAAGTTAGCTGACGCCATCGTCGCCGAACTGGAACAGATGATTCTGGAAGGCAGCCTGCAGCCGGGACAGAAACTGCCCCCCGAGCGCGAGCTGGCCATCCAGTTTCAGGTTTCGCGCCCCTCCCTGCGCGAAGCCATCCAGCGGCTGGAGGCGCGCGGGCTGCTCTATCGCCGTCAGGGCGGTGGCACTTATGTGCAGAATGCCCTGAGCAAGGGGATCGCCGATCCCCTGTTCGAGCTGCTCAGCACCCACCCCGAGGCTCGCTACGATCTGCTGGAGTTCCGTCATGCGCTGGAAGGCATCTGTGCCTACTACGCCGCATTGCGGGGTACTGAGTCAGACTTCGAGCGGATCCGCAAAGTGCAGATCTCCATCGAGGAGGCTGGGCAGCTGGGGTCGCTGGTGGCGGAATCCGCTGCCGTGACCCAGTTTTATCTGGCGGTGGCCGAGGCCTCCCACAACGTGGTGCTGCTGCACCTGTTGCGGGCCATGAGCCCCATGCTGGAGCAGAACATTCTGCAAAATAACGAGATTTTGAATCGCCGCCCGGGAGTGGTAGCCAAGATCCGTCGCCATCGTGCGAGTCTGATCGAGGCTATTCTTTCGGGGGCTCCGGAGCGGGCCAGAGCTGCTTGTCATGAGCACCTGGCCTTTATCGAGGACACCTTGTTGGATATGCAGAGGGAAGACAGCCGGATCCAGCGATCCATGCGTCGGATCCGTCAGCAGGAAAACTAATCCCACAAGGCTTTCTTTTATTGTCGAATGCTTGCGCCCTTCGCCGTGCAATGCCGTGCAATCACAACAAAATAGGAACCAGCCATGTCTGATATCCTGAAGAACGATGTGGACCCGATAGAAACGCTGGAGTGGCTTGCCTCTCTGGAATCCCTGCTGCGTGAAGAGGGTCCCCAACGCGCTCAGTTCATCCTTGAACAGTTGGCCGAGAAAGCCCGCGCAAGCGGTGTGGACGTGGCTGCCAAGGCAAACCGCGATTACATCAACACCATTCCGTCCAGCGAAGAGCCTGACTACCCGGGCGACCTGGAGATGGAGCGCCGTATTCGCGCCATCATCCGCTGGAACGCCATGATGATCGTGCTGCGCGCCTCCAAGAAAGACCTGGACCTGGGTGGTCACATGTCTTCCTTCGCTTCTTCCGCGACCATCTACGAAGTCTGCTTCAACCACTTCTTCCGTGCCCGCAACGAGAAGGATGGTGGCGACCTGGTTTACTTCCAGGGTCACATCTCCCCGGGCATCTACGCCCGTGCGTTCGCTGAAGGTCGTCTGACCGAAGAGCAGCTGGACAACTTCCGTCAGGAAGTGGATGGCAAGGGTATCCCCTCCTACCCGCACCCGAAACTGATGCCGGACTTCTGGCAGTTCCCGACCGTCTCCATGGGTCTGGGCCCCATCGCCGCCATCTATCAGGCCCGTTTCCTGAAGTACCTGACCGACCGTGGCATCAAGGATTGCTCCGAGCAGACCGTTTACGCCTTCCTGGGTGACGGCGAGATGGACGAGCCGGAAGCCAAGGGCGCCCTGACCGTTGCCGTGCGTGAAAAGCTCGACAACCTGGTGTTTGTGGTCAACTGCAACCTGCAGCGTCTGGATGGCCCGGTTGTGGGCAACGGCAAGGTCATCAACGAGCTGGAAGGCCTGTTCGCCGGCGCCGGCTGGGATGTCACCAAGGTGATCTGGGGCCGCAAGTGGGATGAGCTGCTGCGCAAGGATACCTCCGGCAAGCTGATCCAGCTGATGAACGAGACCGTGGACGGTGACTACCAGACCATGAAGTCCCGCGACGGCGCCTACGTTCGCGAGCACTTCTTCAACCGTTATCCGGAAACCGCCGCCCTGGTCAAAGACATGACCGACGAGGAGATCTTCGCCCTGAACCGCGGTGGTCACGATCCTCGCAAACTGTTTGCTGCCTTTTCCAAAGCCGCAGCAACCAAGGGCAAGCCGACCGTTATCCTGGCCAAGACCATCAAGGGCTATGGCATGGGCGAAGCGGCCGAAGGCAAGAACATCGCTCACCAGGTCAAGAAGATGGAGCTGGACTCCGTGCGTCACCTGCGTGATCGCTTCAGCCTACCGGTATCCGACGAGCAGCTGGCCGACCTGCCGTACCTGAAGATCGAAGAAGGTACCGAAGAGCACAAGTACCTGCACGCCCGCCGTGCCGCACTGAAGGGCTATGTACCGACCCGTCTGCGCGAGAGCACCACCAAGCTTGAAATCCCGGCACTGGATGCCTTCGGCCCGCTGCTGGGCGAACAGGCGCGCGAAATCTCCACCACCATGGCGTTCGTGCGTTCCCTGAACGTGATGCTGAAAGACAAGTCCATCGGCAAGCGCATCGTCCCGATCCTGGCTGACGAAGCCCGTACCTTCGGTATGGAAGGTCTGTTCCGCCAGATCGGTATCTACAGCCCGCACGGTCAGCAGTACACCCCGCAAGACCGTGACATCGTCTCCTACTACAAGGAAGACAAGCAGGGTCAGGTTCTGCAAGACGGTATCAACGAGCTGGGCGCCATGTCCTCCTGGCTGGCTGCTGCGACCTCTTACAGCACCAACGACTGCCCGATGATCCCGTTCTACATCTACTACTCCATGTTCGGCTTCCAGCGGATCGGCGACATGGCGTGGGCAGCCGGTGACCAGCAAGCCCGTGGCTTCCTGCTGGGTGCGACCTCCGGTCGTACTACCCTGAACGGCGAAGGTCTGCAGCACGAAGATGGTCACAGCCACATCCTGGCCAACACCATCCCGAACTGCGTCTCCTACGACCCGTCCTACGCCTATGAAGTAGCGGTGATCGTACAGGACGGTCTGCGTCGCATGTACGGCGAGAACCCGGAGAACGTGTTCTACTACATCACCACTCTGAACGAGAACTACGCCATGCCGGCCATGCCGGAAGGCGCCGAGGAAGGCATCCGCAAGGGTATCTACAAGCTGGAAACCGTGGCCGGCACCAAGGCCAAGGTACAGCTGCTGGGCTGTGGCTCCATCCTGGGTCACGTGCGCAAGGCCGCCCAGATCCTGGCCACCGAATACGGTGTCGGCTCCGACGTGTTCAGCGTCACCTCCTTCAACGAGCTGGCTCGTGACGGTCAGGACACGGATCGCTGGAACATGCTGCACCCGACCAGCGAAGCTCGCGTGCCGTACATCGCTCAGGTGCTGGGCACCGAGGCCACCATCGCCGCGACCGACTACATGAAGTCCTTCGCCGATCAGGTCCGTGCCTTCGTTCCGACCGAGAACTACCGTGTGCTGGGTACCGACGGTTACGGCCGCTCCGACAGCCGTGCCAACCTGCGTCGTCACTTTGAAGTGAACGAGTTCTACGTGGTGGTTGCTGCCCTGACCGAGCTGGCCCAGCGCGGCGAGATCGACAAGCAGGTTGTGGCCGAGGCCATCACCAAGTACGGCATCGACGCCGACAAGGTGAACCCGCTGTACGCGTAAGAGGATCAAGTGCCGTGCCGGGACAAGCTGCCCGGCACGGCCTTGCAAAGGTTAACGCGAGATGCGCGTGAGGCTGTCAGCCAGCAACGCGGATGTACGCAAGAGGATAAAGCACAATGTCCAAACAGATTATGGTGCCGGATATCGGCGCCGATGAGGTTGAAGTTACCGAGATCATGGTAGCCGTGGGTGACAAGGTCGAGCTCGACCAGTCCATCATCGCGGTAGAAGGCGACAAGGCCTCCATGGAAGTCCCGGCGCCGGCCGCAGGCATCGTTAAAGAGATCCTGATCAAGGTGGGCGACAAGGTCGCCACCGGTTCCCAGATCATGATCTTCGAAGCCGAAGGCGCTGCCGCCGCACCTGCAGAAGTGGCTGCACCGGTTGCTGCTGCTCCTGCCGCCGCTCCGGCTGCTGCCGCCCGTCAGGACGTGCACGTACCGGATATCGGCGGTGACGAAGTCGAAGTCACCGAGATCATGGTTGCCGTGGGCGACGTGGTCGAGGCCGATCAGTCCATCATCGCCGTGGAAGGTGACAAGGCCTCCATGGAAGTGCCGGCACCGTTCGCTGGCCGCGTGGTCGAGATCAAGGTTGCCGCCGGCGCCAAGGTTTCCACCGGCTCCCTGGTGATGGTCTTTGAAGTGGCTGGCGCCGCGCCGGCTGCCGTTGCTGCACCAGCTCCTGCTGCCGCCTCCGTTGCCGCTGGCGCGAAAGACGTCAACGTACCGGACATCGGCGGTGACGAAGTGGAAGTCACCGAGATCATGGTGGCCGTGGGTGACAAGGTCGAAGCAGACCAGTCCCTGATCGCCGTGGAAGGTGACAAGGCCTCCATGGAAGTGCCTGCGCCGTTCGCCGGTGTGGTCAAGGAGATCAAGGTGAAGGCGGGTGACAAGGTCTCCACCGGTTCCCTGATCATGGTATTCGAAGTGGCTGGTGCTGCTCCGGCTGCCGTGGCTGCTCCGGCTCCTGCCGCTGCACCTGTTGCTGCAGTTCCGGCTGCCGCTGCTCCTGCTCCGGTTGCCCAGGCTGCTGCCGCCTCCGACTTCGTCGCCAACGATGCCTACGTCCACGCCTCTCCGGCGGTGCGCCGTCTGGCCCGTGAATTCGGCGTCAACCTGGCCAAGGTGAAGGCCTCCGGTCGCAAGGGCCGCATCGTCAAAGAAGACGTGCAGGCCTACGTGAAGGATGCGGTCAAGCGCGCCGAGTCCGCACCAGCTGCCGGCACCGGCACTGGCAACGGCATGAGCGTACTGCCGTGGCCGAAGGTCGATTTCAGCAAGTTCGGTGATGTGGAAGAGGTCGATCTGACCCGCATCCAGAAGATCTCTGGTCCGAACCTGCACCGCAACTGGGTCATGATCCCCCATGTCACCCAGTTCGACGAAGCCGATACCACCGAGCTGGAAGCGTTCCGCAAAGAGCAGAACGCGATGCTCGAGAAGCAGAAGGCAGACGTGAAGATCACCCCGCTGGTGTTCATCCTGAAAGCCGCCGCCAAGGCTCTGGAAGCCCATCCGCGCTTCTGCAGCTCCCTGTCCGAAGATGGCAGCAAGCTGATCATGAAGAAGTACATCCATATCGGTGTGGCGGTGGATACCCCCAACGGTCTGGTTGTGCCCGTGGTGCGCGACGTCAACAAGAAGGGCATCATGGAGCTGTCTCGCGATCTGGCCGAGATCTCCAAGAAGGCCCGTGCCGGCAAGCTGACCGCTGCCGACATGCAGGGCGGTTGCTTCACCATCTCCAGCCTGGGTGGCATCGGTGGTACCAGCTTTACCCCGATCGTCAACGCGCCGGAAGTGGCCATCCTGGGCGTCTCCAAGTCCGAAATGAAGCCGAAGTGGAACGGCAAGGAGTTTGTGCCGCGTCTGATGTTGCCGCTGGCTCTGAGCTACGACCACCGCGTTATCGATGGTGCCGATGGAGCCCGCTTCATCACCACCATGAATGGTGTCCTGTCCGACATTCGTCGACTGGTCCTGTAAGTGAGAGGGCGGGCCCAGAGCCTGCCCTTTTTACTTCTCATTTCGTTAACAGGATTGTAAACTTGCCCCGTTTTTTTCACGGCTGCAGCCGCCTTGTTTTGCAACAAAAAGAAGGTTTAAGAGTGCGCAGTCCTGGGGATATAAGAACGACAAAGAGGTCATGATGAGTAAAGAAATCAAAACCCAGGTCGTAGTACTGGGTGCTGGCCCTGCCGGTTATTCCGCTGCTTTCCGCGCCGCCGATCTGGGCCTGGATACCATTATCGTCGAGCGTTACTCCACCCTGGGTGGCGTCTGCCTGAACGTGGGTTGCATTCCCTCCAAGGCCCTGCTGCACGTCGCCAAAGTCATTGAAGAAGCGAAGGCGCTGGCCGAGCACGGCATCGTCTTCGGTGCCCCGCAGACCGACATCGACAAGGTGCGTCTGTGGAAAGAGAAGGTCATCACCCAGCTGACCGGCGGTCTGGCCGGTATGGCCAAGATGCGTAAGGTTCAGGTTGTGAATGGCTTTGGCAAGTTCACCGGTCCGAACACCCTCGAGGTGGAAGGCGCCGATGGCAAGACCACCATCACCTTTGACAACGCCATCATCGCGGCCGGTTCCCGTCCGGTGAAACTGCCGTTCATCCCTCATGACGATCCCCGCGTATGGGACTCTACCGACGCGCTGGAGCTGAAAACCGTTCCCGGCAAACTGCTGGTTATCGGTGGCGGCATCATTGGTCTGGAGATGGGTACCGTGTACTCCTCCCTGGGCTCCGAGATCGACGTGGTGGAATTTGCCGATCAGCTGGTTCCGGCTGCCGACAAAGACATCGTCAAGATCTACACCAAGCGCGTTGCCAAGAAATTCAACATCATGCTGGAGACCAAGGTCACTGCAGTTGAAGCCCGCGAAGACGGCCTGTACGTCTCCTACGAAGGCAAGCACGCTCCGGCCGAGCCGGTTCGCTACGACAACGTGCTGGTTGCCGTAGGCCGTGTGCCGAACGGCAAGATGCTGGACGCCGAGAAGGCGGGCGTTGCCGTTAACGAGCGCGGCTTCATCGAGGTGGACAAACAGCTGCGTACCAACGTGGCTCACATCCACGCCATCGGTGACATCGTCGGTCAGCCCATGCTGGCCCACAAGGGTGTTCACGAAGGTCACGTTGCCGCTGAAGTCATCGCCGGCAAGAAGCACTACTTCGACCCGAAAGTGATCCCGTCCATCGCCTACACCGAGCCAGAGATGGCCTGGGTTGGTCTGACCGAGAAGGAAGCCAAGCAACAGGGTCTGAACTTCGAAGTCGCCACCTTCCCGTGGGCAGCTTCCGGTCGCGCCATCGCCTCCGATTGCTCCGACGGCATGACCAAGCTGATCTTCGACAAGGAGAGCGGCCGCGTCATCGGTGGTGCCATCGTGGGTACCAACGGTGGTGAACTGCTGGGTGAAATCGGTCTGGCCATCGAAATGGGTGCCGACGCCGAAGATATCGCCCTGACCATCCACGCTCACCCGACTCTGCACGAGTCCGTGGGTCTGGCTGCCGAAGTGTTCGAAGGCTCCATCACTGACCTGCCGAACGCCAAGGCCAAGAAGAAAAAGTAATTTTCTTCAATTGGTTGCACAAGAAAGCCGCTCAATCGAGCGGCTTTTTTTGTTGCTGCACTTTTTATTGATGCCTGTTGCTGCACTTCCCGTTGCAGCTCATGTGGCCTGGTCGAGAGTCACTGCCTTTAGCAGCGTCCCTTCTTCGCCTGGCCCGGCGGGCAGAAGGTGCCGTAGCCGTCCCTGCTGCCATCACTGATGCGGATGCGGGCGTCATCGACGCTCACATCGGCACTGTGTACCCGTACCGGTCCACTGCTGCAGGCACTGAGCAGTCCCCCCAGCAACATCACGACAACCAGCTTGCTCATACTGCCTCCTGTTTTTCCCTGATTATGAGGCATTTCCGGCCTTTGGAGCAGAGAGGGCGAGGGGGCTGCGTCATGGTATGGCGCGACCATGAAAAAAGGGCGCCAGGGCGCCCCCGAATAATCCCGCAATGCTCATCACAGGCGGAAGCTGCTGACCAGTTTATCGAGCTGGCCGGAGAGCTGCTGCAGGCTGCGACTCGATTCGGTCAGCTGATGAGCGATGTCGGCGGTCTCCATGGTGAGCTGGTTGATGTCCTCCACGTTGCGGTTGATCTCGCCGACCACGCTCGACTGCTCCTCGGTGGCGGTGGCCACCTGAATGTTCATGTCGCTGATCTGGGTGATGTGGGCGGTGATCTGGCCGAGCGCCCCGTTGGCCTCATCTGCCTGGTTCACCACTTCCAGACTCTGGTTGCGGCCCCGGGCCATGGCGCTGACCGCACGGGCACTCTGCTCCTGCAGCCGGTTGATCATCTCCTGGATCTCCGCGGTGGAGGCGGCGGAGCGGCTGGCGAGGTTGCGCACCTCGTCGGCCACCACGGCGAAGCCACGGCCCTGTTCCCCGGCCCGGGCCGCCTCGATGGCGGCGTTGAGGGCCAGCAGGTTGGTCTGCTCCGAGATGCTGCGGATGGTGTCGAGGATGCTGCCGATGGAGTTGGTCTGGCTGGCCAGGGATTCAATGACGCCAGCCACCTGCTCGATCTCGCCGGAGAGATCGACGATGCCGTGGCGGGCCTGGGCGACCACCTGGGCCCCCGCATCCGCCTGATCGTTGGCCTGTTTCGCCACGTCTGCCGCCTGCGACGCATTGCCGGCGATCTCGCTCACCGTTGCCCCCATCTCGTGGATGGCGGTGGCCACCTGCACGGTGCGGTCGCGCTGGGCGGTGCAGTTGTGCTGGGTCAGTTGCGCCTTGCCGGCTACCTCGTTGGCGGTAGCGGCCAGTTGGCGGGAGTTGTCGGCCACCTGCTCGATGGAGGCGTGGATCTTGGCCACGAAGTTGTTGAAACCGCTGGCCACCTGGGCCAGCTCGTCACGCCCTTCCACCTTGAGGCGGCGGGTCAGATCGCCATCGCCGCTGCCAAGCTCCTTGAACAACCCGGCCAGGTCGTTGAGCGGTCGGCTCACCGAGCCCGCCAGCAGCATGCCCATGGCGCCCATGGCCAGCGCGATGACGAGAGAGATCATCAGGATCTCGTTGCGGGTCTGGGCCAGCCCGGCATAGATCTCGGCCTGGGGCACCTGGGTGACCAGATACCAGTCCAGCATGGGGATATAGCTGCTGGCCAGCACCATGGGTTGGCCGTCCACCTCGGCGTTGATGACGGCGAAGGGACGCTTGGCGAGCAGGCTGGCACTGTCACCGCTGACCAGCGCGCCCAGGGTATCGCGATCGATATGACTGGCGTTGGGGTGCAGCTTCACCTTGCCGCTGCCATCGACCATGAAGACGATGCCGCTTTGCTCAAGCCGGAAGCTGGAGACCATGGCGACCATGGCATCAAGGGATTTGGCAAATCCGGCCAGGCCGCGGCCATCGAGTTGCTGGAAGTTGACGAACAGCTTCATCTCGCCGTTGCTTTCGCGAAAGATGCTGAGAGTCATCTCCTTCTGGCTCTTGGTGTAGTCGTAGAACCAGGCATCCTGGGTTGGTGTCAGGTTGCGCAGGAAGCCGTCCTGGTTGTAGTAGGCCGCGCTCTGGCGATCGGCGAAGGAGGCGGTCACCAGACCATACTGGCTGGCCACGTCCTTGAGCTGGTTGATCAGGATGGGTTCCTGCTCTTTGGGCATCCCCCTGTCCACCCAGTCGAGGATGAAGCGATCGGTGGCCAGCTGCCGTGCCGCCTGGGCGATCCCCTTGAGATCCTGTTCGATCTCCTTGCTGATCCGCTGGGTCAGGTTGGGTAGCTCCTGCTCGAACATCCGCTTCTCGATCAGCTGCTGGGCCGAACGCTGGCTGAAGTAACCCACCAGCAGGCAGGAGAGCACGACGGCCAGAGTGATGGTGGCCAGGATTTTCTGTTTGAGTGTCAGGCTTGCAAGCATAAGAGTGACTCGGGTGGAGGAACACGGGATGAGTTGATATTAGCGGCCAGGGGGCCATGCCCTTGAGTCAAGGGACACCTTTATTCGCAGATTACGTTTGCGCTCACAGGAGGCGAATCCCGTATGGCACCAAGGATGCGTGCTGGTGACCACCTGCCACGCGGATGCAGTTTGCGATCATCGGAGCGGCCCTTATAGTAGGGGCCAATCCTGGTGAGTAATCCCCCTTGAATGATATGGAAAATATGATGCGCTGCTTCCGTGCGGGATGGACCCGTTTGTTTCTGCTGATCCTGGCTCTCTGTCCCCTGCTGGTGCAGGCAAGCGAAGGGAGCCGCCCCAAGGTCGCTTTGGTACTGAGTGGGGGCGGGGCTAAGGGCTCAGCCCATATCGGCATCCTCAAGGTGCTGGAGGAGAAGCGGATCCCGGTCGACATCATAGTGGGCACCAGCATGGGCTCCTATGTGGCGGGGATGTACGCCATGGGGCTCAGTGCCGAGGAGGTGGAGCGCACCACCCTCGCCATCGACTGGAACAAAGGCTATCAGGACAAGGTCGGCCGCAACGAGCTCTCCCTGCGCAAGAAGCAGCAGAGCGAGCAGTACCAGCTGCGCACCGATATCGGGGTCAACGGCGATACCACCCAGCTGCCGGACGGTTTCTTCCAGGGGCAGTCCATGGCCAGCCTGCTGCGCCACGCCACCTCCAACCTGCCGGTGCAGAAGAGCTTTGACGATCTGCCCATCCCTTATCGCGCCATGGCGACCGACATGGAGACGGTGACCCCCTTCGTGCTGGATCATGGCAGCCTTGCCAAGGCGATGCAGGCCTCCATGTCCATTCCCGGCGCGCTCAAGCCGGTGGAGTGGGAGGGGCATATCCTGGCGGACGGGGGAAGCGTCAACAACATGCCGGTGGATGTGGCCAAGGCGATGGGGGCCGACGTGGTGATCGCGGTGGATATCGGCGCCAAGCTGCGCACCAAGGAATCCCTCAAGTCGGGGCTCGCCATGATCGATCAGCTCACCACCTACATGACCCAGGTGGGCACCGAGAAACAGAAGGCGCTGTTGGGGCCCGACGACATACTGCTCGTGCCCGAGTTCGGCGACATGGGGATCGCCGATTTCAGCCGCATGCCGGAGGGGATCAAGATAGGAGAGGCGACGGCCGGCAAGGCATCGGCGCAGCTTGAACGCCTCTCCCTGAGCAAGGCCGAGTACAACGACTACCGCAATCTCAAGCTGAGCCGGCGCGCCGAGCGCAGCGGCCAGCCCGCCTACTTCATCGACAAGGTGGAGATCCTCAACAAGTCGCGACTCTCCGACGATACGGTACGCGCCATGCTGAAGGTGCGGCCCGACAAGATCCAGACCAACGAGAGTCTGGAAGCGGGGATCCGCCGCCTCTATGCCCTGGAGTCGTTCGATCGCATCACCTACGAGGTGGAGGAGCGGGACGGGGAGAACGTGCTGGTGGTGGATGCCAGCGAGAAGAACTGGGGCCCGGGTTACCTTAACTTCCAGTTCGGCTTCACCGACGACTTCGAGAATACCTCCAACTACAACGTCGGCATGTCCTACACCCTGACCAACGTCAACGACTGGGGGGCCGAGTGGCTGACCGAGGCGTCGCTGGGCACGGCCAAGCACATCAAGACCGATTTTTATACGCCGCTGGAGCCCTCCCAGACCTTCTATGGTGAGGCCAGCCTGGCCTATGACCAGACCGACCGTCGTCTGTTCAATCCGGTGCCGGACGAAATCGACCTGAACTACCTCGATACCGACTACTCCTTCTTCAGCGCGGATCTGGCTATCGGCTGGAACCGCCAACCCTGGAGCCGCCTCTCCATGGGCCTGGAGGGACAGACCGGCAAGGTGGATCTGCAAAACTTCAGGAATTACAGCGTGGATGCGACGGCTTGGGGCCCTTATGTGCGTTTCGAGCACGATAACCTCGACAGCCTCTATTTCCCCTATGAAGGGGTCAAGTGGGACATCAAGCTGGGCCACTCTCACGTCAACTTCGAGGGGCCGGAGGATCTGAATGATCGCAGCGAGGGGTGGAACTACCACCTTTCCATGATCAAACCCTGGTCCTGGGATCGCCACAGCCTCAACCTGATACTGGAAGGGGGGGGCTCCGGCAGCGAGGAGGCGGTCCCCCTGCACATCCAGGATCTGGGCGGCCTGTTCCGTCTCTCCGGCTTCCAGCGTTACCAGCTGAGCGGCCGCTACAGCCTGTTTGGCGGGCTGCGCTACATCTATCGGGTGGCCGACAACGACTTCGGGGCATTCAGGATGCCGCTCTACCTGGGGGGCTCCCTGGAGCAGGGCGGGGTCTGGAACAAGGGCAAGGACATCGGCATGGGAAGCTCCTTCACCGCGGGCTCCGTCTATGTGGGGGTGGAGAGCTTCCTCGGCCCCGTCTTCCTCGGCTATGGCATGGCGGAGGGGGGCAATGATGTCTTCTATCTGCAATTGGGCAGTACGTTCGAATAATGCGAAAATGATGCTGATTTGTTAAGTCTGGTTGTGGCGGATTTTTAAATTTCCAAAAAAATAGATAGCGATTAATTGGTTATGAGTTTGCGGTGAATAAGTAAACAGCGTTTGGATTTTAATTAGTCGTTAAAACTTATATAGTGGGGAGCACCCTACAGGGTGTCCCGCAAGGACGATCGCCGCGAGCGTGGGCGAACCCCAAAAAAAGACCAAAGAGGAATTAGTCGTGCTTGAAACTTACCGTAAACACGTCGCAGAACGTGCCGCCGAGGGCATAGTTGCCAAACCTCTGGATGCTGAGCAAGTCGCCGCCCTGGTCGAGTTGCTCAAGAATCCGCCCGCCGGCGAAGAAGACTTTCTGAAAGAGCTGTTGTCCTCCCGAATTCCCCCTGGCGTTGATGAAGCGGCTTACGTGAAGGCTGGTTTCCTCACCGCCGTCGCCAAGGGCGAGGCCCATTCCCCCATCCTGACTGCCGCGCAAGCCGTCGAGCTGCTCGGTACCATGCAGGGGGGTTACAACATCCAGCCGCTGATCGACCTGCTGGATGACGCGACGCTGGCCCCTCTTGCTGCCAAGGGCCTCTCCCACACCCTGCTGATGTTCGACTCCTTCCACGACGTGGAAGAGAAGGCCAAGGCGGGCAACGCCCACGCCAAGCAGGTGATGCAATCCTGGGCCGATGCCGAGTGGTTCCTCTCCCGTCCCGAGCTGGCCGGCAAGATCACCGTCACCGTCTTCAAGGTGACCGGCGAGACCAACACCGACGACCTGTCGCCGGCGCCGGACGCCTGGTCCCGCCCGGACATTCCGTTGCATGCCCTGGCCATGCTGAAAAACGCCCGTCCCGGCATTACCCCGGACAAAGACGGTGTGGTCGGCCCCGTCAAGACCATTGATGCGCTGAAAGAGAAAGGTTTCCCGCTCGCCTATGTGGGTGACGTGGTCGGTACCGGCTCTTCCCGCAAATCCGCCACCAACTCTGTGCTCTGGTTCATGGGCGACGATATCCCGTTCGTGCCGAACAAGCGTGCCGGCGGTGTTTGCCTTGGCGGCAAGATTGCCCCCATCTTCTTCAACACCATGGAAGATGCCGGCGCCCTGCCCATCGAGGTAGACGTCTCTGCGCTTGCGATGGGCGATGTCATCGACATCTACCCGTACCAGGGCAAGATCTGCAAGCACGGCACCGAAGAAGTGCTGGCCCAGTTTGAACTGAAAACCGACGTGCTGATCGACGAAGTGCGCGCCGGTGGCCGAATTCCGCTCATCATCGGTCGCGGCCTGACCGACAAGGCCCGCGAAGCGCTGGGTCTGCCGTTCTCCACCGTGTTCCGTCGTCCGCAGCCTGTCGCCGACACCGGCAAGGGCTTCACCCTGGCCCAGAAGATGGTGGGCAAGGCGTGCGGCGTGCAGGGCATTCGTCCGGGTACCTACTGCGAACCCAAGATGACTACCGTCGGCTCCCAGGACACCACGGGCCCGATGACCCGCGACGAGTTGAAGGATCTGGCCTGCCTCGGCTTCTCCGCCGACCTGACCATGCAGTCCTTCTGCCATACCGCTGCTTATCCCAAGCCCATCGACGTGCAGACCCACCACACCCTGCCGGACTTCATTATGAACCGCGGCGGTGTCTCTCTGCGTCCGGGTGACGGCGTCATCCACTCCTGGCTGAACCGTATGCTGCTGCCGGATACCGTGGGTACCGGTGGTGACTCCCACACCCGTTTCCCCATCGGGATCTCCTTCCCGGCGGGCTCCGGTCTGGTAGCCTTCGCCGCCGCCACCGGCGTGATGCCGCTGGACATGCCGGAATCCGTGCTGGTGCGCTTCAAGGGCGAGCTGCAGCCGGGCATCACCTTGCGTGACCTGGTCCACGCCATTCCTTATGCCGCCATCCAGAAGGGGCTGCTGACGGTCGAGAAAGCGGGCAAGAAGAACATCTTCTCCGGCCGCATCCTCGAGATCGAAGGTCTGCCGACCCTCAAGGTGGAGCAGGCGTTCGAGCTGGCGGACGCCAGCGCCGAGCGCTCCGCCGCCGGTTGCACCATCAAGCTGGATAAAGAACCGATCATCGAGTATCTGAAGTCCAACATCGTGATGCTGAAGTGGATGCTCTCCGAAGGCTACGGCGATGTACGCACCATTACCCGCCGTATCAAGGGGATGGAAGAGTGGCTGGCCAACCCGACCCTGATGGAAGCGGACAAGGACGCTGAGTACGCCGAAATCATCGAGATCGATCTGGCCACCATCAAGGAGCCGATCCTGTGCGCGCCGAACGATCCGGACGACGCCCGCCTGCTGAGCAGCGTGGCTGGCGACAAGATTGACGAGGTGTTCATCGGCTCCTGCATGACCAACATCGGCCACTTCCGCGCCGCCGGCAAACTGCTCGAGAAGTACCAGGGCGAGCTGCCGACCCGCATGTGGATCGCCCCGCCGACCAAGATGGACAAGGATCAGCTGACCGAAGAGGGTTACTACGGCATCTTCGGTCGGGTCGGTGCCCGCATCGAGATCCCGGGCTGCTCCCTGTGCATGGGCAACCAGGCGCGGGTAGCGGAAGGGGCCTCCGTGGTCTCCACCTCCACCCGCAACTTCCCGAACCGTCTTGGCAAGGGTGCCAACGTCTATCTGGCTTCTGCCGAACTGGCTGCGGTTGCCGCCATCCTCGGCAAGATCCCGACCGTGGAAGAGTACCTGCAGTATGCCAAGGCGCTGGACGCTACTGCGGCCGACACCTATCGCTACCTGAACTTCAACGAGATCGCCTCCTACACCAAGAAGGCCGATGCGGTGATCCTGCAGCAGGCGGTATAACCGCTCTTCGCCGGAGTCCGTATCGGAAATAAACCATAATGCCGCGTCCCGACGCGGCATTATTCGTTTCTATGGGGGGCCTCTTGCTGCGGGAGCGGCTGGCCCAAGTGTGATCTGGTCACAGTTTCATCGGTTCGTTTTATAAACGCTTTGCGTTATGTTATTCGGTTATGAGCGGTAGCGATGAGTCATCGTTACCTGTGTAACCCGACTCTTGGTCTAGTGCAGCGTCTGCCTGGGCAGGCCTGACAGCTTGTGGCGTGGTTTTTTATGTTTCTTTTCCGGTTGGATCTTTCCCGTACCAGGTTGCGCATCGGCAGCACACTGCTGGCGTTCTCTCTCCCTCTGCTGGTCGGTGGCTGGATCGTTCGCGGCAACTATCTGTATGATCTTAAAGCCGATTCGCGAGCTTCGGCGCACAAGGCCATTACCTTGATGGAAGAGGTGCTGGATCGTGCGGAACAGGTCAACCGGGAAGTGCTGCCGTTTGTAGCGGCCCCCTGTGAACGTAATTTGCTGATCTTGCGCAAGAAAGTAGCTGTGGAGCCCTTCCTGCGCTCGGTCAACCTGGTCAATGATGGAGTGATCAGCTGTACCTCGTTGTTCGGGGCTGTCAGCGAAGTCGATGATGGCTCCCGTTATCTCGATCGCAAGTTGCTGCTGATGCGCGGCAACAAGGTAAGGCAGAACCACCCCCTGTTGGTGGTGCGCACCGAACAGGGCAGGGATGCCGCTCTCAGCGCCGTCGACAGCTCATTGCTCAGTTTCATGCTCTCCCTGGGAGACAAGCCCGACGTCCTGTTTCTGCAGGTGGGCTCGGCCAGCATCGACGAGTCTGGCCGCTATCTGGACCATGCCCCCAGGCTGGAGCGCAGTACCAGCCTCAGGCTCTCCTCCGACCGCTACCCCTTTGCCATCTACGCAGGCTACAGCATTCCCCACTACTGGCAGTCACTCTGGGAGGCGCGTCAGCTGGCGTTGTTGTCACTGGCCGCCAGCGCCTTGTTGCTTGCCTGGCTGGTGTGGTGGGTGCTGGGCCGCCCGGGTTCCCCCAATGACGAGCTGAAACGGGCCCTGCGTGCCAGGGAATTCGTCCCCTATCTGCAACTGCAGGTGGCCAGTGATGGCGGCAGCATGATGGGAGGAGAGGTGCTGATGCGCTGGCACCATGCCACCGAGGGGGTGATCCGCCCCGATCTCTTCATTCCCCAGGCGGAGGAATCCGGCCTTATCGTGCCCATGACCAGCCAGATGATGAGAAGCGTGGCGAACCAGTTGGGGCGGATACAGGCGCAGCTGCCGGATGGTTTTCATATCAGTTTCAACATCAGTGCGGCCCACTGCCACGACTTTTCCCTGCTCAGCGAATGCCGTACTTTTCTCGATCACTTTGCCCCCGGCAAGGTGGTGATGGTGCTGGAGCTGACCGAGCGGGAGCTGCTGGTGGCGGATAACCAGACGCTCTCCCTGTTCCAGCAGCTGGATCAGATGGGGGTCAGGCTGGCGATCGACGACTTTGGCACAGGCCACTCCAGCCTGCGTTACCTGCAGCAGTTTCATGTGGATTATCTCAAGATAGATCAGTCATTTATCCGCAGGATAGGCACAGAATCCCTCTCCCAGCACATAGTCGACAACGTGATCGATCTGGCGAGCCGTCTTGGTCTCGCCCTGGTGGCGGAAGGGGTCGAGACAGAGCAGCAGGCCGCCTATCTCAGGAGCAAGGGAGTCCAGTTTCTGCAGGGATTCCTCTACTCCCACCCCATGCCGTTGCCGCAATTTTGCGAAGAGCTGCAGTCAGGGGATATCCCCGCCAGCTCGCCTGTTCCTGCACGGGAAAAGCGCAGCGTGAACGCCAGTTAAAGGGCTCTGGCAAGCGGAGAGTGGGCTGGCTGTTTCGGCTCCATTCTGGTCAAACTTTGTTCGCGTTAGGCCTGAGTTCAGCATCGCCTGTTATGTTGGGTCGCCATGTTCGCTGTATGGTGCCCTTATGTCGATGACGTTGCCCAACCTGGATTTCTCCCGTCCCTGGCTACGCCTTGGTTGTACCCTGCTGCTGTTCGGACTGCCTTTCTCCCTGGGTCTCTGGATGTTGTACAACAGCCATATACAGACCCTGGAACGCCAGTCCGAGGAGTCCGCCAAACAGGCGGTCTCCCTGATGGAAACCATGTTGTCCCATGCGGAAGAGGCCAATCAGGCGATCCTGCCCTTCCTCGGCAAGTCGTGCGAACGGGCCCTGTTTGCCCTGCGCCAACAGGTAGCGCTGGTGCCCTTCGTGCGCACCGTCAATCTGGCGGGGGAGGAGGAGGCCTACTGCAACTCCCTGTTTGGTCCCATCCGCTGGCCCGATCGGCAGGAAAATTACATCGACGGGCGCCTGCGCCTGGTGTCGGGTAGCCAGGTGCGTGCCGATCACCCCTTGCTGATCCTGCGGGACAACAAGGAGCAGGGGGCGGCGGTCAGCACCATAGATGGCGACTATCTGCGCTTCATGCTGGTGATCAGCGGCCGCCCCTGCAAACTGCTGCTCCACGTGGGGAGCCAGTGGCTGGATGACGAGGGGGTGCTGAGCGACAAGGAGGTGGCCTTGCCCACCCTGGCCAGTCACGAGACCCCTTCCGCCCGCTATCCGCTCTCCATCTATGCGGGACACGAAATCTCCTCGCTCTGGCTCTCCCTGTGGCAGGAGAAGCGGTGGGGAGCCCTGCTGCTGGCGGGCATCTCCCTGACTTTTGCTCTGCTGATCTGGTGGTTGCTGGGACGGCCCCGCTCACCCGTTAGCGAGCTGGAACGCGCCCTGCGCAACAAGGAGTTCGTGCCCTACCTGCAACCTCTGGTGGCGTCGGATGGCGAGCGGGTGATGGGGGCCGAGGTACTGATGCGCTGGCAACATCCGACGGCCGGGTTGATCCGTCCCGATCTCTTCATCCCCCAGGCGGAGGCGAGTGGCCTCATAGTGCCGATGACGACCCTGATCATGGAAGAGGTGGCCCGGGAGCTGGGTATGGAGCGCCAGCAGGTGCCCCACGGATTTCACATCAGCTTCAACATCAGTGCGGCCCATTGCCGCGAGGCCGGGTTGCTCGCCGAGTGTCGCCGCTTCCTCGCTCATTTCGCGCCGGGCCAGGTGGTGTTGGTGCTGGAGCTGACTGAGCGGGAGCTGCTGGTGGCCGATCCCCAGACCCTGTCGCTGTTCAGACGGCTCAACGAGCTGGGGGTCAGGCTGGCCATCGATGACTTCGGCACCGGCCACTCCAGCCTGCGTTATCTGCAGCAGTTCCAGGTGGACTACCTCAAGATCGACAAGTCCTTTATCAGCCGGATCGGGACCGAGTCTCTCTCCGAGCACATAGTCGACAACGTGATCGACCTGGGTTCCCGCCTCGGTCTCTCCCTGGTGGCCGAGGGGGTCGAACATCCGGCGCAGGCGCAATATCTCAAGACCAAAGGGGTGACCTATCAGCAGGGATACCTGTTTGGCCGGCCGATCCCCCTTGGGCAGTTCAGGGCGGAGCTGAACCAGAACGCCGCCAATCCCCGGTCGGTACCCGCCGTCGCTTGTTGAGGGCATCGGCAATCCGCGCGCAAATAAAAATCCGGCCCCGTAGAGGGGCCGGATTTTTTTATCAGCGTGCCAGTGGGTCGCAAAACCCGGCGGCAGGCGGCGATCAGTAGTCGCCGCTTGCCCGCTTGGCAGCGGTGATCATCGGGGTGATGGTCATGCCCTGCACCACGATGGAGAACATCACCACAGAGTAGGTCATCACCAGGATGACCTGGCGCAGGTCGACGCCATGCTCCGGCAGCATCATGACGCCGGACGGCAGTGCCAGGGCCATCGCCATGGCCAGACCGCCGCGCAGGCCGCCCCAGGTGAGGATCCGCACCGAGAAGGTGTTATAGGTACGGAAACGGCGGAAGGCCACATAGGGCAGGGAGACGCTGATGAAGCGGGCAGCCAGGCAGAGCGGCACCGCGATGACCAGCAGGATCCAGTCACGCCAGGCGAGATCCAGCAGCACCAGCGCCAGACCGATCAGCAGGAACAGCAGGGCGTTGAGGAACTGGTCCATCAACTCCCAGAAGTGATCCAGGTGATGGCGGCTCTGCTCGGAGAAGCCGGAGTGGCGGGTCCAGTTGCCGATCATGATGCCGGTGACCACCATGGCCAGAGCGCCGGAGACACCGATCATGTTGGCAAAGGCGAAGCCGGCGGTCGGGATGCAGAGGGTCAGCAGCAGCTCCAAAGAGCCGTCATCGGTGGCGCTGATCATCACGTGGGCGATGACCCCCAGCACGGCACCGAACAGGATGCCACCCAGGGCTTCATGCAGGAACAGACCCGCCACGCTGCCGAAGGTGGGCTCGACGCCGCCAAATGCCACGGCAAACACGGTGGCGAAGATGACGAGGCCGACACCGTCATTGAACAGGGACTCACCCTCGATCTGGATGGAGATCTGGGGCGGCGCCTTCATCTTCTTGACGATGGCCAGCACGGCGATGGGGTCGGTGGGGGAGATCAGGGCACCGAACAGCATGCAGTAGACCAGTGGCACATCCCAGCCCAGCAGCTTGGCGATGAACCAGAAGCCGTAGCCGATGAGGAAGGTGGAGAGCAGGGTCGCGACTATGGCCAGAATGGTGATCTCCCACTTCTGGCTGCGCAGCGCCTTGAGGTTGATGCCAAGACCTCCGGCGAACAGCAGGAAGCCCAGGATCCCCTTGAGCAGGAAATTCTGGAAGTCGATGCTCTTCATGGTCTCGACGGCAAGGGGTTCCAGGTTGAACCAACCCAGTTTACCGAACAGCACCATCAGCGCGGAGATCAGCATGGAGCCGGCGGTGATGGCGATGGTGGTCTGGATCTTCACGACATACTGGTTGGCAAAGGCGATAAAGATCGCCAACGCTGCCAGGAAGCAGAGTGTGTAGTAGACGCTCATAGTTATTTTTTCTCGTTTGTAAACAGCAAGCACGTATCCCTGTCGGGACGCCCATAGGGTACTCCCGGGTCATATGTTACTCATTACCCACAAGTGAGTATATGCAGGCCATTTTGGACTGATAGACGGCTAGATTTCCATTTTTCAGGTTTACTGTTAGGATGCTGCTTACGCAGTTGCATGGATGTAAGAGGAAAGCGCCGTGGCGAAGAGTGGGCAAAGTAGGGATCCGAACCAGAAGTCGGACATAACAAAGAAACTGGAAACCTGCCTCAAGGAGCGGATCCTGATCATCGACGGGGCCATGGGCACCATGATCCAGGGCTACAAGCTCGGCGAGGCGGACTATAGAGGCGAGCGTTTCGCCGACTGGCACACCGACATCAAGGGCAACAACGACCTGCTGGTGCTGACCCGTCCCGCCGTGATCCGCGAGATACACGACCAGTATTGCGCCGCCGGCGCCGATATCCTCGAGACCAATACCTTCAACGCCACCCGTATCGCTATGGCCGACTACGAGATGGAGGATCTCTCTGCCGAGATCAACCGGGAGGCGGCCCGCCTGGCCCGCACCGTGGCGGACGAGTGGACCGCCAAAGAGCCCCACAAGCCGCGCTTCGTGGCAGGCGTCCTGGGGCCCACCAACCGCACCGCCTCCATCTCGCCGGACGTGAACGACCCCGGCAAGCGCAATGTCACCTATGACCAGCTGGTGGCCGCCTATACCGAATCGACCCATGCCCTCATTGAGGGCGGCGCCGACATCATCCTGATCGAGACCATCTTCGATACCCTCAACGCCAAGGCGGCCGCCTTCGCGGTGGACCTGGTGTTCGAGGCGCTGGGCTACAGCCTGCCGGTGATGATCTCCGGCACCATCACGGACGCCTCCGGCCGTACTCTCTCCGGCCAGACTACCGAAGCCTTCTACCACTCGCTGCGCCACGTCAAACCCGTCTCCTTCGGTCTCAACTGCGCGCTTGGGCCAGATGAGCTGCGCCAGTACGTGGAGGAGCTCTCCCGCATCAGCGAAACCTTCGTGAGCGCCCACCCCAACGCCGGTCTGCCGAACGCCTTCGGCGAGTACGACCTCGACGCCGCCGAGATGGCGGGCCATATCCGCGAGTGGGCTCAAAGCGGCTTTCTCAACCTGGTGGGCGGCTGCTGTGGCACCACCCCGGCCCATATTCGCGCCATGAGCGATGCGGTGGCGGGCATCAAGCCCCGCGCCCTGCCGGATCTGCCGGTGGCCTGCCGGTTGTCGGGCCTGGAGCCCCTCATCATCACGGCGGAGTCCATGTTCGTGAACGTGGGGGAGCGCACCAACGTCACCGGCTCGGCCAAGTTCAAGCGGCTCATCAAGGAGGGGCTCTACGACGAGGCCCTGGATGTCGCCAAGCAGCAGGTGGAGAACGGCGCCCAGATCATCGACATCAACATGGACGAGGGGATGCTGGACGCCGAGGCGGCCATGGTGCGCTTCTTGAACCTGATCGCCGGCGAGCCGGACATCGCCCGGGTGCCCGTGATGATCGACTCCTCCAAGTGGGAGGTGCTGGAAGCCGGCCTCAAGTGCGTGCAGGGCAAGCCGGTGGTCAACTCCATCTCCATGAAGGAGGGGGTGGACAAGTTCATCGAGCAGGCGAAACTGCTGCGCCGCTACGGCGCCGCCGTCATCGTGATGGCGTTTGACGAGGTGGGGCAGGCCGATACCCGCGCCCGCAAGTTCGAAATCTGCCAGCGCGCCTACCGCATCCTGGTGGATCAGGTGGGCTTCCCGCCGGAAGACATCATCTTCGACCCCAACATCTTCGCGGTGGCGACCGGCATCGACGAGCACAACAACTACGCGGTGGACTTCATCGACGCGGTGAAGGACATCAAGGATAACCTGCCCCACGCCATGATCTCCGGCGGCGTCTCCAACGTCTCCTTCTCGTTTAGGGGCAACGAGCCGGTGCGCGAAGCCATCCACGCCGTCTTCCTCTACCACGCCATCAAGAACGGCATGGACATGGGGATCGTCAACGCGGGCCAGCTCGCCATCTATGAAGACATCCCGGCCGAGCTCAAAGAGAAGGTCGAGGCGGTGGTGCTGAACCTCAACGACAACGCGACCGAAGAGCTGCTGGCCATCGCCGAGAAGTACCGCGGCGCCGGCGCCCAGGCCGAGGATCCGCGGGAGCAGGAGTGGCGCAGCTGGCCGGTGGGCAAGCGGCTGGAACACGCTCTGGTCAAGGGCATCACCGATTTCATCGAGGAGGATACCGAGGAGGCGCGCGCCGGGGCCGAGCGGCCGCTGCACGTCATCGAGGGGCCGCTGATGGACGGCATGAACGTAGTCGGCGATCTGTTCGGCGCCGGCAAGATGTTCCTGCCCCAGGTGGTGAAGTCGGCCCGGGTGATGAAGCGGGCGGTGGCCTACCTGCAGCCCTATATCGAGGCTGAAAAATCGGGCGGTTCCAGCAACGGCAAAATCGTGCTGGCCACCGTGAAGGGGGACGTGCACGACATCGGCAAGAACATCGTCGGCGTGGTGCTGCAGTGCAACAACTTCGAGATAGTTGACCTCGGGGTCATGGTCTCCTGCGAGACCATCCTCAAGACGGCCCGGGAAGTGAACGCCGACATTATCGGATTGTCGGGCCTCATCACCCCGTCCCTGGACGAGATGGTGCACGTGGCGAAGGAGATGGAGCGCCAGGGCTTCAAGCTGCCGCTGCTCATCGGTGGCGCCACCACCTCCAAGGCCCACACCGCGGTGAAGATAGAGCAGAACTACTCCGAGCCCGTGGTCTATGTCTCCAACGCCTCCCGCGCGGTCGGGGTGGCCCAGAGCCTGCTGAGCCCGGAGCTCAAACCAGCCTTCGTGGCCCGCATCGACAAGGAGTACGAGATTGCCCGCGAGCAGCACGCCCGCAAGCAGCCGCGCTCGCGCCCCATCACGCTGGCGGAGGCCCGCGCCAACCGCCATCAGCTGGACTGGGTGGGCTATGAGCCCCCGGCGCCCCGGGAGCCCGGCGTACAGAAGTTCGAGAATGTGCCCATCTCGGTGCTGCGCCCCTACATCGACTGGACGCCGTTCTTCCTGAGCTGGGAGCTGGCGGGCAAGTTCCCCCGCATCCTTGAAGACGAGGTAGTGGGGGAGGAGGCAACGCGCCTCTTTGCCGACGCCAACGCCATGCTGGATCAGCTGGAGAAGGAACAGAGCGTGCGCTGTGCCGGCATCGTCGGCCTGTTCCCGGCCAATGCCGTGGGGGACAGCATCGAGGTCTACACCGACGAGTCGCGCACTGAAGTGAAAAAAGTGCTGCACCACCTGCGCCAGCAGAGCGAGAAGCAGGGTTTCCCCAACTACTGTCTGGCGGACTATGTGGCGCCGAAGGAGAGCGGCAAGCCCGACTGGATCGGTGCCTTTGCGGTGACCGGCGGCATCGGCGAAGAGGCCATCGCCAAGGCCTACAAGGCGGAGCACGACGACTACAACGCCATCCTCATCCAGGCGGTGTGCGACCGTCTCGCGGAGGCCTTTGCCGAGTACCTGCACGAGCAGGTGCGAAAGCGGCATTGGGGCTATGCCCCGGACGAGGCCCTCTCCAACGAGGAGCTCATTCGCGAGAACTACCGCGGCATCCGCCCGGCGCCCGGCTACCCGGCCTGCCCGGAGCACACCGAGAAGGGGAGCATCTGGGAGCTGCTGGACGTGGAGCAGGCCATCGGCATGCAGCTCACCGAGTCCTACGCCATGTGGCCGGGGGCGGCGGTGTCGGGCTGGTACTTCTCCCACCCCGACAGCAAATACTTCGCGGTGGCCCAGATCCAGCCCGATCAGGTGGAGGACTACGCCGTGCGCAAGGGGATGACCCTGGAGGAGGCCCAGCGCTGGCTGGCCCCCAATATCGGCTAAGAGTGAAAGGCCGGATGAAATCCGGCTGATCGTCAGGCAAAAACGGCGGCATGCTCGGGCTGGTGGACCAGCCAGCCCGAAGCCGTCGTTTTCCATGGTCGCGGCGAGGAGCTGAGCGGTGAGCTCTGCGTGCGGTTTGTCTTGTTGTCAGGAGAAACAATTGGCGTTGTCTTGGCGCTGTGGCACCTTATACTCTCCCGCCCCATCCTGCCCAGGCACTGCCTTCTAGCGGAATTGTCATGAAGATCGCCATTTTATCCCGTGAGCCGAAAAACTACTCCACCCGCCGTCTGGTCGAGGTAGCACAGGCTCGTGGTCATCAGGTCGAGGTGCTCGACACCTTGCGTTGTTACATGAACATCGCCTCTCACAACCCCTCCATTCACTACGAGGGGGGGGAGCTGGAGAGTTATGACGCCGTGATCCCGCGGATCGGGGCCAGCATCACCGCCTATGGCACCGCCGTGCTGCGCCAGTTCGAGATGATGAACACCCTGGCCCTCAACAGCTCGGTGGCCATCAGCCGCTCCCGCGACAAGCTGCGGGCCATGCAGTTGCTGTCGCGCCACGGGGTCGGCCTGCCGGTGACCGGCTATGCCCACAGCACCCATGACGTGCCCGACCTTATCACCATGGTGGGCGGTGCCCCCCTGGTGGTGAAGCTGCTGGAGGGCACCCAGGGGATCGGCGTGGTGCTGTGCGAGACCCAGAAGGCCGCCGAGAGCGTGATCGAGGCCTTTATCCAGACCAACAACAACATACTGGTGCAGGAGTATATCCGCGAGGCCAACGGCGCCGACATCCGCTGCCTGGTGGTCAACGGCAAGGTGGTGGCGGCCATGCGCCGTCAGGCCCAGCCCGGGGAGTTTCGCTCCAACCTGCACCGGGGCGGCACCGCAGAGGCGATCAAGATCACCCCGGAGGAGCGGGCTACCGCGGTGCAGGCCGCCAAGATCATGGGGCTGGATGTGGCTGGCGTAGACATACTGCGCTCTGCCCGCGGGCCGCTGGTGCTGGAGGTGAACTCTTCCCCCGGTTTGCAAGGGGTGGAGGCCGCCTCCGGCAAGGATGTGGCAGGCAAGATCATCGAGTTTCTCGAGCTCAAGGGTAGCCGCAAGCACAAGCCTGCCGAGTAAGGGGCTGTGGGTGACAAGCTGCATCAAGCAGCATAAAGAGAAGGCGCCCTCGGGCGCCTTCTTGTTTCATGGGCTCATCGCCAGCCGGGCGCTGAAGATACCCTCTGCCAGCCGGGTCTCTATCTGCCAGCCCAGCTTCTCGCAGATGCGCTGGATGATGGTGAGGCCGCAGCCGTAGCCGAGGATCTGATCCGGCGCCGCCGCCGTCGGGTTGCTGATGGTGAGCACCTGCCCGCGCAGCTCGATCTCGATATGGCCTTCGGCGTAGCTGAGGGCGTTTTTCAAGAGGTTGCCAAGTGCAATAGCGAGCAGGGAGAGGGGAGCGTTTACTTCGCTTGCCTCGTCCAGTTCAAGCCGGATATCGAGGGACTCCCGCTGTAGCAAGGGGGCAAGGCGAGCCAGCTCCCGGCGGATCAAGGGTGCCACCTGCTGTGGCGGCCGCTCCACCTCTTCTTTGCGCCCCAGCAGCAGGAAGGTTTCGGTGAGCAGGGCCATCTCGTCGGCGGCGGCACGAATGCGGACGGTGGCGCGGGCCGCCGGGGCTGGCAGATCGGTTACCTTGCCGAGCAGGGCGGCGGAACCCTGGATCACCATATTGGGGGTGCGCAGCTCGTGGCTGGCGAAGCGGCTGAACTCCTGCTCGCGGGCAAATACGGCGCTGACCTCTTGCTTGCCGGTCAGCAGCGCCTGTTCTATGTCCCGCAGCTCCTGCCAGGGGGCATCGGGCACGAAGTCCGCCTGATCCGGAGTGAGGTGGGCAACCCGCTGCTGCAACCGCTGCAACGGGCCCGTGATATGGCGCACCAGCCAGATGCCAAACCCGATGAAGGCGAGCAGAAGCGCCAGCCCGATCAGCCGGGTAGCGAGATGCAGTTTGTCTTCGTAAGGATCCAGATAGTCGTCTGCGTCGTCGTTGAACACCAGGTAGAGCAGCCCCTTGCCAGAGGGGTGGCGCGCCACCAGAAAGTGCTTGTCCTCCTCGCCCAGCTGATGCTCGAAAAAGCCGGGGGTCTGGTAGGGCCTGAGCCAGACCGGCAGGCGGCCGGCCTCGGTCCAGTAGCTGGAAAACTGGCGCGGGCTCGGCGCCGGCGCCGCCATGCCGAGGCGCAGCCAGTCATCGCCGTAGCGGGTTACCTCAGCCTCCAGCCAGTGGCGCAAGCTAAGCTCCTCCATCTTGTCCTCGGCCACCAGCATCAGGCCCGAGATCAGCATCAGCAGCACCAGGCCGGCGCCACCAAGGGCCACCACCAGGCGACGGCGCAGGCTCGGCAGGCTCATGGGGTCACCAGCCGGTAGCCCTGGCCGTGCAGGGTCTCCAGCATGGGGGTGGGAAAGGGCTTGTCGAGGGCATTGCGCAGGGCATAGATGTGGCTGCGCAGGGCGTCGGAGTCCGGCTCCTCATCCCCCCAGACGGTGTCCAGCACCTCCTGGCGGCTGACGATGGCAGGGGCGCGGCGAGCCAGCAGGGTGAGGATCCGGAACGGGATCTTGCCCAGCTTGAGTTCGACCCCGGCCCGGGTGGCGCGGCCGCTGGCGGCATCGACGGTCAGCTCGCCCACGCTGATGGCACCCACGTCTCCGCGCGGCCCCCGCAGGCTGAGGGCTTGCAGGCGCACCTCCAGCTCCTCCATGGCGAACGGCTTGACCAGATAGTCATCGCCCCCCGCCTTGAAGCCGGCCAGCTTGTCCTCCAGGCTGTCGCGGGCGGTGAGAAACAGCACCGGGGTGGCAATGCCCTGCTCGCGCAGGCGAGCCACCGCGCTCAGGCCGTCCAGGCGCGGCATCATGACGTCCATGATGATGACGTCGAAGCGCTGCTCCGCCAGCAACTGCAGGGCGGCCTGGCCGTGATAGGCGCAGTCCAGCCGGTGGCCCGCCAGCTCCAGATAATCCATGATGGTTTCCGCTACCTGAGGATTGTCTTCCACAACCAAAATCTTCATGCTTTGCTCTCCTGGTCAGCGACCTTTTCACGGTCTTTTCACACCGGATACGGCATCCTGTGTGCCAGTGTAACCCCGAGGATCCCCGATGAAGAAACCTATCTGTGCCCTGCTGTTGTTGCTCATGCTGCCATTTGGCATGGCACATGCCGCCGATTTCAAGCTGACCGGCCGCACCACCTGGCAGCTGGGGCAGCTGATGGTCAATGGTCTGCCGTTTGTGATCGACGATCAGACCCGCTTCAAGGATTGGCTCAACGAAGACGATCTCGGCGGCACCTGGGTCGATCTGGAAGGGGTGGTGCTGGACGGCGTGCGCTACGTGCGGGAAGTGGAAGCGATCGACGAAGCGGACGAGATGGAGCTGGAAGGGCCGGTCGAGCGGGGGCGGATCTGGGGTTATACCACTTCGGACAACAGCCTGGCTCCGTTTGAAGGGCGCTGGCTCGAGCTGGAGTGCAAATTCGACGGCATGCGCCTGAGCCGCTGCCGCCAGGACGACTGACCCGCCAGCGGAAAATCTCCCCATCCCGGCCCATAGTTAAGGCTCCTCCTGCACTTGACCATGGGCCGCCACATGAAACCCGCCATCCTTCTTCTCCTCTCTCTGCCCTTTTATACCCAGGCTGCCGAGCGCGAACTCTGGCTGGTGGAACTGGAACACAACGACGGCCTGCGCCTGCAGTTTCAGGGGGCCGAACTCGAGCTGGGCAGCGCCCGGCTGGAGGGCATTCGGCAGTTATCTGATTTGAGGCCCGGTATGCGTCTGGCCATCTGGAGCCGTGACGGCGTGGCCGAGCAGATTGCTCTGGCGCCGCCCCGGCAGCAGGATGGCTGGCGGCGGGCGCAGGCGCCCCTGATCGCACAAGATGCCGGAACGCTTTCGATGGCAGGGCTGGGGGAGGTGAGCTTTGACCGCCACACGCGCTGGCTCAATGGCGGCCCCGGCGACCTGCAACCGGGGCGCGAGCTGGTGTTGACCCGGGATGAGGCGGGGCGATTACAGGCGATCCTGGTCGTCAATCCGGAAGATGAAATCACGGAATAAATCGGGGAAATATCGCTTGGCTGATTTATCCAATGAGTCAGGATATTTTAAAATATATAAAATTGTTAGATTTTATTTCATTTAAAGAATAGTGCTTTTAAGTTTTTGGTCATTAAAGTTATCGCTCCAATAAAACGTTTGCATTGTGTTTGGATCATGAAAATAAATATTCCGGCTTGAGTCAAAATAACCTCGACTGATATGGTGGTCTGGCGTGCTGCTTGTAATAAAAATAACCCTCTCATTCGTGTTGTTCTTAATAAAATAAGGGGTTGCTATGAAAGCACTCAAAATAACAGGCTTGTCATTAATCATCTCCGCCACGCTGGCCACTCAGGCCGGTGCCGCAGAGCCCATCTATCCTGACCAGTTGCGCCTCTTTTCCCTCGGGGAAGATGTCTGTGGCACCGATTATCGCCCGGTGAATCGTGAAGAGGCGCAGAGTGTCCGTAATAATATTGCGGCCATGATGGGGCAGTGGCAAATCAGTGGGTTGGCCAATAATTGGGTTATTCTTGGGCCAGGTTATAACGGTGAAATAAAACCGGGCAAGGCATCGACAACCTGGTGTTATCCTGTTCGCCCGACCAAGGCTGAAATACCGGTATTATCCGCTTTTAATATCCCCGATGGTGATGAAGTCGACGTGCAGTGGCGTCTGGTTCATGACAGCGCCAATTTCATCAAGCCGGCCAGTTATTTGGCGCACTACCTCGGTTATGCCTGGGTCGGAGGCGATCACAGCCAGTTTGTCGGAGATGACATGGACGTGACCCGTGAGGGGGACGACTGGGTGGTTAGTGGCAACGAGAACGGGTCATGCGAGGGCGATCGCTGCAAAGAGAAGAGCAGCATCCGTCTCAACAACTTCGCCTACACCCTGGATCCGGCCAGCTTCAGCCATGGTGAGGTGACCCAGACCAATCGCACCCTGATCAAGACGGTGGTGGGCTGGGCAATCAATGACAGCGATATCGAGCAGTCCGGCTATGACGTGACCCTGAACTACACCACCATGAACAACTGGTCCAAGACCAACACCTATGGTTTGAGCGAGAAGGTGTCGACCAAGAACACCTTCAAGTGGCCGCTGGTGGGGGAAACCGAGGTCTCCATCGAGATTGCCGCAAACCAGTCCTGGGCCTCCCAGAACGGAGGGACCGTCAGTACTGGCTTGTCCCAGTCGGTGCGCCCCAAGGTGCCGGCTCACTCCAAGATCCCGGTGAAGATCGAACTCTACAAGGCAGATATCTCCTACCCCTACGAGTTCAAGGCGGATGTGAGCTATGACCTGACTCTGGAAGGCTTCCTGCGCTGGAGCGGCAATGCCTGGCATACTCACCCGGGTGAACGCCCAGTGATGCGCCACACCTTTGCCATCGGCCCCTTCAAGGACAAGGCAAGCAGCATCCGTTACCAGTGGGACAAGCGCTACATCCCGGGCGAGATGAAGTGGTGGGACTGGAACTGGGCCATCCAGCAGAACGGCCTCGCCACCATGCAGGACAGCCTGGCCAGGGTGTTGCGCCCGGTTCGTGCCAGCATCACGGGTGACTTCCATGCCGAGGGCCAGTTTGCCGGCAATATCGAGATCGGTAACGCAGTGCCACTTGGCAATGGAGGCAATGGGCGAGGTGTCAACGGGCTCAAGCTGGATATCCCGCTGGATGCCCAGGAGCTCTCCAATCTGGGCTTCGAGAATGTCACGCTCTCGGTGACCCCTGCTCGCAATTAAACAAGCACACGCAACGTAACGATCAGACCGGGCCCAGTGCCCGGTCTTTCTTTTGCACTGGTCGGGCGTGTTAATGGGTTGTACTTTGCAAAACCCCACTTATACTGGCGCCATCTTGTCGGAGTGCTGACCGTCGAACGACGCTAAGCTGAGACCGTTAATTCGGGATCCGTGGAACCTGATCAGGTTAAGACCTGCGAAGGGAAACAAGGGTAACTTGCGGGTTACCGCGCCGGGGAAGGAGCACCTTCCCGCCAGTCAGAGGCAGACCGCTTCTGGCTGCTACAGGCGCACAGGGGGAGGTTGTCCCCACCGGTCGTCCATCAGGCGCCGGCTCTCCTGTCAGGGAGAGAGGGTCAGCAGGGTAGGAGAGATCCATCGCCCACTCCCCCGAACACACCCCGCCGCAAGTTCATCTTCTCCTCGAACTCCAGACAAGCAAACACCCATAACTTCAACCAGTTAATGTGAGTTTTGCTATGTCTACCAATATTTCTGATACCGCCAAATCCAGCCGCCGCGAGCAGCGATCCAGCGCCCAGACCTTTATCGACAACCTTAAGGGGATGGCTCACCCCAATTCCCGCCGCATCTTTATTGAAGGCTCCCGCCCTGACATCCGGGTGCCCCTGCGGGAGATCCAGCTGGCCGACACCTTCGTCGGCGGCACCAAAGAGGATCCCCGGTTCGAGCCCAACGAGCCGGTGCCGGTTTACGACACCTCGGGCCTCTATGGGGAAGAGGCTGCCCCCATCGACGTGCGCCGCGGTCTGCCGCGCCTGCGTGAAAACTGGGTGCTGGAGCGCGCTGACACCGAGGCGCTGGAGGGCCTAAGCTCCGTCTTCACCCAAGAGCGCCTGGCCGACGAGGGGCTGGATCACCTGCGCTTCGAGCATTTGCCCAGCGCTCGGCGCGCCAAGCCGGGTCGCCGGGTGACCCAGCTGCACTATGCCCGCGCCGGCATCGTCACCCCCGAGATGGAATTTATCGCCCTGCGCGAGAACATGGGCCGCGAGCGGGTGCGCTCCGAGCTGTTGCGCACCCAGCATCCGGGCAAGGGCTTTGGCGCTAGGTTGCCCGAAAACATCACCCCCGAGTTCGTGCGCGATGAAGTGGCTGCCGGCCGCGCCATCATCCCCTGCAACATCAACCACCCGGAAGCCGAGCCCATGATCATCGGCCGCAACTTCCTGGTGAAGATCAACGCCAACATCGGCAACTCGGCGGTCACTTCCAGCATCGAAGAGGAAGTGGAGAAGCTGGTGTGGTCCACCCGCTGGGGCGCCGACACAGTGATGGATCTCTCCACCGGCCGCTACATCCACGAGACCCGCGAGTGGATCCTGCGCAACAGTCCGGTGCCCATCGGGACAGTGCCCATCTACCAGGCGCTGGAGAAGACGGGCGGCATCGCCGAGGATCTCACCTGGGAGCTGTTCCGCGACACCCTGCTCGAACAGGCCGAGCAGGGGGTGGACTACTTCACCATCCACGCAGGCGTCTTGCTGCGCTTCGTGCCCATGACAGCCAAGCGCCTCACCGGCATCGTCTCCCGCGGTGGCAGCATCATGGCCAAGTGGTGCCTCTCCCACCACAAGGAGAACTTCCTCTACGAACACTTCCGCGAGATCTGCGAGATCTGCGCCGCCTACGACGTCAGTCTCTCCCTGGGTGACGGCCTGCGCCCGGGCTCCGTCTACGACGCCAACGACGAGGCCCAGTTTGCCGAGCTGCGCACCCTGGGCGAGCTCACCAAAATTGCCTGGGAGTACGACGTGCAGGTGATGATCGAAGGCCCCGGCCACGTGCCTATGCACATGATCGAGCGCAACATGACCGAGCAGCTGGAGCACTGCCACGAGGCGCCCTTCTACACCCTGGGCCCGCTCACCACCGACATCGCACCGGGTTACGATCACTTCACCTCCGGCATCGGTGCGGCGCTCATCGGCTGGTACGGCTGCGCCATGCTCTGCTACGTGACCCCCAAGGAGCACCTGGGCCTGCCCAACAAGGAAGACGTGAAGCAGGGGCTCATCACCTACAAGATCGCCGCCCACGCCGCGGACCTTGCCAAGGGCCACCCGGGCGCCCAGATCCGTGACAACGCCATGTCCAAGGCGCGCTTCGAGTTCCGCTGGGAGGATCAGTTCAATCTGGCGCTGGATCCCGACACCGCCCGCGCCTACCACGACGAGACCCTGCCCCAGGAGTCCGGCAAGGTGGCACACTTCTGCTCCATGTGTGGGCCCAAGTTCTGCTCCATGAAGATCACCCAGGACGTGCGCGACTATGCCGCCAAGCTGGAAGCCGTAGAGATCAAGCTGGTGGGCATGGACGGCCAGCAGGAGCGGGTGGTGGCCGAGGTGGAGAACGGCATGGCGCGGATGGCGGAGACCTTCAAGGAGACCGGCGGCGAGATCTACCACCAAGCGGCGACCCTGAAGCAGGCCGCAGGGGAGGAGGCGTGAACAGGGAGCGCGGGGCTTTTAGCCCCGCCGACCTGACAGCGGTGACGGCGGTTCCGCGCCCCGTGGTCTGGACCATAGCGGGTTCCGACTCCGGCGGCGGGGCCGGCATTCAGGCCGACCTGCACACCATGCACGATCTGGGCGTGCACAGCTGTTCGGTCATCTCCGCCATCACGGCCCAGAACTCGGTGGCGGTGAAGATGGTCGACCCCGTGCTGATGCAGACCTTCACCGCCCAGATCGACGCCCTTAGCGTCGATCTGCCGCCCGCCGCCATCAAGGTAGGCCTGTTGCCGACCCGGCTCCATGTGGAGGTGCTGGCCCGCAGGTTGTCGACCGTCGATGCTCCCTTCGTGGTCTACGACCCGGTGGCTATCGCCAGCACTGGCACCCCCATGGCAGAGCCCGGCATGCTGGCGGCGGTGCGCGAGCACCTGCTGCCGCGCCTCTCCTTGATTACCCCCAACGGCCCCGAGCTGGAAGCCCTGACCGGTCTGCCAGCCACCAGTCCTGAGCTGGTGCGCCTCGCAGCACGGCGACTGCGCGAACTCGGCGCCCGCGCCGTGCTGGTCAAGGGGGGCCACCTTGAGTGGAGCGGGGATCTCTGCCTCGACTACTACCAGGATGAGACCCGCGAATTCTGGCTGGCAGCGCCGCGCCTCGATACCCGCCACGGCCACGGCACCGGCTGCTGCTACGCCAGCGCCATCGCCGCCGTGGTGGCGCAGGACTACCCGGTGGAAGACGCCATCACCCTGGCGCGCGCCTACCTGCAACAAGGCTTGGCGGCGGCGCAGGGGGTGGGGGCAGGCCCCGGCCCCATCGCCCACCTGGGTTGGCCAGCCGATCTTGCCCACTTCCCCCGCGCAGTGCTGGCGGGGTCAGCCCTGGATCGCCGCTTCGGCCTGTATGAGACAAGCAGTGCCCGCCTGCCGCAGGGCCCCTTCGCGCCGACCGAACACAACCTCGGCCTCTATCCGGTGGTGGATTCGGTCAAGTGGCTCAAACGCCTGCTGGGGGCCGGGGTCAAGACGATCCAGCTGCGCATCAAGAACCTGCCCGTCGCCCAGGTGGCGCCGGCCATTGCTGAGGCGGTCGCGCTCGGTCGCCGTCATGGGGCGCGGCTCTTTATCAACGACTACTGGCAGCAGGCCATCGAGGCGGGCGCTTGGGGCGTGCATCTGGGGCAGGAGGACATGGAGACCGCCGATCTCGCCGCCATTCAGGCGGCGGGGCTGCGCCTTGGCATCTCCACCCACGGCTACTTCGAGCTGATGCGCGCCCGCGAGCTGGCCCCCTCCTATATCGCGCTGGGCCATATCTTCCCGACCAACACCAAGGCGATGCCTTCGCGCCCCCAGGGGCTGGCGCGGCTGCACCACTACCGTGCCCTGATGGCGGAGTGGCCGACGGTGGCCATCGGCGGCATCAGCGAGGAGCGGGTCGCGGCGGTAAAAGAGAGTGGGGTCGGCAGCATCGCCCTGGTCTCGGCCATCACGGCGAGTGACGACTGGCAGGGGGCGACCGAACGGCTGCTCGCCGCCGTGGGGGCGGGGGATGAGCCACGCTCGGCCAGCGTGATGCGGGAGGTGGACCATGCGCTCTGATGCCGCGTCTCTCAGTGACGAAGAGTATTTGCGCTACGGCCGTCAGCTGATGCTGGGGGAAGTGGGTGAAGAAGGGCAGGTGCGGCTGAAAGGCAAATCTGTGTTGATCGTGGGCCTCGGCGGGCTCGGCTCGCCGCTCGCCCTCTATCTGGCCGGGGCTGGTGTGGGCACCTTGTGGCTTGCCGATGGCGATACCGTGGACTCCAGCAACCTGCCGCGCCAGATCCTGTTCGATGTCGATGCGGTCAACCACTCCAAGGCGGAGCTGGCCCGCGAACGCTTGGCCGCCCACAACCCCCTGGTGGAGCTGATCGCCATCAATCAGCGGCTCGATGCCGCCAGCCTGCCCGGGTTTGTGGAAGAGGTGGATCTGGTTGTCGACTGCTGCGACAACCTGGCCACCCGCCAGGCCATCAACGCCACCTGCGTGGCCCAGGGCAAACCCTGGATCTCCGCCGCCGCTGTGGGCTGGCAGGGACAATTGATGGCGCGAAGCCATGCAGATCACGCCTGTTACGCCTGCCTCTATCCGCAGGATACCAAGGTGAGCCAGAGCTGCGAGACCAGTGGCGTTACCGGCCCTTTGGTCGGGGTGATGGGCACCTTGCAGGCGCTGGAGGCACTGAAACTGCTGCTCGGTCTGCCGAGCCCGGTCGCCGGTACATTGCGCCGTTTCGACGCGCTGGCCCATCAGTGGCAGACCCTCACCCTGGCCCCCGATCCCGATTGCCCGGTTTGCGGGCAGCACAAGGAAATCACCCCATGACCTTGACCATTCGACTCAACGATAAAGCCCAGCCGCTGGCGGCAGGGCAGAGCGTGGCCGACCTGCTTGCGGCGCAAGGGGTCAATCCCCAGGGGGTGGCGGTGGCCCTTAACGGCGCCGTGCTGCCCCGTGGCCGCTGGGCCGAGACCCGTCTCAATGACGGGGATGAACTCCACCTCTTTACTGCCATTGCGGGAGGCTGACATGCTCAAGATTGCCGATCACACCTTCTCATCGCGCCTCTTTACCGGCACCGGCAAGTTTGCCCGCCCGGAACTGATGGCCGCCGCCATCGAGGCGAGCGGCTCCCAGCTCGTCACCATGGCCATCAAGCGCCTCGAACCCGGCAAGGCCCACGACGATATCCTCAGCCCCTTGCTGCAACTCGGGGTCAAGCTGTTGCCCAACACCTCCGGCGCCAAGACCGCCGCCGAGGCGGTGTTTGCCGCCCACCTGGCCCGCGAGGCGCTGGAGACGCACTGGCTCAAACTCGAGATCCACCCCGATCCGCGCTATCTGCTGCCCGATCCCATCGAGACGCTGAAAGCCGCCGAGCAGTTGGTCAAAGAGGGCTTTGTGGTGCTGCCCTACTGCGGCGCCGACCCCGTGCTGTGCAAACGGCTGGAAGAGGTGGGCTGCGCCGCCGTGATGCCGCTCGGTGCGCCCATCGGCTCGAACCAGGGTCTGGTGACCCGGGAGTTTCTCTCCATCATCGTCGAGCAGGCCAATGTGCCCGTGGTGGTGGATGCGGGCATCGGTGCGCCTAGCCACGCGGCCGCCGCCTTTGAGCTCGGCGCCGACGCCGTGCTGGTCAATACCGCCATCGCGGTGAGCGGCGACCCGGTCGCCATGGGCCGCGCCTTCGCTTTGGCCTGTGAGGCAGGCCGTAGCGCCTATGAGGCGGGTCTCGGCGCCCGCGCCCTGCAGGCGCAAGCCTCCAGCCCGCTCACCGATTTTCTGGGGGCCCTATGAGCGTGCACTTCGACCCCATCGAGGGCGTGAGTTTTCTCGATAGATGGCAGGCGCTGGAGTGGGACGATGTGGGGATGCAGGTGCGCGCCAAGACCGCCGCGGACGTGGAGCGGGCGCTTGCCAGTTCGCGCCGCAGCCTGGATGACTTTATGGCGCTGCTCTCCCCGGCTGCCGAGGCCTACCTGCCCCGGATGGCGGCCGAGGCCGAGCGCCTGACCCGCCAGCGTTTCGGCAACACCATCGGCTTCTATGTGCCCCTCTATCTGTCGAACCTGTGCGCCAACGACTGCACCTACTGCGGCTTCTCCATGAGCAATCGCCTCAAGCGTAAGACCTTGAATGCAGAAGAGATAGAGCGCGAGTGTCTCGCCATCAAGGCGCGCGGCTTTGACAGCGTGTTGTTGGTGACCGGCGAGCACGAGACCAAGGTGGGGCTCGGCTATTTCCGCGAGGTGATGCCCATCATCCGCCGCCACTTCAGCACGGTGGCGATGGAGGTGCAGCCCCTCTCCCAGGACGAATACGCCGAGCTCAAGACTCTCGGCCTCGACTCCGTCATGGTCTATCAGGAGACCTACCACGCCCCCACCTATGCCCGTCACCACCTGCGCGGCAACAAGCAGGACATCGCATGGCGTCTCGCCACGCCGGATCGGCTCGGCCGTGCCGGCATCGACAAGATAGGGCTGGGGGCGCTGATCGGACTCTCCTCGGACTGGCGTGCCGACAGTTATTTTGTCGCCGAGCACCTCGCCTGGCTTGAGCGCCACCACTGGCAGAGCCGCTATTCGCTCTCCTTCCCGCGCCTGCGCCCCTGCACCGGTGGGCTGGAGCCCTCCGTCATCATGTCGGATCGCCAGCTGGCGCAGCTTATCTGCGCCTGGCGCCTCTTCTCGCCCACCCTGGACCTGTCGCTCTCGACCCGGGAGTCGCCGGCGTTTCGCAACGGCGCGGTGCGCCTCGGCATCACCCAGATGTCGGCCGAGTCGCGCACCCAGCCAGGGGGCTATGCCGAGGGGGATGCCGAGGAGCTGGAGCAGTTTGCCATCCACGACGACCGCCCGGTGGGGGAAGTGGCCGCCGCCGTGCGGCAAGCAGGGTTGCAGCCGGTGTTCAAGGACTGGGAACCCTTCCTGGGCCGATAGGGGCGGCCACGCCCCCCTTTGCTGGTGGCATCCGGGCGTCCAGCCAGACTCCGTGCCTGTGGCGAGCAGGCACGGCTGCGCCGTGCAATCGTAGGGTCGATTAGCCGTCAGGCGTAATCGTCCATTCTGTGTTGGGGTGAGAGTGGGAACGCAAACAATTTTACGCTGTGTTGCCGCTAGGTGAGGTCACGCAGCTTTTCTCCCAATGACTGCATCTCTTCTCGGGATAAACCGATAAGTGTTGGCATTTCCCAATCGTAAAAATTGGCATCTTGCGTTGCATGGAATGCCAAGTTGCTCAGCGCGGACAATTCATGAGTTGTAAACATTCCCGCATATACAGTCTTGATTGCTTCAGCCATGGGGACGGTAATGCCGTCGATTACACTTGTTGTAATGACAAGGTCACCTTTTTCTTCGGCATGTATCAGTGCCTCTGCGAGCGCTTCTCTGATGTCTTTAGTCTTGTCGGACATGGCAACCTCAAATGTGTAATAACGGAAATCCTACTGTAACTATTTTTCAGAATCTTCTGCATTTCAGCCAATTCGATGGTGTTGTGCAAGTCGTGAGGTTGTTGCTTCGAAACGGCGCGGTGCGCCTTGGCATCACCCAGATGTCGGCCGAGTCGCGCACCCAGCCGGGGGGCTATACCGAGGGGGATAAAGAGGAGCTGGAGCAGTTCGCCATCCACGACGACCGCCCGGTGGGGGAAGTGGCCGCCGCCGTGCGGCAGGCGGGGTTGCAGCCGGTGTTCAAGGATTGGGAACCCTTCCTGGGCCGATAGGGGCGGCCACGCCCCCCGTTGCTGGTGGCATCCCGGCGTTCAGCCAGACTCCGTGCCTGTGGCAAGCAGGCACGGCTGCACCGTGCAGTCGTAGGGTCGATTAGCCGTCAGGCGTAATCGTCCGTTCCGAGGTATGCCGTTGGCGGCAGGGGCCGTTGTGTGGTGGCACGGCTTTGCCGTGCAGGACTCGAGGCCGCCGGCCTCGACGGGGTTTCGCCCGCCCTTCGGGCCGGGGCGAGTAACTTTTCTTTGCGTGGCCAAAGAAAAGTCACCAATCGAGCGGCCACCCCCGCCAACCCGACCGCTACGCGGTTTCCCTCGGGTTAGGTGCAAGGTCGGACGGACCGCCGCAGCCGGCACATCCCTGTGCCGGCTGCGTCTGCGCCATCATCCCTGATGGCGCTCCTTACCTTGCACCTTCCCCTCGGCGGATTGGAGGAGGAATCAAGATTGTGCCCACCGTCACGTCAAGGGAACTGTAGGAATAATAAGCGAAGCGTAATGCACTGCGGTAGTAAATGTAGAGGTTAAATATATTATGGCTACAACATGATTAATAACACATGCATCATTTATCTTAATATTTTTCATCATATTTTTTGGCAATTTCCTTGGCTGCCTTTTCTATTCCAGGGTATACAGTGCTCTCGTTTATGTTTAGCTTGTTTAATTGTTTTAATATGACCTCCTTGTTTCTTATATTTATTTTCTGTATAGCAATGTTGCTCAAACCTGTCTCGGGGAGAATGGAGTTATGACCAAATATAAGAAATGAACCTGACTGGGAAGAGATCCTGTCGTTTAAAATTCGTCCTTTAACAAGTAGTATTTTTTCAATGTCATTAGGATTTATTTTGTTTTCGAAATATGACTTCTCATCTTTTATTAGATGAACCAACTGAGAGCAAGGGGGGGATTCATTAAATTCATTTGGTAACATCGCTGTATTCAGAGCATCTTTCATAGGGGTAGAAAGAAGTGCAAGGTTAGATATACAGCTCACTGTGTCAGAGTCAAAGAACTTAATGTTTTCTTTTCCTGTTCTTAATATTATTACTTGTCCATCTATATCACAGCCATCTTTGTCTTTATGTTCTTCAGAACAAGCAAAATACAATGCAACAAGTGGGTTCGATGTAACGTCCAGTAGTCGTGTCGGTAAACCATAATGTTGCATTCTAACTAATTTATCTAGCATGTACTTGTCGGATAGAAATTCAGCAGCTTGTACCGTTAACAACTCTCTTGTCATCTTATCTTCATTCGAGAGGTATCGATAAATTCCATCTCTGTTTTTCCTGAAGAGTGATGGCTCTAACTTATAATTGGAATTAGAGTGACCTCGATAGAACACTTCGGATAAATCATCGTTGTTGTCATCTTCTTGTGTAGAGAAAACGATACTGAGAAATGATTCTACACTATCTACGAAGATTGTATTTGAGGTTTGTACTGGTGGGGGAGGAATAATTTCTAAATTAGACTTGAGTTCTTCTAATCCCAGTTCATTCAAAACATCTGACAGCCCTTTATCTTTAACGGACCAATGGGTTCTGTGTAGCCCAAAAGAACCTGTTCCTAATATTTTCTCATAAGTTTTTGCAGACTCAATGTATACTTTGCCAAAGTCGTTTTCTATTTCGAAGCTGAAAGTGATATCTCGATCTTCAATTTTAAGATTGAAGATCTTTCCCACTCTAACTTTGACGAAGTTTTTAGTTCCCTCTTCACTCAGTTCCGATTCCATTTCAGTCATGAATAAAGCTGGAAGGTTTTCAACGAATGATAATGAATTTTCAGTTATTGGATACAGTCTGTTTGTAATGTCTGTTTGAGTGGACTCTAGAAACCTAGATAAGGGGAAAGATGACGAGCCATGCATATCATAATGCATATTCCATGTTGGTGACTCAACGCTCATAATAAAGTTGAACATAATTTTTTCGCTATCTTTTGAAATGGAATCGTAAAGTTTTCATGTTTGAGTAGTTTTTAAGTCGCTTATCAGGGTACGATCTATGGAGGGCTATATGAATCTTTTTTTGTTAAAAGTGTGAGATGCTACAGAGCACGCATTCTCTTGGCACAACAAGAATATGGTAACTCAACCCTTGCAGAGCCGACGATCAGCTTGTGTGAGGTATTTTCAGGGAGACCGCGGTGATAATTGACCCTGTGCTTTGGATTAATCTGCACAGGATTTAGTTTGATGGTGTAAGAGAATAGATATTCGCATCAAGAGGCTGACCATGTAGGAAGATGCGGTTTCTTGCCCGGCACTCAAAGGTAGCCCCGGCGGCAATGGCAACCGCTTCGCTGGCGCTGTTGCCAACTCCCATCACGATCTCCAGCCGAAATAGTCCCAACTGCTGAAAGCCAAAGTCACGGAGCAGGGCGACCGCCTGTCGGGCGATACCGCATCCTTGGCGGGATTGGCGTACCCAATAGCCGATATTGCCGTAGCGATGATGGGGTGACAGCTGGTTGATTCCGGCGCCACCCAGCAGTTGGCCGGTGGTGGCGCAGAAAATGCCCATATCAAAGGCGCGTCCCGCCGCGCGATCCTGATCGCAGGTGGCAAACCAGGCCAGCGCCTGCTCCCGGTTGAACGAGGGAGTGCACCAGCTCATCCAGCGGCCGACCGTCTCGATGGATTCGTGTGCAGCTCGGACAAACTCGTCGGCATCGCCCGGCTCGAAGGGACGGATCACGATCTGGGCATTGGCAAGGGACGGGAAGGTCATCAGCGCTCCTGTTTTTTCAGAAAGTAACTGATATGCCCCGGCGGCATATCGGGTAACTGGCCAAAGACTTCGTAACCCTGCTGCTGGTAGAAGGGGAGGGCCTGGAAACTGGTGGTTTCCAGATGGTAATTGGTGATGTCCTTACTCTGGGCGTACTGCTCCATGGCGCCGAGCAGGCGGGCCCCTCAGCCAGTTTGGCGGATGGCGTCATCGACCCAAAGCCCCTCGATATGGAGCCAGCCCCATTTTATCTCCCCCAGAATGCCGCCCAGCACCACACCCTATTCATCCTTGATAAAGCTGGCGATCCGCTCGCGCAGATGGGTCCCTGCGTGACCCGTGTTGTATCCCGAGAGGCCAATGCGCAGCGCTTCGATCTCATCGTCCTGAGGCGGCTGTGGTGTGGTTAATTGCATAGTGCTTCCTGCTTGATGGTGGTCGTCTCTATCGGGTTGCCGCTTCCAGCTCGGCGATCTCCCCGCTGCTAATCAGCGCCACGTGCTGGCTGATCCGCTCCACCGGCCAGTCCCACCAGGCGAGGGCGTTGAGGCGCGCTATGGTGTCGTCGTCGAAGCGGTAGCGGATCACCTTGGCGGGGTTGCCGCCGACGACGGCGTAGTCGGGCACGTTAGTGGTGACCACGGCGCGGGCGGCGATGATGGCGCCGTTGCCGACCTTGACCCCCGGCATGATCAGGGCCTCATAGCCAATCCAGACGTCGTTGCCGATGACGGTATCGCCCTTGTAGGGGAGGCTGCCCGGGGCGGGGGCGGCGCGCTCCCAGCCGTTACCGAAGACAAAGAAGGGGTAGGTGGAGAAGCCGGAGGTCTGATGGTTGGCGCCGTTCATGATGAACTTCACCCCGCGGGCGATGGCGCAGAACTTGCCGATGATGAGCTTGTCGCCGATGAAGGGGAAGTGGTAGAGGACGTTGCGCTCGAAACCTGCCGAATCCTCGGGGTCATCGTAGTAGGTGTAGTCACCCACCTCGATATTGGGCCCCTTGATGGTGTTCTTGATAAAGCACACCTGGGGGAAGCTCGCCATGGGGTGCGGGTTGGCGGGGTCGGGTCCGTGCATGGGGTGCTCCTTTCGAATCTGGGCTCGGGTTACCGTAACGGAATCGAGAGGATCGGCGCCACCTTTTTGTGGCATGGCGCAGGCTGCCACTCTGAGAGCCGCCAGATGAGGATATAGAAACAGGCAAAAGTGCTGCCATTGGAGCCCTGTTTGGCGTGGAGCCGGGGGAAAAGGCCCCCGCTGCCGCCGATTCTTTTACTGACTGACCCCAGTTGTTATACTCCCGCCCCTCAATGCTGGCCGGCCGGGGATTGAGCGCCGTCCGGTGCGATGGCGGGCTGGCCGCGCTGGCTTGCCCATTACTCAACGTATTTTTCCTCCCCAGCTCAGCCGTTCAGCCAATTGTGCCGAGCCAGTCGCGCCGTCGGGTGTGACGGTGGCCGCGCATAGGCCGCAGGCGCAAGGCCGGCGGGAGGAGCCAGTTCAGCGAGCCCTTGTCGCAAGACGGGGGCTTGTCATTTGGCGTGGGCCCTGACGCCACCATAACAACACACGCACAGACACAACGCAGGATAGATATGGAAAATCATGTAGTTATCGAATCCAAAGGGCGGTTGGCCGCCCTTCGTGGCTGGCTGGAACCCGTGCTGGTTCTGCTGATCCTGGGGGGACTGTTTGGCTATCTGGGTAGCGAGATGGGCCTTTCCGCCATGGTGAACACCCTGTTCAATACAGCACACCAGCTGCTGCTCAATACCGTGCTCTTTATCATGGGGATCACAGTGCTCTCCGGTGCCCTGAGCCAGCTGTTGAGCGAGTTCGGAGTGATCCGCCTGCTGGAGGTGCTGCTGGCGCCCCTGATGAAGCCGGTGTTTCGCCTGCCGGGTCGCACCGCCCTGGCGGCCCTGATGACCTTCTTCTCCGACAATCCGGCGGTGATCAGCCTCGCCAGGGACAGCCGCTTTCGCAAGGGCTTCACCCCCTGGCAGCTGGTATCGCTGACCAACTTCGGCACCGCCTTCGGCATGGGACTGATCGTGGTGACCTTTATGGCCACCCTGCAGCTGCCGGGCGGCGAATCCACCGCCACGGCGGCGCTGATCGGCCTGCTCGGGGCCCTGGTGGGCTCAGTGGTGTCCACCCGACTGATGCAGCGGATGATCCGCCCGCTGGTTGGCGAGGTGCTGCCCGAGAGCCTGGAGGGAACCCATGGTCCCAAGCCGGGCCTTCGCAAAGAGGCGGCACCTGGCTGGCTGCGGGTGCTCAACTCCCTGCTTGATGGCGGCAAGTCCGGCGTCGAACTCGGGATGGCGGTGATCCCCGGGGTGCTGATCATCAGCACCTTCGTGATGCTGTTGACCTTCGGCCCGGGGGAGAAGGGTTATACCGGCGAGGCCTTCCAGGGGGTGGCGCTGCTGCCTGTGCTGGCGGCCAAGGCGGGCTGGCTGTTTGATCTGCTGTTCGGCTTCCAGCAGCCGGAGCTGGTCGCCTTCCCGGCCACCTCCCTCGGCGCGGTCGGCGCGGCCATGTCGCTGGTCCCCCCCTTTATCGCCAAGGGGTGGATCACCGGCAACGAGGTAGCCGTGTTCACCGCCATGGGGATGTGCTGGAGCGGCTTTTTGAGCACCCACACCGCGATGCTGGATGCCCTCGGCTATCGCCATCTCACCTCCCGCGCCATCGTGGCCCACACCGTCGGCGGCCTGTGCGCCGGGGTGGCGGCACACCAGCTCTATCTGCTGCTGGGATAAGCGGGCAAGGCATAAAAAAGAGGCTCTTCGGAGCCTCTTTGCATTTCTGCCCCCTGTCTGTTTCGTCGGGGGGAAAGGGGCTCAGCCCTGCTCGCCAATCAGGACCTGTTCGATCAGAGCCCCCGGCATCATCTGGCGAATGCCGGCCACCAGCTTCTCCCCGGCCTCATGGAGGGCCTCCAGCGGCATCTCGGGCAGGCTCTCCAGAATGAACCACATCTTGCTGGACTCCACGCTGAGGCGGGTGCGCACCCCCTGCCGCCAGTTCCAGCGCCGGCAGGTGACGCCCTTGTCATCCCGCCAGACCACCTCGCCCGGCTCGGGGGATTCGTGGGCGGTTTCACCCCCCTTGACGGTGTCGAACAGCTCGCTGCCATCGGCCACCACCAGACGGGGGATGCCCTGATAGGCAACCTGGTTCTCCCCGCCGACCGGGATGGCGTACTCGATGCTGATGGCATTGTAGAGATCGACGATGGGGTCGATGCTCGGCAGGCTGCCATCGCGGGCCACCCGCTTTCTCAGCGCCTCGGCGGAGCAGGGGGTGCGCTGCGGCTTGGCACCAAATTTTCTGAACACGTCCGCCCAGGCGCTAAGGTGTGCCTCGGCCCAGGGGGCATCCCCCCGCGCCATGGCGGCAAAGGCGCTGTCCAGCGCACGAGCGCCCACTTCGGGATCGCTGATGGCGGCCGCCTGCACCGTGATGCTGAGGGCTCTGAATCCGGGAGCGATGTGAGTGACTTCGGGGGCAATCAGAGGTGTTATCAACGACATAAGGACTCCGGGACAGGTGTTTGACTTACAGAGAGGCAGGGCCACCGAGAACAAGGGACACAAGATACCAAGATGGGCGGACCCGATCTGCGAGCCATCTTGCGGGAAGCGGGATGATAAGAAAATCGACATCATCTTAATGCCAATAAGATTCCCTAATAAATGCGCCGATAAAAGGGGACTGTCTGCTGCCTCTTATGGTCGCAAGGGGCCAGAGAACAGGAGGCAAACTGTCTTGCCGCAGTCACTTGCCGCTTGGCGCGCAGATGGCAGCTTCTGGCCGCCGGTGGCTTGCGGGGAGGGGGCGCTTCCCACTTTGCGAGTCGATGCGGCTCGGTAAATCAGATGGCGGCTCAAGGCGTTAGCCATGGCCGGCGTTTTTTTCGCCATGTTGGCCCCGCTTATGCACTTCTCTTGGCAACACCACCCAGGGCCATCGCCGCGGAGAGATATCATGATGATCAGTACCCTGCTTCCCATCGCCTCCATTGCCCTCAAGCTCGGCAGTCAGTTGCTGAGCAGCAGTGGCAAGACGCAAGCGGCGCCGCAGGCCGCACAGCCGGAGCGTCTGGCCCCGACGGTCCAGAGCCTGTTCCAGCGCCTCGGTATCAAGGATGCTAACAGCGAGCAAAATCGCCCCGCCATCAACCACTTTATGAGCGATCTGGTGCAGAGCCTGGGGCAGGAGTTTGGTGGCCAGTCCCTGCCGGATGCCATCGACGCAGCCCGCACCCAGCTCGCCAATGGCACCCAGGGCACCCGTCTCGATGCGCTGCGCAGCGAACTCGACACCCTCAAGGGCTCCCTGGGGGCAAGCAGTCTCAACCTCGATCAGCTGCTCGCCGCCTTTAAACAGACCCTGCCCAACGGCAAGGGGGAGGGGGTCGGCAGGCTGCTGAATGCCAGCGCGTGAGCCTGGATAAATAAAACAAAACGGCAACCTGATGGTTGCCGTTTTGGTTTTTGCTCAAAGGGTTATGCGAGAGGCGAGGGCGGGCTTGCCATGTCGCCGGCCAGCTCTGTCAGTCCCTTTGCCTGCAAGGCGTGGACGGCCCCTTGGCGATCCGACTCATCCTTGTTTTGACCCAGCTTGAACTTGCCGACCAGCCGTATTACCTCGATCTCGATGCCAACCACGGCTTGCACCATGGCCTCGAGATAGTCTCGCGGCGCATCCGCCATCTTCCATGGCGCTGGCTCCCCGGCCTCGTGGCGGCGGGTCAGGTTTGCCAGCAGACGGCGTACGAAACGGGCATCGTCGCGTACCCGGATGCGGCCGTGGGCATGCACCACGCTGTAGTTCCAGGTCGGCACCTGTTTATGGTGCGCCTGCTTGCCCGGATACCAGTTGGGGGAGATATAGCCGTCGGCGGCCTTGAAGATCACCAGCACCTCGTCGCCGTCTTTCACCTCCTGCCAGAGCGGGTTGTTGCGGGCCACATGGGCGCGCAGGATGCCGTGCTTCCCCTCTTCACCGTCAAATTCGAAGGGCAGGTGGTTGGCATCGAGCCCCTGTTCGCCATGGGTGATCAGGGCGCCCAGCGGATGGGCCAGGATCAGTTGGTGCAGGGCCTTGGGGTCGGTGGCCGAGAAATGGGGTGGCAGATACATGCAGGTTCCTTCTGGTTGGCGCTGAGATCCATTCAGCCTGGTCAGGGATATATGCCCGCTTTGCCGCCCTCGGGGCAAGCGGAACGAGCTGATAACCCGACATAAAAAAGAGGGCTGACGCCCTCTCCTGATATCCCGGTGGGATTAACCGCGCTTGGCCAGCCAGGCTTCGGCGGCGGTGAGGGCCGCTTCTACTTGCTCGCGGGCGACGCCGCCCTTGGCAACCCGCTTGGCCAGGGTCGTCTCCAGCTCCAGATTGGGGTAGACGTCGAAGTCGATCACCGGGCTGAAGCGCTGGAACTCACCGATGGAGAGCTCCTCCAGCGGCTTGTGCACACTGATGGCGTAGACCACTGTTTCGCCGACGATATGATGCGCCTCGCGAAACGGGATCCCCTTGGCCACCAGGTAGTCCGCGAGCTCCGTGGCGTTGGCGTAGCCGCCCTGGGCCGCCGCCATGGTGCGCTCGCCATTCACTTTCAGGTCGATCAGTACCAGGGCCGCCATGTCGAGGCAGTCGTGCCAGGTATCGAGGGCATCGAACAGCCCCTCCTTGTCTTCCTGCATGTCCTTGTTGTAGGCCAGCGGCAGCGCCTTGAGGCTCATCAGCATGCCCAGCTGGGCGCCCACCACCCGACCCGTCTTGCCACGAATAAGCTCCAGCGCATCCGGGTTCTTCTTCTGCGGCATCAGGGAGGAGCCGGAGGTGACCGCGTCGGAGAGCTCGACAAAGCCCGCCTCGCCGGTGTTGTAGAAGATCAGATCTTCGGCAAAGCGCGACAGATGGGTCATGGAGAGCGACGCCACGTGCATCAGCTCCACCACGTGATCCCGATCCGACACCGAATCCAGGCTGTTGCGGGTGGCACCGGCAAAGCCCATATCCAGCGCCAGCGCCTCGCGGTCGATGGCATAGGCGGTGCCCGCCAGGGCGCCGCAGCCCAGCGGGCTGGTGTCGAGGCGCTTGAGGGCATCCTGCAGGCGGGAGTGATCCCGCTCCAGCATCTCCACATAGGCCAGCGCCCAGTGGGCGTAAGTGACCGGCTGGGCGCGCTGCAAATGGGTGTAACCGGGCAGCACGGCGGCCTGATTGGCCCGGGCGGAGGCCACCAGCCCCTGTTGCAGGGCTGTGATGGAGGCGGCCAGCAGCTCGCCCTGCGCCTTGCACCAGAGCTTGAGGTCGGTGGCGACCTGATCGTTGCGCGAGCGGCCGGTGTGCAGCTTCTTGCCAAGATCGCCGACGGCGGCGATGAGCTTGCCCTCGACCCAGGAGTGGATGTCTTCGGCATCCGAGCTCAGGATCTGCTGGGGATCCTGCTGCACCGAGGCGAGCAGCACTTCCATCGCCTGTTGCAGCTTTGCCTGCTCGCCCTCGGTCAACACGCCCACTTTTACCAGGGCGCGGGCCCAGGCCATGGAGCCCTGGATATCCTGCTCCGCCAGGCGGTAATCGAACCGCAGCGAATCGTTGAACTGCTTGAACCGGCTATCGGCTCCCTGACTGAAGCGTCCACCCCAAAGTGCCATACTGCTCTCCTTGAATGCGTTGTCGGCGGCGCCTGGCCCCCGAGCGTGAAATCGTGCCTTGTTTGTCTGTTCTCTGCTCTGACAGAGGGTTATCTCACAGACGCGGCCAGGGCGCTGCCGCGTTGGTCACATCCCGCCACTTATGGGTGAGGGGGCCATGCCCCCTCACCGGTATCAGCGGGTCACACCGGGTGATCAACCGTGGGTGTGGTCGCCACCGATGGCCAGATGCTGCTCCTTCATGGCGCGGATCCGGCTGGCCAGGGTGTAGAGACGGATAAAGCCGTCGGCATGGCTCTGGTCGTACACCTCGTCGGCGCCGAAGGTGGCGAAGTCTTCGGAGTAGAGGCTGTTGGGCGATTTCTTCTGGGTCGCGGTGACCTGGCCCTTGTACATCTTCAGTACCACTTCCCCGTCGAGATCCTCGGCGATGGCGTTGGCGGAGGCGAGGATCGCCTTGCACAGGGGGGTGAACCAGCGACCGTCATAGACCAGGTGGGAGAACTCGGCACCGAGTTTTTCCCGCCAGGCGCGGGTCGGTCTGTCCAGCACCAGCTCTTCCACGGCGCGCAGCGCGGCGACCATGACGGTACCACCCGGAGTCTCGTAGCAGCCACGGGACTTCATGCCCACCATCCGGTTCTCGGTGATGTCGATGCGGCCCACGCCGTGCTTGCCGGCACGCTCGTTCAGGGTCATCAGGATCTGGTGCGGGCTGAGCGGCTGGTCATCAACGGCCACCACTTCGCCCTTGGCGACGGTCAGCTTGACGTATTCCGGCTGATCCGGGGCCTGCTCGGCAGAGACGGTCCACTGCCACACGGCTTCGGACGGCTCGTTCCAGGTACTCTCCAGCTCGCCACCCTCGGTGGAGATGTGCCAGGCGTTGGCGTCACGGCTGTAGATCTTCTTCAGGGTCGCCTTGCAGGGGATCTGACGGGCTTCCAGATAGGCCAGCAGATCTTCCCGGGAGCGCATGTCCCACAGACGCCAGGGGGCGATCACTTTCAGCTGGGGCGCCAGGGCGGCCACGGCCCCTTCGAAACGCACCTGGTCGTTGCCCTTGCCGGTGCAACCGTGGGAGATGGCGTCGGCACCCTCGGCCAGCGCGGCCTCGACCATGGCCTTGGCGATCACCGGACGGGCCATGGAGGTGCCCAGCAGGTAGGTGCCCTCATAGACGGCGCCGGTCTTCAGGGTCGGGTAGACGTACTCTTTGACGAACTCTTCGCGCAGATCCTTGATGATGCACTTGGTGGCGCCGGAGGCGATGGCCTTCTGCTCGATCCCTTCCAGATCGTCGCGCTCCTGACCCACGTCGGCGACGAAGGCGATGATCTCGGCGTCATAATGCTCCTTGAGCCAGGGAATGATGGCCGAGGTATCCAGTCCGCCCGAGTAAGCCAGTACTATCTTGTTGATTCCGCTCATTTTACTTCTCTCCGTGATGATTCGATAAAGGGTTGTGATTCGGGTTAAGGACCGTTATTTGCCGCACGCCTGGCCGCCCAGCAGGGTCAGCAGTACGGCGTTCTGGATATGCATCCGGTTTTCCGCCTCATCCATGATGAGGGAGGCCGGACCATCCATGACTTGCGAGGTGATCTCCAGCTCCCGGTGTGCCGGCTGGCAGTGCAGCACGTGCTGGATGCCGGTGCGATCGAGCAGGGCCTGGTTGATCTGGTAGGGCATGAAGAGATCGGTGACCTGCTCCATCGGGGTGCTGTCGCCCATCGACACCCAGGTGTCGGTGTAGGCCACGTCGAACCCTTCGATATCCGCCACGTCATCGCTGATGTGGATGGTTGCGCCTGACTGGGCCGCCAGTGCCTGGGCCTGCAGGAATATCTGGGTATCCGGGCCGTGGCCCTTGGGACAGATCAGGGTGACGTCGGTACCGAGCGTCGCCCCCAGCAATAGCAAGGAGTGGCTGACGTTGTTGCCATCGCCGAGATAAGCCAGCTTCACCTTGGACAGATCGTCGTAGTGCTCGGCGATGGTCATGAAGTCCGCCAGCCCCTGGCAGGGGTGGTAGAGGTTGCACAGGCTGTTCACCACCGGCACAGAGCCGTGCTCGGCCAGCTCGACCAGGGTCTGGTGGTCGAACACCCGGGCGACGATGGCGTCACACCAGCGCGACAGGTTGGCGGCAAAATCTTTCACCGACTCGCGCTTGCCGAGCGCACCGTTCTGTTGGTCCAGATAGACGCTGTGGCCGCCCAGCTTGGCGATGCCGATGTCGAAGGTGACCCGGGTGCGCAGGGAGGGCTTCTCGAACAGGGTGACCACGCTCTTGCCCGCCAGTGCCTGGCCGTACTTTTTCGGATCGGCCTTGACCGATTTGCCCAGCGCGATCAGCGCCTCGATTTGCGATTTGTTCAGGTCGCTGTCTTTCAGAAGGTGTTTCATGGCGGTGTCCTTTTTCATTGATCTCAAATCGCAACCTGGGTGCCGACCGCACCGCCCGCCAGCAGCTTGAGCAGCTGATCCGGGTAGCGCCAGCTGGCGACACAGACCGGCTTGCCCAGGGTCTCGGCGGCGTGCAGGGCCGCCTTCACCTTGACCGCCATGCCGTCGGCGATGACGCCCTTCTCCATCAGATCGAGGGCGGTGACCTTGTTCAGCTGGGGCACCAGCTTGCCCTTGCCATCCAGGATGCCGCTCACGTCGGAGAGCATCACCAGATCGGCGCCGAGGGCCTCGGCAATGGCGGTGGCCGCCTGATCCGCGTTGACGTTCATCAGCTGGCCGTCGGCGGTGATGCCGATGGAGCTCACCACCGGCAGGAAGCCCTGACCCAGGATGCCGGCCACCAGCGCCGGGTTGCCCGGCTGGCAGTCACCGACCGCGCCGAGATCCGGATCGAGTTGGGTCACCTGGCACAGACCGCCATCGGCGAGGCAGAGCCCCACCGCCGGGATGCCGGTGGCGATGGCCTTGGCCATCATCATCTTGTTGGCGGTGCCCGCCAGCGCGCCGGCGATAAAGGGGATCTGCTCGAACGGGGTCACCCGCAGGCCGTTCTTCTTGCTGGAGGTGAGCCCCAGCCCCTTGAGCAGGTCGTCCACCAGGCAGCCGCCGCCGTGCACCAGCACCAGGGGTCTGTGCTGCTCGTCCAGAAATGTCTTGAGGGTGGCGAACAGGGCGGTCAGTGCCTCGTCGTTCTCGATCAGGGCGCCGCCCAGCTTGATGACCAGAGTCTGTTTGTCCATCGTTGCGATCCTTCCTTGAGTCTTTAAATCAGGCCCTGGCCTGCGTCGAAACCGAATTTGATATTTATGCACTGCATCGCCTGGGAGGCGGCACCCTTGAGCAGGTTGTCGATGGCAGAGACCACCACCAGCATGTTGCCCTGTTGTTGCCAGGCGATGTCGCAGTAAGGGGTACCCGCCACCCCGCGGATGGAGGGCATCTGGCCGGTGAGGCGCACCAGCGGCTTGCCTTCGTAGGCTTTGAGGTAGGCCTGATCCACCTGGGCCGGAGTCACGCCGTCCGCCAGCTGCACATAGATGGTGGCCAGGATGCCGCGCACATAGTTGCCAAGGTGGGGCTGGAACAGCACCTCCTTGCCGAGGTGGTGGCTGATCTCCGGCTGGTGCCTGTGATTGAAGGTGCCGTAGGGATTGAGGCTCACCTCGCAGAAGCTGGTGTTGATGGCCGCCTTGCGACCGGCCCCGGATACCCCGGAGACCGCATTGATGATGGGCTGCCACCCCTTGGCGATGAGGCTGGCCTGCTGCAGCGGTTTGAGGGCGCACAGGGAGGCGGTCGGATAGCAGCCGGGTACGGCGACAAGCTGGGCGGCCTGGATGGCCTGTGCATTCCACTCCGCCAGACCGTAGGCGGCCTGCTCCAGCCACTGTTCGCTGTCGTGGGTGAAGCCGTAGAAGGAGGCGTAGAAATCCTGATCCTTGACCCGGAAGGCGCCGGAGAGATCGAACACCGGCAGCCCCTTGGCCAGGAACCTGGGCGCCAGCTCGGCACTCACCTCATGGGCGGTGGCCAGCAGCACCAGGTCAGCCTGGGTCAGGATCCGGGTCATGCCATCCTCGTCCAGCGGCAGCAGCGGCTGATCCAGCTTGCCGACCCACTGGGGATGCAGGGAGGAGAAACGCTTGTGGGCGTCCTGGCTGCCGGCCGAGACATAGAGCCCGAACAGCTTGAGTTGTGGATGGTTCTGGACCAGTGCGGCCAGTTCGGCTCCCGCGTAGCCACTGGCACCGACGATAACGGTGTTAAGCATTGTTGAGTATTCCAAGTCAGAGTTCGAATTTCACAGCGTGGTGCTGCGAGGCAAGGGGTGGTCAATCGCCCCTTTGGTGCAACTGGTGCGGAGGGGCAATTCAGGCGGGGTTGTGTCGTCGGTTATAGATCAGGTGACAGAACATTAACTTTCCCTTACAACTAGTAGCCTTTGTCAGTGGGCTGCGTATCCTGTTAAACTTGCAGCATATTCATGCATTCACATTGCATTTGTATTTTCTATCAGAAACGTTTCGGGGACGCAAGGAGGAGCGGGTGGCCAATCTGGATTTTTTTTCTCTCTACAAGAACATTATTGCGATTCCCTCCATCAGCAGCACGGATCCCAAGTGGGATCAGAGCAACGAGGCGGTGATCCGGCTGCTGGCGGACTGGTTCACCCAGCTCGGCTTTCGCTGCGAGGTCACCGCTCTACCTGAGCTGCCGGGCAAGTTCAACCTGGTGGCGACTTATGGTCAGGGGGAAGGAGGGCTGCTGCTGGCGGGCCACACGGACACTGTGCCATTCGATGAGGGAGGCTGGCGCAAGGATCCCTTCAAGGTGACCGAAGAGGGCAACCGCTTGTACGGGCTGGGAACCATCGATATGAAGGGCTTCTTTGCCTTTATCGTGGAAGCGCTGAAAGAGATAGACCTCAAGACTCTCGACAAGCCACTGCGCATTCTGGCGACTGCCGATGAGGAGACCACCATGGCGGGGGCGCGCGCCATCGCGGCGGCGGCCGAGCTCAAGCCGGACTACGCGGTGATCGGTGAGCCCACCGGTCTGGTGCCCGTGGTGGCCCACAAGGGGCACATGTCGGAGGCGATCCGCATCACGGGCAAGAGCGGCCACAGCTCGGATCCCGCCAATGGCGTCAATGCGCTGGAGATCATGCATCAGGCCATGGGCCAGGTGCTCAAGCTGCAACACAGCCTGAAGGAGAAATACGCCGACCATCGCTTTGCGGTGCCCCAGCCGACCCTGAATCTCGGCTACATCCAGGGGGGCGACAGCCCGAACCGTATCTGCGGCTGCTGCGAGCTGCATATCGACATGCGACCCACCCCGCAGGTAGGGCCGGATGAGCTGATGGGGATGCTGAAAGAAGCGCTCTCCCCCATCGAAATTCACCAGCCCGGCTGCCTGCACCTGCAGCACCTGCACGAGCCCATCCCCGCCTATGCTTGCGCAGATGACTCGGAGCTGGTGCGCGAGGCCGAGAAGGCGAGCGGTCGGGCCGCCGAATCCGTGAACTACTGCACCGAGGCCCCCTTTATCCAGCAGTTGGGATGCCAGACAATAGTGCTGGGTCCGGGCCACATCGCCCAGGCGCACCAGCCGGACGAGTATCTGGACCTCTCCTTCGTCAAGCCGACCACGGCGGTGCTGCAGCACCTGATCCGCCGTTTTTGCCTGTGACGGGCACGGCGCAGAGAGCAGAACATTTGTAAGTAAGTTACATAACAAGCCGCGCCTGGAGAGGTGATGGAAATACATCTTCTGAATCGGCCTGTTATTTGACCTTGCGCAGACAATCTGGGTAGATTGTCACCCTAAGATGATGGAGCATATGTTGTAATCGCACAACAATAAGTGAGGCTGTCATGCACCCCGGGACGGGTGTCAGGCACCAACAAGATAAGGATGTGGAATGAACGAAAAGTACGCCGCACTACGCGCCAACGTAGGCATGCTGGGTCAACTGCTGGGCAAGTCCATCAAGGATCATCAGGGTCAGGCCTTCCTCGACAAGATCGAAACCATTCGCCAGCTGGCCAAGTCCTCCCGCAAGGGCAATGAGGCCGATCGGGAACGTCTGCTCGATACCCTGCGCACCCTCTCCGATGACGAGCTGCTGCCGGTGGCCCGCGCCTTCAGCCAGTTCCTCAATCTGGCCAACGTGGCAGAACAGTTCCACACCATCTCCCGTCGCTGCGAAGAGCAGACCTGCACCCCGGATCCGCTGGAGCTGATGTTCGACAAGCTGAAAGCCTCCAATCTGTCGCAGGAGGCCATCATCCAGGCGGTGCGCGAGCTGGATATCGATCTGGTGCTGACCGCCCACCCCACCGAGGTGACCCGTCGCACCCTTATCCACAAGCATGTGCAGCTTAACGACTGCCTGGAGGCGCTGGAGCTCTCCGACCTGCTGCCCCGCGAGCGGGACAAAATCCTCAATCGCATCGAACAGCTGATCAATCAGGCTTGGCACACCAACGAGATCCGCGAGCAGCGTCCGACCCCGGTGGACGAAGCCAAGTGGGGCTTTGCCGTGGTAGAAAACAGCCTGTGGCCGGCCATTCCCGAATTCATGCGCAATCTGGACGAGCGCCTGCAACACCACCTGGGTGTGCGGCTGCCGCTGGATGCCGCACCGGTCAAGTTCACCTCCTGGATGGGCGGTGACCGCGACGGCAACCCCTTCGTCACCGCCAAGGTGACCGCCGAAGTGCTGGAGCTGGGCCGCTGGATGGCGGTGAGCCTCTTCTACAAGGACATCAAGGAGCTCACCTCCGAGCTTTCCATGTCCGACTGCACCGAGGCTGTGCGCGAGCGGGTAGGGGATCATCCCGAGCCCTACCGCGCCCTGGTGCGCGAGCTGCGCGAGGCGCTGCGCGAAACCAAGGAACACTTGACCGCCAAGGTGCAGGGTCAGGTGAGCGAGAGCCGCGACCTCATCAAAACTACCGCTCAGCTGCGCGAGCCGCTGGAGCTCTGCTACCACTCCCTGCACGCCTGCGGCATGGGCAATATTGCCGATGGCATGCTGCTGGACGTGCTGCGCAAGGTCGCCTGCTTCGGCATCCATCTGGTCAAGCTGGACATCCGTCAGGATGGCGAGCGCCACGGCCAGGTCTTCTCCGAACTGACCCGCTATCTGGGCATGGGTGACTACGCCGAGTGGAGTGAGGATGACAAGCAGGCCTTCCTGCTCAACGAGCTGAACTCCCGCCGCCCGCTGATTCCCCACGATTGGGAGCCGAGTGCCGAGACCCGCGAAACCCTGGATACCTGCCAGGTGATCGCCGGCCACGACCCGGATGCATTCGGCATCTACATCATCTCCATGGCGGGCGCTCCCTCCGACGTGCTGGCGGTGCAGCTGCTGCTCAAAGAGGCCGGCTGCAAGTTCCGCATGCCGGTCGCCCCGCTGTTCGAGACCCAGGATGACCTGATGGCGGGCACCGCCGTGATGGCGCGCCTGCTGTCGGTGGACTGGTATCGCGGCTATATCCAGGGCCGTCAGTACGTGATGATCGGCTACTCCGACTCTGCCAAGGATGCGGGCATGATGGCCGCGGGCTGGGCCCAGTACGCCGCCATGGAGTCCCTGGTTGGGCTGGCCGAGGCCAACAACATTCGCCTCACCCTGTTCCATGGCCGCGGCGGTACCGTCGGCCGTGGTGGCGCGCCGGCTCACCAGGCGATCCTCTCCCAGCCGCCGGGATCCCTGCGCGGGGGGTTGCGTACCACAGAGCAGGGGGAGATGATCCGCTTCAAGTTCGGCCTGCCCAAGGTGGCCATCAAGAGCCTGGAGCTCTACACCAGCGCCGTGCTGGAAGGGAACCTGCTGCCGCCGCCCAAGCCGAAGGAGTGCTGGCGCGAGGTGATGGAGCAGCTGGCCGCCGACTCCTGCGAACACTACCGCAGTATCGTGCGTGGTCATGCGGACTTCGTGCCTTACTTCCGAGCAGCGACGCCGGAGATGGAGCTCGGCAAGCTGCCGCTCGGCTCTCGTCCGGCCAAGCGCAAGCCCAACGGCGGTGTCGAGAGTCTGCGCGCCATTCCGTGGATCTTCGCCTGGACCCAGAACCGCCTGATGCTGCCGGCCTGGCTCGGTGCCCACAAGGGGCTGCAACAGGCCATCGATGGCGGCAAGCTCGAAGTGCTGGCGGAGATGAGTGCCCAGTGGCCCTTCTTCCGCACCCGTCTCGAGATGTTGGAGATGGTGTTCCTGAAAGCGGACGCCTGGCTCGCCGAGTACTACGACACCCGTCTGGTGCCCAAGGAGCTGTGGGGCCTCGGCCAGCAGCTGCGTCAGGAGCTCGCCGAATCCATCGAGGTGGTGCTGAAGCTGAGCCCGCGCGGGGATCTGCTGGAGGATCAGCCCTGGATCAAGGAGTCCATCAAGCTGCGCAACCCCTACACTGACCCGCTCAACGTGCTGCAGGCCGAGCTGCTCAACCGCTCCCGCAACCACCCGGAGACCCTGCACCCCGAGCTGGACAAGGCGCTGATGGTCACCATCGCCGGTATCGCCGCAGGGATGCGCAACACCGGTTGATGACGCTGGCGACGCGAGCCGCGTTCAGCCAGTTCCCATAATGCCAAAGGGCGCCGACAAGGCGCCCTTTTCGATGTTCAGATGCTGATAAAGTCAGCCTGTTACGCAGGCTCAAGCACGGGCGTGCAGTCAACCCGGGTCATGCTTCCCGCTTCGATGATGAAGAAGGCATCCTGGGGCAGATCCTGCTGCCAGGTGGCCTCCTCATCGAGCCCGAGCAGCATGCCGCGCAGCACTACGCCGGTCAGGCCGTGGCTCACCACCACCACATCCTCATCCTCTGGCAAGCCGGCCAGCCAGTCGGCCAGGCGGGCCCGTACTCCGTCACACGGCTCGCAGCCGGGGGCCTGCAAGTACCAGTCACGGCGCTCAAGCAGATCGGGCTGAGCGGCCAGCAAGTCAGGGATGGTGCGCTGCTCCCACTCCCCGAGAGAGAACTCCCGCACCCTGGGCTCAGGCACTATCTGGTCGGCCGGATAGTCCAGCTCGCCGCAGACGATGGCGGCGGTCTGCATGGCCCGCCCCAGATCGCTGGCATAGACCCGGTAGGGGCGGCCAGCCAGATGCTGTGCCAGTCGTTGCCCGACGCCTCTGGCCTGCGCTTCACCGCGCCCGGTCAATGCCGAGTTGCAATGCCCTTGCAGCTTCTGCTGTGCATTGAACAGGGTCTCGCCGTGTCTCAGCACCATGATTCTTCTCGCCATTCACTCCTCCGGCAGTTTTCTTGGGGAGGGAAAAACTACCCCAGGCGCGACGCGATGGCAAAAGCGGGATTTTGAGTCAAAACTGACCGCATTCGCCGGCCCGCTCCCGGGAGACACAATGGTGTGGCAGCCTGCCCCGGCTTGCATCCCCCGCCATGCAGGCGCAGACTGTCTGGTCTTGTTTTGACTCAAGGCATTTATCATGACTCCTGCCATCAACCTCTTGAAGAAGCTCAAGATCCCTCACAAGCTCTACCCCTACGAGTGCGAAGCCCACGACGATTTCGGCAAGCATGCCGCGACCCAGCTCGGCCTGCCGGAGGCCCAAGTGTTCAAGACCCTGATCGCCCACCACGACAAGCAGGCGGTGGTGGCCATCGTCCCCTCGTCCGGCATGTGCAGCCTGAAACAGCTGGCCAAGGCCACCGGCCTCAAGAAGGTGGAGATGATGAAGCCGGCGGAGGCGGAGAAGCTGACCGGCTACAAGGTGGGTGGCATCAGCCCGCTGGCCCAGAAGAAGCTGCTGCCTACCGTGCTCGACGAGTCGGCCATGCAGTTTGATGAGATCCTGGTGAGCGGCGGCAAGCGCGGCCTTTCGGTCGGCGTGGCACCCCAGGACATGCTGACCCTGATGAAGTGGATTGCCGCTCCCATCGGGGAAGAGCAGTAAGCGAAGCACCTCGCCCAGAAGGGGCGACCCGTGCCGGGTTGAGGCCAGCAGTGTGCTCAGACCAACAGAGGTCCGGGTTGCCATGGCAAGTAGGGCAGGGCGGCGATAGAGGGACACCAGTGGCTACACTTGTGGGTGTCTCTCTTGCCAAGGTCCAGTTTATGGTGTTGCCGCGTTTGATGTTTGCCTCCCTGCTCTGCTTGTTGCCGGTGATGGCACAGGCTGCCACCCTTTTCACCTATATAGGCCCGGAGAGCGAGCAGGATCCCCGCACCACCTATGACAGGGAGCTGCTGCGCCTCGCCCTTGACAAGACCCGCGACACCTTCGGCGACTACGAATTGGTTCCTGCGCCCACCATGACCAAGGCGCGAGCACGTCTGAGCATGGATCTCAATCTGCTGCCCAACCTGATGGTGATGGATAGCTACAGCAGCGCTCGCGAGGGAGAGGGATTGGCCTATGTCCGTTTCCCCATTCACCTTGGCATCGTCAGCTACCGGATCTGCTTTGTCAGCCCGCAGCAACAGGCGGCCGTCACCCGGGTGACCAGTCTCAAGGAGCTGCAGCCATTTACTTTCGGTCAGGGCAAGGGGTGGCTGGATATCGAGATCCTGCGCCGCTCGGGCTTGCAGGTGTTGGAGGTGGATGGTTACGAGAAGCTGTTCAAGATGGTGTCCCGCGGTCGTTTCGATCTGTTTTGCCGCGGGGTGAGCGAGCTTCGCAACGAGTTGCTGACCCATCAGGGGGTGACCGATCTCACCGTCGATGACAGCCTGTTACTCTACTACCCACTGCCACGGGTCTTTTATACCAACGGGAAAAACGGTGAGGCCATCAAGCGGGTCGAGCTGGGGCTGCAACTGGCCTGGCAGGATGGTTCGCTGCAGGCGCTGTGGCGCGGCAGCTTCGGCCCGGCCATCGACTTTGCCAAGCTGCCGCAGCGCCACCTGATCCGGCTGGATAATCCCTTCCTCAAGGGGATCGGCTTCGATTACCGCCCCTACTTCTACAACCCGATGACGGATCGTTTCGGCGATCAGTGAGGCTGATGGCGCTCACGGCAGAGCGCCAGCCAGGCCTCTGCAGTGCGGGAGAGGTAACGCTCCTTCGGCCAGATCACCCCGAGCCGCCAGCTCAGTTCCGGCGCCAGCGGGCGCAGCACCAGCCCGTCCGGGGTCAGCCTGCGGCAGACTGGCTCGGGCAGGAAGGCCACCCCCATGCCGCTGCGCACCATGGCGATGAGAAAGTCCCACTGGCTGCTGCGGGCCGCTACCTGGGGCTCGAAGCCGGCCAGCTGGCAGGCCTGCTCCAGCCGCTCGCTCAGGGTGAAGGCCCGGGTGTAGAGCAGAAAGGGCTCATCTTGCAGGACATCGAGTCGAAGCGGAGCGTCGCCGTGCCAGCGGGGCAGATCCGGCAACACCACCCGGATCGGGTAGCAGTCCAGCTCCAGGGTACTGAGGGCAGCTTCCTCCCTGGTCGGCAGCATGGTGATGGCCAGATCCAGCTCTCCCTCCAGCACCGCCTGTTCAATGCGGCGTCCACCATACTCCACCAGGCTCAGCTCCACGCCGGGATAACAGGCCCGATAGGCGCGGATCAGGTCCGCATAGACATGGCCCACCATGGGGGGAATGCCGAGGGTGAGGCGTCCGTGCTTCAGGCTCTGCAGGTCGGCCAGCTCGTCTTCCAGCTGCTGCATCTCGGCGAGTATGGTCTGGGCGCGGTTGAACAGCACCCGGCCGCTGTCGGTCAGGGTGAAGCGGCGCCCCGAGCGGCTCAACAGGGGCTGGCCCAGCTCCTCCTCCATGTTGCGGATCATCTTGCTGATGGTGGGCTGGGTGACGAACAGCTTTTCCGAGGCGCGGGTGAAACTCTGCTCCCGCACCAGTTCGACGAAGTAGCGCAGGGCCCGGATATCCATGGATTTCCCTCTGGTTGGCGTGTGTCTGATCGGGTTATCCTAACATGCCAATTTGGCATAATTTTGATAATTTAAATTCATTTTTTGCAGGTTTCCCGTCTCTTTATACTGTGACCCAGTTCACAGAAAGACGACGATAATGAAAGCCCTCTGCATTCGCTGGTTCCAGACTCCCTTCCAAATCGCCCTGCTGGCCCTTGTCTGGCTGCTGGCCGATACCGCCGTGCGTACCCTGCACATTCCGCTCCCCGCCAACCTCACCGGCATGCTGTTGCTGCTGGCCTGCATCCTGCTCGGGGTGGTCAAGGCACAGTGGTTTGAGGCCGGCGCCCGCTGGTTGCTGGCGGAGATGCTGCTGTTCTTCGTGCCCGCCGTGGTGGCGGTAGTCAACTATCAGGATCTGCTGTTGCAGGAGGGATGGCGCATCATGGTGGTGCTGCTGGTCAGCACCACGCTGGTGCTTGGCACCACGGCCTTGGTGGTGGATCGGGTCTATCGACTGGAGCTGAAACTGGCTCGCCGGAGTCGTCGCCATGTCTGATACCCTGCTCGGCTTCGTCTGTTTCGCCCTGACCCTGATCTTCTACTACGCCAGCAAGTGGCTCTATGGCAAAAAGCGCATCCTGCCCCTGATGCCGTTGTTGCTGGCGCCCACCCTGCTGGTGGCGGTAGTCATGTTGTTCCACATCCCCTACCGGGACTACATGGCCGAATCCCACTGGCTGCTCTGGTTGCTGGGGCCGGCGACCGTGGCTTTTGCGGTGCCCGTCTACGAGAATCGCCGGCTTATTCGTCGGCACTGGCTCTCTCTTTCGGTGGGGGTGGTTGCCTCCGTCATCATGGCGGTGGGCAGCACCGTCTTGCTGGCCCGCTGGCTGGATCTTTCCGACATGCTGCAGCGCAGCCTGGCGATGCGCTCCATCACCACCCCGTTTGCGGTGGAGGCGACCCGCGCCATCGGTGGCGAGAGCGATCTCACGGCCTTGTTCGTGGTGCTGACCGGGGTGATCGGCATGGCGGTAGGGGAGAGCGTGCTCACCGTGCTGGCCATTCGCAGCCGGCTCGGCAAGGGGGCCGGGTTTGGTGCCTCGGCCCATGGCGCCGGCACCGCCAGGGCTTACCAGATGGGCAATGAGGAGGGGGTGGTCTCCAGCATGGTGATGATGATCGCTGGCATGGTCACCGTGCTGCTGGCGCCCCTGCTGGGCAAGATCTTCTGGTAAGGAGAGGCGTGCCTCCTCGGGCAGTACTCGGCGCTACACTCAAAGCAGTGCGCCCGGGACGAGCCATATGACCAACCATCGCCTTGCTCTCTGTTGTCTGCTCTTCTGCAGCCTGTTTTTCGCCAGCCCAACCCGGGCTGGCGATGTCTTTACCCATATCAGCCCGGAGAGTGAACGGGATATGCGGGCTCTCTATACTCACGACCTGCTGCAACTGGCGCTGGAGAAGACCCGCGATAGCCACGGTGATTACGAGCTGCGGCTGGCACCACCGATGAACCGGGTGCGGATGCGCCAAGCTATGAAAGCCAACCTCTATCCCAACCTGTTCGCCTCCGATACCCCGCAACCGGCGGCGATCAGTGACTCCCTCGATTACGTGCGATTCCCGGTGGAGCTGGGTCTGCTCGGTTACCGCATCTGCTTTGTCAGCCCGCAGCAGGCACAGGCGGTGGCGAACGTGAGTACCCTGGCCCAGTTGCGGCAGTTTGTGCACGGTCAGGGGCGTGGTTGGCAGGATGTGGCCATTCTGCGCAATGCCGGCTTGCGGGGGCAGGAGGTCGACAGCTATGAGCGGCTGTTCCGGCTGGTCGCCCGCGGTCGGGTCGATCTGTTTTGCCGCGGGGTGAATGAGGTGTTCATCGAGCAGGAGCAACACGGGGATCTGCCGGCGCTCACCGTGGATCGACGCCTGGTGCTGCACTATCCCTTCCTCCATCTCTTTTACACCAACAAGGCCAATCAGGCGGCGATCCAGCGCATCTCGGAGGGGATCCGGCTGGCCTGGCAGGATGGCTCGCTGCAGCGGCTCTGGCTGCATCACTTCAAACCCTCCCTCGACCAGGCGAAGCTGGATGAGCGGTTGTACTTCGAACTACCCAATCCCTTGCTCAAGGAGATGGATTTCGACTATCGCGCCTACTACTACGATCCGCTCAAGGGACAGTTCGGCCCCGGCTTGCCCTGACAGGGGTTGGCAGCCAGCCATGAAAAAGGGGAACCTCGCGGTTCCCCTGTTTGCATTTGTTACCGGTTACAGCATCTGCTTGAGGCGATAGAGCAGATCCAGCGCCTGGCGCGGGGTCAGCTCGTCCGGGCGCACCGCTTCCAGTTCATCAACTACCGGATGGTTCTGGGGCGGCAGGGCGACCGGGGCCGGGCGTACTTCGCCGGCGGCCACCGGGGTGGCGCTTTCCAGCTCGTGCAGCTTGTGACGGGCCTGCTGGATCACCGATTTCGGCACCCCCGCCAGCGCCGCTACCTGCAGGCCGTAGGATCGGCTGGCCGCCCCCTCCTGCACCGCGTGCATGAAGGCGATGGTGTCGCCGTGCTCCACCGCATCCAGATGAACGTTGGCAAGCCCTTCCATCAGCTCGGGCAAGCGGGTCAGCTCGAAGTAGTGGGTGGCAAACAGGGTGTAGGCGCCAATCTTGCTCGCCAGCTGTTCGGCGCAGGCCCATGCCAGCGAGAGGCCGTCGTAGGTGCTGGTGCCGCGGCCAATCTCGTCCATCAGCACCAGGCTGCGGGCGGTGGCGTTGTTGAGGATGTTGGCGGTCTCGGTCATCTCCACCATAAAGGTGGAGCGGCCGGAGGCGAGATCGTCCGACGCCCCGATGCGGGTGAAGATGCGGTCGATGGGGCCGATGCGGGCACTGTCGGCCGGCACGAAGGCGCCGATATGGGCCAGCAGCACGATGAGCGCGGTCTGGCGCATGTAGGTGGATTTACCGCCCATGTTGGGGCCGGTGATGATCAGCATCCGCCGCTCCCGCTCCAGCCGGATGGGGTTGGCGATAAAGGGGTCGGTCATCACCTGCTCCACCACCGGATGGCGGCCCGCCTCGATCAGGATCTGATCCTCGTCGATGAGGGTGGGGCAACGGTAGTCCAGGGTCTCGGCCCGCTCGGCCAGGTTGGCCAGCACGTCCAGCTCCGCCAGCGCGGCAGCGGATTCCTGCAGATCGCCGAGGTGCGGTAGCAGGGCATCGAGCAGCTCTTCGTAGAGGCGTTTCTCCAGCGCCAGCGCCTGAGCCTGGGCGGTGAGTACCTTGTCCTCGTACTTCTTGAGCTCATCGATGATGTAGCGCTCGTTGTTTTTCAGCGTCTGGCGGCGGATGTAGTGGGCCGGCACCAGATGGCTGTTGGCTCGGCTCACCTCGATATAGAAGCCGTGCACCTTGTTGTAGCCCACCTTGAGGGTGTTGATGCCGGTCAGCAGCCGTTCGCGCTCCTCGATACGGGCCAGGCTCGCGGTGGCGCCGTTGGCCAGATCCCGCAGCTCGTCCAGATCGGTGTTGAACCCTTCTCGGATGACGCCGCCGTCGCGAATGAGCACAGGCGGCACCTCCATCACGGCGCGCTCCAGCAGGTCCAGCAGCTCGGGGAAGGTACTGGCCCGCTCGCGCAGCTGTTGCACTGCCTCGTGCTCACTCTCCGCCAGCAGGCGCTGCAGTTCCGGCAGCTGGGCGAAGGCCTGGCGCAATCGGGTGAGGTCGCGCGGGCGGGCGGAACGCAGGGCCAGGCGTGCCAGCACCCGCTCCACGTCGCCGACCTGGCGCAGCAATCCACCCAGCTCATCGTAAAGGTTTTGCTCGATCAGCTCCTTGATGGTGCTCTGACGGCCTTTGAGGATCACCCGGTCGCGGATCGGCTGGTGGATCCAGCGCTTGAGCAGCCGGCTCCCCATGGGGGTGGCGGTACAGTCCAGCACGGCGGAGAGGGTGTTGTCGTGGCCGCCGGCCAGATTCTGGGTCAGCTCCAGATTGCGGCGGGTGGCGGCGTCCATGATGACCGCATGATCGGGCTGTTCGAGGCGCACGTTGCGAATGTGGGGCAGGGCGGTGCGCTGGGTGTCTTTCACATACTGCATCAGACAGCCGGCGGCGCACAGGGCGGTCTCGCTCTGCTCGACCCCGAAGCCCACCAGATCCTGGGTGCCGAACTGCTGGCACAAGAGCTTGCGGGCGGTGCCGAGCTCGAATTCCCACTCCGGGCGGCGGCGCAGACCACGGCGACCCTCGATGTGGTGCAGGAATTCGAACGATTCGGGGTAGAGCAGCTCGGCCGGATTGGTGCGCTGCAGCTCCGCCAGCAGGGTCTCTTCCTTCTCGAACTGGTTGATGAAGAAACGGCCCGAGCCTATGTCCATGGTGCCATAGCCAAAGCGGCGACCATCGTGATAGACGGCGGCGATCAGGTTGTCCTGGCGCTCGCTGAGCAGCGCCTCGTCGGAGACGGTGCCCGGGGTGATGATGCGAATGACCTTGCGCTCCACCGGCCCCTTGCTGGTGGCGGGATCCCCCACCTGTTCGCAGATGGCAGCGGATTCGCCCAGCTGCACCAGCTTGGCCAGATACCCCTCGATGGCGTGATAAGGCACGCCCGCCATGGGGATGGGACTGCCCGCCGACTGACCGCGCTTGGTCAGGGAGATGTCGAGCAGTTGGGAGGCCTTGCGGGCATCGTCATAGAACAGTTCGTAGAAGTCGCCCATCCGGTAGAACAGCAGGATCTCCGGATTCTCGGCCTTGAGGGTCAGATACTGCTGCATCATGGGCGTGTGGGCGCTGAGATTGGCGCCTGGCGCGGCGCCAGTGGCTTGGTGTTGTGCGGTCATGTGCTATTCCAGAAGGGGCCTCTGCGGGCCTGTGTCTGCGGTGATGAGCCTTGAGCTTGATGGCGCCATTCTACACATAAGCGCCGCGACGGGGGAGGTCGGCTTGGATTGCCCCCAGTTGCGGGCGACAGGATCGGGATCGCATAATGTGCCTCTTCAATGAGCAGGAGATCCGCCATGACACTGGATGCAGAGATTGAGCACCTGGCCATCGAGTTGGGACAGGCCCTCGGCCAGCGCGGCTGGCTGGCGGCGACCGCCGAGTCCTGCACCGGCGGCGGGGTGGCGAGCGCCATCACCGACATCGCGGGCAGCTCCGGCTGGTTTGATCGCGGCTTTGTCACCTACACCAACGAGGCCAAGCAGCAGATGCTGGGGGTGAGCGACGAGAGCCTTGAGCGGCATGGCGCCGTGAGCGAGGCGGTGGTGCTGGAGATGGCCCGCGGCGCCCTGGCTCACTCGTCTGCCTCCATCAGTGTGGCCATCAGCGGCATCGCCGGCCCCGGCGGCGCTACCGAAGGCAAGCCGGTCGGCACCGTCTGGTTTGCCTGGGCGGATAGCTCGGGACGTCATCACTCCCTGCTTGCCCGCTTCGATGGCGACCGTCGTCAGGTGCGACAACAGGCGGTGAGACAGGCCTTGTCGGGTCTGTTGGCCCTGCTCAGATAAATTGGGCTTGATACTGTATGAATAGACAGTATACTTAGCCCAACTTCATTTTTACTCACGATTTCCAGCGGAGATTGGCATGGATCAGAACAAACAGAAGGCACTGGCGGCTGCGCTGGGTCAGATTGAAAAGCAGTTCGGCAAAGGTTCCATCATGCGTCTGGGCGACAGCAAGACCATGGATATCGAAGCCATCTCCACCGGCTCCCTCTCTCTGGACGTGGCGCTGGGGATCGGTGGTCTGCCGTGCGGTCGTATCGTCGAGATCTACGGCCCGGAATCTTCCGGTAAAACCACGCTGACCCTGCAGGTGATCGCCGAAGCCCAGAAGAAGGGCAAGACCTGTGCCTTCGTCGATGCGGAACACGCACTCGACCCCATCTATGCTGCCAAGCTGGGCGTCAACGTCGATGACCTGCTCATCTCCCAGCCGGACACCGGCGAACAGGCGCTCGAGATCTGCGACATGCTGGTGCGCTCCAACGCCGTCGACGTCATTATCGTCGACTCCGTGGCGGCCTTGACCCCGAAAGCGGAAATCGAGGGCGAGATGGGGGATTCCCACGTCGGCCTGCAGGCTCGTCTGATGTCCCAGGCGCTGCGCAAGCTGACTGCCAACATCAAGAATGCCAACTGTCTGTGCATCTTCATCAACCAGATCCGGATGAAGATCGGTGTCATGTTCGGCAGCCCGGAGACAACTACCGGTGGTAACGCGCTCAAGTTCTACGCCTCCGTGCGCCTGGATATCCGCCGTACCGGCGCCATCAAGGAAGGTGACGAAGTGGTCGGTAACGAGACCCGCGTCAAGGTAGTGAAGAACAAGGTGGCCCCGCCCTTCAAGCAGGCCGAATTCCAGATCTTCTACGGTGCCGGCATCTCCAAAGAGGGCGAGCTGGTGGATCTGGGCGTCAAGCACAAGCTGATCGACAAGGCCGGTGCCTGGTACAGCTACAACGGCGAGAAGATCGGTCAGGGCAAGGCCAACGTGATGAAGCTGTTTGCCGAGAACAAGGCCATGGCTGCCGAAGTGGAGGCCAAGCTGCGCGAGCTGCTGCTCTCCGGTGCTGTCCCTGCCGATGACAAGGCGGTCGCCGCGGAAGAAGACGAGTTCGACGTCGAAAGCGAACAAGAGTTCGAATAACGAGTAACAGGAAGGCCGGGTCGATACCCGGCCTTGTCATTTATGGTTGATGAATCCACTACCGAACCCGCACAGCCCAGCTTCGAAGAGCAGCTGGCGGCCGCCCGCAACTTCGCCATGCGCAGTCTCGCCCGCCGCGAGAGTGCAGAATCCGAACTGGCCAACCGGCTGCGCCAGCAGGGGTTCAGCCAGGAGGTGATCGAAGCGGTCGTCGACTACTGCCGTGGCTACAACTGGGTCAATGACGAGCGCTATGGCGCCATGGCGGTGCGAGCCGGTGCCTCCAAGGGGCACGGGCCCATCAAGATCCGCTTCGACCTGCGACGCAAGGGGTTGGACGACAGCCAGATCGACGCCGCCTTCGAGCAACCCGAACTGGATTGGTTCGAACTGGCTTTCGAGCTGTTGGAGCGACGCGCCAGAGTCGCCGATCTGGCCGATTTCAAGCTGCGGATGAAATGGCTCAAGTATCTGCTGGGGCGGGGGTTCACTCAGGATCAGGCCCGCTATGCCCTCTCTGCCTTGCAGGAGCGGGAGGAATAGGGACGCGGTGCAGGCTGGCGAGATAACAAGATGTCGGTGACGATAACTGCCAGTTCGTCTCCTGCGCTGACCATAGGGCCGCGTGGCCCCTGAACCTGTCAATTCCCTTTAACCGGCTCCTTCTCGCCAGCTTCTCTTTGTCTGACGACTCACCGGGACTCGCTCCTTGAGCGCGGCTCACCAGCTTTTTCCTGTTTGTTCAGTGGCTTGGCTACGGATGATGAAGCGGGTCCGGTTTTGTCGCATCCTGCGGTTATTTTCCGCTGCTTTTGGCGCGATCCGTGGCCGGAAAAGCGTGCATTTGCCTCCCTTTTCTTCACCCGCCCGTTTATGCGTGCTTTTTCGCCCGTGACGGGCCGGTACGTTTTACTTTACCCCGCAGAAAACTTACATTAATGCGGTTAAAAGTCCGTATTCGAATCAAGCAGGATTTTCCATGTATATGTCCACGTCTGAGATACGCACCGCGTTTCTCGAGTATTTCCGTTCCCAGGGGCACCAGGTTGTCTCCTCCAGCTCGCTGGTACCGCATAACGACCCGACCCTGTTGTTTACCAACGCGGGTATGAACCAGTTCAAGGATGTCTTCCTTGGCGCAGACAAGCGTGCCTACAACCGCGCAACCACCTCCCAGCGTTGCGTGCGTGCCGGTGGTAAGCACAACGATCTGGAAAACGTCGGCTATACCGCTCGTCACCACACCTTCTTCGAGATGCTGGGCAACTTCAGCTTCGGCGACTACTTCAAGCAGGATGCCATCAAGTTCGCCTGGGGTTTCCTGACCGAGGTGCTGCAACTGCCGAAAGAGCGCCTGCTGGTGACCGTCTACGCGACTGACGATGAAGCCTTCGACATCTGGGAAAAGGAAGTTGGCGTGCCGGCCGATCGCATCGTGCGCATCGGCGACAACAAGGGAGCGCCGTACGCTTCCGACAACTTCTGGGCCATGGGCGATACCGGCCCGTGCGGTCCCTGCACCGAGATCTTCTATGACCACGGCGATCACATCTGGGGTGGCCGTCCCGGTTCTCCGGAAGAGGATGGCGACCGCTTCATCGAGATCTGGAACGTGGTGTTCATGCAGTTCAACCGTCAGGCCGACGGCACCATGGAACCGCTGCCCCGTCCGTCCGTGGATACCGGCATGGGTCTGGAGCGTATCTCCGCCATCATGCAGGGTGTGCACTCCAACTACGAAATCGACATCTTCCAGGCGCTGATCAAGAAGGCGGCCGAGATCGTCGGTACTACCGATCTCAGCAACCAGTCCCTGCGCGTCATCGCCGACCACATCCGCTCCTGCGCCTTCCTGGTCGCCGACGGTGTCATGCCCTCCAACGAGGGTCGTGGCTATGTGCTGCGTCGCATCATCCGTCGCGCCGTGCGCCACGGTCGCAAGCTGGGCGCCACCGATGTCTTCTTCTACAAACTGGCCGCCGAGCTGGCAGTGCAGATGAAGGATGTGGCCGAAGAGCTGATCGCCCAGCTGCCGCTGGTCGAGCGCGTGCTGCGCATCGAAGAGGAGCAGTTCGTCCGCACCCTGGACCGCGGTCTGCTGCTGCTGGAAGATGCCCTGGCCAACCTGGGTGACGCCAAGGTCATTCCGGGAGAGGTGGTGTTCAAGCTGTACGACACCTACGGCTTCCCGGCCGACCTCACTGCCGACGTGGTGCGCGAGCGCGAGATCGGCATCGACGAGGAAGGCTTCAACGCCGAGATGGAGAAGCAGCGTGCCCGTGCCAAAGAGGCCTCCAGCTTCGGTGTGAACTACAACGAGATGCTCAAGCTCGACTTCGAGACTCCGTTCACCGGTTACAAGACCCTGAGCGAGCAGACTCGCGTGATCGGCATCTACAAGGGTACCGAAGAGGTGAATGCGCTGATCGCCGGTGACGAAGCCGTCATCGTGCTGGAGCAGACCCCCTTCTACGCCGAGTCCGGTGGCCAGATCGGCGACACCGGTACCCTCAAGGTGGATGACGGCATCTTCGCCGTGACCGACACCATGAAGGCAGGCAAGGCCATCATCCACAAGGGTTACATGGAGCTGGGCACCCTGGAGAAGGGCGCCGAGGTGGAAGCCGTGGTGGATGGCGAGCGTCGTCAGGCCGTGGCCCTGAACCACTCAGTGACTCACCTGCTGCACGCTGCCCTGCGTCAGGCACTCGGTGATCACGTGACCCAGAAGGGCTCCCTGGTGGGCGCCGAGCGCATGCGTTTCGACTTCTCCCACTTCGAAGGCCTGACCATGGCGACCATTCGCCGGATCGAGGAGCTGGTCAACGCCCAGATCCGTGCCAACCATGAAGTCAGCACCCAGGTCATGGGTCTGGAAGCCGCCAAGGCGGCCGGTGCCATGGCGCTGTTCGGCGAGAAGTATGAAGACGACGTGCGCGTGGTGCGCATGGGCGACTACTCCACCGAGCTGTGTGGTGGTACCCACGCCAAGCGTACCGGTGACATCGGCTTCTTCAAGATCATCGCCGAGAGCGGTATCGCCGCCGGTGTGCGTCGTATCGAAGCGGTGACCGGCAAGGCCGCCATCGACTACATGCACCAGCTGGGTGAGCAGATCGAAGAGACTGCGGCCCTCATCAAGGGTGACCAGTTCTCCCTGGCGGACAAGGTGCGTCAGGTGCTGGACAAGGCCAAGATGATGGAGCGCGAGCTGGAGCAGCTCAAGGCCAAGCTGGCTGCCCAGGCCGGTAACGATTTGCTGAGCCAGGTCATCGAGATCAAGGGTCAGAAGGTGCTGGTTGCAGCGCTGGAAGGGGCCGATCCCAAGTCCCTGCGCGGCATGCTGGACGAGCTGAAGAACCAGATGAAATCCGGTGTCGTACTGCTGGCAACCAGCAGTGATGACAAGGTCAACCTGATCGCCGGTGTCACCAACGACCTGACCGGCAAGGTCAAGGCCGGTGAACTAGTCAATCTGGTAGCCCAGCAGGTGGGCGGCAAGGGCGGTGGTCGTCCGGACATGGCTCAGGCGGGTGGTACCCAGCCAGAGGCCGTACCGGCAGCGCTGCAATCCGTTCACTCCTGGCTGGAAGAGCGCCTGTAATAGGGCGAGGTGATCTGTGGCACTCTATGTACAGAAGTACGGCGGCACCTCGGTCGGCACGTTGGAGCGGATCGAGGCGGTCGCTGAGCGGGTTCAGCAGACCCGCGCCCAGGGACACGATGTGGTGGTGGTGGTCTCCGCCATGTCGGGCGAAACCAACCGGTTGCTGGGCATGGCCCAGCAGCTGGATCCTGATGCCAACCGGCGCGAGATGGACGTGCTTGTCTCCACCGGTGAGCAGGTCACCATAGCGCTGTTGGCGATCGCGTTGAACAAACGCGGTTGTCCTGCGGTCTCAATGACCGGTGATCAGGTACGCATTCACACCGATTCCGCCTATGGCAAGGCGCGCATCACCCATATCGATACCGAGTTGGTTCAGGCAGAACTGGCGGCGGGCAAGGTAGTGGTGATCGCCGGTTTTCAGGGCCGTGATGAGCACAACGCCATCACTACCCTGGGTCGGGGCGGCTCGGACACCACGGCGGTTGCCGTGGCGGCGGCCATCGAGGCCGATGAGTGCCAGATCTTTACCGATGTTGATGGGGTGTACACCACGGATCCGCGCATCGAGCCCAAGGCTCGTCGTCTCGATACCATCACCTTCGAGGAGATGCTGGAGATGGCCAGCCTGGGGGCCAAGGTGCTGCAGATCCGTTCGGTGGAGTTTGCGGGCAAATACCGCGTCCCGCTGCGGGTACTGTCGAGCTTTATCGATGGAGAGGGAACCTTAATCACATATGGAGGTGAGAGGATGGAAGCTCCCCTAGTATCCGGGATCGCTTTTAACCGCAACGAGGCCAGCCTGACCATTCTGGGTGTGCCTGACAAACCGACCGTGGCCGCGCAGATCCTGAATCCGATCAGCGATGCCAACATTGATGTCGACATGATCGTGCAAAACACCCTGGGTGACGGCACCGCCGACTTCACCTTTACGGTGAATCGGGATGATTACCGCCGTGCCCGTGCACTGCTTGAGGAAACGGCCAGCGAGCTGGGCGCCTCCTGTGTGCAGGGAAATGGCGAGATCGCCAAGGTTTCCATTGTCGGTGTCGGCATGTGGAACCACCCCGGTGTTGCCCGCACCATGTTCAAGGTACTGGGCGAGGAGGGGATCAACATGCAGCTGATTTCCTCCTCTGAAATCAAAATCTCTGTGGTGATTGACGAGAAGTATCTGGAGCTGGCGGTGCGAGCCCTGCACGCCGCTTTCGGGTTGGATCAAGCGCCCCAAGAGCAGCCCCTGGGCTAACAATCTCTGATTGATTTAGTTTCAACCATTTACCATATCGGTATCTTTGTTAGATAATGTCGCATATCGATATAAAAACAAAACAGGATACAGGAGCAAGCGAATGCTTATTTTGACTCGTCGTGTAGGGGAAACCCTGATGATTGGTGACGAAGTGACTGTCACCGTACTGGGCGTTAAAGGCAACCAGGTTCGTATCGGCGTGAACGCACCGAAAGAAGTTTCCGTGCACCGCGAAGAGATTTATCAGCGTATCCAGGCTGAGAAGGTTCCGGGCCAGCCGAACTTCTAAGCTGGATTCCAGGCAGTGACAAGGCGACACCTCATGTGTCGCCTTTTGTTTTTTATGGCCCGTGAAATCGGCTGCACGGCGTAAAACAACGGGATAAGTGTCGATATTGCTTGAATATTCCACGCTTTGACCAAATGCTGAGCGAACGCTCTTTTTTCTCCAAAAAAGTGTTTGACTAAAAATCCCTGTGAAGTATTATCAGCCCCGCAAACGGAGAGGTGGCCGAGAGGCTGAAGGCGCTCCCCTGCTAAGGGAGTATGCGGCTTATACCCGCATCGGGGGTTCGAATCCCCCCTTCTCCGCCATTTGCGCCCGTAGCTCAGCTGGATAGAGTACCTGGCTACGAACCAGGTGGTCAGAGGTTCGAATCCTCTCGGGCGCACCATATTAGACTCTCGGAGTCATGTGTTGACCATCAGCAAGTCGGCACTAGAAGAAGGCTTACTGTTGAGTAAGCTTTTTTTATCGTTTTAAAACAGGGCGCCCGTAGCTCAGCTGGATAGAGTACCTGGCTACGAACCAGGTGGTCAGAGGTTCGAATCCTCTCGGGCGCACCATTTTCAAGCAGTACAAAAATTTATGAGCGCCCGTAGCTCAGCTGGATAGAGTACCTGGCTACGAACCAGGTGGTCAGAGGTTCGAATCCTCTCGGGCGCACCATTTTCAAGCAGTACAAAGTTTATGAGCGCCCGTAGCTCAGCTGGATAGAGTACCTGGCTACGAACCAGGTGGTCAGAGGTTCGAATCCTCTCGGGCGCACCATACAGACAGCCTCGACTCAGGTCGGGGCTGTTTTTTTATGGGCTGGATCCGGCCTTGGAAATACCCAACACCTGGTTGCCGCCCTCTTTTCATTCGCTTCTTCTTTCCTCTGACCGGCTCGTTGCTGACGCCTCTGCCAGATCCACTGCATGGCCGCCGCCAACACCCTGACGCGCATTTCTCCGCCAAAGCCGAGACTCTGGGCTGTCATCTATCTCCTTTCTGCTCAGGCGGGTGCTGGAGGCGTGTCATGGGCTGTGGGATCACGGGCAATAAAAAAGGATGCCGCAGCATCCTTTTTCACGTCGTTCGTCTTTAGCTTCTCAGCCATTTGCGAATGCGGTTGGCATCGCCGACCGGGGTGAGCTTGCCTACCGAGTTGAGCAACACGATGGCGAGCTCCCGGTTGTCCGGTTTGGCACGCATCACCAGGCAGCGGCCAGCCTCGTCGGTAAAGCCGGTCTTGGAGAGACGTACGTCCCAGTCCGGATTTTTCACCAGCGGGTTGGTGTTGTTGAACATCAGGCTGTAAGAGGGGGCCTGGAAGCGCATCTCCCTGTGCTCATCCTGGGTAAACTGGCGGATCAGTGGCTGGCGATAGGCTGCGGTGACCAGCTTGCCCAGATCCTGGGCGGTGGAGACGTTGCGAGTGGAGAGACCGGTGGCGTCGTAGAAATGGGTCTGGCGCATGCCCAGCTGTCGGGCCTTGTTGTTCATGGCCCGGATAAAGGCGCTGCGGCCGCCCGGGTAGTGACGGGCCAGGGCCGAGGCCATCCGGTTCTCGGAGGACATCAGGGCCAGGTGCAGTGCGTCACGACGGGTCACCTTGGTCCCCATGCGAATGCGGGAGTGAGTGTGCTTCACCCGATCCAGATCTTCCTTGTCGATGGTCAGGGTCTGAGCCAGATCCTGTCTGGCATCCAGTACCACCAGCGCCGTCATCAGTTTGGTGATGGAGGCGATGGGACGCACTTTGGTGGCATTCTTCTGGTAGAGAGTCTTGCCCGTGTTGACGTCAACGACCAGGGCACTGCTCGAACGAATGTCCAATTTGGCGGGGTTGGGGGCGGCGCTGACCGCAGGCACTCCCAGCATCCCTATCAATCCGAAAACCAGCGCAACTGCGCGAACCCGACACCGCATACTACCGACTCCGTTCACATGGAAAAAAAGGCGGTAGATTCACGCATTTTTACCCTGCATTGACAAGGGGCTCTACAGACTATTTCTACAATTTGCGCAAATGCGAGCCTCAAAAAAGCCCTCTTTCGAGGGCTTTTTTGAGGTGGGTGTCAATCCCGGGATTTTGCGGCCTTGCGTTTGCTGAGCCAGCGCCAGAGCAGGGCGATGATGCCGCTGACCAGCAGCACGATCGGCAGGTAGAGGATGATGCTGAGAAACTGGGACTGGTATTCGGCTGCCAGCTTGGTGTGACTCAGGTAGTAGCCGAATCCCACCAGGGGGCAGATCCACATGATGGAGCTGATGAAATTGACGACGAGAAAGCGTCCCTGCGGCAGCTCGGTGGCGCCAACGATATAGGGATAGGCGGTGCGTACGAAAGCGATGTAGCGGGCGGTGATCAGGGTCAGGATGCCGTACTTGTCGAGCAGGTAGTAGACCTTCTCCTTGTGGCGATCCTCCACGTGAGACATCAGGCGATGATACATCTGAGTGTGGCCGAGAAAGCGCCCCTGCATGTAGCCAAGCCAGGTGCCGACGAAGGTGGCCATGATCAGCAGCGGGATCACCGCCAGTGACAGCACATCCTGATAGATGAGCACGCCGGTCAGGATCAGCAGGCTGTCGCCGGGCAGAAAAGCGGTGGGGATAAAGCCATTCTCGAGCACCAGAAAGGTCAATAAGACGGCACAGACCATGAAGGCCATTTGGGGATCAGACAGGGTCACCAGATCCTGATGCATAAAGGCGTGGGCCAGTTGGTAAAACCGCTCCATTCTTGCAAACTCCGCAGGTTAGCTGGGTTGATCGGTCAAGGGCATGGCGAGCACCTTGTCGATGCGCAGACCATCCATGTCAACAATTTCCAGTTGCCACTGTTCCAGGGTGACCAGGTCGCCGGTCTGTGGAACACGACCAAGGAGCAGCATGATAAGCCCTCCGAGGGTGTGATAGTGATGTTTTTCTTCCTCGGGCAGGCGAACCAGCTCCAGACAGTCCTTCAATTCTGGCAAAGGGATCAGGCCATCGAGCAGCCAGCTGCCATCGGCGCGCTGGAATGCCCAGTTGTCGTCGCCGTCTTCCTGCTGAAAATCCCCCGCCAGCGCCTCCATCAGATCCTGCTGGGTGACCAGCCCCTGCAACTCGCCATACTCATCCACCACCAGGGCGATCTGTTCGCTGTGGGTGCGGAAGTGGTTGAGCAGCTCGACCCCGTTGAGGGTCTCGGGCAGCAGGCTTCCCTCCTGGGTCAGGGCGGCCAGGTCAATGGGCTCCCCCTTGATATAGGCATACAACACCTTGTTGACGTCGATGATCCCCACCAGCTCGGAGAGGTTGCCGTCACAGACCGGGAAATAGCTGTGACGCTCCTCCACCAGGCGCTGCAGGTTGGTTTCCAGCGGCAGCGAGAGATCCAGATAGCGGATATCGCTGCGCGGCACCATCAGGGAGGAGAGGCTGCGCTCGTCGAGACGAAACACATTGCGCAGCATGGTGTGCTCATGATCCTCGATCACCCCGGCTTCGGATCCTTCCACCAGCATGGCGTGGATCTCCTCTTCGGTGACGTTGGCGCCGCCATCCTGCTTGGCCCGCAACAGGCGCAGGGTGGCATTGGTGGAGGCCGACAGCAGCCAGACGAAGGGACGGGTCAGGGTGGCGAGCCAGTGCATGGGAAGCGCAATCAGGCAGGCAAGGCGTTCTGCGCTGAGCTGGCCGAGGCGCTTGGGCACCAGTTCCCCCACTACGATGGAGAGATAGGTCACGGTGACGACGACGATGACGGTGGCGATCGTACCGCTGGTCTTGGGGGAGAGTCCCCATTCCTGCAGCCAGAGGGAGAAAGGTTGGGCCAGCAGGGATTCGCCGTAGATACCGTTGAGCAGGCCGATAGTGGTGATGCCGATCTGGACGGCGGAGAGAAAATGGGTCGGGTTTTCCGCGAGTTTGAGGGCGATGGCGGCGGAGCGACTTCCTTCACTGGCCATCTTGGCAAGGCGAGCCTTGCGTGCGGTCACGATGGCAATTTCCGACATGGCGAAGACGCCATTGAGCAAAATCAATCCAAACAGGATCAATATTTCCATACTGCGGCAGCACTCCTAAGTAGAAAAGATCGCTGGCAGTGTAATGAATTTGGCCGCGATGCGCTTGTGAAAGCAGGTGATCCGGTTCGCTAATTTATCACGCCCCCGGCTTGGGGCTGGCGAGGGGCCCCTGTCAGGAGAGGGGAGCCAAAAAAGGGCGGGGAATCCCGCCCTTGCTGTGATTGCCTGAATTGATTCGATCAGAACTGCTGGAACCAGCGCTGGATCTGGGCCGGATCCTTGCTCTGGGTCAGGGAGAGCATCAGCAGGATGCGCGCCTTCTGCGGGTTCAGGGTGCCGGCGGCCACGAAGCCGTACTTGGCGTCGTCGATCTCGGCATCCAGGGTGGTGGCGCCAGTCGGCACGCGGGCGGAGCGCACCACGCGAATGCCGTCCTTGCTCGCCTGAGCCAGGGTGTCGAACAGGCTGTGGTAGAGGTTGCCGTTGCCTACCCCGGCGCTGACGATGCCATCAAACTTGGCATCCACCATGGCCTTGGCCGGCAACTCGGTGGCGTTGGCATAGCTATAGACGATACCGACCTGGGGCAGCTTGTCGAGCTTGCTCACATCGAACGGGGTCTTGCTGGTGTGCAGGCGAGCCGGGCTGCGCTGATAGTCGATCTTGCCGTTGTGGATGTAGCCAAGCGGACCGAAGTTGGGGGCGGCAAAGGTCTGCACGCCTGTGGTGTTGGTCTTGGTGACGTCGCGGGCATCCAGCACGGTATCGTTCATGGCGACCATGACGCCACGGCCTTTGGAGGCGGGATCGGAGGCGGTGACCACGGCGTTGTAGAGGTTCATCGGGCCGTCAGCGCTCATGGCGGTGGAGGGGCGCATGGCGCCGACCAGTACCACCGGCTTGTCGCTCTTGACGGTGAGGTTGAGGAAGTAGGCGGTCTCTTCCATGGTGTCGGTGCCGTGGGTGATGACGATGCCATCAACATCATCCTTGGCCAGCAGCTCGTTGACCCGCTTGGCAAGCTTCAGCCACACCTCGTCGTTCATATCCTGGGAGCCAATCTTGACGACCTGCTCCCCCTGCACGTCGGCTACGTTCTTCATTTCGGGGACGGCGGCGATCAGGGTCTCGATGGCTACCTTGCCAGCCTCATAATTGGACTGGGTGGCAGACTGGCCGGCGCCGGCGATGGTGCCGCCGGTGGCCAGAATATGCACATTGGGCAGGGCCATGGCCATGGGGGAGAGGGTCAGGCCGAGCACGGCGGCGAGCAGGGTCTTGCGGATCGGTAGGGTCATGCTGCAAATCCTTCTGGTTGGAATAATCGCAGCAAGTTTGCCCATTTAATAATCGACGTCTGTGATAAAACTCACCAAAAGACAGGTGAGTACAGATTTTTAACCTGTTTTATACCTCTATGGAGATAAATTAACTTGCCGAGAAGCCCTTGGCTTCAATCAGGGCGATCAGCTCCGCCTTGTTCAATTCGCTCTCGATGATCGCCTTGCTGCTGGCGAAGTCCACCTGAGCGGCGGTCACCGCCGGCTGGGCCAGCAGGGCTTTTTGCAGGCTGGCGGCGCAACCGCCGCAGGACATGCCGGTCACTGTCAGTTCAATAGTCATGATGAGTCTCCTTTTTGGGTGTAATGCAAGCCTAAAGCTGCCGCTCGCGGCAAGGTCAAGTCACCCGTCAATTCGTTGTTACCCCATCAAGCCCAGATAGTTCATCAGGGCTGCTCCCAGGCTGGTGGTGAGAAGGGAGCCCAGCGTGGTGGTAGCGATGATGTTCGCGGCCAGTGAGCTGTCACCCCCCATGGCGCGGGTCATCACATAACTGGCGGCGGCGGTGGGGGTGGAGCTGATGAGAAACAGGATGCCAAGGGCCTGCGGGCTGAAGCCGAGCGCCCAGGCGCCCATCACCAGCAGCACCGGGATGCACAGCAGCCGGTTGGCGGTGGCCCAGCCGGTCAGCATGGCGCCGCCGCGCAGGGCCTTGAGGTTGAGGCTGGCACCGGTGCACAGGAGTGCCAGCGGCAGCGTCATGTTGGCAAAGTAGTTACCGGTGGTGGTGACCAGCTGGGGTAGCTCTATGCCGAGCAGGCCAAACGGCAGTGCTGACAGGATGGCGATGATGAGTGGATTTTTGGCGATCCCCTTGAGGATGGGTTTGACCCCCTTGTTGCCTCCCAGACTGCGGGTCAGGGTGACGACGGCGAGGATGTTGTAGAGCACGGTGACCGAGCCCACCAGCAGGGCGGCGGCGCCGATCCCTTCCGGCCCGTAGGCGTTCTGCACATAGGCCAGCCCCATGATCCCCATGTTGCCGCGAAAGCTGCCCTGCACGAAGACGCCACGTTGGCGCCGCTCGGGAATGAAGCGGGCCGCCAGCAGCTCCAGCACCAGAAAACCGGTGAGCGTCCCGAGCAGGCCGTAGAGGATGAGCCTGGGGCTCGGCATGGTCGAAAAGTCGGTGCGCACCATGCTGAGGAACAGGAGCGCCGGCAGGGTGACCTGGAACACCAGACGCGAGGCCGATTCGACGAAGCTGTCGGGCAGCAGGCCCAGCTGTTTGAGCCAGATGCCGAGCAGCAGCACCACGCAGATGGGGCCGGTAATGGAGAGGGAGAAGTGCAGACTTGCCAACAGATCCATGATGCGCGTCCTGTGCAATGGCGGGTGGCACGGCGTTCGCCGGGGCCAAAAGGGCATTCTAACGCCATGGGCTTGTATTCAAAGGGCTTAATAACAACAATGTGGGCAATTTCCACTGCCGAGCCTGACTCATGGACAAGAAGCTGACCATCCTCGATATCGCCCGCCTTGCCGGTGTTGGCAAGTCGACCGTTTCCCGGGTGCTCAATCAGGATCCCAAGGTCAAGCAGGCGACCCGTGAGCGGGTGGAGCAGATCATCGTTGAGCATGGCTTTGTGCCGAGCAAGTCGGCGCGGGCCATGCGCAGCCAGAGCCAGCAGGTGGTCGGCATCATCGTCTCGCGGCTCGATTCAAGTTCCGAAAACCAGGCGGTGCGCGGCATGCTGGAAACTCTCTATCAGCGCGGTTATGACGCCGTGCTGATGGAGAGCAAATTCTCCCCTGCCAAGGTGCAGGAACATCTGGCGGTGCTGGAGCGGCGCGGGGTGGATGGCATCATCCTCTTTGCCTTCAACGATCTGGATTATGACGCCATGGCGCCGCTCAGGGAGAAGCTGGTGCTGGTGGCGCGCGAACATCCGGGCTTCTCTTCGGTCTGTTTCGACGATGCGGGAGCGGTGCACACCATGCTGACCAAGCTGGTGGCGCGCAATATCCGCGATATCGCCTATCTCGGGGTGGATGCCTCGGATCTCACCACGGGTCAGCGCCGGCTCGACGCCTATCTGGCCTTTTGCCGGGAACAGGGCCTGGCGGCATGCAGCGCCCTCGGTGACCTCAGCCTGCAAAGTGGCTACCGGCTGGCGGCTGAGCTGCTGACTCCCACCACCCAGGCGCTAGTCTGTGCCAGCGATACTCTCGCCATTGGTGCGGCAAAATACTTGCAAGAACAAGGACGTAGCGAAGTGCTGGTGACCGGTCTTGGCAACAACCCCATGCTTACCTTCCTCTTCCCCAACGCCCTCAGCCTGGATCTCGGTTACAAGGGGGCGGGGGAGCAGGCGGCCCGTCAGTTGCTCGGTCAGATCGAGCAGGAGTGCTGCCCGCTGGCGACCATAGCTCCCTGTCATACCCTGTGAACCCCATCACTTAGCACTGCACAAAAAACGCGCTTTTTGTGACGCTGACCACGAAATGGGAACGTTCCCATTTTGATCTGGCCAAATTGCCGTCATGCTGATTGGGAACGATACCAATAACGCTCGAGCCGGCAGACTGGCTCAGAAGGGCGAGGCAGATCACTATCAATGGAGTCACAGAGGGAAGGCTCATGTCCAAGATCAACACACAACATCTGGCTCAGCTGATTGACAAGATCGGCGGCAAGGAGAATATCGCCACCGTCAGCCACTGCCTGACCCGGCTGCGCTTCGTCCTGAACGATCCGGCCAAAGCCGACAGCAAGGCCATCGAGACCATCCCGGCGGTGAAGGGGAGCTTCACCCAAGGTGGCCAGTTCCAGGTGGTCATCGGCAACGAGGTGGAGCAGTGGTACAAAGCGCTGACCGAAGAGATCGGCGTCAGCGGCGGCAGCAAGGAGGCCGCCAAGCAGGCGGCGCGCCAGAACATGAACCCGCTCGAGCGCGGCATCTCCCACCTGGCGGAGATCTTCGTGCCCCTGCTGCCGGCCATCATCACCGGCGGTCTGATCCTGGGTTTTCGCAACGTTATCGGCGACATCAAGATGTTCGACGACGGCACCCACACCCTCACCGAGATCAGCCAGTTCTGGGCCCAGGTCCACGCCTTCCTCTGGCTGCTGGGTGAGGCCATCTTCCACTTCCTGCCGGTGGGCGTCTGCTGGTCGGCGGTCAAGAAGATGGGCGGCTCCGAGATTTTGGGGATAGTGCTGGGTATCACGCTAGTGTCGCCCCAGCTGATGAACGCCTATGGCATCGGCCAGCAGACCCCCGAGGTGTGGGACTTTGGCCTCTTCGTCATCCAGAAGGTGGGCTATCAGGCCCAGGTCATTCCGGCCCTGCTGGCGGGTGTCTTCCTCGCCTGGGTGGAAACCAACCTCAAACGCATCATCCCGGCCTATCTCTACCTGGTGATCGTGCCCTTCGTCTCCCTGTTGCTGGCGGTGATCGTGGCGCACGCCTTCATCGGCCCATTCGGCCGCTGGATCGGTGACGGCGTCGGCTTCGCCGCCAAGGCCGCCATGACAGGCTCCTTCGCCCCCATCGGTGCGGCCCTGTTCGGCTTCCTCTACGCACCGCTGGTCATCACCGGCATCCACCACACCACCAACGCGGTGGACCTGCAGCTGATGCAGAGCATGGGCGGCACCCCCATCTGGCCGCTGATCGCCCTCTCCAACATCGCCCAGGCGTCTGCGGTCGTGGGGATCATCCTCATCAGCCGCAAGGAGAACGAGCGCGAGATCTCGGTGCCCGCCGCCATCTCCGCCTACCTGGGGGTGACCGAGCCGGCCATGTACGGCATCAACCTCAAGTACAAGTTCCCCATGCTGTGCGCCATGGTGGGCTCGAGCCTTGCGGCCCTCATCTGCGGCTTTGCCGGGGGAATGGCCAACGGTATCGGGGTAGGGGGCCTGCCGGGCATCCTCTCCATCCAGCCGCAATACTGGGCCGTCTATGCCATCGCCATGCTGGTGGCCATCGTCGTGCCTATCGTGCTGACTCTGCTGGTTTACCAGCGCCAGCAGGCAGCCGGCAAGCTGGCTCAGGCCAGCGCCTGACTCCACGCATCAGGGCGACCCGCAGGGGTCGCCCTCTCCCTTTTTCATTCGAGACAAGAGCAAGACCCATGAGCCAAACACCCTGGTGGCAAAGCGCCGTGATTTACCAGATCTACCCCAAGAGCTTTCAGGACAGTGGCGCGCGCGGCACTGGCGATCTCAAGGGGATCATGGCCCGCCTCGACTATCTCAAGACCCTCGGCGTCGACGCCCTCTGGCTGACTCCGGTGTACGTCTCGCCGCAGGTGGACAACGGCTATGACATCGCCGACTACCTGAATATTGATCCCGCCTACGGCACCATGGCCGATTTCGAGGCGCTCTTGGCCGCCGCCCACGCGCGCGACATTCGCATTGTGATGGACATCGTCGTCAACCACACCTCCACCGAGCACGCCTGGTTCAAGTCGGCGCTGGGGGATAAAAACAGCCCCTACCGCGACTACTACATCTGGAAAGACCCGGTGGAGGGCGGCGTACCCAACAACTGGCAGTCCAAGTTTGGCGGCAGCGCCTGGGAGCTGGACCCGGCTACCGGCCAGTACTACCTGCACCTGTTTGCCCGAGAGCAGGCGGATCTCAACTGGGAGAACCCGGCGGTGCGTGCCGAGGTGAAAGGCATCATCCACTTCTGGGCGAAAAAGGGGGTCGACGGTTTCCGCCTCGACGTCATCAACCTCATCTCCAAGGAGCAGGCGTTCCCCAACGACGAGATTGGCGATGGCCGCCGCTTCTACACCGACGGGCCGCGCATCCACGAATTCCTGCAGGACGTGAGCCGCGACGTATTCGCCCCGGTCGGCGCCATGACGGTGGGGGAGATGTCGTCCACCTCTCTGGAGCACTGCCAGCGCTACGGCGCGCTGGATGGTTCCGAGCTCTCCATGGTGTTCAACTTCCACCACCTCAAGGTGGACTACCCGGGCGGTGACAAGTGGACCAAGGCCCCGTTTGATTTCCTCGAGCTCAAGCGCATCTTCAACCACTGGCAGAGCGGCATGCACGGCAAGGGCTGGTCGGCGCTGTTCTGGTGCAACCACGATCAGCCGCGCATCGTCTCCCGCTTCGGTGACGAGGGCGAGCACAGGGTGGTGGCCGCCAAGATGCTGGCCAGCACCTTGCACGGTCTACAGGGTACTCCCTACATCTATCAGGGGGAGGAGATCGGCATGACCAACCCCGGCTATATGAGCATCAACGACTATCAGGATGTGGAGAGCCGCAACATCTTCGCCATCAAGCAGGCCGAAGGGATGAGCGAGGCCGAGATCCTGGCCATTCTGGGGGCCAAGTCCCGTGACAACTCGCGCACGCCCATGCAGTGGAATGCGACCCCCAATGCGGGCTTCACGACCGGCGCACCTTGGCTCAAGCCCGCCGCCAACTACCCGGCGATCAACGCCGAGGCAGCCCTGGCCGACCCCGATTCAGTGTTCTGGCACTACCGGGATCTGATCCGGCTGCGCAAAACCCATCCCATCTTCACCCAGGGGGATTATCAGGAGCTGCTGGCGGGGCACAAGCAGATCTGGGCCTATGCCCGTCGCGCCAACGGTCAGACCCTGCTGGTGGTGAGCAACTTCTACGGCGAACCGGCCAGCTTCGCCCTGCCGGAGGAGCTGGCCACCGGCAAGGGGAGCTTGCTGCTTGGCAACTACCCAGATAGCCCGGCCCGGCCGCAATCCTGTATGCTGCGCCCCTATGAATCCCTGATCTGGTTGGTGGAATAGATGACTGACGCAACGACAACAACCCGGCCGGGCTCCCCGGCGCCGCAGCTGGCGCGTGGCCCCGAGTGGCAGAAGATGGTGGCAGGGGAGCCCTATGATGCGGGCGACCCCGAGCTCAAAGCGGCGCGCGAGCGCTGTCGCAGGCTCTATCACACCTTCAATACCAGCTGGCAGGAGAAACCGGCGCGCGATGCCCTGCTCCATGAACTGCTGGGCGGTCGTGGCAGGGAGTGTGCCATCAATCCACCGTTCTTTTGCGACTACGGCGCCAACATCTTCGTCGGCGAGAACTTCTACGCCAACGTGGGCTGCACCATCCTCGACGTGTGCGAGGTGCACATCGGCGACAACGTGCTGCTGGCGCCCGGGGTGCAGATCTATACCGCCGCCCACCCGGTGGCGGTGGCGCCGCGCATCAAGGGAGTGGAGTTCGGCAAGCCGGTACGCATCGGCCACAACGTCTGGATCGGTGGCAGTGTCGTTATCTGCCCCGGTGTCACCATAGGGGACAACAGCGTGATCGGCGCGGGCTCCGTGGTGACCAAGGATGTGCCGGCGGGCGTGGTGGCGGCCGGTAATCCCTGCAAGGTACTGCGACCAATGACGCCCGAGGAGCTGGCAGGAGAAACCGGGTCTGTCATGGAGTAAAGCGTTGACGATGATCCTATCTGATTGATGCTGCTCGCTTTTCAGATTGTTTTATATTCAGTGCTCATGTTTCGGGTGGGCTGGCCGATACTATTGAAGGCAGGAGGTACTCAATGGATATATCTAGTTCTGCATCTACATCTGAAGGTTATGCCTTGCTGGCGGCCAGCTTGGCCAAAAAGCAGCAAACCCAGAACGGGCAAGCCGCACTGGAGTTGATCCAGACCGCGGTACAGCCGGCTCAGGCTGCACCAACATCGGCCAACGCTTCACTGGGAAGCAAAATCGATATTCGTGTCTGACACTGATAAAAAAGCCCCCATCATCTGATGGGGGCTTTTTTTATTTGTGCCTTATACCGCGAAGGGGGCGGGTGCCTCGAAGGTCATCCGCTCGCCGCTGCGGGGGTGGCTGATGGTCAGACTGGCCGCATGGAGATAGAGATGGGGCGCCGCCGCCAGGGCATCCGGATTGGCGTAGAGATTATCCCCCAGGATGGGGTGACCCAGCTCCAGCATGTGAACCCGCAGCTGATGGGAGCGACCGGTAATGGGGGTCAGCTTGATCAGGCTGTTGCCGTTTTCCACCTTCAGCTTCTGCCAAAGAGTCAGGGCATGGCGTCCCTCCTCGAAATCCACCTTCTGCTTCGGCCGGTTGGGCCAGTCGACGCAGAGCGGCAGATCCACTTCACCCGCATCCTGCTCCGGCTCGCCCCACACCCAGGCGAGATAGTGCTTCTCGGTCTCCCGCTCGCGAAATTGCCGGCTTAGCTCCCGGTGGGAGTTGGGGTTGAGGGGGATCACCAGCACGCCTGTGGTCGCCATGTCGAGACGATGGGCCGCCGCCGCCTTGGGGTGCTGCTGCTTCACCCGATGGAGCACGCTGTCTTCATTCTCGGGGCCGCGCCCGGGTACGCTCAGCAGGCCAGTGGGCTTGTTGACCACCATGATGTCCTTGTCCTTGAACAGGATATCGAGCCAGGGTTCCAGGGGCGGTGAGTATACAAACATAGCGTCTCGCATCTTTGGTCAAAGCGGGGGCAAGCCCCCATCAGTTATGGGTAACCACATCAAAGCAGGGTATGTGCCCTGTCAGTGATGGGTGACCAGGATAAAAAGTGCATGGCATCCAACTTGCGTTGGCTCTGGTCGTTATCAACCAGATGATGCCTTCACAGCTTCATCAGTTATGAGTGACCACGATAAAGCGGATGGCATCCAGCTTGAGCTGGGTCTGGTCGATCAGGTGGTGCAATTCTGCCTGCAGATTGCGCAGATAATCCAGTTCGCTGTCGCGCACGTTCGGATTGACCGCCTTGAGCGCCTCCAGACGATCGAGATCCTGTTGCAGGGTTTGCGCCATCTGGGCACGGGCCTTGTCGACGATCTCCGCCTTCAGCTCCTCGGCAATGGCCTGCCCCTGCCCGATGAGGCCATGGATCACCGGCTGGGAGGCGGTCACCAGCTTGCTGCCAAGATGGCGGTTGACCGGAGTCAGCTGGCGGTTGAAGGCATCAAACGCCACCTTGTCGCCCAGATTGTTGCCGTTCTTGTCCATCAGCAGGCGAATTGGGGTGGGCGGCATGAAGCGGTAGAGCTGGGGATGAGCCGCAGATTCGGCGACGAAGATCAGCTCCAGCAGGATGGAACCCACCGGCAGTGCCTTGTTCTTGAGCAGGGCAACCGAGGTGGCGCCGATCTCGGAACCCAGGATCAGGTCGATACCGCCGCGCATCATGGGGTGATCCCAGGAGAGGAACGACATGTCGTCCCGCGACAGGGCAGTGGTGCGATCGAAGGTGATGGTCATGCCATCCTGGGGTAGCCCCGGGAAGCTGGAGACCAGCATGTGATCGCCCGGAGTCAGCACCAGGGCATTCTCGCCACGATCGTCCTGATTGACGCCGATCTCGTCGAACATCTTGAGGGCGAAGGAGATCATGCCGGTGTCGTCATCTTCGGCGGCCAACTTGTCGACCAGCTGCTGGGCGGCTTCGCCACCGCTGGAGTGGATTTCCAGCAGGCGATCGCGGCCCTGTTCCAGCCTGGCCTTGAGCGGCTCATGCAGCTCGCGGGTCTTGGTCAGAAGCGCTTCCAGTGCCTCCTGATCGCCGGTATTGGCGGCCAGCAGTTCGAACAGCTCATCGCGCACAGCCTCGAACACGGGGCGGGCGGTCGGGCAGGTTTGTTCGAATGCATCGAGACCGTCGTGATACCAGAGTTGCAGAGCGCGCTGGGAGGTGCCTTCCAGATAGGGGACGTGGATCTCGACCGTGTTCTGCTGGCCGATACGATCGAGACGACCGATACGCTGCTCCAGCAGATCTGGGTTGAGCGGCAGATCGAA
>NZ_CP077399.1:1445000-1762500 GCF_019048725.1 Aeromonas sp. FDAARGOS 1407
TAGCCATGGGCAGGTTGAAGGTTGAGTAACATCAACTGGAGGACCGAACCCACTAACGTTGCAAAGTTAGGGGATGACCTGTGGCTGGGGGTGAAAGGCCAATCAAACTCGGAGATAGCTGGTTCTCCCCGAAAGCTATTTAGGTAGCGCCTCGGACGAATACTACTGGGGGTAGAGCACTGTTTGGGCTAGGGGGTCATCCCGACTTACCAACCCCATGCAAACTCCGAATACCAGTAAGTAATATCCGGGAGACACACGGCGGGTGCTAACGTCCGTCGTGAAGAGGGAAACAACCCAGACCGCCGGCTAAGGTCCCAAAGTTCTGGTTAAGTGGGAAACGATGTGGGAAGGCTCAGACAGCTAGGATGTTGGCTTAGAAGCAGCCATCATTTAAAGAAAGCGTAATAGCTCACTAGTCGAGTCGGCCTGCGCGGAAGATGTAACGGGGCTCAAACCAGGCACCGAAGCCGCGGATTCACGCTAAGCGTGAGTGGTAGGGGAGCGTTCTGTAAGTCTGCGAAGGTGTGTCGAGAGGCATGCTGGAGATATCAGAAGTGCGAATGCTGACGTAAGTAACGATAAAGGGGGTGAAAAGCCTCCTCGCCGGAAGACCAAGGGTTCCTGTCCAACGTTAATCGGGGCAGGGTGAGTCGACCCCTAAGGTGAGGCCGAAAGGCGTAATCGATGGGAAGCAGGTTAATATTCCTGCACGACTTGTAATTGCGATGGGGGGACGGAGAAGGCTAGGTGGGCCAGGCGACGGTTGTCCTGGTGAAAGTGCGTAGGTGGTACCTTTAGGTAAATCCGGAGGTGCAACGCTGAGACACGAGACGAACGCACTACGGTGCGGAAGCCATTGATGCCCTGCTTCCAGGAAAAGCCTCTAAGCTTCAGATTACAAGTCATCGTACCCCAAACCGACACAGGTGGTCGGGTAGAGAATACCAAGGCGCTTGAGAGAACTCGGGTGAAGGAACTAGGCAAAATAGTACCGTAACTTCGGGAGAAGGTACGCTCTTGTTGGTGAAGTCCCTTGCGGATGGAGCTGACGGGAGTCGCAGTGACCAGATGGCTGGGACTGTTTATCAAAAACACAGCACTCTGCAAACACGAAAGTGGACGTATAGGGTGTGACACCTGCCCGGTGCCGGAAGGTTAATTGATGGGGTTAGCGCAAGCGAAGCTCTTGATCGAAGCCCCGGTAAACGGCGGCCGTAACTATAACGGTCCTAAGGTAGCGAAATTCCTTGTCGGGTAAGTTCCGACCTGCACGAATGGTGTAACCATGGCCATGCTGTCTCCACCCGAGACTCAGTGAAATCGAATTCGCCGTGAAGATGCGGTGTACCCGCGGCTAGACGGAAAGACCCCGTGAACCTTTACTACAGCTTGGCACTGAACATTGAACCTACATGTGTAGGATAGGTGGGAGGCTTTGAAGGCGTGACGCCAGTTGCGCTGGAGCCGTCCTTGAAATACCACCCTTGTATGTTTGATGTTCTAACGCAGGCCCCTGAATCGGGATCGCGGACAGTGCCTGGTGGGTAGTTTGACTGGGGCGGTCTCCTCCCAAAGAGTAACGGAGGAGCACGAAGGTTGGCTAATCCTGGTCGGACATCAGGAGGTTAGTGCAATGGCATAAGCCAGCTTAACTGCGAGACGGACAGGTCGAGCAGGTACGAAAGTAGGTCATAGTGATCCGGTGGTTCTGAATGGAAGGGCCATCGCTCAACGGATAAAAGGTACTCCGGGGATAACAGGCTGATACCGCCCAAGAGTTCATATCGACGGCGGTGTTTGGCACCTCGATGTCGGCTCATCACATCCTGGGGCTGAAGTCGGTCCCAAGGGTATGGCTGTTCGCCATTTAAAGTGGTACGCGAGCTGGGTTCAGAACGTCGTGAGACAGTTCGGTCCCTATCTGCCGTGGGCGTTGGATGATTGAAGGGAGTTGCTCCTAGTACGAGAGGACCGGAGTGAACGAACCTCTGGTGTTCGGGTTGTCACGCCAGTGGCACTGCCCGGTAGCTAAGTTCGGAATCGATAACCGCTGAAAGCATCTAAGCGGGAAGCGAGCCCTGAGATGAGTCATCCCTGACCCCTTGAGGGTCCTAAAGGGCCGTTGGAGACCACAACGTTGATAGGTGGGGTGTGTAAGCGCGGCGACGTGTTGAGCTAACCCATACTAATTACCCGTGAGGCTTAACCATACAACACCCAAGAAGTGTTCTGGGCCTTGTAGCGAATGAACGAACTATGAATTCAGTGATAGCGACCAAGTCGTTATTCACGTCAGCTTTCTCAGATTGAAGAATTTGCCTGGCGGCCATAGCGCCGTGGAACCACCTGATCCCATGCCGAACTCAGAAGTGAAACGCGGTAGCGCCGATGGTAGTGTGGCATTCGCCATGCGAGAGTAGGACACTGCCAGGCACCCAATTAAACAGTGATGTGCAAAATCACGTTACTGGCTGCGAGGATGACACCTCAGAATAAGCAGCAAATGATTTAGCGAAAGCTAACCGAATGCGGAGCGGTAGTTCAGTCGGTTAGAATACCGGCCTGTCACGCCGGGGGTCGCGGGTTCGAGTCCCGTCCGCTCCGCCACTAACAAGAAGCCCAGTCGACAGACTGGGCTTTTTTTCGTTTTAAGGTTTGCCCGATAGGGAAGGCTTTTTGTTTTCTGCGTATTCTTTCGCCTTTTTATGGGCAGTTCGACGATAGATAACGATTCCTGATGAGCTCGTATAATCTGCAGTTTGGCCTCAAATAGTCTCCAGTTGCTCGTTTTATCATCTTTTTTAAGGATGCCGGAGGGGCGGAAAGCGGCTCTTGTGGCTGGTTTACTTTTGGCCGATCTAGGTCCGTGGCGCGTGATTAGGGTTGTATCTCGCTTATAACTCGGTAGAGTAAGGACATCTTGAGTTTGCCTGCTCCGCGCTCTCTTGTCGGAAACCAGGCGTAACTTGGCCAGTTTTTATCAACCTTACGTCAGTGGTATCGATATGGAACAAGTAAACAAGTCCACCTTTAGCGATGTACTGGAATATGTGCGTATGTCCCGTCGCCAGAACAAACTCAAGCGTGAAATTGCGGATAACGAAAAGAAGATCCGTGACAACCAGAAGCGTGTGCTGCTGCTCGACAACCTGAGCGATTACATCAAGCCGGGCATGAGTATCGACGAGGTACAGGCCATCATCGCCAACATGCGCGCCGACTATGAAGAGCGTGTTGATGATCACATCATCAAAAATGCCGAGCTTTCCAAGGAGCGCAAGGATCTGAGCACCAAGCTCAAGAGCATGAGCTCTCACAAGTAAGCACGATTGAATTGAAAAACACCGGCCATTGGCCGGTGTTTTGCTATCAGCTCGGATCTCTGCAACTCCTGCAACAATCGACTCCCCTTTTTAGAATTGCCCTGTTACCATCATTCCAAAGCGGTTAATAGTTTCAAGCCATTGACTTGAAAAGACTAAGCTTGAGAGTAACACAATAAATTGCGCAACCATGGTGGGGCTGATATGGGCGCATCAAAGCAGACGGATTTGACACAAGTGGCATCTCAAGAATCATCCATACCGACCTCGGGTAATCCCCCCGAAAAACTGAGGTGCTCATAAGTAGAATTTTCTCGTATCTTGAACGCAGGAGGTTCTACATGAAAACATCACGCTTTAGCGATGCACAGATCATCGCCATCCTCAAGCAGGCCGAGTCTGGTTCACCCGTCCCTGAGCTCTGCCGTGAGCATGGCATCAGCTCCGCCACCTTCTACAAGTGGCGCTCCAAATTCGGTGGCATGGATGCCTCTCTCATGGCGCGCCTCAAAGAGCTGGAAGAGGAAAATCGTCGCCTTAAGAAGATGTATGCCGAGGAGCGCCTAAAGGCTGAGATCATCTCCGAGGCGATGGCAAAAAAGTGGTGACGCCATCTGCCCGCAGGGAGATGGCGACCAAGGCTGTGGCTCATTACGCCATTTCTATCCGTCTGGCTTGCCAGGTGTTCAAGGTGAGCGAGGGTTGCTACCGTTATCAGCCCGTGCTGGCTGATGAAAACCAGGAAATTGCCGACTGGCTGCTGCGCCTCACCGCCAACCAGCGCAACTGGGGTTTCGGACTGTGCTTCCTGTACCTGCGTAACGTCAAAGGCTTTGGCTGGAACCACAAGCGGGTCTACCGGATCTATCGGGCGCTAGAGCTCAATCTGCGGATAAAACCCAAGAAGCGGCTAGTGCGGGCCAAGCCGGAGCCGTTGGCAGTCCCTGACCAACCGAATCACTGTTGGTCGATGGACTTTATGCATGACCAGCTCAGCGATGGTCGTTCGGTGCGGTTGTTTAATGTGATCGATGACTTCAATCGCGAAGCACTGTGCATCGAGGTGGATTTTTCCTTGCCTGCCTCGCGAGTCAAACGGGTGCTGGAGCAGGTTATCGAGTGGCGGGGCAAACCAGCCGCAATCCGCTGTGATAATGGTCCGGAATACATCAGCGAAGAGCTCAAGCAATGGGCGCAGCAGAAGAGGATTGCGCTGAGGTATATCCAGCCAGGCAACCCGCAGCAGAATGCCTACATAGAGCGATTTAACCGCACTGTGCGTTACGACTGGTTGGGCCATTACCTGTTTGAGTCACTGAATGAGTTACAGGAATTTGCCACGAACTGGCTGTGGGTTTATAACCATGAGCGGCCCAATATGGCGCTGGGCGGCTACACGCCGAAACAGCGCTTGGCACAGGCCGCATGACCTCTACTTTTGAGTGCTCCAAAAAATGGGGGGATTACCCTCGGACGCGCATCCGAAACGCAAGCGTCGTTCCTGGTGGCGCTGGCTATTCTGTTTCCTCTTTTTATCATGCCTGGGAGCGGCGATAGCCCTGATCGGCTACGAGATGAAAACCTCGAAGCTGCAGTCCCGGGAGATCTCGCGCTATGCCGCCACCCTCACCTATCAGGTCGAGCCTGGGCCGAGCAAGCAGATTGCCTTTCCTGACGACGGTCCATTCGACAAGCGGCTGGGTTATGTGTTGCTGCCGATGATGCAGGAGCGCCTGTTGCAGCGCGGTTATCAGGTCAGTCAGCAGGTGCATTTCTCCGATGCACTGTATGACTATGCCAGCCGTGGCTTCTTCGTCCCCTATACCGAAAAGGTGCAGGCCGGGCTGACGCTCCACGATTGCCGCGCCGAGCCTTTCTATCAGTTCAAGTATCCGACCCACCACTACCCGGATTTTGCCTCGATCCCGCCACTGATCATCCAGTCACTGTTGTTTATCGAAAACCGTGATCTGCTGAGCACCAAGGAGCCGCTGGCCAACCCGGCGGTGGATTGGCCACGTTTTGCCAAGGCGGCGCTCTCCCAGGTCGGCAAGGCGCTGGACATGCAGGATCAGTCGGCCGGTGGCAGCACGCTCGCGACCCAGGTCGAGAAGTATCGCCACTCCCCGGATGGCCTGACTATTTCCCCTACCGAGAAGATCCGCCAGATGGCTTCCGCCAGTGTGCGGGCCTACCGGCTGGGGCCGGAGACTCTGGAAGCGCGCAAGCTGGTTGCCTGGGCCTACCTCAATTCGGTACCGCTCTCGGCGGCGCCCGGCTATGGCGAGGTGCATGGCCTGGGGGATGGGCTCTGGGTCTGGTTCGGTGCCGATGTCGACGAGGTCAACCGGCTGCTGGATCCGTCGCGCAACCAGGATGCCTCCCTGGCCGATCAGGGACTGGCCCTGCGCCAGGTGGTTTCGCTGATGATCGCTCACCGTCGTCCTTCCTACTATCTGGCGCAGGGGCGCGAGGCACTTGCCGAACTCACCGACAGTTATCTGCGTCTCTTCGTGCAGGAGGGGATGATCACCCCGCCGCTGATGGAGGCCGCGCTCAAGGCCAAGATCAGTTTCCGTGACTTCCTGCAGTCACCGGCGGTCACCAAGGTCAATAACAACAAGGGATTGCAGGTGGCCCGTACCCGCTTGAGCCGTCAGCTCGGGGTGCAGCTCTATGATCTGGATCGGATGGATCTGACCGCCGATACCAGCCTCAACATGCCGCTGCAGACCGAAGTGTCCCGTTATCTGCACCAGCTCGCCGATCCGGCATTTGCGGCCGAGGTCGGGCTGTTTGGCGAGCGTCTGCTGTCGCCGGAGAAGACGGGGGATGTGCGCTACAGCTTCACTCTGTTCGAGAAGTCTCCGGAAGGGTTCAAAGTACGGGTACAGACCGACAACACGGATCAGCCGTTTGATATCAATGAAGGCTCCAAGCTGGAGCTGGGCTCTACCGCCAAGCTGCGGGTGTTGACCACCTATCTGGAGATAGTGGCCGAGCTGCACGACAGCTATGCCGGCATGCCCACCGCCAGCCTGCGCAAGCTGGCTGACGCCTCCCAGGACAATCTCAGCCGCTGGGCCATCTCCTACCTGATGACGGCCAAGGACAAGAGCCTGCCGGTGATGCTGGAGGCGGCGCTGGATCGCAAATACTCCGCCAGCCCCTATGAGGGTTTCTTTACCGGTGGCGGCATGCACACCTTCAACAACTTCCGCAAGGAGGACAACGGCCGGATCCCGCCTATCCGCGATGCACTGCGCGAATCCATCAACCTGCCGTTTGTCCGCCTGATGCGCGATATCGTGCGCTACAGCCTCTACAAGGAGGGGAATCGCGCCCAGTTGCTCAAGGATGACAAGGATCCCCGTCGTCAGGAGTATCTGGCCAAGTTCGCCGACAAGGAGGGGCAGACTTATCTGCTGCGCTTCTGGCGCAAATACCGCGGCAAGACCCCGGATGAGCAGCTGGATACCTTCCTCGACGGTCTGAAGCCCAGTGCAGTGCGACTGGCAGCGGTGCACCGCTACCTGTTGCCCAATGCCGACGAGGCCACGTTTGCCGCCTTCCTGGCCAAGCGACTGCCGCGGGAGAAGCTCAGCGACAAGCGCATCAACCAGCTCTATGTCAGCTATGGCCCGGGCAAGTATTCGCTACCGGATCAAGGCTATATCGCCAGGGTTCACCCGCTGGAGCTGTGGTTGCTCGCCTACCTCAAGGAGTTTGACAAGGCGACCTTCGCCGATGCCGTGGCTGCCAGCCGCGACGAGCGTCAGGAGGTCTACAGCTGGTTGTTCAAGACTCGCCACCGCAGCGCCCGTGATACGCGGATCCGCACCATGCTGGAAGTCGAGGCCTTCCTCGATATCCATCAACGCTGGGCCAAGCTGGGCTATCCCTTCGATCATCTGGTGCCGTCGCTTGCGACCGCGCTGGGCAGCTCGGGGGACAGGCCTGCCGCGCTGGCAGAGCTGATGGGGATTATCCAGAACGGAGGCATCCGGGCACCAACCCTGCGCATCGAGCATCTCTCGTTTGCCAAGGACACGCCGTTCGAAACCGAGTTCACACCGGCCCAGAGCGAGGGGACCCGGGTGTTGCCTGCCGAGGTGGCGGCGGCCCTGCGCAATGCGTTGTCGAAGGTAGTGGAAGGGGGCACGGCACGGCGTATCGCCGGGGCCTTCGCCCTGCCCGATGGCACAGTGCTGCCGATGGGAGGCAAGACGGGGACGGGGGACAACCGGATCGAGACGGTGGGGCGTTATGGCAACGTGACCAGCTCGCTGGCCCGCAACCGAACTGCCACTTTTGTCTTCTATCTGGGAGACGATCATTTCGGCACCCTGACCGCCTATGTGCCGGGCAGCCAGTCCGACAAGTTCCGCTTTACCTCGGCGCTGCCTGTGCAGGTGCTCAAGGGGATGGCCCCCTTGCTGATGCCCTACCTGCAGCCTGGCTCACACACCCAGTGCCTTGCAGACCGCTGAGTCAGACGGGATTGGCATAGCGACATAACAAACGGGGGAGGCCAGCTGGCCTCCCCCGTTGCGTTGTGCCTCTCAGGCGATGAGGCAAGCAGGGACATCAGGCGTTCAGGACGAACTGCTCGATCACCCGGGCGACGCCATCTTCATCGTTGCGCGCGGTGATGTGCTGTGCCAGCGCCTTGATCTCGTCGGTAGCATTGCCCATGGCCACGCCAAGGCCGGCATATTCGATCATGTGGCGATCGTTGCCCGCATCCCCCACTGTGATCACCTGCTCCGCCGTCAGTCCCAGATGTTCGGCCAGCGCAGCGACTCCGGTCCCCTTGTTGCTCTGCTTGTTCATGAACTCGAGGAAGAAGGGAGCGCTCTGCACCACTGTATAGCGCTCATGGAGTTCGCCTGGCAGGCGCTCGATGGCGCGGGCCAGCTGGGGCGGCTCGTCGATCATCATCACCTTCATGATCTGTTCATCGCTGGGCAGGGTAGCGAAATCCAGCAGATTGATGGGCATGCCGATGAGGCGGGACTCGTGTTCGGTGTAGGTGCTCACCTTGGGGCTGATGAGCCCCCGGGTCACCGAGAAGCCGTGGATGTTGACCTCCAGCTCGTTGGCCAGCCTGGCGATGGCACTGGCGTCGGCCCCGGTCAGCAGCTGGCTGCGGATGATGCGCTGATCGGCGACCTGTTGCACCAGGGCGCCGTTGTAGCAGATGACGTAATCATCCTGCCCGGTGAGGCCAAGCTCCGCCAGATAGCGGCTCATGCCCTCCAGCGGGCGACCGGAGGCCAGCACCACAGTGACCCCCTTGGCGCGGGCGGCCCGGATGGCGTCATGGGTGCGGGGGGTGATCTGGCCCTGCGGGTTGAGCAGGGTGCCATCCATATCCAATGCGATCAGCTTGTACATCTCTCACTACCTGAGTCTGGGTGGCCCGCCCTATGGGGCCAAGGAAGTGGCGAGTGTAGCGAAAATCGGCGGCGGGATCACGGCTGGCACAGCTGTGGCGCGGGATGGATTACTTGCGCCCCTCGTAGGGGTTCATCAGCAATTGATCCTCGCGGATGCAGAAGTGGATGGGGCCGTGCTCGATATCGACCCGGTTGTGGTGGTGGGCCATCTCCACCTCCACACCGGGGAAGAGGTGCTGGGTGGCGATGATATCCATCTCGGCCATCAGTTTTTGCAACTCTTCGTGATTGGCGGCCAGCTGGTCGCTGAGCTGATTCTGCTCGGCCAGCAGCTGGTCGCGGATGGGTTTGAGCTTGCGCAGTGTCTCCGGGTTGCGCTTGTCGCTCGGCAGTTGCACCAGTCGCATCACCAGCTCCTTGAGCTTGTCCAGCTGCTGCTGTCCGGCTTGCTGGCGTTGCTTGAGCTGCTGCTCCTGCTCCTTGTGGATGAAGTAGCCCCCGAGGATCTGCAGCCGGGTCTGGTTGCCTGCCGAAGCGCCCAGTACGGGGGAGATGATGAGACGATTGGCGATGCTGAGGCCCCCCAGCAGATTGCCTTTGCGCATGGCGCTGTCACCGACCCTGATATCCTGGCCGCTACGGCTGTAGCAGTGGCTGAGCTGGCTCTGGATATGGATATTGCCGCCTGCCGCCAGCTGGGTGTACTGGGCGTAGCTGGCGTGGATCTCCCCCTGGGCATTGAGCTGGCAGAGGTACTCCCCCTGCTCGTTGCGTCGCCCTATGATGCCGTGGCGCACCGTGATGCTGCCACCGGCTTCAATCAATCCCCCCTCGATAAAGCCGCCGACGACGATGTCGCCGCTGACGGACACCTTCATGCCCGGGTTGATATCGCCGCTGACGATCAGCCCCCCTTCGAAGGTGATATGGCCGTGGCGGGCATCCACCTGCTTGACGCTGAGCACCTCATCCACCTTCATGCCGGACTTCTCGCGGCAGGGTAGCCCGGCGCGGCTGGCGATCAGCAGATCGGGATCCTCCTGGGAGAGGAAGGTGCCTTCTCCCGCCATTATGGGAGAATCCTTGCCATGTTTGGCGGGCAGCTCCTGCCCGGTCACGGTAAATCCCGGGATCCCCGCGGTTGCCGGGTGGCGGCGCATCAGCTGGGTACCCGCCTTGACGGTGACGATGGAGCCGAGATCCCGAAGGTCGACCTTGCCGTGCGCCCGCTCCTGGGGCTTGAGGATGCGTTCGGCCGGCGTCTCCACCAGTCGTTCATAGCGGGTGTCCTGACCATTGACAGCTGGCTCGCCGCGGGCCACGACCAGTTTGAGCAGGCTGCCCGGGCTGGCCTCCTTGGCGGACTGGATGGCCTCCATGAGCAAGGGCTCGCTCACCCCCTGCTTGATCTCGCTCTGGGCGATCACCTCCTGCAGCTGCTCCAGCGTCAGGTGCTTGCCACCCCAGTCGGCGGTGATCTGGGCAATGCCCTTCATCCGGTCTTTCTCCACCAGAATGGTCACCCTGGCATCGTGCCGCTGGGCGATGGGGATGGGGGTGGTAGAGACAGGGGCCGCCGGATCCGCCAGCAGGGTATTGAGCAGGGCGATGGCCTGCTTGATCCCCTCGGTGAGCGGTTGGTAGCGGCGACAGTTGGAGGCGAGCAGCAGGCTCTGCACATCCTGCTCGGTGACCGGTTTGGTAAGGCCGACGGCGATACGCAGGCAGACCTGTTCCATGTCGCTTGATAGCAGCAGCCACTCTTTGCGTAACACTCGCTCTCCTTGCCGACTCAGGGGGGTTGGGTCCCGCTGATCATTTACCAACCATTCAATGATGGATTATTCGATATGTGCCGGCAGTATCCAGAGATTTCTTCTGTTTGGTCAATGCATTAAGTGCGAATGAGTGATGCAGGCTGAAGAATTTCGGACGTGGATGGCGCGCGTATCCGCCCCCTGGGCAAGGGGACGGCATCGCCCGTGGCCAGTGCCGCTGACGGCGTTGGCGGGTGGGGGATAGGCAATGCCTATGAGCGAAGTTGCGCCGTTCGGACCATGGTCAGATAGTCACCCAGTTCGGGCAGCCCTTGCAGGTGACGGCGCAGCATATCGAGAGCGGCGAAGGCGAGGATCTTGCGAAGGCTCTCCTGATCCGGATGGCTTGCCTTCAGCATCTGGCCAACCCGATGACCATCGGCGCAGAGCAGCAGCGGTACCCCGTCCGGGCCAGCCCGACCTATGGTGAGGCTCAGCCCGCTGGCGGAACCTGTCAGCTGCGCGAGATCGTCGCTCAGGGTGTGGCTGAAACCGGCTTCCAGCGCGGGGTGGTCATGACAGAGGGCGAGCAATGCACCCCGGCTCTCCCCCTCCTGCAGGGTGAGTGATCGCTCCCCCAGCAGCGCCAGGATCTGCCGGGCGGGCTCCTCGTTACCGCGGCCCACCAGCCAGGGTTGGATCTCCTTGAGCAGGCGCACCTCGGTGCCATCCATGTCTGCTGTGCTGGCACCGTGGCCAATGAGTTTGAGTTCGATGAGGGGCATGGAGGAGCGATAACCGAGCTCGATGCCGGCTGGCCAGGGGGCCGCATCCAGCTTGTCGCTGAGGGCGGATTCCGAGATGCCGAAGGTGTAGAAACGGCGCAGTTCGGTGTCCGTCTGCTCACCTGCCAGGGATTTGAGACGCGGCAAAATCTGCTCGCGCACCATCAGCTTGAACTCGAACGGCACGCCCGGGGTGAAGAAGAGCCGGCTCTGGCTGTGGTTGCTGGCATGGCTGACCACAAAGCCACAGGCGGTACCGACCGGATTGTCGAGGAGCTCGCACCCTTGCGGCAGCCAGGCCTGCTTGGTGTTGCTCTGTGGCATGATCCGGCCCCGGCTGGCGTAGCGGGCCTCAATGCTGGCGAGCCACTCAGGGAACAGGGTCAGAGGTTGCCCGAAAGCTTCGGCGGCCGCCTGGGCGGTGAGATCATCGGCGGTGGGACCCAGGCCCCCGCATACCAGCACCACATCGGCGCGGCTCGCGCTCTCCAGCAGTGCGGTTTTCAGATCGGCGAGGTTGTCCCCGACCGTGATGCGGCGGCGCACCTGCCAGCCTTGTTCCAGCAGCAGGGCGCTGAGCCAGGCGGCGTTGGTATCCACCACCAGTCCCGTCACTATCTCGTCTCCGGTGCTGATGATTTCGATGCGCATGGTGGGCTCCTCGGGGCTGGGGGTAAACGGGTCGTGAGCCATGGCTGGCTATCAGGGTTTGTTGTGTTCGAAGTAGTAGCTTATCCGGGTACGCGGATTGAGGTACTCGAAGACGGCAGGGGGCAAGCGCTTGGGATGGATCACCTTGGCGATGGTCAGCTCGACCTGCTGCAGGTCGATGATGGCCGCCTCCTGGCGCGGAATGCGCGGGTCATACACCAGTACCGAGGGGTAAAGCAGACGGGAGGTGTTCACCGACATCACCAGGCCGACCTGGCCGTTGGAGAGCTGCACCACGCTGCCTGGCGGGTAGATCCCCATCAGCCGGATCAGCATGCCGAGGTATTCCGGATTGAACTGTGCCTTGCGCTGCTTGTAGAGGCCGCTCAGGGCCGAGTAGGGCACCTTGGCCTGGATATGGCAGAGATTGTCATACTCGTTGATCAGCGACACCATCTGGGTGAGGGAATCGAGCTGCCCCCCCTTGAGCCCTTCCGGCCCGCTGCCATCCAGGTATTCGTGATGGTGCAGCACGATGCCCTTCGCCTCGGCAGGGAAGTCCTTGGCCAGATTGAGCAGTTCCAGCCCGTAGCGCGGATGCTGGGCCATCAGGTTTTTTTCCGGCTTGGTGAGGGGCTCGGTCTTGCGCAGGATCTGGCTCGGGATCTTCAGCTTGCCAATGTCGTGGAACAGGGCTCCCATGCCGATCTGGCGGATCTGCCCGGCGTCCATGCCGCACTCCCTGGCCAGCAGCATGCTGAGCACGCTGACGTTGAGGGAGTGGAAGTAGAGGTTGTTACCATCCTCGCTGTCTGAGACCAGGTGCAGCACCATCTCGTCTACCGCCAGCAGCTGATCCGTCATGGCGTTGACTAGCTCCTGCGCCTCGCCGATGGCGTTGAGGGGGCGGGACTGGATCTTGCTCATCACGTTGCGCACTTGCGCCAGGGATTGCTGGAACTGTTTCTCGCACTGCTGCAGGTTGCGTCTGTATTGCTGCAACTGTTCGATGCGGCGCAGCTTCTCCTGTTGCATCTGGATCTGGCGCAGGGCTGTGTCCGGCCCTTCGCTCGCTTGTGCCTGAACCTGGTTCAACGGCTTGGGCGGCGCGTCGCTCTTGTCGGGGATGATGGTCACCAGCTTGAGGCCAAGCCGGCGAATGAGCTCGATCTCCTCTTCATTCTTGAGCTTGAAGCTGGAAAACAGGAAGGGGTGTTCGCGCCAACCCAGTGGCAGAGAGACGAAATTGCCGACCTGCAGTCGGTCTACGGAGATCTTGATACCAGTCATTGTCCAGGCTGCGAGAGACACACTGAGCCGTATGCTAGTCAAACGCGGGATCGAATACAAAAGGTATCTGATGACAGGTCAGGTGCTTTATTATAGGCTTCTGGATGTCCAGACATATTTACCGATGCAGTACAGGGAGTAAGCATGCCGATCAAGATTCCGGATCAGTTACCCGCCGCCGAGGTGCTGGGGCAGGAGAACATCTTCGTGATGACGGAGTCCCGGGCCGTCACCCAGAATATCCGCCCGCTGCGGGTATTGATCCTCAACCTGATGCCCAAGAAGATCGAAACCGAGATCCAGCTGATGCGGATGCTCTCCAACTCGCCGCTGCAGGTGGATGTGGATCTGCTGCGCATCGACGATCGGGAGTCGAAGAACACGCCCCGGGCGCATCTGGAGAACTTCTATCACGACTTCGAACAGGTGCGTGGCAACAACTATGACGGCATGATCATCACGGGGGCGCCGCTCGGGCTGGTGGAGTTCGAGGAGGTGGTCTACTGGCCGCGCATCGTCGAGATCATCGAGTGGTCCCATCAACACGTCACCTCCACCCTGTTTCTCTGCTGGGCGGTGCAGGCGGCGCTGAAAGCCCTCTATGGCATGGAAAAACAGACCCATGGCGACAAGCTCTCCGGCGTCTATCGCCACCATCGCCTCGACGAGCACGAGCCGCTGCTGCGCGGCTTCGACGACGAGTTTGTCGCCCCTCACTCCCGTTATGCGGCGTTTGATGGCGACCTCATCCGTGCCCACACCGATCTGCAGATCTTTGCCGAATCAGAGGAGGCGGGGGTCTATCTGGCGGCGACCAAGGATTGTCGCCAGGTGTTTGTCACCGGCCATCCCGAATACGACGCCCTGACCCTGGATGGGGAGTATCAGCGGGATCTGGCAGCCGGGCTCGATCCCGCCATTCCGGTCAACTACTACCCGAACAATGATCCTAGCCAACCCCCGAGGGCCAGCTGGCGCAGCCATGGTCACCTGCTGTTTGCCAACTGGCTCAACTACTACGTCTACCAGCTCACCAGCTATCGGGTGGAAGATATCGGCAAGGTGTTTACCTACGAGAAGGGCGGCAACCAGTGATCAACCGCCAGCCAGCCTGAGGGTCAGGGCATCCAGCCAGTGGCGATGGCAGGCCAGGGCAAACGCCTTGGGTCTGCGGGCCCTGATGGCTGCCATGGCCTCTTCTTGGGATTGACCCAGGGAAATCAGCAGGGCGGCGGCCACCAGACCGGTGCGGCCGCTGCCGCCCTTGCAGTGAATGACCAGGTGCTTGCCATCGCCAAGCAGCTCGCGCAGCTGCGGCAGCGTCTGCAGCCAGGCCTGCTCGAATGCCGTGTCGGGGGCCTTGTCATCCTCGATGGGCAGATGGAACCAGCGCATGCCTTCACGCTCGACCTGTGCCCCCAGGTTGCCCAGGCCGTGGCTGATCAGCTCGGCTCCCGTCATCATGGTCACGACCCCATGAGCGCCGGCCAGCCTCAGCTGCTCGAGGGCCTGGGTCAGCGCAACCTGCTGGGTGCCCGGACAGGGGGTCAGCAGCAACTGGCCATCGACGCGGGGAACCTCCAGGCTCCAGAAGGGATGAGACGGGTGCATGGCGGATCCTCATGAATGGGGCAGGCCCGGTGAATGGCGCCAAGCATAGGTGGGCCGGGCGCGATGTCAACGGTCGTTGTGTTTGCCCGGGTTTACGGGCAGAGTCTAAAAAATTTAGCGGTTCAAGGAGTTAAGATGAGAAACCTGGATCAACTGGACTTGGATATCCTGGCCCATCTGTTTCGCGATGCGGGCATGACCAACAAGGATCTGGCTGCCTTGGTGGGCGTGGCCCCCTCCACCTGCCTGGAGCGGGTGCGCAAGCTGCAGCAAGACGATGTCCTCAAGGGGGCACACTGCGAAGTGGACTACCAGGCTCTCGGTGGCCACATCCAGGCCATGGTCTCTCTGCAGCTGGCCCGCCACAGCCGCCAGATCATCGATGCCTTCCGCGATGCCATCCTGGCGCTGCCGGAGGTGATCAGCCTGTTCCACATGGGGGGCAAGGACGACTTTCTGGTGCACCTCTGTGTCGCCGATACCGAGCACCTGCGCAACTTCGTGTTCGATCACTTCACCTCCCGCGAAGAGGTAGTGCATCTCGAGACCTCCCTGGTGTTCGAGCACAAGTTCAGCCGCTCCCTGCCCTGCTTTCCCCAGGCCTGATCTCCGTTTTCAAGGCACAAAAAAACCGCCGGCTGGCGGTCTTTTTGTGGGCGGTGATCGCTCAGTTGGCGGCGGTACGCTGATCCGGCGCCGTTCGGTAGAGCCCCTGCTGATAGGCCATGCTGCCCCAGAGCACCAGCCCGAGGGCGGTCTCCTTCATCGCCTCCGGCTGCACAGCCGGGGTCAGCTTCTCGCTGGCGGCGTCATAGACGAATCCTTCCGCCGCCCGCTCCGGCTGCAGGATCACCACATCCTTGCCACGCATCAGGGCGAAGTTCTTGTCGTACTGCATGATGGCTCGCCCCGGCCAGTCGGCGGGCATGCGGGTCAGATCCTTGCCGAGCATGGGGTAGTCGGCGCTTATCCCCATCAGGGAGAGCAGGGTCGGCGCCATGTCGATTTGGCTGACGATCCGCTTGTCCTTCTTCGGCGCTATGCCATCCCCCAGGATGACCCCGGGAATGTGGAAGCGGGGAATGGGCACCAGGCCGGCGCCGCTGATCCGGCTGTCGTGATCGGCGATGACCAGAAACAGGGTGTCTTTCCAGTAGTCGGACTGCTTCGCCTTCTTGAAGAATTCGCCGATGGCGTAATCTGCATACTTGGCCGCGTTGTTGCGGGTCTGCTTGGGCTGTTCATAGAGGGCGATGCGATTGTCCGGAAACTCGAACGGATCGTGGTTGCTTGAGCTGAACACCAGGCTGAAGAAGGGTTTGCCCTCCTTGTGCAGTGCCCGGAAGGTCTCGTCGGCCTTGGCCATCAGATCTTCGTCCGATGCGCCCCAGGAGCCCTTGAATACCGGATTGTCGAAGTCCTTCTGCTCGACGATGGTGGTGAAGCCATTGCCGAGAAAGAAGCTGCGCATATTGTCGAAATGACTCTCGCCGCCGTAGATGAAGCTGGTGTCGTAACCGCGCTGTTTGAGCAGATCCGCGATGGTGAAGAAGTTGGTCTGGCTCTTGCCCAGCTTGACCACCGCCTGGGCGGGGGTTGGCGTGAAGCCGGTCAGCACCGCCTCGATACCGCGCACCGAGCGGGTACCTGTGGCATAGAGCTGCTCGAAGGCCCACCCCTCCTGTGACAGGGCATCGATATTGGGGGTGAGTGGCCGCCCGCCGAGGGAGCCGACAAACTGGGCTCCCAGGCTCTCCTGCAGCAGGATCACCAGATTCTTCGGCTGGCCGCCATAACTGGCTTCGTTGAAGGTCTGGCTGGGCAGGCTGTCGGAGCTGAATTCGTGGGGGCCGCGGCCGCTTTCCTGGCGCACCAGCTCCAGGATCCGCTGGCGTGGCAGCTCGCCGTAAAACTGGCTGGCATCCTCCTCGGCCCCCATCTGCTTGATGGCGAAGAAGAGGGAGTAGGCGGAGTTGACGGTCAGGGAGTTGACCAGGGGATCATCGGCAAAGGCCACCATGGCCGGATTGAGGGCGCGGTGCCCCAGGCTGGAGCGGGCACCGAGAAAACCGATGGCCAGGATCAACAGGGCAAACGCCGGACGCAGATACCAGCGCGGGAAGCTGATGCCGCGCATCAGTCGACCGCTGAGCCACCAGCTGCCCGTCAGCACGGCGCCGCTGAGCACCAGAGTCAGCAGCAGCTCTCCCTTGCGACCCGCCCACAGCATGGCGAACACCTCCTTCGGATAGATGAGGTACTCCACATAGAGGCGATTGGGGCGCACCCCGTATTCGCTGATGAAGGAGGGGGTGGAGATCTCGAGAAAGAGCATCAGCCAGAGTCCCAGAGTCAGCCAGACCCGCATCAGTTGCAGCCAGATCCTGCCGATGGCATGAGGGCCTGCCAGCAGCAGGGTCAGCATGGCGGGAACGCCCCAGACCCAGCAGAGGGTGGCGAAGTCGACTCTCAGCCCCTGCAGCAGCATTTCCTGCCAACCGGCGACGGCATCGACCCGCTCCAGCTGCCAGAGACCGAGGGCAATTCTGCCAAGGGTGAGCGAAAAAAGGGCGAGCGCACAGAAAACGGCAAAGGGCCAGAATGGCCCCAGCCGTTGCTTGAGGTTTGTCATAATTGTTCCTGAATGAGCCTGTAAACGTCTGTCCGCAGACGTTTTTTTATTTGTTGTGGCAATATGACAGGGGGGGCGCCGGAAGGTTGCATCCCGGTTTGAGAAAAGAGGTCATCCTCATGCCTCTTATGCAAAATTGTGAGTTTGATCGCCTCTGGTGGACAGCATATCCTGCTGTATGAAATGTGAGCTGTGGCGCGAATGGGCGGTATATCCCTTCTTATAATGGCGAAAATTTCTCAATCGGAGCCGAAGGGATGCCGGTCTTTATCGATGTGGAATATTTGCAGGGATGGCGCCTGTTTGTCGTGCTCTCCGACGGCACCACGGGGGCGCTGGATCTCACTCCCTGGTGCACCCAGCCCCTGTTTGCGACTCTGGATTCGGAGCGGCGTGTTGCCCGTGTCTTCATCAACCGCCACCACCAGCTGGAGTGGCCAGCCGGTTGCACCCTGTCGGCCCACGAGGTCTACCACCTGATCATGCCCATCGACGAGCGGGCAGCCTTCAGCTAACAGGCTTTGCACTTGCTCTTTGTCCGAGCGTCATTATGCCGGTCATCGCGAGTGACGGTTTCGCCCCGGTCACTTTCACCCTGTTTTCGAGAGCATGGCGAGCCTTGCGTTGCGTGCGCCCCATGGACGACTCCCGAGATAAGTCTGGCTAACCCACTGAGCCAGATAACGTTTTCAGTCACAGACAGACATCGCCGGGGGCCACTATCATGGCTGAAAACAGGTGCATCAGGCACTTGCGCTCACAGCGGGAACATAACAATGAAACAGGGAACGTTGCGTCATGGCGGCCTCATCGGAGCCGCCCTGTTACTTTCTGCCTGTGGTGGCAGCGGCACGGCGGGCGGAGAGGCTGGCACACCGGTCGTCAATCCTCCGATTGCCCATCCTCCCGTGGCCACGGCCAGTCGTGCCTGTTACGGGGATGATCAGCCAGCCTGCAACCTGCGCATCTATCAGGTGATGGTGGAGTCTTTCGTCGACGGCGACGGCAGCGCCAACTACGGCGTCGGCTACGGCCCCTCCCAGCACAACGGTGATCTGCAGGGGATCATCGACAGCCTGGACCACATCAAGAGCCTCAACGTCAACGCCATCTGGCTCACCCCGGTGTTCGACTCCTGCGCCGGTCAGGGCGGGGACGACAGGCTGGACGCCACCGGCTATTTCGCCTGCGACTTCTTCAACGTGGACCCCCACTTCGGCAGCAACGCCCTGCTCAAGAAGCTGGTGGATGGGGCGCACCAGCGCGGTCTCTATGTCTTCCTCGACGGGGTGTTCGGCCACGTGGGCAAGGTGGGGGTGAGCAAGCCCTCCCCCGAGGGGCGCCTGCCCGCCCTCAAGAGTGGCGGCGCCGGCTACCCGGGCCAGCTGGTGGATTACAGCCAGCCCGAGAGTCTGGCCTACTTCAAGGAGGTGGCCCGCTACTGGGTCGAGCAGTACGGCATCGACGGTTGGCGCCTCGATCAGGCTTATCAGCTCGATCTTGACGACTGGCGTGCCATTCGCAGCGAGGTGGATCGGGCCAGCGCGGTGCGCAAGGCGGCTGGCCAGCAGTGGGGCACCCTGGGTTACATGGTGGGGGAGGTGTGGAAGGGGGCCGACGAGATCCGGGCCCAGGCGTATGGGCCGGGCGACAACCCGGCGCTCTCCTCGGCGTTCGATTTCCCGCTGCGCTACGGCCTGGTACAGGCGCTGGCGGTGGAGGAGTCCGGCAAGGGCGGCCAGGGGGCCAGTGTGCTCGACGCCAGCTGGAACAAGGTGGAGAACTACCCGGACCACGCCATGCCGAATCTGATGCTGGGCAATCACGATCTGGTGCGCTTCGGCGATCTGCTGAAGCGCGGCAACTTCAACCCGGCGGACTACTGGCAGCGCCACAAGGCGGCCTTCAGCTTCCTGGCGGCCCGCTCCGGCCCTATCACCCTCTACTACGGCGAGGAGTTTGGCGACGAGGTACCCGGTTTTGCCAACCAGGTGACCACGGATTGTGCGGCCCGGGGGCTCTGTGACGATCACGTGGCCCGCAGCGACGGCAAGGTGCCCGGTGTCACCGGTTTCGTGCCGAGCGGTGATCAGGCTGAACTCAAGCAGTGGCTCAGCGATCTGCTGGCCCTGCGCGCCGCCCACCCCGCCCTTTATCAGGGGGAGCGGGTCAAGCTGGTGGCCGAGGGGAGCGTCTACGGCGACATCAAGCAGACGGCGACTGAACAGATTGTCTACTTGCTCAACGTCTCTACCACGCCTCTCAGTTACAACCTGCCAACCGGCAAGTTGCGCAGCGGCAGCGCCCTGGTGGATCTGCAGAGCGGCGAGAGCCTGGCTCTGGGCGGCGGCAGTGTGACGGTGGAACTGCTGCCCCTGACTGGGCGTTTCCTGTTTTTGCAATAACACGGCAGCAATGATGACAGCGCAATAACGACAGGGCCCCATGATGGAGCCCTTGGCATTTGCTCAGGCGGCGGCGCTCTGGCCCCGGTTCTCCAACCGCTGGCGAAAGGCGCGGGCGAGGCGTTCATAGAGATCGGTTGCCTCCTTGTCTTCGATGTCTCCCCTGATCCAGGGGTTGTCGATGATCTCCAGCAGCACGCAATCGCGCCCCTGCTGGCGCAGATCCACCCCGAACAGACCGTTGCCAAGCTGGTGGACGGCGCGGCGAGCGGTCTGCAGCACTCGCTCCGGTACCTCGGTGAGTGGCAGCGCCTCGATCCGGCTCATGTCGAGGGGATGCTTGCGGCGGCGGATGCGGTTGCCGGGCTCGGGGCGATAGCGGCGGCAGGCAAACAGCGGTGAGCCGTCGAGAAAGCCGATGCGCCAGTCGAACTCGGCGGGGATCCGGCTTTGCACCAGCAGTAGAGCTGAGCGCCCCAAGCCTTCGTCCAAGAGGCGAGCAAGTTGCTGCTCGTCGCTGGCCATCGCCAGATCCCGCCCCTGGGCGCCATCGGGCACTTTTACCATCAGTGGCAAGCCGAGCCGCTGCACCAGCTCGTCCACATGGTGGCGGCCGCGGCGGGTCACCACCATGGTGGGGGGCATGGGCACGCCGCTGCGCACCATCAGCTCGTAGAGGTAGAGCTTGTTGCTGCAGGCGAGGATGGCCCGGGAGCTGTCGATCACCGGCATCTTGAGCTGCTCGGCGCGGCGGGCAAACTCGAAGGTGTAGTGGCCGACCGCCGTTTCGGCACGCAGCCAGAGGGTATCGAACTCCGGCAGCCGTTCGATGGCGGAGGGCGCCAGGATCTCGGCCTGGATCCCCTGGGCGGCGGCGGCCTCTATGAAGCGCGTCAGTGCCAGTGCATCGCTGCTGGCGCGGCCGTCGGCGGGGTCGACCAGGATGGCGAGCTGATAGAGGGGGGCCGCCTGCTCCTCGTCGCCGGTCCCCACCAGCGCCTGGGCGTGGTGCAGCATCAGGGCCTTTTCGCTTTGGCTCAGCTCCAGCGGGGAGAGGCTCTGCTGCTGGCGCACCGACCAGCCGTGGCGGCCGCGCTTGAGGGTCAACTCCTGCAGCGGCAGCTGGCTCAGGCCGTAGTAATAGCGAGCCAGCCCCGCCAGTTCGCTCTGTTCGCTCTGGCCGAAGATGGCGCGCACCCGGATCCTGTCCTCGCTCTGCTGGGCCAGCCACCCCTGCAGCTTGCGCCACAGTTTGGCCGGCGGTTGCTGGGGTTGCAGCACGCTGATGGCCTGCAGGCCGGGCAGGCAGTGGTGACCGCGGGCCTGGGCCAGCAAAGAGCAGTAATAACCCGCGCTCAGGTGATCCAGATTGCGACAGAGGTTGATGATGCGGGGGCGACCGCCGGTGGTGGGCACACCGTGTTGCAGGTAGGTGCGGGCGGTCAGCAGATAGTCGGCATGGCAGGGCCAGTCGCCCAGCTCTTCGACGATGACATAGGTACTCATATTTTCGGCTCCACAGAAAGGACTGCCTGAAACGGCAGGATCCCCAGTGGGCTTCGATGCACCGACAAGCACGACAATGGCGCGAGGGGAAACAAGAGGTTACAGTGCCTAATATCTGCCTTGGTAACTTGTGATACAAGTCGCATTTTTGGTGCTGAAGATAAATAACCGAACAAGGACTCCCCGTGTTGACCGTACGAGCGGCCCGAACCGATGATGTGGGCGCCATCGTTAAGCTGGAGCGTTACTGCTTCCCCCCCGAAATCGCCTTCGGCCGCAGCCGCTGGCACTATCTGCTCACCCGGGCCAGGGGGCGTACCCTGCTGCTGCTGGATGAGAAGGAGCAACTGATGGGGTATCTCAGCCTGCTGGAGCACAAGGGCTGGGATCGACTGGTGGTGCAGACCTTGGCCATCCGCTGGACGGTGCGTCGTCTCGGCTGGGCCCGCCGTCTGCTGGAGCAGGTGATCCGCGAGGGGCGGGAGGCCGGCTGGGGGGCCATCCGGCTCGAGGTCGGCGAGAGCAACGAGGCCGCGCTGGCCCTCTATCAGGGACTCGGATTCAGGTTGCAGCAGAGGTTGCCGGATTACTATGGCCATGGCCAGCATGCCCTGCGGCTGGTATTGCCGTTGAGGGAAGAGGGTGCGAGCAGCCGCACACGAGGACACCAGAGTGAGGCGGCACCCACCGCCGAAGGAAAGGGTCAGGAGCGCCGGGATGAGCTGCGATAACTGCCTGGCCACCGCCATCAAGGCCAAGCTGGGACGCTGCCCCGTGTGCGCCGCCCAGACCTTTGCCATCGGCCTCGCCGGCTGGCTGGCCTGGTGGTGGTTTGGCGCCGACAGCTCGGTCAATGCCCTCACCAGCCTGCTGTTTGCCCTCGCGGGATCGGGCCTGTTTGCGTTGCACCTGCTGGTGTTTCTCTGGCGCAAGGGGACGGGCCGCGAGCTGGATGATGAATGATATCGAATGGGTTCAAGAAGACAGATAACAATGGAGGTTCAGATGATAGCAATGGTAACGGGCGCGTCGTCCGGATTCGGGGCGGCCATCAGCCGCCTGCTGGTGCAGTCGGGCTACCGGGTGATCGGCACTGGCCGCCGCGGCGAGCGCCTGGCGGCACTGGTGGACGAACTGGGGCCAGACTTTATGCCGCTGGTGTTCGACGTGCAGGACAAGGCCGCGACCAAGGCCGCCATCGAGGGGCTGCCTGCCGCTTGGTGTGAGGTGGATCTGCTGGTCAACAACGCCGGACTGGCCCTGGGGCTGGAGCCTGCCCACAAGGCACACCTTGAAGACTGGGAGCAGATGATTGCCACCAACATCAGCGGCCTCACCCTGTTGACCCGGCTGCTGCTGCCGGGCATGGTCGAGCGCAATCGCGGTCACGTCATCAACATCGGTTCCATCGCCGGCACCTATCCTTATCCGGGCGGCAACGTCTACGGCGCCACCAAGGCGTTCGTGAAGCAGTTCAGCCTGAACCTGCGCGCCGATCTGGCGGGCACCGCCATCCGGGTCACCAATGTGGAGCCCGGCCTGTGCGGCGGTACCGAGTTCTCCAACGTGCGCTTTCACGGTGACGATGCCAAGGCGGCCACCGTCTATCAGGGGGTCGAGGCAATCCAGCCGGAGGACATCGCCAATACCGTGCTCTGGGTCAGCCAGCAGCCCCCTCACGTCAACATCAACCGGATCGAGATCATGCCGGTGGCCCAGACCTCGGGCCCGCTCCATATCAGCCGTCGCTAAATCACGGTGGCGTCGAGCAAATGAAAGGAGGCACCCTCGGGTGCCTCCTTGCTTTGGTGAGCCTCTTACAGGCTCATGATCTTCTTGAACTCCTCTTCCGAATACTTCTTCTCCGTGCTTTTGGTGAGATCCGTCATCAGCTTGTAGCGAAGATCCTTCGCCATCTGGTAGGTCTGCTCCAGCTGGCCGTAGGAGTAGTCGGAGGCCAGTTCGACCGCCGTGGCCTTGTCTTTGCTGTAGGCCTGTTTCAGCGTCTGATCGAGCAGCGCCACCTCCTTGTAGAGTTTGCTGCTCTCTTTCTGCCAGACGCCCCGCAACAGCGGCAGGTACTTGTCAGGATTGGTGCCGGCCAGTGCAGTCAGGCTGCGGAACTGCCAGTAGGCGGAGTCATCGGAATAGGTGTCGCTGCCAGTGCGATAGGGCAGGGGATAGGATTGCAGCGTGTTGTAGAGCGGCACCATCACGGATTCCGCGAGCACGCCGTAGCTTTGCCAAATCAACCCCTGGAACTCCCTGGGCATCTCCTTGCGCAGCTGGATGACGTGGGATTCGAGCTGACGATCGATGCGGATCGGCCGCTCTGCCTTGCCGGCCAGCGGCGTCCCCTCATAGGTGGCGCTCAGCACCCTGGCCACATCGGCCACGGCGATGGGGGCATCGGGTTTCATGAAGAGCGGGTACTGCTCCTGGCGGGTCGGCTGCTTGTGAGAGGCAGTCAGCATCTGCTGGCCGAGCCACTCCCGATCCACGTTGTAGGGGTCGGCCACCACGCCGAACGCCTTGGCGAAGTTGAACGATACCGGGTCGGCCTTGTCCAGCAGCTTGTGCTGTTGCACGAACTCCAGCAGCTTGGGCGAGTGCAGCACATCCGGGCTGTCCAGATTGACGCCGTGGATGCGCAGGCCGTTGGCCACCATGGCATAGCTGTCATCCGGCACCCGCACCGCGATCCAGTGGTGGCCCGATCCTATCTCCATCAACCAGGCCTCGTTCACATCCGCCAGATAGAGGCTGTTGCCCTCACCGGCACCATATTTCTCCACATAGTCGCCGAGCAGTTTGACCCCCTCCTTCGCGCTCCTGGCCTGGGGCAGGATCAGGGTGGGGATGATGGCCTCGATGACCCCCTTCTCGATCAGCGGATCGGCCTTCTTGGCTCGTTCGTTGACCTCGGCACTGGTGGTGGCCGAGATGGCGACGTTGAACTCGTTGATACCGCGCTCCTCGTAATACTTGCCAGCGGGATCCAGGGTGACGGCATCCCAGTCATGGATCGAGGAGTAGGCCAGGAAGGCCTTGGGCATGGGTACTTCCAGCCCGTTGCCCAGTCGCCAGACCTTCTCCTCGTTCTGCTTGGCGGGATGGAAGGCGAGGTACTTGTTCCAGTTGTTGATGCCGAAGTCTTCGTTTCTGGCGATCATCACGCTGCCATCCGTGCTGGCGCCCTTGCCGACGATAAGGCCGGTGCAGGCATCGGCACTGGTGCCAAGCAGGGTGAACAGAGTGGCGGAGAGCAGGGTCAGAGAGTGTTTTTTCATAGAGTTGCCCGAGTCATTGTGGTGGGTAAAAGTCAGGCGGTGGGATGGATAGCTGTTGCCGCAGGCCAGAGGCGGCACAGGCAGGTGCCGGTGAATAGGTCTGTAAATTTATCAATATGCAAACATTTCATCCATAACACTGCTTGCAGGTCATATTCTGCGCTAAGGATTGTATTTCGTTGTGGTCATTTGTTTTGTGATCTTGGCGCCAATCCCCGATTTTTGACACCGCTGCCAGCGGATGGCGGATCCCGAGGGGAAAACCAGGGGGCTGAGGAGTCATGATTCTGACGCCGCTGAGCCTGCCATCCGGTGCATTCCCCATGTCGGCAGGCTTGTGGGCCCGTTTGCCAAGTTGGCCTGTAACTTGCTGGTTTTATTGACAATGGTGAGGCCTGACGCCTCACGTCACCGAATCAGCCCACCCGTCATGCAGACTGGAGCCCTTTTTATGGATATCAAACCCTACAGCCAGCAGCTTGCCCAGAGCGCCTCCAACTCCCGCGCCCTTGCCACCCTCAGCAGTGCCGGGGCGGGTGGTCAGGGGGGCGGCTGGGAAGAGCTGGTCAGCCTCTCCTCCCAGCGGATCACCGGTCAGGCCCAGCAGGTGCTGACCTATGAGCACCTGGCGAAGAACAGCAAGCTGCCTCCCGCGCTGGACATGAGCTCCGACAAGGGGGCCGTGATGCAACAGCTGGTGGACAAGGCGCTGGGATTTGATCGCAAGAAGTACAACGAGCTGGAAGAGCAACTGCAGACGATCGCCGGCGACAAGACCCTGACCGCCGAGGAGCGGGAGCAGCAGAGCAAGACGCTCAAGGAGCAGCAGGAGGCGATGCTCAAGGAGGCCATGGATCGTCTGACCGGCAAGACGAGCAAGAGCGAGACTGCCACAACGGCCTGAGTTTGTGTTGCCGGATGCCCGCCAGCCTTGCCGGATGCCCGCCAGCCTTGCCAGCTTCGGCCAGCATCGGCCACCGGCGGGCAAGATACTGCCCCCCGTTTTGACCTCACTTCCCTGCAGGCGCACAATGTTCCGGCATCGTTCAAGCCTAGGAGTCCGCCGTGTACAACTTCCAATATGCCAATCCGACCCGCATCTGTTTCGGTGAGGGGCAGATCGCCAGCCTGCCGACGCTGATCCCGCCGGGTAGCCGTCTGCTGGTGCTCTACGGGGGCGGCAGCATCCGGCAAAACGGCGTCTATGAGCAGATCCGCCAGGCCTTGGCCGGTATGGAGTGGCAGGAGTTTTCCGGCATCAGTGCCAATCCCAGATACGAGCGTCTGATGGAGGCGGTCGAGCTGGTCAAGCGCGAGCGCATCGACTTTCTGCTGGCGGTCGGGGGCGGCTCAGTGGTGGATGGCACCAAGTTTGTTGCCGCGGCGGCCTGCTACGAAGGGGATGACCCCTGGGATATCTGCGCCAATCAGGCGGACGTCGCCAAGGCGTTGCCCCTGGGCTGCGTACTGACCCTGCCGGCCACCGGCTCCGAGAGCAATCCGACCGCCGTGGTGAGTCGGGGGGATGCCAAGATTTCCTTCAGAAGCCCACTGGTGCAGCCGCAATTTGCGGTGCTCGATCCCGCCACCACCTACAGCCTGCCTGCCCGCCAGACCGGCAACGGGGTGGTGGATGCCTTCGTCCACGTCACCGAGCAGTACCTCACCTTCCCGGTTGGGGGCGAGGTGCAGGACCGGCTGGCGGAGGCCCTGCTGCAGGTGCTGGTGGACAATGGCCCCAGGGCGCTGGCGGAGCCCACCAACTATCAGGTACGCGCCAACCTGATGTGGGCCGCCAGTCTGGCGCTCAATGGCCTGATCGGCTGCGGGGTGCCGCAGGATTGGGCGAGCCACGCCATCGGCCACCAGCTGACGGCGCTCTACGGGCTGGATCATGGCCAGAGTCTGGCGGTGGTGCTGCCCTCGCTGCTGCGGGAGCGGGCGGCCCAGAAGCAGGAGAAACTGGCCCAGTTTGCCGAGCGGGTGTGGCACTCGACCCGGGAAGACAAGGCGCTGCGCATCGAGGAGGCGATCATCCGCACCGAGCAGTTCTTCCAGCAGATGGGGCTGCCGACCAGGCTGGCCGCTTACGATCTCGGCGAGAGCTGCATCCCCGCCATCTGCTCCAACCTCAAACGGGTGGGGCGCACCGCCCTGGGGGAACAGCAGGACATAGACACGGACGTGGTGGCGCGGATCCTGGTTCGGGCGCTGTGAGCCCGTCAGGCAAGTGCACAACGACAAGGGCCGCATCATGCGGCCCTTGTTGCATCCCGAGATTCGATTACTCGGTTCTGGCCTTGAGATAGCCAGCGTAATCGGGGATCTGCACGTTGAATTTTTGCTGCATGTGGGGGCTGTCCATGATGAAGTCGGCGGTCGCCTCGTTGGTGGCCACCGGGATGTTCCACACCGCCGCCAGGCGCAGCAGGGCCTTCACGTCCGGATCGTGGGGCACCGCATTGAGGGGATCCCAGAAGAAGATCAGCACGTCTATCTTGCCCTCGGCGATCAGGGCGCCTAGCTGCTGGTCACCGCCCATGGGGCCGGAAAAGAGGCAGGTGATGGGTAACTGGGCATTTTTGCCGAGCATGGTGCCCGTGGTGCCGGTGGCATAGAGGTGGTGGAGCTTGAGCTCCTCCTTGCGGCGCATCACCCAGTTCAGCAGGGCGGTCTTCATGTTGTCGTGAGCCACCAGGGCGACCCGCTTGTGAGGGGCCATCTCGCGTGCGATCTGTTCCATGGAAAATGTCCGTAATCATGTGATGAGAAGAGAGGCGTATCCTAAACGAAAGCCGTGGCGCTTGCTGTACCGGTCGCGCTAACTGTGATCCTGGCGGACAGTTTTGCGGGCCGGCAAACGAAGACACCCGCCGTAGCGGGTGTCGGGTGGCATGCATGGTGCACCTTCAGGAGTCGTGATGCAGCTGGGATTGCTGGTAGTTCTCCAGGCCGATGCGATCGATGAGATCGAGCTGGGTCTCCAGCCAGTCCACATGTTCCTCTTCATCTTCCAGTATGTCCTGGAACAGGTCGCGGCTGACGTAGTCCTGCACCGACTCGGCGTAGGCGATGGCCACCCTGAGATCGGGGATGGCGTCCAGCTCCAGCGACAGGTCGCAGCGCAGCATCTCCTCCACCGTCTCACCGATGCGCAGCTTGCCCAGATCCTGCAGGTTGGGCAGCCCTTCCAGAAACAGGATCCGCTTGACCAATTCGTCGGCATGTTTCATCTCATCGATGGACTCGTGATACTCCTTGTGCCCGAGCGCCTTGAGGCCCCAGTCATCGTAGATGCGGGCGTGGAGGAAGTATTGGTTGATGGCAATCAGCTCATTGGCCAGCACCTTGTTGAGGTGGGCAATGATCTTGGGATCTCCTTTCATCGACAGTGCTCCTTGGTTCGTGCCTGCGGCCTCGATCGTTAGAGCTTAGTCGAGAAAAGTGACAAAAGAAGGTCAGACGAGCCTGCTCGTCTGACGGGAGGGATGGGTCGGCAAAGCCGACAGATGGCCGGATCAGGCCACTTCGTAGTAGAGCGGGGGCTGTTCCTGCGCCAGCTTGTCGAGCTCGGTGGCGATGATCTCCATGGTCATGCGCACACACTTGCCACACTGGGCGCCGACTTCCAGCTCCTGCTTGAGCTGGCGAAACTCGCCGCTGCCTGCCTGTACCGCCTTGCGGATCTGGGTATCTGTGATGCCACGGCACAAACAGACATACATAGTGATTACCTCATGCTGCAATGAGAGAAATCTAAATGAGAATGGTTCGTGATGCAAATAACCATTGGTAATAAGTTGCCCCGCTTGCCACTCATCCACCCCTTGGGGACAATGCCCTGTCACAGAGGGGGATCATCATGCTCAAGAAACTGCTCGGCGCCCTGTTCGGGAGCCAGTCACCGCAAGCCGCCGAGGTCACGCCCACCGAATACGCCGGTTATCTTATCTACCCCGAGCCCATGGCGGAGGGGGGCCAGTACCGGTTGGCTGGGCGCATCACCAAAGAAGTGGACGGCACCCTGCTGACTCACCGCTTCATCCGCTCCGATCTGTTTGCCAACCCGGCCGATGCTGAGCGCTTCATGGTGCAGAAGGCCCACACCTTCATCGACCAGATGGGGGATCGCATGTTCGAACCCAGGGTCAAACCGGGCGATAGCACCGCATCATGACTCCATCAGAGGCAGACGCCCTGCGCCAATGCCTGGCCCGTACCGGTGAGCGGCGGCTGATCTGGCTGGAAGGGGAGCAGGCCGACTGCATTGCCCGTGCCGATGCCCTGCTCGGCGAGGCTGTCTTTTGGCTCGGGGAGGGGCCTGCCTGTCATAACCCCCTGCCGGCAGCCAAGGCGTTGCAGCGACTCGGGCAGGAGTGCGACACCCTGGTGCTCAACGCCTTCAGCGGCTTTCACCCCGACGCCTTCGGGGCGTTGGCAGGTACCCTGCGCGCTGGCGGTCTGCTGCTGTTGCTGACTCCGCCGAGGGCGCAATGGCCCGGCTACCCGGACCCGGATCGGGTGCGGCTGGTGGCCCGGCCCGAAGAGGCCGCGCAGGCGGGGCACGGCTTTATCGCCCGGCTGGTGCGGTTGCTGGAAGGGGATCCGGCGCTCTCTTTGCTGCCCCCGGTCGACGGCGTGCCCTGGCAGCCGCTGGGGCCCGATCGCCCCTTGAGCGACGATCAGGCCCTTGCCCTGCCCGCCATCCACAAGGTGCTGCACGGCCATCGTCGTCGTCCGTTGGTGCTGAGCGCCGACCGTGGCCGTGGCAAGAGCAGCCTGTTGGGGATCGCCGCCGCCGAATTGCTGCGTGACCAGCCCGACCTGCAGATAGTGGTGACGGCCCCCTCCCAGGGGACGGTCGCCACCCTGCTTGACCACGCAGCCTGCGGGCTTGGCACCACGGTGGAGAAGCTGGCGGGCCTTGCGTATTGCTCGCCGGATCGGCTGGTACAGGAAGGGCTGCAGCCCGATCTGCTGCTGGTGGACGAAGCTGCCGCCATCCCGACCCCTCTGCTGGAGGCCATGCTGGCCCGACACAGCCGCATCGTCTTCGCCACCACGGAGCACGGTTACGAGGGGACGGGGCGTGGCTTTCATCTGCGCTTCAAGCGGGTGCTGGACAGGGAGACGCCGGATTGGCAGGAAATTCACCTGGCCTCGCCGATCCGCTGGAGTGCCAGGGATCCGCTGGAGCCGCTGGTGTTTCGCCTGCTCGGCCTCAACGCCGAGGTGGCAGCTCCCTTGCCGCCGACCCACCCGCGCTGGCGGATGATCGCACAAGGCGTGTTGGCAAAGGACGAAACGCTGCTCAACCAGGTATTCGGTCTGCTGGTGCTGGCCCACTACCAGACCACGCCAAGTGATCTCAGAGCCCTGCTGGAGAGCCCAAGCCTCGACATCCACCTGCTGGAAGAGGCGCAGAGCCTGCTCGGGGTGGCTTTGGTAGCGCGGGAGGGCCAGATAGAACCCGAGCTGGCGGAGGCGATCTGGGCCGGCCGGCGGCGACCGCGCGGTCATCTGTTGCCCCAGTCATTGCTGGCCCACGCGGGGTGCAAGACGGCTGGGGAGCGCAGCTACGCCAGGGTGATGCGCATCGCCATCCACCCCGAGCTGCATCGCCATGGTCTCGGCTCGCACTTGCTTGGCCAACTGGAGGTTCACTACCGCCAGGCGGGTCTCGACTACCTCGGCTCCGCCTTCTCGGCCAGCGCCGATCTGCTGCCGTTCTGGCGCAAGGCGGGGCTGGTGGCGCTGCGCATCGGGCTGCAGCGGGATACCGCCAGCGGCAGCCACGCCGCTCTGCTGCTCAAGGCACTCAAGGCGGAGCATGAGCCCGAGCTGGCCCTGTGGCGACGGCGTTTCGTGGCCCAGTTGCCGACCCTGTTGGCGGGGGAGCTGAAAGCGCTGGACCCCGAGCTGGTGTGGCTGTGTGTGCAGGACTGTGAGCCTGTCTCGGGTGAGCAGGATGCGTTCGTGTGCGATGAGCTGGCCTGTTTTGCCCACCATCACAAGCCGTTCGAGCTGTGCCAACCCAGCCTGCAGCGCTGGCTGGCGGGCAATATTGACCGGCTCGCGCCGCTAACGGCCGACGAGCGCCATCTGCTGATCGCCACCATCTGGCAATATGCAGACTGGACCCGCCTGGCCGGCCGGCTGCAACTGGCGGGCAAGCCTGCGCTCATCAAGGCGCTGCGTGCCCTGCTGGCCAGTCTGCTGTAACCGTTGGCAACATCCCCTTCAACGAAAACGACCCGCCAATTGGCGGGTCGTTTGTCATATCAGGTGGCCATGGCGGCGCTGGTCGCAGACTCAGGCGCTTGCTGCTCTACCGGTGGCGCGACGGCCGGCTCGGTTTCTTGCGGTTTCTCCGGTGGCGTAACGGCTGGTTCGGATTCTTGCTGCTTCACCGGTGGTGTGACCGCCGGTTTGGGCTGCTTGATGCAGGGATGCCGGGTACCCAGGGTGCTCAGGGGCTCGCAGGGGACGGGCAGACCGATGGGAACCGGGTCGCCCAGAAACTTGGGTCCCTTGTCCAGCACGTAGAGGTCGAGCAGCCCCATCACCCTGGCAAACACCTCCCGGATCCGGGTGCGGATCCCCTGATAGGCGCTGGGATCTTCGGCGTTGAAGCCGATGGCGTTGATGCCGAAGTGGTGGGCGATGAAGATGGCTCGCTCATTGTGAAAGCCCTGGGAAACCACGGTGAAGCGCTCCTGGCCGAACACCTCCTTGGCCCGTACCACGGAATCCAGCGTGCGGAATCCGGCGAAGTCCATGTAGATGGCAGCTGCCGGGATGCCCGCCTTGATCAGGGCGCGGCGCATCTGGCGCGGTTCGTTGTATTGCAAGGTGGCGTTGTCGCCGGAGACCAGGATGTAATCCACCTTGGCGTTGTTGTAGAGCTCGGCCGCGGCCTTGATGCGGTACTTGAAGTAGTGGTTGGGGCCGCCACCTGCAAGGTATTTGGAGGTGCCCAGCACCACGGCTACCGGGTTGTATGGCACCTCGCTCACCTCGTCATAGGTGTATTGGCGGGTGTCGGAGACGATCCACTCGCCATAGGCCAGCAGCGAGGCAATCAGCGCCAGCAGCAACAGCAGGGAGGCGAGGAGGATCTTGGCAAACTTCTTCATGCGCGGTGCGATTCGGGTCTGAAGTTGAAGTGGTTTTCGGCATTCTATTACAACTCGGGGGCGGGCGTCAGACTTGATAGCAAGGGGCTGTCTGGCTGGGGCAGGGCTTGTCGCAGCGGGAGAGGATAAAAAAGGGGGCAGCCATGGCTGTCCCCTTGTGTATCAAATGAATCAGTGCGCGGAGTCATTCCCCTTGCAGGCGTCGGACTCCTTGTTGGCCTGCCACCAGGGCAGCAGTTCCCTGTTCAGCCAGGTCTGATAAGCGGCACTGTCGCTGGCGATCAGTCGATCCATCTCCCCCTCGAAGTCACTCAAGGCCTGCTGGCGATCCGGGTTGCGCAGGGCCTGCGCCAGGGCCAGCCAACTGGCGTTGCGACCGGTGTCGTTCAGGAAGCGGTGAACGGTATAGGACCAGGAGTAGACCATGTCGCCGCCCTGATCGTAATCGAGGTGGAGGATCTCCCCCAGGGTCGGCTGCCGGTCGGCGGGGCGGCCAGCCACATTGTCCAGACCGCGGGCGAAGCACTGGCCGTGGGCGATGTACTCCGCCAGCCCCTCCGCCCACCAGGTGGTGCGGTTGAGAGGGTACTGGCCGAAGCTGCCGTACTGGTTGAAGCGGGCATCCAGATAGTGGACGTATTCGTGGCGCAGGTTCCACACCTGGAAGGCGGGGCGCTTCCACTCCGCCTCGTAGGCGAAGAAGCGGGCTTGGTTGCCCGGACGAGCCGGATCCCCTTCGATATAGATGCCGCCATTGTCGGTGGAGACCCCGAACAGGGCGCCGCCGTAGCGATTCCAGTCGGCGGAGGAATCGAAGATCACCAGCTCGAGGGTCTCGTTGTGATCGTCGGCCACCGGTTGCCAGCCTGTCTCCATCTGCTGGTGGAACTGCTGCTCCTCCGCCCCCAGCTCGCGGCAGATCTCCTCGGCCTGGGCCAGGGTCAGATCCTGGGCCCGCAGGCGCAGGGTGGGTGAGCAGGTGTGTTCGAATGGCAGTATGTCCTCCATCCGGATGGGGGTGCAGAGGCCGGCGAAGTCACCGCTGATGCAAGCCTCGCTGGTGCGATCCGTGTAGGTTAGGTAGTAGCTGGAGAGGGTCAGGGAGACATCCTCCAGCAACGAAGCCGGGTGGGGGCCGCCCGGGATCAGGCCGTGGTGGCGCATGATGGCGATGACATCGCGGTCCAGCAGTTGGCGATAGCGGGCCGCCTCGTCCGGTTGGCTGTAGCTCATCATCCGGTAGAGGCGGCTGTGGGCGTCGAGGATGTTGTTGAAGACAAACAGATCCCGCGACCCGTCACGCTGCTTCCAGAGTGACAGCTCGCTCATGCCGAGCTGGCGCAGGCTCTGGCGCAGGGAGGGCTCCTGTGCCATGAAGGTGGCGCTGAAATCGGCCTGCTGGCCGGCGTTGGCGCTCTGGTCGATCAGGTTGAGCAGCTCGAAGATGCCGTCAGCCCAGGGCTTGTGGCCGTTGATCAAGGCGGCATGCTGCGCCGCGTAGGCGAGTGCCCGGTTGAGCTGGGACAGCATGGGGCCGGCGCTCTGGCGAAACGCGCTTTGCTCCAGCTGTCCCTGGGCGGCGACGCTCCAGGCCTCCAGCACGGTACCGGCCTGATCCTGCGGTTCGGCGGTGAGCAGCAGGGGGTGATCGAGCAGCGCCATCATCACGGCCGCGAGTTCCCGGGCTACCTGATCGCTCTCCCGGCGCACACCATCATGGTAGTTGTGGGCGCGCACATAGTAGAGCAGCTTGTCCATGGCCGGGTGGGTCGGCTGGTTGGCGGCCAGCAGGGCGCGCATGCCGCGCACCACCGCCATCAGCTTGGCGTCGTCGTGGCCATAATCGGCCTGCCAGGCGGGACTGTTCTGGCCGCTGACATCGGTGACCAGCTGCGCCGCGTCGGCATCCAGCAGCGTCGTGTCGGGCTGATCCGGCTCGCCGCAGGGACGGCCGCTGGGGCGGTGGCACGCCAGTAGCTCCTCCTTGCTGGCCAGTACGATGGGGCGCTGTATCACCCGGCTCTCCTGCCACTCGTCGGTCTCCGGCAGGGGTTGCCACTCACGGCCGCTGACCGGGTTCTGATAGCCAGTGTCTTTCAGGGTCACCATCACCTCGCTGCCGGCCGGAATGACCTGGCGGCAGAGGCGGTAGCGAACGGTGTTCTCCCCCTCCTGGCGCTCCATGGGCTCGTCACACTCCTGCTGGATGGCGGCGGCCTGCTCCAGTTGCCAGCGATAGCTGCGCCAGACGTGCAGCTCGCTGACCTGGCTGGCCGCCAGGCTGCCGGGGACGGGCTGCAAGCGGAAGAATACCTGCTCCAGTCGGCCATCCCGCTCACTCGGGGTCTCCTCCTTCACTTCCAACTGTTGCCAATCCTGCGGCTGATAGTGCCACTCGGGCTCGGCGCAGCGCCCTTGGGCGTTCAGTTCGCAGCGATCCAGCTCCTGCTCGGTATGACCCAGCAAGACGGGGTCGGGCAGGGGGAAGCGATCCGTGCGGGAGGCGGTCGGCGTACCGGCCAGCTGTTCCCAGCGCCCCTCCTTGAGGCCATAGCCGTAGTCGTAGCTGGTGGCGGGCACCGCCTTGCCGGCCGGCACCCGCTGCTCGCAGCTGAGATAGCGGATTTGCCAGCCCGCCTCGACCCGCAATTTGGGCTCGCTGCAGTGATTTTCAGCCAGCGAGGCGAGATCGTTTCCCTGCCAGTCGAAGCGACGATAGACCCTGAGTTGCTGATAGGGGGCACCTGCGTCGCGTGCCTTGAGTTCGTAGGTCACCTCGGTGACGCGGGGGGCGAGCTGGCGGTTTGATTCACCGGTCAGCCGGTAGTCTTGCCAGTCGGTGGGGGAGTAGTCGGCCTGTGCCTGGGCGGCAACAAGCAGCGGGGTGGCCAGCAGCCACCACCTTGAGCCTGAACGAGTCATTGTTATCCCTTCGTTTTTTATTGTCTACGTGGTGAAGGGAGGGCAATCTACTAGGCCCCAAAAGGATATCAACTGTAAATTAACACACTGAAAAATAGATAAAATTTATATCAGACGCCAGTTTGTGACTCGGACGGGGCTTGATTGAAAGTAAAGACTCACATGCGGCTTTTTTGAACGATGAGTAAAAACATGGAATGTGACATATATCACATTTTATATCCTGTCTCCCACGTGGTTCCGGGCTGCGTGGGCCAGATGCTGACGGGAGGGCTTCAGGTTGCCGCCGAGATCGGGCCAGGGCAGCCAGTGATCCGGCACCATAAAGCCGGGCAGGGAGGCCCTGATCCAGGCGGTCAGTTCGGCATGGGGAACGGGTTCTCCGTGCCAGTCGATAAAGGCAGCGGGGCGCTGCCCCCACTCATCGTTCGGCACCGGCACCACCAGTGCCTGGGCGATGGCGGGGTGATCCACCAGCCGCTGCTCTATGGTTTCGGGCTGGATGTTCTCCCCGCCCGAGATGAAGAGGTTGTCGAGTCGTCCCTCCACCACCAGCTCGCCGTTCGGGGTGAGGTGCCCCTTGTCCCGGGTGTGAAACCAGCCCTCTTCGTCGAGGGGCAGCTCCAGCGCGCCATCACGGTAGTAACCGGCAAACAGGGTGGCACCGCGCACGCAGATCTCCTGTCCCTTGATGCACAACTCCCGCCCCGGCAGCGGGCGGCCCACCATCCCCGCCCGGGTGGGCAGGGCGGTACAGACCTGGCTGCCCATCTCGGAGAGGCCGTAACTCACCTTGGGGGTGAGCCCCATGGCGGTGAGGCGTTCGACCAGCGGCTGCGGGATGGCGGCGCCGCCGAGCAGCAGCTCGCGCAGACGGGTGCGCGCAGGATCGAAGCCCCGGGCCAGCAGGCGCCAGAGCTGGGTCGGCACCAGGGACAGGTGGGTGATGGGCTGGCGCTCGAGCCGCGCCTCGAGGGGGCGGCTGCGATCGTCCAGCACCAGGGCGGCTCCCGCCAGAAAGACCCGAAACAGGATGGCGTAGCCGCCGACATGAAACAGCGGCAGGGAGAGCAGCCAGCCACACTCTTCGTCGAGGGGGATGAGGGCTGCGGAGCCCCGTGCCGAGGCCAGATGGTTGGCCAGCCGGTGCACCACGGCTTTCGGTGTGCCGCTGGAGCCCGAGGTGAGGATCATGTTGTTGAGCTGGGTTGGCTCAAGCGGCCACTCATCATAACCTGTTGCCAGCTCGCGGCTGAAATCGAGCCGCAGCGCCTGCCAGTCACCGCTCGGCATGTCGCCCGCTGACCAGAAGGCCCGGGCGTCGAGGCGGCCGGCCAGTTCGACTTGTCGGGTGAGCGGAAAGGCGGGGTTGAGCGGACAGAACACGATACCGCTGCGCACGCAGGCCCAGGCCAGCAGCACATCCTCCAGCGCGCCGCGCACCACGGCGGCCAGATGATCCCCGCGGGTGAGCCCGGCCCGGGCGAGCTGGTCGCACAGGCTGTTGAGGCGCAGATCGAGCGTCCGGTAGCTCAGCGGGGTGTCGGCGTGGATGGCGATGCGATGGGGGGCGAGCCTGGCCCAGTGGCGTACCGGGCAAGTCTCCTGGATTGGAGCGGGGAAATCAGTCACGGTAAAACAGGGTCTCCAGGGCGCCGGTGTCCGGCTCCCCGGCTTCGTTTAACAGATCCGCCGCCATCCAGCGACGGGTATCCAGCCCGGGGGCCTGCTCCGGGGCCCACTCTCCGGCGAGGTGGAACAGTTGGTTCAGGCCAAGGCCGGATTCGAAGCAGGAGGAGATGATCACCTTGAGCCGCAGCTCGCGGGCGCGGTTGATCAGCGCCTCGCAGTGGGCCAGCGAGCCGAGCAGCATGGGCTTGAGCACCAGGGCGCGCAGCTGCGGGATGGGCTCCCATGGCTTGCCCTGGGCCAGCAGCTCGTCCAGCGCCACCGGCATGCCGGTGCGGTTGGCGACAAAAGCGATGTCGGCGAAATCGGCACAGGGGTCTTCCAGATACTCGATCCGGTTCGGGTCCAGATGGCCGCAGAAGGTCCAGGCCTCCTCGCGGGTCCAGCCCTGGTTGGCATCCAGCACCAGCTTGAGGGTCGGAATGCGGTCGCACAGCAGCCGGATCAGTGCCAGCTCGTCCCGCATGGGATAGCGGGCCACCTTGAGCTTGGCTTTGTTGGGAGTGCGATGGAGCCACTCTTTCCAGTGTTTCAGCAACTCCTGGGGGGAGCCCTGAATAAGGGGATAGGGTTCGGGCAGGGGGGCCGTCTGTGCGGGCCAGACCCGGCGAGCACAGTCAAAGCCAAATTGCACCGAAGGCAGGCGCGGGGCTATGGGTTGCCCCGCGGCCAGTTGTTCCAGACAGGCGATGGCCTCGGCGTGTGCCTCGGCCAGGGTCTCTTTGGAGAAACCGGGCAGGGGGGCTATCTCCCCCCAGCCGTCGTCAATGCGGACCAGCAAGCCCTCGCGCGCCACCTCCACCTTGCCGTGAAAGGTCAGGGGCTGGGTAAAAGGCAGTCGGTAGCGATAGAGGGCGAGTGTCATCAGGGGTTCCGCTTGTATTTGGAGAAGTCGGGGCGGCGCTTTTCGTTGAAGGCATTGCGCCCTTCCTGACCCTCTTCGGTCATGTAGAACAGCATGGTGGCATTGCCCGCCAGCTCCTGCAAGCCCGCCTGGCCATCGCAGTCGGCGTTCAGCGCGGCTTTCAGGCAGCGCAAAGCCATCGGGCTATGTTGCAGCATCTCGCGGCACCAGCGCACGGTTTCACGCTCCAGCTCGGCGACCGGTACCACGGTATTGACCAGTCCCATGTCGAGGGCCTGCTTGGCGTCATACAGACGGCACAGGAACCAGATCTCGCGAGCTTTCTTCTGGCCGACGATGCGCGCCATATAGGAGGCACCCCAGCCGCCGTCGAAGGAGCCCACTTTCGGACCGGTCTGGCCGAACATGGCGTTGTCCGCAGCGATGGTCAGATCACACATCATGTGCAGCACATGGCCGCCGCCGACGGCGTAGCCGGCCACCATGGCCACCACGGGTTTCGGGCAGGTGCGGATGTCGCGCTGGAAGTCGAGCACGTTGAGGTGATGAGTCCCCTCGTCGTCGCGGTAGCCACCGTAGTCGCCGCGGATCTTCTGGTCGCCACCGGCGCAGAAGGCCTTCTCGCCGAAGCCGGTCAGGATGATGGTGCCGACCTGATCGTCATAGCGGGCATCAGCCAGCGCCTGCAGCATCTCTTTCACGGTGCGGGGGCGGAAGGCGTTGCGTACCTGGGGGCGGTTGATGGTGATCTTGGCAATGCCATCGCCGGACTTGTGATAGAGGATGTCCTCGTAACCGGCGGAGCAATCGCGCCACTCGACAGGTGCGTACAGTTCCGCTTCCGTCATTGCCTCAATCATGGTTTTTTCCTTCTAGTCTGTTCGAGCGAAAATGGAGCAATCACGGCCTGCTGGACAGGTGCGTACAGTTCCGCTTCCGTCATTGCTTCAATCATGACTCTTCTCTTCTGGTTGGTTGACCCACTTCGCAAGGAACCGGGCAAAGATCTCGGGCTGGCTGGCGTGCAGGTTGTGGCCGCCATCCAGTACCAAGTGGTTGATTTTGCGATGCTGACTCGCCAGCTGGCAAGCCAGGTGGTGGAATTTCTGATCCCGCTTGCCGCTCACATAGGTGACCGGCAATTCGGCCTTTGCCAGCCAGGGGGCGAGATCGGGCTGTTGCCCCAGCGAGGTGGCGCGCAGCATGGTGGCGATGGCGCCACCCCGGTTGCCGAGGCGACGGGCGATCTGGCGGGCACGGGCCGTTTCGTCCAGATCGGCAAAGACCCCCTGCCGGTACCAGTCCGCCAACACGTCGGCAAGCGGCTCGCGCTCGAAGCGTTGTGCCCACCCCTCGTCGTGGGCGATGCGGGCGGCCCGCTCGGCAGCAGGCAGACCGGGATGGCAGTTCTCCAGCAGCAGGGCCTGCAAACCATTCGGGGAGCGGCTGGCGTGATAGAAGGCGAGGCGTCCGCCGAGGGAATAGCCCGCCAGCAGATAGTGCTCGATATTTCGCGCGGCCAGCTCGTCACAGAGCCAGCGATGGGCCTCGTCAAAGCCGTTCACCCGCACCGCGTGGTTGCGGCCGTGGCCCGGCAGGTCGAGGGCCACGCAGCGGATGGCGGGCAGGCGATCGATCACCGGCTGCCAGTCAGCGGCATCCCCCAGCAGGCCGTGCAGCAGCACCAGGGTGTGCGGCCGTTGGGGCTGTTCAGGCGCCACGGATGGCGGCCCCCAGCGCCTTGAGATCATCGGCCACCTGCTCGCTCGGCACCCGGATCTCGATCAGGGTGACGCCGTCACCAAGCGCCTCGGTATAGGCCTGCTCGAACTCGGCCAGGCTGTCCGGCGCACGATAGGCGAGGCCGAACATGGCGGCGGCATGCTCGAAGCACAGGCCATGGGGCAGCCGGTAGTAGCTCTCCAGCAGCTCCCCTTCGGTGGGCACCGGCAGCATGCGAAAGATGCTGCCGCCATCGTTGTTGAGCAGGATCACCACCAGCGGTCGGCTGGCCTTGCCAAGCAGGGCCAGGCTGTTGAGATCGTGCAGGGCGCTGAGATCCCCGAGCAGCAGGGTGGTGGGCTCGGCGCTGCCCTGCTCGACCGATTGCGCGAAGCCGTAGGCGGTGGCAATGAGGCCATCGATGCCGGAGGCGCCGCGGTTGGTCATCACCCGGCTCGGTCCCTGGCCTGGAATGCCCAGCATATCCATCAGCCGGGCCGGCATGCTGTTGCCGACAAACAGCTGACCGCGGATCAGTCGATTGAGGCGATGGCATACCCCCAATTCGGAGAAGCGCTCGCAGGCGGCGACGATCTGTCGACTCGCCTTCTGTTGCAGGGCGTCCAGCCGGTGCCAGGGAGTCGCCGTGGCTGCGACCGGATGAGTCGCCACGAAGGCGCTGGCGCTGCACAGCAGGCGGTTGCGCAGCCGGTAGTCGGGGTCGAGCCGGGCCGGCTGTGGATCCACCAGCCAGTAATCCAGCCAAGGGTGGCTCTTGATAAACTGGCCGAGGCGCTTGGAGACCAGACGGGCGCCAAATTGCAGCAAGACCTCGGCGCGCCCCAGTTCGGCGACGAAGCCGGGATCGTTGAGCGCCAAATCCATGTGGATGAGGTTGCGAGCATCGAAGCGGATCTGGCTCTGGATATCCGCCAGCAGGGGCCAACCGAGGCGCTCGGCCAGCTCTACCACCGCCTGTGCCTGGTCGGGGTAGGTGATCCGCCCGGCGACGATGACGCCGCGCCTGCCTTGCATCTCGCTCCAGTCGGGCTGGGGTGGGCAGCTCTGCTCACCCAGCTGCCAGGGGCTCCAGGGGCGACCCGAAGTGAGCCAGTCGCCGAGGGGGGCGAGATAGGCGGCAAAATCCTGATACTGGTCGCCGGGGTAGAGGGGCTCGGGATACATGCAGTTGATGTGTACCACCCCCGGCGTGCGCGCCTGCTGCGCCAGCGCCTGATCCACCGAGCTCAGTACGAAGGCGGCGGGGATGGTAGGAGTGGGGCTTGGCAGACTCTGCTGAAAAACGGGGTAGTGGCCGAAGATCCCCTGCTGGTCGATGGCCTGGTTGGCGCCGTTGTCGATGAGCTCGTGGGGGCGGTCGGCGGAGAGAATGATGAGCGACGCGCCGGTGAGCTGGGCCTCGGCCACCGCGGGCCAGAGGTTGGCGACCGCGGTGCCCGACGTCATGATCACAGCTACCGGCCGGTTGCTGCCCTTGGCCAGTCCCAGCGCCATGAAGCCCAGGCCCCGCTCGTCGAAATGCAGATGGCGGCGAAACCCGGAGTGGGCGGCGGCGGCCATGGTGAGCGGGGCGCTGCGCGAACCCGGGGCCAGCGCGATATCGCGCACCCCGAGGCGATAAAGCTCCTCCAGCAGCAGGGAGGACCAGACATGGTTGAAGGTGGCGTGCTGAGTGGGAAAGACGGTGCTCGCAAACACTTCACTGGCGGACATAAGCGCTCTCGCGGGTTGGAAAGAGGATGAACGGCTATCCCAGCAGGGAGAGCACATTGGCGATCTTGTTGTCGAGCTCGGCCCACTCGGCGGCGGGCTCGGAACCCGCCACTATGCCGGCGCCGGCAAACAGGGTGACGCTGCCAGGCTGGATGCGGGCGCTGCGAATGGCGACGGCAAACTCCGAAGTCTCCCGGCTCAGCATGCCGCAGGCCCCGGCATACCAGCCGCGCTCGTAGGGTTCGTTTTCGCGGATGAAGGCCAGCGCCGCTTCGCGCGGGGCGCCACCCACCGCAGGGGTCGGGTGCAGGGCTTCGAGCAACTGCCAGTCACAGACACCGGGCTTGAGCTCGGCCTCGATGTCGCACTTGAGGTGCTGCAGCAGGCGCAGCTTCAGGATGCGTGGCTCGGTCAGGGTGGCGTCGTGGGCCAGCTGGGCCAAGCGGCTCAGGATATCGGCATGCACCAGCCGATTCTCCAGCCGGTTCTTGCTGTCGGCCAGCAGCTCGGCGGCCAGGGCGGCATCGGTCGCTTCGTCGCCGGAACGGCGGATGGTACCTGCCAGCGCCTCGCTAAAGAGGTGGCGATCCTCGCGTCGGTAAAGGCGCTCGGGGGAGCAGGCGATAAAGGCCTGCTCGGGGGAAAACTGGAAGCCGAAGTGGAAGCAGTCCTGGGCATGGCCGATCCACTGGTTGAGCATGACCCAGGGGCAGACATCCTCGCCGCCCCGATGGCTGGTCAGCACGCTCTCGCGGGAGAGCACCACCTTGGGGGTGTGGGCCTGAAATGCGGGGGAGGTGACTTGCTCCACCAGGCGTTGCCACTGGGCCGGCTCAGGGCAATCCTGACGCTGCCAGCGCTGCTTTTGCAGCTGGGCCAGGGGCGCCTCCGGCTGCAGGGCGTCGAGGGCGGCTTCGGCGGCGGCCAGCTCGGACTCGAGGTTCTCTTTGGTCAGCCAGAGGTTGAGGCAGAGGCTGACACACTCGCCGCGGCGCACCAGCTCGATGCGGGGCAGCACGAAGCGGCAGGCGCCAAACCCTTGCCAACCCGGCTGGGCCGGATCGAACGCCACGCCGCCATAGTAGCGGGGGCTGTCGTCATGATACTGGCTGGTGTTGGTGCAGACCTGGCGGATGGCATCGGGCTCGGTCAGCTCGTGGATGGCGCCCAGGGCAACATACTCGGGGCGATCCTGGCCACGGGCGTGCCAATAGATGCGGGGGTAGAGAGTCTGCGCCGCGAGCCAGCCCAGGAAGGATCGAACCTCGATCCCTACGCGCAGTCGTACGAAGCCGCTGACGTTGTTGTGACGCAGGGCGTCCAGTTGTTGCTTGATATGGGTCTGAGCCAACATGGATGTAGTGTCTGAACCGGGTAGTAACGACCGATCCCGTAGCAGGATGCCGTAGGTTTATGCCAAAGGGCGATGATTTCCTATATATTATCTGCCCATTCGTCCATGTAAATCGCCCGAGGGAGCTTCACTTCCGGGGCCCAGTATACCCAAATCCGGTTCGATAACCCTTAACACGATCAATATCCGATTGTTTGGCCATCACAATATGACAAATACCTTATCTACATGGTTGCTGGCGGCTCGTTTGCGAACATTGCCGCTCGCCTGCTCGTCCATTCTCCTGGGTTCCGGGCTGGCTGCCAGCCGCGGCGCCTTCGACGGCACCATCATGGCGCTCTCCCTGCTGACCGCCATCCTGCTGCAGATCCTCTCCAATCTGGCCAACGACTACGGCGATGCGGTCTCCGGTGCCGACAATGGCGAGCGGATCGGTCCCCAGCGGGCCGTGGTATCCGGCCTCATCACCCGCAAGCAGATGTGCGTGGCGATGGCGCTGACCGCGCTGGCGGCGGTGGCGAGCGGCCTGTTGCTGCTGGGCTGCGCCTTCGGCGGCCAGTGGCTGCAGATCCTGGCGTTCGTGGTGCTGGGTGGGGCGGCCATCGTCGCTGCGGTGACCTACACGGTGGGCAAGACTCCTTACGGTTATCGCGGTTTCGGCGATATCTCGGTGTTCCTCTTCTTCGGCCTGCTGGGGGTGCTCGGCTCCTACTACCTCTTTACCAAGACCCTGCAGTGGGATCTGCTGCTGCCCGCGGCCGCCTGTGGCCTGCTGGCTACCGCCGTGCTCAACATCAACAACGTGCGCGACATCGAAACCGATGCCGCCAGCGGCAAGATCACCCTGGCGGTGCGCCTCGGTCGCAATCGCGCCATCGCCTATCACTGGGTGCTGCTGGGATCTGCCGTGCTGGCGACCGTGCTCTTCATCCTGACCCAGCCTGCCAGCTTCTGGCCCTGGATCTTCCTGCCGGCCATGAAGCCACTGACCGATGCGGCCAGGACACTGCGAGAGAGTTTCGATGGCGAGGTGCTGACAGGCGCCCTCAAGAAGACCGCCATCAGCGCCTTCCTCTACAGCCTGTTGCTCTCCATCGGGCTGGCGCTCTCCTGAGTCGCGACCCGTTTTGGCAATGAAAAAGGGCTCCCGGACGGGGGCCCTTTTTGCTGGCTGAGGTATGCTGCCTTGCATGCCACCCACCAAGCAGGGAAAGCCGCCATGCGCGACTCACTCAGAGAGAAAATCATCCAGGTCTGCCAGCAGAAAATTGTACAAAAGGGGGAGGCAGTCGGGCTCTCCTTCTATGCCTTCTTCGCCAACAAGAATGAGGATCCCGAGTTGTTGATGGAGGCGGCGACCTGGTGGATCCAGACCCACAGGCTCGATCACTTCGAAAAGGCCAGCAAGATCCTCCGGCTGGTCGAGGCGATGAAATAGGCCGAATTGAAGCAGCAAGGGCTCCCCATCGGGAGCCCTTGCTATTGAATGGCGTTGTCATTCGGTCGTGAGAGTGGGGCCTAGCCTATCTCCGCCAGTTTTGGTGCGCGGCGGGAGAAGATCAGGCTGTCCAGCAGCCAGATGGCGACCATGGAGGCGCCCACCAGCGGGAAGCAGATGCCGAGGAGGATCAGCAGGGCGATGGCGCCACGCATGGGGGGGAGGCTGGCGGGCAGCGGAGGGGCTGCCAGGCGGCCCTGCGGGCGACGGCACCACCAGATCCACAGGCCGCTCACCGCGCTGGCCAGCACCATCAGGCAGATGAGCAGCATGGCGAGCTGGTGAGGCCAGCCATAGAGCTTGCCCATGTGCAGCATGACGCCGGTCTCCACCGTCTTGGCCACCGGGCCGTAATCCTGCCAGCGCACGTCGGCCAGCACCTTGCCGCTGTATTGATCGATGTGCAGGGTGGCATCGTTGCGCGGGTCGTCGGCAAACAGGGCGATGGTGAAGACACCGCTATCCCCCGCCGGCGGCGTGATGCTGTAACCCGGGCTGACCCCGCGCTCGCGGGCAATCTCCACCACCTGTTGCAGCGGGATGCGCCGGCTGGCCATCACCACGCCGTCGTGGGTACTGCCATGGTCCATGGCGCCGTGATCATGGCCCTCTTCCGCCATCCGGGAGTCCGGCATGGGGGTATTTTCCACCGCCCAGGGCACTGTCTGCTCATGCGCCTGGTTGAGGCTGCGGGCAAGGGGGGCCGATTTGGGCACCTGGTTCCACATGGCGGCGGGGAAGCGGTTCCACACATTGGCAAACTGATCGCCCCAGAAACCGGTCCAGGTCATGCCGCTCAGCAGCAACAGCAGCAGGAAGCCGGCACCCCAGAAGCCGACCACGGCGTGCAGGTCACGCCACCAGAGGCGGCCACGCTGGTGCATTCTGGGCCAGAGGATGCCGCCCATGCCCGGTCCCTTGCGTGGCCACCAGAGATAGAGGCCGCTGATGAGCAGCACCAGCCCCCAGCCAGCGGCCAGCTCGATCAGCCTATCACCCGTGGTGCCAAGCAGCAGATCGGCGTGCAGGGCGCGCGCCACCGCCTGAAGGTTCCACTTGTTGTCCATGGTGCCGAGCAGGTCGCCGCTGGCGGGATCCATGAACAGGGTCAGCTCCTGGCCCTGTTGCATGACGATGAGCTGGGCGCTGGCATCCGGGCTTGCCGGCGGCAGGTATTTGCGCAGGCTGGCATCCGGCATGGCAGCCATCGCCCTGGTCAGCAGCTCATCGGCGCTTAGGGTCTGGGCCGTCGGGGTCACCTTCATCAGCTCGGGGTACATCAGGTTGTCGAGCTGAGGCTTGAACAGATAGATGATGCCGGTCAGGGAGAGCAGGATCAGGAAGGGGGCGACAAACAGGCCGGCATAAAAGTGCCAGCGCCAGATCCGTTGGTAGTAATGGGCATCCCTGTTTTTCATCTCGTGTCCTTATGTCGATGACCAACATTCCTGCTGGTGGAGTGTTTTATGGCCGCGGATGATAACAGCAACGTTTTGTTAACGGCAATGCCACATCTCTGGTCGGACCCTTGGATGAAATGAAAAGAGATTGTTGATAAAGATCATAATGAGTGGAAGCAAGGGGGCGCCATGGGGGCTGTGGCAGTATGGGAACCGGATGGTGTTTTCGATGCTGTAGATTTTTTGATGTAAATCATTATCTTATAGCAACAGCCACTGGAGTGGCGCCGGTCAGGGAGGAACGGAATGCAGCCGCACGGCAAGTTTGCAATGGAACGCAGGGGGCAGATGCTGATCTGCCGCCCGAGTGGTGCCTTCAATCTGGCGGGCGCCATGGCCTACGAGGCCCGCTTCCGCGATGCGCTGGCGGAACTGCAAGGCGGCCCCTGGGGCATAGTTGAGGTTATCACCGAGTTCGAGGCGGCCGGCCCCGAAGTGCTGCACCGCTTTCATCGCCAGTTTGACTGGTGCGCCGGCAGCGGTTGCCAGTATCTGGCGGTGGTGTTGTCGGGAGGCTTCAAGCGTTATCTGGCCGATCAGGTCTTCGCCGGTGTGCCCTTCAAGGCGGTGCATTACTGCGAGTGCGAGCAGGCGGCCATCACCTGGCTCGAGGTGCAGCTGGCCCGCTCACCTTCTTAACCGAGTTTGATAAACCACTTGTCCCGTTCGTCGATGCAGTCGGGTTCGCCCATCTCGAATTCGCGGCAGATCAGGGGGCGCACATCGTAGATGCGGCACATCATGGTGTTGCGATCGAGCGCCGCGCACCAGCCATCGTCCAAGCGCTGCATCACGGGCACTTCGCCCTCCCGCTCTTCGATGTAGCGGTCCGGCACCCCTGTGTCGGTCAGCAGCATTACTTCCAGGCGGCAGCAGCAGGCTTCGCAGTTCTGGCAGCTTATCTGTGGCTCAGTTGTCCGGGTCATGGTCTCTGTCTTGTCGTCTTGCGACCTTGGTGAAAATGAAACAGGCGCCATGCCGGCGCCTGTGCTCGTCGGGCTTAGCCCAGTTTGCGGGCGCGGTAGCTGCGTCCCTTGATCTTGCCTTCCTGCAGCCGCTTGAGCGCCGCCTTGGCCACGCTCTGCTTGACCGCGACGTAGGAGTACTGCTCGGCGATCTGGATCTTGCCCACATCTGCCCCGGCAATGCCACCCTCGCCGGTCAGGGCGCCCAGGATATCCCCGGCCCGCACCTTGGTCTTGCGACCCGCGTCGATGGATAGAGTCACCATCTGGGGCGCAAGCGGCTTGATAGTGCGGCCGATGGCATCGAGATCGCCCTGTGGCAGCGGTGCCTGCTGGTACTCCTCGATGAGGTTGACGCGCTGCGCTTCGTTCGGCTGATAGAGGCTCAGGGCCAGACCCTGCTGACCGGCGCGACCGGTGCGACCGATGCGGTGCACATGCACCTCGGGGTCATAGGTGAGCTCATAGTTGATGACGGCGCCCAGCTCCTTGATGTCGAGGCCACGGGCCGCCACGTCGGTGGCCACCAGTATGGTTGCGCTGCCGTTGGCAAAGCGCACCAGCACCTGATCCCGTTCGCGCTGCTCCAGATCGCCGTTCAGCGCCAAGGCCGAGAAGCCCTTGGCGGCCAGGTGGTCGGCCACATCGTTACAGGCTCGCTTGGTGTTGCAGAACACCACGCAGGAGGCCGGTTGATAGTGGCTCAGCAGCCAGGTGAGGGCGTCGAGACGCTGGCCGGCCGGCACTTCATAGAGCTTCTGTTCGATGGCGCTCTCCTGATGCAGGGACTCCACGCTCACCTCGACCGGGTTGCGCTGCACGCCACGACTCATCTGGGCGATCCCCTCCGGATAGGTGGCGGAGAAGAGCAGGGTCTGGCGATCCCGCGGCGCATAACCGATGACCCGGTTGATGTCTTCGCCAAAGCCCATGTCCAGCATGCGATCCGCCTCGTCCAGCACCAGCGTCTTGAGGCAATCCAGATCGAGGGTGCCCTGTTCCAGATGCTTGAGCACCCGGCCCGGGGTGCCGACGGCGATGTGGGCACCAAAGCCCAGGGTGGCCGACTGCGGTGCGGTCGGGGTGCCGCCGCACAGGGTCACCAGCTTGACGTTTGGCAGGGTGCGGGCCAGGCGGCGGATCTCGGTGGCCACCTGATCCGCCAGTTCGCGGGTCGGGCAGAGCACCAGTGCCTGCACCTCGAGCCGGTTGACGTCGAGGCTGGCCAGCAGGCCGAGACCGAAGGCAGCGGTTTTGCCGCTGCCGGTTTTTGCCTTGGCGATCAAGTCTTTGCCATCGAGCACCAGAGGCAGGCTCTGGGCCTGGATCGGGGTCATCTGCAGATAACCCAGGCTGGCGAGGTTCTCTTGCAGGGCGGAGGGGAGGTTCAGGCTGCTAAATTCGCTGTTGTTCACAAAAGGACTCTATTTCACGGAAAACGGGGTGCGCGGCGCGCAAGGGGGCGCATCATACCAGAATGCGGCGTCCGATGTGGCGGAAATTTGAACGGTTGACCGAGGGGCTGTTGGCGGGGTCATTGGTTTATCTGCCAGAGTTTGATGGCAAGCCAACGGCAGCTGCGAAGAAATTAAATAAAAGGTGTTTGGTTATATAAGATAAACGTTTTGCTGATGTCTTGTTTAAATAAAGGAATGTTTCGGCGCCTGTTTAAACAGGGTTAAAAATATCAAAGGTCAATTAATGTTATCTGATTAATAATTTATCGCATTGAATTTGTTCAATTTTGATGTTTTTTACTCAAAGCGTTAAAAATGGTTTATTAGAGATTAATTTAAAAACGTTTTTACCATAGCAAGCTCCCGCTTATTGAGTGGGAGTGTGATGATTCTCTGATTTTTAAATATACGAATCTCTATGATGGCGCCGGTCGAAAATTACAATTCACCCAGGTGCTACAGGTATGGAATATCTTCACTTCGTGCTCGGACTCGTGATGGTCCTTGCGCTCTCGCTGCTGGTCAACCGCCACAACAGGAAACAGATCAAGGTGCGCTACATCATCCAGCTGCTGGTGGTCGAGCTGGCGCTGGCCTGGTTCATGCTGAACTCGGAAGTGGGTCTGGCAGTGGTAGGAGGCTTTGCTGCCGGCTTCACCAAGCTGATGGAGTTTGCCAAACAGGGAACCGACTTCGTGTTTGGCGGCCTGGTCAACGAGGGGGCTTTCTCCTTCTTCCTGATGGTGCTGATGCCCATCGTTTTCATCTCCGTGCTGATCGGCATCCTGCAGTACATCCGTCTGCTGCCGCTGGTCATTCGCGGCATCGGTACCGTGCTGGCCAAAATCAACGGCATGGGCAAGCTGGAATCCTTCAACGCCATTAGCGCCATGATTGTTGGCCAGTCTGAAAACTTCATCGCGCTCAAGAAGATACTGCCGCACCTCAACGAGAAGCAGATGTACACCCTGGCGGCGACCGCCATGTCCACCGTCTCCATGTCCATCGTCGGCGCCTACATGCAGCTGATCGAGCCGCGTTACGTGGTGGCCGCTCTGGTGCTCAACATGTTCAGCACCTTCGTGGTGTTGTCCCTCATCAACCCCTACGAGCCGGACAACACGGTGACCGACGCCAAGGCGCTGGCCGAGGGGGACGAGCACCACACCCCGAAGAAGGAGAACTTCTTCGAGATGCTGGGGGAGTACATCATGGCCGGTTTCACCGTGGCGGTCATCGTCGGGGCCATGCTGGTGGGCTTCATCGCCCTGATCGCCCTCATCAACTACCTGTTCGAGATGGCGTTTGGCGTCAACTTCCAGCACGTCATGGGCTACATCTTTTACCCCATCGCCTGGATCCTGGGCATCCCGGGCAGTGAAGCGCTGCAGGCGGGCTCCATCATGGCGACCAAGCTGGTGACCAACGAGTTCGTGGCCATGATGGATCTGGGCAAGATCGCCGCCGATCTCTCGCCACGCACCGTCGGCATCCTCTCCATCTTCATGGTCTCGTTCGCCAACTTCAGCTCCATCGGCATCATCGCCGGTGCGGTGAAAGCGCTGAACGAAGAGAAGGGCAACATGGTCTCCCGCTTCGGCCTCAAGCTGGTCTACGGCTCCACCCTGGTGAGCTTGCTCTCCGCCGTGATCGCAGGCATCATGATCTGATCATTCGCTGCCTTGCGATTGTCAGGCCCCCGGCTTTTCGGCCGGGGGCTTTTTCATAGGCGCCAGCCGCACCACCAACCCGCCACCAGCAGGGTGAGGGTGCAAAAACCGGTCTCGAGGGCGCCGCCACTTTTAAGGGGCCAGCCCGGCAACCGGTAGCGCCGCTTGCCGGGCCACAGCAGCGGAATACCGGCCGGGGTGAGCCAGTCCCCCAGCAGATGGCTGAGATAGCCGACGATCAGGGCATCCTTGACACCAACCGGCAGGGTATCGGGGAGCAGGCTCTGGTTCAGCCCCCAGATGGCAACAGCCACCGCCAGCAGACTGTGGGTGAAGCCGCGATGACCGAACAGCCGGGATAGCGGTTTCGAGATCCACGGCAGCCGCTGTCCCAGCACAGATTTGGGGTGATCGAGATCCGGCAGCAGGGCGCTGGCCAGTGCCGCGGGAATGGCGTGCCACAGGCTGGCATCGGCCAGGGCCGGGGTGAGCTGGAATTTGTGGGCGAGCAGGGTGCAGGTAACGGAAAACAGCAGGTGCCCTTGGGCGGTCATGGTTGTCACGGCGTGGAGAAACGGCGGCGCATCTTACCAGTGTCACCGGGGATTGCAGCAAAAAACCGGGGCCGGCAGGCAGGCCCGGTCACTCGTTGCGCGGATCTTCCACCTGGACGTGAAGGGGCACCCGTTTTTTGCCAAGCACCATGGCCCGCAGCAGATCGCTGCGGGTGAGGCGATCGGTCAGGATCACCACGGCGGCATGGACGCCCACCGCCGCCATCAGGGTGTTGGCGATGACGCCGTGCAGCTCCTCCAGCCAATCCTCGCCCCAGAAAGCATCCCAGGTAGTGAGCCAGCCGGTGACGATAGTGCCGAGCAGCGACAGCAGCAGCAGCCAGATCATCAGGGCGCCAACCGGATTGTGCCCGAGGTAATAGGGATGGCGCCCTTGCAGCAGCTGGCGCAAATAGGCGCGCACCCTGGCCGGGGTGGGCCACCACTGGCCGAAGCGGGCATAGTAGGAGCCGACCAGCCCCCACAACAGCCGGATCAGCAGCAGGGCACCCAGGGCATAGCCGACATATCTGTGGTTGCGGCTGCCCTCTTCCAGCACGAAGAAGTTGAGCAGACAGAGGGTGACCGTCAGCCAGTGAAATACCCTGATGACGGGGTCCCAGACCCGGGTTTCAGTCCAGTTGGTCATGGCAAGGCTCCATAGAGAGGGCCGCGGGGTGCGGCCCGTCGGGACGTCAGTTGTCGATCTCTTCTTTCACCTTCTTGAGATCGGTCGGGTCAAAGTAGATCTCTACCCGGCGCTTCTCCTTGTCCCAACCGTAGATCTCGTAGCAGTTGGTGTCGGTGACCTTGAACTTCTTGATCTCGTAACCCATCGCCTTGATCTGCGGCTGGGCATCGGCCTCGCTCAGCCAGCTGGCCTTGTCGGTCTGGGTACACTGGGGTTCGGCCAGGGCGGCGGCACTGAACAGGGGGATCAGCAACAACAGGGGGGAGAATTTCATCACGGGCTCCTTGTGGATGTCAGTCAAACATCCACAAGGCTAGTTCGTGAGGCTTAAGAAAGAATTAAGCGCGAAACGGGCGGAGGGCTTTTTTGCAGGCAGCGGGGCAGAGTGCCAGGGTCACCCCAGCTTGCCGCGGATCAGCCACTTGTCGAGGGCGTTGGCGAAACGCTGCTTGTCGGCGGCGTTGAGGGGGGCCGGGCCGCCGGTCTGGACCCCGGCCGAGCGCAGCTCCTCCATGAAGTTGCGCATGCCGAGCCGCGCCTTGATGGTCTCGCGGGTGTAGATCTCGCCGCGGGGATTGAGCGCCTCGCCGCCGGCCTCGATCACCCAGGAGGCGAGGGGGATGTCCCCCGTTATCACCAGATCGCCGGGTTGTACCTGCTGGGCGATGACATGATCCGCCACGTCGAATCCCTTCTCCACCTGCTGGGTCTTGATGAAGGGGGAGGGGGGGACCCGCAGCCCCTGATTGGCCACCAGAGTGGTCACCACCTGGGCACGGTGGGCGGCGCGGTAGAGGATCTCCTTGATGGGAATGGGGCAGGCATCGGCATCAACCCAGATCGGCATGGCGTGGTTTCCTGTGGTCAAAAAAACGCGAGCAGGCATGGTATCACAGGGGCGGGCTGAGTCGGGGCAGCCTTTGGTGTAAGCTGGGCCCCAGCGATTGAATCAGCGAGGAGAAGAGATGGATCGGGTGCCCAGTGATGTGATTTATGCCCTGACCCTGGATGGCAAGGGGGGCATGACCCCTCTTGCGGCAGGCAGCGAGGTGCCGGCGGAGGAACCCGGCTGGTTGCATCTGGATTACGGCAATCCGGAGGCGGCACGCTGGCTGTTGCAGACCCCGCTGCTGAGCGATGCGGCGCGCGAATCCCTGCTCGGCCAGAGCAACCGCCCCAAGCTGGTGCGGATGGGGGAGACGGTGCTGCTGATCCTGCGCGGCATCAATCACAACAAGGATCACAGGCCAGAGGAGATGGTGGCCCTGCGCATCTTCATCACCCCGGGTCTCATCATCAGTAGCCGCCGCCGGCCGCTGCTGTCAGAGCAGGACGTGTTCAACCAGCTCAAGCTGGGGGGCGGCGCCGACACCCCGGCCGACTGGCTGGTGGAAGTGTGTGATGCTCTGACCGATCGGGCTGGGGAGTTTGTCGAGGAGTTGCACGACCAGATCCTCGATCTGGAGGAGCAGGTGTTGACCCGGGACCTGCCCGCCAACGGCCGGCTGGCGCTGATCCGCAAGCAGCTCATCATGATCCGTCGCTACCTCTCCCCCCAGCGGGATCTGGTAGCGCGCCTGGCCAACGAGAAGATCAGCTGGCTGGACGAGGATGACAGGCGCCGCCTGCTCGACATCGCCGATCGGTTGCGGCGCTGGCTCGACGATCTCGATGCCGGGGTGGCGCGTACCGCCGTGCTGGCGGACGAGATCAACAACCTGATGGCGGAGGCGACCAACCGCCGCGCCTACCAGATGTCGGTGATGGCGCTGCTGTTTTTGCCCGCCAGTTTCCTGACCGGCCTGTTCGGCATCAACCTGGGGGGGATCCCGGGGGCTGACAGCCCGACCGCCTTCTGGATTTTCTGCGGTTCCCTGACCGCGCTGGCCGTCGGGCTGGCGGTCTGGCTCAAGCACAAACGCTGGTGGTGACCCATGAACCTGACCATGTGGCAATCCATCGGCCTCACCCTGCTGCTGTTGCTGGCCCATGCCCTGCTGCGGCGGATCATTCGCAAGAGTCTGCTGGCGCTGGCCCAGACCAAGCAGGTAAGCGAGAACCGGGTCATCTACGTGGCCCATGTGTTCCACTTCCTGCAAGGGTGCGCCACCTTGCTGATCCTGGCCGGGGTGTGGGGGCTCGACTTCTCCCGGCTGGTGGTGCTGGCCTCCTCCTTCTTCGCCGTGCTGGGGGTGGCCATGGTGGCCCAGTGGTCGATCCTCTCCAATATCACCGCCAGCATCACCATCTTCTTCGCCTTCCCCTACCGGATTGGCGACCGGATCCGCATCCTCGACAAGGATGACTCCGTCACCGGCGTCATCACCGAGATAGGTCTCTTCTATGTGCGGGTGCGCGATGACAACGGCGATCTGGTCACCTATCCCGCCAACCTGATCCTGCAAAAACCGGTCAGGCGACTGGAGGGCAAGGAGCCGGAACCGCTGCAACCGGAATGAAAAAAGGCTCCTTTAAGGAGCCTTCTTGCTGGTGGTGGGGCGCTCAGCGCTCGAAGAAGCGGTAGAGGTGTTCTACCTGCACCGGGCAGTCCGCCACCAGGTGGACATGCTCGCGGGCCTGTTCGACCGTGCCGAAGCTGATGGGGCAACCCAGGGTGTCAGTCAGCTCGAACAGGGTGCCATCCTTGCCGCGAAACTCGATGATCCAGCCGGGAATGGCAATATCGTGCAGGATCTCGGCCTCTTGCAGGGTCTGTTGCTGATAGAGCTTGCGAAGTTCACTGACGGTCATGATGCGCTCCTGTGGAGGAATATCCCTCTTCAGTTTATGTCCGGCACCAAAGAGCCGCAAAGGGCTCACCCTCGCAGGCACTCCCAGGCCCAGCGGATGCGCATGAAGGCCTCTGCATCCCCGCCCCGATCCGGGTGGTGGCGCAGTGCCAGTACCCGCCAGCGCTGGCGAATGGTTTCCCGGGTCGCATCGGCCGCAAGCCCGAACAGGGCCAGCGCTTCCCGCCGGTTCTCCTCGCCATCCAAGCCCTGCCAGAAGCGGTTGAGCAGTGCCTCTACCTCCTCCCGGTCGGTCTGCCAGAACACCTGCCAGTCGCAGTAGTAGTCGCGAAGAGAGTGGTTGTGCGCCATTGTCTTTTCATCCGTCGACTTGCCAGCACGAGCCTCCAGCCGGATATCCAGGGTGCTGATCACCAGCCACCATCCCTCCTCATAAAGCTCCTCCTGCAGCTGGTAGAGGGCGTTCATGATGAGGAAGTTGACCCGAAACAGCTGCAGTTGCTCATCCTCGGCCAGGGTGGGGATGTCCCCCTGCCGGCGCAGTTCTGCCAGCAATTCGTGCACCTTGTAGCTGCCGCTCGCCTGTTGCAGCAGTGCCAGCAGGGGAGCGAGCAGCGGGTTGCCTGAAGGCGTGCCGGTGCTCACGGCAAGACGGCCTCTTTTGGCGGTTGCAGGGCGATCAGCAACTCACCGGCATCCGGACTGACCGGTCCCGTCACTATCTGGGGCGCCCCCTTGGCATCCAGCACGAATAGCGGGATGGCGCCCGGGTTGGCCTCCTGATATTGCGCCCAGTCGAACGCCTCGCTCAGGCGGGTCCCCTTGATCTGGCCGCCCCGGCTCAGCAGGCTGCTCAGGCGGGCGTAGGTGACCTCGGACCCGAACAGGTTCTGGCGGGCGCGGAAGGTGGCGCTCTCCCGGTTCGCCTTGCCGTGCTGTTCGCTGGAGCGCAGGGAGTAGACTCTCTCCTCCCCGTAGAGGTGGGCAAAATGCAGCACCCCGAGGGCGTTGTTGTGGCGGTTGGGGGAGAGGGCCAGCACGTTGCTGATGCTGGTGAGGGGCAGGTGCAGCTCGGCATGTTCCGACTGGGGATTGCCGAAGTAGCAGGGCAGGTTGCTCATGCGCGCCTGGCGGCAGAACTCCCAGGCAGGGTCGCAGAGCTGAACCGGCACCCCCTGATCCGCCAGCGCCTTGCCGATGGCCCGCGCCACCGAGTTGGCACCTATGATGAGCAGGGTGTTGGGGGCGCTTTGGCGCATCTGGAGCAGCTCCGCCAGCGGTGCCGAGGTGAGGCTCTGCAGCACCACGGTGGAGATGATCACCGCAAACACCAGGGGCACCAGCTTGTCCGCATCCGGGATGCCGGCTTCATGCAGGCTGATGGCAAAGGAGGCGCTGACCGCCGCCGCCACTATGCCGCGCGGTGCGATCCAGCCGAGCAGGGCCCGCGCGCGCCAGGAGAGATCCGACCCCCAGGTCGAGACCAGGATGCAGAGCGGGCGGGCGATGAATTGCACCACGCACAGCAGCGCCAGCACCATGGGGCCGAGCTGCCAGAGCTGGGCCAAATCGAGGCGGGCCGCCAGCAGGATGAACAGGCTGGAGATGAGGATGACGGCGAGGTCCTCCTTGAAGGCCAGCACCTCTTCCAGATCCAGCCCCTCCTGATTGGCGAGCCAGATGCCGAACACGGTCACCGCCAGCAGGCCGGATTCGTGGCTGAGCCAGTCGGAGAAGGTGAAGGTGATCAGCACCAGCGCCAGCACACCGAACTTGTGCAAGGTGACCGGCAGCCAGTCCTTGCGCATGAGCAGGGTGGTGAACCAGCCTGCCGCCACGCCGGTCAGGGTGCCTATGCCCACCGTCTTGGCCAGGGCCAGCAGGGTGTGGCTGACCAGATCCCCCTGGCTGCCGAGGCGCACCGCCTCGAACACCAGCACCGCAAACAGGGCGCCGATGGGGTCGATGACGATCCCCTCCCAACGCAGGATTCGGTCCACCTCTCGGGTGGGGCGGATCACGTTGAGCATGGGGGCGATCACGGTCGGCCCCGTTACCACCAGCACGGCGCCGAGCACCATGGCGACCCGCCAGTCCAGTCCCAGCAGGAAGTAACCGGCGCTGCCGATGACGGCGAAGCTCACCAGCATGCCGGTGGAGCAGAGGTTGCGTACCACCTTGCCGATCCCCTTGAGCTCCTTCAGGTGCAGGGTCAACGCCCCCTCGAACAAGATGATGGCGACCGACAGCGATACCAGCGGGAATAGCAGATCCCCGAGCAGGGCATCCGGGTCGAGCAGGCCGCTGACCGGCCCCAGCGTGAGGCCGGTCAGCAGCAAAAACAGGATGGCAGGCACCCGCAGTGACCAGGCCAGCCATTGGGCCAGCACTGAGACCAGAGCGATGCCAGCCAGGGAGAGAGCGATCATGAAGACCTCGATTCAGGAAATGGACCTGGAGCTAGTGTAGTGGGGTTCATGGTCGGATTGACACCCCGTAGAGTGAGGAACAGCGACGATGGCAGGGAGAAAACGGCAATGGAAGGTGCCGGAAAAAGGGAGGGCGACTCCTTGTCGCCTGGCTCGGGCCGCAGGGCCTGATTAGATGGGGCTTTCCTTGTGGAGCTCGTTGACGCAGTCTGCGATCGCCAGCACCAGTGCGGAGCGCACCATCTGATCGAGTCGGTTGAGTTGCATCTGGTAGAAGGGCCAATCCGCTTCGTCGGCGGGGGGCTCCTGGGAGAGCATGCTGCCGGAGTTGATGCCGTGCAGGCGCTCGAGCAGATCACGAACCGGTTTGTCGCAGAATCGGTAGTCCTTGGGGTCGCGCACCAGAAAATCGCGGAACTTCAGATAGGCTTCAAGATCTTGATAACGCTCGAGGGAGATGAGGCCGAGGGCAAAGATGAGCTTGAGCCGTACCTCCAGCTGACCGAGGGGGCCGCTCTGGTTGAGCAAGGGTTCGATGGCGTATTTGACGGCGTACTCCTCCTGACGAAAGGCTTGTCGCATCAGGGAGTCGACCGCTTCTTCCAGGATGGTGACGGCTTCGAGAAAGAAGCCGCGGGGGCCATCCTGCTCGTTTAGTCGTTCCAGTACTTCATCTTCCTGGTGTGTGGTCATAACTTCATTGGGTCCTGCTGACTTGGGAGAGAGAAGGCCTCTCTCCCGGTTGCTGTCATATGGGGCGGATTGGCCGATCCTTCAATGGCTTGTGATCACAGCGAGCGCCCCTCCGATCACTTCATGCTCTCGTAACGGGCGACGATGGTGCCCACTATCTCACTGTCGGCCTCCAGCCCGGTCACCCGGGCCAGTGCCCTGGCCGGGCCCAGATCCGCCAGCAGGGTCTGCAATTCCACCGCCTGGGGATCATCGGCGTTGCGATAGTGCAGCGCCGCGGCGATCCCCTCCTGCAGGTGATCATTGGGCAGGCCGTACTCCAGGGTGCCGAGCAGTGGCTTCACCAGCCTGTCCCCTGCCGCCAGCTTGCGCAGCGGCTGACGGCCAACCCGGTCGATCTCGTCCACCAGATAGGGGTTGGCAAAACGGGCCAGGATCTTTTCGATATAGGCGGCGTGCAGACGTGGGTCGAAGCCGTAGCGTTTCACCAGCACGGCACCGCTCTCCTCCATGGCGCGGCGCACCTTGCTGCGGATCACCGGATCCTCGATCGCCTCGCGCACGGTGCGATAGCCCCTGAGTTTGCCGAGGTAGGCGGTGACGATGTGGCCGGTATTGAGGGTGAACAGCTTGCGCTCGACAAAGGCCATCAGGTTGTCGGTGGGCTCCATGCCTGCTACCTGGGGCAGCTCGCCCTTGAACTGGGTCTGGTCGACGATCCACTCGCTGAAGCTCTCCACCGTTACCTCCAGTGGATCGTCGTTGGCCGCGGCCGTGGGCGGGACTATGCGATCCACCGCCGAGTCGACGAAACCGACGCAGGATTCGAGGGTGGCATGATACGCGACAGGCAGATACTTGAGTACCTCCTGCTTGAGGTGGCTGGTGCCGCGCACCATGTTTTCACAGGCGATGATGTTGAGCGGAGTCAGGTTACCTGCATCGAAGCGTGCCTGTAGCCCCTTGGCCAGGGTGCTGGCAATCTTGTCCAGAATGTTGGGGCCGACCGCCGTGGTCACCAGATCGGCGGTGATGAGACGGGCGATCACCTCATGACCGGCGGAGCTGACGGCGGCGACGTTGCGCACCACGTCCAGCTTCTGGTCTGCCCCCACCACGTGGACCCTGTACTCCTGACGGTGGTTGAGCTGGTCGATCAGGGTCTCGTTGACGTCGGCGAAGGTGACCTGGTGGCTGGCATCCGCCAGCAGTTTGCCGATGAAGCCACGACCGATATTGCCTGCACCAAAATGTAAAGTTTTCATGATGTTAACCTCTATAACCAAAGACGATGAAGGATGATTAGGCGGCCTGTTCGGCACCCAGCAGATCCAGGAAAGCCTGGGGATCCGTGGTGCTGGCCAACTGGTCGATGAGACCGGGTTCATCCAGTGCATTGGTCAGGCGGGTTATCACCTGAATGTGTTCGTCGTTGCGGGCGGCGATGCCGATCACCAGGCGTGCCACTTCGTCTGCCGCCTCGCCGAACGGAACGCCGGCCGGATACTGGCAGATGACGATGCCGGTACGCTTGACGTGCTCCTTGGCGGCGATGGTGCCGTGGGGCACGGCGATGGACTCGCCGAGATAGGTGGAGACCAGCTGCTCGCGCTCCAGCATGGCGTTGACGTAGTCCGGGGCCACATAGCCCCGCTCCGCCAGCAGCTTGCCGGCCGCCAGGATGGCCTCTTCCTTGTTGTCGGCCTTGAGGCCCAGATGCACGTCCTGCAGGCTCAGGGTGAAGACTTCCGGCTCCTGCTGCTCATAGTTGTCATCGTTGGCAGCCACCAGCAGCCTGGGGTTGGCCACGTCGTCGTTGGCGGCGCGGGCCTGGGTCAGGCTTTGTACCAGCTCCTGATAGAGCGCGTTGTCGAGGAAGTTGGTGAGCGAGATGTGATGGGCGTGCGGCGCATGGCGGCGGGCCCGCTCGGTCAAATCCTTGTGGGTGATGACCCAGTCCACCTGATCATCGAGCTGATCGATGGCGCGGTTGGTCACGCTGATGTCGAGACCGGCGGCCTGCACCCGCTTGCGCAGCATGCCGGCACCCATGGCGCTGGAGCCCATGCCCGCATCGCAGGCAACCACGATATTGCGTACCGCCATCAGTTCGCCATTGCTCTTCTTGGCGGGGGCGCTTTCCGGTTTGCCGCCTTTCATGGCTTTCATCTTGCGAGTGGCTTCATCCAGCGCATCGGCCTCGTCGGCTTCCGGCTGCTGGGCACGGACAAAGACGGCGGCGACCAGGAAGGAGACGGTAGTAGCGGCGGCGATGGAGAGCAGCACGCCCACCAGGGAAGCCTTGGGTGTCATCAGCAGCACGGCGAAGATGGAGCCCGGAGACGCCGGGGAGACCAGACCCGCGTTGAACAGGGTCAGGGTGAAGACCCCTGTCATGCCACCGGCGATGACGGCCAGAATGAGGCGCGGATTCATCAGTACGTACGGGAAGTAGATCTCGTGGATGCCACCGAAGAAGTGGATGATGGAGGCGCCGGCGGCAGATTGCTTGGCGGCGCCGCGACCGAACACCATGTAGGCCAGCAGCACGCCCATGCCAGGGCCCGGATTCGCTTCGATCAGGAAGAAGATGGAGCTACCCTGCTCGGTGGCCTGCTGGATCCCCAGCGGCGAGAAGATGCCGTGGTTGATGGCGTTGTTGAGGAACAGGATCTTGGCCGGTTCGACGAAGATGGAGGTGAGGGGCAGCAGGTTGTTGTCAACCAGGAAGCCGACACCGCCCGCCAGCATGCCGGAGAGCACCTTGACGAAGGGACCGATCACGAAGAAGGCGAGGATGGCCAGCAACATGCCGATGAGACCGGCGGAGAAGTTGTTGACCAGCATCTCGAAACCGCTCTTGACGCGTCCATCCATCGCCTTGTCGAAGCGCTTGATGGCCCAGCCGCCGAGGGGGCCAACCATCATGGCGCCCATGAACATGGGGATGTCGGTACCGACGATGACCCCCATGGTGGTGATGGCGCCCACCACGCCGCCCCGCTCACCACCCATCAGCTTGCCGCCGGTGTAGCCAATCAGCAGCGGCAGCAGGTAGGTGATCATGGGGCCGACCAGCTTGGCCAAGGTTTCGCTCGGCAGCCAGCCGGTGGGGATGAAGAGGGCGGTAATGAACCCCCAGGCGATGAAGGCGCCTATGTTGGGCATGACCATATTGGACAGGAAGCGTCCAAAATTCTGTATCTTGACTTTGGTATCCGGTGATAACATGACGGCACCCCGTTTTAAGCCTGTTTGATTGAAAGTAGTAGTCGGGATGACGGGTTTTGCCGAACCCCCATCCCTAGTCGTCTAAGCAACTTCAATCTACCAGCTTGCGATCAAATTAGGCTGAAAACGGGGTGTCTTGTGATCTACATCTCACATACCCCGGGGTGATACCTAGTTCCATAGTGACGACGGTCACATTAAATTCGTGTAATTCGGCTACATTTCGACATTTCCTGTTTTTGACTCCCATTTTTTGGGATCGCCATCACTATTTATCGTTTGCGCAAGATATTGTAATAAGTGATCTACGTCACAAGTTTAATTTTTGCATCCAAATGAGGCTTGCTGGCGAGTGCGACTATTCGGGGTGGTAGCAATCGATTTCTGGCGATCAGATCCTGCTTATCAATGAATCAATAAATTTGTAGCCCACTTTCAGTTTTTGCCCTAAGTAACTAGGTCTCGTTCGTTTACCATCAGGTGTTACTTGCAGAGGGGAGAAAGGGATTTATGTGAGCGTCGATTTCTCTTGCCAAAGGTCGTTTGATGAGGGTGATAAGAGAGAGCATCGAGGTTCGTGGAAGGCCCATAAAAAAACCGCCAGCAGGCGGTTTTTTTTATGGGTTTTTTATCACAGGGGTCGTTAGTAGAAGCCGGCGTCCTCGGGGGAGGGGCGGGTCTTGAAGCGGCGGTGCAGCCACATGTATTGCTCCGGCGCCTGCCGAACGGCGGCTTCTATCTCCCTGTTGGCGCGGGCGGCATCGGCCAGGTCATCGCCAGTGGGATAATCGGCCAGCGGTGCCCCTATGTGCAGGGTGTAGCCCTCTTTGGTGCGGATGTTGTAGCAGGGCAGGGTGACGGTGTTCTTCACCCGCGCCAGGGTGGCGGTGCCTGTGATGGTGGCGGCCTGCTCCACCGCGAAGTAGGGTACGAACACGCTGGCATGAGCACCGTAGTCGTGATCCGGCGCGTACCAGAGGGCGTCGCCGTTGCGCAGCGCCTTGATCATCCCCTTCACGTCGGTGCGATCCACCAGGTATTTGTTGGAGGCACAGCGGCCATGGTACTGGGCATATTCCAGCACCGGGTTGGTGTTGGGGCGATAGACGCCGACCCCGGGACGTACCAGGCCAAAGCAGCGGGCATTGAGCTCCAGAGTCAGGAAATGACAGGAGAGCAACAGCATGCCCTGGCCCTGTTCCACGGCGGCGATGACGTGCTCTTCTCCTTCTACCTTCATCAGATTGCGCATCCGCCAGTCCGGCCAGAACCAGGCGATGCCCACCTCGAAGATGGCGCAGCCGACGCTCTCGAAATTCTGCACGAGCAGCTTCTCCCGCTGATCCTTGGTCAGCTCGGGCATCGCCAGCTCCAGATTGCGGCGGGCAATCCTGACTCGCGATTTGAGCACCTTGGCGGCGAGACGACCGAGGTGGCGCCCCAGCCACATCTGGCTGCGCCACGGCAGCAGGGTCAGCAGCCAAAGCAGGGAGAGGCCGAACCAGCTGGCCCAGTAACGGGGATGAAACAGGCGGGGCTCAAGGCGGGGAGCGTTGTCGTGTGCCATGGCTAATCTCTTGTTCGCAAACACAATCGGGAGATTCTATCCGAAAAGGGGGCGAGTGGGCGAATAGCCGTGCGCTGGTCAGAGGGGTCGTTGCGTCCGCTTTACGTGACAAGGGTTGGCAACCGCGTTCGGCTTTTTCTACACCGGCTAAAAGAGTGTGATAAAATCGGCGGCTGATTTTTCAGGTTTTGAGAGTCTATACAGATGAAGATCACCCTGCCCGAGTTTGAAAAAGCCCGCATTCTGGTCGTTGGCGATGTCATGCTTGACCGCTATTGGCATGGCCCCACCGGCCGGATCTCGCCCGAGGCACCGGTGCCCGTGGTCAAGGTTGAGCACATCGAGGAGCGCCCGGGCGGCGCTGCCAACGTGGCCCTCAACTCCGCCGCGCTGGGTGCCCAGGCCGTGCTGCTGGGCCTGACCGGTCAGGATGAGGCGGCCGATGCCCTGGCTGGCCAGATGGCCGGCGTCAAGGTCGCCTGTGACTTCGTGCGCCTGGCCGACTATCCGACCATCACCAAGCTGCGGGTGCTGTCGCGCAACCAGCAGTTGCTGCGCCTCGACTTTGAAGAGGGCTTCCATGCGGTCGATGCGTCCCTGTTGATGGGCAAGGTGGAGCAGGCGCTGCCGAACTCCGACGTGATGATCCTCTCCGACTACGGCAAGGGTGCCCTCAACGACGTGCCCGGCATGATCAAGCGTGCCCGCGCCGCCGGTATCCCGGTGCTGGTCGACCCCAAGGGAACCGACTTCGAGAAGTATCGTGGCGCCACCCTGCTGACTCCCAACATGTCCGAGTTCGAAGCCGTGGTAGGCAAGGTGAAGAGTGAAGACGAGCTGGTCGCCAAAGGCCTGGAACTGGTCAAGCGTTTCGAGCTGGATGCCCTGCTGGTGACCCGTTCCGAAAACGGCATGACCCTGATCCGCGAAGGGCAGCCAGAGCTGCACCTGCCGGCCCAGGCTCACGAGGTCTATGACGTCACCGGTGCCGGCGATACCGTGATCTCCACCCTGGCTACCTCACTGGCGGCAGGCAAGAGCCTGGATGAAGCCTGTGCCCTGGCCAACACGGCTGCCGGCATCGTGGTCGGCAAACTGGGTACCTCCACCGTCAGCCCGGTGGAGCTGGCCAACGCGCTCTACACCGAGCAGGAGACCGGCTTCGGCGTCATGTCCGAGGCCCAGCTGAAGGTGGCCGTGCGCGCCGCCCGCCTGCGTGGCGAGAAGGTGGTGATGACCAATGGCTGCTTCGACATCCTGCATGCCGGTCACGTCTCCTATCTGGCCAATGCCGGCAAGCTGGGGGATCGCCTGATCGTGGCGGTCAACACCGACGAGTCGGTGCGCCGCCTCAAGGGGCCTGGCCGTCCGGTCAACCCCACCGAGCGTCGCATGGCGGTGCTGGCTGCGCTGGGAGCCGTGGACTGGGTGGTGCCGTTTGGTGAAGACACGCCGCAGCGTCTGATCGCCGAGATCCTGCCAGACCTGCTGGTCAAGGGTGGCGACTACAAGCCGGAAGAGATCGCCGGTTACGCCGAGGTGACTGCCAACGGTGGCGAGGTGCGTGTTCTCAACTTCGAGGATGGCTGCTCCACCACCGACATCATCAAGACCATCCGCGAGCGCGGTTAAGGTCGAGCGGGGCCCTCTCTGGCGGCTCCCGCATTCAAGCCCAGTAACGGGCAGCAAAAAGGCGACCTTGTGGTCGCCTTTTTCATATTCGGGTGATGCTATCAGGCCTTGGGTTTGGCGCTGGCGGGCATCAGTCCCTGGTTCACTTCTACCAGATCCTGCTCTTCCAGGATGCCGGCCGCCTGTTTCAGGCTCAGGATGTTGAGGATGTAGTTGTAACGGGCGGCAGAGAGCTTCTGCTTGGCGTCGTACAGCTTGCGGGTGGAGTCCAGCACGTCGACGATGGTACGGGTACCGACCTCATAACCGGCTTCGGTCGCCTTCAGGGCGCTGTCGGCGGAGATGACGGACTGGCTGTAGGCACGTACCGAGCCGATGCTGGCGTTCACGTTGTTGTAGGAAGAGCGCACAGTGCTCTGCACCGAGCGGAAGTTCTTCTCCAGCAGCTCGCTTGCGGCCACATAGTTGAACTGTGCCTGTTTGACCTGGGAGCTGGTGGCGCCGCCGCTGTAGATGGGCAGCTTGAAGGTCAGCCCGACATTGGCCTGGTTGCCATTGCTCTCGGGGTTGATCACTTCATCCTTGTAGTCGGTGTTGCTGGCGGAGAGACCGGCACCCAGATCCAGAGTCGGTTCGTGGCCGGTCTTGGCCAGATCGATCTGCTCCTTGGCGATGTCTTTCGCGATGCGGGCACTGTGCAGTTGCAGGTTCTTGTCCAGCGCCAGCTCCAGCCACTTGTCGGAGCCGAAAGCGGTCTTCTGCGGGCTGAAGCGTTCGGTGTTGAGCACATCCAGCGAACGATGGTCGATACCGGTCAGCTCGCGCAGGGTCTCGTAGCTGTTGTCCAGCTCGTTCTCGGCGCTGATCTCGTCCGCCAGCGCCTGGTCACGGGAGGCTTCGGCTTCATGCACGTCGGTGATGGCGGTCAGACCCACCTCGAAACGCTGCTGGGTTTGCTCCAGCTGACGCTCTACGGCCACCTTGTTGGCACGTACGAATTCCAGGGTGTCCATCGCCTTGAGCACGTTGAAATAGGCCTGGGCGGTACGCAGCATCAGGTTCTGGATTTCAAGGTTGTAGGCGACGTCAGACTGGGTGGCACTCTTCTCGGTCAGATCCAGGTTGACCCAGTTGCTGCGACGATAGATGGACTGATCCAGAGAGAGGGAGCCGCTGGCGGTGGTACCGGTCTGGGTATCGTTCTTGTTCTGCAGGTAGTTCAGACCGGCGCCCAGATTAATCTGGGGCAACAGGGCTGCGCGGGATTCATTGATCTTCTCGAAGGCTTGGTCGCGTACTGCCTTGGATTGCAGCAACTGCGGGTCTTTGAGCTGGGCCTGTTGGTAGATGTCGAGCAGGTTCTCGGCATGGGCACCGGCACTGACGCCCAGCAACACCATGACGGACAAGAGTGTTCTTTTCATAGATCGTTTTAACCTTATGTAGTAACCCAAAATGGTTGCTGGAAGAGGGCAAATATTGTCACCGACCAAGCTTGATTGCAGCTTAATCACTCTACTAGTTAGCAAAATTTAATGCCAAGAGTCTCCGGTCCAGTGACGGGAACGTCAAGAACCGAACGCTATTTTCTCCCCCCTGTGCCTAGCCAAATGGTCTGTGGCTGCTAAAATCCACCCCTCATTGACCTTGGTGCAGAGAGTGAATGAATGTTCATTCATGTTCCTCGGATTTTATGGTCAAACAGATTCAAGTCAAGCTGACGGGAGCCTCGAATGTCACAGCATCCCCTGCCGCAGGATCGGCACTATGCCGCCGAAGACGTAAAAATAATTTCAAAATCATCGGGTTATAACGGCTTCTTCAAGGTGAACGTTTATCGTTTGCAGCACAGGTTATTTGCTGGTGGCTGGAATCAACCCATAGTCCGCGAGCTGTTCGAGCGGGGCCACGCCGCCGCGCTGCTACCTTATGATCCGGTACGCGACCAGATTGTGCTGGTGGAGCAGTTCCGCATCGGCGCCATGGAAACCAGTCGCACCCCCTGGCTGCTGGAGCTGGTGGCCGGCATCATAGATGAAGGGGAGACTGCCGAGGCCGTGGTACGTCGCGAAGCGGTGGAAGAGGCCGGCATCGAGGTGGGTCGCTGCGAGCACGCCATCAGCTACCTGGTGAGTCCGGGTGGCAGCACGGAGCGGATCGAGGTCTATGTGGGCGAGGTGGATGCCAGCAAGGCCGAGGGACTGCACGGTCTGGCGGAAGAGGGGGAAGATATCCGGGTGCACGTGGTGAGCCGCGAGCAGGCCTATGCCTGGCTCAAGGAGGGGCGCATCGACAACGCCGCCTCCGTCATCGCCCTGCAGTGGCTGGCTCTCAATCATGGCGAGCTGCGCGCCCGCTGGTTGGCGGATCGCTGAGATGGCGATGACCCGGCTTCAGGCCAGCGTTCACGTGCCAGATCTGCTCGCCTGCGAGTTCAACTACCCGTGGGATGGGATTGATGGAGCTGCAACATGTCGTTAGTCCAGAGCCCGTTCAAACGCTATGTACCTGATTTGATGTCCTTGCAGCGCACCTGTGAGGTTAACTACATGGCGCTGATGAAATTGCTGCCCCCGGGTGGAGAGGTAGGGGCCGAGCGGCGCTACCGGGTCGGCAACGATCTGCAGTTCCAGCTCACCGTCTGTGGCGAGAGCCGCTTCACCAGCGAGGTGCTGCTGAGCCAGCACAACCCCGAATTGCCCGAATATCTGCAGGCGCAAATAGAGATCCGTTTGTATCATGATGTGCGAATGGCGGAAGTGTGTGCAACGCAACAGATTTCTCGTTTGCAACCACGTTATGATTATCCCAATAAAAAGATGCACCAGCGGGATGAAAAGGAGCAGGTAAATCTGTTTCTGGCCGAATGGCTGAAATTTTGTCTCAGACATGGTACCAGTCCGATCAATATCTCCAGTTGAACAAATATAAAGAAGCGTGATTTTGGAAACAGAGCTACCTCAGGCGCAGGACGGCAGTGTGCACCTGCTGCAAATTACCGATACCCATCTTTTCGCCAGCGCCGAGGGTCGGCTGCTGGCTGTGCGCACCGCAGAGAGCCTGGCCGCCGTGCTGGAGCAGGTGCAGGCCAACGCCCACCCTTACGACCTGATCCTGGCCACCGGCGATCTGTCGCAGGACCACAGTCCGGAGTCCTACCAGCGCTTCGCCACCATGATGGCGCCGCTCTCCCGCCCCATCTACTGGCTGCCCGGCAACCATGACGACAGCCCCCTGATGACGGAGCACCTGCATGCCGCCGGGATCAGCGAGGCCAAGCAGCTGGTGGGCGAGCACTGGCAGGTGATCCTGCTCGACACCCAGGTGCGCGGCAAACCCCACGGCATGATCGGGGATCACCAGCTGGAGGCTCTCGACAACGCTCTGCGCCAATATCCGGATCGTCACGCCCTCATCGCCCTGCACCATCAGGCGGTGCCGGTGGGCTGCGCCTGGCTGGATCAGCACAACCTCAAAAACGCCGACGACCTGTTTGCCGTACTTGCCCGCCACCCGCAGCAGAAGACCATACTGTTTGGCCACGTCCATCAGGAGTTTGACGAGGTGCATCGCGGGGTGCGGCTGATTTCCAGTCCCTCCACCTGCATCCAGTTCAAGCCGCTCTCCGATGGTTTCGCGCTGGACGAGTCCGGCCCGGGCTGGCGCTACCTCACCCTCTACCCGGATGGCCGCATCGCCAGCCAGGTGTGGCGTCTGCCGGTCGGCCAGTTCGTGCCCGACCCCAATGCCACCGGTTACTGAGGAGTACTGCATGAAACCCGTCCTCCTCTACCTGCACGGTTTCAACTCCTCGCCGGGTTCCGCCAAGGCGCAACAGATGGCGGCCTGGGTGGCAGAACACAGGCCCGATATCGAGGTGGTGATCCCGGCCCAGCCCAATACTCCGGCGGCGGCCTGGGCGGCCATCGAGCAGACCATCGCGGATCTTGTCGCTCGCCATGGCGCTGCGCTGCGGCTCGGCGCCGTGGGCAGCTCCCTCGGCGGCTTTATGGCGACCAGAGTCAGTGAGTTGTATGGCTGCCGCTCGGCCCTGATCAATCCGGCGGTGCGTCCCCATGAGCTCCTGTGCGACTATCTTGGCCCCCAAACCAATCCCTATACCGATGAGCGCTACGAGCTGTTGCCGGCGCACATGGACGAACTGAGAGCGCTGGCGGTGCCGGTGACCGCCCCCGAGCGGCTCTGGGTGCTGCAACAGCAGGAAGATGAGGTGCTGGACTATCGCAAGGCACTGGAGGAGTACCGCTTCGCCCGCCTGTCGCTGGAGTGCGGTGGTAACCACGCCTTCGTGGCGTTCGAGCGCTACCCCGCCCAAATCGTCCGCTTCCTCGGGCTCTGATCATGCCACCGCCGCTGGCCGCCTTTCTGGAACAGGTACTGGCCACGGCGCAGGCGGGGCTCACCTACTCCAAAGACCCTTTCGATATCGGCCGCTTCGAGGCGCTGAGAGCGGCCACGGTTGCTCTTATCGCCAGCCAGAGCGAGCTGGCCCCCGAGGCCATCAGCGACTGGATCGCCCTCGACACTGGCTATCCCACCCCCAAGCTGGATGTGCGTGCTTTCATCGTGGATGAGGCAAGACGGATCCTGCTGGTGCAGGAGCGCAGCGACGGCGGCTGGACTCTGCCGGGTGGCTGGTGCGATATCGGCGACTCACCGGCTGCTGCCGTGGTGCGCGAAGTGGTGGAAGAGACCGGCCTCGAGTGCCGGGCGGTGCAACTGCTGGCCCTGTTCGACAAACTCAAACACCCCCATCCGCCCCAGCTGCCCCACGCCCACAAGGCCTTCTTTCTGTGCGAGGTGGCCGGCGGCCAGCTGCTCACCGAAACCGATGAAACCCGGGGGGCGGCCTATTTCCCCATCGAGGCACTGCCCCCACTCTCCCGCCACCGGGTGGTGGAATCCCAACTGCATACCCTGCACCGGCATGTGCAAGAGGGGCGGAGCGATACCCTGTTCGATTGATGCACTCGGTACGTGGATTGGTGGCAAGGAGGCAAGATGATCAAGCGCATCGGCAATCCCCCCATTCAGGCGAAGCACAAGGCCAGCTGTCATTGCGGGGCCGTAGTGCTGGAACTCAGCTTGCCGGACGGTGTGGTAACACCCCGCCGATGAGTCAAAAGCGGGCCGCGCGCCTATTCAGATCAAGCTTTCTGTGCGGGGCGTTTGTCCTGATCCCGCCTAGCAGTTAAGATTCCCTCCAAACGTCAATTCGCAAGGCCCTCCATGTCTACTCAATACAATGCGGATGCCATTGAGGTCCTCAATGGCCTTGAACCGGTGCGTCGTCGCCCCGGCATGTATACCGACACCACCCGGCCCAATCACCTCGGCCAGGAGGTCATCGACAACAGCGTCGACGAGGCGCTGGCGGGGCATGCCCGCAATCTGGAGGTGATCCTCCACGAGGATCAGTCCCTCGAGGTGATCGACGATGGCCGCGGCATGCCGGTCGACATCCACCCGGAGGAAGGGGTGTGCGGGGTGGAGTTGATCCTCTGCAAGCTGCACGCGGGGGGCAAGTTCTCCAACAAGAACTACCAGTTCTCCGGCGGTCTGCACGGGGTGGGGATCTCGGTAGTGAACGCGCTGTCCGATCGGGTCGAGGTGACGGTGCGCCGGGACGGCCAGGTCTATGGCATCGCCTTCGAGCGTGGCGACAAGGTGCAGGAGCTGACCATCACAGGCACTTGCGGGCGTCGCAACACCGGCACCCGGGTGCGTTTCTGGCCGCAGGCGAGCTATTTCGACTCCCCCAGGTTCTCGGTCTCCAAGCTCGAACACCTGCTCAAGGCCAAGGCCGTGCTCTGCCCTGGCCTCACCATCAAGTTCCTCGACAAGAACACCGGCATCAAGCTTGAGTGGTGCTACGAAGACGGCCTCAAGGATTACTTGGTCGACGCGGTCAAGCAGTTCACCTGCCTGCCGGAGCAGCCCTTCGTCGGCACCTTCAGCACCGATCAGTCGGCGGTGGACTGGGCGCTGTGCTGGTTGCCGGAAGGGGGCGAATGCCTCGCCGAATCCTATGTGAACCTCATTCCCACCGCCCTGGGCGGTACCCACGTCAACGGTCTGCGCCAGGGCCTGCTCGACGCCATGCGCGAGTTCTGCGAGTTCCGCAACCTGCTGCCGCGCGGGGTGAAGCTGACCCCGGAAGACATCTGGGATCGCTGCGCCTACATCCTCTCCATCAAGATGCAGGATCCGCAGTTTGCCGGCCAGACCAAGGAGCGGCTCTCTTCCCGCCAGAGCTCGGCGTTTGTCTCCGGCGTGGTGAAGGATGCCTTCAGCCTTTACTTGAACAGCAACACCGAGCTGGCCGAACAGCTGGCCGAGCTCTGCATCTCCAGCGCCCAGCGCCGGATGCGCGCCGCCAAGACGGTGGTGCGCAAGAAGATAACGCAAGGCCCGGCCCTGCCCGGTAAGCTCACCGACTGCGGCTGCGCCGATCCCATGCAGGGGGAGCTGTTCCTGGTGGAGGGGGACTCCGCAGGCGGCAGCGCCAAGCAGGCGCGGGATCGCGAGTTCCAGGCCATCATGCCCCTGCGCGGCAAGATCCTGAACACCTGGGAGGTGGAGGCCGGTCAGGTGCTTGCCTCGCAGGAGGTGCACGATATTTCGGTGGCCATCGGGCTCGATCCCGACTCCAACGATCTCAGTGGCCTGCGTTACGGCAAGGTGTGCATCCTGGCGGATGCGGACTCGGACGGTCTGCACATCGCCACCCTGCTCTGCGCCCTGTTTGTGAAGCACTTCCGCGCCCTGGTGGAGCAGGGGCACGTCTATGTGGCCATGCCGCCCCTGTATCGTATCGATATCGGCAAGGAGGTGTTCTACGCCCTCGACGAGGACGAGAAGAACGGCGTGCTGCAGCGGGTCGAGGCCGAGAAGAAGAAGGGCAAGGTGATGGTGACCCGATTCAAGGGCCTGGGCGAGATGAACCCCAAGCAACTGCGGGAAACCACCATGGATCCCAACACCCGTCGCCTGGTGCAGCTCACCATGGACGAAGGGGAAGAGACGCTGCAGCTGATGGACATGCTGCTGGCCAAGAAGCGCGCCGGTGATCGCCGCGAATGGCTGGAAGAGAAGGGCAACCTCGCCGAGGTGTGAGAGCCGGACAAGGAGCACAGATGATAGCCAATACCCCGGAACCCCCTTACTACGCGGTGATCTTCACCTCAGAGCGCACCGACGTGGATGAGGGCTACGCCGCCATGGCCGAACGCATGCTGGCACTGGCCCGCACCCAGCCGGGTTTTCTCGGTGTGGAGTCGGCCCGTGACGGGGTGGGCATCACTGTCTCCTACTGGCGCGATCTCGAGTCGATCCGCCACTGGAAGGGTGATCTCGAGCACCAGGAGGCCCAGCGCCTCGGCCGCGAGCAGTGGTATCGCACCTTCAAGACACGCATTGCAAGGGTGGAGCGCGATTACGGTCTGTAACGCGCCCTTGCCCACGATTTTGGCGGCCACGGCCGCGACCCAAATAACCAAGAGAAGCACCACATGAGTGATCTAGAGCTCAGTCTGGACGGGGTAGAGCGCCAGCCCATGCGCGCCTTTACCGAGCAGGCTTACCTGAACTACTCCATGTACGTCATCATGGACAGGGCCCTGCCCCATATCGGCGACGGCCTCAAGCCCGTGCAGCGGCGCATCATCTACGCCATGAGCGAGCTGGGGCTCTCCGCCCTCTCCAAGCACAAGAAGTCGGCCCGTACCGTGGGTGACGTACTCGGTAAGTACCACCCCCACGGCGACAGCGCCTGTTACGAAGCCATGGTGCTGATGGCCCAGCCCTTCTCCTACCGCTACCCGCTGGTGGACGGTCAGGGCAACTGGGGGGCGCCGGACGATCCCAAATCCTTCGCCGCCATGCGTTATACCGAGGCGCGCCTGTCGCGCTTCTCCGAGCTGCTGCTCTCCGAGCTCGGCCAAGGCACGGTGGAGTGGACGCCGAACTTCGACGGCACCATGAAAGAACCCGTGGTGCTGCCCGCACGCTTGCCGCACATCCTGCTCAACGGGGTGACCGGCATCGCCGTGGGCATGGCGACCGACATCCCGCCCCACAATGCGCGGGAAGTGGCCCACGCCTGCGTGGAGCTGCTCGATAATCCCAACGCCAGTTTGAACGATTTGATGGCCCATGTGCAGGGGCCGGACTACCCGACCAACGCCGAGATCATCACGCCGCGCGATGACATCCGCAAAATCTACGAGACCGGCAAGGGCTCCATCAAGCAGCGGGCGGTCTGGAGCGAAGAAGATGGCGACATCGTCATCACCGCGCTGCCCCATCAGGCCTCCGGCGCCAAGATCATGGAGCAGATCGCCGCCCAGATGGTGGCGAAGAAATTGCCCATGGTTACCGATCTGCGCGATGAGTCGGACCACGAGAACCCGACCCGTCTGGTGATAGTGCCGCGCTCCAACCGGGTGGACGTGGAGGGGCTGATGGCCCACCTGTTCGCCACCACGGATCTGGAGAAGAACTACCGGGTCAACCTCAACATTCTGGGGCTGGACAACCGGCCGCAGGTGAAAGACCTCAAGACCATCCTCACCGAATGGCTGACTTTCCGTCGCGAGACGGTGCGCCGCCGCCTGCAGTATCGTCTCGACAAGGTGCTGGCCCGCCTGCATATCCTCGAAGGCTTGCTGATCGCCTACCTCAACATCGACGAGGTGATCGAGATCATCCGTACCGAGGAGGAGCCGGGCCGGGTGATGATGGAGCGTTTCAACATCAGCGAGACCCAGGCCGAGGCGATCCTCGAGCTGAAACTGCGCCACCTGGCCAAGCTCGAAGAGTTCAAGCTGCGTGCCGAACAGAATGAGCTGGCCGAAGAGCGCGACAAGCTCGAACTCATCCTGGGCTCCGAGCGTCGTCTCAGCACATTGCTCAAGAAAGAGATCCTGGCGGACGCCGAGAAGTACGGCGACGATCGCCGCACCCCGTTGGTGGAGCGTGCCACCGCCGTGGCCTTGACCGAGAAGGAGCTCACCCCGAGCGAGCCGGTCACCGTGATCCTCTCTGACAAGGGATGGGTGCGCGCGGCCAAGGGCCACGATGTGGATGCCGAGGGGCTTTCCTACAAGGCGGGGGATAGCTATCTCACCCACGCCTGCGGTCGCAGTAACCAGCAGGCGGTGTTCCTCTCTACCCTGGGACGCACCTATTCCCTCGAGGCCCACACTCTGCCATCTGCCCGCAGCCAGGGCGAGCCGCTCACCGGTCGTTTTGCGCTGGGGGCCGGCGAAGAGGTACGCCATCTGGTGATGGGCAACGAGGGCGAACCGTATCTGATCTGCTCCGACGCAGGTTACGGCTTCGTCTGCAAATATGACGATCTGATTGGCAAGAACAAGAACGGCAAGGCGCTGCTCACCGTGCCGGAAGGGGGCCTGGTAATGGCGCCCCAGAGGATAGGCGCGCCGGACACGGATCTCTGCATGGCCATCTCCAACGAGGGGCGCATGCTGCTGTTCCCGCTCAATACCCTGCCGGTGCTCGGCAAGGGCAAGGGCAACAAGCTCATCAGCATCCCGTCGGCGCGGGTGAAGGCGCGGGAGGAGTTTGTGGTGATGGCCGCCGTCATCCCGCAAGGCCAGTCGGTGACTCTTTTTGCCGGCAAGCGCAAGCTGACCCTGAAACCCTCGGATCTCGACTACTACCGCGGCGAGCGCGGCCGCCGCGGCGCCAAGCTGCCCCGCGGTTTGCAGCGGGTGGATAGAATAGAGATTGAACCCGTCGCCGGTGCCGAACCGGTAGTTGCGGAAAATCAGGAAGGGTAATTAATATGAAGGGAGCGATTAGTCGCTCCCTGCTAGCATAAATACTATTTAGAATGTCTAACATAAAAATGGCTTTATTTAAATTGACTGAGAAATTCTATTTTCAATGTCTTGCTCCCAGTGTGTCTGCCCTGTAATCCCTGTTCCTCTTTGCACGTCGAAGTCTAATAGTAATGGTTTTTCAAAAATAACATCTTGTAAGTTATCTATAGTAGAGTGTTCACTGAGTGTTTCAGCCCATTCAAAGTGATCTGTCATTGGATAAAAATGAACTCCATGTAGAAAAGCCCCTAGAGTATTTTTAGATGAAAATTTGTTGAACTCTTCTATATGTTTTTCTCTCCGCTTAATCTCTATTTCTGGACCTTCGTTTGTTTCGTATAAAACATGGACAACTCCTAGCTCATCTTGAGGGATTTGTTGGACTGCCCTACCTACAAGAGATGTAAAATATCTTGCCCTTCTAGATATGGATTTTGTATCAGAACATCGCCATTGTGCCCCAGCACATAGTTTTAACTCATCAATAAATATATTTAATACAGAGTCTTTATTACCGTATCGTTCAATGTTTTTAGCTAGACATGCAGTAGATCTTTTTTCGTTAGAGTCTACGTTTCCAAAAATTAGTTCATCTATTTGTGGTGTTAGTGGTTTCACTAGGTTTTTGGAAAAGTGTGAGTCAAGTTTTACTTGGTTGACTCTATGCAAGCTCATGTCAAAAGCACTTGAGTGAAACTTTATCCCAACTGGACCAACGCCAGAAATATGTAGCTTTTTAAAAGCATTAATCACTTTTTTGGCCGAGGTATCACTCAGCTCCCTTTTAAAGGTAATGTCGACCCAATAGTTTCTATTTGTAGATAACATTTTTTCACTCAGTTGTTGCCAAATTAAATCCCATTGCGATTTCTCTGAGTTTGAATATTCTCCTTTTCTTAATACTCTTTTACATTCAACGTACAGATCGCACCCTTGGCCAGTTACTACTTTAATGTCTGGCTGTTTTTTTGGAGGAGTTTCTTTTATGAATGCTATTTCATAACCATTTCTCAAGTAGAGAGCAGCAACAAGTAATTCGAGCAATACTTCATCAGTGTTTCTTGAGTTTTCAGATATCAACTTTCTAATTATATGAGTCACGCCATTTACTTTAGATATGCTGTCGATTTGTTCTCCTATTGAAGCAAAGAAAGGCAATATTCTATGGGATTCAAAGCTATGATCAGAACATAAATCATTTCCTTGTATGTCAATAAGAAACATATACCATGTAAGGTCATTTTCTGGTGCAGGAAACATCTGTAGCTCCAGCGGTCCATTGTCTGGAGATATTTTTGACTCGTAAGATTCTATTCTTTTTCTAAGGGTCTCTCTGCGTCTAAGCCAGTTTTCATCACCCATCTCATCAATCAGAAACTGTAAAAAACGCTTCGCATGGGGTAGGTATTCTATTCTTATAGTCATTCTTTATCCTTGGCTTTAATTTTATTAAGTTAGGGCCGTAGGTTTGATTAGCGAAGCGTAATCAGACGTTCGCGAAACGACGCCCATATACAAACGAGATAATAGGGCGCATCACGGCTCTTGCCGGGTTGGCGCCAGCACGATCTCGCGGATACACAGATGCTGGGGCTGGGCATAGGCAAAGCCCACCGCTTCGGCCACATCGCGTGACGACATCACGCCGCCGATATCTGCTTTCCAGGCTTCGAACCCCTCCTGAATAGCCTTGCCGCAGTGGCTGACCAGCTCTGTGTCGGTGGCGCCGGGGGCGATGGTAATGACCCGCACATTGTGCTGTGCCACCTCTTCGCGCAGGTTCTCCGAGATGGCGTGCACGGCAAATTTGGTGCCGCAATAGACGGCATGGCTGGGGTGGGTCTTGCGTCCGGCAACCGAGCCGATATTGATGATGGTGCCGTGGCGGCGCGCCAGCATGGTCGGCAGCACGGCGTGAATGCCGTTAAGCACCCCCTTCACGTTCACATCCAGCATCCGATCCCACTCCTCGGGCGACTGTTCGGCGAGGGGAGCGAGCTGCATCTGACCCGCGTTATTGACGATAAGATCCACCGGCCCAAAGCGGACCTCTGCCTCGGCGACGGCTTCGCTCAAAGCCGCACGATCGGTCACGTCTACCTGACGACATTGGGTATTGGGGAGCCCCAGCGCTTCGAGACGCTCGATGCGGCGAGCCAAGAGGAGCAAGGGGTGGCCTCGCTCGGCAAAGAGGGTGGCGCAGGCGGCACCAATCCCTGAGCTGGCACCGGTGATCACGACAAGGGGTTGGGTCATTTTGGGCTCTGTGTGGTGTCGTTAGTGATTGAGGGTTCTGATTGGAGCACGATACGAACCTCAATACACATCCGGTAATAGCGAGATGGGAGCTGCATCGCGGTTTGTATTGGTGAAGGCATGGCCGGGTTCTGTTTGAATGTCTTTCAGGGCATGATGGTTAAGTGCCAATCGAACCATGTATTGGCGTTATTGATGCAAGGATGGTGAGAGGATGAGAGTTGCCCTGTTTTTGTTGTGTGCTGCCTGGCTATTGCCGCTGCATGCCGAGACCCGTGAACCCGTGCAGGAGGGGACCATGGCCAACCAGCAACTGATCCGGGATGCCATGGTCGGTGTCGCGGGCTGGGTGGCAACCCAGGGTTGCGAGGCGCCGGAGCGTTTTGTACCCGCCGTGCTGCAACTGCCCAAGGGGGATCCGGGGAGTCGCTACTGGCAAGAGCGTTGGACGGTGACGGGCTGCGGCACCGAGTATCCCGTGGTCATCGATTTTCGCGAGACCGGGATGGATAGCGCCATGTGGACCATCACCCCCTGACCCTGCCAACTTCCTGCCCGGGGCCTAAACTGGAAGGGGACACCCCAGTGCCAGGAGGCCAATCATGGAAACAGAAAAAGCCATCGGGCTTATCGAGGCTCACGGGATCTTTCACGGGGATCACTACAGCTTCAACAGCGACGATTTTGTGCAGTGGTGCGAGGAGGATGCCCAGCAGACTCTCACACTGGAGCAGGCCAACCAAGACCTCTCGCCGTTTTGCATCCGGGTCGGTTACTCGGAGCCGGTGCGGATGTGGCGCTACTACCTGACCTGAGCAGGTCAGGCTGCACCACCGCAGATAACAAGAAGGAGCCGATAAGGCTCCTTCTTCCATTCTGGTTTGCCAAAGCAGGGCGCGGGAGCGCTGGCTTCACTCCGCCAGCCCTATCAGAGGTTTAAGACGCAGTGAAATGGTCAGGCGGGGATCCGGCCGTTGCGCACCAATGCCCGCCGGATATTGCGGCACATCTTGCCAAAGCTGGATAGCTCGTCAAAGGTGGGCGGGATGCCGCGATTGATCTGGTATTGCCAGTAGCAGAGCTCGGTATCGACCAGTTCCATCAGTTTCTTCGGGCAGCCGATGCAGGTGTTGTCGGGGCCGCATTTGAAGGTGTCGGCCTGATAGAGGGGGAACTCCTGTTTGACGGCATCGATGATCTGTTGCATCGCGGTAATGCGGTCCGGTTTTCTGCTCATCTTGTCAAATACTCCACTTCATATCAGGCGGGAATTATAAACGCTGAGCCTAGCGGCACAATTGCGCAAAGGGGGTAGACACGGTGACTGGATATATCCAGAGCTTTTGTTGGGGAGGCTATTTATCACGAAATGCCGATGATGGTGTACGTAACGAGTCGGTTTAATCTGTCTGTTAAATTATCAGTTGATTAATAACCTCTCATCTCATTCCAACGGGTAGCGTATTTCTGGTTTTCTCTTTTCTATATTGAGTGACGACCCCTGACCTTAATCTCTTGAATACAGAGGAATATAAAAGGTAAGTATTCACCGGAACAGTATTGACACAGGAAAAATGAGACGATCGTCTCTTGATCCCACTTTCCTGCTTGCTTGATCCTGCTCCTTAGATACGCTCCCCCCATGAGCAAAAACACCATGCATTCCGCGGGAATGCCCACCACTCTGGAGCAGGCCAACGAGCTGATTTATAAGCTCCTCGACCGCATCGCCGAGCTGGAGGACCGCCTCAATCAGCACAGCGGCAACTCCTCCAAGCCGCCTTCCAGCGACGGCCCCGGTGCACCGCCGCCGGCCCGCAAGCGTCCGGCGTCCGGCAAGCAACGGGGGGCGCAGCCCGGTCACAAGGGACATCGCCGCGAGCGGCATCCGCTTGATGCCCGCCTGACCCTGGTCCCGCATTACCCTGCCGCCGATTGCGCTTGCTGTGGCGGGGACATGGTGGCCCATGCCAAACCCTATCAGGTTCATCAGGTGTTCGAGCTGCCCGAGGTGAGCTATCTCGTCACCGAACACCAACTGTATCGTGCGACCTGCTCACGGTGTATCGGCACGACCCAGGCCGCACTGCCAGACAACGTCAGCAGCAGCCAGATGGGGGCCAATCTGCTCAGCTACATCGCGCTGCAAAGCGGCCAGTTTCACCAGAGCGTCAGCCAGATACAGCAGCAGCTCAAACAGCATTTCGGCCTGAGTTTTAGCCGGGGCGCCATCAGTGAGGCGCAGGGGCGGGTGAGTGCCATGCTCACCCCGACCTACCAGGCCATCAAGCAGCAGGTGCAGACGGCCACCCACGTTCATGCCGATGAGACCCGGCATCAGCGGGGTGGAGAGCGCCGCTGGATGTGGCTGGCGCTGAGCAAGATAGCCGTCTGCTTCATGACGGCCTATGGCCGTGGTCAGGAGGCGGCCAAGCGGCTGCTGGGCGCCGAGTTTGACGGGGTGCTGGTGACCGACCAGTACGCCGGCTACCGGTTTATCGACGCCGACCAGCGGCAACTGTGCTGGGCCCACGTGGCCCGCAATCTCGTGGCCATCGCCGAGAGTAGCGAGCAGTGCAACCAGCCCATCGGTGCCCGGTTGGTCTTGCTGGCGGATGCGGTGTTTCGTACCCGGCACCGTTGGGAAAGCGGTGCGTTGAGCAAGCAGAAATACCTGCGCAGGCTCGCGCGTTACCGGCAAAGCTGGCGAAGCCAGTTGGAGCGCGGCGCCCTGTTGTGCAGCAAACGCTACCGTGGACGATGCCAGTTGCTGCTGCGGGATGACGAGATGCTGTGGCGGTTTATGACTGACGACGAAATAGCGCTGACCAACAACGAGGCGGAGCGGGCGCTGCGTGGCTATGTGCTCTGGCGCAAGGGTAGCTACGGCGTGTGGTCTCACCGGGGCGAGCTGTTTCGCCAGCGCATCCTGTCGTTGGTGGAGACCGGCAAGCGATTGGGCCGCTGCCCACAGGAGTGGTTGAGGGCCGTGGTCAGGGCGTGCATCGAGAAGACAGATTATCCCATCCCGGCAGAACTGATGCCGTCAACCCCGTCCTGGTGAATAGATACTATAAAAGGTTGGCCATCAGTCGGTCATCTTGCGGCCAGGAACAGGGGCATATGGTGGTCCTTGATAAGGGGAGGAGGGGGAACCAAGCTGATTGCAAGTGCAACAAAATTTAACATGGACTGATGGCCATCCGTTGGTGAAATCACCCGGTAGGTGGATGGCTTTTTATATTTCTTTGTATTTAAAAAATCATTAAATACAATATGTTATGGTTTCCCCTGTTATGTTTACACTTTATTTGGCTGCGCTTGGCTCTATGCCGTGACGGGGCGAGCGTCACTCCCGTTACAAAAAGAGTTGTATAAAATGTTATCAAGATCCCAGTTTACTTATCTGGCGTATTGAACCCGGATGCCTTCTGTTCATAATGAGCTGGTCATATCGACATTTTATTTTCAACTGGGTGGGCACCATGAATCGCACATTCACTTCCTGCAAATGGTTCAATCTTGATCGCAAGATAGCCTTCTTCTTCCCAATCAAATAAGCCTTCCGTTGTGGGCCGGCGGCCCCTTCTGCACATTTTCCTGTGCTGACATTCTGTCTCTGATATCTGGTTTGTCGCCATATGTAGCCAAGCCGGGTCTCTATTTATCTATTTTCCTGCGCACTCTTTAATTTGCGCCGGATGGCGATCCTGTTCGTCAAAATAATGCCGAGGTTTACCATGGAACATTTCAAACACCTGCCCGAGCCGTTTCGCATTCGCGTTATCGAACCGGTAAAACGCACCACTCGTGACTACCGCGAGGCCGCCATCAAGCAGGCCGGTATGAACCCCTTCCTGCTCGACAGCGAAGACGTCTTTATCGATCTGCTGACTGACAGCGGCACCGGCGCCATCACCCAGGACATGCAGGCGGCCATGATGCGCGGCGACGAAGCCTACAGCGGCAGCCGCAGCTTCCACGCCTTGCGCAAGGCGGTGCAGGAGATCTTCTGTTATGAGCTGACCATCCCGACCCACCAGGGGCGCGGCGCCGAGCAGATCTACATTCCGGTTCTCATCAAGAAGCGTGAGCAGGAGAAGGGGCTGGATCGCAGCAAGATGGTGGCGCTCTCCAACTACTTCTTCGACACCACCCAGGGCCATACCCAGATCAACTGCTGCGTAGCAAAGAACGTCTATACCAAGGAAGCGTTCGACACCAGCGTCACCGCCGATTTCAAGGGCAATTTCGATCTCGACAAGCTGGAGGCGGCCATTCAAGAGGCAGGCCCGGCCAACGTGCCCTATATCGTCAGCACCATCACCTGCAACTCGGCCGGGGGCCAGCCGGTCTCCATTGCCAACCTCAAGGCGGTCTATGCCATCGCCCGTCAATACGATATCCCGGTGATCATGGACTCCGCCCGTTTCGCCGAGAACGCCTATTTCATCCAGCAGCGCGAGCCCGGCTACGCCGACTGGAGCATCGAGCAGATCACTCGTGAGGCCTACAAGTATGCCGACGGCCTCGCCATGTCCGCCAAGAAGGACGCCATGGTGCAGATGGGCGGCCTGCTCTGCTTCAAAGATGAGTCGATGCTGGATGTCTACAACGAGTGCCGCACTCTGTGCGTGGTGCAGGAGGGCTTCCCCACCTATGGCGGCCTGGAAGGGGGCGCCATGGAGCGGCTGGCGGTCGGCCTGCGCGACGGTATGCGCCAGGACTGGCTCGCTTACCGCATCCAGCAGGTGCAGTACCTGGTGGACGGGCTGGAGGCGATCGGCGTGGTCTGCCAGCAGGCAGGGGGACACGCGGCTTTCGTCGATGCGGGCAAGCTGCTGCCCCACATCCCGGCAGATCAGTTCCCGGCCCACGCCCTGGCCTGCGAGCTCTACAAGGTCGCCGGCATTCGTGCGGTCGAGATAGGCTCCCTGCTACAGGGTCGTGACCCGGCCACCGGCAAGCAGATGGCCTGCCCGGCCGAGCTGTTGCGCCTGACCATACCGCGCGCCACCTACACCCAGACCCACATGGACTTCATCATTGAGGCTTTCCAGGAGGTCAAAAAGAACGCCGCCAATATCAAGGGGCTGACCTTCACCTATGAGCCGCCGGTGCTGCGTCACTTCACCGCCCGGCTTGAAGAGGTGGCGCCAAATACGGCGACGACGGCCAGACAGCTGGCCGAAGCATAACAACCAATAAGCAAAGCAAGGCACAGAAGATTCTGTGCCTTTTTTGAATCTGCATTCAGGGAACAAGACAGGGGGGAATACGATGGCCAAAAATCCATCCATAGTGGGGGGCGCTTGTATCATAGCGAGCGTCTGTGTCGGGGCAGGGATGCTGGGGCTGCCCAGCGCCGGGGCGGGGGCCTGGGCCAGCTGGTCCACTCTGGTCATCACCCTGACCATGATAGTGATGACGGTCTCTGGCTGGATGCTGCTGGAGGCATTCAAGGGCTACGAGCTGACCGTCTCCTTCAATACGGTGACCCGGGATCTGCTGGGATCCAGGGTCAATATGTTCAACAACCTGGCGGTCTATTTTGTCGGCGGGATCCTGCTCTACGCCTATATCACTTCGTCCGGGCTGATCCTGCATGGGCTGCTTGGCATCGACAGCAAGATCGCCTCCGTGCTGTTTGTGCTGCTCTTCTCCAGTCTGGTGTGGCACTCGACCCGGGCGGTGGACCGGATCTCGGTGGTGCTGATCGCCTTCATGCTGTTGAGCTTCGTGTTCGGGGTCTCCGGGCTGGCGATGCGGGTCAATGTGGATCAGCTGTTTGACTCCATGCACCAGGAGATGGGTTATGCCCCCTACGCCCTGGCCCTGCTGCCGGTGGCGCTGACCTCGTTCGGTTATCACCACTCGGTGGCCTCGATGCGGGCCTATTACGGGAGCGAACACAAGGCCAAGAGGGCCATTCTGGGGGGCACCCTGATCGCCCTCGGTTTCTACATCCTCTGGTTGGTGAGCATCTTCGGCAACCTGCCGCGCCAGCAGTTTGGCCCCGTCATCGCTCAAGGGGGCGAGGTGGATGCGCTGCTCAATGCGCTGGGATCGGTGATCGACTCCCGCAGGGTCGACCATGCGGTGCACGCCTTCTCCATGGCGGCGATTCTCTCCTCCTTTATCGGGGTGGGGCTCGGGGTATTTGATTACCTGGCGGATCTGTTCAAGTTCGACAACAGTCGCCGTGGCCGCGCCAAGTCGTGGGCGGTGACCTTTCTGCCGCCGCTCCTGATGTCACTCCTGTTCCCGTTCGGTTTTATCATCGCCATTGGTTACGCCGGAGCGGCCGCTACCGTCTGGACCTGCATAGTCCCGGCCCTGCTGGTGATGAAGGCGCGCAAGGCGGAAGGGGGAGATCAGGGCTTCGTGGCACCGGGTGGCCAGGGCATGGTGATGGGGGTGATCCTGTTTGGCATCCTGATAGCGCTGTTCCATCTGCTCAATATGGCAAACCTGCTACCCATCTTTACCGGGTAGTGGCGCAGGCAGAAATCGGACAGCACAACGCCCGGCAAGCCGGGCGTTGTTATAAGGAGAGAGGGGAGGTAACAGGCAAGATGGATTCGTTAAGCGGCAACATGAGATCTGTTACCCAGCCAACGGATCAATAAATCATGGCCAATTTAATTTCATCCGGGAGATGACGATATTTCCCCCGCACTCCCTTCTGGCCAAATTATTTTTTCATCAACTTTTCAAATTCTGCCTTATCGATTCCTTTCTCAATACCAGACATGGCCTTCTGCACTTCAGGAGCGGAAAACAATTCGCTGGCGGCAACCTGTCCCAATAACTGGAAGCTGGTACTGATGGTATTGGTTCCTTCATAAGTCAGTGCTTTGGTTGCCTGATCCCGGCATGAACTGGTCAATAATTTGGTAAAGAGTTTGCCCAGCGTGGCATTGGAATCATCCAGTTCTTTTTGTGATACGTTACTGATGGATTTGACGGCAGGGTGTGCCGATGCCGAGGCGAACATCCACTTGACGAGAGACGTTCTGTCATCTTTTGTTGTTGATTCTACAAGGCATTTCGCAAGATCATCCCCATAGGGGCCGGCATTGGCGGTGTGCGACAGGAAAAGAGCTGCGATGATCGCCAAGTATTTCATTTTCATGATGTGTCTCATGGATAATAGTGGATAGGACTTGGATTAATGCACTGAACTGTGAGTGTGAATCACGGGCATATTAATCGAGAGCATACCAAAATCAAATGGCTCCCTTTTGTGACCGATATCCTCCTTCCTACGGTTTCCCGCCGGTATTTCATTGCATCTTGACCCCGGTGTTTATTTATTCCCGTACTGTGATGAAAAAATACCAGTCGTTCGATGTGTGCTGATCTCTAGGCCTGTTTTTGATCTCGGGGGGAAATATTGTGCTGGTTGCCGGATAGCACAACGCCCGGCAAGCCGGGCGTTGGATTACAAAGAGAGCCGCCTGTTGGCAGGCTGGCCATCAGAAGTCGTGATAGAGGGGCCAACCGAGCAGCGGGTGCTTGATGCCGGCGCGCATCTCGAAGCTGTCGAGCTTCTCCGGCGAGGCGTTCTCTTTTTGCAGCAGCTGGTACTGGCGCACAAACCCAAGGGTGTGGAGCAGGTTGGGGACAAAGCCCGGGCTCAGCTCCTGGCGGATCGCCGCGGCCATGTCGGCGGGCAGTTCGCCAAGCATCAGGGCGAGCTGGGTCGCCAGATGATCGGTGTCGTACCACTCCTCCTTGAGCTCAATCTCCCGCGCCAGCTTGCGCTTGAGATCCTGCTTCACCTTGAGGGGGGCGGCGCCACTGCCCTTGCCGCAGAGGATGCGATAGAGCAGGGCCTCGGCCAGCTTGTCCTCCATGGTGGGGTGGTCGCTCTCGCAGGCGAAGAAGTGCTGGTCGATAAGCCCCATCAATCGGTTCTTGTTGTGCTCGGCCAGCGCCTTCTCGTACTCCTGCCACCCCTGCCACTCCTCCACATCGGGGGGGCTGGAGATCTTGTCCAGCAGGCGGGCATCCACATCACCGTAGAGGCTGTTGCCGCTCTGCCTGGGGCTGACGGTGATGAGCATCGACCAGCCTTTCTGAAACGGCTTGATGGGCCCCTCCGGCGCCTGCAAGAGGACCAGCGCCTTGGCCGGATCCCGCTGGGACAGTTCCTGCAACCCTAAGCTCACCACGCCGATGACGTCGTGAGCGGCCTGTTCCAGCAGGTGCATCTTGTACTTGTTGTAGTACTTGTCGGCGAATTTGAGGCTCATCAGCACCGCCTTGCCCTTGATGGCGGCCAGTTGCTGTTGGCTCAAACGCTCGTTGTCGCGGCCAAAGCGCAGCACCTGGGTGAGAAAGGGGCCCTGGTTGGCATCGCGAATGACTAACTGCATGAATGGGCTCCTTAATCCAGAAAGCTGAACATGTCGTCGACGTCGCCGTACTCGTCTTCCTCGACCTTGTTCTTCTCTTTGGCCTGCATCACCAGCTCGGCGGCAAACTTGTTGATGATGCCATCCCAGGTGGAGTGCTCATTGCGCAGCAGCGCCTTGATGGATTTCTCCACCTCGGGGGCCAGCTCGCGAATGAGCATCAGCAGGCTTCTCGGGTCATCCAGGGCGTAGTCGTGGACATCCTCGCTCTGCTGGCGTTCGCTGTAGCGCAGGGACTCTTCGAGATCTTCCTCCTCGGCGTGCAGCACGTCGCGGTAGCCTTCGTCGTCCTCGTAGCGATCGCCACGATAGAACTCGATAAAGGGGATGGCGAGGTAGAAGAGGCCGGCCGGATCCTCGGCGATGCACTCCAGGATCTCGCGCTGCTTGGCTTCGCTCTCCTGGGTGCGGATCAGGTAGTTGAGGAAGTCGAAGGTGTGCTGCTGCAGCTCGTCGGCGTTGTTCTTGATCGCCTCTTCCCAGTAGAGGGGCTGCTGGCAGACGATGTCGCGGATCCGCTCAGGGGTCATCAGCTCGGAGATGATGGAGGGGAAGGAGATGTCGTGCTGGCCGTTGATCTGGGTCAGGGTAACGATATCAATGTTTTCAATCACTTCTGCCAGCTGATCGTCAGACATGGTCTTGGCGATCAGCTCGAACTTCTCGCTGGCCTGCTTCGGCTCGACCACGGCCAGCTCTTTGATCTCGATGGCGGTAATTTCTATCAGACTGTTGTTCATGCGTTGCCCCAATTAGAAACGTACTTCGTCGTACATATCCTGATCGCCGTCGTCGTGCTCATCGCCATTGTAGTCGGCGTCGGCATCTTCCCCGTCTTCATCCTCGTCGTCGCGCAGCTCATAGTCATCATCGGCACGGCGGCTGCCGCGCGGCAGCGGATTGTCGAGCTGGAACAGCACGGCGCAGGCTTCCATCAGCTGATCTTCGCTCTGGGCGCGCACCGCTTTGACCAGCGGCAGTTCGGCGTTGCTGAACGCCACCGACACCTTGAACTCGTCCCAGGAGGGCTGCTCGCCACTGGTGAGCCAGCGGGTCCACTGCGGTTTGGCCTTGGGCGGAAACTGCACCCGACCATAGAGGGCGAGCGGCAGGTATTCGGGCATAAACTCCAGCATGCTCATGTCGGCCAGCAGCAGGGCCTTCATCTTGCCGGTGAACTGTTCCAGCGCCTTGGGATCGTCCTGATCCCGGTAGGATTCGATATTTTCACTGGCATCGCTCAAGAGGGTCTTGAGTCGTGCCTGATCCCATTTTTTTTGCATGATGCCTCAGGGGTAGAATTGGTCCCACATCTCCTGCATGGCAGAAGCGGGATCGGTCACGATGACGTTGTTGAAATCCTTGATAAAAGCGGCCCGCTGCTTTGGATCGGACAGCACTTCATAGGCCTGCTTTATCTGGTGCAGCTTGATGGCAGCCTGCTCTTTCTCGTCGTCAGTGGCCCCGATCAGCTTGTCGGGGTGGTACTGGTTCGACAGCCGTCGATAGGCTTTCTTGATGTCGTTTTCACTGGCGTTGGACTTGACGCCCAGCACCCGAAAGTAGTTGTTCATGACAGATCCTGCATCGCTGGCATCTTGGAATTCACACTGCGGGTGCCTGGTCGGGCTTGGCAAACCAGGCACGGCAAAAACCCGTCATTTTAACGGAAACGGATCCGCACCGCCACGCATTGGCGATGATATGGCGAGCAAGTTGCATCACCGAGCTCGTTGGCAGGCGGACGAATGGCGTCAGACACAGCGTAAGTGCCGATTGTTACCATTCTGGCAATGGCGAGAGGTGCTATCTGTGACGGCGGTTGAAAAAATGCCCGGCATGGCCGGGCATTTGCAATTGGCGTGGCGCCGGGTTAGTGAAGGCTCGCCCACCACAGGCGCAGCGTCAGCCCGAGCCCCGAACTCCAGCCCGTGGTGCTGCTTACCAGCGCCCCATCCTTGACGATGAGGAAGGTGGGGGTCACCCCCACCTGCCAGCGGGCGGCGAGCGCTCCCGATTCGTCATTGTGGATGGGAAAGGTGAGCCCCTTCTTCGCCATCCCTTCACGCAGTTGGGCGTCGCTGCCGGAGCGCAGCGCCACTGTCAGCACGTTATCCCCCTCCTGCCACAGGGTCTCCACGGTTGGCGTGGTGAAACGGCATACCCCGCACCAGCTGGCCCAGTAATAGACCAACAGTGGCTTGCCCCGGCTCAGTGTTGCCAGATCCGTGGTGGTGCCATCCTGCAGGGTAATGGGAGCACTTATGGCTCCCTCAGGCAGGGTGGGGCTGCGCCACAGATCCAGCAGGGTGGAGATGACCAGCACCATCAGCAGCAGCCAGAGCGCCTCCTTGCCCCAGCGTTGCCAGCGGGGCCGGGTGGGTGTGGTCGCCATGATTTACCCCAGCTTGGCCAGCTCGTCTTTTACCAGCTGCTCCAGCTCCTCATAGGGGATGGCCCCCGGTACCAGCTGGTTGCCGATCAGGGTTGCCGGCGTGCCCTGCACCCCCAGGATGGTGCCGATGCGCAAGCTGTTGCGCAGCTCCTCGGTCGCCTTGGCATCGGGCTTGAGCGCCGTATTGCCGGTGGCGGCCAGCGCCTTGTTGATGTCCGCCTCGGTCAGCATGCCCTGCTTGCTCATCAGTTTGTCGTGCAGGGTGAGGAAGCGGGCCGGATCCTGTTGCCACAGGGTCAGGCTGTACTGGGCCGCCTTGGCGGAGCTCTGCCCCTTGAATGGCAGCAGCTTGATCACCAGCCCCAGATCGTTGGGATAGGCCTTGAGCAGTTTGGTGAGACGGGGATCGAACTGCTTGCAGTAGGGGCAGTTGTAGTCGGTGAACAGCACCAGGGTCAGCTTGGGATTCTTGGCGCCAAGGCGCGGGCTGGTGGTGCTGTTGAACAGCACATCCTTGTTGCCTTTGATGAAATCGCCGAGCTGGGCCGCCTGGGCCGCGGCGTTCTGCTTCTCCCAGGATTCGGCCGCCTCGTCGAGGATCTTGGGGTTGGCCACCAGAGTCTCGCGAATGAGCTCCTTGATGCGCGCCTCCTGCTCCGGGGTAAAGGGCGCGGCGTGCAGGGCCGGCGCCGTCAGCATGCCGGCAGAGAGGGCGGTAAACAGGGCGAGAGCGCTAAGAGTCGGTTTCATGGGGTTCTCCTTAGAATCGGGTTATGCCGGGGCGGATGAGGCCCGCCTGGCTCAACAGAGTAAGCAGGTCGTCCTGGTCGAGCAGGGGCGAGAGGGTCTCCCCCTGTGGCAGGCCGGGGCCGTAAATCTGGTTGAAAGGGACGGCTGCGGCGCCGCGCTTTCGAAGGAAGGCGGCGATGGCGTCGTCGGGTCTGCTCCAGTCGCCGCGCAGGGCCACCACATCAGGGGCCGAGAGGGCGGTTTGTACCTCATCGCGCAGCAACACATTGTATTTGTTGGCCTTGCAGGTCACGCACCAGTCGGCGGTGACATCGACGAAGACCCGTTTCTTCTGGGCCAGCGCCGCAGTGATGGCTTGCTCCGAGAGAGGCTGCCAGACTACCCGATCGACGCTGTTGCTGCCCTGAACGGTGAACGCGCCTCCCAGCAGCAGGGCACCGCCGATGAGGGCCGAGAGGGAGAGGGCCAGCGTGAAGCCCCGGATGCCGTAACGCCAGATGATACCTACCAGCAGCACCAGCACCATGACCACCATCAGCCAGCCGGTGGTCGTGCTGCCCAGATGATTGCCGAGCAGGCTGGCGAGCCAGAGGCTGGAGCCCAGCATCATCAGCCCGAGCAGGAGGCGCAGATGGCTCATCCAGCGGCCGGGTTTGGGCAGCCAGAGCGCGATGCGCGGCACGGCAGCCACCAGCAGCCAGGGCAGGCTCATGCCAATACCGAGTGCCGTGAAGACGAGCCAGAGCTGGCCAAGCGGCGCCGCCAGCGCAAACGCCACCGCAGTGCCGAGGAAGGGGGCCGAGCAGGGGGTGGCCAGCAGGGTGGCAAAGCTCCCTTGCAGGAAGTGGCCACCCAGACCCTGGCCACCGCGGGTGGCGAGCCGGGTGGTGAGGGAGCTGGGCAGACGGATCTCGAACAACCCCAGCAGATTGGCGCAAAACAGCAGGGTCACCAGCACCATGAAGCCGATGAACGTCGGGCTCTGGAACTGGATGCCCCAGCCGACTGCTCCACTCATTCCGAAACTTGGGGCGCGCAGCAGGCTGCTCATGGCCGCCAGCACCCAGAAGGAGGCGATGATCCCGGCGCTGGCGGCGAGAAACTGCTTGCGTACCTCGCTTTGTTTTCGCTCCTGATGTTGCAGCACGGAACCCAGCTTGAGGGCCAGCACCGGCAGCACGCAGGGCATCAGGTTGAGGATGAGGCCGCCAAGCAGCGCCGCCCCCAGCAACCAGAGCAGGGGCTGGCTCGGTTCGGGCAGGTTCAGGGGCTCGCCGATGGGGGCCTGGCCCTGCCAGGCCTGCTCCCCGCTGGTGAGCAGTACCCCTAGCGCTTTGGCGCGCAAGTCAGGCGCATCCCCCTGCCAGCCATCGCTGACCGGTACCCGGGCGATCAGGGTGGTCTCCTTCACTTCAAGCTCGGGCTTGCCGAATTCCGCCCCTTCAAGGGCATCGATAAAGAGCGCCGGTGTCTGCCAGCCGGCGGGCCGCTCGGCCATCAGTTGCAGCTGGTTTTGCTGATAACCCAAGGTGATCCGGATATCGGCGGGCAGCGGCTGGGGCAGGTTGCTCGCCGCCTTCGCATAGGCAAAATCAAAGCCGGCCGGCGCCTCGCCTCCAGCCACGAGGGTGAAGGGGTAGTCGGTGAGAATGCAGACATTGCTGCAGGTCGAGAGACGCAGAGTCCCCTTGAGCGGCTTGTCAGCGGGATAGTTCAGACTGAGCGGGAAGCTTACGCTCTTTTCGTAACCCTGGGTGCTGAGGCCGGCCACCTCGAAATGACGCGGCGCGGGCCAGCGCCACTGGAATGCCTCGACCGGCTCGTCCCACAGGATCCGGGGTGCAATCCCCCCTTCACCCGGGCTGTGCCAATAGGTTTTCCAGCCCGACTCGAGTTCGACATCGAGCAGGATGCGGGCCTTCTCCGGTGTGCTGCGATCGGCCTGCAGCCGCACCCTGGCGTGATCGTTCTGGGGGCTGGTGAGCCAGCCCGTGTCGCTGGCCAACCCTATGGATTGCCACAGCAAGCAACCCAGCAGCAGGGTTGCCTTGAAGAGATTTGACATCTGTTTGGTCTCGCAAAAATGAGTGATGACTGACGAAGAACGCAGCCGGGCTCATTCCCGCCAGACGCAGAGGGTGAGGTGCAGACGCCGCTCCGGCGGCGAGATGGCTCTCGGGGGCGGCAAGGGTGGCGTGTAGCGCCAGAGCGGCGCCAGCAGGGCGATCAGCAGCGCGACGGCAAAGAAGATCTGTTCGATGCAGAGCAGGGTGGTGGCACTCAGCCATTTGCCATTGAGCTGGCAACTGGTGGGTTGCGGACTGGGGCTGGCCTTGGCCTGCTCGTCGCCCGTTACCTGGGTGAGCTGGAGCTGGCAGCCGATGGCCTGATCGAGCAGGGCCAGCCGGGCCAGCGGCTGGGCCGCACAATTGAGCACCAGCAGGCAGACCAGCAGCAGTAGGTGTTTCGCCACGCGTTGTTGGTGAATCATGCTCGCCCCGTCCATCAAGATGGCCACATCCTAGCGAGCAATGGCAAGCGGGGCAAGCCGGGGGGCCGGCCGTGGCGGTGAGCCTGGTCAGTTCTGTCTGGCGAACGCTTGTTCGCTAAAAGGGGGATCAGTATACTGCGCCGAGTTCAAATTCGAGGTGTTCGATGCTCAAACTTGCCCGTGTGCTGCTGCTTGGTCTGCTGCTCGTCTTCTGGTTCCTGTTCGGTCTGCTGCTCTGTCTGGCCCGTCCGCGTCACCCCAACAACGTCTATGTATTTGCCCGCATGTATCACGCGGTGTGCCCGCTGATCGGGATCCGGGTCAAGGTGATGGTGGATGAGGCGGTCAAGTCGGTGGGGCCAGCGGTCTATGTCTGCAACCACCAGAGCAACTACGACATCTTCACCGTGACCGGCGCCGTGCAACCCGGCGTGGTGGCGGTGGGCAAGAAGAGCCTGCTGTGGCTGCCCTTCTTCGGCCTCATCTTCTGGCTCTCCGGTAACGTGTTGATCGACAGATCCAACCGTTCCCGCGCCATTGGCACCATTGGCCAGGTGGTGGATCGCATCAAGGCGCGCGGCACCTCCATCTGGATGTTCCCGGAGGGGACCCGCTCCCAGGGGCGTGGCTTGTTGCCGTTCAAGGCCGGTGCCTTCCATACTGCCGTGCAGGCCGAGGTGCCCGTGGTGCCCATCGTCTGCTCCAGCTACTTTGGCCAGATCGACCTCAATCGCTGGGACAACGGCGAGGTGCTGTTGGAGGTGATGGCTCCGGTATGCAGCAAGGAGCACGGCGCCGCCGGCATCCGCGAGCTGTCCGAGGTCTGCCGCAGCCGGATGGAGGCCAAGCTGGTCGAACTGGACAGCAAGCTCGGCCATCACAAGGCTGCATGACGCCTCGTCGCGCAAAATGAAGGGGAGCCGCTGGCTCCCTTTTTTATTGGTGAATTTCACCATTTTGTTGGTGATATTCGCTAACCCATTGCCGGTTATTCGGTGTCATTAATACCCATCTCATTGTAAAAAAACATAAAAATATCTTGGCACGGCACTTGTAATGCTTTGGGAAGAGCTAACCATCCCATCAACAAGGAGCCAGACCATGAGCGTATTCAGCCGCCTGACCGACGTGATCAATGCCAACCTGCACAGCCTGCTCGACAAGAGCGAAGAGCCGGAAAAGATGTTGCGCCTGATGATCGAGGAGATGGAGCAGGTCCAGGTCGAGATGCGTACCCAGGCCGCCCGCATCATCGCCGAACAGAAACAGCTGGAGCGGCACCAGCAGACATTGCAGCACCAGATCCAGGAGTGGTCGGCCAAGGCCGAACTGGCCCTGCAGAGGGGGCGTGAGGATCTGGCTCGTGCCGCCCTCACCGAGAAGCTGGCTGAGGTCAAGCGTTGCGAGCAACTGGAGCAGGACAAGGCCCGGGTAGCCGAGGTGCTGGCCCAGCTGACCGCCGACAGCGAACGGCTGGCGGCCAAGCTGACCGAGGCTCGCGAGAAGCAGAAAATGCTGACCCTGCGCGAGCAAACTGCCCACAGCCGGCTGCGGGCCCGCGCCCAGGTTGACAACCAGCGGATGCACGAGCTGATGGCCCGTTTCGACGGTTTTCAGGAGCGGATCGATCAGCTGGAAGCCCAGCTTGAAGCGGCGACCCTGGGCCAGAATCCTTCGCTCGAGGCACAGTTCCGCGAGCTGGAGCTCAATGACGAGATAGAGCGTGAGCTGGCTCGCCTGAAAGGCCAGAAGGCGGAGGTGTGATCATGCGCCCCTGGCCCAAGGATCTGGTGCATCGCAAACTGACCGGGGTGTGCGCCGGGATTGCCAATCGGCTGGGGGTTTCCCGTGTCACGGTGCGAATCGTGGCACTGATCGCCCTGATCCTGCTTCCGCCCGTGACTCTGGCCGCCTATCTGCTGGCAGTGCTGGTGATGCCACCCCGTTATGAATTGAAACGCTGGCTGGATTGACCGCAGGGTCAGCGAGTCGGCCCCATCCTCTGTAAGGAGCAAGATATGCTGGAATTTTTCGTATTGCTGGTGGTGTTGGTGATCATGGCGCTGACCGGCTTTACCCTGATTGCCATGTTGCTGGTCAGCGGTTTGTTCGTGCTGCTGGGAGCCCTGGGCGGCATGCTTGCTCTCATCATCAAGCTGGCGCCCTGGCTGCTGCTGGTACTGGTGGTCTGCTGGCTCATCAGCAACCGCAAGCGCCGTACCAACACCTACCTCTAGTTGTCATGCGTTGTTAATGCTTCCCGAACTCCCTTTGTTGGCCACTCAATAGAGTGGCCTTTTTTATGTTTGCGCTCAAACGTGCCGGGATTGCCACTCCCGATACCAGGCCGGCCAGAAGGCGGGCTCCTGCACCAGCCGCTCCTTGACCGTTTTGGACTGCTGCTTGAGACGGTATTCGATGCGCAGGGCCGTGCCCTTGTCTGCTACCTGTTGTTGCCATGCCAGGATAAGCGGCCCCTTGCCACGCAGGGCACGGGATCCCTTGCCACTTTGGTGTTGGCGCAGGCGGCGACCCGGATCCGTGCTGATCCCGGTGTAAAGGGCACCTGTGGCGGTGCGCACCATATAGACGAACCAGTCGACGGGCGGGGAGGAAGATAAGGCGGGCTGTGCCGCGGATTTTTTCATTCGTGCTCTCTGTGCCAAACTCAAGGCTAACCTTGGGAGGTGCAATGCGATTCTGGCTCTGGTTGTGGTTCCTACTGGCGACACCCGCGATGGGAGAGACGCTCCGTCTCTACGATTACCATCAGCATCCCCCTTTCAACACCGGGCCTGATGCGGGGATGAGTCGGGAGCTGGTCAAGTATCTCAATGAAAAGCTGGGGGGTGAACCCAGAATAGAGCTCTGGCCGGTCAATCGTGCCAGACTGGCGCTGGAAATGTCGGATCCCGGCTTCGACAGCCTGGTTGCCTGGGTCAATCCGGCCTGGATGGGGGATCCCATGCGCGAACGCTACCTCTGGACCCTGCCCATCATGCGCGATACCAACGAACTCATCTCCAGCGTGAACAAGCCGGTCATCTATCACGGGCCGGATTCACTCAAGGGGCTGGTGTTCGGGGGCGTCGAGGGGTATCGCTATCAGGGTATTGATGAGGCCGTGGCGAGGGGAGAGGTCATTCGCCATGATGCCAAGAAGGTGAAGAGCAATTTCAGCATGCTGGTGCGGGGCCGTATCGATGTGACCCTGGTCCCGGGCTCGGCGCTGGCCTTCTTTACCCGGGATCCTGCGTTCGAGGGCAAGCTGTTCGTCTCTCCCTTTGCCCAGTCCACCTATTCCCGCCACATATTGTTGCCCAAGTCTCGCCGCGATCTGCATACCAGATTGAACGACATCGCCGAGCAGATGGACAGGGATCCCCGCTGGCATCAGGTTCTGGAGTCCTACCGCACGGCCCCCTGAGGTCGTCTGAGGCGATGCAGCGGCAGCAGGCTGACCAGCAGGCCGGCCCAGACGAAGGCAAATCCTACCGATTTCACCGGGTCCGGCGTCTCGCCAAACCAGTAGATGGCGATCAGGAAGGCGAGGCTCGGCTCGATATATTGCAACAATCCCACCGTGCTCATCCGGGTTCTGGCGACGGCGTAGCAGAACAGCCCCACCGGCAGCAGGGTAGCGGGAGCACTGCCCATCAGCAGCAGCTTGTCGGTCAGATCGCCATTGACGAACATTCCCTCGCCCTGCCACGCGAGCAGGCCGATCAGCAGCAAGGCGACGGGAAGCTGTACCAGCGCTTCAAGGTAGAGGCAGGTGCCGGTGTCGTAGTGGATCTTCTTCTTGATGAGGCCATAGAGGGCGAAGTTGGCACCCATGATGAGGGAGAACCAGGGCAACTGGCCGTAGCAAAACAGCATGTAGGCGAGCCCTGCCAGCGCCAGGGCGACCGCCAGGTGCTTCTGCGGAGTGAGCCTCTCTTTGAGGAAGAGCACGGCGAACACGATATTGAACAGCGGTGTCATGAAGAAGGCGAGGCTGGTTGCCAGCACCTGGCCGGTGGTCAGGCACCAGGTGAACATGCACCAGCTGATGGACATGACGGGGCCCGCCAGCAGGATGAGGCCAAGCTGGCGTGGCTCGCTGCGCAGGCTGGCCCAGGGAACCTTGTGACCGATCAACAGGAACAGGGCACCCAGCAGCACCACGGACCAGAGCACCCGGTGAGAGATGAGCTCCCACATGTTGACCTCGGGCATGAACTGATAATAGAGCGGCAGCATGCCCCACAGAATGAAGGAGAGGGCGGCCGTGCCTGTACCTAGCCAGTTTTTCATGATTACCTGTTTATTAAATTAAACACACGTTGAGATGATATGTGTCTCGTTTGGCTTTCACAAGAGGAAAGCTGGCAAAAGCTGTTACTATGAGCCCCATGCAACGAATCGATATCCTGTTTGAGCAAATCAGGGCCTGCCGTCTGTGCGAAGCCCATCTGCCGCTGGGGCCGCGCCCGGTGATCCGGGGAGCCGGGAGTGCTCGCCTGCTGATCATCGGCCAGGCGCCCGGTACCCGGGTTCATGCCAGCGGCATCCCCTGGGACGACGCGTCCGGCGACCGGCTGCGTCACTGGCTCGGAGTGGACAAGGCCACCTTCTACGATGAATCCCGCATCGCCATCATGCCGATGGGCCTCTGCTACCCCGGCAAGGGCAAGTCGGGGGATCTGCCGCCCCGGCCCGAGTGTGCCCCGACCTGGCACGACAAGGTGCTGATGTTGCTGCCCAATATCGAGCTGACCCTGCTCATCGGCCAGTACGCGCAAAACTATTATCTGCGCGAGGCGGGCAAGGGGTCGCTGACCGAAACAGTGCGCAGCTGGGCAGAGTACGGGCCCGGCTGGCTGCCGTTACCGCACCCTTCACCGCGCAACACCTTCTGGCTCAGGAAAAATCCCTGGTTCGAGCAGGATGTGCTCCCGCACCTGAGGAAGAGGGTCGCTCCCCTGCTGGCGTGACCCTAGGTTTTGTTCAGACCACAGGTTCGGCCAGCGGTTTTGGCTTGCCACGAGCCATGGCCACCAGCGGCAATATGATGCACAGACAGCCCAGCAGCAGCGGCAGGCCGGGCTGCTCGTCAAACAGCCAGACCCCGATGGCGACCGCCATCAACAGCCCCGTGTATTCCGCCGAGGCGATCTTGCTCGCCTCCGCCTTGCGATAGGCCATCACGCACAATCCGGCATAGACCATGATGAGTGCCGACGAGCCGAAGGCGGGCCACCACATCTGCCATTGCCACTCTCCCCCTTCCCAGAAGGCCAGCGCCAGGATGAAGGGCATGCTCAGCACATTGGTGAAGAACAGGGTCTGGGCGATGGGCTGCTTGAGCGGGATCCGCTTGATCAGCAAATTGTTGACCGCCATGGAGAGCGCCACCCCGAGTGCCGCGAGTGCAGCCCAGTTCACCTCGGTCGGGCGCAGCACGATGAGCACCCCGACGAAGCCGATAAAGGCCGTCAACACCTTCTGGCGCGAGATGGCCTCCCCCGCCAGCCATACCGCCAGCGGCACCATCATCAGGGGCGCAGCGTAGAAGAGGGCGTTGGCGGTGGCGAGTGGCAAGCGGGTGAGGGCGATCACCATCAGGCAGACGCCGACCGCCCAGATGTGGGCACGCAGCAGATGCCACTTGAGCGCCACCGGCGGGTGGCGACGCCACGACCAGAGCAGCCAGGGGGCCAGCAGGATGGCGGCAGAGAGCTGGCGGAAAAAGACAAACTGAAAGACGGGCTGGCTTGGTTCCAGCACCTTGACCAGCGCATCAGAAAAAACCGCCACCATGTTGCCCAGCACCAGATAGAGGATGCCGATCCCGACTGCATTCATACCGCCTCCCGTTTCAGAGTAGAGAAGGGTAGCTCGGGCGCAGTTATCCAGTAAAATGATAAAAAATAACCATCTATGAGATTTTTGGATAATGAAGTTGCCCCCCCTGCGCGCCGTCCAATATTTTGAGGCGGTTGCCCGTTTGTTGAGCTTCTCCCGCGCGGCCCTTGAGCTGAACGTCAGCCAGAGCGCGGTCAGCCACCAGATACGCTTGCTGGAGGATTTTCTGGGGGAGCGGCTGCTGTTGCGCCAGGGGCGAGTGCTGTCATTGACGCCGCAAGGGGAGGTTTATTTCGAGGGCATTGCTGCGGGTCTGGCCCAGATTGCCCAGTGCAGCGAGCAGCTGCGTGGTGGCGGCGAGATGCGGCTGCGCCTCGCGGTCTACAGCTCGTTTGCCGTGAAGTGGCTGATCCCGCGCCTGGCCGGTCTGCGCCAACTTTACCCCGAACTGGATCTGAGCCTGGAGATGGTGGCAGAGGATCCCGAACTTTCCGATCGGGTGGCGGATTGCTTCATCACTGTCTCCCCCGAGGGGCGCGGCTATGTCCACGATCTGCTCTATCGGGAGCGGTTGATGCCGGTGTGCAGCCGGCGCCTGTGGCAGCAGGTGGAGGGGGAGTGGCCGTCAGCCCTGTGGCAGCTGCCGCTGCTCTCCATCCAGGCGATTTACAGGGAGAAGGGGGAGGATTGGCGGCGCTGGGCGGAGGCGGGCGGGCTGATGATTGCGCCCGAGGCAAGAATGCACCACTTCAGCCATATCCTGCTGGCGCTGGAGGCGGCCAACTGGGATCAGGGGGTGGCACTCATCAATGACTACATGCTGCAGCCGGAGGATCCCCGTCTGGTGCGCTTGCCGCTGCATGCCCTCGAGACCGGGGACAACTTCTATTTTGTCTGCAAGCGCTCGCGGGCCCATGAACCCGCCATCAACCGGCTGCGCCAGTGGCTCTGGCAGGAGGCGCAGGCCAGCCTGCGCCCCGGGGAGACGGAGCCGCTCAGGCGCGTTTGAACTGTGCTCTGGATAAAGAGACTGGATGGCCGAGGGGCCGATCCCGGGCGTGCCCTGATAGCGGTGGAGAGTCCACCGCTATCAGGAGGTGCGATGTTTAAGCGCGTTTGAACTGGCTCAGGATAAAGAGGCTGGTGGCGCAGACGACGACCGATGGACCGGCCGGGGTGTCCTGATACCAGGAGAGGGTGAGGCCGCCCAGTACCGCCAGGCAGCCGATCAGCGCGGCAAAGCCGGCCATCTGCTCCGGCGTCTGGCTGAAGCGGCGAGCGGTGGCAGCGGGAATGATCAAGAGCGAGGTGATGATCAGAGCCCCGACAAACTTCATCGCCACGGCGATCACCAGGCCAATCAGCAACATCAGCACGCAGCGCAGCACATCGACCCGGATCCCTTCAACCCGCGCCAGCTCCTCCGAGATGGTCATGGAGAGCAGGGGATCCCACAATCGCCACAGGGTGAGCAGCACCAGGGCGCCGCCACCATAGATCCAGATCAGGTCCATCGGCTGCACCGAGAGCAGGTCACCGAACAGGTAGGCCATGAGATCGACCCGTACATTGTCCATAAAGCTCAAGGTAACCAGACCCAGCGACAGGGCGCTGTGGGCCAGGATGCCGAGCAGGGTGTCGGTGGCCACCTGCTGGTTGCGGCTCATGATCACCAGCAGCATGGCCATGGCGAGGCAGCAGACCACCACCGCCAGGGTGAGGTCCACCTGCAGCAGGATGCCCAGCGCGATGCCAAACAGGCAGGCGTGGGAGAGGGTGTCGCCAAAATAGGCCATCTTGCGCCATACCACGAAGCTGCCGAGGGGGCCGGCCAGCAGGGCGATGCCGAGACCTGCCGCGAGGGCGTATAACAGAAAGCTGTCCACTTGAAGGTCCTATTGCTTGCGCTATTTGTTGCGAGAGGGCAGGCGAATGACGGGAGCCTGCGGTTCATGATGATGGTGTTCGCCATCGCAGTGGTGATGGTGGGTGTAGACCGCCAGTACCTCCTGCTCGGGCCGCCCGAACAAACGGGCAAATTCGGGGTGGCGCGCCACGCTCTCCGGTTCGCCATGGCAGCAGACGTGGCGATTGAGGCAGATCACCTCGTGAGTGCTGGCCATCACCAGGTGCAGGTCGTGGGAGACCATCAGCACGGCGCAGTTGAGCTCGGCGGCCAGTTGACCGATGAGGGCATAGAGCTCGATCTGGCCGTTGATGTCGACCCCCTGTACCGGTTCGTCCAGTACCAGCAGCTCGGGTTTGACCAGCAGGGCGCGGGCCAGCAGCACCCGCTGCATCTCGCCGCCTGAGAGTTTCTGCATCCGGTTGTCCAGCAATTCCTGAGCACCGACCCGGCCCAGTGCCTCCTCAATGGAGAGGCGGCTGTTTTTGCCCAGTTGCAGGAAGCGGCGAACCGTCAGCGGCAAGGTGGGATCGAGATAGAGGCGCTGGGGGACATAACCGACCCGTAAATCACGGCTACGGTTGATCTCGCCGGAATCCGGGGTGAGCAGGCCCAGCACCAGTTTGCTCAGGGTGCTTTTGCCTGCCCCGTTGGGGCCGACCAGGGTGGTAATTTTGCCTTTATTGAGGGTAAAGGAGACCTTGTCGAGCACAGAGCGTCCATCGAACGACAGACTGACCTCTTTCAGCTCCACCAGTTGGGTCATGACAACTCCGGGGTTTACAGCCAGTGAGAGTTATAATATAACAAAAAAAATGGTTTGTTATATTATCACACTGACACCTGCTGACGAGACCCCCAATGCGAATTCTTGCCCTGATCACTGCCCTGCTGGCAGTGAGTTTGCCCGTTCGTGCCCTCGAGGTACTGACTACCATCAAGCCCCTCGGTTTTATCGCCGCCGCCATCACTGACGGCGTGAGCGAGCCCAAGGTTCTGCTGCCCACCGGCGCGTCTCCCCATGATTTCTCCCTGCGTCCTTCCGATATTCGCAGCATCAATGACGCCGATCTGGTGGTGTGGGTCGGCCCTGAACTGGAAGGCTTCATGGCCAAACCACTGGCCAACCATCCTCATGTGTTGACCCTGACCCAGGTCGAGGGCATGCCGCTGTTTGACTACGCCAGGCAGGAGGGGCATGAAGAGCACGCAGATGAAGAACATGAAGGTCATGACCACGATGGCCACGAGGGACATCACCACGAGGGCATCGATCCCCACCTCTGGCTGGGACCGACCCAGGCCAAGGTCATCGCTCGCGCCATCGCCGTCGAGCTCGGCAAGCAGGATCCGGCCAACAAGTCTCGTTATGAGGCCAATCTCGCCGCCTTTGATGCCAAGGTCGATGCCAAGGACAAGATCATTGCCGAACAGATGAAGGCGGTGAACCAGAAGGGATATTTCGTGTTCCATGAAGCCTATGGCTACTGGGAGCGCCACTACGGCATGAGTTCGAAGGGCCACTTCACCGTGAGTCCGGAACGCCGCCCGGGAGCCAGGACGCTGGTGGAGATCCGCAAGGCGCTGGAAGAGAAGCAGGCCAGTTGCATCTATGCCGAGCCGCAGTTTTCCCCCGCCGTCATAGAGTCGGTGGCCCGCAATACCGGGGCCAGGGTATTGCTGCTGGACGAAGTGGGTGAGCAGGTGCCGCTCGGTCCGGATGGCTATCCCCAGTTCATGCAGCAATTGGCGGATGCCTTCGCCCAGTGCCGTTAAGCCTGTCCTTGTCGCGATAGCGCTTGGCCCGCCTACTATACTGACCTCCAGCATCTGGCATGGAGTGTCCGGTATGAAATGGTGGCTCATCCCTGCCTGTGCGTTGGTCCTTTTGGGGAACAGCGTGCAGGCCTCTCGTCTCTCCGACTATATCGCCAGCCCCGAATTGCAGGCCAAATTGCAGGAAGTGTATGGCGGCAGGGCGATCCAGCGGGCCGAGGCATTCTCCCGCCTGCTTGCGCCGCGGGCCGGCACCACGGATCAGCAAAAGCTCGAGCTGGTGAACAATTACTTCAACAATCTGACCTACAGCGATGATCCCAAGCTGTGGGGGATGGAGGATTACTGGGCCAATCCGCTGGAATTTATCGGCGCCCGCGGTGGTGACTGCGAGGACTACAGCATTTCCAAATACTACACACTCATGGAGCTGGGGGTAGCGGAGGGGAAGTTGCGGTTGGCTTACGTCAAGGCGGTGAGATACAACCAGTTTCACATGGTGACGCTTTATTTTCCGACCCCAAAATCAGACCCGCTAGTGCTCGACAATATCAACAGCCGGATCCTGCCAGGCAGCAAGCGCACCGATCTTATTCCCGTCTACAGCTTCGATGCCAAAAGCATCTGGATCATGAAGTCCCGTCGGGAGGGAACCCTGGCGGGGAGCGCAGACAGGCTGGCGCAGTGGACTGCCATGAAGACCCGCTTTTCCAGCGAACATCTGCGCACGCCACGCCGTCAGTTATAGTTTCCCGGCCGCTTTCAACTCGGCAAAATAACGCGCCGCACCGGGGTGTTGTTCAATGCTCAGCACAGGACCCGTCTTGTTGCGGGCCCGATAAAACATATTGGCATACCCATAGGTCTGTTCATTGAACTTGGTTTGCTGGTCCACCATGGCCTTGGTCAGCTGGTAAACAGCTTCTTCCGGCATAGTGGCATTGGTGACCAGAGTGGCGGCGATGGCGAAGGTCGGGGTCGCCTTGAGATTGCCCGGATAGATGCGGGCTGGTATTTGACTGCGCTGGTAGTATTTGACGTCTTTGATCAGTTGTTCCCTGAGCTCTCCATCTACCGGCAAGAAACTAATGGCGCAGCGTTTGGCGGCATTGAGTACATGGCGGTTCGGATGGCCCATGACGACGGCGAAGGCATCTATCTGTTTGCTGCACAGGGACTCGGGCAGGTTCGCCATGCTCTTGAGGTCGAGATCCTGCTCTTTTATTCCCAGCAGGTTGAACAGCGCCAGAGCGGTTTGGCGGGTACCGGAGTTTTTCAATCCCATGTCGATGGGGGCAAGTTTGAGCTGCTCCAGTTTGGTGATATCACCATCGGCGCGGATCACTATGGTAAAAGGCTCGGCATGAGTGGCGAACAAGGCTCGCAACTCGGGTTGTGGCTTGCCGGTGAAAGGGCCTGCGCCCTGGCTGGCCTGGTAGAGCCAGTCTGACTGCACCATGGCGTAAGAGACGTCGCTGCTCTTCAGGCGCTGCAAGTTCTCCAGTGAGCCGGAGGTGGCTTGCAACTGGCAGTTCAACTGCGGAGCCAGGCGACAAAATTCCCCCATGATTTGATGGTATATCCCCTGTTCACCCCCGGTGCCAATGGTGACGGAGGCTGCCGTGGCAGCCGGTTGCCAAAGCAGGGCCAATAACAGGCTTATCCTTCTCATGATTGAACCTCCCTGGCATATCCGTCGATCCCCCAACTGCGCAACTTGTCTACTTCAGCCAGCTCGCCCGCCTCGGCCAACAGGGTGTAACCGGCTGCATGCATGGTTTGCGAGACCAGATGCCAGTAAAGAGGAGCCTCCGTTATCTGGCAGCAGATAAACACGGGATTGAGAGGATCGAGTTGATTGAGGGTGTCCGCATTGAGAGGAATGGCGCTGAAAGCGAGTTCAACCCCCTGCTCTTGCAGTGAGAGCAGGAGGGACTGCCCTTGATTCGGAAAGGCGGGGAGATCCCAGCGCCAATCCAGTGTCTTGCCACGGCCCTGGGTCAGCAAGGGGGCTATTTCCGGCCATTGTGGGTGGTTGAGCAGGGAAAGCGGCAAAGAGATGCCCTCGACGTTTTGTTGTAGCCATGGCGCCAGGGCCGCTTCGATAACTGAGAGCTCACTGTCGGCTGACACTGTTTGCTCAGGCAGGAATCGTTGATAGAGGGGGATCTCTCCCTGGGTTGAGAAAAATGTTTGCAGATAGCCTCCTCTAGCTTGTGAAACCATTCCATGCAACGGAACGTGAGGTGTCATAGGAAGCTGTTTACCCAGTTGGGTGATCTTGAGGCGTTGTTGCAGCAGATCCCGTTTTCGTTCCGAGATCAGTTGATTGATGGAGGATGTCACTTCTCTGAGATCGTGCAGCCAGGGGGTGGACAAGGTGTTGTTGTACTGATGCTTGCGAAGCCGGCCAAGTTGCAGGTTGATCTCTGTCAGTGGTTGCAGCAGTCGCTTGCAGGCCCAGGAGATCGCCAGGGTAAAAACCAGCAGCCCTGCCAGCAAGGCAAAGCCGGTGCGGCTGATGGCATTCCACAGATGCTGATAGGCATAACCACTGTGTCCTTCCAGCGTCAGTGTGCCCAGTATGCGCCAACCATCGGTCAGCTCTTGTTCGCTCCTGACAGGTGGCATGTCAATGACCGAAGGGAGCCAGGACGGCACATTCTGCTGGGAGGATTGAAATACCTTGTTGAGCAGTATTTGGCCATCGGGATCAACCAGGGTCACAGCGCTGACAAAACCGCCATCGAACATGGCATTGACGATGGTTTCGGCCAGTACCTTGTCATCGTTGAGCAGGGTGCCCTGCAGTACCAGACCCAGGGCGGTAATCGCCGTCTCCAGATTGGCCGACATCTGGTCGATGATGGATTGGCGGACGGTCGTGATCTCAAGCAGAAGCAGCAGAACGGCACCGATTAGAAACAGAACGAAAATCATTCTGTTTAACAATTTGGCTAGCGACATATCCACTCCATGGAAAAGTTATTGCAACATTTATGTGCCTTGTTCCGAATCGAGTCTGACCCAGTTCTTAAAAATAAGAAAAAATCGTTAAAAAAGGCGATCATTTCTGCCCATAAGGGAAGGTTATGCATAAAATGTGAGGTTCATGCAGATTGCGATGAACTTTTTGTATCTTTATTTGTCCAAAAATCAGTTTTATACGGTTTTGTCACAACTGACATCGCAACTCACACTATTTAGATCTAAACACAGGATAGCGGATGAAACGTCTCCGTCCCTTGGTCGCGCAGGCTGCCAACTGGGAACCACCGGTTCCCCGCAAACACTTTTATGCCATGGTAATGTTGACGGCCATGACCCTTTCAGCCGTCGCATTGCTCCCGGCACCAGGCGATATCCTGGAACGGCCATTGCGCCTTGAGTTGCCAATTGATACTGCCGGTACGGCAACCAACGAAAACAACACCGACTTCAACGAAATCCCGGATCACGAGCTGGTTGAGCCGAGCACACCCGAAGATGACATCCCGGTCGATACCACCCCACAATGGCAGGATTATCAGGTCCGCAGTGGCGAGAATCTGACGGCGATCTTTAACAATCTGGGACTCTCTACCACCACCCTTTACAAGGTGCTGGATGCTGACAACAAGAACTATCTGGCTCGTCTCAAACCCGGGCAAAATATCGAGCTGCTGATCGATCAGGACAACATACTGCAGCAACTCAAGATCCGTCTGAATATCAAGCAAACACTGGTAATGTCGCGCAGCGATGATGCCTACACCTCCTCCATGCTCAACGAAAAGGTGGAGTGGCAGCCGCAGCGTTACAACGGGGTGATCAACGGCAGCTTCTATGTCAGTGCCCGTAATGCTGGCATTCCGGCCAACCACATCCAGAAGATCGCAAACCTGTTTCAATGGCGGCTCAACTTTGCCAAGGACTTGAAAAAGGGCGACAAATTCAAGGTGCTGGTGCGTCAGGAGACGGTTGAAGGCAAGGGCACGGGCAACAGCCAGCTGCTGGGAGTCGAAGTGACCAGTCAGGGCAAGACGGTATCGGCCTGGCTTGCCGGAGATGGCAACTATTACGATGGTGAGGGCAACAGTCTGGAGCGCGGTTTCCGCCGTTATCCCACCCACAGCCGTTACCGGATCAGTTCCAACTTCAACCCGGCGCGCAAACACCCTGTGACGGGGGCTATCCGTCCCCATGAAGGCACCGACTTTGCTTTGCCGATAGGGACGCCAGTGTTGGCAACCGGTGATGGCGTCGTCCAGAAGGCGACCAGTCACCCGTTGGCGGGCACCTATATCGTCATCAAACATGGACGAACCCTGGCGACCCGCTATCTGCACCTGAGCAAGCTGCTGGTCAAGCCGGGCCAACGGGTGAAGATGGGCGACAAGATTGGCCTGTCGGGCAATACCGGCCGCTCTACCGGTGCCCATCTGCACTACGAGCTGCGCATCAACAACCGTCCGGTCAATGCCATGACAGCCAAGTTGCCGATGGCCGAAGCGCTCAGTGGCAAGGAACGTCGTCAGTTCCTGGCCCAGGTGAAGAGTTATCGCAAGGAGCTGGAGGCGAGTTGATATCGTCTCTTGCTGACGTAATAAAAAGGCCCCGCCACACAGGCGGGGCCTTTTTCATTGGGAGGTGGGGCCGGATCAGTACCCCTTGTCGAAATCGATCTTACCCTCCAGCGGTTGACCGTCGATGAAGCGGATATAGTTGCGCACGAAGATCTGGGCCACATCTTCCGGGAAACTGTAGGCGCCGTTGTGCGGGGTCACGATCAGATTGGGCTGCCCCCAAAGCGGGCTGTCAGCCGGCAGGGGTTCCTGTTCGAACACATCCAGTACCGCCATGGCCAGCTTGCCGGTGCGCAGGGCGGCAAGCAGATCATCGGATTGGACCGCGCTGCCACGTCCCACATTGAACAAAATGGCCCCCGGCTTGCAGTGTTCGAAACGGGCCGCATTGAAGAGATGGCGAGTTTCCCGCGTGGCAGGCAGCACGCTGACGATGACATCGGCCTGGGCCAGCAGCTTGTTCAGAGCTGGGAGCTGATAGACCTGCTCAAATCCGGCTCGTTCCCGCCCGGATCGGCTGATGCCGAGCACCTTCATCCCAAAGTGTCTGCCAGTATGGGCGATATGTTGGCCAATGCTGCCGGTACCCAGGATCAGCATGGTGCGCCCCTTGAGACCCTGATAGGGGTGGCTCTGCCACAGGCGTTGCTTCTGTTGCTCCCGGTAGAGCGGTAGTTGACGCATCAGGCTGAGCAGATGGCCGAACACATATTCGCTCATCAGCGGTCCGAAGATGTCGCGTACATTGGTTAGCTGGTAATCTCGACGGCTACCCGCCTCCAGCAAGACGTCGACCCCCGCATAGGTGGATTGCAACCAGGTCAGCTTGCGGGCTTTGGTGATCAGGGGTTTGGCGCGGGCCGGTTCCGCCATCAGGATATGGGCTTCGCCGATCAGTTTTTCCGCATCGGCCTGATTGTCTGCCCGCAGAATGCGCAGGTGAGGGAGGTTGGCGGCCTTGAGCAGACGTTCGTAGTGAGCATTATCCTGGCTGAGCAAAAGAAGGGTGCGTTGGCTCATACTCTTGTTCCTTATCAGAATTCGCGGCGCAACGAGATGTCGCCCTTGCCCTCATCTTACCCGAGTTGATGTTGCAACATAGCCGACCAGGGCGCATTTTCGTTTTCGCCACGTCCTGTGTGGGCTACAATCTGCCCCACATTTTGCAAAGGATCCGACTCCAGTGTTTGGTGACAAGTTTTATAAGCGACTGGCCGAGCTACAGCCTTGGCAGCAGACCGTCTACACCCTGGCGCTGGCAGAGCGCATGTACCCCAACTATGCCCTGTTCAGCCAGGCCTCCGGTTTTGGCAATGCCGCTTCTTTCCGGCATGCGCTGGACCAGATGTGGAACTACCTCACCGTCAAGGGATCCCGGGTCAATCTGGGGGCAATCCTCGAAGATTTCGAGTCGCACATTCCGGATCCCCGCAAGTTTGAATCTTACGGTGCCTACCCGGCACTGGATGCCTGTGTGGCGCTGGGTTGTGCCTACAACTCTGTCATTTGCCGGGTGGGGGAAGAGGCCAATGACGCCAGCCATGCCTCGGTTGGTACCGTGGCAGGCTTTATCGATATGCTGGAAGAGCGCGAGCTGAGCGAAGAGGAGCTCTACGAGCACGAATACATGGAGGCCGAGCTGGAGTTTCAGGTTGAACTACTCAAGCGGGTTGCTCACGAGCGCGACGGTGATCGCATCCTTGCCATCAAGAAGTTTGCCTCCCAAGGGGGCGTTTCCAACATAGGCATCAGCCTGGAAGAGTAATCTCTCTTTAATTCGAGGTGACACCTTCGTCACTCAATCAAAAAGCCAGTCATTCTCCTGACTGGCTTTTTTTATCGAGTTTTTATTTACCGTCTCAGGGTATAGCCTTAAGTCAGGGGGGAGGGGTGACTGGCGCGTCATATGTTGTTGCTTGCGAAGATTTCCAACGCACCAGGATGAACATGACTCAACTACTCCGGCGACGGCTCATGGGGCCTTTGAGCAAGCCTGTGACAACCTGGATGGAGCAGTACCAACCAGAGTGGAGTTTATTCATGAAAATAACTGGAAATTCATTTTAATGACTAGGTTATCGGTAGTGAATGGGGATGGAAAAGGCGCATGGAAATTGTGCGCCTTCGTTTTTCGTTTCGGTATTTCCGTTGTATTGAGCAACAAGAAACGATTTTCCATCAGTTGTTACGCGTTATAGACTCAAACAAAAGCAATACTGTGGACTTTTTAACCATGAGTGACGTAATCAAGAAGTTTCTGAAACTGGAGGCTGCCTCCGGGATTATTCTGATCATGGCGGCATTGCTGGCAATGGTATTGGCCAACACAGGATTGGCTGGTGGGTATCAGGCATTCCTCGATACCCAGGTACAGGTACGTATCTCCGCCCTTGACATCAACAAGCCGCTGCTGCTCTGGATCAACGATGGCCTGATGGCGATTTTCTTCCTGCTGGTTGGTCTGGAAGTCAAACGCGAAATGCTGGAAGGGGCGCTCTCGTCCCGTGTGCAGGCGACCTTCCCGGCCATTGCGGCCGTAGGCGGCATGCTGGCTCCGGCCCTCATCTATGCCTTCTTCAACTATTCGGACGAAGTAGCCCGTGCTGGCTGGGCGATCCCTGCCGCTACCGATATTGCATTTGCCCTTGGCGTGATGGCGCTGCTGGGCAAGCGAGTGCCGGTGAGCCTGAAAGTGTTCCTGCTGGCGCTGGCGATCATGGATGACCTGGGGGTCATCATCATCATTGCGCTCTTCTATACCCAACAGCTGTCGTTGGCAGCGCTGGCGGTAGGCATCATGGCGACCCTGATCCTGTTCTGGATGAACCGCCGTGGCGAGGACAGAATTAGCCTCTACATGGTGGTGGGTCTGGTACTTTGGGTGGCCGTGCTCAAGTCCGGTGTTCATGCGACTCTGGCTGGTGTGGTGGTGGGCTTCATGATCCCGCTCAATGGCAAGCGTTATGCGTCGCCGCTCAAGCATCTGGAGCATGCGCTGCACCCCTGGTCCGCCTTCCTGATCCTGCCGCTGTTTGCCTTTGCCAACGCCGGGGTCTCGCTGGAGGGGATAGGTCTCTCCTCCCTGATGAGCCCGGTGCCCATGGGGATCATGCTGGGATTGTTTGTCGGCAAGCCGCTCGGGGTGTTTACCATCAGCTGGTTGTCGGTCAAGCTGGGGATCGCCCAGTTGCCGAATGGAGTCAATTTCAAGCAGATTTTTGCGGTCAGCATTCTCTGTGGTATCGGTTTTACCATGTCGATGTTTATCGCATCGCTGGCCTTCGAGCATGGCGGGATGGATTATGGCAGTTACTCCCGTCTCGGGATCCTGGCGGGTTCCACCATGGCAGCGCTGGTTGGCTATCTGGCACTGCGGTTGTCTCTTCCCAAGGGGGAGGGAGATCAAAATGCGGAGGGATTATGAAAACACCATGGTTGTTACTGTTACTGGCCAGCCCCCTTGTCTGGGCTGATGGTCTGGAAGAGTGCAAGCGGGACGCAGCCTCGGCCAGCTGCTCTACCTACCTGAACGGAGTAGTGGACAGCGCCCTGCTGCTCGGTGACAAGCAGGCCAAGGCTCGTTTCGGAGAAACCTTCTATGAGCGGGCCTTGAGCAGCCGGGCGGGGGAGCGGCTCAAGCACACCAACAAGCGTTATTGTGGTGATCGCCAGCCGGATAAAGATCGTCTCAAGGCCAGCTTGATGGAGCAGTTTACCTTGAACAAGGTTGACTCGGTCAGCGACATGTATGACATTCTGGCGGTTGAACTCAGCTGCTACCGGAGCCCGCGAAAAGCGGTAACCCCATCGGATGTCACACCTTAACTACAACCACCTCTATTATTTCTGGATGACTCAAAAGAAGGGCTCCGTTACCCAGGCAGCGGAAGCCCTTTTTTTGACACCACAAACCGTGACCGGCCAGATCAAGCTGCTGGAGCAGCGCCTGGGTGGCAAACTGCTCAAGCGCAAGGGACGTTCCCTCGAAGCGACCGAACTTGGCCAACTGGTTTTTCGCTATGCCGACAAGATGTTCAGCCTCTCCTACGAGATGCTGGATATCGTCAACTATCGCAAGGAGAGCCAGATCCTGTTCGACGTTGGTATTGCCGATGCCCTCTCCAAACGCCTCGCCAGCCGGGTGCTGCTATCTGTCATCCCCAACGATGGCTCCATTCATCTGCGCTGTTTCGAATCGACCCACGAACTCTTGCTGGAGCAGCTCAGTGAGCACAAGCTCGACATGATCCTCTCCGACTGTCCGGTGGATTCCAGCCAGCATGCGGGGCTGCTCTCCAAGCGGCTCGGGGGCTGTGGTGTCAGCTTCTTCTGCAAGGCGCCGTTGCCCGAGAAACCCTTTCCGGCCTGTCTGGAGGAGCGCAAGCTGCTTATTCCCGGACGCCGTACCGCCATGGGACGTCAACTGACCCAGTGGTTCGAGCAGCAGGGGGTATCGCCGAGTATCCTGGGTGAGTTCGACGATGCGGCCCTGATGAAGGCATTCGGTTTCTTCAATCAGGGTATCTTCATGGCTCCCACCATCTACCGGGAGGAGATCCTGGAGGGGGAAGAGGTGATGTTGCTGGGGGAAACCCAGGATTTGACGGAGGAGTACTACGTCATCTTCGCCGAGCGGATGATCCAGCACCCCGCAGTCAAACGGGTATGCGAGAGTGATTTCACCTCCCTGTTTGCCGGGCAGGAGAACTTCTCGGCGATCCAGCCTGCCACCCTGTCGTTTTAAAACGGCTCGTCACCACGTATCATCGCCGACTGGCAGAGGAGACATTTGATGCAACTGGAAGAGATGGAAGCCAAAGCCGGTCAGGCGGTGGCGCTTCTCAAGGCGCTGGCCAATGAACGCAGGCTGTTTATCCTGTGCCAGCTACTGGAGCGAGAGCTGTCGGTCGGGGAGCTTAACGAGCGGTTGGGGCTGAGTCAGTCTGCCCTGTCACAGCACCTGGCTTTGTTGCGGCGGGATGAATTGGTCACGACCAGAAAAGAGGCCCAGACGGTCTTCTATTCGCTGCGTAGCCATGAGGTGCGTGAGGTGATCAGTTTGCTGCATCGACTCTACTGCAGCGAAGAGAAATAAAAAACCGGCACAATGGCCGGTTTTTTCAGCTTTGATCAGCGTGAGCTGATTAAGCCATAGCTTTGATCTGGGCAGACAGGCGGCTCTTGTGACGAGCTGCTTTGTTCTTGTGGATCAGGCCTTTAGTCGCCATGCGATCCATGATCGGCTGAGCAACAGCGAAAGCAGCAACAGCAGCAGCTTTATCGCCAGAGGCGATGGCAGCAATTACTTTTTTCAGGTAGGTACGGGTCATGGAACGACGGCTGGCGTTGTGCTGACGGCGTTTTTCTGCCTGAATCGCGCGCTTCTTAGCAGATTTGATGTTAGCCAAGGTAAAACTCCTAAAACTGTCTTAGCGAGTGTATTGAAAAGGCCCAGAAATATGCCTTCCCAACCACATATTGTCAAATGATTTGTGCAAATAAACACCGCCCCCCGGTGGTGTGTCAGATGGGAGACGGTTAAACTGTCGGCCGATTCTAGCAGCATTCTTTTCATTCTGACAGTTCCAGAGGCCCCGTCTTGAGTAAGAAATTGATCAAATCCGGCATGATAGTGTCCGGAATGACGTTGGCATCCCGTGTGATGGGGCTGATCCGCGATGTGGTCATCGCGAATCTGCTCGGTGCCGGGGTGGCTGCCGACGTCTTCTTCTTTGCCAATCGCATTCCCAATTTTCTGCGCCGCCTGTTCGCCGAAGGGGCTTTCAACCAGGCATTTGTCCCCGTGATGACTGAGTACAGAAAGAACGGTGACGAGCGGGAGGTGCGCGAGTTGCTGGCCGCCGTAGCGGGCACTCTGGGGGGAATAGTTACCGTGGTGACCCTGCTCGGCGTGGTGGGATCGGGCGTACTGACCGCCATCTTTGGCTGGGGCTGGTTCTGGGACTGGCTGCATGGCGGACCTGCCGCCGAGAAGTTCGAGCTGGCCAGTCTGATGCTCAAGATCACCTTCCCCTATCTCTGGTTCATCACCTTTACCGCCATGGCGGGGGCCATCCTCAATACCTTCGGCCGCTTTGCCGTCTCGTCATTTACCCCGGTATTTCTCAACATCACCATGATTGCGGCCGCCTGGTGGATAGCGCCCATGATGGAGAAGCCCGAGCTCTCGCTGGCAATAGGGGTATTTTTGGGCGGCTTGGTTCAATTTTTGTTCCAGTTCCCGTTTTTACGGCAAATCAACATGCTGGTCTGGCCCAAGTGGGGATGGTATCACCCCGGTGTAGTGAAAATCCGCACCCTGATGATCCCGGCGTTGTTCGGCGTCTCGGTCAGCCAGATCAACCTGCTGATCAACACCATGCTGGCCTCTTTTCTGGCCACCGGTGCCATCAGCTACCTCTACTATTCTGATCGCCTGCTGGAATTCCCCCTCGGCCTGTTTGCAGTGGCCATCAGCACAGTGATCTTGCCAGCCTTGTCGAAGAAACATGTGGATGCCGACCCGGCCGATTTCTCCCACACCATGGATTGGGGGGTGCGGATGGTGGTGCTGCTTGGTTTGCCTGCCATGGTGGGGATTGCGGTGATGCGTGAGCCCATACTGCGGGTACTGTTCATGCGCGGCGAGTTCGGGCTGCACGAGGTGAGCATGTCCAGCGCGAGCCTGCTGGCTTCCACCACAGGCCTGCTGTCGCTGATGCTGATCAAGGTGCTGGCGCCCGGTTACTACGCCCGTCAGGACACCAAAACCCCGGTACGCATCGGCATCATGGCCATGGTGGCCAACATGGTATGCAACCTCATCTTTATTTATCCCCTGGGCTATGTGGGGTTGGCGCTGGCCACCGCTTGCTCCGGCACCCTGAACGCGGCCTTGCTGTTCAAGGGGTTGTATCAGCAGAGCGTCTACCGTCCATCCCGCCAGACCGGAGTGTTCTGTCTCAAATTGCTGGCGGCGACCTTGCTGATGGGGGGCGTGCTGGCTTATCTGTCGCCGGATCTGGCCCAGTGGGGCGCCTGGGGCATGGGCAAGGCCACCCTGGAACTGGCCATGTTGCTCTCCCTGGGGGCTGCCATCTATGCGGTGGCGCTGCTGGCGCTGGGAATTCGGCCAAGACACCTGAAATCGGGGCATGAGGGCTGATCCTGATTGCTGCCTGATATATAATCCGGCGATTTTCATAACAGCAACGTACAAGGCACCGATGGAGCTTATTCGCGGCATTCATAATCTCAAGCCCCGACACCGGGGATGTGTATTGACCATTGGCAACTTTGATGGGGTTCATCAGGGTCACCATGCGGTACTGACACGTCTCAAGGAGAAAGCGGCCCATCTGGGATTGCCCGCCTGCGTCATGCTGTTTGAGCCCCAGCCGCTGGAGCTGTTTGCTGGCGCTGCGGCCCCGGCCCGGCTCAGCCGGTTGCGGGAAAAGTATGAAGCGCTCAAGGGGCTGCAGATCGATCGCCTGCTCTGCGTGCGCTTCAGCCACCGTTTTGCCGGACAGGCGGCGTCTACCTTCATCGAGCAACTGCTGGTCGAGAAACTCGGCGTGCGTTACCTGGTGGTCGGCGATGACTTTCGCTTCGGCAAGGGGCGGGAAGGGGATTTTCACCTGCTGGAAGAGGCGGGCCGCCGCTTCGGTTTCGAAGTGATCAGCACCCAAAGTTTCCAGCTGTCCCGCCAACGGGTGAGCAGCACCCTGGTTCGCGAAGCCCTCAAGGCTGGCCGGATGGCCGAGGTGGAACTGATGCTTGGCCGCCCCTATACCATCAGCGGCAGAGTGGCCCACGGCGACAAGCTGGGGCGCACCATAGGTTTTCCTACCGCCAATCTGGCCCTCAAGCGCCAGGTTATCCCGGTCGGTGGCGTGTTCGCGGTGGAAGTGTTATGTTCCGGCAAGACCTTCCCCGGTGTCGCCAATGTGGGTGTACGGCCTACCTTGAGCGGTACACAAGCTAGATTGGAAGTACATCTATTTGATTTTTCTGGTGATCTATATGGTCAACAGGTCAAGGTGCTGCTTCGCCACAAGCTGCGCGAAGAGCAGAAGTTTGCCTCTTTCTCTGCCTTGAAAGAGCAAATCGAACGAGATGCCCTGGCGGCCCGAGCCTGGTTCGGGCTGCCACAATTTCATTTACCCAGCACTCTTTTAGAAAAGAAGGGAACCCAGGACTGATGAGCGACTATAAACACACCCTGAATCTTCCGGAAACCGAGTTTCCGATGCGTGGCGATCTGGCCAAGCGCGAACCCAACATGCTCAAGCGTTGGTACGATCAGGATCTCTACGGCGCTATTCGCCGCGCCAAAGCGGGCAAGCCTTCTTTCATTCTGCACGATGGCCCCCCCTATGCGAACGGCAACATTCACATCGGTCACTCGGTCAACAAGATCCTCAAAGACATCATCATCAAGTCCAAGGGCCTGTCCGGCTTCGATTCCCCCTATGTCCCGGGTTGGGACTGCCACGGTCTGCCCATCGAACTGAAAGTGGAAGGCATGGTCGGCAAGCCGGGCGAGAAGGTTTCCGCCGCCGAGTTCCGCGCCGAGTGCCGCAAGTATGCCAAGACCCAGATTGAAGCGCAGAAGACCGACTTCATCCGTCTGGGCGTGCTGGGTGACTGGGAACACCCCTACCTGACCATGGACTTTGGCACCGAAGCCAACATCATCCGCTCCATGGCCAAGATCGTCGAGAACGGCCACCTGCACAAGGGCTCCAAGCCGGTGCACTGGTGTACCGATTGCGGCTCTGCCCTGGCTGAAGCCGAAGTGGAGTACTACGACAAGAACTCCCCCTCCATTGACGTGCGCTTCAAGGCCGTCGATGAAGCAGCCGTTGCGGCCAAGTTTGACTGTGCCGAAGGGCACACCGGCAAGGGCACCCTCTCTGCGGTGATCTGGACCACCACCCCGTGGACCCTGCCGGCCAACCGCGCCATCGCCATGCATGCCGACCTCGACTATGCCCTGGTGCAGGTCGAAGGTGACAACCCCGAGCGCCTGATCCTGGCTGCAGAGCTGGTCAAGGATGTGATGGACCGCGCCGGCATCGAGCACTACCACAACCTGGGTTACGCCAAGGGGGCGGCCCTCGAGCTGCTGCGCTTTAACCACCCTTTCTACAGCTTCGACGTGCCTGTGGTGCTGGGTGATCACGTCACCCTGGATGCCGGTACCGGCGCCGTTCACACAGCTCCTGGCCATGGTCAGGAAGACTTCGTGGTCGGCCAGAAATACGGTCTGGAAGTGGCCAACCCGGTGGGCAGCAACGGCGTCTACCTGCCGGATACCGAACTGTTTGCCGGCCAGCATGTCTTCAAGGCCAATGCGGCCGTGGTCGAGGTGCTGACCGAGCGCGGCGCCCTGCTGCACCACAAGGTGTTCAACCACTCCTACCCCCACTGCTGGCGCCACAAGACTCCGATCATCTTCCGCGCTACCCCGCAGTGGTTCATCAGCATGGATCAGAACGGTCTGCGCAAGCGCGCCCTGGAAGAGATCGATCGCATCGAGAAGGATGGCATCGCTCGGCACGGCCAGAGCGGCTGGGTCCCGGCATGGGGCAAGAACCGCATCCAGGCCATGGTGGAAGGTCGCCCGGACTGGTGTATCTCCCGTCAGCGTACCTGGGGCGTGCCCATCTCCCTGTTCGTCCATAAAGAGACCCAGGAGCTGCACCCGGAATCCGTGCGCCTGATGCATGAAGTGGCCAAGCGGGTCGAGCAATCCGGCATCCAGGCCTGGTGGGATCTGGACAAGGCCGAGCTGCTCGGCGCCGATGCCGATCTGTACGACAAGGTGCCTGACACCCTGGACGTCTGGTTCGACTCCGGCTCTACCCACGCCTCCGTGGTCGACGCTCGTCCCGAGTTCAACGGCAAACCGGCCGACATGTATCTGGAAGGCTCTGACCAGCACCGCGGCTGGTTCATGTCCTCCCTGATGATCGGCGTGGCGATGAAGGACAAGGCCCCCTACAACCAGGTGCTGACCCACGGCTTCACCGTGGACGGTCAGGGCCGCAAGATGTCCAAGTCCATCGGTAACGTGGTGAGCCCCCAGGACGTGATGAACAAGCTGGGGGCCGACATCCTGCGTCTGTGGGTTGCCAGCACCGACTACACCGGAGAGATGACCGTCTCCGACGAGATCCTCAAGCGCTCCGCCGACGCCTATCGTCGCATCCGCAACACTGCCCGCTTCCTGCTGGCTAACCTGAACGGCTTCAATCCGGCGACCGACATGGTCGCGCCTGCCGACATGGTAGTGGTGGATCGCTGGGCCGTGGGCCGTGCCAAGGCGGTACAGGCCGATATCGTGGCTGCGTTCGACGAGTACAACTTCCATGGCGTTACCCAGAAGCTGATGCAGTTCTGCTCCATCGAGATGGGCTCCTTCTATCTGGATGTCATCAAGGACCGTCAGTACACCGCCAAGGCGGACAGCCTGGCCCGCCGCTCCTGCCAGACTGCTCTCTATCACATCGCCGAGGCCATGGTGCGCTGGATGGCACCCATCATGAGCTTCACTGCCGACGAGATCTGGGCCCTGCTGCCGGGCGAGCGTGGCGAGTTCGTGTTCACCGAGGAGTGGTACGACGGCCTGTTTGGGCTGGAAGCGGGTGAAGTGCTGAACGACGAGTTCTGGGCCGAGATCCTCACTGTGCGTGGTGAAGTGAACAAGGCGCTGGAGGCCGCCCGTGGCGAGAAGCGCATCGGTGGCTCCCTGCAGGCCGAAGTGACCCTGTTCGCCAAGCCGGAGCTGGCTGCCCGCCTCAACACCCTGGCCGACGAGCTGCGCTTCGTGCTGCTCACCTCCAAGGCCAAGGTGGTCGTGGCCGATGCGGCTCCGGAAGGGACTGTAGCGACCGAGCGTGATGACCTGTGGCTGAGCGTGGCCCAGTCTGCCGCCGCCAAGTGCGACCGCTGCTGGCACCATGTGGAAGACGTGGGTACCATCGCTGGTCACGAAGAGATCTGTGGCCGCTGTGTCACCAACGTCGAGGGTGACGGCGAAACTCGTCAATTTGCCTGATGAACATGACTCACCATAAAAGCGGCCTGCGTTGGCTGTGGCTGGCGGTGCTGGCCTTCATACTGGACCAGGCGAGCAAGCTCGCCGTGGTCAAGTTGCTGCCATTTGGCTACCCGGGGGTGGAGATCACCCCCTTCTTCAACCTGGTCCACGTCTACAACAAGGGCGCAGCGTTCAGCTTTCTGGCCGATCAGGGGGGCTGGCAGCGCTGGTTCTTCGCCGTGCTGGCCTTTGCCATCTGCGGTCTGCTGATCCACTGGCTGCGCAAGCAGTCGGTGACCGAGCGCTGGAGTGGTATCGCCTACAGCCTCATCATCGGCGGGGCGCTCGGCAATGTGTTCGACCGGCTGGTGCTGGGCCATGTGGTCGATTTCCTCGACTTCTACTGGGGCCGGGCCCACTGGCCGGCCTTCAATCTGGCCGATACCTTCATCTTCATCGGCGCCGCCATGATAGTGCTGGACGGCTTTCGCTCATCCAAGGGTGAGCAAGGCGAGAAAAAGGGGGCGGCATGAGCCGACAGATTGGTGCTGACAGCAGCGTGCTGTTTCATTTCGCCATCAAGCTGGAAGATGGTTCGGTTGCCGACAGCACGGCGCTGCACGGCAAGCCGGCCCGTCTGCGGATGGGGGATGGCAGCCTGACTTCGAGCTTCGAGCAGTGTCTGCTCGGCCTGGGCGAAGGGGAGAGCAAGAGCTTTACCCTGGCCCCTGAACAGGCCTTTGGTCTCTCCAACCCTGACAACATCTACCATCTGGACAGAGCCAAGTTTGGTACCGATGCGGAGCCGAAAGTCGGCACCATCATCCTGTTCGACCAGCCCAACGGTAGCGAGCTGCCCGGCATCATTCGGGCGGTGGAAGGGATGTCGGTGACGGTCGATTTCAACCACCCGCTGGCCGGTCATACGGTCACCTTCGAGGTGGAGATCCTGGGCGTTGACGACGAGGAGAAGGTGCTCTGATGGATATCTTGCTGGCCAATCCCCGCGGCTTTTGCGCCGGTGTCGACCGCGCCATCAGCATCGTCGAGAGTGCACTGGAGAAGTTCGGTGCCCCCATCTATGTCCGCCATGAGGTGGTGCACAACCGCTATGTGGTGAACAAGCTCAAGGATGCCGGAGCCGTGTTCGTCGAGGAGCTGGATGAGGTACCCGATGACAGCATCGTCATCTTCTCCGCCCACGGTGTCGCCAAGACGGTGCGCGAGATGGCCAAGTCCCGCGCCCTCAAGGTGTTCGACGCCACCTGCCCACTGGTGACCAAGGTGCACATGGAGGTCCATCGCGCCAGCCGCAAGGGCTCCGAAGCAGTGCTCATCGGTCACGCCGGCCACCCCGAGGTGATCGGCACCATGGGACAGTACGAGAACCGCGAGGGGGGCATGTATCTGGTGGAGACACCGGATGACGTAGCCAAACTCCAGGTGAAGAACCCGGATGATCTCTGCTTCGTCACCCAGACCACCCTCAGCATGGACGAGACCGCCGAGGTGATTGATGCCCTGCGCCAGTACTTCCCCAAGATCCAGGGGCCGCGCAAGGACGACATCTGCTACGCCACCCAAAACCGTCAGGACGCGGTACGGGAGATGGCAGAGCTGGTCGATGCCATGCTGGTGGTGGGTTCCCGCAACTCCTCCAATTCCAACCGGCTGCGCGAGCTGGCCGAGAAGGTGGGCACCAAGGCCTATCTCATCGATGATGCTTCCATGATCGATGCCGCCTGGCTGGACGGTGTGAAGGCGATCGGTGTGACTGCCGGAGCTTCGGCACCCGAGGTGCTGGTGCAGAGCGTCATCACCCGCCTGCGCGAGCTGGGGGGCAAGATGGTGGCTGAACACCCGGGTCGCGAAGAGAATGTGGTGTTCGAGGTACCGCCCGAGCTGCGCATCCTCTGACGCGTCTCATCCTCGCCGGATGACCATGTATTGCCAAAGCCACCTTTTCGAGGTGGCTTTCTGTTTTTGGTTCCAACGAGTCCTTCATGCACGTTCGCGACCAGATCGCAGCGAAAATTGATGATGTAGCTCGAAATTTTGAATAGACAGGATTGAAACCCAAGGTGTCCGGCATAGACTGCCTGCAAGCCCCTACTCTGGCTGAACACACATGGAGCTGTGTCTGCATCCCCGGAACAAATCAGAGCGAAACAGGATGTTTTTGCGTTCAGGTTTTAGCCTTGTCGAGCTGATGGTTACCATAGCGCTCGTCTCTCTCTTGCTGACGCTGGGAGTGCCCTCCTTCAACTCTCTGCTGCGCAGCATGACCCTCAATACTCAGGCCAACAACTTTGTGGCAGCTATCAACCTTGCCCGTTCCGAAGCCATTCGCCGCAATGCGGCGGTGACCCTGTCCGCCTCGGCCGAGAACCTGACCCAGCATCACTGGGAGGCCGGTTGGCAGATCTGGGTCGATGGCAATGGCAACAGCAGGCTCGATAACGGCGAGTTGCTGCGGGGTTTCCCCGATATGGAGGCAGGTACCCTGAGCAGCAATACCTCTCTGTTGCGCTTCAGTGGCGACGGTTTTCTCGATGGCCGCTCACAGGCATCGCAGGTGTTTACCCTGCGCCCGGAAGGGTGTCGCAACGAGGCTGCCCGCGATATCACCATCACTGCGGCAGGTCGCCCCTCCATCGCCGAGGTACGTTGCCCATGACACGACAACAGGGCTTGTCACTGCTTGAAATCATGATCTCGGTGCTGGTGCTCTCCATCGGCATTCTGGGCATGGCGACCCTGCAGCTGCAGGCACTCAAGAGCAATCAGACTGCCCTGACGCGCACCGAAGCGACCCAGTACGCCTACATGATCAACGACATGATGCGGGCCAATCGCAGCGCGGCCCTGATCGGGCAATACAATATCGATCTGGGCCAGACGGTCTCGGGCAGTTCCATGGCGATACAGGACTTGCTGCACTGGAAGCGGGTATTGAGCGAGCTGCCGGGTGGCGATGGTGCCGTGGCGGTCAGCGCCGGAAGGGCCACCATCACCATTCAGTGGGATAGCAGCCGGCTGGCCACCGATCCTGCGTCGCGCAGCATGACCCTTAGGACGGATCTATGAGCAGGGCCGGTTTGCCCCTACGCCAGCGCGGGATTGGCCTGGTCGAGGTGATGATCGCCCTGGTGCTCTCCCTGGTGACTGTGGGAGTCATCATTCAGGTATTTCTTGGCAATCACAAAACCTATCTCACTGGCGAGGCCATTGCCCGGGTACAGGAAGACAGCCGGTTTGCCATCAATCTGCTGCAAAAAGAGCTGCGGATGGTGGGCTATCAGGGGTGCCTCAGCAAACAGGGGGTCAATATCACCAATACCCTCAACAACAACGCGACACTGCCCTACAACTTCACTACCTTTTTGCGTGGCTATGACAATGTGACGGCCACCTTGCCAGCCCCTCTTTCTGCCCTGTTCACGGGAGCCGAGCCCAGACCCATGCCGGGTAGCGATGTGCTGCTGGTGCAGGGGCCTACCGGCGTCGGGGTACCCGTGGTGCGCAACAACAGCGCCGCCCAGCTGTTTGTCCAGCATCTCTCCAGCAAGGTGGATTATTGCGGCACCGGCAAGCAGGGTTACAGCGACCTGTGCGAGGGGGATATCGTTATGGTATCCGATTGCCAGAAGGCGAGGATCTTCCAGATCACCCAGACCCAGCTGGTCGGCGGGAGCGACGAGGTCAATATCGGCCACTCCAATGACAACAAATTCACGCCAGGCAATGCCACCAGCTCCTGGGGCGGTGCAAGCAGCCCGGTCGAGGAGCGCTTCGGCCCAGGCTCGACACTGAACCGGGTGGAAACCCGCCTCTACTATATTGCTCGCCCTTCGGCCAACAGCCCCTACGCCCTCTATCGCAAGAGCGGAGTCGCCGCGGGCATGCCCCTTATCGAAGGGGTTGCCAATATGCAGCTCACGTTCGGGGAGGATCAGAACCGGGATCGGGCGACGGATCGCTATGTGAGCGCCGCCAGCACTCCAAACTGGGACAACGTCCTGGGGATTGGGGTGCAGCTTCTGATGCGCAGCAATCAGGGCAATGTAGTGTCGGCCCCGCAAGCCCTGAGCTTTGCCGGCGCCACCTTTCAGGCGACCGATCGCAACTGGTACTGGGTAGCCGAGACCACGGTCGCGCTGCGTAACCGGTTACCTTGAGGAGCCCAGTCATGATGCATCGACAACAGGGGATGGCGCTGGTGATCAGCCTGATTTTTCTGGTCATGGTGAGCCTGCTGGGCATGGCCGGCATGCGGGGCGCGCAGCTGCAGGAGAAGATGGCTGGCAACCAGAAGGAGGCGCTGCAAGCGCTGCAGGCGGCAGAAGCGGGATTGCGCGCCGCCGAACGCTATATCGAGGCTGGCAACTCGGGTCCTTATGACAACAGCTCGGGCCTGTATGAATTTGTCGATACTGCGGTGGATCCCGCATCACCCTCCACATCCTGGCGCACCTATGCCAACAGCGGTCTGGCGGGGCGTGCCCCCGAGTACTTTATCGAACGGCTGCCCTATACCCAGGGGGGCAGCGAGAATCTGGCGGTCGATGAGCCCATCAGCGAGCGTCGCCTCTATCGCATCACGGCAAGGGGATTTGGTCTCTCGGACGAGAGCCGGGTGCTGTTGCAATCGACCTATAGTCGCTAGGAGGCGGGGTATGGGCAAACTCGGTTTTGGACTCTCGATGATGCTCTGCTGCGCTTCGGCGCAGGCGGCGCTCGATATTGCCCAGGTTCCCCTCTATCTTGGCACTCGGGCCGATCCCAATATCATGTTTACCCTGGATGATTCGGGCTCCATGCATTTCGAGATCATGCCAGAGTCCTTGATCGAGAACGATGCACGCTATGTCTACCCACGAGCCAACAATGTTTATGGGAATGACGATTACGCCAACTATACGATCACCTTTGCCAGCGACAATGCCCGCAATGCCTACGTGCGCTCCAGCCATAACAACAAGCTCTATTACAACCCGCAGCTGACCTATCGTCCCTGGGCCAATGCGGATGGCTCCTTGATGGTCAATGCCAAAGTGACCTGTGCCCCTCACAACCCTTTGAAGACGGCGGCCGGTTGTCGCGACCTGACTCAAACCAATCGAGCATGGTGGGCAATCTATTACACTGAGTTTTCTCCTTATTATTACAACCAAGACGAGAGTTTCTGGCCGGCTGTCTATTTTGACTACAAGGGAAGTGGCAATGTATTCAACGCCAAGAACTATACCCGGGTGGTGATAAACAAAGCGGTGGCCACCATCTATGACGGTCGCCCCAATCGCAGTGACTGCAAAAATGCGCCCGTTTGTACCTTTGACGAGGAAATTCAGAACTTTGCCAACTGGTACACCTATTACCGTTCGCGGATCCTGGCGGCCCGGGCCGGAGTAGGAAGAGCCTTCGCCAGCCAGGGGGAGGCCATTCGGGTCGGCTTTGCCACCATCAATGCCAGCGGCAGCGTGATCCGCGGTGTCACCCCTTTTTCAGGTACTGATCGAACCGCTTTTTTCGATGAGCTGTATGGCCGCGACATTCCGGCGAAGGGGACACCGCTGCGCACCAGTCTGAAAGAGGTAGGGGAGTATTTTTCCCGCAGTGACAATAACGGCCCCTGGTCTGCCCGTGCCGGCAGCACACTTCCTCATCTGACCTGCCGCCAGAGCTACAACATTCTGATGACGGATGGCTACTGGAACGGTGATTCGCCCTCGGTCGGCGATCAGGACCAGGATGGCATCAAGAACACCCTGGCGGACGTGGCCTACAAATACTGGAAGACGGATCTGCGTAGCGACCTGGCCAACAAGGTGCCGACCAGTACGGCAGACCCTGCCAACTGGCAGCATCTGGTCAACTTTACCGTAGGGCTCGGGGTCAACGGTTCGCTCAATCCAGCCAACGGTATCCCGGGCAGCTGGCCGAATCCTTATGATTCCGATGAGTTCAAGATCGACGATCTGTGGCATGCGGCTGTCAACAGCAAGGGGAGTTTCTTCAGCGCGGCGGATCCGGATACCTTCGCCGAGGCCCTGAGCAGTACGTTGGCACAGATTGCCGCCCGCAACAGCTCCGCCAGTTCGGTAACGGCCAACGCCACCCGTCTCGACAGCAACACCCATATCTACCAGGCCCGTTACAACAGCGGTGACTGGTCGGGACAACTGGTCTCGATCCCGCTTAACAGTGATGGCTCTCTGGGGAATATCGCCTGGGATGCCGCCACCCAGATACCGGAGCCTTCGGCACGCAGCATCTTCACCCGGCAAGGCGGGGCCGGCATCGCCTTCACCTGGGAGGCGCTTAACAATACCAATCGCGCCCTATTCAATATTGCTGGTGACAATCTGGGAGAAAGTCGGGTTGCCTATCTGCGCGGTGAGCGCAGTGGCGAGCAGCGCAATGGCGGGGTATTTCGCAATCGCAGCGATCTGCTCGGTGACATCATCAACTCGGATCCCGTCTATGTGGGCAAGCGCGATTACGGCTACAGCAGCGCGACTGGCCTGACCCAGACCGAGCGGGAGAGCTATCAGGCGTTCCTCAGCTCGACGGCGATCGCCCGTCGCCCGCCCATGCTCTATGTCGGTGCCAATGACGGCATGCTGCACGGCTTTCGGGTGGCCGACGGTGTCGAGCAACTGGCCTATATCCCGGCCAGCCTGCTGGAGGAACTGCCCCAGCTGACCAGGCCGGATTACAACCACCGCTACTATGTGGACGGGACGCCCAGGGTCGGGGATGCCTATCTGGGGAGTCGCTGGAAGACCCTCTTGCTGGGCTCTACCGGAGCGGGAGGCAAGGCGGTGTTCGCCATCGATGTGACCGCACCGAACAACTTCACCGCTGACAAGATGCTGTGGGAGTTCACCCATTCCGAGATGGGGATCGCGTTGGCCGCCCCGACGCTGGTACGGGTCAAGGCCGACAACAAGTGGGTCGCCCTGGTGGCCAACGGGTACAACAGTAACAGCCAGACGGCACGGCTGTTTGTGCTGGATTTGGCGACCGGCGCCGTCATCAAGGAGATTGACACCCAGGTAGGCTCGGCCAGCGAGCCCAATGGCCTCTCTTCGCCATTGCCTGTGGATGAGGATGGCGATCGGGTGGTCGACTATGTCTATGCTGGCGATTTGCAGGGCAATCTCTGGAAATTCGACCTGAGTGACAACAACAGCGCCCAATGGGGAATCGCGTTCAAGGCCGGCAACAAACCCAAGCCGCTGTTTCAGGCTTGCGATGGCGCCTGCTCGACCAGCACGCGCCAGCCCATCACCATGCGGCCGCTGGCGATCCGCCATCCCAGGGGTGGGAGCATGGTGCTGATGGGCACGGGCAGCTATTTCACCAATGATGACAAGTCATTGCCCACCAATCCAAGATTGGAGGCCGTCTACGGCATTTGGGACACTGGGAGCGAGGTGAGCCGCAGCCAGTTGTTGCAGCAGAGCATTACCCATGAATTCGTGGCCAATGGCACCACCATCAAGTTCAATGTGCGGGTGGCCTCCAGCAGGGATGTCAATTACACCAGCCAGAAGGGCTGGTATCTGGTGTTGAAATCACCCGGGCTGAGCAAGGGGGTCGGGGAGCGGGCAGTTTCCGAGATGCTGTACCGGCACAAGCGGCTCATCTTCAACACCTTGATACCGTCGGCGGATGCCTGCGATTTTGGTGGCCGCTCCTGGCTGATGGAGCTGGATCCTGTTTCGGGCGCCCGCCTCACCTACTCGGTATTCGACGTCAATGGCGACGGAGCCGTCAACGATGATGACTATGTCGGGATCAAGGATGAGGCTGGCAATGACATCAAGGTGCCGGTCAGCGGCAAGCAATTTGACGAGCTCACCACGACGCCGAGCGTAGTGGAGGATGCCGATATGGAGCGTAAATACATCAGCGGCTCCAGCGGCAACATCTCGGTCACGCTGGAAGAGGGGGCGGGCGATCTGGGTGGTCGTCAGTCCTGGTTGCAACTGGAGTAGAGGCTGGAATGGAACGTGGATTTACCCTGATTGAGTTGATGATAGTGGTGGTCGTGGTCGCCATTCTGGCTGCGATCGCATATCCCAGTTACAACAACTACATGGCGTCCGCCAAGCGGGCCGAAGCCAAAGCGACTTTGCTGGAAGCCGCGCAATATCTGGAGCGGGAGTTTACCGCCAATGGCCATTACGACACTGGCAACCTGGCCTCTGCCGGCTTGGCGACCCTGCCCAGGGACGGTGGTACGGCTTATTACCATCTGGCGCTCAATGCCAGCGGGGCCCGTTATACCCTGACGGCTATTCCGACCGGTGTGATGAATGGCGACCCCTGTGGATTGTTGACTCTCGATCAGAGCGGACAGCAGGGGGTATCGCGTGCCACCATGACAACGGCCGAATGCTGGTAGAACTTATTTCCAGCACTCGGTCGGGGTCTTGATATCGGCCTTGTTGATGGTCAGGCTGTCGCAGCTGGTGCTGCCGGACTTGTCGCCGACCTGGGCTCCCTTGCTGGTCGCAACCAGGGTGTAGGCGGTGGCAGTGGCACCTGAAATGGTGAAGGTATAGTAATCGCTGGTCGGGTTGCCCACATTGGCTACGGCACTGCTGTAGCTGGCGTTGGAGATGCGGAACTCTTCCTGTTTGAGCTGCATGGTCAGCAATCCCTTGACGGCTTCAGCCCGACGGGATTTACGCAGACCATCTGTAAAACTGGGGTAGGCGACAGCGGCAATGATGGCGACGATGGCGACTACCACCATCAATTCCAGCAGGGTAATACCTGATTGTTTGATTCTCATGGGGGCGGCAGGGTTCGTTAAACAGATAGATACTATAGGATAGTACTGACACCACACTCTACTGGCATGTGCGAAAAGAAAGGAGTCTTTAGCCAATGGAATGCGCAGAGTGCCGCTCCGCCGGTTTTACCATGATTGAATTGATGATTGCCCTGGCGCTGGTCGCGTTGCTCCTGACCGTGGCGATCCCCAGCTATCAGTCTTTGCGCCAGGAACAAATGGTAAAAGCAGCCACCCAGGCCGTATACACGGATGTGATGCTGCTCAAGTCAGAGGCGATCAAACGTAATCGCACCTTGCAGTTTATTATCTTCAACAGCGGCACCAGTAGCTGGTGTTATCGAATCCATATTGATGGTAGCTGCAGCAGCTGCAGCGATTCCTGCTCAAGCATTGAGGGACGCAAGGGTGCAGATGCCAGCGAATACCCCGGTATCAGCCTGGTGGCCAGTTACAGTGAATCGGTAACCAATGTCAGGCCTCTAAGTATCTCGCCCAGAAGGGCCACCTTGGCGGCGGGGAATATTGCCATTTCGTCCGGTACCTACTCCATGCAGGTCAAGACCAATAATGTCGGGCGTGTGCGCACCTGTGGTGTCAGCAATGTCAGTGGAGTGCCTGCATGTTGAAAGCACCAAGGGGATTCAACGTGGTGGAGCTGATGGTGGCCATGGTCGCGGGTCTGTTTCTGGTTGCTGCAGTGACATCTTTGTTTGCCACCATCCTCAAGGCCAATCAAACATCCATGCAGGTGAGTCGCCTCAATCAGGAGCTGCAGAGCATCACTGACATGATAGCCCGTGACGTGCAGCGAACCGGTTACGATCAGGGGGCGACCGCATTTCTTGGGGCTGCATCGGGAGCCAGATCCCCGTTTTATTTCGATACGAGCAGCGATCTGATGAATGAGACCGTCAGTGGTTCCAAGATTTATCGCTGCATCAGACTGAAATACGATGATGATAACAACGGGTCTCTTGGCTCTGATGAAACCTTTATTTACAGCTATGACAGCGCTGACAAAGGGGTGCAACTTGGCACCAGTTGCAGCACTGGCAACCTGCTCAGCACCGACAACACCATAGAGGTAACCGATCTGACCTTCTCGCTGTTTGGCAGTAGCGCCTCGGCCGGCGCGAGGACGGTGCGCATGGCCATCTCGGGTCAGTACAAGGCGAACTCCGCACTCAAACTCACCCTGCAGCGCGATATCAAGCTGCGCAACGATGGGTATTGATGCCATGAAACGTCATCTTGGCTTTACCACCTTCACCATTACTCTGCTGCTTATCGTGATCCTGCTTGGCATCTCGTTGCTGGTGGGCAAGTTGATGGTGGCGGATCGTCGTGTCAGCCTCAACGAGGTGCAGTATCGCCAGGCGCTGGCGCTGGCCGAGCTGGGGTTGTCGGACGGGGTCGGGCGGCTTGCGCAGGATGCCACCTGGCGTACCCCTAGCAGCGGTGTTTCCGTCACCGTATCGGCCGGCAATTACACCCTCTTTGCGCTGGATGAACCGGCTGTGATCGTGGGGGGGGCGAGTGTAACACCGGTGAAAATACGCACCCAGGCGACCCTGGTCGATGCGACGGCCAATGCCGAGGTTGAGGTGAAGGCTATCAAGATAAGCGTATTGGCCGGCACCCCGGCAGCCCCCCTGACGGTAGCAGGTGGCATGGCCGTATCCGGCAACTTTACCGTGGTGGCCAATCCTAACGGAGGGGGGCCGGGAGTGCCGCTCTCCATCTGGACCAATGGTAATGTGGACCTGACAAATGGCTCCGGTCAGACCTGCCATCAGGGGGACTACAGCGGAGGCTGCAGCGCCAACATCAGCCAGAAGGGCGACAAACAATCGGACATCAAGGACAACGATACCGACTTCCCCACGGATCTGGTCTGGTATCTGTTCAACGAGAATGATGATGCTGCCGGCTGGGCCAATCTGGAGTCTCGGGCGGTGCAACTGCTGACAAATTGCGATTCACTGTCGACCGCCTCGCGCGGTCTCATCATCGTCGATGGTGATTGCAAACCGGGTGGGTCGATCGGTTCGATCGCAGCGCCGGTCGTGCTTATCATACGCAACGGCAACCTGATGGTGAACGGGAATGCGACCTTGTACGGGCTGGTGTTCGCCTACTCAGCCACGCCCGCCACAGCCACCACCGACGTCAGCCTGAAGGGGGGAGCAATCGTCAACGGCGCGGTAGTAGCCAACTATCAGCTGGGCAAGACGGCCAATGGGACCTTCGATGCCAAGTATGATCAGGCGGTGTTGAGCAATATCGAAAATGGGGCGGCGTTTCAGAGCATCAATCTGGTGCCTGGTAGCTGGCGGGACTGGTAGGAGCATCTATGAAACCGCACAAGGGATTTGGGCTGTTGGAGATTTTGATCACCCTGGTTCTGCTTGGGGTGGGTGTGGCAGGTCTGGTGGCTATGTCTCGCTCATTGCTCAATACCTCCCAGGATAGTCGCCGCTACGAGGTGGCCATGCGGCTGGCCGAGTCACAACTCGATGCGTTTCGCACCTTCAACGGGGTGGTGAGTGCGGTTTCGCCGCTCACGGCCTACAACAACATAACGGCGGGCACCAGTTCGGCCACTCCCGCCGATGGCGGGGGGACTTATGCCCTGAGTTGGACCGTCAGCAACCAGTACTGGAATGGCTCTGCCTGGCAGACCACGATCCCGGCGGGTTATCTGTACTCCTATCCTGGCAGAAAGATAGTCAATGTGACCGTCAGCTGGAGCGACAACGTCGGGCAGGCTCATTCCTTGCTACTCTCCGGGGCCGTGTCGCCGGCGGAATCGCTGACTCAGAATCAGTTCAACGGCGGGCTGGATACCAGTCGCGAGCCGCCCCACGTGGTCTATACCCCCGGAGTTGCGCCTGATGTCATCTCGATCCAGATCGATCAGGAAGGCCGCAAGCAGGAGACCAGCAAGCCGCTGCCGACCGTGACCTCCAAGGATGGTGCGGTTGGCAAGCTGGTGCAGTTCGAGACGGTCACCTACAAGCCCGACAATGGTGGCAACACCCAGCAGGTGCTGCAGGATCTGGCCTCGGTCTCCTGTTCCTGCAGCTATGGCTCGAGCATAAACGCTTACCTGCCCGGCCAGGCCACCCTGACCAGCAGCAATTTGCTTTATTGGAATGCGGGCTCCCAGGTGATCAAGCAGACAGGGGTACTCAACAGCAGCGTCAAGGATCAACCGGCCCTCTGTACCAGTTGCTGCAAGGATCACTTCGATGGCAGTGGCAGCAGTTTCGACCAGTTTTACTCGCCGCTTCATACCAGCCGACAGCGCTACAGCAGCTCCCTTTCATCGGTTAATAGCGGGAATTATGTCGATGCCTGCCGCTTTGTCCGGCTCGATGGCTACTATCGTCCCCTGCCGGACTGGAACCTGATCAAAGTCATAGTGACCAGCGCCGACTTCCTCGCCAAGGCTGAGAACCAGACCAGCTACCAGAACTACATCAAGTACGTTGTTACCACTTATGTTACCTGGCAGAAGAACACTCTCAACTGGACTTCGAATCCCACGGCTACGCCCCCCTCGATCATTGAATTTGCCGACTGGCTGCCTACCAACGCGGCAGCGGGAGGAGACACCAGCACCAAGATCACCATGAACACCGGGACGGCCCAGCTGATTGCCCGGGGTATCTATGTGGATGTGCTCTCACCAGACAATCTCGCGAAGCTTGATCTGACATCACAGGATTTGTTGGCCCGAATCCCGTTTCAGGACATCAACCTGACCATGCTGGCGGAGTGGAGCCTGGTGCCCCTGAATGGCCAGCTCACCGGCAGTACCTCTGATTACGTGGGAGTGACCAACGAGACGGTCAAGACGGTGGTTGATCTCAGCAACTACTACTTTGGCAGTTACAGCCGTGGTTATTTGTCGGCCAAGAAGAGCACCAAGGATGCGTCCAACGTGTTGCAGAGCGCCTCGATCAAGGTGACGGCCTATCAGGGGAACTCGGGGATCACCGCTTCGCTCATCTCTCAGGTGGATCAGAGCGAGGCCAAGAGTGCCACCATGCCGGTGGCGATCGATACCAGCTCCCAGACGGTGCCGACCCTGACCGTATCGGGACGAATCGAGTGTCTTGAACAGGGCAATGGGCAAAATTCCGCTCCAGAGTCCTGTAAGGCCAACACGTTCAGCGGGCTGACAGTCACTACGACAACCACGGGAGCCACCTGTCGTATCGATGTGCCAAAAACCAACAACCAGCCCGCTACATACGTTTGTTCTGCCGCACAAAACAGTAATCTGGTTGTGAATTTATCCTATAGCGCTCAGGGCAATAAAACCTACTTGTTGAAGCCGGCCTCCCTCAGTATCGCCATGACGCCGCCTGCCAGTGGCCAGGTGATCACGGGCCCCTGTGCCCTGTTGGTGGACAATGGTGTGACCAATGCTGCAAACCTGACTTGTACCCCCTGAACCTCGGGCGCTGGCACAGCCAGCGCCTTTTCTTTATCATTCCCCATCATTTTTGATTTTAAGATGCATCGCCATGGCAAAAGCCCTCTCTCTGATGCTTGCCCAGTTGAATCTGACGGTAGGCGCCATCGAAGAAAACTGTGACAAGGTACTGGCTGCGGCCGCCGAGGCAGAGCGGCAAGAGGCCGATCTGCTGGTCTGCTCCGAGCTGGCTCTGACCGGCTATCCGCCGGAAGATCTGCTGCTGCGCAGTGATCTCATGCTCCGGGTTGATGCCGCGCTAGCTCGAATTGCAGCCTGGGCAGGCAACTGCGCCATTCTGGTGGGGCACCCCTGGCGGGAAGGAGAGGCACTTTACAACGCCGCCTCCCTCTACGAGCAAGGCAAGCTGGTGGCGCGCTACTTCAAGCAGGATCTGCCCAACTACGGGGTGTTTGACGAGAAGCGTTACTTCACGGCAGGCACCGAGACATGTGTCGTGCCGTTCCGTGGTCATCAGTTGGGTCTGCTTATCTGCGAAGACCTCTGGCAAGCAGGCCCGGCGCTGGCCGCCAGGGCGGCGGGAGCCGAGCTGCTGCTCACCATCAATGCCTCACCCTACGATCAGGAGAAACCCTGGATCCGCCGCGAGTTGATGGCGGAGCGCTGCGATCAGACCGGCGTACCGCTGATTTACCTCAATCAGGTGTGTGGCCAGGATGAGCTGATCTTCGACGGCTGCTCAAAAGTCTTCAATAGCCATGGCGAGCTGACTCACAGGTTGGCGCCGTTTGCTGAAGAGCTGGCGCTGGTGCGCTTTGCCGATGGTGAACCGGTGAAAGAGCGGGAACCGGCTGCGCCGCTGGAGCCCTTGGCCGAAACCTATCAGGCGTTGGTGCTGGCGGTACGCGATTACGTTACCAAGAACGGCTTTCAGGGCGCCGTGCTGGGGCTTTCCGGCGGTATCGACTCTGCCCTGACTCTGGCGATTGCGGCCGATGCCATCGGTGCCGATAAGGTGCAGGCGGTGATGATGCCATTTCGCTATACCGCCCAGATGAGCGTGGAAGATGCTAAGGAGCAGGCCGAGCGGATGGGTGTTGAGTTCAACATCATCTCCATCGAGCCCATGTTCGAAGGGTTTATGGGTCAGCTGGCGCCCCTGTTTGCAGGCACGGCTCGCGATACCACCGAAGAGAACCTGCAGGCTCGCTGCCGCGGCGTGCTCTTGATGGCGCTCTCCAACAAGCGTCGTCGCATTGTGCTCACCACCGGCAACAAGAGCGAGATGGCGGTGGGTTATGCCACCCTGTATGGCGACATGGCCGGCGGTTTCGACGTGCTTAAAGACGTGCCCAAGACCCTGGTCTTCAAACTGTGCGAATACCGTAATTCGGTCGATTATGTGATCCCCCAGCGGGTCATCGACCGTCCCCCTTCGGCAGAATTGGCGCCGGATCAGGTGGATCAGGACAGCCTGCCTCCCTATGACATCCTGGATGCCATCCTCAAGCGCTACGTCGAAGAGGATGCCTCGGTCGCCGACATGGTGGCCGAAGGGTTCGAAGAGACGGTGGTGCGCAAGGTGATCCGTCTGGTGGATCTCAACGAATACAAGCGCCGTCAGGCCGCAGTCGGTCCCCGCATCACGGCCCGCAACTTTGGTAAGGATCGCCGTTACCCCATCACATCCGGGTTTGGCAAACAGAACTGGTAAGGAGTCACCATGAAGAAGATTGAAGCCATCATCAAACCGTTCAAGCTGGACGATGTGCGCGAGGCTCTGGCCGAGATTGGCATCAACGGCATGACGGTATCCGAAGTCAAAGGTTTTGGCCGCCAGAAGGGGCACACCGAGCTTTATCGCGGTGCCGAATACATGGTGGACTTTCTGCCGAAAGTGAAGCTGGAACTGGTGGTGCAGGATGAGGATCTCGATGCCTGCCTGGAAGCGATCCAGAACACAGCCCGCACCGGCAAGATTGGTGACGGCAAGATCTTCGTCTGTGACGTGGAGCGGGTCATTCGTATCCGTACTGGCGAAGAGAACGAAGACGCCATCTGATGTGGATGCGCCTCGTTGTGGTGGCAGGCCTGTTGGCTGGCCTGACCGCCTGTAGTAGCCGGCCGCCGGCCCAGCCGGAAAACCTGTGCCAGATCTTTCGCGAGAAGCCTGACTGGCATGAGGCGGCCCTCAAGATGAACGAGAAGTGGGGTACCCCGATCCAGGTGGTCATGGCCATGATGTATCAGGAGTCCTCCTTCGTACATGACGCCCAGCCGCCCATGGAGTATTTCCTCTTCATCCCGACCGGGCGGGCCAGTTCCGCCTATGGCTACGCTCAGGTGAAAGATGAAACCTGGGCCGATTACCAGCGGGAAACCGGCAACAGCTGGAGTGATCGGGACGATTTTGCCGACGCCATCGATTTTATGGGCTGGTACACTCACAAGGCCCAGCGGCTGAACGGCACCTCCAAGTGGGATGCGTATGGCCAGTATCTCAACTATCACGAAGGGTGGGGTGGCTACCGGCGTGGCAGCTACCGAAGCAAGGGCTGGTTGATGAAAACCTCCCGCAAGGTAGAGGCCCGAGCCCAACGCTACGGCGCCCAGTATCGACAATGCAAGGATCAGCTCTCCACCGGGGGCTGGTTCTGGTAACCCAATCAGGAGTCAGAAATGCCGTTATTGGACAGTTTTACCGTTGACCACACCCGTATGGAAGCCCCTGCGGTACGCGTGGCCAAGACCATGCAGACCCCGAACAAGGACACCATTACCGTGTTCGATCTGCGTTTCTGTGTGCCCAACCAGGAGATCCTCTCCGAGCGTGGCATCCATACCCTCGAGCACCTGTTTGCCGGTTTCATGCGGGATCACCTGAACGGTAACGGGGTCGAGATCATCGACATCTCCCCCATGGGCTGTCGTACCGGTTTCTACATGAGCCTGATTGGTGCGCCGGACGAGGCGCGGGTGGGGGCGGCTTGGCAGGCGGCCATGAGCGACGTGCTGACCGTGCAGGATCAGAAGCAGATCCCCGAGCTTAACGAATACCAGTGCGGTACCTTCAGCATGCACTCTCTGGAAGAGGCGCACGCCATCGCCCGTCACGTGCTGGAACGGGGGATCGGGGTCAACCACAACGACGAGCTGGCCCTGCCCGAAGAGAAGCTCAAGAGCCTCTAAGCCAGGCATATGCCTCGTAAATCAATCCAGAGAAGCCGGTCAGCACTGCTTGCCCGGCTTTTTTATTGGTACTGATGCAGGCAGACAGGCAGCTTGTTCAGCGAGTGTTCTCTGGTAGCATGGTGTTCGACTGAACAAGAAAAGAGGGATGCTATGAGCATGAAAGGAGTCTTGCTGCGTTGGTTGGCCCGTTACGACGCATGGTGCGAAGAGTGGGGGCTCACACCGCAAAACCGGCGCTGCTGCACGCCGGTGCGTTACGATGAGGAGTCATCAAAAGATCAGTCGGAAAAGACCTCTTCTTCCTCTAGTCAAAATTGCGGGTCACGGCACCGGTAACGCTGTTGTACTCAAAGCCGAGGCCGTTTTTATAATCTGAACCCGTCTGGAAGCGGCCCATCGAGTCGCGCAGGATATAGCGGCAGTTGTAATGCATCTCATCACCCTCCTCCTCATCAGGATGTCCCGGGCCAACCATGTCCGAAAGATAGTCCGCCTGCTTTTTGATCTCATCAGGTTGGTTGGTAGAAGCTACCGTCTGGTCGCCATCAAGGAGGTCGGTAAACAGCAAACGGCAATCCGATTGATTGCTGACCGAGATATGGTTTCCTGAACCGGGCTGATAGGGGGTATTGGCGGGTTGGTTGTAATCCTCTTCGGAGCCTGACGGCCATCCGTAGCGATTGATGTCCGACTTGCCCTCCCCATGGCTCCCCAAATTGTAAAGTGCGACCGCCTCTCCCTTGGTGGCAACAGCCCATCCTGCATGGGCCAGCTGCACCGCACTGGCAAAACTACCCGCCGTCGCCGCGACACTGCTTCTTAACGCATCATCCTTGATATTGATAAAACGGGGCAGGGCGATGACTGCCAGAATACCCAGCACTATGATGACCAGTACCAGTTCAATCAGGGTAAAACCATGGTGTCTGTGTTTCATTGTGTTGAATGACCCATTAAATACCGCAAACAAATAGGTGTAGTGATATGCAGCTGATTGACAGTCATTGCCATCTCGACTTTCCCGTCTTCGACAAGGACAGGGAGGTGTTACTGGCTCATTGCCGGCAGCTTGGGATCCGGGAGTATATCATCCCTGCCATCGCTGAGGATAACTGGGAGCGGGTAATGGCTTTGGCAGGCCAGCATGCCGATATTTTCTATGGCTTGGGCATTCACCCCTGGTATGCCGACGCACAGCAGGAAGGGGTGATGGAACGGCTGCGGATGCTGGTGGCTCGCCGCCCGGCCGGGTTGGTGGCGATAGGCGAGTGCGGGCTGGATCTGCGTTCCCATGTTCCCCAGAAGGGGCAGCTGGATCTATTTGAGGCGCAAATCAGGTTGGCTTGTGAATATGAGCTGCCATTAATCGTGCATTCGGTACGGGCCAATGACACGGTTGCCAAACTATTGCGCCGTTTCAAACCAGCCAGGGGTGGGGTGATTCATGCATTCAGCGGCTCCCGGCAGCAAGCCGACACTTTCTGGCAGATGGGATTTCGCTTGGGGGTCGGTGGGGTGATCAGTTATGAGCGGGCCAACAAGACCCGTGAGGCATTTCGTGATATGCCGCTTTCATCTCTGTTGCTGGAAACCGATGCGCCCGACATGCCGTTGCAAGGGGACCAGGGGCAGCGCAATACCCCGGCGTCATTAGTAAAAATAGTGACTACTCTGGCTTCAATAAGAGAGGAAGGCATGGTGGATGTTGCAAGGGTGTTGCATGAATCTACCCTTGAACTTTTCCATCCTGAGCGTCAATGCTGAAACATATATGCAACAAGGCTTTTGGGCAGCAGAAAAAAAAATGAGCGTAAAAATCGTTTGCTGTCTACTTTTGTGACAATCGATCATTTTGACACTGATAAAATGTGACCAGGATTCTATTTTAAAGGCCTTTAATTAGTATAATGCGCTCCCCTTGATTAGCGGCTTGAGGTTACAAGTTGCTAACAAGATAGGTGCTACTAGAGGAAGATAATAATGAGCTTAATCATGGGTCTGGTGGGGATGGCAACGCTCGTCCTTATCGCGGTGCTGTTCTCCAGCAATCGCAAGGCAATTAACGTACGTACCGTACTGGGTGCGTTCGCAATTCAAGCCGGTCTGGGTGCTTTCGTGCTCTATGTACCGGTAGGTCGCGATATTCTGGTGGGCGTATCCGACGCCGTATCCAGTGTGATCAGCTATGGCCAGAACGGCATCGACTTCCTGTTCGGTGGTCTGGTCAGCAACAAGATGTTTGAAGTATTTGGTGGCGGTGGCTTCGTGTTTGCTTTCCGTGTTCTGCCGGTCATCATCTTCTTCTCTTCCCTGATCGCAGTGCTCTATTATCTGGGCATCATGCAGGTGGTGATCAAGCTGCTGGGCGGTGGCCTGCAGAAAGTGCTGGGTACCTCCCGCACTGAATCTCTCTCTGCTACTGCCAACATCTTCGTGGGCCAGACTGAAGCCCCGCTGGTAGTTCGTCCTTACATCTCCAAGATGACCGACTCCGAGCTGTTTGCCGTCATGTGTGGTGGTCTGGCTTCCGTAGCCGGTTCCGTACTGGCCGGTTACGCCTCCATGGGCGTCAAGATGGAGTACCTGATTGCAGCATCCTTCATGGCTGCTCCGGGTGGTCTGCTGTTCGCCAAACTGCTGGTGCCCGAGACCGAGACCCCGAACTACGATGAAAGCGCCGCCGATGCCGAGCTGGATGACAAGCCGGCCAACGTGATCGACGCTGCCGCTGCCGGTGCCTCTGCCGGTATGCAACTGGCCCTGAACGTAGGTGCCATGCTGCTGGCGTTCATCGGTTTGATCGCCATGATAAACGGTATCTTCTCCGGTGTGGGTGGCTGGTTTGGCATGCCTGAGCTCTCTCTGGAGCTTATTCTGGGCTGGATCTTCTCCCCGCTGGCCTTCCTGATCGGTGTGCCCTGGAACGAAGCCGTGGTTGCCGGCTCCTTCATCGGCCAGAAGCTGGTGGTGAACGAATTCGTGGCGTACCTGAACTTCGCTCCGTACCTGAAAGATGAGCTGCTGATCAATGGCGCCGTCATGTCCGATCACACCAAGGCCATCATCTCCTTCGCTCTGTGCGGCTTTGCCAACCTCTCCTCTGTTGCCATCCTGCTGGGTGGTCTGGGGTCCATGGCACCGAACCGCCGCGGCACCATTGCACGATTTGGTCTGAAAGCCGTACTGGCCGGCTCTCTGTCCAACCTGATGTCTGCCACTATTGCAGGCTTCTTCCTGGCGCTGTCCGGCATGTAATATCGCCTGACCAGACAGGTATAAACACAAACGCCACGGCATCTGCCGTGGCGTTTGTGTATGGGGCGGTGACAACCGTTTTCCTATCTAAACTAATAATAAAATGAGTCAAATCGGAGGTTTTATGAATGAAGTGCTACTGGCGATGGTGGCCGGCTTTATCGTTGGCTTGTTGTTTTCTTTCCTCAAATTGCCCATTCCTGCGGTAATCCCCCCGAAAAACCAGGGTGCTCATAAGTAGAATTTTCCCGTACCTTGAACGCAGGAGGTTCTACATGAAAACATCACGCTTTAGCGATACCCAGATCATCGCCATCCTCAAACAAGCTGAGGCTGGAGCTCCCGTCCCGGAGCTCTGCCGCGAGCATGGCATCAGCACGACCACCTTCTACAAGTGGCGTTCCAAATTCGGGGGGATGGATGCCTCCCTCATGGCTCGACTCAAGGAGCTGGAGGACGAAAACCGCCGCCTCAAGAAGATGTACGCCGAGGAGCGCCTCAAGGCAGAGATCATCACCGAGGCCATGGCAAAAAAGTGGTAACGCCATCTGCCCGCCGGGAGATGGCGACCAAAGCCGTGACTCACTACGCCATATCCATCCGTCTGGCTTGCCGGATCTTCAAGGTCAGTGAAAGCTGCTATCGCTATCAGCCCGTGCTGGTCGATGAAAACCAGGAAATTGCCGATTGGCTGCTACGTATCACGGCCAGCCAGCGCAACTGGGGCTTCGGGTTATGCTTTTTGTACCTGCGCAACGTCCAAGGCTTTGGCTGGAATCACAAACGGGTATACCGGATCTATCGGGCGCTGGAGCTCAATCTGCGGATAAAACCCAGGAAACGGTTGGTTCGGGCTAAGCCAGAGCCGTTGGCGGTTCCCGACCAGCCTAATCAGTGCTGGTCGATGGACTTTATGCATGACCAGCTCAGCGATGGCCGCTCGGTGCGGCTGTTTAATGTGATCGATGACTTCAATCGTGAAGCGCTGTGCATCGAGGTGGATTTCTCCTTACCCGCCTCACGAGTCAAACGGGCGCTGGAGCAGGTGATCACGTGGCGAGGTAAGCCCGCCATTATCCGATGTGACAATGGCCCGGAATACATCAGCGAAGAGCTCAAGCGATGGGCGAAACAGGAGGGGATAACCCTGGGCTATATCCAGCCAGGAAATCCGCAGCAGAATGCCTACATCGAACGGTTTAACCGCACGGTGCGCTACGACTGGCTGGGCCATTACCTGTTTGAGTCACTGAATGAACTACAGGAGTTTGCCACGAACTGGCTGTGGGTTTATAACCATGAGCGGCCCAATATGGCGCTGGGTGGCTACACGCCGAAACAGCGTCTGGCACAGGCCGCATGACCTCTACTTTTGAATGCCCCTAAAAATGGGGGGATTACCCTGCGCCGCCGGTCTTGTCCGGGGTGATGGGGATCGTGGGGGTCTATCTGGGTGGCTTGGCCTACTCCTGGATCCTCACTCGTTTCTTCTCGTAAGGCGTTTTCTACCCGGGTTTGCCAGATGTGAGATATCTCTGAAAATGGCAAATCCGGCTTGCAAACACGGGGTATCTCGGCTGAAATAGGCATTGCCAGCAGGGTGCTGGCATTGACTAATACCCAATGAAATCGGGTGTTGGCGGTCAAATGGAATTGATTGGGAAGTCGGGTCAGATGTTGTCGGCCTTTCTCAAGTCTTCATGGAACCAAGTCCGCACTTTTGTAAGAAAGTGACAGGGCTCTTGCCTTATTTGCAGCCAGCTATGCCTCTGCATACGCGCTGTAATTCCATTCCCGTATCCTTGGGAGTCGTGTCTTGCCGGTTGCGTTGCAACAAGCGGGCCTTTGCCCCGGGATCCGGACTACTTAGAGACTTTGGAGAACAGAATGACTGATCTGAAACTGGCCGCCCAGCGTGCCCTGAACCTGATGGACCTGACTACCCTGAACGACGATGACACAGATCAGAAAGTGATCGACCTGTGTCACAAGGCCAAGTCTCCGGCCGGTCTGACCGCCGCCGTCTGTATCTATCCCCGTTTCATTCCCATCGCTCGCAAGACCCTGCGTGACATCGGTGCTGCCGACGTGCGCATTGCGACCGTGACCAACTTCCCTCATGGCAACGACGATATCGAGATCGCCGTGGCCGAAACCCGCGCCGCCGTCGCTTACGGTGCCGACGAAGTGGACGTGGTGTTCCCGTACCGCGCCTTCATGGCGGGCAATGAACAGATTGGTTTCGATCTGGTCAAAGCCTGTAAGGAAGCCTGTGGCGCCGATGTGCTGCTGAAAGTGATCATCGAGACCGGCGAGTTGAAGGAAGAGGCGTTGATCCGTCGCGCTTCCGAGATCTGTATCGATGCCGGTGCCGACTTCATCAAGACCTCCACCGGCAAGGTGCCGGTCAATGCGACCCCGGAAGCGGCGCGCATCATGATGGAAGTGATCAAGGCAAAGAACCCGAAAGTGGGCTTCAAGCCTGCCGGTGGCGTAAAAGACGCCGCCGTTGCCGGCCAGTACCTCGCCATGGCCGAAGAGATCCTGGGCAAGGACTGGGTATCCGCCCGTACCTTCCGCTTCGGTGCCTCCAGCCTGCTGGCCAGCCTGCTGGCGACCCTGGGTCACGGCGAAAAGCCGGCCAACACCAGCGGTTACTAAGTTGACCCGAGAGGGCGAGCCCGGCTCGCCCTGTTATGCCCGGCTACATGGCTTGTGGCAGGGCGTCCGGCTTTTGTAACGCCAGTCATGGCGGAGGGAATGAAAGATGTTTTTGCCTCAAGAAATTATTCGCAAGAAGCGCAACGGTGAAGCGCTCAGTACCCAAGAGATTCAATTTTTCGTTCAAGGCATTACCAACAATACCATCGGCGAGGGCCAGATCGCGGCACTGGCGATGGCAGTCTATTTTCAGGATATGACCATGGATGAGCGGGTTGCCCTGACCTGCGCCATGCGCGACTCTGGCATGGTGCTGACCTGGGATCATCTGAACTTGGGCGGCCCCATCGTCGACAAGCACTCCACCGGTGGTGTGGGTGATGTCGTCTCCCTGATGCTTGGGCCCATGGTCGCCGCCTGCGGCGGTTTCGTACCTATGATTTCCGGCCGTGGTCTGGGCCACACCGGCGGTACCCTGGACAAGCTGGATGCCATCCCGGGCTACCAGACCTCGGTCGACAACGACCGTTTCCTGAAGGTGGTGAAAGAGGCGGGGGTGGCCATCATCGGCCAGACCGGCGATCTGGCCCCTGCCGACAAGCGTATCTATGCGGTGCGCGACATCACCGCCACCGTCGAATCCATCGCCATGATCACCGGCTCCATCCTCTCCAAGAAGCTGGCCTCCGGGCTGGAAGCGCTGGTGATGGACGTCAAGGTAGGCTCCGGCGCCTTCATGCCGACTTTTGAGGCGTCCGAAGAGCTGGCGAAAAGCATAGTCGCCGTGGCCAATGGGGCCGGTTGCCGTACCTCTGCGCTCCTGACCGACATGAACCAGGTCTTGGCTTCCAGCGCCGGCAATGCGGTGGAAGTACGCGAAGCGGTGCGCTACCTGACCGGTGAATACCGCAATCCGCGGATCCATGAAGTAACCATGGCCCTGTGTACCGAGATGTTGATCTCCGCCGGGCTTGCCAGCAATGATGTCGATGCCCGCGCCAAGCTGCAGGCAGTGCTGGACAACGGCAAGGCGGCCGAGATCTTCGGCCGCATGGTGACCGGTCTGGGTGGCCCGTCCGATTTTATGGAACGTTATGACGCTTACCTGCCCAAGGCTGCCATCGTGCGCCCGGTTTACGCGGCCAACGCCGGTTTCGTCACCGCCATGGATACCCGCGAACTGGGTCTGGCCGTGGTCGCCATGGGCGGCGGTCGCCGCGCAGCCGGTGACAAACTCGATTACGCGGTCGGTCTGACCGACTTTATTCGCCTGGGTCAGAGCGTCGATGCAGACAAGCCGCTCGCCCTGATCCACGCTCAAACTGAAGAGCAATTCGCTCAGGCTGCCGGCATGGTGCAGGCAGCCGTCAAGATCGGTGACACCCGACCAGAGGCGCTGCCCGAGGTCTACCGTCGCATCGGTCTGGCTGATTTGTAACAAGGGGAAGTCCCATGAAACGTACCTTTATTCTGATGATGGACTCTTTCGGTATTGGCGCTGCCGCCGATGCCGACAAGTTCGGAGATGTGGGCGCCAACACCCTTGGCCATATCGCCAAAGCCTGTGCCTCCGGCGAGATTGAGGGTCGTGGCCCGCTCAACCTGCCGAACCTCAACAAGCTGGGTCTGGGCCACGCAGGTGAACTCGCTTCCGGCACCTTCCCGGCGGGTCTGAACAAGGACATCGAGGTGGTCGGTGCCTACGGTTTCGCCCAGGAGCTCTCCTCCGGCAAGGACACCCCGTCCGGTCACTGGGAGATCGCCGGTGTGCCCGTGCTGTTCGAGTGGGGCTACTTCAAGGATCACCAGAACAGCTTCCCGCAGGAGCTGCTGGACGCCATTGTCGAGAAGGCCGGTCTGCCCGGGTATCTGGGCAACTGCCACGCCTCCGGCACCCAGGTGCTGGACGACCTGGGCGAAGAGCACATGCGCACCGGCAAGCCGATCCTCTACACCTCTGCCGACTCCGTGTTCCAGATTGCCTGCCACGAAGAGACCTACGGCCTCGAGAAGCTCTATGAGCTGTGCCACATCGTGCGCGAGCTGCTGGAGCCCTACAATATCGGCCGTGTCATCGCCCGTCCGTTCGTGGGCAGTGGCAAGGGTGACTTCAAGCGTACCGGCAACCGTCACGACTACTCGGTACTGCCGCCGGCGCCGACTGTGCTGGACTACATGAAAGAAGCGGGTGGCCAGGTGGTTTCCATCGGCAAGATCGCCGACATCTATGCCCAGCAGGGCATCACCAAGCAAGTGAAAGGCACCGGCCTGACCGAGCTGTGGGATCGCACCCTGGAAGAGGTGAAGGCCGCCGGTGACAACACCATCGTCTTCACCAACTTCGTCGACTTCGACTCCTCCTATGGTCACCGCCGTGACGTGAAGGGTTACGCCGATGCACTGGAGTATTTCGACTCCCGTCTGCCGGAGCTGTTCGAGCTGATGCAGGATGGTGACGTGGTGGTGCTGACCGCCGACCACGGTTGCGACCCGACCTGGAGCGGCACCGACCACACCCGTGAATACATTCCGGTGCTGTTCTACGGCAAGCCGGTCAAGGCTGGCAGCGTCGGCCGTCGCGACACTTTCGCCGACATCGGCCAGAGCATCGCGGCCTACCATGGTCTGCCCAAGCTGGCATACGGTACCAGCTTCCTGTAAGTTACCCGCCCGCCGCCTCGGCGGCGGGCAAACCAATAAAGACAATAAAACTCAACCCAGTGTGAAGGAATCAAGAGAATGGCAACTCCTCATATCAATGCGAAAGATGGTGCGTTTGCAGATACCGTACTGATGCCGGGCGACCCCCTGCGTGCCAAGTACATCGCCGAGACTTTCCTGGAGAACGTCGAGCAGATCTGCGACGTGCGCAACATGTTCGGTTTCACCGGTACCTACAAAGGTCGTCGCATCTCCATCATGGGCCACGGCATGGGCATCCCGTCCTGCTCCATCTATGCAAAAGAGCTGATCACCGATTACGGCGTGAAGACCCTGATCCGCGTCGGTTCCTGCGGTGCCGTGCGTGAAGACGTGAAACTGCGTGACGTGGTGATCGGCATGGGTGCCTGCACCGACTCCAAGGTGAACCGTCTGCGCTTCAAGGATCACGACTTCGCCGCCATCGCCGACTTCGATCTGGTTGCCAATGCCGTACAGGCCGCCAAGAACAAGGGCGTGGCCGTGCGCGTAGGCAACATCTTCTCCGCCGACCTGTTCTACACCCCGGACCCCTCCATGTTCGACGTCATGGAAAAATACGGCATCCTGGGTGTCGAGATGGAAGCCGCCGGTATCTACGGCGTGGCAGCAGAGTATGGCGCCAAGGCACTGACCATCTGCACCGTCTCCGACCATATCCGTACCGGTGAGCAGACCACTTCCGAAGAACGTCAGCTGACCTTCAACGACATGATCGAAATCGCGCTGGATTCTGTCCTGCTGGGCGACAAGTAATTCCCTCGCGTATGAAAAAGGCGGCCTTCGGGCCGCCTTTTTGCATTTCTGAAGCAGGGATTAGAGGTCGAGTACGAAGCGTCCCTTGCCGGCCTGTTTGGCCCGGTACATGGCGGCATCGGCTCGATTCAGCAGATCATCGATCCGGGAGTGCCGACCCGAGCGGCAGAGTGCCCCGCCTATGCTGCCGGCAAGGGAGAGCTGATGGCCCGCGACATCGGCGGGCACGGCCATGGCGGCCAGCAAGCGATCGCACAGGGCGGGCAGCTCCTGTTCGGGATGGTGCAGGGCGGGCAGTACGACGGTGAACTCGTCGCCGGCAAGACGAGCCACCATGTCGCCGGGGCGGACTTCCGATGTCAGCACGCTGGCGAAGCGCTGCAGCAGGGCATCGCCGACGTGATGGCCCAGCCGATCATTGATCTGCTTGAAACCGTCCAGGTCGAGAAACAGCAGACCGAGCGACTCCGCACTGTAATGTACTCGCTCCAGTTCGCGGGCCAGGCGCAGGGTGAAGGCACGCCGGTTCGGCAGCCCGGTGAGGGGATCGTGGGCCGCCTCGTGCTCAAGCTGAGCCTGCAATGCCTTGTACTCGGTGATGTCGGTGCCGAGGATATAGACGCCCTGTTCATCGCTGCGACTCGGGATCATGGTGATGCGCAGATCTCGCTCTCCGATGGGCAGCGTAAAGCGGGACTCGAAGCTGAGTTGCTCGCCGGCCTGGGCGCGCTCGAGATAGGCTTGGGCACGCTGGTAGCTGGTTTCACCCATGCTGTCTCGCAGGCTCGTGCCAAACAGCTGCTCGGAGGCCAGCCCGAAGTAGCGACAGTAAGCCTGATTGGCGAACAGATAGCGACCGTTCGGTGCCACCATGCTGATGGTGACAGGCAGGCCGTCGGTGATGGCGCGCAGCCGGGCCCGGCCACGCTCGATTTCGGCCTGCACCCGGCGACGGGCCGTGATGTCGTGTAGAAAAAGGGCCAGGCGAACCTTGTCATCGAAGCGGTAACGCTCGGCAATCACCTCGACCGGGAGACGCCGCCCATCTCGGGTATGGATGTCGCACTCCAGACGCCGCGGCTGATCGCCGGAAAGCGGCAGCTGGGTGAACAGGGGATGATTCTCTTCAAGCAGGCGAGCCAGGGGCTGGCCCAGCATCTCTTCGGCTTGCCAGCCAAGCAGGGTGGTGGAGGCAGGGTTCCAGCCGGTGATGGTGAGTGTCTCGTCGAGTTCGAGAAAGGCATTGCTGGTGTGCTCCAGCATATGCTGCAGGCGCCGCTGCTCTCGCCACAGGCTTTGCTGTACGGCACTGCGTTCGTTCATTTCCCGATGCAACTGCACCACTGTTTCCGACAGTTCGTGAGTACGTTCGCGCACCTGCTGCTCCAGCCCTTGCTGCAGGGTGAGCAGCTCGGCTTCGGCCTGCTTGCGTTCGCTGAGATCGGCGAACACGGCGATCATATGGGGGGCCACGGTACGGCTCTCGCACAGGGCGACGCTGAGTTGTACCCAGCACAGGGAGCCATCGGCGCGGATCATCCGCTTCTCCAGCCGATAGTCCTGGCGCCGCCCCGCGATCAGCGCTTCAAACAGGGGGAGCTCCCGGACCAGATCTTCGGGATGAGTCATGTCATGCCAGGTGAGCCCGAGCATCGCTTGTTCGCTGTAGCCAAGCAGTCTCTCCAGCCCCGGGTTGGCCCGCAACCACTGTCCCTCAAGGGAGGAGAGGGCCATGCCGACCGATGACTGGTTGAAGGTGAGAGTGAAGAGGTGTTCCTTGTCTTCCAGTATCTGGTTCAGACTGCGTACCTGATGGCGTCGCTCCAGATCGTGCAGGGTGTTCTCCACCAGGCGGCCGAAGTCGTCCAGATCCTGACATTGGGCCTGGTCGAGTTGGCGGGGGTGCTGATCGACCAGGCAGAGGGTGCCGAGCACCACGCCGTCGAGGGCCCGCAGCGGACGGCCGGCATAGAAGACCACGTGAGGCGCTTCTGTCACCAGCGGATTGTCGGCGAAGCGCGGGTCACGCCTGGCATCGGGCACCTGCATGATGTCGGGACGCAGGATGGCGTGGCCGCAGAAGGAGTGTTCCCGGCTGATCTCGCACATCTCCACTCCGCTTTTGGAGAGGAACCACTGCCGATCCACATCGGTCAGGGAGACCATGGCAATCGGCAGCGAGAAGTGTCGGGTGATGAGGCGGGTCAAGCGATCCAGTTGATCGATGGGTTCCCGGTCGAGCAGGCCAAGGATGCGCAGTCGCTCCAGTCGACTCTTCTCATCCAGTGGCAGAGGGGGGGCAATCATGCAGCGCTCCTGCTGTTGGTATTGCCATGGTTATATACAAGGTTACCAATAGGGTCTACTCACCTTGCGGCGGATCGACCGGTTTGCTCTTCTTCTTGTGCTTGCGAACCCGCATATAGTTGCGACGCACTCCATAGGAGAGGAGCAGGCCTGCCAGCAGGGCCACCAACAGCATCAGCCGCTGTTTCTCCTGCGTTACCTTGAGTCGGGTGTCCTTGTCCGCCAGCAACTGCTGCTCTTCCAGGGTGATGCGCAGGTAGCCGAGGGTTTGATCACCATCCAGGATCTCCTGCACGTATTGGGTGCGTCCCTTGCCCTGTTCCGGCACCGACTTGTTGTCACTGCCGATGGGCAGCAGGCTCTCCAGTGGCATGGCCTGTTCCGACTGGGCGAGAGGAATGCCGCGGGCATCGTACAGAGTGACATCGAGGATCTCCGGCTCGGCCGCCAGATCCCGGGCCAGCCGCTCCAGTTCGCCGGTTTTATCTTCCTTGAGCCAGCGTTTCATGTCGCGAGCCGCATAGGCCACCAGTGCCTGGGCACGGTTGCGTGCTTCGCTGTGCAGGGCAGCCTGGCTTTCGCCCTGCATATGGATGAGCACGCCCAGCACCCAGCATCCGAGCAAAATACCGGCGCCCAGACTGAGAACACGTTTGATGGGAAGATGACGCTGCAAGCCGAGGCCTCATGATGACTAGGAGTGGCGGGATCTTGGCGCTTGCCTGTACAAAAAGCAATACGCTACTCTGGGCCGGCACTATTAACCCCCAGATCACCAAGGAAGGCGTCCCTCTATGTTGTTGTCCCAGCTCCCCCCATTGTTGTCCGATTGGCCTGCGCTGTTGTCTCACTCTTCCTGCTGGCAGCTGGAAGGCGAGACCTTGCAGCCTGCGAGCGCGCCCTTGTCGGCCGCCTGGCTGGTGCTGTTTGGTAAGGGACTGGGCCCCGCTCATCTGGCCAGGGTAGCAACCTTGCTAGCGGCTAATGGGATGGAGGCCAGCCTCTATCCGCCGACCGAAGTGGCGGGTGTGCCGCTCATGCTGCTTGGCACGGCACGTTTCAGCCAGGAACTGGTGAGACAGTTCAAACAGGAAGAGTGGGACATCGATCTCTGTCATCTGCCAGCATTGCCGACCCTGAGCGAACCCGGCTTGCTGGTGATGGACATGGACTCTACCGCCATTCGCATCGAATGCATTGACGAGATAGCCCGGCTGGCCGGTGTCGGGGAACAGGTAGCCGCCGTGACGGCAGCCGCCATGCAGGGCAAGCTGGAGTTTGCCGACAGCCTGCGCAACCGGGTCGCCCTGCTGGCCGGTGCTCCCGTCGCCATTCTCGACGAGGTGGCCGCCGAGATGCCCTGGATGCCGGGACTGCAACTGATGGTGGATACCCTGAAGAGGGCTGGCTGGAAGGTGGCGATCGCCTCGGGCGGGTTCACCCGTTTTGCCGGCGAGCTGCAACGGGCGTTGGGGCTGGATGCCATCTTCGCCAACGAGCTGGCTGTGGAAGGGGAACGGCTGACCGGCCAGGTCAGCGGTCGTATTGTGGATGCCGGCGTCAAGGCGGAGGTGTTGCAGCAGCTGGCGCAGGAGTTTGGTGTGCCCGCATCCCAAACCGTGGCTATCGGCGATGGCGCCAACGATCTCAAGATGATGGGGGTTGCCGGGCTGGGTATTGCCATTCACGCCAAGCCGTTGGTGCGGGCCGAGGCTGCCGCGACCCTCAATCATCACGATCTGGAAGGGGTGATCTGTCTGCTGGGCGCACTGGCCTGTCGCGATCGTCGCTGGAGTCGCTGATATCCCTTATGTCAGGGCGGTGGTACACCGCTCCCTACGTCATGGAGGACGTAACAGTCACATGGAGCTGATGCAACAATCTCTGTTTATTCCCTGTGGCGAACATCAACTGCATGTTCGCCATATCCAGCCAGGCATCGCCGTGCATGGCGAGCCGATCCTGATGGTGCACGGTGCCATCGAGAATGGCCGGATCTTCTATACCGAATCGGGCAAGGGACTGGCGTGTTTCCTGGCCCGTCACGGCTATCAGGTCTATGTGGCCGATCTGCGGGGCCGTGGCCTGAGTACGCCAGCCATCGCCGAGCAGGCCGGCCATGGCCAGCATGAACTGATCACCGAGGATCTGCCCGCGTTGCACCGCTGGGTGGCCGAGCGCCATTCAGGCTTCAAGGTGCACTGGGTCGCTCACTCCTGGGGCGGCGTCATCATGGCCTCGACTTTGGTCCGTTTTCCCGAATTGGCCCGGCAGGTGGCCAGTCTGCTGTTTTTCGGTACCAAGCGGGGCGTCTCGGTACAAAACCCGGAACGCTGGCTGAAAGTGGATCTGATCTGGAACCGGCTGGCCCCCTGGCTGGCCAGGCGCCGCGGTTTTCTGGCGGCGCGCAATCTGAAGATAGGTGCCGATGACGAGCCGCTGCGCTACCTGCAGGAGACCATTCCCTGGGTCAAATGCGGCCCCTGGCTGGATCCCCACGATGGCTTTGCCTATGACGAGGCGGCGGCCCGGGTGAACTGGCCACCGCTCTGGATGATTTCGGCCAAGGCCGACAAGGTGCTGGGACATCCCACCGATGTGCGCCGCTTCAGTGACGAGATGGGGTTGGCGGCGCGCCACACCCGGCTGGGGCGGGACAATGGCAATCGCCTCGACTATGACCATATCAACATGCTGACGGCGCCACAGGCTCAGGAGGATCACTTCCCCCAGATCCTGGCGTGGTTGCAGGACCCGCAGGCTGCTTGATGAAGGCCGGGAATGAAACAATGGCGGGCCTGTGCCCGCCATTGGTTGCTTGCCGATTTGCCTGAGCGATGTCCGGAGTTAACTGGCTCGCCTGTATGAGCGTTCAGTGGCTGGGGGGCGCAATGCCAAGGCGGAACAGCGTGGCCCGGGTGGTATCGGTCAGCTCGCCAACGCCGACCACGCTCCACAACTCCTCTTCCAGCTTGCGTGCCTTGTGGATGGCGAACTTGGCGATGTAGTCCAGCTCGTTGGCGATGAAGTTGGTATCGGGGCGTCCGGTACGGGAGATACCGACCAGTACCGAATAGAACTCCCCTCTCTTTAACGCCAGCTCGATGAAGGCGCGCTTCTCCTGCGCGTTGGTAAAACTGCTGGCCAGCCGGCTGTCAAACACCGGGAGGCCGGTATTGGTCTGCTCGCAGGCGATGTAGACCTCATCTTCCTTCGGTTTGTCTTCCCGCTCTATGGCCCGCAGCGGGTTCATCAGCAACTCCTTGAGCAGCCCCCCCTGAAACAGAGGATAGAGGTTGTCCTGGTCCGGCAATTCGGCACAGGCCTCAAGCAGCTGGTGAAGGCTGCGCGGTTGCAGCGATTTGCCGATTGATGCCGGTTTGGGGGCGCCTTTCAGCTTGTTGATATAGACCGGCGAGTTGAACAGGTGATGGGTATAGATGTTGCGAAGCGCCCGTGCCAGCCCCCGGTAACGCCGCTGCTCTTGCGCTGCCTTGAGCTTGTTCTGGTTGCTCTCTATCAGCAGGCTGAAGAACTGGCGGCCGGTGTGGCGATCCGAATCCCCCTCAATACACAGATGCAGCACGGTGCGGGTCGTGTTGAGGCTGACCAGACGGTAGGAGAGACGCTGCAGATCCATGCTCTTGGATAGCTCCTGCAGACGGGGCAGCGCTATGGTCACCACATCATTCTTTTCGCCGTCGAAGGCCTCTTCCAGCTCAATCTGCAGGCCGTGGGTTGAGATGTCCCGGGTCCAGCCCAGCCAGGATTTGCCCTTGTGATGGATGGCAACCGCCGTCTTGTGGATGTAGCGCAGCTCTTTGCGAAGCTGGACATAGTGCAGGGTTTCGATTTCGAACGGGGCCGCTTTCTGGTCGTGAGCATAGCAGTGCAGCTCGTTGGCATTCTCGTTGAGTGTCTCCTGCGGGCGGAACTCGTCGCGCTGGGACTCCTGGGTAATGTCCTGCAGCAGGCCGACATAGCCAATCTGTTTGAGCCGCTCGGTCAGCAGTATGTCCTGTAGTTGCGGGTTGTCCTGCCCCTGCAGCTGACCGATATCCGCCTCGACCAGATCGCATGCCTCCAGGGTAAACTTGTAGACCCGCCAACTGGGCCGCCGTGAGCCCACCTGGAAGAACAGGGATTTCAGGCCGCTTTGCTGCAGCTCCTCGGCGCTCGCCGAGAAGAAGTAGATATGGCTGCGTACCGTATGGGTGAAGGCGTAGATCAGGGTTTCGCTGGTGGAGCCCGAGGGGGGACAGAGCTGCTTCATCCGTTCGGCGTAGAACAGACTCGCCAGGGTGTCGCGGTTTTTCTCGTCTCGCCAGTACTCCAGCAGGTGCTGGTTGTTCTCGGTACGCAGAGCGATTTCCAGAGACGGGCTGTCTCCCTTGCCGAAAAACAGCGGCATGCCGGTCATGCGTGGCAGGTAGAACTGCTCATACCCCTTGATGATGGCGGCGGAGAGCAGATAGTCGACACTGACCCGGTACCGTGCCTTGTTGGCTTCGATGAACTCCTCAAGGAAGGTATTGAAGGCGGAGTGTTCACCGGTGCGCACCAGACGCAGCCAGTACTTCCCCTCCTTGCTCTCCTCGCCGAGGATCTGGTAGCTGACGGGCTGGTGCAGGACGGGGTTGGGGTTGTCCCGTTCCAGTCCGGTGAAGAAGACCTCCACCTGGGCTCCGGTCAGGTAGTTGGGCAGGTAGGGGACGGAGACGCGCATTCCCCCCAGCGACAGATCCGAGCTCTTGGCAAACAGCTTTTCACCATCCTGAAACTTGATCAGCAGGGGAGAGCTGAAGTGCATCCGCTCCTGACGACGGCCGTAATAACTGGCAAAGGAGATGGTGTTGACATCGTATTGCCGGAAAGGGCTTGCGGGAGGGGTGAGCTGGCTGTCTGAGCGGGCATGGTGTTGCCGCAGCCACTGCTGCATGGCTTCATAGACACCCAGGGTATAGATGTCGCGATAGAGATAGCACTGGGACTGGAACAAGCCTGCCGCCTCGGCGGGCATGAAGTGGGTGATCCCCTCAAACTCGTGCACTTGGCACTCGTCCTCCAGCTCGTCGCGCATGTCGATGATCCTGCGGCAGGGGGAGCATTTGCGTTTGAGCTCCATTTTGATCAGAAAACGGCTGTTGCTGTTTTCCTCCTGGGTCAGGCGGTTGAAGATCTCTTCGAAATCCTTCTCCCGCAGCAAGGGGATGAGTTGTTCAATCAGATGTTGCTGATGCGCTGAATCCATGTGTTCCTGCCACGGAAATCCATTTTTCCGATTCTGGGTTTGATCTGTGGGTCGCAAACAAGTATATCAAGCAGGAATTCATCCTGTCCCCGAGTTATCAATGGCTAAAAATAAAACTGCTTATGTATGTTCCGAATGTGGTGCCGACTTCACACGCTGGCAAGGCCAATGCAGCGAGTGCAAGGAGTGGAATACCATCACCGAGGTGCGCCTCGGCTCGATGACTCCCGCTGGCAAGAGCGCCCGTTACACCGGCTATGCCGGTGCCATCGGCAGCCAGGTTCAGACATTGGCAGAGATAGCCACCACTGAAATCCCCCGTTTTACCTCAGGTTTCAAGGAGCTGGACCGCGTGCTCGGTGGCGGTGTGGTGCCGGGATCGGCCATTTTGATAGGCGGCAATCCGGGGGCGGGCAAGTCCACCCTGCTGCTGCAAACCATGTGCGGCCTGGCGGAGCGCATGAAGACCCTGTATGTCACCGGGGAGGAGTCTCTGCAGCAAGTGGCCATGCGTGCCAACCGCCTGGGGCTTCCCACCGACAAGCTGCGCATGCTCTCGGAAACCAGCGTCGAGCAAATTTGCCTGATCGCCCAGCAGGAACAGCCCCAGATCATGGTCATCGACTCCATCCAGGTGATGCATGTGGCAGATGTCCAGTCGGCGCCGGGTTCTGTCTCCCAAGTGCGGGAAGCAGCCGCCCTGTTGACCCGCTATGCCAAGCAAAACCACGTGGCCATCTTCATGGTGGGCCATGTCACCAAGGATGGCACCCTGGCGGGCCCCAAGGTGCTGGAACATTGTATCGATTGTTCCGTGCTGCTGGACGGGGGGCACGACTCCCGTTTTCGCACCCTGCGTTCCCACAAGAATCGCTTCGGGGCGGTCAATGAGCTCGGCGTGTTTGCCATGACCGGACAGGGGATGCGGGAAGTCAGCAACCCTTCCGCCATTTTCCTTAGCCGCGGTGAAGAACAGGCCCCAGGTTCCATCGTCATGGTGATCTGGGAGGGCACCCGTCCCCTGCTGGTGGAACTGCAAGCGCTGGTGGATTATTCCCAGCTCTCCAACCCGCGCCGGGTGGCGGTGGGGATGGATCACAACCGTCTCGCACTGCTGCTGGCGGTGCTGCATCGCCACGGTGGCTTGCAGATGGCGGATCAGGATGTGTTCATCAACGTAGTGGGGGGCGTCAAGGTCGAAGAGACCAGTGCGGATCTGGCCCTGCTGCTGGCCATGGTTTCCAGTTTCCGCGATCAGGCGCTGCCCAAGGATCTGGTGGTTTTCGGGGAGGTGGGGCTATCCGGCGAAATCCGTCCGGTACCGTCCGGCCAGGAGCGATTGCAGGAGGCAGCCAAACATGGCTTTCGCCGCGCCATCGTGCCCCACGCCAATGCCCCCAAACATCCCATCGAGGGGATGGAAGTGGTGCCGGTGAAGAAGCTGGCCGATGCGCTGGAAGCCTTGTAACCATATTGAATCACAATAAAAAAGAGCGCTTTGGCGCTCTTTTTTATTGTCGGAACGGCCTGTCATCAAGGCTGGTTGTGCTCAAGGTGCTCGCTTAGCAGTTGCTCCAGTTCCCGGTGGAGCAGTTCTTCATCACCCACGTTGAGTTCAATCATCCGTTTGAGGTGGGTGGCGCTGTCGATATCGATGTGATGGCAGTAGAAACCCAGCTTCTTGCTGGCAGTATGGGTCAATTCGACCTGCATCTTTATCTCGATGTCGCTGCCACTCAGAACAAAACTTATCTGGTATTCCTTGTTGTCATGCTCTTCCCAGTCATCGGGCCTTATCAGCAGAGCACCCTGCAAGGAGACGTCGACCAGCTGAGTCTGCCACTTCTCTTCCCCTTGAGTTAGTTCAGCCGTGGTCAAATAGAGGATCCGTGCAAAACGGCGGCGCTCAGACATGCTCATCTCCTGTATGCAATTGCTGTAGACGCTGGGTCACTGTTCTGAGTGTAATCGACCTTGACCGCCAGTATCTTGAACTTGCTCCAAAAATGGGCTCAGGCCTGCTGGGCACTCAAAGATTCCACTATATGCAGCGCCTTGACCAGGCGATCCTCCTGCTTGAAGCGCTCCTCAAGCACCGGGCCCAACTGATTGAGGTCTTCATCCAGCAGCAGCAACTGCGCTTCGTCGGCTTCACTGTACTTGTCGTTGAACTCGAGAGCGAACTCGGTGCTGGTGCGGATGTGGGGGTAGATGCGCTTGGCCAGCTCCAGGGTCTCTCCGCTGGCCTGTTCGAAGGCGGTGACAACGTGGTGATAAATCTCGAAATGACCTGCACTGACGTAATCGACCAACTTGTCACAGAAGTGCTGCAGTTCTTCTGGTTTGGGCAGGCTGCGTTGCTTGGCGCGCGCCGGGGTGAGGCCGGCCAGCCTCATGTATTCGACCAGCAAGGCTTGCCTTTCATCCAGCCAGTCGTCGATTGCCTTATGTTTGCCTGCCAGCGCCTGTTTGGTCTGTTCCAGTTTCGTCAACATAATCCCTCCATGGGACAAGGCCGGGCGATTGATGGGACTCCCAAGCCGTTTGAGCCGTGACCTCACCTATAACTATGGAAAATATGTCCGACCGTCAATAGGCTTGCCCGGATATTGTGCATTGGTGAAGAATCAGACGACCCGTGTTGGCAGGGCTAGCAGGTTTCGGGCCTGTCCGCGCTTTTTGGCATGTGTAATGTGACTATTTCCGCAGATCTTGATGAAAACCCCAGCGTTTAACGTCTCCTGGTCGATAAAGCCTTTGCCTGGGCGTTTTTTTTTGCATAGAGTGACCCAGCGCTAAATGCCCGATCATAAAGGAAATGTTATGAACAAAGCTCAACTTGTCGATGCAATTGCCGCCAAAGCAGATCTGAGCAAGGCTCAGGCCAAAGTGGCTCTGGAAGAGATCATCAATGGTATTACCCAGAGCCTGAAAGAAGGTGACGCTGTGCAACTGGTTGGTTTTGGCACCTTCAAGGTCACCCACCGTGCTGGCCGTACCGGTCGCAACCCGCAAACTGGTAAAGAGATCCAGATTGCTGCTGCCAACGTGCCTTCATTTGTGGCTGGCAAGGCTCTGAAAGACGCTGTCAAGTAAGTCCGAAAGTCCAATTCTGTCCAATGCCAGTCAGCAAGCTGACTGGCATTGTTTTTATCTGGCCCGTGAAATAGCGTCTTCTAGCCGGATCGGCTCACTTTATGGGGGACAGACCCGGCTGATCATGGTGAACCCCTCGTCTGAAGGTGCCAGCTGCACGGTAACCTCCCCGAGTTCGGCCAGAGCGGCGACATGGGTTCCCCCGCAAGGGATGGTGACCTCTTGCCTATCCAGTGTGCAGTGCCAGTAGCGCGAATCGATGATCGCCTCACCAGCCCGGCTGCGGCGGATTCTGCCACCAACGGCCAACCACTTGCCCAGTTGCTGGTTGATACTGGCTTCAATATGGGCGAGGTCAGTCAACAAAGTCTCGCCGTTGACTCCCTTCTTGCGCAGGCTCTTGCCGATGCGATATTGATCGTGGCAGCCCATGGGCTCGACCCGTGACGCCTGCATGGCGAGGCGGTCGAAATCGGGCTGATCCAGAGCGTCCCGCTCACTCACCTCTTTTCGCCAGTACGGGATAAGTGCCCGGTTGAGGGCCAGTGCCGCCAGATGACAGCCGCTGTGGCCCAGACTCAGGGCATAGCGGGCATCGCCATCCACCCGCAGTTCGACCAGGGTACCAGCAGCCAGGGTGTGGCAACCCGCCAGCGGATGCACTACCACGAAGGCCCACCCCTCGGTGCCCCGTTTGACCGGGATGTCCTGATCCACGAACAACTTACCCTCCGGGCTGATGGCGCCCATGCGACACGGGCCTACAGCAGCTTCGCCGCCCTCCCAATGGGCTGTGCCCACATCACCCGGTTGATCGGGCCAGAGATGGCTCTGGGGGTGAAATGGAGTGAGATCGGTGACCAACAGGCTGGTCTCGCCATTTTGGCAATAGAGTACTTTGGCCTGCTCACAGAGATGGTCCAGCATGAAGCTGGTTCGGGTATGTTCCATGGAAAGGCTCCCGTTGTGAAATGAATAGGGGGGAAGGTGGCAGCATACGCCAAAGCGAGCAGGGGCTCATTAACCGCAGTTAATGAGCCCCTGTGTGTTTCCATGGTGAGCGCTAGATCATGGCGACCAGCAGATAGGCATTGAGCCCTATCACCAGAGCCACAATGAGGCGCCCGAGCGCCTGGGTGACGGGGTGGTTGCGATGCTCGCCCATCAGTGCCCGATCGCCGGTCAGCATCAACAGCGGGATCAGGGCCAGTGCGATACCGAAGCTCAGGATCACCTGGCTCAGTACCAGGATCTCGGTGGTGTTGAGCCCCATGGCGATCACCACGAAGGCGGGGGCCATGGTGATGGCGCGTCGCAGCCAGAGCGGGATGGTAAAGCGTACGAAGCCCTGCATCACCACCTGGCCTGCCAGGGTTCCGACCACGGTGGAGGAGATGCCGGACGCCACCAGTGACAGACCAAACAGGGTCGCAGCAGCTTGTCCCAATAGTGGCGTCAGGGTCTGGTAAGCGGATTCAAGCTCCGCGACCTGTTGGTGGCCAGAGCTGTGGAATGCGGCGGCCGCCATCGCCATCATCGCCAGATTGACGAAGCCGGCGATGGTCATGGCAATGGCCACATCGACCCGGGTGGTGTGCAGCCGCTGGGTGACCGAGCCCCGATCCTGGGTGTGCTGGGTCAACGCCGAGTGCAAATAGATGACGTGGGGCATGACGGTCGCCCCCAGTACGCCGGCTGCCAGATAGACGGCGTCACCGTTGGGTAGCCCGGGGAAGAGAGCGCCTTCCAGCAGGCTCGGCAGATGGGGACGGGAGAACACCAGCTCGACGATGTAAGCGGCCGCCACGAACAGCAGCAGACCGCCGACCACGAATTCCAGCGGCTTCTGGCCGCGAGATTGCAGCATCAGGATGCCCCAGGTGAGCACGGCTGTGATGCAGGCGCCTTCCAGCAGGGTGACCCCGAGCAGCAGCTTGAAGCCGACCGCTGCGCCGATGAATTCGGCCAGATCGGTGGCCATGGCGATAATCTCAGCCTGCACCCAGTAAGCCCAGACTGCCGGCTTGGGCAGCTTGTCGCGAATGTGTTCCGCCAGATTCTTGCCGGTGACGATGCCGAGCTTGGCCGACAGGGTCTGCACCACCATGGCCATCAGATTGGCCCACACTACCACCCACAGCAGTTGATAGCCGAAGGTGGATCCCGCCTGGATATTGGTGGCGAAGTTGCCGGGATCTATGTAGCCGATGGCGGCGATAAAGGCCGGCCCGAGCAGGGTCAGCTTGAATTTGCTGGCCGGAATGGCCGTGGTCAGTGCGGGTTGCATGGCATCACCCTCCATAAGGATATGGAGAAAGAATAGATCTAAATGATAACCATTATCAATTGATGTTTTGTATCATACCAATAGGGAAAAACATTTGAGGCGGTGAGTTGCAGTGACGGGCGCGATTTCGTACAATATGCCGCCCTAGAAAAGCAGCGACTAAACACCTTTATGTTCCTTGCCTCCGAGGTCTGGCTGCACCTGGGCGGAGGCTGAATTAATCCGTAAGGAGCTAAAATGCGTCATTACGAAATCGTCTTCATGGTTCATCCGGACCAGAGCGAGCAAGTACCCGGCATGATCGAGCGTTACACCGGCGCCATCACCACCTCCGGTGGTACCATTCATCGCCTGGAAGATTGGGGCCGTCGTCAGCTGGCTTACCCGATCGACAAACTGCACAAAGCCCACTACGTTCTGATGAACGTAGAAGCAGAGCAAGCCGTTATCGATGAGCTGGAAACCAGCTTCCGCTTCAACGATGCCGTTATCCGCAACATGATCATGCGCACCAAGCACGCCGTGACCGAAGTTTCTCCGATGGCCAAGGCCAAAGAAGAGCGCTTCTCCCGTCGTGACGACGAGCGCCGCGAAGAAGCTACTGAAGCTGCTTCCGAAGAGTAATTCTGGATCACTGACTAGAGGATAAAGGCCATGGCACGTTATTTCCGTCGTCGTAAGTTCTGCCGCTTCACCGCCGAGAACGTTACCGAGATCGACTACAAAGATATCGTTACTCTGAAAAACTACATCACTGAATCTGGCAAGATCGTACCGAGCCGTATCACCGGTACCCGCGCCAAGTATCAGCGTCAGCTGGCACGCGCCATCAAGCGTGCTCGTTACCTGGCTCTGCTGCCGTACACCGATCTGCACAACAAGTAAGAATCGGTCCGGCGCTTAAGCCTAACTCAACGAAATTTATAGAGGAAAGGTAATGCAAGTTATCCTGCTCGACAAAATCGCCAAACTGGGCGGTCTGGGTGACCAAGTTTCCGTGAAAGCTGGTTATGCCCGTAACTATCTGATCCCGCAAGGCAAAGCTGTTATGGCCACCAAGGCCAACATCGAAGCCTTCGGTGCTCGTCGCGCTGAGCTGGAAGCCAAACTGGCTGCCAACAAAGCTGCTGCCGAAGAGCGCGCTGCCAAGCTGGGTGAACTGGCTGCCGTTGTTATCGCTTCCAAAGCTGGTGACGAAGGTAAACTGTTCGGTTCCATCGGTACCCGTGACGTGGCTGAAGCCATCACTGCTGCCGGCGTAGCCGTTGCCAAGAGCGAAGTCCGCATGGGCAACGTTCTGCGCAACACTGGCGAGTACGAAGTTGCCGTTCAGCTGCACGCTGACGTTAAAGCAACCGTACAGCTTCAGGTTGTTGCCCTGTAATAGCGATTCGCTGTTGCAGAAAAACCCGCGCAAATGCGCGGGTTTTTTATTTTGGGGCCCGGGGGTAGAGTGAAGATCTGTTCCTCTGGAGGAGATCCTTATGGCAGCCTGGGTTGAAGGGCGCGTCATTGAACGCATCGAATGGACACCCACCCTGTTTTCCCTGCGCGTGGCGGCAGAGCTTGCCCCCTACGAGGCAGGGCAATTCACCAAGCTGGCCCTCGAGCAGGGCGAGAGGCGCATCCAGCGAGCCTACTCCTTCGTCAATCCCCCTTCCTCGCCTTATCATGAATTCTATTTTGTCGAGATCCCGAGCGGAGAGTTGACCCCCTCTCTGGGCTCCTTGCAGGTAGGCGATAATTTGCTAGTGCAGTCTCAGGCCACCGGTTTCCTGACTCTGGATGAAGTGCCTGCTGGCCGCGATCTCTGGTTGCTCTCCACCGGGACCGCCATCGGACCCTTTCTCTCCATGCTGGCGGATGGGGAAGCATTCTCCCGTTTCGAGAGTCTGGTGTTGGTGCACGGGGTGAGGAAAGGGGAAGAGCTGAGCTATCAGCCGCTTATCGCCAGTTTTGGCGAGCGTTACGGGGCGCGTTTTCGTTATGTGCCTTTCGTCAGCCGGGAAGAGTGGTCGGGGGCGATGGCCGGGCGGATCCCTACCGCCATTAGTGATGGTCAGCTGCAAGCACGGGTTGGTCTCGATTTTTCACCCGAGTTCAGTCAGGTGCTGATCTGCGGGAATCCCGCGATGGTGAAGGAGACCCAACAGACCCTGCTGGGATTGGGGCTTGCCAAGAACCTGCGGCGCGCGCCAGGCAACATCAGTGCGGAAAACTACTGGTAGGCAACATGAAAACAGGGGCCTTGGGCCCCTGTTTCATAGATGCGATACACAGGTCAGTGCTTCTTGTTGCCTTTGTCTTTGAACTTGTCGTGCCCCTGACCCGGGTTGTTGCCGCTGTGAATGCTGCGGTTGTAGTGATCCCGGTACTTGCCATCCATCTTGTCGCAGTTGAGCTTGATGCGGCTGTCGCCGATGCCGAGATCCAGGCAGTTGTTCTGCCACCAGTCGTACTCCTTGTCATCCCAGTCGACGTTCAGCTTCACATTGTCGGTGGAAATCCGGATGCCATCGCCGTCCTTGGAGTGGGGAGGGGCGGCAAAGGCGACCCCATTAGCCAGCAGCAGGGAGAGCAGCAGGGCACCTTTGTTGAACATGGTTTTATGAGTCATAACGAGAATTCTCCGTTGTTACTGGCCGTTGCCCGAGGTGGTTGGCATCTGGTTGGTGCTGGGTGGATGATTGCGGTGCTCTTCATCATCGAGATCGATTCTGACTCTCCGGCATTCGGAAGGGGCTGTATCGCCCACCCCCAGATCGAGGCAATCGGCTTGTGACCAGCCAAACTGCTGGTCATCCCAGTCCAGATTGAAGGTTAGCTCATCGACGGAGAACGCTGAACCACCCCCGTCCTCGTACTGTGATACGGCCTGTGCTGCACCGGTAACGAGAAAAAGGGACAGTAACAAGGTAGTCGTTCTGTTCATGATGGCCTCGGTTAATTGTCATTGCGGGTCAGTCTATTCCAGCCGGGCTGAACCCGGGCGGAACCGCACCCAATCTCATCATACTATTCAGTGTGGTAAGAAAGTGTACCGACTTTTTGCTGTCGATTTGTCCGTTTTGGTCGCACTCTGGGCAGCTGATCACTGATCTCGTGCAATTCGCATGATTGCCCTTCTCTCGGCGAGTCCGCTGACTATAATCGGCAGCCACCTTTTCTCCACAGCACCACCTCTTCATCATGACAACACAGCCTTCTTCCGCCCAACGCTACCCCAAGGGATGGTTCGCACTGACCACGGTATACAGTTTTACCGGGCTGGCCATTCTGGCTTCCATCGTCTTCTCCCTGCTGCTGTTTCTCTCCATTGATGACAACCCGCTGATGAAGTGGCTGTTTGGCGGCCTGGCGATCATCTTCGAACTGGGCAAGTTCTATGTCTGGTATGAGTATGGTGAGCGCAAGGCGCGCCGGGATCTCGGCGGTGCCCTCTGGTCGCTGCTGTTCTACAGCGTATTGGCGGCCATCTCCATCGGTGGCAGTATCGGCGGCATCAACAGTGCCACCAACACCATCCTCAACCAGCAGGCTCACCATGAACGGGTTATCGCCCGTTTTGACGAGCAGATCGCCAGCATAGAGCGGCAGATCAAGCTCAACGAGGAGGCGGCCCGCAAATATATCGAGCTGGCACGCATCTCCAGCGGCGTGACCGCCCTGCAGCGTGACAATACTCGCCTGCGCCTGCAACAGGACGAATTGCGCCAGCAGCGCGATGCCAAGCCAGTCAATGAGCAGTCCTCCATGCTGGGCCTGATGAGCAGCCTGGCAGATGGTATGGGGATGAGCATCAGCCAGGTGCAGTTCCTGCTAGTCTGCTTCCTCTCCATCCTGCTGGATGTATTTGGCGCTTTCTTTGTCAGTCTGATTGGCGAGGAAAACCGCTTCCGCCGCCAGTGGCAGCGCCAGCAGGATCAGGAGCGCCGGGAGGCCCAGCAGGCTGTGCAAGTGCCGGCGCCTGTCCAGCCCGAGGTGGTGGCTCAGCCCGAGCCGGCTCCGGCCGTAGTGGAGCGGGTACGTGGTGCCCTGGAGAGCGGCGAGCTCAAGTGCAGCAAGCGCTCGGTGGCCCAGGCGCTGTCATTGTCGCTGGAGGAGGTGGACAGGGTATTCCATCATCTCTTGTCACAAGGGGTGCTGGGGCAGGGGAGCAATCGCCACTATCATCTGCGTACTGAAAACAGCTGAATCCTGTTCAGTCGTACCAGACCAATCCCTCATAGGGGCTCTCCCTGAGAGAGGAAAGTCGGCTCTCAAGGTTGCCAACGTGGATTTCAAGTTGATGGCCGTCAGGGTCTTTCAAGTAGAAGGATTCACCTTCGCTGCGATTGGTTTTCCATTCATCTATGCCCGTCTGGCGTAGGCGGGCACAAAACGCCGAAAAGTGTTCAGAGGCGATGCTGAAGGCAACATGGGTGTAGTCCCTTGCCGGGTGCGGGTGGTCGCAGGAAAGGCAAAGCCACAGTTCGCCCAGTGTTAAATAGGCACCTCTTGTCCAGCGGACACGCGGTTTGAAACCCAGGATTTCGACATAGAAGGCAAGGCTCTTGTCGAGATCTCCTGTTGTCAGGGTCAGATGGTTCAGACCAGTCAGCATTATTCCTCCAGCTCCCTTGTTCGTTCTTGCCCCTAGTGCGTCAGCACCATCATCAGGGCAAGAAATGCTGCCAGCCCGCCACCCAGACCGATGATCCAGTAAAACCCCTTGGCCCCCTGCTTGAGCGGGATACGAAAGTAGAGCAGAAACGCCCACCAGCCAAGCGCCAGCAACAGGGGAATAAGAAACATTCGAGCCATGGTGTCCTCGCTGTTATTCTGTTGACCCTTGATCAATCAACAGGATGGATTGTGCAATGACGCAACTACAGATTACCGCATTCGGTGACCCCTCGGTACTCAGGCTCAACCCTTCTCTCGACAAGGTGCTGGCAGAAGGGGAAGTGCGGGTGCGCATCTGCTTTGCGGGGGTCAACCCCATCGATGCCAAGACTCGAGCCGGACTTGGCTGGGCGGCGGCCCAGAACAAGGACAAGCTGCCCTGGACGCCGGGCTATGACGTTGCCGGCGTGGTCGAGAAGGTCGGCCCTGGTGTCAGTTCGCTGGTCGAAGGGGATCAAGTGTGCGGCATGGTGGGCTTTCCGCTGCAGGCGGGGGCCTATGCAGAATCCGTAGTGGCCGGTGAAGGGGAGCTGGTCAGGCTCGCTGGCGTCAGCCTCAAACAGGGGGCGGCGCTGCCGCTGGCTGGGCTCACCGCCTGGCAGGGATTGTTCGAGCATGGCGGCCTCAAGGCGGGGCAGCGAGTGCTGATCCTGGCCGGTGCGGGCGGCGTAGGCCACCTGGCGGTACAGTTTGCCGCCGCCTATGGTGCCGAGGTGGTGGCCACGGCCAGCGGCGATAACCATAGCTTCCTGCACGGTTTGGGTGCCAATACTCAGGTGGATTATCACGATGCCGACTGGGCCGAAAAGATAGTGGCCGCGGGCGGTCAGGTCGATCTGGTGTTGGATCTGGTGGGGGGCGAGAGCGGCAAGGCTGCCCTTGCCTGCGTCAAGCCGGGCGGACGTCTGGTGACGGTGCCGACCATCACGGCTCAGCAGATCAAGGATGCAGGGGCCGAGGCCGGAGTCGAGGCACTCGGCATGCTGGTCCATCCCGACCAGAAACAGCTGGCCCAGATGCTGTTGCTGCTGCGCCAGGGCGAGGTGAAGATCACTGTCACCGGTGAGTTCCCCCTGGCCGAGGGGGCGCTGGCCCACAGAACCATTGAGGGCGGACACGTGCGCGGCAAGCTGGTACTGCGCATGCCCGCCGCCGACGACTACCCTGCATGAACGATCTGATTGAGATGGGGCTGGGGTGGCTCTTTTTGAGCGCCTTCACCTCGGCCACTCTGCTGCCAGGTGGCTCGGAAGTGCTGCTGGGGGCCATGGCCGCCAAGGGGCAGTGGAGCATGGCCAGCCTGCTCGGGTGGGCGACGCTCGGCAATACCCTGGGCTCCATGACCACCTGGTGGCTCGGCTGGCTCGCCACCTTCAAGAAAAAACCGGAAGATTTTCAAGGCCGTGGGGAACAAAAAGCCCTGGGTTGGCTCAAACAACATGGCCACTGGTGCCTGCTGCTGGCCTGGACGCCTGTGGTCGGTGATGGACTCTGTCTGTTGGCTGGCTGGCTGCGTCTCTCTTTCTGGCGCTCTCTCGTTCTCATCGGGCTCGGCAAGTTGCTGCGTTATACCCTGATTTTTCTGCTGGCCAGGCAGATCTTCTAGCCCTTTTGTCACTCACGAGGTAACCGTGAACAAACTCATTCCATTAAGCATGCTGCTGGGCTTCACTCTGCCGGTGCTGGCAGCGCCAACCCTGGTGTCGGAACAGGTCAAGGAGGAGGGCAAGCTCGCCATCCCCTACCAGATGTACAAGCTCGACAACGGCCTGACCGTGATCCTGGCTCCCGACAAATCCGATCCCCTGGTGCACCTCGACGTCACCTACCACGTGGGCTCGTCGCGGGAGACGGTCGGCAAGTCCGGCTTCGCCCACTTCTTCGAACACATGATGTTCCAGGGCTCGAAAAACGTCGGTGATCAGGAGCACATGCGGATCATCAACGAGGCCGGTGGCGACATGAACGGCACCACCAACCGGGATCGCACCAACTACTACGAGACAGTGCCGGCTAACCAGCTGGAGAAGGTGCTCTGGCTGGAGGCGGATCGCATGGGCTTCCTGCTCGATGCGGTGAGCCAGAAGAAGTTCGAGATCCAGCGCGCCACCGTCAAGAACGAGCGTGCCCAGCGCGTCGACAACCAGCCCTATGGTCTGGTGGGGGAGAAGGTAGGTGAGGCACTCTATCCGCGCACCCATCCCTACTCCTGGCAGCCCATCGGCTATGTGGAGGATCTCGACCGGGTCGACGTGAACGATCTCAAGCAGTTCTTCCTGCGCTGGTATGGTCCGAACAACGCCACCCTGACCCTGGGGGGCGACTTTGATACCAGGCAGGCGCTCGCCTGGATTGAGAAGTACTTTGGCCCCATCCCGCGCGGCCCCGAGGTGGCGGAGCCAACCCCCAAACCGGTGACCCTGCCCAAGACCCGCTATGTGACACTCGAGGACAAGGTTCATCTGCCGCTGCTCTACATCAGCTACCCGACGATTGCCCTTGGCGATCCCCAGGAGCCGGCGCTCGACATGTTCGCCGACGTGCTCGGCGGTTCCGCCAGCTCCATGCTCTACCAATCATTGGTGAAAACCGGCAAGGCAGTCGATGCGGGGGCCTCCCACTACTGCGAAGAGCTGGCCTGTACCCTGACCGTCTACGCCTATCCCAACCCGGCAGTGGATGGCAGTCTCAAGACCCTCAAGGGGGAGGTGGACAAGGTGATCGGCGAGTTTGCCGAGCGCGGCCTCAAGTCCGACGATCTGGAGAAGGCGATCAACAAGTACCGCGCCTCCGCCATCTGGGGGCTGGACAGCGTCTCCGGCAAGGTGAGCCAGCTCGCCATGGGCCAGGTCTTCGCCCAGGATCCCAACTATGTCTTCAAGACCCTGGATGCCATCGGCAAGGTCACGCCCGAGCAAGTCAAGGAGGCCTACGACAAGTTCATCGCGAACAAACCGGCGGTGGTGCTGAGCGTGGTGCCCAAGGGCAAGACGGATTGGCAGGCAGCCACCCCCAACTTCACCCCCGCCAAGCGCGAGCTGCCGGATTACAGCAAGCATGACAAGGCACTCGCCGAGCGGCCGGTGAAAGACAGCTTCGATCGCAGCGTCCAGCCCAAGGCGACGGATGCGGTGAGCGTCAAGGTGCCGGCCATCTGGCGCGGCAAGCTGGAGAAGAACATCGAGATCATCGGTACCGAGAGCGACGAGATCCCCGCCGTCTCCATCATGATCGCCCTGCCGGGCGGCATCCGCGCCGAAGGGGAGGGGCAGCTCGGGCTGGCCAATCTGACCGCCGCCATGATGGGGCAGGGGTCGGTACGTCTGACCGAAGCCCAGCTCAGCGACGAGCTGCAAAAGCTTGGCGCCAGCATCGATGTCTCCAGCGCCCAGTACAACACCCTGATCACCATCAGCGCGCTGGCGGACAAGTTGCCCCAGACCATGGCGCTGGTACGCGAGGTGTACGAGCGCCCCGGCATGCGCGAGGCTGACTTTGAGCGGGTCAAGGTACAGCTGCTGCAGGGGATGCAGCAGAGCGAGCAGCAGCCAGAATGGCTGGCGGGCCAGGCGTTCCGCGAGCTGGTCTACGGCAAGGAGAACCGCCTCGGCCAGCCAACCGACGGGGTGATCGGCGACGTGGCCAAGCTGACCCTGGCGGACGTGAAGCGCTTCTACCAGACCTACTACAACCCGACCAATGCCAAGGTGGTGGTGGCCGGTGATGCGGGTCGCCAACAGATCGAGGAGCAGCTCGGCTTCCTGACTGAATGGAAGGGGACTGCCCCGACCCTGGGCAGCCTCAAGCTCAAGGGGGAGCAGGCCAAGCCCGGCATCTATCTGGTGGACAAGCCGGGGGCGCCCCAGTCGGTGATCCGCATCGGCCGCCGCGCCCTGCCGTTCGACACCACGGGGGACTACTTCACCGCCAACCTGATGAACTTCAACCTGGGTGGCAACTTCAACAGCCGCATCAACCTCAACCTGCGGGAAGACAAGGGTTACACCTATGGTGCCAGCTCCGGCTTCTCCGCCAACCGCGAGGTGGGCACCTTCGCCACTGGCGCCAATGTGCGCAGCGATGCGACTGTGGATGCCATCCGTCAGTTCCTCAAGGAGATGGACAACTACCGGAGGAGCGGGCCGACACCGGTCGAACTCGCCTACATGCGCAGCGCCGTCTCCCAGCAGGATGCCCTCTCCTACGAGACCCTCGGCCAGAAGGCGGGTTTCCTGTTGCAGATGATCATGTATGACCTCAAGCCGGACTATGTGCAGGCCCAGAGCAAGCTGATCAAGACGGTGTCGCCCGAGACGCTCAAGGCCAGTGCGGCCCGCTGGCTCGACCCGGCCGACATGGTGATTGTGGTGGTGGGAGACAAGCAAAAGCTTGAAAAACCCCTGAAGGAGCTTCATCTTCCCATCTATCCGCTGCAATTGCCGTAACTGGTACTTCATATCAATAGAGCCGCCCCGGACGGGGCGGCCTCACATGAGCCGAGAATATGACTACAACAAGCTTGTCGCTCACCGAGTTGCTGGGGGCGCTGGGAGCGCCGGAACGCCTGACTGCCCTCAAGGGGATCCGGCGCGGGCTCGAGCGTGAATGTTTGCGCATCACGCCGGAAGGCCGGCTCGCCCAGAGTGATCATCCGCGAGCGCTGGGGTCAGCCCTGACCCACCCCAATATCACCACCGACTACTCCGAGAGCCTGCTGGAGTTCATCACCCCGGCCACCGACTCCATCGACAGCCTGATGGAGCAGCTCGGCGATATCCATCACCATGTGATGCAGCACCTGGGTGACGAGCGGATTTGGCCTCTCTCCATGCCCTGCTTCGTGGGTGGCGAGGAGAGCATCCGGCTGGCCCAGTACGGCAGCTCCAATATCGGGCGGATGAAGACCCTCTACCGTCAGGGGCTCAAGAACCGTTACGGCAGCCTGATGCAGGTGATCGCCGGGGTCCACTTCAACTTCTCCATGCCGGACAGCTTCTGGTGCGAGTGGCAGGAGCTGGAGTGCGCCGGTTGTTGCAGCCAGCGCTTCATCTCCGACAAGTACATGGGGCTTATTCGCAACGTCTACCGTTTCGGCTGGCTGGTACCCTATCTGTTTGGGGCATCCCCGGCCATCTGCGAATCCTTCCTCAAGGGGCGCAAGAGCGCGCTGCCGTTCCAGAAGACCGGCAAGGGCACCCTCTACCTGCCCTACGCCACCGCACTGCGCCTCTCCGATCTCGGCTATACCAACAGCGCCCAGGCCGGGCTCAAGATCAGCCATGACAGCCTGCCTGCCTATGTGAGCAGCCTGCGTCGTGCCATCAACACCCATGATCCTGACTTTGCCAAGATTGGGGTCAAGGTGGACGGCGAGTACCGCCAGCTCAACGACAATGTGTTGCAGCTGGAGAACGAGCTGTATGCCCCGATCCGTCCCAAACGCACCCCGCGCAGCGGCGAGAAACCGTCTGACGCGCTGGAGCAGCGCGGCATCGAGTACATCGAGCTGCGCACCGTGGACGTCAACCCCTTCACCCCGCTGGGGATCGAGGCCGATCAGATCCGCTTCTTCGATCTTTTCCTGGTCTGGTGCCTGTTGCGTCCGTCTCCCGTGCTCGGCGAGGAGGAGATCGCCCGCAATCGCCGCAACCAGAACAAGGTGGTGCTGGAGGGGCGTCGCCCCGGCTTGATGCTGGAGGACGAGCAGGGCAGCCTCATCGGTCTCAAGGAGTTCGGTCTCAAGCTGTTTGACGAGCTGGCTCAGGTGGCCGAGCTGCTGGATCGCTGCTGCGGCCGTCACCATTACCGCAAGACGCTGGCCGAGCACCGCGAAAAGCTGCTCGACCCCGAGCTGACCTACTCGGCCCGCATCCTCAAAGATCTGCTGGCAAGCGGCGAGGACAACGGCTGCTTTGGCGACAAGCTGGCGACCCGTTACCGGGAGCAGCTGCTGGCGGCCGAGCTGCAATATTGGGATGAGGCCTATTTCGCCGGCGAGGCGAAGGACTCCCTGATCAAGCAGCGGGAGCGGGAGCGTAGCGACAGCCAGTCGTTTGACGACTTCCTGGCCGACTACTTCGGAGCCAGCACGACTGCCGCCTGATATCAGGCACACCAGAAGCCGCTCGATGAGCGGCTTTTTTTATGGGTTAAGGCTTCATGGATTCTGGCTGAGACAGGCCAGCCAGACGGCGCAGCTGGGTCAGCAGATAATCCCGGTAGAACTGCCCGAACAGCTTGCCGGGCTCGAGGGAGGCGATCACCGTCTGGCGCAGCCGCTCCAGATTGCTGGGCAGGCGGCGCACATGGGTATCGATCCAGACGATGTTGCCGGAAGGGGAGAGCATCAGGTTGCCCAGATGAAGATCCCGATGATAGTAGCCGTGCTTTGCCAGGTGATAGATATCCTTGGCGAGCCGGTGCAACAGGGCCAGGCGATCGCTCTCGCCTGCCTGTTTGAAGTAGTGCTCGCCGGAGCTGTGCTCCGCCAGGTAGTGCACGGCCAGGAAAGAGGCGTGGGGGTTGAGCGGATTGAGGGCGATACCGGCGGCCTTGCAGGGGACAACCTGGAGCCCGGCTTTGCGCAGGCGGCGATTGCTCTGCCACTCGCGCAGGGCGTCGATATGACCGATCAACCGCTTGCTGAGCTGATCCCGGCACCACCAGCCGAGGGTCCAGCGCGGGTACTTGTCGGGCACTATCTTGCACAGGCTGTTGCTGGCGGGATGGAGCCAGAACTGGCTGCTGGCGATGCGCTCCAGACGGCGGGTCTGCTCGGTCTGCTGCAGTGACCAGTGATCCAGTTCGAGCTGGTCATGGAGCAGCAGGTAATAGTGTTTCTTGCCGTGCAAGTCGAGTGTGGTCAGCGTCATGGGATTGGGCGTTGATCGGGACGATAGGTACCATCCCCGAGGGGATGATGATTATCTGTACCAGTGTGCGACCCTGTTGCTGACCGGAGCTGAATGAACAACAAAAAAGCCGCCCCGGGGAGGGGCGGCTCTTTGTTGGTGCGAAGCGGCGGGATCAGACGTGGTTGTACATTGCCTCGATCTCGTCCTGATACTTGGCCTCGATGATCTTGCGGCGCAGTTTCATGGTCGGGGTCAGCTCCCCCAGCTCCATGGAGAAGGCGCTCGGTAGCAGGGTGAACTTCTTCACCTGCTCGAACTTGGCCAGCTCTTTTTGCAGCTCGTGGATCCGCTCCTCGAAGAAGGTCACCACCTTGGAGTGGCGCAGCAGCTCGGTTTTGCACTGGTACTGCAGGTTGATGGAGCGGGCGTACTCCTCCAGTGACTCGAAGCAGGGCACGATCAGCGCCGAGACGAAGTGGCGGGCATCGGCGACGATGGCGATCTGCTCGATGAAGCGATCCTTGCCGAGGGTCCCTTCTACCAGCTGGGGGGCCACGTACTTGCCGTTGGAGGTCTTCATCAGCTCCTTCAGCCGTTCGGTGAAGTAGATGTTGCCCTCGCCGTCGAGCTCGCCGGCATCGCCGGTGCGCAGGAAGCCATCCTCGGTCATCACCTCGGCAGTGGCCTCGGGTTTGTTGTAGTAGCCGCGCATCACGGTCGGGGAGCGCACCAGCAGCTCGTTGTTCTCGCCGAGTTTCACTTCGATGCCGTTCAGGGCGGTGCCGATGGATCCCAGCTTGAATTGGCTATCCTCGTAGCAGCAGACAGTGGCGGTGGTTTCGGTCATGCCGTAGCCGTACTTGAGGTTGAGCCCCATGGCCTGGAAGAAGAGGTTCACGTCATCGGCCAGGCGGGCGCCAGCCACCGGCAGGAAGCGGGTACGACCGCCGAAGCGGGCGCGCAGCTTGCGAAATACCAGGCGTTCGGCCAGGGCCAGCTGGGCGTAGAGCCAGGGGGAAGCGGACTTGCCCTGCTGACGGGTGGCGACCATCTGCTTGCCGACCCGGGTGGCCCAGCCAAACAGGGTGCGGCGCAGGCGCGGCGCCTGGGCGACTTTGGCCTGGATCATGGCGTAGGCCTTCTCGTAGAGGCGCGGCACGGCGCACATCACGGTCGGTTTCACCTCGCCGATGACCTCCATCACCTTCTGCGGGTCGCGGATGTAGACGTTCTCGGCACCGCAATAGAGCACGTAATAGGTCCAGGCGCGCTCGAATACATGGCTAAGCGGCAGCATGCACAGCGATACATCCTGCTCGTTCAGATCGAGGCGGCTGTTGTGCATCTCGAAGCAGGCGGCGATGTTGGCAAAATCGAGCATGACCCCCTTGGGCTCGCCCGTGGTGCCCGAGGTGTAGATCAGGGTCAGCAGGTCGTCCATCCGGTACTGGCTTTCGCGCTCCCGCAGCTCCTGTTCGCTGGCCTGATGGTTGCCGGAAACCAGGAAAGTCTGGAAGTGGCTGGCCTGCGGGCAGCCACGCAGATCGACTGTGCCATCGAGGGCGACGATCTGGCGGATCTCGCCGGCTTGCAGCAGGGTCAGCGCCTGATCAAACTGGGGCTGCTCACCGACGAACAGCAGGCCGATGTTGGCATCGCGTACTATGTAGCGCAGCTGATCGAGGGTGCTGGTGGGATAGATGGGAACGCTGACGCCGCGGGCGGCAAGGATGCCGAGATCGGCCTGGGTCCACTCCGGCATGTTGCGGGCATAGATGCCGACCATTTCGGTGGGCTGGTGGCCGGCGCGGATCAGCGCCTGGGCGCAGTAGTCCATGGCCTGGCCCAGGGTGCGCCAGCCGATGGCACGCCATTGACCATCCTGCTGAACCCGCAGGGCGGCCTTGTTGCCAAGCTGGGCAATGCGCTCACGCATCAGTCGAACCAGATGAAGCTTCGGCATCAATCAAACATCCTTTAATTAAAGTTGTACGCCCGCGAGGGCACTAAAAATCGGGCTAGAGTTTAAACTCGACCATTACGGCTTACAAGTGTTCGCTGTTTGTTCTGGATCACAAAGAGTGCAAATAGCTCTATCTCTGCACAGGGCAGCCGATATAAAAAAAGTGTGTACAGTGGAGGTAACAATATGAATTTATGGCTTAAAGGGGGATTGGCCGCCGGGGGGCTCATGGTGGCGGGGGGCGTCGCCTGGTTCTTCTCGGGCAGTGAGGCGGATCAAGCTGCCAGCGCCTGGTATCAGGGGGATGAGGGGTATCAGAGCGCGCAGCGCCAGGCGCTGTCATCTGGCCAGCCGCTGCTCTATGTACTGGAAACCCCGAAGTGCCGCCGCTGCAAGGCGCTGGATCAGCGCTTCTGGCAGAGCGACGAGATGGTGGGCCCCCTCTCGCGACTGGTGAAGGTGAGGCTCAATCCGGGGAGCGGGGATGGCAGCGAGCAGATCCTGCGCCGCTTCCCCAGGGTGGCGACGCCGCCCGGCATCTACGTACAGCGACCGGGTGAACCCTTGAAGCCCATCAAGCTGGTGGTGGATATCAACCAGATCTGGATGCCGGGCAAGACCTGGCAGCGGGGCTTCTATATGCCGCTCTCGGCGGCAGCCTTCGAGGCCGTGCTCGAGACCACCCTGGCGCTGCAGGATCCCGCCCTAGACAATGCCCCGCTGGAGTGATGCCGAGGCAGGTCACCAAAGCCCTGATGTCAGCCGAAGTCGAACAGGCGCGACATCAGGATCGCATCTTCCCGCTCGCTGCCGGTGCCGTAGTAGTCGGCCCGGCGACAATATTCTGCAAAGCCGGCGCTCTCGTAGAGGCCGATGGCGGCCAGATTGCTGGCGCGCACCTCGAGAAACCAGGCCTCGGCCCCCTTCGCCTTGCTGCGAGCCAGATACTCCTTCAGCAGCGCCCGGCCCAGCCCCTTGCCCTGAAAATCAGGGAGCACACAGATGTTCATCAGCGAGCTGTCGCCGGCCACCAGATCCGAGATGTAGAAACCGGCCGGGCGGCCATCCACCAGCATCAGGCCGTTGAGATAACGGGGGCCAAAGCAGGAGAGCAGGTTGGCCTGACTCCAGGGCTCCTTGTGGGCGGCCTGCTCAATGGGATAGACAAGCTCGAAATCGCTCTCGAGCAGGGGACGAAACTCAGCCATGGAAACTCCGAAACTAGGGAAAAATGGCGACAAGCCGCACTGGCATCCGCCGAACCAGGTGGCGTGCCGCCTTTGTAAAATCAGGTAAAAAGAGCGGCATCACCGGGCCGGCTTGCGACAAGATGCCCTCTTATGCCGCCGTCGCGGCCAGTCGTTGACGCAGCTGTTGCCACAGCGCCCGCTTCTGCGTCCCGTTGGGCGCGAGCGGGCAGATCAGGGCGTCGGGCCAGCGGGGATCGCCCTCGGTCAACCAGAGCAGGGGCGGCTCGCCGGCGGGCATCTCCCCAAGCAGTGACACCTCCTCCGGCGTAATGCCGAGCAGCTGGCAGATATCGGCCAGCAGAGGCTGAGCGGGCAGCTGCGGGGCCAGCAGCCAGAGCTTGCCGTCTGGCATGACAGCCTCTTGGGTCTGTTTGCCGCTGGCAGGCTGCGGCTCGGTTGGTTCAGGGGCGCCACCCAGCAAGGCCGGGCGGCGCAACTGCCAGCCTTGAATGCCCATGCGGGCCAACATGCTCTGACGTACGGGATCTTGCATGGGGCGACTCACTCTTGATCTGCGTTGGGGAAAATCGTGCCGGGCAGGGTACACTCGAACGGGTTTTGCTGCACCCTTTGCAGCGTACAGCCTTGGCCCGCGCGGTTTTTTCCTGCCAGAACGGGGTATTTTGCAGCAACCAGGGCCAGAATAAACATCATAACAAGACAAAATCCAAGGGCGAACAAACGGATATCACCCCTTGGCGCCATCATTATCTCAGCTTCGGAATTGTCTCTATGTCGCTTTCAGCTCAAGCCCACGCCGCCGTGCGGTCCATGCCCATCCATGAACGCCTGCCCCGTCTGCTGACCGCGCTCGGCGAGGGGCTCTATGAACGCCAGGATGCCCTGCGGCTCGGTCTGCTGGCTGCTCTCAGCGGCGAGAGCGTGTTTCTGCTGGGGCCCCCCGGCATCGCCAAGAGCCTGATCGCCCGCCGGCTCAAGCTGGCCTTTCACGAGGCCCGCCACTTTGAATACCTGATGACCCGCTTCAGCACGCCGGAGGAGGTGTTTGGCCCCCTCTCCATCCAGGCCCTGAAGGAGGATGGCAAGTACCTGCGCCTGACCAATGGCTACCTGCCGGAGGCCGAGGTGGTGTTCCTCGACGAGATCTGGAAGGCGGGCCCCGCCATCCTCAACACCCTGCTCACCGCCATCAACGAGCGGCAGTTTCGCAACGGCGATGGTCAGTACCCCATCCCGATGCGGCTGCTGGTGACCGCCTCCAACGAGCTGCCGGCCCCCGACAGCGGGCTGGAGGCCCTCTACGACCGTATGCTGGTGCGGATCTGGATGGACAGGGTGCAGGAGAAGGCCAACTTTCAGGCGATGCTGGCCAGCGACGGCCACGCCCATCAGAACCTGCCGGCCGCCTTGCAGATCCAAGGGGAGGAGTACCTGCAGTGGCAGAGCCAGATTGAGCAGGTGCGCCTGCCGGAAGCCTGTTTCGAGCTCATCTATCAGCTGCGCCAGCAGCTCGACAGCCAGTTGGCCCATCGCTGCTACGTGTCGGATCGGCGCTGGAAGAAGGCCGTAAGGCTCATCAAGGCGAGCGCTTTTTTCAACGGCCGCGACGAGGTGGCCCCCCTCGATCTGTTGCTGTTCAAGGATTGCCTGTGGCACGACGAGGAGTCCCGCACCACCCTGCTGGAGACGATGACCGAGTTTTCTCGTCTCTACGGCTATCAGCAGCTGGCCATGACCCGTCAACTGCTGGCCCTGCGGGACAGGTTCAAGCAGCTGAAGCAGCGGGTCGCCCAGCGTCTCTGCTGCAAGGCGCGCCAGCGCAAGCAGTGGTTTGGCCGTCGTGCGCGGGGGATCGAGATCCCCTTGGCCAACGCCAGGGCCTTCGGCAAGACGGTGCACTTTCACCTGCTCACCCCGGCGCCGCTGGATGGCGGCGATCCCGAGCGCCTGACCGAGACTCTGGTATTCGATCGTACTCTACTTTCCCACTGGCACCCGACCGGTGAAGCCCTGGCGGGCTATCAGTATGGCAACCCGAAAGAGGGCCATTTTGAGCTGGTGCTGGATGACGAGCTGCGGCTTCACGTGCTGGATATCCAGCGTCAGCAGATCCCGCTGGTACTGATGGAGCGCAACGCCATCCCCGAGGTGGTGCTGGAACCCTGGCTGCAGGAGCTGGACGAGTTGCAGGCCGAGGTGGCCAAGGTGGTGCAGTCGCTCAAGCAGCAGCGCAGCCTGTTCGAGCGCCATCAGCAGCACCTCTTCATCGGCCAGCGCTGGCTGCAGCAGGTGGAGGACAGTTTCTTCGTGCTGAACCGGGATCTCGAGCAACTCTCCGGCGAGCTGGCGCACTGGCGCGAGCGGTTGCCCAGGCTGGACGACTAAGGAGTTCCCATGCTGGAAATTGGCATGCTGGATCTGGGGCTTCTGATGGGGGAAGGGGAGCTGGCGGGGGAGGTGGCGCTGCTGCTGGCGGCCTCACCCAAGATCTCCGAGTTCATCAAGCGCTCACCGCTACAGGGCAAGCTGTTGAAAAAGCGCCTGCAGGGCTGGGGCGAACAGCTTGGCGAGGAGATCCGCCACAAGCCGGTGCCGGTGGCTCTGGAGCAGGAGTACCTGCTCTATCAGGCGCATCGCCAGCTACCGATGACTGAGCTTATCGGCCGCTTGCCGGCGCTGCTGGAGGCGCTCGAGCAATACAGTCCGTTCGCCGGCGAAGCCCGCAGTCTGGTGCGCCAGTTGGTGGCTCATCCGACCGAGAGCCTGCGCCAGCTGTTTGTCGAGAAGTGGCGTGCCAGCCTGGTGGGCAGTTTGCTGCAACTGCAGCAGCAGATCGCCGAGGCGGAGCGGGAGAAGCAGCGCCAGGAGATCGAGGATCAGCTGCTGGCGAGCCGCACCCTGGCCGATGCCCTCGATCCCCACCAGATCTCGGCCGGTGGCTTGTGGGATCTGGCCCAGGGCAGCTGGCACAAGCGCAGTCTGGTGCTGGTCAAGCAGTATGCCCGCATGTTGCAGCGGGAACCCCTGCTGGCTGAGATAGCCGCCCAGCTTGGCCGCAGCGAACGGGATCGGCAGGCACAGGAGCAGCCGGTGCCGCCGGTGCAGATGCTGGAGCTCGAACCTGCCCCCAGCGACGATGTGCCCGACGATCTGGTGGGGATCCATCAGGCCAGCGACCTGATGCGGCTGCTGCCGAGCGAGGCGGTGATGCTGGGGCTGCCGGAGCTGGAGCTGGAGTTTTATCGCCGCTATCTGGAGCGGCGCCTGCTCAGCTACCAGTCACGGGGTATCCTGCCACGCCAGCGCATCATGTTGCGCACCCCGGAACAGGGGGGACACCAGTTGCAGCAGCGGGGGCCCTTCATCGTCTGCGTCGATACGTCGGGCTCCATGGGCGGTTATCCGGAGGAGTGTGCCAAGGCGCTGTTTCTGGCGCTGCTCAAGGTGGCGATGGACGAGAAGCGCGGTTGCTATCTGATGCTCTTCTCCACCGAGGTGGCGACCCTGGAGATCACCGCTGACACCGGGCTGGACAAGGCGGAGCGCTTCCTCTCCATGAGTTTTCACGGCGGTACCGATCTGGTGCCCTGTCTCGAGAAGGCGCTGATCAAGCTCGACGACCCCGCCTTTGCCAAAGCGGATGTGCTGGTGATCTCCGACTTCATCGCCCAGAGTCTGCCCCACCCCCTGCTCGATCAGATGAATCGCTATCGCCATCGCGAGACCCGCTTTCACGCCGTCGCCATGTCTCGCCACGCCAAGCCGGCGCTATTGCGGGTATTCGACAACAGCTGGTTGCTGGATTGCGGCCTGCGTGGCCGTCTGCTGCGCCGCTGGCAGCAGCACTGAGGGTGGTCGCCGTCAGTGAGCCGGGGTATGGCTCAAGGCGCGTTCGTTAACCTGTTCTTGATCCAGCAGTGGTTGACCGCTCGGACGGGAGATGTGAAAGCCCTGTTTGCCGCTGCGCTTGACCTGGTACATGGCCTGATCGGCCCGGGCCAGGGCGGCGCCGAAGTCATCCTGGGGCCGGATGGCCGCAATTCCCATGCTCAGACCCACATTCCCGTCGCCGTTGGCGAGGGGGAAGGGGGTCGAGATGAGCTCGATGCAGAGTTGGGCCAGCTCGTGGGTACGGGGATCCTCGCTCTCCCAGGGGAGCAGCAGCACAAACTCGTCGCCGCCGATGCGCCCCAGTTCGCTCTCTTCCGGACAGCACTGCCTGAGACGCTGGGTCAGGGCGACCAGCAGCTCGTCGCCGGCCCGGTGGCCCAGGTTGTCATTGACCTGTTTGAAGTCATCGAGATCGATGAAGCAGATGGATTTGAAACCCTGGTTGAACTTGCGCTGCAAGGCGGTGCGGTTGGCAAGGCCGGTGAGGGGATCCCGATGGGCGAGCCGGGCCAGCTGCTGCTCGTACTCTTTCTCGTGGGTGATGTCGATGTGGGTGCCCATCACCCGGATGGGGTTGCCCTGTTCATCCCGTTCCACCACGCGGCCCCGATCCAGCACCCAGGTGGTCTTGCCATCCTTGGCGATCATCCGGTGCATCACCTGATAAAAGGGGCTCTTGCCGCTCAGATGGTCGAAGAAGGCCTGCAGCACCCGCTCCCTGTCTTCCGGGTGCAGGTGCTCGCGCCAGACGTCGAAATGGGCAGACAGCTCCTTGGGCTGAAATCCCAGCATGGCGCCCCAGCGGCGGTTGAAGATGATGAGCTTGCCGGTGGGGATGTGGTTTTGCCAGATGCACAGGCCGGTACCATCCATGGCGGCGTCCAGTTTTTCGCGGGCATCGTCGGCGATGCGCTTTAGCCGCTCGTTTTCCAGCTGCAGCCTGGCATAGGCAGCCTGCAACTCCTCGTATGTCATCCCGCCACATCCCTGCAAAAAGAACATATAGTCGATGCTGGGTCTGCTCCTGTAAAGCGCCGGATTTCGTCATTGTGAGGAGGGCTAAAAACCGGATTTGGCATAAGGTTTGCTGCCAGGTCGGACAAGGAACGATATGATGAGTTATCAGAGTATCAGTGCTATCGAATGGGGAACCTGATCCGGCATGAAGCGTTGCATGACCTTGATCCTGTGGGCGTGTCTGGCTTGCTCTCCTGCATGGGCGGCACGAGGCCCCCTTGGCGAGCCGCAATTATCCAAAGAGTTGCAAGCGCTGGAAGAGGGGGGCCTGCCCGATCGCATCTACCGATTGCGAGTCGCCGCTCTGGCGGCCAATCGCGACGCCTATTCCCCCGACGTGCAGGGCCGGATTGCCCGGCTGCAGTGTCGGGCCATGCCGGCCGAGCGGGACAGCGAGTATCGCGCCGTGGTGGCTTTTGCCGACAAGGAGCTGGCCATCGCCAGGGCGCGCAAGGATCGGCTCACCGAAACCGGATTGCTTGTCTGTCGCGGCTTTCACCAGCAGATGCTCGGCAACATGAAGCTGGCGCTGGCCGATTTTGGGCAGGCACAGGGGTTGGCGCGGGAGCTTGGGGATCGGATGCAAGAGGCCGATGTCCTCAGTTATCGTGGCGAACTCTACTCCTATCAGGGCAAGCTGGCCGAGGGGCTGAAGGAGCTTATCGAAGCGTACCAGCGCTATGAAGATCTGGGCATGGAGGACAAGGGGCGGGAAGTATTGACCCTGATTGCCAACTCCTATCGGCGCATGGGGCTCTATGAGCGAGCCGACGACTATTTCAAGGAACTGGAGCAGGACTATCGCCAGCTGGAGGCCCGGGAACAGCTGGTGGATATCCATGCCCAGCAGGCGCTGCTCTACGCCGAAATGGACGAGTTCGACCGGGCCCTGCCCCTGATGCAGGAGGCCGAGCGCTACTATCAGTTCCAGCGTCAGGAGGGACTGCTGGCCTGGAGCCAGATCGAGGTGGCCACCATGCTGCTCAACCAGAACAAGGTGAGCGAGGCCAAAGCAAAGCTGAAACAGGCCGAAGTGCTGCTGCACGATCGCGAGGGGAGCGACAGCGTGACCCTGGCGCACTGGCAACTGGTGATGGCCATGGTGCTGGATGCCTCGGGAGAGCAAACCAGAGCCCTCGACTATCTGGCGCGGGCGGAGACCGTTTTCGCCAGGGAGAATAACCAGCGTTTTCTGATCCGTGTCTATGGTCTGCGCTCTCGCATCTTCGAGCGTCAGGGCCGGGTCGGCGATGCGCTGGCCAGCCTCAAGCAGTATGTGCAGACCCGGCATGCCACCGAGCTGGTGCTCAGGGAGCAGCGCTCCTTGCAGATGCGCTTCGAGTTCGATCTGGCCCGCAAGGAGCTGGAAAACCAGACCCTCAAGACCAAACAGCTGTTACAGGAAGCCAAGCTCAAACAACTGCAGGAGCGCCGCCAGTGGCAATTCGCCGTGGTGGCTCTGCTGCTGGTGGTGATGGGCATGCTGGTGCTCTACCTCTTCAACCGCAGCCGCAAGATGAGGCGGCTGGCCATGACGGACGAGCTGACCGGTCTCCACAATCGTCGCCAGATCATGGCGCGGGGTCAGGCCTGTTTCGATCAGGCAAAAAGTGGTGGTCCTTCCCTGAGCGTCTTGTTGCTGGATATCGATCACTTCAAGCAGGTCAATGATCAGCTGGGCCACCACATGGGGGACATGGTACTCAAGGCGGTGGCTCGTTGCCTCGATGAGCAGCTGCGGGCGCAGGACGAGGTGGGACGCAACGGCGGCGAGGAGTTTCTGGTGCTGCTGCCCGACACCAGACTCGAGGAGGCAGCCGAGGTGGCAGAGCGGATCCGCCAGCGGGTCTCCCGGCTGTGTATAGACGGGATGCCGGAGGGGCGTTTTGTCCATGTCAGCATAGGTTGCGCCCAGTATGGCCCCTTCGATGACACCCTGAGTGCCCTGATCCGGCGGGCCGACGAGGCCATGTACCAGGCCAAGCAGACCGGGCGCAACCGGGTGGTGCTGGCTCAATAGGCTTGACGTGTACCTTGCGGATTTATCCACCATGCCAGGCTGGGTATTTTTCGCTCGCGCGGGTATAATGCCGCGCAATTTTGCTTTGACTCAGGCGAGACGACCCATGTAATGCAACGCTTTCCCCCTTTTTCCACCTGGCTGGCCTGATGCCTGCCGGCGTGGCATGCGCTGCATACAGATGTGCCGTGAGTCGAATGCGGCATCCCGGATTTATTCCCACGGTGGCCAAGGCCGCCGCCCAATAGAAGAACGTTGAATTATGTCAGCTGAATTTCTGAGTGAAGTCTCCAAGAGACGCACTTTTGCGATCATCTCGCACCCGGATGCGGGTAAAACCACCATCACCGAAAAAGTCCTGCTGTTCGGACAGGCCATTCAGCGCGCCGGTACCGTCAAGGGCCGTGGCTCGGGCCAGCACGCCAAATCCGACTGGATGGAGATGGAGAAGCAGCGCGGTATCTCCATCACCACCTCAGTGATGCAGTTCCCCTATGCCGACTGCCTGGTCAACCTGCTCGATACCCCGGGTCACGAGGACTTCTCCGAAGATACCTACCGTACCCTGACGGCGGTCGACTGCTGCCTGATGGTCATCGATGCCGCCAAGGGTGTTGAAGACCGGACCCGCAAGTTGATGGAAGTGACCCGACTGCGCGATACCCCCATCCTCACCTTCATGAACAAGCTGGACCGCGAAGTGCGCGATCCCATGGAAGTGATGGACGAGGTGGAGCGCGAGCTCAACATCATGTGCGCCCCCATCACTTGGCCCATTAGCTGCGGCAAATCCTTCAAGGGTGTCTATCACCTCTACAAGGATGAGACCTACCTCTATCAAAGCGGTCAGGGCCACACCATCCAGGAGAAGCGGGTGATCAAGGGGCTGAACAACCCGGATCTGGACGCCGCCATCGGTGAAGATCTGGCTCAGCAGCTGCGTGATGAGCTAGAGCTGGTGCAGGGTGCCTCTCCCGAGTTCGATCACGACGCCTTCATCGCCGGCGAGATGACCCCGGTCTTCTTCGGTACCGCACTCGGCAACTTTGGTGTTGACCATATGCTGGACGGCCTGACCGACTGGGCGCCGGCCCCCATGCCGCGCAAGGCCGAGAGCCGCGAAGTGGCTGCCACCGAGGAGAAGTTCTCCGGTTTCGTGTTCAAAATCCAGGCGAACATGGACCCGAAACACCGCGACCGTATCGCCTTTATGCGCATCGTCTCCGGCACCTACTCCAAGGGCATGAAGATGCGCCACGTGCGTCTGGGCAAGGATGTGAACATCTCCGACGCCGTGACCTTCATGGCCGGCGATCGCGAGCAGGCGGAAGACGCCTTCGCGGGTGACATCATCGGTCTGCACAACCACGGCACCATCCAGATCGGCGACACCTTCACCCAGGGTGAGGATCTCAAGTTCACCGGCATCCCCAACTTCGCGCCGGAACTGTTCCGCCGCATCCGCCTGCGTGACCCCCTCAAGCAGAAGCAGCTGCTCAAGGGGCTGGTACAGCTCTCCGAAGAGGGGGCGGTACAGGTGTTCCGTCCGCTGCAGAGCAACGATCTCATCGTCGGTGCGGTCGGTGTGCTGCAGTTCGACGTGGTGGTCTCGCGCCTCAAGAGCGAGTACAACGTCGAGGCCCTGTACGAGGCGGTCAACGTCTCCACCGCCCGCTGGGTGGAAGGGACAGATGCCAAGAAGTTCGAGGAGTTCAAGCGCAAAAACGAGATCAACCTGGCCCTCGATGGCGGTGATAACCTCACCTATATCGCGCCGACCATGGTCAACCTGCGCCTGGCTCAGGAACGTCACCCGGACGTCCAGTTCCGCCAGACTCGCGAGCACTGATACCGCTTCGCAAGCCTGCATGGCTGACGAGACAAGAGACCCCGCTTCGGCGGGGTCTTTTTTTATCGGTTTTTACGGGGGAGCCGCGAGGGGAAGGGAATTCATCTGCTATCGACGATTGAGTAAAAAACCAATATAAATGAATAAATTAAATTTATTGGAGAGTGCCATGTCCGTCGTTTTGTCCGTCCAGGCACAGCTGGAAGCCTACAATGCCCATGATATCGAGGCCTTCCTGGCTTGCTTTTCCGAGCAGTTCAAAGCCTATCGCATGCCGGCAGAATCGCCCTCCACCGTTGGCAAGGAGGCGCTCAGAACCTTCTATATGGAGCACCGCTTCAATAACCCGCTGCTGAAGGCCGAACTGCTGTCGAGGACGGTGCTCGGCAACAAGGTGTTTGATCATGAGCGGATCCACGGTCTCTCTCCCGAACCGCTGGAGAGTGTGGCGGTCTTCGAGGTAGAGGACGGTCTTATCAGCACCGCCTGGTTCTATTTCCCCGGCTGACGAGCACAATCGAGGCTCCACCCGATGACAAAGCTGATATAAAAGAAAACCCTGCGGGCTTGTTTGCCTGCGTTAGCTTCAGAATAAGGATATCGACATGCTGGGACGCATCACCAACCTCTTCCCGCTCTGGGCCTTGCTCTTCTCCTTGCTGGCCTACTGGCAGCCGGGTCTGTTCACCGATCTCAAGGCGCAGATAGTGCCGCTGCTGACCATCATCATGCTGGCCATGGGGCTGACCCTCAAACCCCGGAACTTCCTCGACGTGGTGCGCAACAAGAAGGCCATCGGACTCGGGCTGGTGCTGCAATTCAGCGTAATGCCACTGGCTGCCCTGCTTATCAGTCTGCTGCTGGGTTTCGATGCCGAGCTGACGGTGGGTATGGTGCTGGTGGGCAGCGTGGCTGGCGGCACCTCTTCCAATGTGATGTGTTACCTCGCCAAGGGGGATGTGGCCCTCTCGATCACAATGACGGCGCTCTCCACGCTGCTGGGTGTCATCATCACGCCTCTGCTGGTGCAGCTGCTGGCTGGCAAGAGCGTCGACGTGCCGGTGCTGGACATGCTGCTGAGCTTGGTCAAGATAGTGCTGATCCCCGTGGTACTCGGGGTGGTCGCCAATGTCTTCCTGCACTCCCTGACCGCGCGCATTGAGCCAGTACTCCCCCTGGTCTCCATGGCGGCCATCGTGTTGATCATCGCCACCGTCGTGGCGCTCAATGCGGGCCAGTTCGCCAGCATCGGCCCCATGGTGGCGCTGGCGGTGATCCTGCATAACGGTATCGGCATCACGGCGGGCTACTGGGTCAGCCGGCTGCTCGGCTTTGATGAGCGTATCTGCCGTACCGTCGCCTTCGAGGTGGGGCTGCAGAACTCGGGGCTGGCCACTGCGCTCGCCATGAAGTTCTTCACGCCGGCTTCAGCCATGGCGGGAACCCTGTTTTCGGTCTGGCACAACCTCTCCGGTTCTCTGCTCGCCGGTTTCTGGGCCAGACGGCCACTGAACCAGACCAGCACGATAACGGGAGAGGCGGCAAGAGAGGGTTAATCGAAACAGGTTTTCGATGGCAGGCCCCTGCTCGCGGGGGCCTGCCGGTTTTACGGCGTGGTTACAGGGTGAGCACCATGCAGATCTCGCAAGCATCGTGGCCGGTGCAACCGAGCGGGCCGGGCAGGTGTTCAAAACCCAGTGACTCGTAGAGGCTGGTGGCTTCCCGCAGTACCTCTGTGGTCTCAAGGTAACAGCGCTGGTAGCCGAGGGTTCGTGCCTCCTCCAGCGCCTGCAGCACCAGCCGTCGCCCCAGCCCCAGCCCGCGCAAGGCGGGCATGAAGTACATCTTCTGCAGCTCGCAGGTCTCTTCTTCTCCCGCCAGCCTGGCTATACCGCCGCCACCCAGAATGGTGCCATCAGGCCCTTCAATCACCCAGTAGCGGCTACCCCTGCCCTGATAAGTCTCATGGAGCTGATCCAGGTTCGGGTCGGCGACTCCATAGCCCTTGTCGGCGGTGAGGCCGTATTCGGCGGAGACGGCGCGGATCACCGCAGCGATATGGGGATTGTCGAACGCCCGGATGGGACGAATGTGGTAGCCCTGCTGGCGGCGGGCACGGGAGAGGGCGCTGCGATAGAGGCGCAGGCCTTCCCACAGCCGCTCGCGTTCTTCCTGAGTCAACTGGGCCAGGGTCTCTTCCATGGCGCAGTCCATTTCCCGATGCAGCGCCAGCAGCTGGCTTTGGCCGGCGATGGTGAGGCGGGCCTCCTTGCTGCGACCATCGGAGGGATGGGGATGCCAGCTGATGAACTCCCGTTCGGCGAGGCGCGCCAGCGGACGGCTGGCGTTGGACTTGTCGATGCGCAGTTTCTCTGCCAACTGCTGGTTGGTGGCAGGGCCGCTCTCCAGTTCGATCAGCAGGTGGGCTTCGATGGGGGTGAGGGCCAGCTCGCCGCATTGCTGGGAGAGCATGCCGAGTTCGCGGACCAGCTCACGAGAGAGGGCGCGCAGGGGGCGGGGATCCATATCAGGGTTTCCTTTTTGTTGTGTACAACAACCAATTTAGCGACTTGGTTGTTGTGCGCAACTTTATTTTTCATTTCCCTGAAAATGGTTCAGGCTGCCGCCCGGCTTCTCAGCTCCGGGCGGCGGGCGAAGCAGTGAGCCAGCAGCAGCATGGTGACCACGCCGATCGTGCCCAGTACCAGCCAGGGGAGGGCGGGTTGCCCCTGCTGCAGGGCATAGTCATAGAGGGAGCCTCCCCCCACGTAGCCTGTCATGCCCCCCAGGGCGAGTCCGAGTCTGCTGAAACCCATGTAGCTACCGCGTGCGTTGGGGTTGGCCAGCCGGGTCATCAGGGTCTCCCGCGCCGGCTCGCAGATGATGATCCCCAGATAGAAGCAGGCCAGCAGCACGAAGAGCCCCGACAGGGTGTTGACGAAGGCGACCAGCCCTATCCCTATTGTCATCAGCAGGATGCCGGCCATCAGGCGGTTTTCCAGCTTGTAGCGCCGCTCGCTGAAACGGGCGATGGGGTAGAGCAGCGCCAGCGACAGGGCGGTCTCCAGGCTGTACATCCAGCCGACCGCCGTGGTGCTGCCGGAGAGCTGCTTGACCAGGATGGGGAAGATCAGCATCACCTGCACCCACAGCATGTAGTAGCCGCTCAGGATCAGCACCAGCCGGCAGAAGGCGCGATCCGCCAGCACCTGCCCCAGTCCTTGCCGCATCGGGGTCGGCTTGAGGGAGAGGCGGTAAGGGGGCAACAGCAGCCAGTTGCACAGAGCCGCCAGGGTGAACAGGCCTGCGCCCAGCAGGCAGACATAGGTGAAGTCAAAGCGCAGCAACCAGCTGCCGAGCAGGGCCCCGGTCACGGCGCCGGCGCTCTCCAGCATCATCAACAGGGAGATGAAGCGGCCCCGTTCGCCGGGGCGGGTGAACTTGATCACCAGGGCGGCCCGCGGTGGATCGAACAGGCAGCCACCGAGACCGGAGAGGAAGCAGGAGAAGATCAGCATGGCGCCGCTCTCGGCCCAGGCCAGGGTGGCGAAGCCGACGGCGCGCAGCAACATGCCGGTGACGATGAGCGGACGAGCCCCGAAGCGATCGGCCAGGGAGCCACCGAAGATGCCCAGCCCCTGCTGGGTCAGCTGGCGCAGCCCCAGGGCCAGCCCTACCAACCCCGCCGCCCAGCCGAGCTGATCCACGAAGCGCAGGCTGATCATCGGCATCACCACAAAGAAACCCAGGATAACCAGCGTCGTATCCAGCGCCAGAAACCAGCGCCCCCAATGCCTTGCCCGCTCTACCATAATGCCCTCTCTATTGATTGATGACTCCATTCTGGAGGGGCATCAGATATAGTGGTAGACGACAACTACCTATATTTCATATCAGGATTTTTTATGTCTATGGATCTGGACGATTTGCAGCTGCTGCTGGATGTGGCGGAGCTTGGCAGTTTCAGTCAGGCGGCGGCTATCCGCGGTTGGTCGCAACCTCTGGTGAGCCAGCGCATTGCCCATCTGGAACTGACTCTGGGGGCGCCGCTGTTCCAGCGTCATCGCCGCGGCGTGACCCCGACTCGCGCTTGCGAGGAGTTCCTGCCAGCGGCCCGTTCGGCCCTGACAACCCTGAGCGAAGGGCGGCTGGCGCTGCAGGGGGCACCGGCGCTGCCCTGCATCCGTCTCTCCAGCCTGCCTTCCCTGACCTCGGTGGTGTTTGGCTCGCTCCTGATGGAGCTGGTGGACGAGGCGTTCGAGATCCGCTGCACCACGGATCATTCCGGCGTCATCATGCAGGAGCTGCTGACCGGGGTGACCGACATCGGCTTCGTGCTCAAGTGCCCGCCGGTGGCTGGACTGCAGATGGAGCTGCTCTGCTGCTCCCCCATCATCGCCATCGCCTCGCCTATGCACCCGCTGGCGGGGTGCCACGGTTTGACTCTGCAGGACATCGCCGATCAGCGGCTTGCCCCCCAGGTGTGGGGGCCAGGTTGTGACGTCTTTATTCAGCAATTGCGGCGGCTGCGCCGTGCCGCCAGCCCCTTGCACGGGGTACAGCCCGCGAGTGCGGCCCGGGATCTGGCGCTGGAGCACGGTTTCATCACTCTGATGCCAGAGTTGGCCATCGCGCGGGATCTGGAGGTCGGGCGACTGGTCAAACTGGATGTCTGCAATCTGCCCCAGGAGCACTGGGATGTGATGATGGCCTGGCGCGGCGGCAAACGGCCCAATCCGGCCAAGGAGGCGGTGCTGGCGACAGCTCGTGCCCTAGCCAAACGGTGGCGCGGTGAGAGGTGAGCGACCCCCTGCAAAAGGGTTGGCACCTCTGGAAGCAATTGGCTACATTGGTGCTGTTTTGTCATTTGATGACTGATTTCAAAGGAGAATCCCATGTTCTCATGGCAGTTGGATGATGAGCTTGCGCTGCTCTTTTTGCAGCCCGACATGGCGAGCGAGCTGTTTGCCCTCTGCCGTGACAACCGGGAATACCTCTCCCAGTGGTTGCCCTGGCCGCCCCTGATCCTGCGCCCCGCCGACAGTGCCACCTTCATTCGCCACGCCATCGAGAAGTTTGCTCGCGGCGAGGGGCTGACTACTGCCATCGAGTATCAGGGGGAGGTGGTCGGGGTGATCGGCTACAACCAGATAGACGCGGATCTTGGCAAGGTGGCCATCGGCTACTGGCTGGCGGAACGCTGGCAGGGCAACGGCATCATCACCCGGGCCTGTCAGGCCCTTATCCATCACGCCTTCGAGGAGATGGGCATGGAGAAGGTGGAGATCAGCGCCGCTACTGACAACGAGCCAAGCCGGGCCGTCTGCGAGCGACTCGGAATGCAGCAGGAGGGGATCACCCGGCGCGCCGAACGGCTGGCCGGCCGGGTGGTGGATCACGTCCACTACAGTTTGCTACGTGATGAGTGGTTGAGGTTGAGGGAATCCTGATGGTGCTGCCACATCTCAAGACGGCCCGAGCCCACCTGACGGTGCTGTCGCCGGATCAGGCCCCTATGATGCTCGACTTCTACCGGCGCAATCGCGCCCACCTAACCCCCTGGGAGCCACTGCGGGATGAGCGCTTTTATACCCTCCCTTACTGGCACGCCAGGTTGCAGGAGAGTTATGGCCAGTTCTTCCATGGCACCGGAGTCAATCTGGCGGCCCTGGATCCGGCGGGGGAGCGGGTGATCGCCACCTGCAACTTCAGCAACATATTGATGGGGATCTTCAAGGCGTGCCACCTGGGTTATGCCGTCGATCAGCAGCACCAGGGGCAGGGGCTGATGCAGGAGGTGCTGCCCGTCGCCATCGATTACCTGTTTCGCGAACATGGCCTGCACCGCATCATGGCCTGCTACATGCCGGCCAATCATCGCAGCGGCGCCCTGCTGGAGCGGCTCGGCTTCGAGCGGGAGGGGTATGCCAGGGAGTATCTGATGATCAATGGTCGCTGGGAGGATCATATCCTCACCTCATTGATCAATCCGGCGCCGTAAACGGCCCATAAAAAAACGGGCCCGAAGTTTCCTTCGGGCCCGTCTTCGAATGAGGTGCTGGCTTAGTTGGCCTTGGCATCGCTCACGGCAGCTTCAACCTTGGTGGCTACGTCGTCAGCAGCTTTCTCAACGGTTGCAGTCGCTTCGGAAGCGGCTTTTTCAACGGTAGAAGTGGCTTCGCTGGCCGCTTGTTCTACGGTTGCTGCGACTTCGGCGGCCGGGGTGGCAGCAGGTGCGGCAGCCTTCTCTTCTTTCTGACCGCAAGCGGTCAACATCAGACCCAGGATACCGGCTACCAGTACTTTATTCATGTGTATACCCTCAACAAAAGATGGAGAGATGGTTGTGACAACCATCAAAGTGCGTCCTTTCACCCGGTTTTCCAATCATTGGCCGGGAGCCAAGAGGCGGACGCAATATAGCCCCAACGGTTGCAGATGAAAACGGATATCACAATGACATTTTTTCGTACCATAGATAAAAAGAACTGCTCATTTAGCTAAATTCAACTAAAAATGTCCAAAAAATGGTGATGTTGCACAACTAATCACCATTATATCTTGCCTGCTTGGTATCTAAACGGTTTTAAGGTTTTGTTTGAATCTTTGTTGTCGGCGTGGTCAGTCAGACAGCTTCTGACAAGCAAGGCGTTTTCCCGAGCTATGGCTCTCGCGTGCCAGATCCAGCAGCGCCATGACCGTCAGGGCCTCTCCGGCGGGCACCGGATTTGCCCCTTCGCCCAGGATGGCGGCGCAGACTCCGCGGTAGTAGGCACCGTAGTCGCCGGCCTCACTTGCGACCAGCTCCTGTTGCAGTTGGCCATCCCGGATCCGGCTGAGCTGGCCTGGCTTGCTGTCCACGCCCCAGTCGGCCGCCGGAGGGCGCTTGCCGAGCTTGAGTTGCTCTTCCTGCACATCCATGCCGAACTTGATAAACGAGCCCGCACTGCCGTGAATGACGAAGCGAGGCATGGTGGCCGACACCAGGCAGCTGCCGTGCAGCACCACCCGCATCTCGCCGTAGCCCAGCACCACGTGGAAGTAGTCATCGCTCAGGGACCCCGGGCGTTGCCCGGCCAGATCGGCCTGCAGCCAGTCGGGCAGACCGAACAGCTGCAGCGCCTGATCCAGCACATGGGGGCCGAGATCGAACCAGAGCCCGGAACCCGGACCGCCCGCCTCGCGCCAGCGCTGGCGCACCTCGGGGCGATAGCGATCGAAGTGCGATTCAAACTGGGCGATCTGCCCCAGGGTCCCCTCTGCCAGCAGGCGGCGCACCGTGAGGAAATCCCCGTCCCAGCGCCGGTTGTGGAAGATGCTGAGTAGCCGCTGCTGTTTTTCCGCCAGTTCTGCCAGCGCCTTGGCCTCGGCCAGATCCAGGGCGAACGGTTTGTCGATCACCACGTGCTTGCCGGCCAGCAATGCCTGGCGGGCGAGGGGAGCATGGGTATCGTTGGGGGTGGCGATCACCACCAGATCAACCGTGTTGTCGCTCAGCACCTCCTCCAGCGAACCGACCCGGCAATCGGGCAGATCGGCCCGTACCTTGGCAGCATCGCGGCTTACCACCCAACTGAGGCGAAGGCCCGGAGTGGTGCCGAGAAAGGGGGCGTGAAAGGTCTTGCCTGCAAAGCCATAGCCCACCAGGGCGGCGTTGAGAGTCTGGCTCATGGGTGTTTCTCCGCTGACATGAGTCGGGGTCGGGCGCCTGTGCCGGCGGGCGACGGGTCACAAAAAAGAGGAGGGGGCCAGCGGCCCCCGGATGTGCTCATCAGAGCACAGGATTTATTGCAAACACAAGCGCCGTCCCTGGCGGGTCATCAACACCACCAGTGGTGGCAACAGCAGCCACATGTGCAGGGCCAGCTGATCCAGGGGATCCTGCATCAGGGCGCCGGTGAGGCCGACCAGGGCGCCAGCCCCGCTCATCTGGAACAGGCCGAGCAGGGCGGCGGCGGTACCGGCGCACTGACCGAAGGGGGCCAGCGCCATGCCGGCGGCCGAGCCCAGGATCATGGCAAAGGCGATGCTGGAGAGGAACACGGGGCCCATCATGCCCAGCGGATGATCAAGATGCATGGTCAGGGTCAGGGTGATGGCTGCCACCAGCAGGGCCAGCAGGCCGATGCGCAGGGTGCGTCTCGGTCCCATTTTGGCAACGCAGCGGGGGGCCAGGAAACAGGCAAGGATGTTCACCGCCGCGTTGGCGGTAAACCAGTAGCTGAAGCCGTTCATGTCGAGCCCCAGCTTCACCATCAGCTGCACCGGTGCGGCGGTGACATAGGCGAGGATCACCGCCATCGCCAGCATGCATTGCGCCGCGTTGAACAGGAAGGTGGGGGAGCGCAGCACAGGGCTGTAGCGATCCCAGCTGATGAGGGCTCCCTCGCTGCGGGTATCCTCCGGGCGGGTCTCCGGCATGCGCCACAGCAACCAGCCGCCGACCATCAATGCATATCCGGCCATGAACCAGAAGTTGGCAGACCAGCCCGCCTTGGCGGTGAGCCAGCCACCAAACAGGGGGGCCAGCGCCGGAATGAAGCAGATGGCGCCATTGAGGTAGGAGATCATCTGGCCGCTCTTTTTCGGGCCATAGCTGTCACGCACTACCGAGAAGGCCGCGACCGAGGTGGCACAGGCGCCAAAGCCCTGCAGCACCCGTGCCAGCATCAGCTCCCCGAGGCTGGCGGCGAAGCCTGCGCCCAGTGCGCTCAGGCCGTAGAGCAGTACACCGCCCAGGGCGATGGGCTTGCGGCCGTAACGGTCGGCCAGCGGGCCCACCAGCAGCTGGCCCAGACCCATGCTGAATAGGAACCAGGTGATGGTGCCCTGCATCAGGGTCACTTCTGCGCCCAGCTTTTCCGCCATCTGCGGAATGGCGGGCAGGTAGATGTCGATGGCCAGCGGGCCGAACAGTACCAGAAGTACGAGCAGAAGGATCAAGGGCATCAGCCACCTCATGAAGACAGGAAAAATCAGTTGGTGCGCGAGTCTACTGAGTCACAATAATGAATAGAAATGGTATTTAATCACTTCGGTTATTCCTGTACGGAAACATGTATTTTTCAGGTGGCAAACAGAGCCATGTGACGGGCCTTGGATGGGGCGGGATTAGTGACAATTGGCGCTTTTACTAAACGGCTGCGACGCATAGAATGCGCAGATTATTTTTGCGGAGGTGTGCGATGAACAAGCTTGTCCTGGCAACAGGGAATCAGAAAAAGGTGAAGGAATTGGCCGCCATGCTGGCCGATATGAAGATCCAGGTGATCCCGCAGAGCGAGTTTGCAGTGTCCGATGCCGATGAGACCGGCACCACCTTCGTCGAAAACGCCATCATCAAGGCCCGCCATGCCGCCCGCATCACCGGACTGCCCGCCGTGGCCGACGACTCTGGCCTCGAAGTGGATCTGCTGCACGGCCGCCCCGGTGTCTACTCCGCCCGTTTCGCCGGCGACAACGCCAGCGACAAGGAGAATATCGACAAGCTGCTGGGCGAGCTCCAGGGGGCCCCTGACTACCTCAAGAGTGCCCGTTTCTGGTGTGTGCTGGTCTATATGCGCCACGCCGACGACCCCACCCCCATCATCTGCCAGGCGAGCTGGGAGGGGATGATCATCGACGAGCCGCGCGGTCAGCACGGCTTTGGTTACGACCCCGTCTTCTTCGTACCGGATCACGACTGCACCGCCGCCCAGATGCCAGGCGATCTGAAGAACCAGCTCAGCCATCGTGGCCAGGCGCTGGCCAAGCTGAAAGAGGCCCTGGCCGCGGCGCACTGAGCCCGGGCACGGTGCCGGGATACTCCGGCAAGCATTTCATCTACAATGGGGGCCGTCAGCCCCCGTTTTTATTTTTGATTAGTGGAATCCCCATGCTGCAACTGCCGCCTCTCTCCCTCTATATCCATGTGCCCTGGTGTGTCCAGAAGTGCCCTTATTGTGACTTCAACTCCCACGCCCAGAAGGGGGATCTGCCCCACCTCGAGTACGTGGCCGCCCTGCTGGAGGATCTGGAGCAGGATCTGAAGTGGGCCCAGGGGCGCCCCCTCTCCTCCATTTTTATCGGTGGCGGGACTCCCAGCCTGCTGACGGTGGCGGCGATGCAGGCGCTGCTGGACGGGGTGCGTGCCCGCATCCCGTTGACGGCGGACTGCGAGATCACCATGGAGGCCAACCCAGGCACGGTAGAGGCGGACAAGTTCGCCGGCTTCCAGCTGGCGGGCATCAACCGTATCTCCATCGGGGTGCAGAGCTTCCAGCAGGAGAAACTGACCCGGCTCGGGCGCATTCACGGCCCGGAAGAGGCGCGCAAGGCCGCCGCATTGGCTCATGCCATCAAGCTCCCCACTTTCAATCTGGATCTGATGCACGGCCTGCCGGATCAGAGCTTGGACGATGCTCTCTACGATCTGCAGCAGGCCATCGATTGTGCGCCGCCTCATCTCTCCTGGTACCAGCTCACCATAGAGCCGAACACGGCGTTCGCCTCCAAGCCACCCCGGCTGCCGGAAGATGACACCTTGTGGGACATCTACGAGCAGGGCCACGCCATGCTCACCGCCAGGGGTTATCGCCAGTACGAGATCTCGGCCTACGCCAAGGAGGGTTATCAGTGTCGCCACAACCTCAACTACTGGCGCTTTGGCGACTATCTGGGGATTGGCTGCGGCGCCCACGGCAAGGTAACGGATCTCGCCAGTGGCCAGATCCTGCGCACCGCCAAGGTGAAGCACCCGAAAGGCTATCTGGATCTCGCCCGTCCCTATCTGGACGAGCAGTGGCAGGTCACCGAGGACGATCTGCCGCTCGAGTACTTTATGAACCGGTTCAGATTGTTTGAACCGGCCCCCAAGACGGAGTTCGAGGCCTACACCGGCCTTGGGCTGGAGCGGGTAGAGACCATGCTGACCATCGCCCAGAGCAAGGAGCTTATCGAGGATCTCGGCGACAGCTGGCAGCTCACCGCCCTCGGTCATCGCTATCTGAACGTGCTGCTGGAACTCTTTATGGATGAGTAAGCCCAGGATGGCGAGCTGGCCATGAGGCAATAAGCGCCTGCGGCTCGGCTTTTTTCAGCAAAACAATCAGGGCGCCATTGGCGCCCTGATTGTTTATGGTCGATAGAAACCCGCTCAGCAGCAGACGTGCATCATCTGCTGTTGGCCGGGCTCCCACCGCCTGGCGTGCTTGGCCTTGCGCTGATAGCTGCCCTTGCCCTTCCTGTTTTGCTCGACCCGGCTGCGAAACAGCGGATCCGTGAGCAGGGCCTGCAGGTGGTTCTCCTTTATCTCGCCACGCCGATGGGCGTAGCCGGTTCCCTGAACTGTTGTTTCCTCGGGGAGGGGGGTCTCCCGGGAGGAGAAGGTAGGTTGTGCAACCCTTCTCTTGGCCATAGTGGCTCCTCGTCTCTGGATGGGGGATGTGCTGGGCGGTGTATCGTTGTGGCGGCGAGCCACTTGGCAACCCCTTGGGGCACACCGCTCAAAAACGCGGCGATTCTGTCACCAAATCGCCGCCGTCGCAATCAGTCGGCAGGCAGGCTTACTCGTGGTGGTGCTCATGATGGGTTGGAGCGCCCGACTCCAGGGTCTCCAGGATGGCGCAGTGTTCCGCCGAGCGCGGACCGCCGCAACAGATGTCTGAGAGCTCCCGCAGGTTGTCGCGAAAGCGGGTCAGCTCCACTATCTTCTGCTCCACCTGGGCCAGCTTGGCATCGGCCACCGCCTTTACCTCCTGGCAGGTGACTTTGGCCTTGTTGGTGTCGAGGGCCAGCAGTTCGCCGATGTCGGCCAGGGAGAAGCCCACCGATTTGGCGCGGATGATGAACTCCAGTCGCCGCTTGTCCTGCTCGCCGTAGAGGCGATAGCCGGACTCGTTGCGAATGCCCGGCGAGATGAGTCCGTTCTTCTCGTAAAAGCGCAGGGTATCTGCCTTTACCCCGCACGCCTTGGCCAGTTCCCCAATCCGATACATGGCTTGTTCCCCGTTGGATATGCCGCTCAGTAAAAAATCGCCTCCACTATCGCCCCTTTGCCCGTCGATTGCCAGCCAAGGGCGTGAAAGGGACAGATAAAAGTCAGATGAAGGGCATTTTTCCGGTAAAACCCTGAAAGTGAAAACGTTTTGCAAAAATCAACAGGAAAACGTTTAATGCCGCGCCACACAAGGCTTTGTTGTTTTAAAAAATCCCCCACGCGTCACATTTTTTGTGTAGAATACGCGCCCATAAGAGAGCGTCGCGCCAAGCGGGCATTTCTTAAAACACTTTGGCCAGGGACGGGTTCCTGGATAAGAGTGGTTTGCGAAATCCCCCACTTCCATTTATTAGGGGACTCTCTGTGTTGAGCCTCGCCTCCCATGGAACGGTCCCCGTTATGTTGAGGACGATAGTGTGATGGAACAAGCTCGACCCATTCGCCGTGCATTGCTGAGTGTGTCTGACAAGACTGGCATCGTGGAATTTGCCAAGGCACTCAACGAGCGTGGTGTTGCCCTGCTCTCCACTGGCGGTACCGCCAAACTGCTGAGCGACGCGGGTCTGCCGGTGACCGAGGTCTCTGACTATACGGGTTTCCCCGAGATGATGGATGGCCGGGTCAAGACCCTGCATCCCAAGGTTCATGGCGGCATTCTCGGCCGTCGGGATCAGGATGACGCCATCATGGCCCAGCATGCTATCTCCCCCATCGACATGGTTGTCGTCAACCTCTACCCCTTCGCGGCGACCGTCGCCAAGCCTGGCTGCACCCTGGAAGATGCCGTCGAGAATATCGACATCGGTGGCCCGACCATGGTTCGCTCCGCCGCCAAGAATCACAAGGATGTCGCCATCGTGGTCAAGGCTGCCGACTACGACCGCGTCATCCGCGAGATGGACGACAACGGCAACAGCCTGACCCTTGCCACCCGCTTCGATCTGGCCATCGCCGCCTTCGAGCACACCGCCGCCTACGACGGCATGATCGCCAACTACTTCGGCAGCATGGTGCCCTCTTACGGCGACAACAAGGAGGGTGACGAGGAGTCCCGCTTCCCGCGCACCTTCAACAGCCAGTTCATCAAGAAGCAGGACATGCGCTACGGCGAGAACGGCCATCAGGCCGCCGCCTTCTATGCCGAAGAGCACGCGGCGCCGGGCTCTGTCTCCAGCGCAGTCCAGCTGCAGGGCAAGGCTCTCTCCTACAACAACATCGCCGACACCGACGCAGCGCTTGAGTGCGTGAAGGAGTTCAGCGAGCCGGCCTGCGTCATCGTCAAGCACGCCAACCCGTGCGGCGTGGCCATCGGCGACGATCTGCTGGCCGCCTATGAACGCGCCTGGCAGACCGATCCCACTTCGGCGTTTGGCGGCATCATTGCCTTCAACCGTGAACTGGATGGCGCCACCGCCAAAGCCATTGTCGATCGCCAGTTTGTCGAGGTGATCATCGCCCCGACCGTGAGCCAGGAGGCACGCGATGCCGTCGCCGCCAAGCAGAACGTGCGTCTGCTCGAGTGTGGCCAGTGGACTGCACCGGCGGCCGGTTTCGACATGAAGCGGGTCAACGGCGGCCTGCTGGTGCAGGAGCGCGATCTCGGCATGGTGACCCTGGGTGATCTGACCGTGGTCAGCAAGCGCCAGCCGACCGAGGCGGAACTCAAGGATCTGCTGTTCTGCTGGAAGGTGGCCAAGTTCGTCAAATCCAACGCCATCGTCTACGCCAAAGATGGCCAGACCATCGGCGTCGGCGCCGGCCAGATGAGCCGCGTCTACTCTGCCAAGATAGCCGGCATCAAGGCGGCGGATGAAGGGTTGACCGTGGCGGGCTCCGTCATGGCCTCCGATGCCTTCTTCCCGTTCCGCGACGGTATCGATGCGGCGGCCCAGGCCGGTATCTCCTGCGTCATCCAGCCGGGTGGCTCGATGCGTGACCAAGAGGTGATCGACGCCGCCGATGAACACGGCATGTGCATGGTGTTCACCAACATGCGTCATTTCCGTCATTGATGGGTCAGGGCCGCCTCAGGCGGCCCTTTTGTTGTCTCTTTTCAACTGACTATTTTCACCGGTCGCGGCGCAAGCCGGGGCGGTGACCACAAATAGAAGCGAGCGAAACGATGAAAGTACTGATCATTGGTAACGGTGGCCGTGAACATGCATTGGCCTGGAAGGCAAAACACTCTCCCCTGGTGAGCCACGTCTTCGTGGCCCCGGGCAATGCGGGCACCCAGCTGGAGCCGGGGATCGAGAACGTGGCCATCGAGGCGACCGACATCGAAGGACTGCTGGCGTTTGCCAAGGCGAAGCAGATCGGCCTGACCATAGTCGGCCCCGAGGCTCCGCTGGTGAAAGGGGTGGTCGATGCCTTCCGCGCCGCCGGTCAGCCCATCTTCGGCCCGACTGCCGCCGCCGCCCAACTGGAAGGATCCAAGGCCTTCACCAAGGATTTCCTGGCCCGTCACGCCATCCCGACCGCCGATTACCAGAACTTCACCGAGGTGGAGCCGGCGCTGGCCTACCTGCGCGAGAAGGGCGCACCCATCGTCATCAAGGCCGACGGCCTGGCGGCCGGCAAGGGGGTGATCGTCGCCATGACACTGAGCGAAGCCGAAGAGGCGGTGCGGGACATGCTCTCCGGCAACGCGTTTGGCGATGCCGGCGCCCGGGTGGTGATCGAGGAGTTCCTGGATGGAGAGGAGGCGAGTTTTATCGTTATGGTGGATGGTGAGCACGTGCTGCCTATGGCCACCAGCCAGGATCATAAGCGGGTTGGTGATGGCGATACCGGCCCCAACACCGGCGGCATGGGGGCTTACTCTCCGGCCCCCGTGGTCACCCCCGAGGTGCACCGGCGCGTGATGGAACAGGTGATCATGCCGACCGTGCGCGGCATGGCGGCCGAAGGCAACGTCTACACCGGTTTCCTCTATGCCGGCCTGATGATCGATGGCCAGGGCAATCCCAAGGTGATCGAGTTCAACTGCCGCTTCGGCGATCCCGAGACCCAGCCCATCATGCTGCGGATGCAGTCCGATTTGGTGGAGCTCTGCCTGGCGGCCTGCGAGGGCAAGCTGGATCAGAAAGAGGCGTTCTACGATCCCCGCGCCGCCATCGGCGTGGTACTGGCGGCGGGCGGTTATCCCGGCAACTACAGCAGCAACCACCCCATCAGCGGTTTGCCGGTGGATGAGGTCGCGGGCGAGAAGGTGTTCCACGCCGGTACCCGGCTGGAAGGGGATACCAGCCTGACCCAGGGTGGCCGCGTGCTGTGTGCAACCGCCCTCGGTCACACGGTCGCCGAGGCGCAGAAACGTGCCTACCAGCTGGCGGCCCGCATCAAGTGGGATGGGGTTTTCTACCGCAAGGATATCGGCTGGCGTGCCATCGCACGGGAGCAGGATGAGTAATCCCGCTCGTGGCCAGAGTCACGGCATAAAGAGATCAAGGCGCCATTGGCGCCTTGATTTTATTGAGACTCTGGTGATGGTGAGTGCGAGCAAGCAATAGTGGTGCGCTCGCCGGCGGTCAGACGCTGACCTGGCTGATGTCCTCTACCTGCAGCAGCCAGCCTGACGGCTCCTGTTGCGGTTCGCCACTCAGGCGCAGCCGCTCACCACTTTGCACCCACTGCCCCTCGGGCAGGGAGACCAGCAGGCTCTCGCTGCCGTTGTCGAACAGCCAGCGATCATCCCCCAGCGATTCGATCAGATAACCTTCCATCTCCACTCTGGACTCGGTTTGCCAGGATGGCGCAACGGAATCACGGCTCTCGATGAAATCCCCCTGAACACCAAAGCTGGCTAGCCCCCACAGAATGGAGAGTCCGACCAATGATGACTGCATCTTGTCTCTCCTCTTTTGGAACTGCAGGGCCAGTATGGGAAGAGAAAACTGAGCGCACCATGAACAGGTTGGCAAAGTGCAGGCGAGATCGCGAAAAAAACCATTCAGTGGGCAGATTTTGTCATTTTATGATGAATGGATCACACTCGCTGGCGGCTTTCGCTACCATTCGCACCATTGTCGGGTTATTCAACCCCGTGGCAATGGCGCGCCAGGCCGTATCGACAGGGTCGCTTGGCACTTGCACCCCGGTATCATAGGGCCTAAGGTGGGCCCCCGTTCTAGTTGTCGTATCGCAAGGAGCTTCTCGTATGGCCACTCCCTATCCCCGCGTCGGTGTCGGCGTCATCCTGACCAACAGCCAGGGCCAGGTGCTGCTCGGCAAACGCAAGGGGAGTCACGCCCCTTACTGGTCCATTGCGGGCGGCCATCTGGAGCTGGGAGAGAGCTTCGAGTCGGCGGCCATCCGCGAGGTGGCCGAAGAGACGGGGTTTGTCATCAGCGACCCCAGGGTCATCGCAGTCACCAACAACCTGGAGACCTGGCGCGAGAGCGGGTTGCATTACATCTCGGTCACTCTGCTGGCCGAGGTGGCAGGCGAGCCGCAACTGCTGGAGCCGGAAAAGTGCGAGGGTTGGGTCTGGTGCGATCCCCGCGCGCTGCCCGAGCCCCATTTCGATGCCAGTCGCCAATCTATCGCCTGCTGGCTGGCGGGGCGCTGCTATCTGCCACAGCCAGGCCAGGAGGCATCATAACCATCGCCTGCCGGCTGACCGTTCACTGCGATTTGCCAGCGGGATCACCCGAATAGTCATAAAACATTCATCCCTTTGTCATATCATCCCGCCAGTGCCTTTTATAACAAGACAGGAGTGGTGGCGTGGGGCAGGTGTTTATTCAGTTTCTGTGGCTGGGTTGCGTCAGTTTCGGTGGGCCGGCCGCCCATATCGGCTATTTTCAGCGCACCTTCGTCGAGCGGCTGCGCTGGCTGACCCAGGCCGAGTTCGCCCAGTTACTGGCCCTGTGCCAGCTGCTGCCGGGGCCCGCCTCCAGCCAGCTTGGCTTTGCCATCGGTCGCCACCGTGCAGGTCTGGCGGGCGCCCTGGCCGCCTTCATCGGCTTTACGCTCCCCTCCTTTGCGTTGCTGCTGGCCGCCGCCATCGGCGTGGGCCTGCTCACTGACAACCTCTGGCTGGAGGCCGCCCTGCACGGACTCAAGCTGCTGGCGTTGGTGGTGGTGGCCGATGCCGTGCTCACCATGAGTCGCCAGTTCTGCAAGACGGTACTGCAACAGGGGATCATGGTGGTGACCGCCGCCGCCCTCTGGTGGCAACCCGGCCTCTTGACCCAGCTGGTCATGCTGACGGGCGCGGCCTTGATCTGCGCACGTCAGGGGGAGGGCGCAATGGCGGCGGCACCGCAGGCTGGCGAGCGGCGCCAGCCGCACTGGCCGACCTTGTTGCTGTTTGCCCTGCTGTTCCTCGGTCTGCCACTGCTGGCAACGGATCCCGCCAGCCGTCTGGCCGCCGATTTCTATCAGGCAGGCAGCCTGGTGTTTGGTGGCGGTCACGTGGTGTTGCCCCTGCTGCAGGAGAGCGTGGGGCATACCCTCAACCAGCAGCAGTTTCTGACCGGCTACAGCCTGGCCCAGCTGGTGCCGGGCCCCATGTTTACCCTCGCTACCTACCTGGGTGCCCAGCTGTTGCCTGCAGCGCCGTTTGCGGGGGCCTTGCTGGCGACCCTGACCATCTTCCTGCCGGGATTTCTGCTGCTGTGGGCCATGGGGCCCTGCTGGCAGAGCTGGCTGGCCAACCCCAGGCTGGCGGGGGCGGTGACGGGGATCAATGCCGCCGTGGTGGGGTTGCTGCTGGCCGCCCTCTATCAGCCGGTGTGGCAGAGTGCCGTCTTGGTACCAACGGATCTGGCGCTGACCGCCATCGCTTTCTATCTGTTGAGGGTCGTGAAGCTGCCCATTCTGGCCATTGCCGGTCTGCTGGTGGGGACAGCCCTGCTGCTGGCCTGATGGCAGGCATGACTGGATCCCTGTAAAAACGGCGCCCCTGATGTCAGGGGCGCCGTTTTCTATTGCTCGGGATGGCTTGCTCAGCCTTCGGGATCGAAGTCCAGACTCAGGCTGTTGACGCAGTAGCGCTGGCCGGTCTCGGTCGGGCCGTCCGGGAAGACGTGGCCCAGATGGGAGCCGCACTGGCTGCAGGTGATCTCCACCCGCTTCATGCCGTGGCTGTTGTCTTCGGTGTAGGTCACAGTCCCTTCGATGGCCCGGTCGAACGAAGGCCAGCCGCAGCCGGAGTCGAACTTGGCATCCGAGTGAAACAGCACGCTCTTGCAGCAAACGCACAGGTAGTCACCACTCTTGCGGTTGTGCAGCAGGGCGCCGCTGTAGGGGCGCTCAGTGCCTTTCTCCCAGCAGACGTGAAACTGCTCGGCGCTCAGCTTGTCGCGCCACTGTTCGGGGTTGTTACTGCTCATTCCGACTCCTCGCCACTGATAACGGTGCCCAGCATAGCGGCTCCGTAAAGCTGACTCCAGCATGCCTGTTATGGTTTGCCCGCATCTGTGATCGGGTTGGCAGGCGGCGCCACCACGGTGGCGGGAAGATGCGCCTCCTCATGGGGCAAGGCTTCTTCTGCCTGCTCATCCCGCACGATCCGCTCCAGCAGCTTGAGGGAGTGGGCCCGGCTGACCGCCACCTGGCGCTTGATGTCGTCAGGCAGGAACGGCAGGCCGTCGTTGGTGGCCGTGTCTATGGTCTGGATCCACTCCATCCCCTCGCCGGGCGGGGGCAGGCGGAACTGGATATCGTAGTCGCTGGCGTTGAACAGCACGTACCAGCGCTCCCCGGGGCAGGTGATCATGCCGATATCCATGGCAAAGGCCTGGCCCATGGGGGCGTGCCAGTCCTGATCGGTGAGTTGGTGACCATCCGGGTGATACCAGTTGACCTGATGGCAGCTGGCGGGGGCACCATTCCAGCTGTCGTCGCTCAGCTGCAAATTGGAGAAGACCTCGGACTCTGCCCGCAATGCCATCATCTGCTGGGTGAAGGCAAACAGCCGCTCGTCCTCCGGTCGCCACTGCCAGTTGACCCAGCTTATCTGGTTGTCCTGGCAATAGGCGTTGTTGTTGCCAAGCTGGCTGCGCCCCATCTCGTCACCGGCCAGGAAGTGCGGCGTGCCCTGGGAGAGCAGCAGGGTGGCGATCATGTTGCGCTTCTGCTGCTGGCGCAGGTTGTTGACCCGCGGATCCAGGGTCGGCCCCTCCACGCCGTAGTTGTTGGAGAGGTTGTTGCCGTGGCCGTCCCGGTTGTCCTCGCCGTTGGCCTGGTTGTGGCGCTGGTTGTAGGAGACCAGATCCTCCAGGGTGAAGCCGTCGTGGTAGCAGAGGTAGTTGACGCTGGAATGGGGGGCGCGCCAGTTCTTCGGGAAGAGATCCCGCGAGCCCACCAGCCGGGTGGCAAAGTCCCCCATCTTGCCTGCATCGCCGCGCCAGAAGGCGCGCACCGTGTCGCGATAGCGATCGTTGATCTCCAGCCACTGGCTCGGGAATTGGCCGAGGCGATAACCGAACGGGCCTATGTCCCAGGGCTCGGCGACAAGCTTCACCTGTGACAGCACAGGGTCTGCCATCAATGCCTTGAAGAAGGCCCCCATGGGATCGAACTCGCCTGCCTCTCGCGCCAGCGCCACCGCCAGATCGAAACGAAAGCCATCTACCTGCATCTCGGTAACCCAGTAGCGCAGGGCGTCGAGCACCAGACGCAGGGTGTTGGGATGATCCAGATTGACGCTGTTGCCACAGCCGGTCACGTTGGCGTGACGGCTGTAGTCAGGGCCGTGCGGACCCGCCTCGAAGGCGTAGTAGCCCGCATTGTCGAATCCCTTGAGCGACAGCATGGGACCGTCGAAGCCCGATTCGGCGGTGTGGTTGTAGACCACGTCCAGGATCACCTCGAGCCCGGCCTTGTGCAGCTCGCGCACCATGGTCTTGAACTCGGTCACCGCCTCGCCCGTATGCGCGCTGTAGCGCGGTTCGGGGGCGAAGAAGGCGACGGGGTTGTAACCCCAGTAGTTGCTGAGTCCCAGTTGCTCGAGCCTGGGTTCGGACATGAAGGCCGCCACCGGCATCAGCTGCACCGAGGTGATGCCGAGGGACTTCATGTGTTCGATCATCAGCGGGTGGCTGATGCCAAGATAGGTACCCTGCAGTGTTTTGGGGATCCCCGGATGCTGGCGGGTAAAGCCCTTGACGTGGGCCTCGTAGAGGATGGTGCGGGCCGGTTCGATGGCAGGCTTGCCGATCCCCTGCCAGTCGAAAGCGTCATCCACCACCACCGACTTGGCCATCATGGCCGCACTGTCTCCCTGATAGAGGGCGTCATCCCAGTAGAGGGGGCGGCTGAGGGCCCGGGCATAGGGGTCGATCAGCAGCTTGTCCGGATCGAACAGCATCCCCTCCTGAGGCGTGCCATGCACCCGATAACCATAACGCTGGCCGGCTTTTACGCCGCGCACATAGCCGAATCGGTACTGGCCGCGTCGGCCAGGCAGTTCGAGCCGTGCCTGTTCCTGCTCGTTGTCGTCGAACAGGCAGAGTTCCACCCTGTCCGACTGGGGGGCCCAGACGCAGAAGTGGCAACCTGCTTCATCAAGACGGGCCCCCAGGGGGTGGCCCGACCCTTTTTCCATCACAAGCATCAGGACTCCTGTTTGATAAACAAGGTCGCCAAAGGCGGCAGATCCAGCACTATGCTGTGCGCCATTCCCTGCCAGGGGGTTGGCTCGGCGGCGAACACCAGACCCACATCATAGTTGCTGCCCCAGTAATACTCGCTGTCGGTGTTGAGCACCACCCGGTAGTGGCCCGCCGCCGGTACGCCGAGGCGATAGTCGGTGCGGGGAACCGGGGTGAAGTTGGCCGCGACCATGATGGCCTGCTCGCCCTCCTTGTCCGCCCGCAGCCAGGCAAAGATGCTGTTGTCGGCATCGTTGTGATCGAGCCAGCGAAAGCCGGTCTGCTCGTAATCGGCCTGATAGAGGGCCGGTTCGTGGCGATAGAGGTGGTTGAGGTCGTGGATCAGCCGCTGTTGGCCGGCATGCTTGGGGTATTGCAGCAGATGCCAGGGCAACTGGGCATCGTGGTTCCACTCGTTGCTCTGGGCGATCTCGGTGCCCATGAAGTTGAGCTTCTTGCCCGGGTGGGCATACATGAAGCCCATGTAGGCGCGCAGGTTTGCCGCCTGCTGCCACTCATCCCCCGGCATCTTGTAGAGCAATGAGTGCTTGCCGTGCACCACCTCGTCGTGAGAGAGCGACAGAATGAAGTTCTCGTCATAGTGGTACACCATGGAGAAGGTCATGTCGTTGTGGTGATAACGGCGGTGAATAGGCTCTTTTTGCATGTAGGTGAGGGTGTCGTGCATCCAGCCCATATTCCACTTGAAGCCAAAGCCCAGGCCACCCAGGAAGGTGGGGCGCGAAACCCCGGCAAAGGCGGTGGACTCCTCGGCGATGGTCATGGCGTGAGGATACTTGCCGTACACCTCCTCGTTGGTCCACTTCAAGAGGCTGATCGCCTCGTAGTTGTGGTTGCCGCCATCGACGTTCGGCACCCACTCGCCGGCGTTGCGGGAGTAGTCCAGATAGAGCATGGAGGCGACCGCGTCCACCCGCAGGCCGTCGACGTGGAACTTGTCGAGCCAGTAAAGAGCGCTGGCCACCAGGAACTGGCGCACCGTATCGCGGCCGAAGTCGTAGATGTAGGAGTTCCAGTCCGGATGCCAGCCACGGCGCGGATCCTCGTACTCGTACAGCGGCGTGCCGTCGAAGCGGGCCAGGCCATGGGCATCGGAGGGGAAGTGGGCCGGCACCCAGTCGAGGATGACGCCGATCCCTGCCTGGTGGCAACTGTCGACGAAGAACTTGAAGTCGTCTGCGCTGCCATAACGGCTGGTGGGGGAAAACATACCTACCGGCTGATAGCCCCAGGAGCCACTGAACGGGTGTTCGGAGACCGGCAGCAGCTCGATGTGGGTGTATTCCATCTCCCGCACATAGTCGACCAGCTCCACCGCCAGCTCGCGCCAGCTCAGGCTGTCGCCGTTGGAGTGGCGCTTCCAGGAGCCGATGTGCAGTTCGTAGATGGAGATGGGCTGCTCGCGCTTGTCGTTGCGCTGGCTCGCCACCCAGTCCGCATCCTGCCACTGGTACTGATCGTGGTCATAGACCACGGAGGCGAACGACGGGTACTGCTCGCAATAGAAGCCTACCGGATCGCTCTTGTGGGGCAAGCGGTTGCCCATGGGGTCTTTGAGTTCGAACTTGTAGCGCTCCCCGGCCTTGAGACCCGGCACGAACAGCACCCAGTGGCCGCACAGACTACGCTGCATCGGATGGCGGCGGCCATCCCAGAAGTTGAAGTCGCCGATGAGGCTCACCGAGGTGGCGCTCGGTGCATAGACCGCAAAACGTACCCCTTCCACCCGCTGGCCGAGATGTTCCACGGTGCGCAACTGGGCGCCCAGAGTGTGGTAGAGGTTTTCCGGCTGATAGGTCAGTTCGGCGAGCCCTTCCCAGGCGGCGTCCTGTAATTGGTAGGGGTCTATGACGTCGGTGGTGGCATTCGGGTAGCTGACGATCAGCTGGTAGGGGAAGGGGTTCTTGCGGCGGGTGAAAACAGTTTCAAAAAGACCTGTGTCATCGGAGGACGCCAGGGTGGCAACAACTTTGCCCGATTTGAGGTCCCTGACGCGAACTTCGGTGGCATCAGGCAACCAGGCGGTCAGTTTGAGGCCGGGCCCATCCGGATTGGCCTGCAGGCCTAAATGAGAGAAGGGATCGGAACAGCGGGCAGCAACCAAACGTTCAACGAGCATCGAGATTTCCTTTCATGACAGATCATCCGCTCCGGCCAGCGCCGGAGCGGATTGAGGTGAGTCAGCTGTGCGCGACAGCGGCTCAACGACTGGCCTCATCACGGGCACGGCTCATCTGGCCGGCCAGCGCCTTGAGCGCCTCATTGGCAAAAATATCCTCCAGGTCGGCGGAGAGCTTGCGGCGCCAGTTGGGATATTCGTAACTGGTGCCCGGCACGTTGACCGGCTTGTCCATCTCCAGCCAGTCTTCCAGCTGGGTGCTGAACAGGGCGCAGCTGCCACGGGACATGTGGATCTGCAGGCCATGGTTGAGCTCGGTATTCATGCCAACCCAGTTGACGTCACGGCTGATGTTGTCAGAGATGACCTTGTGAGCGTGCAGGCTGTCGAGGATCCGCTGTTTGGCCTGGTGGCGATCAGCATACAGGGTCTTGAGAACGTCTTCATCCGGATACAATCCGAGCTCGCGTCCCAGCGCCAGATCGTCGCAATGCCAGAAGCCCTTGAGGGTCGGCATGTCATGGGTGGTCAGGGCCGACATCGCCTGCTCGGCGTAGTGGGCCGGGGAGATGAAGCCACCGTCCTCCTTGGAGCGCTCGAAGAAGAACACCTTGTAGGAGTGGACGCCGTTCTCCTTCAGGGTCACGTCGATCCCCTCCGGCACAGTGCCGAGATCCTCGCCGATCAGCAGGCACTGATTGCGGTGGGATTCGAGGGCCAGGATGCCGAGCAGGTCGTTGACCGGGTAGTAGATGTAGGCGCCCTTGGCGGCGGACTCTCCGGGCGGTACCCACCACAGGCGCAGTAGCGCCATCACATGGTCGATGCGCAGGGCGCCGCAGGAGCGCATGTTGGCGCGAAACAGATCCACCATCGGCTGATAGGCGGCCTCGAACAGCTGGTTTGGGTTCATGGGGGGTAAGCCCCAGTTTTGGCCGAGGGGGCCCAGAATATCGGGCGGCGCACCGACCGAAGCTTTCGGGCAGTAGAGATCCTGGTTGGCCCAGATCTCGGTAGAGCCTTCGGAGACGCCCACCGCCAGATCCCGGTAGATCCCCATCACCATGCCGGCGGCCTTGGCGCGGGCATCGGCCTGGGCCAGCTGCTCGTCGGCGAGGAATTGCAGATACAGGTAGAAGGCCACATCCTGCTGGTGTTCCGAGGCCCAGGCGGCGACCGCCGGGTTGTGGTAGTCACGGAAGGCCTCGGGCCACACCGGCCAGCCCCAGGCGTTTTCGCCCTTGGCATAGAAGTGGGCCTGCAGGGCATCGAAGGTGGCCTGTTGTTGCAGACTGTCGCCACCGGCGGCGACAAAGCTGTCGAATGCAGCCTGACGTTCGGCGCCGAGCTTGGCCTGGTCAAACACCTGGCGCAGCATGGCGATCTTGGTTTCGATGACGCCTGTGTAGTCGACGTTCTCTTTGGCGCGCAGCTCGGTCAGGCGCTGCTGAAAGGCGGGGCTTGCCACTTCCGCTTTGAGGCGCTCGTTGCCCTGGAATTCGGGGACGGTTTCCACATCGATATAGGCGACGTTGAGCCAGCGACGGGATGAAGGGCTATAGGGGCTGGCGCTCTCCGGATTGGCCGGATAGAGGGCATGGATGGGGTTGAGGCCGACGAAGTGGGCCCCCCAGGCGGCCGCTTTTTCGACCAGCTGGCCCAGATCGCTGAAATCGCCGATACCCCAGTTGTGGCGGCTGCGCAGGCAGTAGAGCTGCACGCTCGGGCCCCACACCTTGCGGCCATTGGCGATGGGGGGCTGCTTGTAGCAAGCCTTGGGCGCGACGATGAGACGCATGGTGGCCAGCGGTTCGTCATTGCCCTCTTCCAGCAGCACCAGCTGGTGGTAACCCAGCTCCGGGGTCATCGCCAGGGTGACGCGATAGGCCTGGCACTCCATCTCCTTGAATTCAGCGACGCCGACCAGCTCGCCCTCGATGGGGGTGAACTGACCGGACAGCACGGCACCCTGCTCCTGTTGGAGCTGCCAGGTGAGGGCGTCATTGACGAATTCGATGGGGAGGCGGACGTCGAGGGTAACCGGCTCGCCGGTGCGAACCACCATCACGGGATCCAGCGCGCGCAGCCAGTGCTGGCGGTGCTCCTGCTCCAGCTGCTCGGTCAGGGCGGCTTCGTCATCGACGCGATAGCCCATGGCGCCCAGCATGGCGGCCTTGCTCTCTTCAGACACCTGGGCCGGTTGGCCCCAGGCATCGACATACTCGCTGGCGATGCCTTTTGCGGCAGCCAGCTGTTCGATCAGGGTGGTCATAGTTTGAGAATTCCCGCTGTGGATTCTATCTATACTATTTTGATTAATTTTTATGGGTGGTACTTGAACAGTGGCTCTTTGGCCATGCTAAACCGCGTTCATTTTTACATATCTGTCGTTATGGTTGTGTGACCGAGTAGGCACTATTGTTGATAATTGCGAAGGGGGCAAACAGGATGTTTTTTTGTCAAAGTACGGTAATCAGTTACATAAACAGAAAATAAATTTCACAGTTTTTCATGATATAGCGCAATTTCGGACCGAATGTTGGTTGACTCACCGTAGAGTTCTAGTAAATTTACAAGCGGAATTTTCTTTGACTACTGAACAGTTAGGTAACTAAATATGACTATCAAAGTAGGTATTAACGGTTTTGGCCGTATCGGTCGTTTCGTATTCCGTCTGGCTTGCGAGCGCAACGACATCGAAGTTGTTGGTATCAACGACCTGATCGACGTTGACTACATGGCTTACATGCTGAAGTACGACTCCACCCACGGTCGTTTCAACGGTACCGTTGAAGTTAAAGACGGCAACCTGGTTGTTAACGGCAAAACCGTACGTGTTACCGCTGAGCGTGACCCGGCCAACCTGCGTTGGAACGAAATCGGTGTTGACGTTGTTGCCGAAGCTACCGGTCTGTTCCTGACCGACGAGACCGCTCGCAAGCACATCGCTGCCGGTGCCAAGAAAGTTGTTCTGACTGGTCCGTCCAAAGACGCTACCCCGATGTTCGTTATGGGCGTTAACCACGCTACCTACGCTGGCCAGGACATCGTTTCCAACGCTTCCTGCACCACCAACTGCCTGGCTCCGATCGCCAAAGTACTGAACGACACCTTCGGTATCGAGTCTGGCCTGATGACCACTGTTCACGCTACCACTGCTACCCAGAAGACCGTTGATGGCCCGTCTGCCAAAGACTGGCGCGGTGGCCGCGGCGCGGCTCAGAACATCATTCCGTCCTCTACCGGTGCTGCCAAGGCTGTTGGCGTAGTTATCCCGGAACTGAAAGGCCTGCTGACCGGTATGGCTTTCCGTGTTCCGACTCCGGACGTATCCGTTGTTGACCTGACCGTTAACCTGAAGAAAGCTGCCACCTACGCAGAAATCTGCGAAGCGATGAAAGCTGCTTCCGAAGGCGCGATGAAGGGCGTTCTGGGCTACACCGAAGACGAAGTGGTTTCTACCGACTTCCTGGGTGAGCGTCAGACCTCCGTATTCGACGCCAAGGCTGGTATCCAGCTGACCGACAAATTCGTTAAAGTTGTATCCTGGTACGACAACGAAATGGGCTACTCCAGCAAGGTTCTGGACCTGATCGCTCACATCTCCAAGTAATTTGGGATGCGCAATCGCGTAGCTTGAAAAAGGCGGCCACTGGCCGCCTTTTTGTTTTTCGGTTCCCATGATGACAGGAGTCCACATGCAATCCATTCGCCCCCTGACCGCCAATTGCCAGCTCGCCAACAATGCGGCCGGTCTGCCGGTTCTCACCATCAGCAATGACAGCGCCAGGGCCGAGATCAGCCTGTTCGGCGCCCATGTGCTGAGTTATCAGCGCCATGGCGAACCCGCCTCCATCTGGTTGAGTGACAAGGCCATGCTGGATGGCAGCAAGCCAATCCGTGGCGGCATTCCCCTCTGCTGGCCCTGGTTCGGCCCAGCGCCGGCTCGCGTCGGTAGCGGCAAACCCTCCCACGGCTTTGCCCGCACCAGCCTCTGGACCCTGGACGGCGTCTCCGATCACGCCGACGGTACCCTGGTGCATCTCTCCCTGCGCGACAGCAAGGCGACCCGCACCCAGTGGGATCACGCCTTCGAGCTGGAGCTGGACGTGCTGGTAGGCAAGGAGCTCTCCCTGGTGCTGACCACCCGCAACACTGGCAGCCAGCCTCTCGTCTACAGTGGAGCCTTACACACCTATCTGACGATCAGCCAGCCGGAAGCTGTCAGCGTCAACGGGCTGGGTGAACCCTATGCCGACAAGCTGACCGGTCAGGATGGCAAGCAGCAGGGAGCCTTGACCCTGAGCGGCCCGCTGGATCGCGTCTATTGGCAGCCCGAGGCGCTGGTCAGCGTCAAGGATGGTGAGCGCGAGATCCGTGTGGTGAGTGGCAATCATGACAGCGTGGTGGTCTGGACTCCCTGGCAGGAAGGGGCCACCGCCATGGCCGACATGAGCGACGACGGCTATCGCACCATGCTGTGCGTCGAAGCGGCCATCGCCGGCGAGGCGGGCGTCACAGTCGCCCCCGACGAGGAGCACAGCCTCTCCACCGTGATCATCTGATCGCCTGGCAAGTCATATAACAAGAGGGCTTCCGCGGGAGCCCTCTTTGTATCTCGTCATCAGGAGCAATCAGGCATTGCCCTGGGTCTTGAGCTTGAGTTCAGCGGCAAAGTCCAGCATGCGATCGAGGGGGATCAGGGCCTTGATCCGCAAGGCTTCGTCCACATGGATCTCGTGGCGCTCGGCACCATCGGTGAGGGCGGACTTGATGGCCACCAGGCCGTTCATCGCCATCCAGGGGCAGTGAGCACAGCTGCGGCAGGTGGCGCCATCACCACCGGTCGGTGCTTCCACCATCTCTTTCTCCGGACAGGCCTGCTGCATCTTGTAAAAGATGCCGCGATCGGTCGCCACGATGAGCTTCTGCTGGGGCAGCTCCCTGGCTGCCTTGATCAGCTGGCTGGTGGAGCCCACCGCATCGGCCAGTTCGATGACGGAGGCGGGGGATTCGGGGTGCACCAGCACGGCGGCATCCGGATTCTGCGCTTTCAGATCGCGCAGGGCGCGGGCCTTGAACTCGTCGTGGACGATGCAGTGGCCCTGCCAGCGCAGCATCTCGGCGCCGGTCTTCTTCTCGATGTAGGCGCCCAGGTGGCGATCCGGGCCCCAGATGATCTTCTTGCCCTGGCTGTCGAGATGCTCGACGATCTCCAGCGCTATGCTGGAGGTAACGACCCAGTCAGCCCGCGCCTTGACCGCCGCCGAGGTGTTGGCGTAGACCACCACGGTATGGTCGGGATGGGCATCGCAGAAGGCGGAGAATTGCTCGATGGGGCAACCCAGATCGAGGGAGCACTCGGCCTCCAGAGTCGGCATCAGCACCCGCTTGTGGGGGCTCAGGATCTTGGAGGTCTCCCCCATGAAGCGCACGCCAGCGACGATCAGGGTCTGGGCGGCATGATCCCGGCCAAAACGGGCCATTTCGAGGGAATCCCCGACGAAACCACCGGTGGCTTCGGCCAGCGCCTGAATCTCGGGATCCGTGTAGTAGTGGGCGACCAGCACGGCCTGACGCTCATTGAGCAGTGCCTTGATGTCTGCGATCAGGGTCGTCTTCTGCTCGGCGCTCAGGGGAACCGGTTTGGCCGGAAACGGGTAGTCCATCTCGACTACCGGCGGGATACTGCTCAGTGCATTGCTCATTGCGACTGTTCCATCAACGCTTGGAAAGGCAAAAATTATAACCAGAAGCTGGGCACAAACCCATCAACAAATCGGTCCTTGTGCGGCGTTCGACATATCCCTCTGTTATTTCATCGGGTGGGGGAGTCGTCCGTTACTGATGAAGGGCCGCCATGGATATTGACCAACAAAAAGCCCGCGCGATGGCGGGCTTGGCGTCAGTCGTCGAAAGCCCTCAGGGGAGGGGCTCGACCAGCAGGATATGGGAGTCGTACCCCGTCACTCGAACCCTGCTGCCCGCCGGGAGTGGCTGGTTGCAGCGCACCGTCCAGACGGTGTCGTCCAGGTGTACCCGGCTCATCCCCTGAGTCACGTCATCCAGCAGCACCAGCTCGCGCCCTAGATACCCCTGCATCCGCTCGTTGATGGGGGCGGCGGCATCCTGGCCCGAGCGATCCCGCTGGTGCTGCCAGCGCCACCAGGCCCAGGTGGTGAGCAGGGATTGCACCGCAAACAGCAGCAGCTGAGCCTGCCAGCCGAAGGGCCACACCAGCAGCAACAGGCCCACCTCCAGTGCGGCGATGCCGGTCCAGAGCAGAAAGCCCACCGAGCCCAGCACCTCGATGGCCAGCAGCACGAAGCCGAGCCCCAGCCAGTGCCAGTAGGTCAGTCCCTCGAACAGGGCTGTCATGGTTTGCCGCCCTTGCCATCTTTGTTGAACAGCTCTGCCATGCCGGCCACCGAGCCTATCAGGCTGCCCGCCTCCAGCGGCATCATTACCACCTTGCTGTTGGGGCCTTCACCGATGCGGGCCAGTGCCTCGGTGTACTTCTGGGCCACGAAGTAGTTGATGGCCTGCAGATCCCCTTCGGCGATGGCTTTTGACACCATATGGGTTGCCTTGGCTTCTGCTTCTGCTGCTCGTTCCCGCGCCTCGGCGGCGAGGAAGGCGGCCTGACGCTCACCCTCGGCTTTGAGGATCTGGGATTGCTTCTCCCCCTCGGCTTTCAGAATTTTGGACTGACGAACCCCTTCGGCTTCCAGTACTTCGGCCCGTTTCTGGCGCTCGGCCTTCATCTGGGCGTTCATCGCTTCTACCAGCGCCAGCGGCGGACGCACATCCTTGATCTCGATGCGGGTCACCTTGATGCCCCAGGGGGCGGTGGCGGCATCCATGGTGCGCAGCAACTTCTCGTTGATGGTGTCGCGCTGGGAGAGCATCTCGTCCAGCTCCATGGCGCCCAGCACGGTACGCATGTTGGTCATGGTGAGGTTGCGGATGGCGCTGGTCAGATCGTTCACTTCATAGCCTGCCTTGCGGGCATCCACCACCTGCACGAAGCTGATGGCGTCTATGGTGACGTTGGCGTTGTCGCGGGAGATCACCTCCTGTGCCGGGATGTCCAGTACCTGCTCCATCATGATGATCTTGTGGCCGATGCGATCTATGTAGGGGATCAGCAGGTTGAGACCGGGGGTGAGGGTACGGGTATAGCGGCCGAAGCGCTCCACGGTCCAGTTGTAACCCTGCGGCACTATCTTGATCCCGGCGCTCAGGGTGGCGATCACCAGGAATATGAAAATTCCCAGCACAATCAATGATTCATTCATCATTTGACTCCGTTTCAATGTGTCTCGATAGACTATACCCCGCACGGTGAAAGCACCAGTCACCCGCTGCATGCCGGGCATTTCGCTACCCGCAATCTTCTTTTCTGCACCCTCTATTCAAGGGCATCGCACTCCCCCTGATTTGCCATTCTGCGGCAAAGCATATTCCCAAAAGATATAAATGAACGTTCTTTATTATTTTATCGCGCTTAGCCATCCCGATAGAGTGCGCTCATCAGGTATGGAGAGATGCAAAATGGATTATTTGCCGATGTTTGCCAAATTGGACGGTCGCCCGGTATTGCTGGTGGGCGGGGGCGAGGTTGCCCTGCGCAAGGCGCGCCTGCTGCTGGCGGCCGGTGCCAGGCTGACCCTGGTCTCTCCCAAGCTTGAACCTGCATTCGACGAATTTGCCGGTCGCTTCACCCATCTGGCCGAGCGTTTCCGCCCGGCCCACCTGGCCGGCCAACTGCTGGCCGTGGCCGCTACCGACGACCTCGAAGTGAACGCCCTGGTCTATCAGAGCGCCAACCAGCTCGGTCTGTTCGTCAATGTGGTGGATGATCCCAAGCGCTCCAGCTTTATCTTCCCCTCCATCATCGATCGCAGCCCCATCATGGTGGCGGTCTCCAGCGGCGGCAAGGCGCCTGTGCTGGTGCGCCTGCTGCGCGAGCGGCTGGAGAGCCTGCTGCCGCGCCATCTCGGCGGTCTGGCCGGGCTCTCAGGCCGGGTGCGCGACAAGGCCAAGCGGGTGCTTTCATCGATTTCCGATCGTCGCCGCTTCTGGGAGCGCGCCTTTGCCTCCAACACCTTGGCCGGTCTGATTGAGAAAGAAGATTGGCAAGGGGCCGAGCAGTGGCTGAACCAGGGGCTCGACCATGCGAAAAGCGAAGTGGGCGAGGTGGTGCTGGTGGGGGCGGGCCCCGGCGATCCGGGCCTCCTGACCCTCAAGGCGCTGCAACAGATTCAGCAGGCCGAAGTGGTGCTCTATGACCAGCTGGTTTCCGCCGAGATCCTGGACCTGGTGCGCCGCGACGCCACCCTGGTATCGGTCGGCAAGAAGGCCGGCGCTCACAGCGTGCCGCAGGAGGAGACCAATCGCCTGCTGGTGGAATACGCCAGGGCGGGTAACCGAGTGGTGCGGCTCAAGGGGGGGGATCCCTTCATGTTCGGCCGTGGCGGCGAAGAGCTGGAAGTGCTGGCAGACGAAGGCATCCCCTTCTCCGTGGTGCCCGGCATCACGGCCGCCGCCGGTGCCACCGCCTATGCCGGCATTCCGCTCACCCACCGTGACCATGCCCAGAGCGCCGTTTTCATCACGGGCCACTGCCAGAAGGAGGGCAAGGAGCCCGACTGGCAGCAGCTCGCCGCCACCAGCCAGACCCTGGTGATCTACATGGGGCTGATGCGCTCCGAGCACATCCAGCAGCAGCTGGTGAGCCATGGCCGAAGCGCCGCCACCCCCATCGCCATCATAGAGCGCGGCACCACGGCGCGTCAGCGGGTGCTGACCGGTACGCTCGACGAGCTGGCTGAGCTGGCCCAACAGGCGGTGAGCCCCTCCCTTATCGTCATCGGCGAGGTGGTCGCCCTGCGCAAACAGCTGGCCTGGTTTGGCGAGACGGCGCAGGGGCAGGGGGCCGACAGCGGCCACGAGCTCAAGCTGGTGAGCCTGGCCTGAAGGACGAGAACCGAATCGATTTGACGGTGTTGCCATGGTGGCACCGACCTGAACCAAGACCGCGCACCGACCAGGCGCGTCAGCAATGAACCGAGGACCCAGACATGGACCGTGAAAGATTGACCCATTTGCAGCAGCTGGAAGCCGAGAGCATCCACATCATCCGCGAGGTGGCTGCCGAATTTGAAAACCCGGTGATGATGTACTCCATCGGCAAGGACTCCTCCGTCATGCTGCACCTGGCCCGCAAGGCCTTCTATCCGGGCAAGATCCCCTTCCCCCTGCTGCACGTCGACACCGACTGGAAGTTCAAGGAGATGATCAAGTTCCGCGACGAGACCGCCAAAAAGTACGGGCTGGATCTTATCGTCCACAAGAACCCGGACGGGCTCGCCATGGGCATCAACCCCTTCGTGCACGGCAGCGGCAAGCACACCGACATCATGAAGACCGAGGGGCTCAAGCAGGCGCTCAACAAATACGGCTTCGATGCCGCCTTCGGCGGTGCCCGCCGCGACGAGGAGAAATCCCGTGCCAAGGAGCGGGTCTACTCCTTCCGCGACAAGTCTCACCGCTGGGATCCGAAGAACCAGCGCCCGGAGCTGTGGCGCGTCTACAACAGCCAGGTCAACAAGGGTGAGAGCATCCGGGTCTTCCCGCTCTCCAACTGGACCGAGCTGGATATCTGGCAATACATCTACCTCGAGAACATCGACATAGTCCCGCTCTACTTCGCCGCTCATCGCCCTGTGGTGGAGCGCAATGGCATCAAGATCATGGTGGATGACGAGCGCATGCCCATCGGCCCGGAAGATGAAGTGAAGCAGGAGCTGGTGCGCTTTCGTACCCTCGGCTGCTACCCGCTGACCGGGGCCATCGAATCCAATGCCACCACCTTGCCGGAGATCATCGAAGAGATGTTGATCACCACCTCGAGCGAGCGGCAAGGGCGGCTTATCGACCACGATCAGGCCGGCTCCATGGAGCAGAAGAAGCGTCAGGGCTATTTCTAAAAAAATGTTCTAAGGAATCGCAACATGAACAACCACATTCAGACCGCCATCAGCGAACAGGGCATTGAAGCCTACCTGCACGCCCAGCAACACAAGAGCCTGCTGCGCTTTCTCACCTGCGGCAGCGTGGACGACGGCAAGAGCACCCTCATCGGCCGCCTGCTGCACGACTCCCAGCAGATCTATGAAGATCAGCTCAAAGCGCTGGAGTCCGACAGCCAGAAGCGCGGCACCACCGGCGAGAAGCTGGACCTGGCGCTGCTGGTCGACGGCCTGCAGGCGGAGCGCGAGCAGGGCATCACCATCGACGTAGCCTACCGCTACTTTTCGACGGCGAAACGCAAATTTATCATCTCGGACACTCCGGGCCACGAGCAGTACACCCGCAACATGGCCACCGGCGCCTCCACCTGCGATCTGGCCATCATCCTGATCGACGCCCGCAAGGGGGTGCTGGATCAGACCCGTCGCCACAGCTTTATTGCGAGCCTGCTCGGCATCAAGCAGTTCGTTGTGGCAGTGAACAAGATGGATCTGGTGGAGTTCAGCCAGGAGGTGTTCGAGCGCATCAGTGCCGATTACCGCGAGTTCGCCAAGAAGCTCAGCGTCGACACCATCCACATAGTGCCGGTCTCGGCGCTGGATGGTGACAACGTGGTCAACCCAAGCGACAAGCTGGCCTGGTATCAGGGCGAGACCCTGCTCTCCTTGCTGGAGTCTGCCGAGGTGGAGCGCGAGCTGGAGCGTCACCCGGTGCGCCTGCCGGTGCAGTACGTGAACCGCCCCAACCTCGATTTTCGCGGCTTCGCGGGGACCCTGGCCTCCGGCATCCTGCGGGTGGGCGACAAGCTGGCGGTGCTGCCCTCCGGCAAAGAGAGCACTGTGACCCGCATCGTCACCTTCGACGGGGATCTGGAGTACGCCCTGCCGGGTCAGGCCATCACGGTCACCTTCGCGGACGAAATTGACATCAGCCGGGGCGACCTGCTGGTGGATGCGGCGAAAAAGCCCCAGGTGACCCAGAACGTACTGGCTCACATCGTCTGGATGGGGGAAGAGTCCCTGCAACCTGGCCGGGTCTATGACGTCAAGCTGGCCACCAAGAAGAGCCGCGGCCAGGTGGAGGCCATCCGCCACCGCATCGAGATCAACAAGCTGGACCAGCTGGATGCGAGCGAACTCAAGCTCAACGAGATCGGCCTGTGCGAATTCAGCCTGACCGACCCGGTGGCGTTCGACCCGTACCAGGAGATCCGCGATACCGGCAGCTTTATCCTGATCGACCGGCTGACCAACGTCACCGTCGGCGCCGGCATGATAGTGGAAGGGCTGGCGGCCAAAGTTGTGGCAGGGCACTACAGCGAGTTCGAAGTGGAGCTCAACGCCCTGGTGCGCAAGCACTTCCCCCACTGGCAGGCGCTGACCATCAGCAACGATTCCGGCAAGGAGTAAGCCCATGACCTGGCAACAATCCCTGGTGCTGGGTCTGCTGGCTGCCCTCGTCGCCCTGCTGATCCAGGGCAAACTCCGGCCGGCGCTGCTCTTCTCGGCCGCCGTGCTCATCACCTACCTGAGCGGCCTGGCGGACATCAACGCCGTGGTGGCGGGCTACACCAACAGCGCCCTGCTGACCCTGGTGCTGTTGCTGCTGGTGTCGCTCGCGGTGGAGAAGACCCGGGTCATGAGCTGGTTCGCCAACCTGGTGGGCACAGGCTCCTTCAACAAGGTGCTGGTGAAGGTGTGGTTCTCCACCGCCTTCCTGTCGGCGTTCGTCAACAACACCGCCGTGGTGGCCTCCATGCTGGGGGCGGTCAAACGCAACCCCAACCATGCACCCTCCCGGCTGCTGCTGCCCATGTGCTTCGCGGCGACCTTTGGCGGCGTGCTGACCCTGATCGGCACCTCCACCAACCTCATCGTCAACAGCTTCCTCATCAAGATGGGGGCCAAGCCGCTCGGCATGTTCGACTTCTTCATGGTGGGGGCGGGCACCCTGCTGACCGGCCTTATCGCCGTGCTGCTGTTTGCCCGCCACCTGCCGGAGCAGGACACCGAGATGAGCCGGGAATCCGGCTATTTTCTCGAAGCCAAGGTGGGGGCCGGCTCGCCCATGGCCGGGCGCAGCGTCAAGGAGAACGGCCTGCGCAGCCTGAAAAGCCTCTATCTTGCCGAGATCATTCGCGGCAATCAGGTGATCTGCCCGGTGCAGCCGGAACACGAGCTGCACGAGGGGGACATGCTGCTGTTTTGCGGTGACGTGGAGAGCGTCGGCGTGCTGCAGGAGCTCAAGGGGCTGGATCTCTACGGCCAGCACCGGCTCAACGGCCAGCACCTGGTGGAGGTGATCGTCAGCCACAGCTCGCGCCTGGTGGGTCAGACCATCAAGGACGCCGAGTTTCGCACCCACTTCGATGCGGTGGTGCTGGCGGTGCGCCGGGGCGAGACCCAGCTCACCGGCGGCCTCGGCCAGATTGAACTGCACGCGGGGGATACCCTGCTGCTGGCCCCCGGCCCCAAGTTTGCCGGCAACAAGTCCCTCTCCCGGGAGTTCGTGGTGGTGAGCGGGCTGGAGGCCTCCACCCGGCTCGATGGCAAGCGCAGCGCCGCCGTGGTGCTGGGCTTCCTCGGGGTGCTGACCCTGTCGGTGCTCGATCTGGTGCCGCTGTTCAAGGGCTTGCTGGTGATGCTGGTGGTGCTGCTCTTCTCCCGCATCCTGACCCTGGACGAGATCCGCCGCCGCTTTCCGCTGGATATCTGGCTGGTGGTGGGCGGGGCGCTTGCCATCGCCGATCAGCTGGAAAAGAGCGGTCTGGCCAAGCTCATCGCCGACTGGCTGATGGGGGAGTTCAACGGTGCCAGCCCCTTCGTCGCCTTCGTGGGCATCTATGTGTTTACCCTGGTGCTGACGGAGCTGATGAGCAACAACGCGGCGGCGGCCCTGGCCTTCCCCATGGGATTCCAGCTGGCGCTCAGCATGGATGTCTCCACCATGCCGTTCATTCTGGCGGTACTGTTCGGGGCGAGCTCCAGCTTTATCCTGCCCTACGGCTACCAGACCAACTTGATGGTCTATGCGGCGGGCAACTACAAGATGCCGGACTACCTCAAGCTGGCCCTGCCGGTCTCCCTGGCTTACAGCCTCGGGGTGATCGTCATGGTGCCCCTGCTGTTTCCGTTTTAAGGCGGCGCAATTGGGGGCCTGGTGCCTTGCAGGGAATAGGAATACACGACGACCATGGCCCCCGTCAGTGGCGAGTGGCCAGAGGCTGAGCTCCAGGGAGCCAGACCGTTTCAGCATTGAGGCGCGAGCGCCAAGCAAGGAGTTTTGGATGAGCAATATCGTGTGGCATGCCCATGCCGTCGACAAACAGAGCCGGGCCGAGCAGAAGGGACAGAAGCCGCTGGTGATCTGGTTCACCGGGCTCTCCGGGGCGGGCAAGTCCACCCTGGCGGGAGCCTTGGAGCAGGCGCTGGCTGCGCAAGGCAAGCACACCTATCTGCTGGATGGGGACAATGTGCGCCACGGCCTCTGTGGCGATCTCGGCTTCGATGACGCCGCGCGGCAAGAAAACATCCGCCGGGTCGGCGAGGTGGCGAAACTCATGGTGGATGCGGGACTTATCGTGCTCACCGCCTTTATCTCGCCGTTTCGTGCCGAGCGGGATCTGGTGCGCAATCTCGTGGGGGAAGGGGAGTTTGTCGAGGTGTTTGTGGATGCGCCGCTGGCCGTCTGTGAAGAGCGCGATCCCAAGGGGCTCTATAAAAAGGCGCGAGCGGGGGAGATCACGAATTTCACCGGCATCGACTCCGCCTACGAGGCCCCCGAACAGCCGGAAATCCATCTGCTGAATGCCGGTAAAGCGGTGGAAGTGCTGGTGGAGGAGTTGATTACTGCTCTAAGGCTGCGGAGGCGGCTCGACTAAGGTCGATTTCCCATACCGAGCATGGATATTCGAGGGGGCAAATGCCCCCTGGTTTATTTTCCTCCCAACTATTCCCTTTGTTGCAGTGGCTAACGGCTTAATGGGGCGTGTTATATGATGCTCAAAAGGTAAAATTTCCTCTAACTAACGCAGCCAGATGGGGCGCGAAAAAGCTTGGCTGTAATTAGCTGTATGGAGATGGTATTCACCTGACAGTTGCCCACAAAAGGGAGTGGTCATACGGCTTCAAACCGGATAACAAAACGGTACCCCTACCGTGTTATCCGGAGTCACCGTATGACCACCAACGAGAAAGTAGCACGTCGTAAACTCAGCCTGCTAGAGCTCGCCAAAGAGCTCAATAACGTCAGCAAAGCCTGTAAGCTCATCGGCTACAGCCGCCAGCAGTTCTACGAGATCCGCCGTAACTACCAGACCTATGGCGCCGAGGGCTTGCTCGACAAACTCCCCGGCTGTAAAGGGGGGCATCCCAACCGGGTCGTTCCCGAGATTGAGCAGGCCATCCTCGATTACTCTCTCACCAGACCAACCCATGGCCCGCTGCGGGTCGCGCAAGAACTGGCTCTGCAAGGCATCAACGTCAGTGCGGGCGGTGTGCGTGGCGTGTGGCAACGTCACGATTTGCTCTCTAAGCATGACCGCTTGTTGCGCCTCGAGAAAACCCATAGGGAGCAGGCCATTGAGCTCAATGACGAGCAAATTCGCCTGCTCGAGCGCTTCAGTCCCGAGTTCCGCGAACGCCAGATAGAGGTCCACTACACCGGGGAACTGGTGGCAGTCGACACCTTCTTCGTCGGTGCACTCAAGGGGGTGGGCAAGGTGTATCTGCAAACCGTGCTCGATTGCTACAGCCGCCACGCCTGGGGACGGCTCTACACCAGCAAGCTGCCGGTGACGTCGGTCCATGTACTCAACGAAACGGTGCTGCCGTTCTTCGAGGCTCACGAGGCACGGGTCTATACCATCTTGTCGGACAATGGGCGCGAGTTCTGCGGGCGCCCTGACCATCATCCCTACGAGCTGTTCCTGCAACTGGAGGGGATTGAGCACCGGACCACCAAGGTACGCAGGCCACAGAGCAACGGCTTTATCGAACGGTTGCATCGAACCTTGTTGGATGAACACTTCCGTATCAAAGGGAGGACAACCTGGTATGAGTCGGTGGAGCAGATGCAGACAGACCTGGACAGTTACCTGGAGCACTACAACAACCAGCGACCACATCAGGGCAGGATGATGGAAGGACAAACGCCCTACAGCATGTTCAAGAAGGGTCTGAAATTGATACCGAAGGAAGTGCGCACTAAAGTAGCGTAAACAAGACACCGGTTTGAGGCCGGTGTCAGGTGATAACTAGATCTGTACAAATTAGCGACGAAGGAGCGCAGCCAAGATTTTTACGTCCCTTCATGATGGCTTTGTTATGAGTTCTTATCACCTTTAGTGAAATAAAAAGCAATGATCGTACTCACAAGACCTGAAACAAATGGTAAAACTTCATTGAAATGCCCGTTGTTTTTTAGCGCTAAATCAAGAACAATATACAAGGCATAAATTACAACAAATAAAGCTATAAATGGCTTGACGTTGCTATGAAGCCTTCGCGATTTAGGATCAAATAAGCCACTGCCTTCACATTGTTTACATACTAGACCTTTATTAGATTCTAAGGTTTCTTTTTTGCGAAAAACTGCGAAATTTAAACTCTTTTTAGAGCAATCAAGACAACTGTTATTTTCAACACCACTTGTGCAAGTTCCTGCTCCCTTGCAATGTTTGCACTCATTATCCATGTTAAAAAATACTCCCAAGAACTCATGTATCTATTCACCAGGACGGGGTTGACGGCATCAGTTCTGCCGGGATGGGATAATCTGTCTTCTCGATGCACGCCCTGACCACGGCCCTCAACCACTCCTGTGGGCAGCGGCCCAATCGCTTGCCGGTCTCCACCAACGACAGGATGCGCTGGCGAAACAGCTCGCCCCGGTGAGACCACACGCCGTAGCTACCCTTGCGCCAGAGCACATAGCCACGCAGCGCCCGCTCCGCCTCGTTGTTGGTCAGCGCTATTTCGTCGTCAGTCATAAACCGCCACAGCATCTCGTCATCCCGCAGCAGCAACTGGCATCGTCCACGGTAGCGTTTGCTGCACAACAGGGCGCCGCGCTCCAACTGGCTTCGCCAGCTTTGCCGGTAACGCGCGAGCCTGCGCAGGTATTTCTGCTTGCTCAACGCACCGCTTTCCCAACGGTGCCGGGTACGAAACACCGCATCCGCCAGCAAGACCAACCGGGCACCGATGGGCTGGTTGCACTGCTCGCTACTCTCGGCGATGGCCACGAGATTGCGGGCCACGTGGGCCCAGCACAGTTGCCGCTGGTCGGCGTCGATAAACCGGTAGCCGGCGTACTGGTCGGTCACCAGCACCCCGTCAAACTCGGCGCCCAGCAGCCGCTTGGCCGCCTCCTGACCACGGCCATAGGCCGTCATGAAGCAGACGGCTATCTTGCTCAGCGCCAGCCACATCCAGCGGCGCTCTCCACCCCGCTGATGCCGGGTCTCATCGGCATGAACGTGGGTGGCCGTCTGCACCTGCTGCTTGATGGCCTGGTAGGTCGGGGTGAGCATGGCACTCACCCGCCCCTGCGCCTCACTGATGGCGCCCCGGCTAAAACTCAGGCCGAAATGCTGTTTGAGCTGCTGCTGTATCTGGCTGACGCTCTGGTGAAACTGGCCGCTTTGCAGCGCGATGTAGCTGAGCAGATTGGCCCCCATCTGGCTGCTGCTGACGTTGTCTGGCAGTGCGGCCTGGGTCGTGCCGATACACCGTGAGCAGGTCGCACGATACAGTTGGTGTTCGGTGACGAGATAGCTCACCTCGGGCAGCTCGAACACCTGATGAACCTGATAGGGTTTGGCATGGGCCACCATGTCCCCGCCACAGCAAGCGCAATCGGCGGCAGGGTAATGCGGGACCAGGGTCAGGCGGGCATCAAGCGGATGCCGCTCGCGGCGATGTCCCTTGTGACCGGGCTGCGCCCCCCGTTGCTTGCCGGACGCCGGACGCTTGCGGGCCGGCGGCGGTGCACCGGGGCCGTCGCTGGAAGGCGGCTTGGAGGAGTTGCCGCTGTGCTGATTGAGGCGGTCCTCCAGCTCGGCGATGCGGTCGAGGAGCTTATAAATCAGCTCGTTGGCCTGCTCCAGAGTGGTGGGCATTCCCGCGGAATGCATGGTGTTTTTGCTCATGGGGGGAGCGTATCTAAGGAGCAGGATCAAGCAAGCAGGAAAGTGGGATCAAGAGACGATCGTCTCATTTTTCCTGTGTCAATACTGTTCCGGTGAATACTTACCTGACCACGGCCCTCAACCACTCCTGTGGGCAGCGGCCCAATCGCTTGCCGGTCTCCACCAACGACAGGATGCGCTGGCGAAACAGCTCGCCCCGGTGAGACCACACGCCGTAGCTACCCTTGCGCCAGAGCACATAGCCACGCAGCGCCCGCTCCGCCTCGTTGTTGGTCAGCGCTATTTCGTCGTCAGTCATAAACCGCCACAGCATCTCGTCATCCCGCAGCAGCAACTGGCATCGTCCACGGTAGCGTTTGCTGCACAACAGGGCGCCGCGCTCCAACTGGCTTCGCCAGCTTTGCCGGTAACGCGCGAGCCTGCGCAGGTATTTCTGCTTGCTCAACGCACCGCTTTCCCAACGGTGCCGGGTACGAAACACCGCATCCGCCAGCAAGACCAACCGGGCACCGATGGGCTGGTTGCACTGCTCGCTACTCTCGGCGATGGCCACGAGATTGCGGGCCACGTGGGCCCAGCACAGTTGCCGCTGGTCGGCGTCGATAAACCGGTAGCCGGCGTACTGGTCGGTCACCAGCACCCCGTCAAACTCGGCGCCCAGCAGCCGCTTGGCCGCCTCCTGACCACGGCCATAGGCCGTCATGAAGCAGACGGCTATCTTGCTCAGCGCCAGCCACATCCAGCGGCGCTCTCCACCCCGCTGATGCCGGGTCTCATCGGCATGAACGTGGGTGGCCGTCTGCACCTGCTGCTTGATGGCCTGGTAGGTCGGGGTGAGCATGGCACTCACCCGCCCCTGCGCCTCACTGATGGCGCCCCGGCTAAAACTCAGGCCGAAATGCTGTTTGAGCTGCTGCTGTATCTGGCTGACGCTCTGGTGAAACTGGCCGCTTTGCAGCGCGATGTAGCTGAGCAGATTGGCCCCCATCTGGCTGCTGCTGACGTTGTCTGGCAGTGCGGCCTGGGTCGTGCCGATACACCGTGAGCAGGTCGCACGATACAGTTGGTGTTCGGTGACGAGATAGCTCACCTCGGGCAGCTCGAACACCTGATGAACCTGATAGGGTTTGGCATGGGCCACCATGTCCCCGCCACAGCAAGCGCAATCGGCGGCAGGGTAATGCGGGACCAGGGTCAGGCGGGCATCAAGCGGATGCCGCTCGCGGCGATGTCCCTTGTGACCGGGCTGCGCCCCCCGTTGCTTGCCGGACGCCGGACGCTTGCGGGCCGGCGGCGGTGCACCGGGGCCGTCGCTGGAAGGCGGCTTGGAGGAGTTGCCGCTGTGCTGATTGAGGCGGTCCTCCAGCTCGGCGATGCGGTCGAGGAGCTTATAAATCAGCTCGTTGGCCTGCTCCAGAGTGGTGGGCATTCCCGCGGAATGCATGGTGTTTTTGCTCATGGGGGGAGCGTATCTAAGGAGCAGGATCAAGCAAGCAGGAAAGTGGGATCAAGAGACGATCGTCTCATTTTTCCTGTGTCAATACTGTTCCGGTGAATACTTACGTGGTCAGGGCGTGCATCGAGAAGACAGATTATCCCATCCCGGCAGAACTGATGCCGTCAACCCCGTCCTGGTGAATAGATACTGGCAACTTACCTGTATAGTTTTTATCCTGGCCGTAGACAACACCTTTCTTAGTCATTTCGTTTTCCTTTTTTTAATTCCCGCATGTATTTAAAATAATCATGGTTTGGTTTAACAATGCGCTCATAATCAATGCCGTCATCCTGTTGGTTAGTTGTTTTTTTTCGCAAGTGTTCAATATCGCCACCTGTATCTTGTTGCATTAGACCACCAATCTCTAGGGACTGGCCTTCCAATATACTACCGATTCCCATGCCAGTACCCCTACGAGATTATGATTTTGACATGGCTAGAAGCCGCCAAGCCACCATTAAACAGAAAAACTTTAATTAACTGATTAAGTAGAGTGATATCTCTTAACTTTGAAACTATTTCTTCTTTCTTTGATTTTCCCGAGGTGTTATTTAATTTAATAAATAAATCATCTGACAATTTATCTATTTCTTCGGATAAACTGGCGACACATTCCTTTGAAACCTCCTTATATTCCAACACATCATCCTCTTCAAAAGCAGAAAATATTGAAATGTATTTTTCAGTCAACAGGTCATTTAAAAAATCTGTTACTACTATCTCGCGACAAAGTTCGGTGTAGTTTGCATCTAACTTTTTATCTTTCATATTAAAGCCTGAAACACTTATATACATACTCATAGTTATTTCCTCAAAGAAACTTCACTATATCACTTCTGATCTTTTGTTTTAGTTCAGAGATTGTATTTGAATCTTCCAAATAGTCATCTGGTATGATGTAATCTAATGTACGCGGTATTTTTTTTTGATATACGAGCACAGCATTCATTTAATGCTAATTCATTGCACTTAACTTCATAATGAAAAGAAAACCTACGCTTAAGTGCGGGGTCTATCAAGTAAAAACAATTAGTCGTGGCAAGTATTGTTATTTTACGGTCAAGTGATATTGATTGAAAAAAGTCCATTAACGATATAAACGCTCTTTTCATCTCTGAAACTTCATTACTCTGTTTCCTATCAACTAATATTCGGTCAAATTCATCTAGAAAAAGGACAACCCCCTCACCATTTTTGCAAAGTTCGTTTACTTCATCAAATGCCAAATGAAAGTTCTCTAGTGTTTTACCAAGCTCAGCTGTAATAATGTCTTGAAATTTTAACTCATATGTTTCAATTTCAAATTTCTCTAAGGCATATTTAGCTAGAGAATATGACAACGTTGTCTTCCCTGTACCAGTCTCGCCATGAAATATATTTATACTTCTAATATCTAGTTCATCACACAGTTCCACCATACCATTGTCGGGGCCATGAATTATGTCCATTACTCTTTTACAGGAGTTGTATATATCCTCGTGTCCAATTAAGTTTGAATTTTTATTTATCAGGCTTTCATCAACTCTAATCAAAAAACTCATTTTTTGGATAACCTCCGATAAGGCCTAACGCCGTATTAAGGTGTGAGCAACGCTGCCACGAGAGCTCAACCATTGCGCCATAAACACAAAACCCAACGATGGCACCAAAAATGCCAAGCGTTGGGAATCACTCTTAAATGCTTTGTTAGCTTTTTTGTGCTAAAACTTTAGCTACTTCCGATAAAAGTCTACTCTCTAGTTCAGCATTGTTTTTGTAAGTGATAATTCTTTTAGATTTCACATCAGTAGGAAGATCTTCTAACATCTTCGAGACTAGTATTGTGCTCTTGTCTATAGCATGGGATATACCAAGTTCATATAAAACATTTGGGTTTCTACCAGTCAAGTTGGCAACTACTAGCTTAGCTCCAACGATATTTTTAATAACATGCGTAAATATGTCACTCTTGAACTCTTGTTCATCACCTCTGATGCAACGAAGCCCAATATTGTCACAAACATTCTTAATGGAACGATAAACATCATCATACTTTGGATGAAAAGGTGTTAGTACAAAGACATAATCTCCCTCCACCAAATCACTTTGTGTAATCCCTGAGGCTCTTAAAAAATTATTCAGCTTTGCACCACTCTTAGGTGTATCGAGATCAACCTCTGTGTATAGATGGTTTAGTTCTTTCCACTTTTCATATGTAGATGAATTTCTCTCATTTATTGAATAAAGCTGGTTTTCAAAACTCTTACGCATCATGCTTAATTCAACACGGCTTTTTTCGATATTGTATTTAGTCTCTCTATTTTTATTGAAGATGTAAAAAACTACGCCTAACGAGAACACAGAGGTAAGCAGCGTAAGTAAAACTGTATATATCGAATTATTATCCATTAGAGCTTGCCCCCCCAGTGATTACAATAGTGATTAGAGAGTAGTATAAGCCAGACGTGATTAAAGCATTTGGAACACCATAGCCGAGAGACTTTAGGTAGTCCTCATTTTTAAAATGGTTCATAGAAGGCTTGAAGAACAATCCTAATTGAATGATAGAAATAAAAATAATACCAGCGATCGTTACTCCCTGATATTTCGCATACTCTTCTGCAAAGTATGAGCTATCAAAAGCTAATGGGAGGAGAACGAAAGACAAATCAACAGGCATGCCAATTAAAACGCATGCTAGCGCCATCCATGGACCATGCTCGTTGAATATGAAACCTTTCATCGTAACACTTATGAGCATTAGCAATGCAGGAAGTAAGATAACTTCGAGACTCACAAAGAAAACCTCAAATTCAAATAACTTTATGAAAAATATCACATTTGGATTGAAATGTCTCCATTTAGAGACTCAAGAGAGCGACTGAAAGCTAACAATGATTAGATGGAGGGCGCTACTAACACGTTATTACCGCCTTCCATCTAACTCCACTCCAACCTGATAACCGCCATCAAAAGGACAATTTTAAATCAATGCGTTACCAGCCAAGTTCTGCAGTTGAATGTGTTCGCTTGACGTCCTCTTTATAGCGTCACCATAGCAACTGTATAAAAAGTAGTCGTGGAGCCTGTAATGGAAAGCGCCGGCAAGGCTACCGCCCCTGAATTTCAGCCTCCAGTCTGCCGCGCTTTCCCTGCGGTGTTGCTCTGGTCTGATTCATGGCGGACTTCGACAAGAGGCGATCCTGCTGACCATGTTACCGAACGGAGCCTTTTAGGGAAGGGGGCGTGGGTGATTTCTCGGGCAAGATCAATAAATTGAGCTGCAATGGGGTGGTGGTCGGGCGATGTGTGGATCTCAGCGCCCTTGTTTTCTCAACGCTCGCTGCGTATTTGGGCGGGGGAATGAACTGCGGGGCCATCACGCAGTTGAGTGAGGTGTATCTCGTATGTTGGGCTAAAAATCGTAGGTTGGTGCTGAACGCAGTGAAGCCCAACGTTTACCGTGCAACGTATCTACACATTTGTTTTAACCGATCGACCCAACACATGTTTATTCCGCTCTGGTTGAGGTCATCATGCTCACCTGTTGGGCTTGGCTACGCTCTGTGCCCACCTGCAAAAACCACGCTACCGCCCCTGAATTCCAGCCTCCAGTCTGCTACTTGTTACCTGCGTTTTGGCACTGGCCTGGCTCATGGCTAACTCCGACAAGAGGTTGCCAGGCGGCTATGTTACCGAACGGAACTATGGGGGAAAGCGGGAAACTCTCGCTTTCTGAGCAAGATCAATAAATTAATCAATAGCGGGTGGGGCTGGGGCATTTCAACACCGAGCGCGCATCAGAGAGGGGGGGCGAAGTCGGTAGATGAACTCGGGATCGTCGCCAATCAGTTTGCCGATTGCTTGCTGGCATTAAAAAACTATATGGGCCAGCGGGCCCATATGGTTTTTCTGCGCTGATTGCCTGCTGGTGGGGGCTATCTGGCTTGGCGTACCGGCACGGCGTCTGCAAGCGGCATTTCGTGGCGACGCTGGGTGGCCGGAGGGGCTTTCTGGAACTGGCGTACCAGTCGGTCGAGATCGTTTAATTGGCTCACCAGCCGGGTAATGCCATGCACGGCGTGCTGGCTGCCGACGCTGGAGTCATCGGCCAGGGTCTTGATGCTGAGCACATTGCGGTTGATCTCTTCCGTGACGTGAAATTGCTCCTGCACCGCCTGGGCGATCTGGCCGCTGCCGGAGGAGACCTGCTGCAGCATGCTGTTGATCTGCTGCAGTATGGTGCCGGTGGCCGAGGCTTTCTGCTGACAGCTCTCCGACAGTTGGCAACCTTTCTCCATCGCATGCTCGGCATTGGCGGCACTGGTTTGCAGCTCGGTGATCATCTTCTGGATTTCACTGGTGGAGGATTGGGTCTTGATGGCCAGTGCGCGGATCTCGTCTGCGACCACCGAGAACCCCCGGCCTGCCTCGCCGGCCCGGGCCGCCTCGATGGCGGCATTGAGAGCCAGCAGGTTGGTCTGGTTGGCGATGTTGTTGATCACGTCGAGAATGCCGTCGATATCCCGGCAGTGGTCGACCAAGGCATTGATCACGCTTTTGGAGGTCATCAGTTCGCTGTTCATGCCGGCCACGGCAGTCACCGTTTCGGTCACGCTGCGATTGCCGTCCTTGAACAGGTCGGCAGTCTCGTCCAGCAGACTGGAGGATTCGCTGGAGCTGTGAGAGACCTCGCGGATTGACTCCGACATCTCGTTGACGGCGGTGGCCACCAGATTGGTCTCACCTTGCTGTTGCTGCAGGTTGTTGGTGATGGACTCGGCGTTGCGCAGATCGCCCTCGGCAGCCTGCAGAATGATGCTGCAGGTCTGTTCGGTACGCGCCAGTACGGCATTGAACTCGGCCTGATTCATTATCATGGAGAGTTCGATGGCGGCGACGTTGTCCACCTTGTTGGTGTAGAGCAGCTGCATCAGAGGATTGTCGAAGCGGCTGCGGGCCATCTTGTTGAGCTTGCCCAGGCGACGGGAGAGACAATTGATAACGATGGCGGCCAGTGCCAGCGGGAGAGCTGCCAGTGCCAGATGCCAGCTCATCTCGCGGTTGTATTCCAGACTCAGCATGGCAATCAGGCTCACCAGCAGGCAGAGGTTGATGGTCAGAGTGTGGGAGAAGGTCGGCAGCTTGAGGGCCAGCGGCAGCTTGTCATTGCGCAGATCGGCATAGATACGTTCGGCTCGCTGTTTGAGCGCTTCGCTTGGCGCGGTGCGTACCGACTGATATTCGACCACCCGGCCACTGGCATCCTTGATGGGGGTGACGAAGGCGCTGACCCAGTAGTGATCGCCATTCTTGCAGCGGTTTTTTACCGGTCCCATCCAGCATTTACCCTCTTTGATGTGGCGCCAAAGATCGGCGAAGGCCTGTTTGGGCATATCGGGGTGGCGAACCATATTGTGATGTTGCCCAATCAGCTCGTCCGGCGTGAAGCCCGCAATATCGCAGAACTCCTCATTGGCGTAGGTGATGCGGCTTTCCAGATCCGTGGTGGAGATGAGGTTCTGGTGATCTGGGTAGAGGCGTTCGCGTTGGGTAATCGGTTGATTGACTCGCATGGCTTGGCTCCCGAGCAGTAGTGGTTGAATTTTGATCTACATCAAGACTCATTGCCATGCAGGTGCCACCAAAAAATGCAATTGATTTGTATCTTATTAACGGGCTAATTCCATACGAGACTCTCGTATTTATCATCCGCAAGGGGGCCGGAAAATGTAGCCCGGGGTCTATTGCGCTTGCGAGCCATGTCGGCCCGGTCGGGAGCCGCAAGTGGCAGGGCGTTTGCCGCCCCGCCAGAGGATCAGGGGTGGGGATCGGGTTCGGCAGAGGGGGAGTCATTGACGAGTGGCTGAACGTCGATCTGCATCCCCTGCGCCAGCACAGTTTTGAGGTCCTGCAGATACTCTTCCAGCGGCGGCTCTTGCAGCAATTGGGCCAGCTCGTTGCCTACCGGAGTCAGGCGGTAGTAGAGCAGGGTGAGGTTGGCCTGTTTGTGGTGCAGGTGCCAGCGCTGGTTGCCAAACTCCAGCTCCACCCCGTCAGCGGGTAGGGGGCCGGATTCCAGTTCGCCGCGGTGCAGCAGGCCGAGTTCGAACAGCTGCAGCAGGGCGTTGTAGGGTAGCCGGTATTTGCCAAGGCCGAGGCGGGTCACCTTGGCGCGGCTGAGCAGGCTGCCCCCCTTGTGCAGCCCCAGCAGCAGGCGCTGCTCGTCGCTGCCCAGATAGTGGCAGGAGAGGGAGCAGAGTCGCTGGAACAGCTGAGCCTCGCGCTGGGTCATCTCTTTCAGGGTGGTCAGGGCGCGGATGGAGAAGCGGCCCGGCGTGGCGACCTCGATGGCGAAGATGCGTCCCCACAGCTGCTGCATGGGCACCATGCTGATGTCTTCCGCCAGTTGCAGGAAGCGGGTCAGCCAGTCGCTGTCCATCTCGCCGCCGGCGGCGGTTTCTGCGCAGTGGCGGGAGGCCATCACCATGATGGCTTCCAGATTACGCTGGCGGGCGGCCTGATCCGCCAGCTGGCGAAAGGTGGCACGCTGCTCGAAGGTGCTGTCGGTGTTGCGGGTGAGCATACCGTCGATGCCACGGCTGCGGGCCAGGCGCAGGGTCTGCTCCTGGCTGCTCAGGATGGAACTCTCTTTCTTGGGTGGGGGCAGATCGGCCATGCTGACTCCATTAGCACAGGTTCAGGGGGGAATGTTACTCCAAGCCGGGGAGCAAGATAACAAAGCGGCCTCCACAGAGGCCGCTTTTTTTGAGATATGACTCTTACTCTTCGTAAACACTCACCTCGACCGCATCCATCGAGTAGGAGGCGGTGGCCATCTCGTGGCTGGAGCTGACTGTGTGCATTTTGCCCTTCACCCAGATGGCGTCCCACAGGTCATCCACCGGTGCCCCCTTGGGGTAGCTCACATAGATAACCTGATTGGTCGGCGGCGGCGGCACATGGATGCAGGCGCCGAAGTAGGGCACCAGCAGGAAGGCGGTGATGGTTTTGGCATCCCCTTCCAGCGGCACCACGAAGCCCGGAATGCGCACATCTTGGCTGTCCAGTTTCTTGTTCACCCCCCCGACCGGTTGTGGTACCGACATGGGATCTTCGTGATTGACCTGGGGCGGTGGCAGCAGTTTCTCCCCTTCCGGGATCAGCACATCCCAGTCGATGGTCTTGTAGTCGGCGGCCAGGGCCGGCAGCACCAGCAGGCTGGCCAGCAGCGCCGCGATTTTCCACTTCATCGTGTGTCCTTCTCTTGTTGTTCACGGCGTCATTGCTAGACGCGGATGCTCATGCCATCGCTCAGGCTGTAGCGGTAGGCGCGGGCGGCGGGCAACAGGCCTATCACCATGCCCGCCAGCCACACCAGCCCCAGCAGTTGCCACTCATAGGCGCTCGGCAGCCCCAGGCTCAATTGCAGGCCATAGTGACCGAGCAGCCAAGGGGTGGCAAGGGCCTGTCCGGCATAGAGGGTGGCGACCCCGAGGGCGATGCCCGCTGTGGTGAGGGCCATCGCCTCCAGCGCCAGCAGCAGGAACAGGTGGGCCGGTCCGGCACCGAGGGATCTTAGAATGGCGAGCTCGCGGCGCCGCTCGTTGAGTCCGGCCAGCAAGGTGGTCAGCATGCCGATCAGGCCCGCCACCACCACGAAACCGGCGATCACCGAGAGCGCCGTTTCAGCCACGCTCATCAGGCTCCACAGCTCCTGCAGGGCGGCGCCCGGCAGGATCGCCATCAGCGGCTCACCCCGGTATGTGTTGACGCTGCGCTGCAGCTGGAACGCCAGTATCCGGTTGCTGAGGCCCACCATGAAGGCAGTGATGGTCTTGGGGGTCAGATCCTGGGCCAGCGCCTGCTCGGCGGTCACATTTTTGCTGTGACGGCCAGTGTCCCAGCCAAGGTGGATCGCCTCGATGCCGGCCAGCGGCACGTGGATGGTGCGATCGATGGGAGTGCCGGTCGGTGCCAGAATGCCCACCACCTTGAACGGCAGGTTGTCGTGCTGGCTGAACGAGGTGTTGCCGGCGCCGTGGGCGATGACGATGGACTGCCCCAGGTGATAACCGAGCTTCTCGGCGACCTGGGCGCCGAGTACGGCTTCGAACGGTGTGTCGAACGGGCGTCCCTCCTTCATCTGCAGCGACTGCTGTCGGCCGTATTTGAGGTGGGTGAAGTAGTCGCCATTGGTGCCGAGCACCCGAAAACCCTTGTGGGAGTCACCGAGGGAGAGGGGAATGGTCCAGGCGATGCCGGGTCTGGTCTTGATGGCCTGATAGGCATCCCAGCCTACGTTGTTGGTGGGATTGCCGATGCGAAACACAGAATAGAGCAACAGATTCACCTGGCCGGAGCGGGCACCGACAATGAGATCGGTCCCCGAGACCGTATTGGCGAAGCTCTCGCGCGCCTGGTTGCGCACCCGCTCCACCCCGAGCAGCAGGGTGACGCTGATGGCGACCGCCAGCAGGGTGAGGCCGGCGGTGAGGCGGCGGGCCCAGAGACTTTGCAGGGCGAGTTTCAGCATGTGGCCCTCCTGTTCAGCTGTTGCAGGTTTTCCGCTCGGGGGAAGAGGGGCTCCAGATAGGGGTCATGACTGACGAAAATGAGGGTCGAGCCCTGTTTGTCGCACTCCTCGAACAGGAGCTTGATAAAGGCGGCCCGGTTGTCGGTGTCGAGGGCCGAGGTGGGCTCATCGGCGATCACCAGCGGTGGTGAGCCAATCAGCGCCCGAGCGGCAGCCACCCGCTGCTGCTGGCCGATACTGAGGGCATGGACGGGCCTGTGCAGCGCCTCTTCGGGCAGCTGCAGTTCCGTCAACAGGCGCCGGACCTCGGCGTCAGCACTGCCGTGCAGGCGCGCCCGCTTCTCGGGGGAGAAGGTGAGAGCAGCGGTGACGTTGTCGAGAACGGATAAAAACGGCAGCAGGTTGAACTGCTGGAAGATGTAACCCAGATTGGCCGCCCGGAACCGGTCACGGGCACGGCCGGAGAGCCGGGCCAGCGGTTGGCCCAGCACCTCCAGGGTGCCGTGGTTGGCGGTCTGGATCCCGGCGAGCAACCCGAGCAGGGTCGACTTGCCGGAGCCCGAGGGGCCCTTGATAAACACTCGCTCACCCTCTGTGATGGTGAGGGCGGGCAGATCGAGTACAGCCTCATGACCCGGCCAGGCAAAGGCCAGATCGCGGATCTCAACCACGGCGTTTTTCATGACGTTACCAGCTCAGTTGGTTGGAGGAGGGGGTCAGCTCGGCTGCGGTCTGGCCAGTGGGCAAAATACCCTGCACGCTCAGCTTCTCCAGAGTTGGATAGACGCTGAACAGTGTGGCCTCCAGGCCGACGAGCTTGTCCGGCAGCGCACAGGTATAGGTATACATGGCGCCTATATCGGCGTGGCCAGCCTCATCGTGCTGGTGATCATCGTGGCCGTCGTCAGACTTTTGATGGTCATGGTCATGGTCATGGTCATGGTCATGGTTATGCTCTTTATTGGCCGCGTTGATTTCCTGCTGGGTCAGCTTGCAGCCCGCCGCCGGTGCGAAGCGAAACAGGGTGTCCGGCTGTTTGAGGCGATCCATCGCCCTGGCGTATTGCACCTTCTCTTCATCGTTCTTTGCCGCGTGTTCGAAGCCCACCAGATCGGCAGCCGGGGCCTGAAATTCCAGCATCAGCTGGTTGCCGTCGAGCACCAGATTGAGGTGGCCGTGACCGTGCTCGTGGGCACCGTGGCCATGGCCGTCGTGTTCGTCGTGATGTGCGTGTGCACCAAAGGCCGCCGCGGCCAGCAACAGGGTAACTGCTTTCATTGTGAATCCTTTTAAAAAACAAATAATTCAGATGGATGGGAACAGGAAAGCAGTGCGGGGCGGGGCACGGATGGCATAGGCGTGAGCGACCTGGCGAGGAGGCACCGCCGGTATGATGTCGACGGGCTGCCACCAGGTGGCGGTGGGGGGGAGGAGTTGAATCGAAGGAGGGATAGCCTGATTGCCATCCAGATGGAGGGCGCAGATCAGGCAGTGGTGATCGTGTCCGGGCAGGGAGGCGTCAAGGGGGTGCTGGGCGAGGGCGGGTTGCAACCACAACCAGCCCAGCAGCAAGACCCAGATTATTCGCTTGAAACGACCCATAGACCCTTATGGGAAGGGCGCCATCAGCGCCCTTCTCTCTGATATCACAGATGGGACTGGATGAGCCCCATCACGGTTGCGATGTTGTTGGCATCGAGCTGGCCATCTTTGGCAAACAGCACCTTGCCATCTTTATTTACCAGGATGATGGCCGAACTTTCCGGCGCCAGATCCCAGGCGTTGCGTGCCATGCCCTTGGCATCCAGCACGATAGCGGACCAGGGGAACTCTTTCTTGCTGTCTTCGGCACTGCTCTTCACAAAGCCCGAAGTGCCCCAGATGGCATCATTGCTATTGATGATGGTGACGGTCTGGTACTTGTCGTGGGGCAGCTTGGCGGCCTTGATCGCCTCGATCATGGGGGCGTTGAGCTCCTTGGCGCTGGAGCGGCCAGCGATATGCTGGATCATGAAGACCTTGCCGCTGAGCGCCTTGCTCTGCCACGGCTGGTAGCCAATCTCCTTGCCATTGAGCACCAGCTCGCCCTTGTCACTGATATTGACCAGCGGCACCTGGCTCGCTTCCTTGATGTTGTGGGCAAAGGCCAGGCAGGGCAGCAGCGCCAGAGTAAGTACGAGATGTTTCATCCGGATGACACTCCATTTGTTATGTTATAACGAGTTGCTGGTTGAGGGAATGGGCGAGTTTCATCCTAAACTGATCGGATCTGTTTAAAAAGTGTTAAATCTGATCGCGACATGGATAGCCAGACGCCCCGCCAGTCAGGAGACTGGCTGGCAAGGGCGGCAAGAATGGCATGGCAGCAATAAAAATCAATGAATTGGCGGCTGGTCTGAGGTGTCAGGGTCAGTATAGGGACTCGCTGACGAGGGGGATCCTGGCCATGGTCATCTGCTGAGCCAGCAGGGGGGAGCCGGTCAGCAAGACGTGGCGTTGATTGTTGATCACCACAATATCGCCGGGCACGCCGCTGTCTGCGGTGATGGCCAGCCAGGCGGGGGAGACACTGCCGATGCTGATATTCGGGTAGATGATGCTGAGCACGTATTGCGGTGCCAGTTCGGCCAAGAGGCTTGCCATTAGCAGCGCCTTCTCGTCGCTGTCCGCCTTGTTCTCCTGGAGGGCCTGCAACGGCGGTGCGAAGTGATCCATCTGTTCCGGGCGGGTCGGGATGGCGTTAAGCCACTCCTGCAGCAGATTGATGCTGGTGGCCAGATCCTTGGCGGCGAACTGCCGTGCCAGCGGCTTGAGATCGCTCTTGAAGTGATAAAAGAGCTGGGAGTAATCGGGGCGCACGCAAGGGAGCTTGCGGTTGGCCGGATGTACGCAAGGGATCACCCGCATCTGGTAGAAAGCATCGTCCTGATACTGCTGGTAGGCTTGCCAGAACAGCAGCGACTCCACGCTGTCGTCGTGGACCGTGAAGGCCTGTTCCAGATTGCGAAACTTGGTGGCGGTCTCCGGACTGTTCTGGTTGATCAGGTTGATGCTGTTGTAGAGGCGTGGGCTTATGTAGGCATAGAGGGTCTCCAGCGGGTTGGTGAGGGAGGCGTCGAGCAGGTTCATATCGTGGCGACTGGCTGCCATCACCCGATCGTCGGTGATCAGCTGGAAGTGTTTGAACTGGCCATCGCTCGATTGCCACTGCCAGCTCAGGTTGATCTCGCTGGCGTCGATGGCGCAGGTGCACAGGCTCAGGGTTAACAGCAGACCGGGTAGCGGCTTCATGGTGATACTTCCTGCCGGGAACGATAATTAACAACTAGGTGAGCCGGCGGCGGTTTGAGGATGTTTCGTTTTGTGATCGGGATAACAGATTGATGCAGCTTTAAATTTAATTGTGAAATTAAGTTGTTCTGGAGGGGATATGAAGCTTTTGATGGTATGGCTATTGGGCTTGCTGAGTCTGCCGGCGCTGGCCGGGCCGGTGATCGTCAGCAAGGGGGGGGAGAAGATCGATGCCTTTGCCCTGCGGGATCAGCTGGCGCGCGAGCATGAGTGGCAGGAGTGGCTGCGCTTCCAGCAGGCCATCAAGTGGCTGGAGGTATTGCCGGTCAATTGCGAGCTGATGAGTCAGCAGGGAGGAGGGTATCGCTGCGGAGGGGACTACTATCGCCCCTACCAGCAAGATGGACGGGAAATATATATTCAGGGGAATCCTGGCGGAGAAATGCCCAAACAGGCACCGTCACCATCCATAAGAAAGGCGCCATAAGGCGCCTTTTTATCGACCGGTACGCTTACTTGGCAGCGTAACGCTCGGCAGAGGTTTTGATCTCGGCTTCGGCTTCGGCCTTGTCGCCCCAGCCTTCTACCTTGACCCACTTGCCTGCTTCCAGCTCTTTGTAGCGCTCGAAGAAGTGCTGGATCTGGGCACGCAGCAGCTCCGGCAGATCGTTCACATCCTGGATGTGGTCGTACTGCTTGGTCAGCTTGGAGTGCGGCACGGCCACGATCTTGGCATCTTCGCCAGATTCGTCGGTCATCTTCAGTACACCAACCGGGCGGCAGCGGATGACGGAGCCGGCCAGCAGCGGGTAGGGGGTCGGAACCAGTACGTCGACGGGGTCACCATCCAGGGAGAGGGTCGCGTTCACATAGCCGTAGTTGCACGGATAGAACATGGGGGTAGACATGAAGCGATCCACGAAAATTGCGCCGCTGTCCTTGTCGACTTCGTATTTGATCGGGTCGGCATTCTGCGGGATTTCGATGATGACGTAGATATCGTCGGGCAGGCTCTTGCCAGCCGGTACCAGGTTCAGGCTCATGATAATTCCTTGATTGTTAGTATCAGGTTTGCAGGCGGATATTATAGCGATGTGATGTTAAATGACCATCTTTCAACGGTCATTGGCCGCATGCCATTGATGGACTCGTTCGCCGTGCGGCTTTGATACCCCCTTGATACAACAAAGTGGCGAGTTTTTCCTCGCCTGCCGTGGGTTTGCAGAGGTGGCGACCACCTCCGGCATTCAGCAACCTGTCTCATAAAGCTCCAGCGGCAACCCATCGGGATCGGCAAAGAAGGTGAAACGCTTGCCGGTCAGCTCGTCTACCCGCACTGCCTCCACCTCGATGCCGTGGCGTTGCAGATGGGCAATGACCCTATCGATATCACCGACCCGAAAAGCGAGATGGCGCAGGCCGCAGGCTTCAGGTTGAGAAGGGCGAGCGGGGGGATTCGGGAAACTGAATAGCTCCAGCTGGCTGCCATCCGGCAGGGCCAGATCCAGCTTCCAGGATTGGCGGGCTTCGCGCAGGGTTTCGCAGATGATAGGCAGCCCCAGCACCTGGTGATAGAAGTGGCGCGAGCGCTCGTAATCGCTGGCGATGATGGCCACATGGTGGATGGCCTCAAACAGTGGCAAGGTCATGGTGACTCCTTGTCTGCGGGAATAAATAATCAACGGGCAGCCTGCGCTGCCCGTCTCGTCCTGTTAGTTGAAGAAGCCACCGAACCACTCGTCCAGCGTGCTGCGCGGTGAGGGGCTGCTGGCACAGCTGATCGGGGTGCCCAGAGTGGCGGTCTTGGCCGGCACCTGCAGGCTGCCCGGGCAGTTACTGGCAACATGGGCGCCGTTGGCGCGGGAGAAGTTGGCCCAGCTTACCCCTTCCGGAGTCTTCAGCCCCAGGCTGTTGACGCCGCGCTGGCTCATATAGCCACTGAACAGCTGCAGGGCACCGCTGGAGCCGGTCAGTCCCGCCGGAGTGTTGTCGTCGCGACCGACCCAGACGCTCACCAGCTCGTTGTTGTCCAGCCCGGCAAACCAGGAGTCGCGCAGCTCGTTGGTGGTACCTGTCTTGCCCGCCATGGTGGCACCGGGGAACCGGGCGCTGAGGGCCCGTGCCGTACCCTGGCTCACCGTCTTGGTCATGGCAAACAGGGTCAGCCAGCTTGCCTGGGGATCCGTCACCTGCTTGGCCCCCTCGTCATGGCGATAAATCAGGGTGCCATCACCCTTCACTACGGCGCGGATAGCCGACAGCGGCTGGGTCAGCCCGCGGTTGGCGATGGGCAGGTACATCTGGTTCACCTCCAGCGGTGACAAGGCGACTGCCCCCAGCACCAGGGACGGATAGGGCTGGATCTCCTGCTCGACCCCCATCTTGTGCAGGGTGTCTACCACCTTCTCCAGCCCCACCTGCAGACCGAGATTGACGGTCGGCACGTTGAGGGAGCTGGCCAGCGCATCCATCAGCGGCACGCTTTGGCGGAACTTGCGATCGTAGTTCTGCGGTGTCCACAGCTGGCCATCCTGGCCGCGAATGCGGATCGGCTGATCCTTGAGCGGGGTCGCCAGGGTCAGGCCGTTGGAGAGACCGGTCAGGTAGACCGCCGGCTTGACCAGAGAGCCTATCTGGCGGCGGGCATCCAGCGCCCGATTGAAGCCGGCGTAGCGGGGATCCCGGCCACCCACCAGTGCCACTACCTCGCCTTTATGCCAGTCGGAGACCACCATGGCCGCCTCCAGCTTCTTCTTGCCCCGTTGTTTCTCGATCTGGGCCAGGCCTGATTCGACCGCCCGCTCGGCGGCGTGCTGGGCGATGGGGTCCAGGCTGGTGAAGATCTTGAGGCCGGACTGCTTGAGCAGATCTGAGCCGAAGCGGCTCTGGATCTCCCGCTTGAGCAGGCCCATGAAGGCCGGGGTGCGGCCATAGCTCATCTGGCCCCGGGCGATGATGCCAAGGGGCTGCTTGCTGGCCAGTTCATACTCGGCCTGGGTCAGGCTGCCGTGATCCATCAGGAGCTTCAGCACCAGGTCGCGGCGCGCCTTGGCCCGCTCCGGGAAGCGCCAGGGATCGTAATAGGAGGGGCCCTTCACCAGGCCTACCAGCAGGGCGACCTGATCGATATCCAGCTCGTTGACCGGAATGCCGAAGTAGAAGTAGGAAGCGAGCCCGAAGCCGTAGACCCCTTGCGAGAAGTTCTGCCCCAGATAGACCTCGTTGAGGTAGGACTCCAGGATCTCGTCCTTGCTGTAGCGATAGTCGATCAGCACTGCCATGTAGGCTTCCTGCAGCTTGCGCCACAGGCTGCGTTCACGGGTCAGGAAGAAGTTCTTGGCCAGCTGCTGGGTCAGGGTACTGCCCCCCTGCACGGTGCGCCCCGCCACCAGGTTGGCAAACATGGCGCGCATGATGGCCACCGGCGAGACGCCGCCATGCTGGTAGAACTCACGGTCTTCCGTGGTGAGCAGGGTCACCAGCAGGCTGTCAGGCACCTCTGAGAGGCGTACCAGCAGGCGATCCTCCCGATCCTCGGTGTTGAGGCGATCGAGCAGCACCGGGTCCATCTGGGCGTAGCCGAGCTGGCGCTGGTTCTCCAGCGACTGGATTTGCTCCAGACGGGGGCCGTTGAAGGAGAGGCGCAGGCCGCGAGCCCCGTCGGCGCCGTCATAAAACTCGAACGGGCGACGCACCAGCTCGATGCGATTGCCGTTGATGGTGTACTCGCCCGGGGTATGGGGCTGGCGCACCCGCTTGTAGCTCAGCATGTTGAGCTCGCGCACCATCTGATCCCGCGACAGGCGCTGCCCAGGGTAGAGCTCCAGCGGTCGGCTGTAGACCATTACCGGCAGCTGCCACTTCTCGCCGTCAAACCGCTCGCGCACCTTGGTATCGAGATAGATACCGAAGACCACCATAAAGGCGGCCCCCACCAGGGAGAGCTTGAAGCCAAGCCAGAACAGCTTGCGCCAGATGGTGCGCTTGGGAGCCGCCGCCTTCTTGGGCGTGCGTTTGCGTCGTTGGGTTGCCATGAATCCTCTTTTACTTGTTATGTCGCCATTGCGGGGTCATGCCTCGCCGGCCTCTGTGGCCAAGCGGGCGTGCTCCCTGCCATGAACTGATCCTGCTCGCCGGGGCAACACTGGCTGCCCCGGCGCGTGGCCTGTCATCAGACCGACATTCGCGGGCTACTCCTGCAGCCCCATCTTTTTCTTGGTGACCCTGGTCGGCATCGCCTCCAGCGGATTGTCCGGCCAGTAGTGGCGTGGGTAGCGTCCCTTCATCTCTTTTTTCACCTGCTCGTAGGAGCCGGCCCAGAAGGCGGCGAGATCGGCGGTGATCTGCAGCGGCCGCTGAGCGGGGGAGAGCAGCTCCACCACCAGAGGCACCCGGCCATCGGCCACGCAGGGGGTGGCCGCTTGACCGAACATCTCCTGAATGCGCACCGGGATCACCGGGGCTTGACCCGGTTGATAACGGATCCTAACCCGGCTGCCGGTCGGCGCCGTGAAGTGGCTCGGTAGCGCCTCGTCCAGCCGTCTGGGCAGCGGCCAGGGCAGGGATTGGCGCAGGATCTCGGTCAGATTGAGCTTTTTGAGCTGCTCCAGCCGGGTCATGCCGCTTACCGCCGGCAGCAGCCACTGCTCAAGGGTCGCCAGCAGACTCTCCTCGTCCATGGCGGGCCAGGCTTCATCCGGCAGCCAGTCGCGGGCGCAGCGCAGACGAGCCAGCAGCCCTTCGCTCCCCTCGTCCCAGGGCAGCACGTGCAGCCCCTTGCGCCGGATCCCCTGCAGCAGGCAGCGCCCCTTCTGCTCATCGGAGAGCTCGGTGAGCGGCCGCTGGCTAAGCACCAGTTCGCCGATCACCTGCTGGCGTTCGGCCCGCACCCGCTCTTCCCGCTCGTCCCAGTCAAACCACTGGCGCTCGCTCACCAGTTCCGGCAACTGGCGCACCAGCTCCTCCAGCTCGACGGGTTCGGCGATGAAAATGCGGCTGCCGCGCTCGTTCTGCCCCATCTCGATGGCGATGAGTGCCCCTTGCCCCTGGCATGGATGACCTTCTACCAGATCGCAGCTCACCCCACCACTGAGTTGATAACGACTGGCGCTGCGCAGCTTGCCGATGCGATCCGGCCAGGCGAGGGCGCAGAGCAGCCCCAACCACTGGCCTTGCGCCTGTGAGGGCCTCGCGCCAAGCCGCTCGAACCAGCGAGCAGCGCCTTGTCGCAGGGCCCCCTGACGGCGATGGAACAGCACGGAGAGGCGCTCCGATCCTCGCAGATCCTCTTCCAGCAGCGCCACCAGGAAAGCGGCATCGGCGACAATCCCTGTCAGACCCTCGCGCTCCAGCTCGCGGGCCCGCAGCAACATGCGGGCGAGGCGCGGGTGCGTACCGAATGCAGCCATGGCGCGGCCGGCCGGGGTGAGTTGCTGCTCGCCTTCCGCCTTCATGGCGCCGAGTGATACCAGCAGCCGTTGGGCGCTGGCCACGGCCGCCGCCGGGGGCTTGTCCAGCAGGGGCAGATCGTCAACCTTGGCGCCCCACTGGGCGGCATCCAGCAACAGGCCGGTCAGCTCCTGGGTGAGGATGTCGGGCGGACTCTGTTCGGCGAGCCGCTCCTGCACCTCGCTGCTCCAGAGCCGGTAGCAGACGCCCGGGCCAAGACGCCCGGCCCGGCCGGCCCGCTGGGTGGCGGAGGATCTGGCGATCGGCCGGGTCTCTAGCCGGGTGATGCCGCTTTTCAGATCGAACGAGGCCCGTCGCTCCAGCCCGCTGTCGATGACCACGGAGATCCCCTCGATGGTGAGGGAGGTCTCCGCCACATTGGTGGTGAGCACCAGCTTGCGGCGACCCGCCGGTGCCGGTGCGATGGCCGCCTGCTGCGCCGCCATGTCGAGGCGACCGTAGAGGGGGGCGAGCAGCACCGCTTCCGGCAGGCGTTCTGCCAGCCACTGCGCCAGTCGCTCGATTTCACCCTGTCCGGGCAGGAACACCAGCAGGCTGCCATCGTGAGCCGCCAGCGCCTCCAGCACCACGGCGCCCACCTGGGGTTCCAGCCACTGCTGGCGATTGGCGGGGCGGTAGTAGTAGTCGATGGGAAAGCCGCGCCCCTCGGAGCGAATGACGGGGGCATCCGGCAGCAGGGCCTCGAGGGCTATGCCATCCAGGGTGGCGGACATCACCAGCAGTTTGAGATCATCCCGCAGCCCCTGCTGGCTCTCGATGGCAAAGGCCAGGGCGGTATCGGCATGGAGGCTGCGCTCGTGGAATTCGTCGAAGATGACCAGGGAGACGCCACTGAGCTCGGGATCCTGCTGCAGCATCCGGGTCAGTACCCCCTCGGTCACGATTTCGAGCCGGGTGGCGGCACTGGTGCGGCTCTCGCCACGCACCCGCAGGCCGATGCGCTCGCCCACCTTCTCGCCGAGCTGGCGGGCGAGAAAGCTGGCGATATTGCGCGCTGCAAGGCGTCTGGGCTCCAGCATGATGATGCGACCTGGCAGCCGGTGCTGGCGTACCAGCTCCAGCGGCAGCAGGGTCGATTTGCCCGCGCCCGGGGGCGCCTGCAGGATCACGGAGGCATGCTGGTCGATGGCGGCAAACAGTGCGGGCAGCACCGACTCGATGGGAAGCTGGGACAAAGCGATGAAAACCTTCTGTAGCACCTTCAAAACGGCGCTTATTCTGCCACAACCCCGGCCACTACCGTGAGCGCCTGTCGCCGGGACGGACATAGCTCGGCCGGACGCCGAGACAGGCGCCGCCCCGCTGCCATAGAATGGCCCCTCCATGAACGAGAAAAAGGCATCTATCCGCGCAATGGCCAAACTCTTCTTTGCTCTGCCCGTCGAGGGACTTGCTTCCGAACTCATCGCCTGGCGTGATCGGTTGCCCTGGCCAGGCCAACCGGTTCCCGGGGAGAACCTTCACCTGACCCTGGCGTTTCTGGGGGAGGCGGACGAGGTGACCACCCGTCGCCTCATCGCCGCCGTGGATCGCCAGCACTGTCCGCCGCTTGCCATTCACCTGAACGAGACCGGCTGGTTTGGCCGGGCCAAGGCGGCCTGGATCGGCCCCAAAGAGTGGCCCAACGATCTCAACGTGCTGGCCCGGGCACTGCGCCGTCACGGCGAGAAGCTGCGTCTTGGTAATGGCGAGCAGGGTTATCGGCCCCATGTCACCCTGTCGCGCAAGGCGAGCGAGGCGCCGTCCACCCTGCCGGCACCGGATTTCGTGCTGCAGGCCGATCGCTTCTGCCTCTACCAGTCGGTTTCCACCCCGGATGGCGTGCGTTACGAGCCGCTCGCCTGCTGGCCGCTGCGCGCCCGGGTTAAAGAAGAAGAGAGAGGATGACCCATGATATTTGAACCGCCGCTGCAATCGGGCCAGCTGGTCGCCCGCTACAAGCGTTTCCTCACCGATGTGGCGCTGGATAACGGCGAGCAGATCACCATCCACTGCGCCAACACCGGCGCTATGACCGGCTGCGCCGAACCGGGCACCCGGGTCTGGTACTCCACTTCTGATAACCCCAAGCGCAAGTTGCCCCACAGCTGGGAAATTGCCGAGAGCCCGGCGGGACACTTCATCTGCGTCAACACGGCCCGTGCCAACCAGATCGCCCGCGAGCTCATCGAACAGGGCGCCATCGCGCCGCTGGCCGGCTATGCCCGCCTGCGCACCGAGGTGAAATATGGCGAGGAGAACAGCCGCATCGATCTGCTGCTGGAAGATGATGAAAGGCCCAGTTGTTACATCGAGGTGAAGTCAGTGACCCTGCTGGACGAGCGGGAAGAGGCCGGCATGGGGTACTTCCCCGATGCGGTGACCGCCCGCGGCGCCAAGCACTTGCGTGAATTGATGGCCATGAAGGCGGCGGGGCACAGGGCCGTGCTGCTGTTTATGGTGTTGCACTCGGGAATAACCAGAATGAGGCCTGCAGCCCATATAGATCCGCACTATAGTCTGCTAATTGAGCAGTCAATTGCGGCAGGGGTTGAAATTTTATGCTATCGGCCCCATGTTGGGGTGCAAGGCATGGTGGCTCAAGGATTTATCCCGTTTGAAGCCAGCCACCTGCTACCCGAGGGGAGTTCATAAATATTGGAGTGGGTAACATAATTGGTACGGCTCGTTTGCTTACCCGTTACCCTTCTGCTATAGATGTCGCCCTCAATTTATGGATGGCACGGGTAGCGTGCTGAATTAGGAGACAGGGCATGCCAACAGGCGAAAACAGGAAATCTCTGGGCCCCCTGGCCATTGCGGGTGTCGCCCCTTACCAGGAAAAACCGGGTGAGGAGTACATGAATGACCAACAGAAGGCGCATTTTCGCAAGATCCTGGGTGCCTGGCGCAACCAACTGATGCAGGAAGTTGACCGCACCGTTGATCATATGAAGGACGAGGCTGCCAACTTCCCGGATCCCGTGGATCGTGCCGCGCAAGAGGAAGAGTTCGCTCTCGAATTGCGTACTCGCGATCGTGAACGCAAGCTGATCAAGAAGATCGAGAAGACCTTGCAGTTGCTTGAAGACGATGATTTTGGTTACTGCGAGCACTGCGGCATCGAGATCGGCATCCGTCGTCTGGAAGCCCGTCCGACCGCCGACCTCTGTGTCGACTGCAAGACGCTGGCCGAGATCAAGGAAAAGCAGATGGCCGGTTGATGGTGTCCGTCTGAACGATGAAAGGGAGCTTGCAGGCTCCCTTTTTTATTGAGCTTTTGGGTGGCGCCATCCAGAATGCAGCCTCAATGAGTTGTTTACCCGAATCGCCATGTCAGTGAATGCCCCTTTGTCATCCCGAACGCGCTCCTATGTCGGCCGCTTTGCCCCCTCTCCGTCGGGGCCGCTCCATTTTGGCTCCCTGATTGCGGCCCTCGGCAGCTTTTTGCAGGCCAGGGCCCGGGGCGGGCGCTGGCTGGTGCGCATCGAAGACATAGATCCGCCGCGAGAGATGGCGGGAGCTGCCGACCTTATCCTGCAGACCCTTGAAGCGTATGGCCTCGAGTGGGATGGGGAAGTGATGTACCAGAGCCGGCGCCATGCCCGCTATGACGAGATCATCGACCAGCTCTATCGGGCCGGCGATCTCTACTGGTGCCGCTGTACCCGGCGCGAGATCATGGCCAGCGGCGGTTTTTACAACGGCCACTGCCGCGAGCTTGGCCTCTCGGTGACAGGGGGGGCGCAAGGCGTCGCCGCCCGCCTGCGCCAGCGTCACCCCGTCTATCACTTCGAGGATGGATTGCAGGGACACATAGAGGTGCCTGCGGCTCTGGCGGAGGAGGATTTCATCGTCCGGCGCCGGGATGGGCTTTATGCCTACAACCTGGCGGTGGTGGTGGATGACATGGACAGCGGCATTACCGAGATAGTGCGCGGTGCCGATCTGCTGGAGCCCACGGTGCGCCAGATTGCCCTCTACCAGACCCTGGGGGCCAGGGTGCCTGACTGGGTGCATCTGCCACTGGCGGTGCTGGCGGATGGCAACAAGCTTTCCAAGCAGAACCATGCCCCGGCGCTGGCACAAGACGAGGTGCGTCCGGCCCTGTGGCGGGCCCTGCACTTCCTCGGCCAGTGCCCGCCGCCCGAGCTGATGGCGAGTCCGGTGGCGGAGATGATCCGCTGGGCCGTGGCCAACTGGCGGCTCGCAAGCGTCCCCTCCTGCCAGAAGATCCCGCTGGAGACTGGCTGAGCGGGCCATTCGGTTTTTCATTTGATAAGTGCTGAGCTATGATAGGCCGCTATTTTTTGGCCTCCCGTCAATTTAGAAGTCATGAAGAGGTGTACCATTTTTTCCCAGATCGCAAACTTTTGCCGCAAGGTGCTCGGCAAGGAAGACGGCGAGCAGTCGGTGGAGTCCCCCATTCCGGCCCGTGTCGCCGGTCAACGTCGTACCTTGAGCCGTGATCAGCACCCGATTTCGCGCAAAGAGATCAGCGAAAATGCACTCAAGGTGCTCTATCGCCTGAACAAGGGAGGCTATGACGCCTACCTGGTCGGCGGCGGAGTCCGGGATCTGCTGCTCGGGAAGACGCCAAAGGATTTCGACATCGCCACCAATGCGACGCCGGAGCAGATCAAGGCACTGTTCAGCAACTGCCGCCTGATTGGCCGTCGCTTCCGCTTGGCCCACATCGTCTTTGGTCGTGACGTGATCGAAGTGGCCACCTTCCGCGGTCACCACCATCAGGTCAATACCAGCAAACATGTGTCGGCCCAATCTGATGAAGGCATGCTGCTGCGTGACAACGTCTACGGCACCATCGAAGAGGATGCCGAGCGCCGCGACTTCACCGTCAACGCCCTCTATTACAGCGTCAAGGATTTCACCCTGCACGATTTCGAGGGCGGGCTGGAAGATCTGGCGGAGCGCAAGCTGGAGCTTATTGGCGATCCCGAGACCCGCTACCGCGAAGATCCGGTGCGGATGCTGCGCGCCGTGCGCTTTGCCGCCAAGCTGGACATGACCATCAGCCCGCGCACCGCTGCCCCCATCAGGGAGTTGGCGCCGTTGCTGCAGGATATTCCGGCCGCGCGTCTGTTCGAGGAGACCCTCAAGCTGTTCCTGGCCGGCGATGCGCTGGCTACCTACAAGCTGCTGCGCGAGTACGGCCTGTTCCAGCAACTGTTCCCGCAGGTGGCCGCGCTCTTTACCCCGCACGGCAACTCCCCTTATGAGCAGTTCATCGAGCAGGCGCTGATCGATACCGATACCCGGGTGCGTGAAGAGAAGCGGGTTACACCCGCCTTCCTGTATGCCACCCTGCTGTGGGGCTGTGTCGAGGCCCGTGGTCGGGTGCTGGAGAACGAGAGCGGCCTGCCCTGGTATGACGCCTTCATGCTGGCGGTCAACGAGGTGCTGGACACCCAGGTGCGGATCATCGCTGTGCCCCGTCGTTTCACCACGGACGTGCGCGATATCTGGGCGCTGCAGCAGCGGCTGACCCGCCGTCAGGGCCGCCACCCCGAGCGCACCATGGAGCACCCCAAGTTCCGTGCGGCGTTTGACTTCCTGTTGCTGCGCAACCGGGTCGAGCGCGGCCTCGGCGAGCTCTCCAGCTGGTGGGAGCGCTATGTGGCCTCCAATCCGGACGTGCGCCCGCAATTGCAGCGGGAAGCGACCCGCCGCCCGGCAAGCGGTGAGCGCGGTGCGGCCCGCAGCAACGATGGCGAGAAACGCAGCAGCAACAGCCGCAACCGCCGCCGTCCCCGCCGTCGCAAGCCGAAAGCCGCCGCCGAGTGACCACGGTCATGATGAGCGAGGTCTTCGTCGCCATCGGCTCCAACCTGGCTGACCCGCTCGGCCAGGCTCGCCGCGCCGTCTCTGCTCTGGCGGCATTGCCGGAGACTGAGTTGCGGCAGGCCTCGTCGTTTTACAGCAGCCGCCCCATGGGGCCGGCTGATCAGCCGGACTATGTCAATGCCGTGGCCCGGCTCACTACCCGGCTGGCGCCACTGGCACTGCTGGACCAACTACAAAAAATCGAGCTGGAACAAGGACGTGTGCGCAAAGATGAGCGCTGGGGGCCAAGAACCCTGGATCTCGATCTGCTGCTCTACGGCGATCGGGTGATCAAGCACGAGCGCCTCATCGTTCCCCATTACGGCATGCAGGAGCGGGAGTTCGTGCTCTTGCCCCTGGCCGAGATCGCGCCCGCTCTGGTGCTGCCCTGTGGCACCCCGCTCGCCCAACTGGTTGCCCGCTGCCCGCGCAATGGTCTCGCCATCATTGCCTCCGGCGCAGACGAACAGGAGCCTTTATGAGCAAGATCACCACCGCCAGCCTGCTGAAGATGAAGCAGGATGGCCAGAAGTTCACTGCCATTACCGCCTATGATGCCACCTTCGCCAAGCTGTTCGATGACGAAGGGGCGCACGTCCTGCTCATCGGTGATTCGCTGGGCATGGTGCTGCAAGGGGGGCTGGATACCCTGGCGGTCAACATGGACGAGATGGTCTATCACACCCGCTGTGTCGCCCGTGGCGCCAGCCAGGCGCTGGTGGTGGCTGACATGCCGTTCATGAGCTATACCACCCCGGAGCAGACCTACCAGAACGCCGCCCGTCTGATGGCAGCCGGTGCCCGCATGGTGAAGATGGAAGGGGGCGACTGGCTGTGCGACTCCATCCGCCACCTGACCCGCAACGGCGTGCCGGTGTGCGGCCACCTCGGCCTCACCCCGCAGTCCGTCCACGTGTTTGGCGGCTTCAAGGTACAGGGACGCGACGAGTTCCAGGCCCAGGAGATCTACCGTCAGGCCCTCGAGTTGCAGGCGGCCGGCATCCAGCTGCTGGTGCTTGAGTGCGTGCCAACTGCGCTGGCCGAGCGCATCACCAAGGCGCTGCGTATTCCGGTGATCGGCATAGGTGCGGGCCCGGCTACCGACGGCCAGATCCTGGTGATGCACGACGCTTTTGGCATCACCTCCGGCTATGTGCCCAAGTTCACCAAGAACTTCTTGGCCGAAACCGGGGATGTGCGTGCCGCCGTCCGTCTCTATGTGCAGCAGGTGAGCGAGGGGAGTTTCCCCGGTCCGGAGCACTGCTTCAACTGACCGGATGTCGTATTGCCATGAGCGGGGGCCTGTGCCCCCGTTTCGCCATCTCTCTTTGCTGATGTAACCCGTCTCTCTTTTGATTTGGAAGGTGAACTGCTGATGTTGGTCGTTAACAATCCCGTCGTTTTGCGTGAACAGATTAGCCAATGGCGTCGTGAAGGGCGTGCCATTGCATTCGTGCCCACCATGGGCAACCTGCACCAGGGCCATCTGACCCTGGTAAAGGAGGCGCACGGCCACGCCGAGAAGGTGGTGGTCAGCATCTTCGTCAACCCGATGCAGTTCGACAAGGCCGAGGATCTTGCCAACTACCCGCGCACCCTGGAGCAGGATTGCGCCGCCCTGGAGGCCGCCGGTGTCGACATGGTGTTCACGCCGACCCCGGAGATCATGTACCCGCAGGGGCTGGCGAGCCAGACCTTCGTCGAGGTGCCGGGTCTCTCCAGCCTGCTGGAAGGGGCGCTGCGCCCGGGCCACTTCCGCGGCGTCAGCACTGTGGTCACCAAGCTGTTCAACCTGGTACAGCCGGACGTGGCCTGCTTCGGCCAGAAGGATTACCAGCAGCTGGCGCTCATTCGCAAGATGGTGGCCGACATGGCGATGCCCATCGAGATTGTCGGCGTGCCCACGGTGCGGGCCGAAGACGGGCTGGCACTCTCTTCGCGCAACGGTTATCTGACCGCCGCCGAGCGCGCCATCGCCCCCGAGCTGGCGCGCACCATGAACTGGATTGCCGAGCAGATAGAGGCGGGAGATAGCTATCTGCCCTCCCTGGTGGCCCAGGCCAGCCAGCGACTCGACAACGCCGGTTTTCGCACCGATGCCATCGATATCGTCGATGCCGACACTCTGGAGTCCGCCACCGATCAGAGCCGCCAGCTGGTGATCCTGATGGCGGCCTATCTCGGCAAGGCCCGCCTCATCGACAACCGCGTCGTCACGGTCAAATCCTGATCCCCTGACTTGAGCAAACCGGATATATAGAGAAGCCCGCAACAGCGGGCTTCTTTCATTCGGGGGCGAGGAGCTTATTCGGCGGAGACGGGGTAGCCGGCCCCTTTCCAGGCGAAGATACCGCCGGGTACCCGGTAGACTTGCTGATAGCCCTGGGTCACCGCCCAGGCGGCGGCGTTGTGGCTGCGGCCACATTTGACGAAGCCGCAGTAGATCACCACGGGGCGGGACTTGTCTTCACCCAGCAGGGCCTGGAACTGTTCGGGAGTGCCGTTGCCTTCCACGATTTCGCTCCAGTCGTCGCCGGACTTGGCTTCCTTCACGAAGACGAAGTTCTTGGCACCCGGGATGTGCTCCTTCTTGAAGGAGTCTTCATAGGGCATGGTATCGATGATCACCAGCTCTTCACCCTTATCCATCCGGGTCTTCAGCTCGGCCACGGTCAGCAGCTGGTAGCCCCCTTGCTGGGTCTCCTGGGAGAGCTGTACCGCGGCTTGCTCCAGCTTGACCTCCTGCTCGAACTGGTTGTCGCCGCAGCCGGCGAGGGCGAAGCTGGCGGCAATGACGGAAGCCAGCAGGGTACGGGATCGCAATGTCATCATGTGACTACTCCTTGATAGCAGGAAAAACGGGGCGGGAGGTACGCAACAGGGCGCCCGCAAGCGTCAGCAGCAGCAGATCCCGCAGGATGGCTTCCGGCAGCGAACTGAGATCCGCCTTGCCAAGACAGCCGCAAGAGATATCGAGCCCGATGGCGATGCCGTAACCCAGCACGGGGATAAACAGGGCAAGCAGGGCGATCACCAGCCAGAGTCCCCAGCGGCGATTGACTATCACCGCGAGCCCGGCGCACAGCTCCAGGGCGATCAGGCCCCAGGCGGCGGGCAGAATGAGCGGCGACCAGATCAACCCGAAGGCCGCGATCTGTTCGGCGAACAGGGCAGGGGACGCAAGCTTGAAACCCGCCGAGGCGATGAAAAATCCCCCCAGGGCCAGGTTGGCCAGCATGCGCACATAGGCAGGCATAGGGTACCTCTTTATAGAGAGGCTGGAATTGTAACAATTCCCGATTGAGCCGCAATGAGTTTGACGGTATCCGGGCGACCAATTTCCGTTTTTGCCGGACGGGGCCGCAATTACCCGGTGTGATCGCAATAAAAAGGGCGCCCATACGGGCGCCCCTTGAACGGTGCGATCTAACTACTTAGTGGCGCAGCCCGGTGCCGCGGGAGATGAGCCACCAGGCCAGACCGTAGAGCGCCACGATGAAGCCGATGATGATGAGGTAGGCGGTGCCGAGCGGCACGTCGGAGATACCGAGGAAGCCGTAACGGAACGCGTTCACCATGTAGATGATGGGGTTCACCTGGGAGACTCCCTGCCAGAAGGGCGGCAGCAGGGTGATGGAGTAGAAGACTCCGCCCAGATAGGTGAGCGGCGTCAGCACGAAGGTGGGGATGATGCTGATGTCGTCGAAGGTCTTGGCAAACACGGCGTTGATGAGCCCGCCGAGGGAAAACAGGATCGAGGTCAGCAGTACCGTGATGCAGACGCTGAACAGGTGATGGATCTGCAGCGGCACGAAGAACAGCGACACCAGGGTGACGATGAGGCCGACACAGAGGCCGCGCGCCACGCCACCGCCTACATAGCCGGCGATGATGACGTAGTTGGGCACAGGGGCCACCAGCAGCTCCTCCACGTTGCGCTGGAACTTGGCGCTGAAGAAGGAGGAGGCGACGTTGGAGTAGGAGTTGGTGATGACCGACATCATGATGAGGCCGGGCACGATGAACTCCATGTAGCTAAAGCCCCCCATGTCACCGATGCGCGATCCTATGAGGTTGCCGAAGATGACGAAGTAGAGGCTCATGGTGATGGCGGGCGGCACCAGGGTCTGGATCCAGATCCGGGTGAAGCGGCTGATCTCCTTGGCCAGAATGCTCTTGAAGGCGATGTAATAGGTGGTCAGATTCATGCTTTTCTCCCCTCTTCGACCAGGCTGACGAACAGCTCTTCCAGCCGGTTGGCCTTGTTGCGCATGCTCAGCACCTGCACTTGCTGGCTCGACAGCTGCTCGAACAGGCTGTTGAGAGACTGGCTCTTGTCCAGATCCACTTCCAGGGTGCGCTCGTCCTGCATCCGGCCATTGAACTCGGGCAGGTTCGGCACGGCGGAGCCCGGCGCCAGATCCAGCATGAAGGTCTCGCGGCCCAGTTTGGCCAGCAGCTTCTTCATGCTGGTGTGCTCGATGAGGCGACCCTTGTCGATGATGCCGATGTTGCGGCACAGCATCTCCGCTTCTTCCAGGTAGTGGGTGGTGAGTATGATGGTGACGCCCTGCGCGTTGAGCTCCTTGAGGAAGGTCCACATGGAGCGGCGGATCTCGATATCCACCCCGGCGGTCGGTTCGTCCAGGATCAGCAGCTTGGGCTCGTGCATCAGGGCGCGAGCGATCATCAGCCGGCGCTTCATGCCACCGGAGAGGGTACGGGCCGGCATGTCGCGCTTGTCCCACAGATCGAGCTGGCGCAGATACTTCTCGGCGCGGATTTTGGCCTCGGCCTTGGGCACGCCATAGAAGCCGGCCTGATGGGTGACAATCTGGATCACCTTCTCGAACTGGCTGAAGTTGAACTCCTGGGGCACCAGGCCGAGCTGGGCCTTGGCCTGCTCCAGTTCGGTGTCGATGTCGTAGCCGAACACCTTCACCTTGCCCTGGGTCTTGTTCACCAGCGAGCTGATGACCCCTATGGTGGTGGACTTGCCCGCGCCGTTGGGTCCGAGCAGGGCGAAGAAATCCCCCTGCTGGACAGTGAGATCAATGCCTTTCAGGGCTTCGACGCCCCCCTGATAGGTCTTTTTCAGGCCGCTTATTTCCAGTGCGTTCATTGCAACCTCTGTGATGACAGATGCCATCTCGATACAGAAAAGGCGGCCGAGGCCGCCTGTGCAGATGATGAAGCAGCACGGGGGCCACTTCATCCAGATATGACTGAGCCTGGCTTACTCCTGGGGTACCACTTTGCCGATGAACGGCAGATTGCGGTACTTCTGGGCGTAGTCGATGCCACAGCCCACCACGAATTCATCCGGGATGGCGAAGCCAATCCAGTCAACCGGTACCTGCACTTCGCGGCGGGACGGCTTGTCCAGCAGGGTGCAGATGGCCAGGGATTTTGGCTCGCGCAGGGAGAGGATCTCCCGCACCTTGTTGAGGGTGTAACCGGTGTCGATGATGTCTTCGACGATCACCACATCCTTGCCCTTGATGTCGTCATCCAGATCTTTGAGGATGCGAACGTCACGGGTGCTGTGCATACCGGAGCCATAGCTGGAGGCGGTCATAAAATCCAGGGTGATGGGCAGTTGGCACTGACGGCTGAGGTCTGCCAGGAATACGCAGGAGCCGCGCAGCAGGCCGATCATCACCACTTCATCAGAGCCCTGATAACGGGCGGTGATCTCTTCACCCAATTTGGCGATCCGGGCGGCGACTTCGGCCTCGGAGATCATCACCTCGACAGTGTGTTTCATCACTTACTCCAATATGGCCAAGGGGAATTTGGCCGTTCATTAACGTCAAAACCGATGATTCTACCACTCGTTTCGGGAGGCGCTAGCGATAGATGGTGCTTTTATCAGCTTATTTTAATTGATAGAGTTAGCAGGCACTCAGGCATGATCAGTTAAAATACTATAAACACCATAATCAATAACTATTAGATGATAAAAACTATGGAACCACGCGCAGAAATAAGACGTCGTACCCGGCTGTCGCCGGAAGCCCGTCGAACTCAATTGATGGAATGTGCCATCGAAGTATTCTCCCGCCGAGGCATCGGTCGTGCTGGCCACGCCGAAATTGCCGAAGAAGCCAAGGTATCGGTTGCTACCGTATTCAACTATTTCAACACCCGCGAGGAGTTGGTTGATGAGGTGCTGGCCGAGATCGAACGCTTCATGACCCAGATGCTGTCACAGGCATACTCGGGCAATGACGCAATCCTGGACAAGATCAAACGACATGTGACCCTGTGTGTCGATGCCGCTTTTGATAAGCCGGATTACGCCAGCATCTGGCTGGAGTGGAGTTCATCGGTACGGGAAGAGGTATGGCCTCGCTATACCCGTCTGCTCGATCAGTGTCTCGACCTGATCGCCAGCGAGCTGCAGTCCGCCATGGATGCAGGGGAGATCACCAGCGTGCTGTCGGCGCAGGATCTGGCCCGCTCCCTGAGTGGTTGTGGCTACGTGATGATGCAGATGATCAACCAGCCCCAGCGCCCCGCCCGTGAAGAGGTGACGGACTTCCTGTTCAAGTACGTGACTGCCCCTATCCAGGCCAGCTGATACGGTTTTGACAAAAACGGCGCCACTCGATGAGTGGCGCCGTTTTTTATGCCGTACTTTTGTCCTGACGGATCAGGCTTGGCCATAACCCCAGCGGCGGGTCAGCTCGTGTTCTATGCCCAGATGGTCAAGGATCCGCGCCACCATGAAGTCCACCAGATCCTCGATGCTTTTGGGCTCGTGATAGAAGCCGGGCGCCGCCGGCATGATGGTCACGCCAAGACGGGCGAGCTTGAGCATGTTCTCCAGATGGATGGCGGAGAAGGGGCTCTCGCGAGGCACCAGGATGAGCTGGCCGCGCTCCTTGATCACCACATCCGCCGCCCGCTCCAGCAGGTTGTCGGAGGCGCCGTTGGCAATGGCGGAGACTGTGCCCATGGAGCAGGGGCAAACCACCATCTGCTTGGGCGCCGCCGAGCCGGAGGCCACCGGCGAGAACCACTCCTCCTTGCCACAGGCGACGATCTGCCCCTCCTTGGCACCATACTGACGGCAGAGGTAGGCGGAGAGCTCCCTGGGCGAGCCTGGCCAATCCTGTTGCTGCTCGGTCTTGAGCACCACCCGGGCTGCCGAGGAGGCGAGCAGGTAGACCCGATAGTCCGCCTGCACCAGACACTGGAGCAGGCGCAGGGCGTAGGGGGCACCGGAGGCGCCGGTCAGCGCCAGGGTGATCGCTTTGTTCATAGTTGACCGTGGTAGTCCTTGAGGCGAGCAAGCAGCTTGTCATGGATGCCGCCGAAGCCGCCGTTGCTCATGATCAGAATATGGTCGCCGTCGCGGCACTCGGCCACCAGCCGATTGATCAGGGTCTCCAGATCGTTGAACACCTTGGCCGGGCGGGTCATGTGGGCGGTCACCTCACCCAGATCCCAGCCGATGTTGGGAGGCTGGAAGAAGAACACCTCGTCGGCGCCGTCGAAGCAGCCAGCCAGCTCCTCCTTGTGCACCCCCAGCTTCATGGTGTTGGAGCGCGGCTCCAGCACGGCCAGGATGCGGGCCTGGCCTCCGATGTGATCAACCCTGGCGCGAAGGCCGCCGAGGGTGGTCTCGATGGCGGTGGGGTGATGGGCGAAGTCGTCGTAGACGCTGATGCCCGCCACTTCACCCTTGAGCTCCATCCGTCGCTTGGGGGATTTGAACTGGCACAGGGCCGCGATGCCGTGCTCCACCATGACACCGGCATGGCGGGCGGCGGCGATGGCCATCAGGCCGTTGTTGACGTTGTGCTCGCCGATGCATTCCCAGTGCACCTCGCCCTGCTTCTCGCCATCCAGCCACACCTCGAAGGCGGAGCCGTCGTCGGCCAGCTTGACTGCCTTCCACTTGGCATCGTCCTGACCCACCAGCTCCACTTCGCTCCAGCAGCCCATCTTGCGCACGGCGGTGAGGTTGTCATCTGCCTGCGGGAACAGCACTCGGCCGTTGCTAGGCACGGTACGCATCAGGTGATGGAACTGGCGCTGGATGGCGGTGAGATCCGGGAAGATGTCTGCATGATCGAACTCCAGGTTGTTCATCACCAGGGTGCGTGGATGGTAGTGAACGAACTTGGAGCGCTTGTCAAAGAAGGCGCAGTCGTACTCGTCCGCTTCGATAACGAAGAAGGGCGCAGAGCCCAGGCGGGCGGAGACCGGGAAGTTGCCCGGTACGCCGCCGATGAGAAAACCGGTTTCTAGCTTGGCGTACTCCAGTACCCAGGCCAGCATGCTGGCGGTGGTGGTCTTGCCATGGGTACCCGCTACCGCCAGTACCCAGCGATCCTGCAGCACATGCTCCAGCAGCCACTGGGGGCCGGAGATATAGGGCAGGTTGCGATCCAGCACATACTCCACGCAGGGGTTGCCACGGCTCATGGCGTTGCCGATCACCACCAGATCCGGCGCCGGATCGAGCTGGGAGGGATCATAACCTTCGGTCAGCTCGATGCCCTGCTGCTCGAGCTGGGTGCTCATGGGGGGATAGACGTTGGCATCGGAGCCGGTCACCCGGTAACCAAGCTGTTTTGCCAACACCGCCAGACCACCCATGAAGGTGCCGCAGATCCCGAGGATGTGAATGTGCATACCGCTTCCTTTTCCATTAAAGGGAGTGCGCATTCTAGCAAGATGGCAGCAATTTGGCAGACCCAAGGGGTGGCCGGACCGGAATAAGTCATGTGGCTTTATTTGAGGCTTGCTTTCATGACGTACTTTCTTACAATTCCCGGGTTTTGCGATGGCGATAACAGATCTAGGATATCGCCCTTTTCCGAAGGAGACTCTTCATGGGCAAGTTCCTGCTTTGTTATCTGGTCGGTGGTCTGGTGGCCATCAGTTGGGCCACTTTGCCCGCTCACGGTCCCTGGGATGGCTGGGATCTCGCGATTTTCCATGGGGTGAATGGCTGGCTGGCGGAATCGGCACGCTGGGCCGATCTGGTGGCGATCATCAACAACCGGCTGTTCGATCTGGTGGTGCTGGCCTGCATGGGACTGATCCTGACGCGCTGTTTCGTCTCTCGCGATCTGGAAGGTCGTCGCCAGCTGGTGGCGATGGGACTCTTGATGCTGCTCACCGCGCTGGTCGTCAACCAGATCGGCCACCAGTTGCCGGTAGAGCGCCCCAGCCCGACCCTGATGGTCAGCGATGCGTTGCGCGTCACCCACATCAGTGCCATTCCAACCAAGGACTCTTCCGGTGACAGCTTCCCGGGGGATCACGCCCTCTTCCTGATGATCTTTGCCGGCTTTGCCCTGCGCTACCTGCCCCGCTGGGCGGGGGTTTGCGCCGTGTTGATGGTGCCGCTCTTCTCTGCGCCACGGATCTTCTCCGGGGCCCACTGGTTTACCGATGTCTATGTCGGCGCCCTGGGGCTGGCTACCCTCTGTCTGCCCTGGCTGCTGCTGACGCCGCTTTCGGATCGCCTGATTGCGAGAATGGTTCCTTATATGGCGCGCTTGCCGCTGCTGCGCAGCCAGGCCTGCTGATGGCGCTATGCAAAAAAACGCCCCGACACTGCGTCGGGGCGTTTTTTATCCGGGCCTTAATGCCATCAGGCCTGGTAGCCGTTCGGGTTGTTGCTTTGCCAGCGCCAGGTATCGATCATCATCTGCTCCAGCCCCCGCTCGGCCTGCCAGCCCAGCTCCTCGCGCGCCTTGTGCGGCTCGGCCCAACATTCGGCGATGTCGCCCGGGCGGCGCGGTTTGATCTGGTAGGGAATAGTGCGGCCGCTGGCCACCTCGAACGCCTTGACCATCTCCAGCACCGAATAACCCTGGCCGGTGCCGAGGTTATAGGTGAAGACGCCGGTGTCGCTGGCGATGCGTGCCAGTGCCTTGAGGTGGCCGATGGCAAGGTCCACCACATGGATGTAGTCGCGCACCCCAGTGCCATCCGGAGTGGGGTAGTCGTTGCCAAACACCCCCAGCTCCTTGAGCTTGCCGACGCCCACCTGGCTGATATAGGGCAGCAGGTTGTTGGGGATGCCGTTGGGATCTTCACCGATGAGGCCGCTCTCGTGGGCGCCGACCGGGTTGAAGTAGCGCAGCAACACGATGGCCCAGCGGGGATCGGATTTGGCGAGATCCCGCAGTATCTCCTCCACCATCAGCTTGGAGCGGCCATAGGGGTTGGTGGCGCTGGTGGGGAAATCTTCCCGCAGCGGCACAGACGCCGGGTCGCCATAGACGGTAGCCGACGAGCTGAACACCAGCCGGAATACTCCTGCCCTGGCCATCTCCTCGCACAGTACCAGAGTGCCGGTCACGTTGTTTTGATAGTAGGTGAGCGGGATCTGGCTCGATTCCCCCACCGCCTTGAGGCCGGCGAAGTGAATGACCGACTCGATCTCGTAGTCGGCGAACAGGCGCTGCAGGCAGGTTCGGTCGAGGATATCCCCCTCGACGAAAGTGACCGTCTTGCCGGTGATCCGCTCGACCCGCTTGAGGGACTCGGGGGAAGAGTTGGAGAGGTTGTCGAGCACCACGACCTGCTGTCCGGCGCTAAGCAGCTCGACCAGGGTGTGGGAGCCGATATAGCCGGCGCCCCCTGTGACCAGAATTGTCATTGTCTATCCCGTGTTCTGATGAAACTGGAGGGAGTTTACCCGCCCAGCCTCAGCGGGAAAAGCATGAGCTACCAATGACTCCATCAATAGTCGACGCTGACATCCCCCTTGGCGGTGCAGGAGCAGGCCAGGGCGACCCCGCTTTCGAGATCCTGGGGGCTCAGGGTCATGATGCTCTGGCGTTCTATCTCCCCCGTGGTGGTACAGCGACAAGCCCCGCACACGCCGGCGCGGCAGGCGGCCATCATGGTTTCACCCGCCCCTTCCAGCGCGGCGAGCAGGGTCTGGCCCGGCAGTATCTTCACCTTCTTGCCACTCTTTTTCAGGGTCAGCCAGAAGTGGTCGCTGGTGGCGGGTGCAGACTCGGCGGGCGGCAGTCCGAAAGACTCCTGATGCAGTTGCTCGGCGGGTAGCCCCAGATCCGCCAGCATGGTGCTGACCGCTTCCATATAGGGGGTTGGCCCGCACAGGTAGACGTGGCGGCCGAGCAAGTCCGGCGCCAGCTCTTTGAGCATGGCGGGGGTGAGGCGCCCAGCCCAGGGGTGATCGGCCGGGGCCTGTTCCAGCACCAGCGCATGACGCAGGCCTTCGTGAGCCTCGGCCAGGGCGTTCAGTTCACGACCGAAGATGACATCTTCCGGTGAGCGGGCACTGTGAATAAAGCGGATATCGGCGTCCGGTCGCTTGGTCAGCTCGTCCCGCAGCATGGCCCACATGGGGGTGATGCCGGAACCGGCGCTCAAAAGCAGCGGCTGCTCGCACGGCAGTGCGCTCAGGTTGAAATCGCCGAAGGGGCCATCCACCCGGATCTCGTCCCCCACTTGCAGCGTCTGGTGCAGATGGTGGGAGACCAGCCCCACATCCTTGATGGTGACCTGCCAGAAAGGATCCTGCGGGCTGGAGGATAAGGTATAGGCACGGCAGTGGGGCTGGCCGTCGATGAGGGTGTGCAGGGTCACACACTGGCCGGCCAGCACGGGGGGCAGAGTGCTTTCGAAGGGAACGAACTGCCAGCTGACCACATCATGGGTATCCGCGTGGCGGGCGGTGCAGGTGAGGATGAGAGAGGTGGAGGTCATCGCAAGGCTCCTCGGTGTTATTGGTAAAAGGCATGAGCAAAAAAGGCGAGCCGGGCGGCTCGCCAAACGCTTACAACATGACGAGCTGTCAGGCCGCCAGGATCTCGGCCAGATCCGCTTCGGCACTGGTGGTGCCCTTGAGACCGAACTGCTCCTCCAGCACCTTGAGCAGGGCCGGGGTGAGGAAGGCCGGAGCCGTCGGGCCGGTGCGGATGTCCTTCACGCCGAGCGCCAGCAGGGTGAGCAGGATGACGATGGCTTTCTGCTCGAACCAGGAGAGCACCAGGGTCAGCGGCAGATCGTTGACGCCGCACTCGAAGGCATCGGCCAGCGCGAGGGCGAGCTGGATGGCGGAGTAGGCATCGTTGCACTGACCTACGTCGAGCAGGCGAGGAATGCCGCCGATGTCACCGAAATCGAGCTTGTTGAACTTGTACTTGCCGCAGCCCAGGGTGAGCAACAAGCTGTCTTGCGGTACCGCCTTGGCAAACTCGGTGTAGTAGGCGCGCTCGGCGCGATCGCCATCGCAACCGCCGACCAGGAAGAAGTGGCTGATTTCCCCTGCCTTGACCTTGTCGATGACGGCCGGAGCAGCCTGCATCAGGGCGTTGCGGGCAAAGCCGATGGTGATGAAGTGCTCGAGCTCTTCATGCTTGAAGCCATCCAGCGCCTGCGCCTTCGCGATGACGGCGGAGAAATCGTCCCCTTCCAGATGGGTCACGCCCGGCCAGCCGACGATGGAGCGGGTGAAGATGCGATCCGCATAGTTGCCCACATTCGGGTCGATGATGCAGTTGGAGGTCATCACCACGGCGCCCGGGAAGTTGGCGAACTCTTTTTGCTGGTTCTGCCAGGCGGAGCCGTAGTTGCCCACCAGGTGCGGGTACTGCTTGAAGAAGGGGTAAGCCAACGCTGGCAGCATCTCGCCATGGGTGTAGACATTGATGCCGGTGTCCTTGGTCTGCTCCAGAACGAGCTTGAGATCCACCATGTCATGGCCGGAGACCAGAATGCACTTGCCCGGCACCGGGGTGACGCGCACCCGGGTCGGCTCGGGGTGACCAAACGCAGTGGTCTCGCCGAGGTCCAGCATCTCCATGATTTTGAAGTTGAGCAGGCCGATATCCATGGCGCACTTGAACAGGGGATCCAGATCGCTGGGATCCGTGCTGAGCCAGCTCATGATGCGGTGGAATTCTGCCGCCACCTCGCTGTCTTGCTGATCCAGCACCCGGGCGTGCTCCATGTAGGCCGCGGCCCCCTTGAGGCCGTAGAGGCAGAGCAGGCGCAGCCCCATGATGTCTTCGTTCACTTCGCTCTTGCCACGGTTGACCGCGGTTTGCGGTGCATGAGCTAGCTGTGCCAGCAGCTCGGCACCCGGCTCGAAGCTGGCTGCGGCAGGCAGTCCGGCAACCTGCACCGCGCGTTCGGCCAGATGGTTGGCCAGCTGGTGGCGATAGGTCAGGGTCTGGTTGACGTAGCCAACGATACGGGCGGAGTCGAAGTTGACGTTGGTGAGGGTGGCGAAGAAGGCCTTGGGGACGAAGGCATCGATCTCGCTGTCGATGATGCCGTGCTCGCGGGCGGCCAGCGCCCAGGCGCTCAGCCCCTGCAGCGCATAGATCAGTACATCCTGCAGATCCGAGGTCTCGGCAGTCTTGCCGCACATGCCCTGGGCATAGGCGCAACCGTTGCCGGCGGGGGTACGAATTGTCTGTTCACATTGCACACAAAACATCATGTCTCTCCTAATTGGACATTTCAGTTGTCTGTTTTGTGCCGATTCTATGCCTCTCGGAAAAAACTTAATAGGCATTCAATTTGCCAATTCATTTTTCATTGATGCAGATCAAAAACAAAAAAGCCGCCCATCGGGGGGCGGCAAGGGGGGGGATAAATAGGAGAGACTATTCAGGGTTCACAACTCAACGGGTTACAAAACGGATCAGGCCAGGTAGGCGCGCAACATCCAGACCAGTTTTTCCTGCTGCTGTACATAGTCAGAGAGGATGGAGGCTGTGCCCTCGTCACCGGCGTCAGCGGCTTGTCCCAGAATGCGGCGCTGGGCGATCAGCAATTCGCGGAAGCTCTCCAGCAGGGATTCGACACAGGCGCGGCCGTCGTGCATGTCTTTTTGCTCGGCAATGGCCGACACCTTCAGATAGTCGCTGAAGCTGTGCATGGGCACGCCATCAAGGGTGAGGATGCGCTCGGCCAGGGCATCGACCTTCAGCAACAGGTCGTTGTAAATCTCTTCGAACTTCAGGTGCAGTTCGAAGAACTGGTTGCCGCGGATATTCCAGTGAAAACCACGGACGTTCATGTAAAGGATCTGGTAGCTGGCCAGCAACTTGTTCAGTTCTGCAGCCAGGGCTTGTGATTGAACGCTATCAAGACCAATCGGGCTTTTCATCTTTCACCTCCAGATTTGGAAACGTATTTCGGAACGGGGTCAGAGTACCGCCATACAAAGTGGAGGGATAATCGCTAGTGTCTAACTGATTGATAGCGAATGGCTATCGAATGGCGGCTCGCGGGATTAGCTGCCGTACTTTTCCAGCAGGGCCATCAGGATGGCCTGGCTCTCGGGATCGGGTTCGCTATCGACCCGGGCCGGGTGAAAGTGGAGTTGAAAGGCGCGCATGACGGCCCGGCTCTGGGCGTCCCACTCTCCGGTGATAGGGAGGCCATAACCGTAATGAGCCAGTTGTTGCTGCCAGGTGGCGATGTCCCAGTGCGGCAAGGGGGCGGCAAGCAGCTCGGTGACCCGCTCTTCATCGGGCCAGGCTCCCACCCCGTATTCCAGATAGAGCTGGCGCCAGGGAAAGCGGGGACCGGGATCCTGCTTGCGCTCCGGGGCCACGTCGCTGTGAGCCAGTACCTGGGTCGGCGGGATCTGGTAGCGTTCAACAAGATCCCGGGTCAGGGCGCCGACGGCGGCGATCTGGGCTCGGGTGAACGGTTGCCAGCGCCGCTCATGGGGGAACAGGGACTCCTCTTCCCGGGGATAGCCCAGGTTGACGATCTCGATGCCAAGGGAGCTGGCATTGAGCCCCGCATATTGCCGCCAGCGGCTGAGCCCCGCATGCCAGGCGCGCTGGCTGTCCGGCACCAGCTGATAGACGGGCAGCGGTGTCTCATCGCTGTTGCGGGGGACCAGATAGTGGGCGCTCACCTTGTGCTCGGGTTCGGTCAGCAGGCGCAGAGAGTTGTCATCGTCCTCATCTGTGTAGTGCAGGATCAGAAAGGCAATGCGCTCGTTCTGGCTGGCGCTCTGGTAACGGGTGGATAGCTGGTAGTCAGCCGGGGTGCAGCTGCCCAGCAGGAGAAGCGGGAGCAGCAGAAGCGGGCGCCATCTCCCGGGTGTCCACAAGCAGGACGGGAGGGAAGAGAGGCGCACCGGCATGGGAAAGATCCTGGTCCTAGCCGCGATACTTGGCGGTCAGACCGATGAGGAAGTTGCGCAGGATCTGATCCCCGCAATCCTGGTAGTGTTTGTGATCCTTGGCGCGGAACAGGGCGCTCAGCTCGGACTTGGAGAGGTTGAAGTTGGCCAGCTTGAGGGTGCCCAGCATGTCTTCCTCTTTGAAGTTGAGGCCGATGCGCAGCTTGCGCAGGATCAGGTTGTTGTTGATCCGGTTCGGGATCACCTGGGGCGGCGCATCTTCCCGCACGCCGCGGCAGGTGGCGATGAAACCGTCGAGGAACTGGCTCAGGGCCGAATCGGGGCAGGCGGCAAAGGCCGGATCCTGCACTTCTCCCTCTTCGGCTTCTTTCAACAGCCAACCGTGCAACTGGGCATGGGTGACGGTCAGGTTGCCCTTGGCAAACATGTCGACCATCTGATCGTTGCTGATGCTGAGGGCGTAGCGCAGGCGGCGCAGAATATCGTTATTGGTCATGCTGACTCCTGTGAAAACGGCGCAACTGTACCATCTGGCGTGCCCCGCGTCAGAAAAAGCGGGGCTCTACTGCCAAAACCCCGGGACTCACGCCAGATAGCGGGGGGCCTCCTGGCGCACCAGCGCCAGCGCATCCTGCAACTCCAGCAGCTCGGGTTCCAGCTCGCTGACCGGCACGCCGTCGCGCAGCTGCTGCTCGAGTTGTGAGAGCAATCGCTGCAGACCGGGCACTCCGGAGTAGGCACAGCCCCCGTTGAGGCGGTGGATCTGGGCCAGCACCTCGCTATCTTCGATGGCGCCGTTCAGGGCAGATTCCAGCACAGGTTCCACCTCGTCGAAGCTGGCCAGCAGCATGGTCAGCATCTCCCTGGCCAGCGCCTCCTTGCCGGCGGCCTGGCGCACTGCCAGCGACCAGTCTATCTGCTGATCACCGTAGTTCTGGTGGCGACGATGGGCAAAGTCGGCGATGAGCTGGGCCAGCATGCTCTCGTCGATGGGCTTGGCCAGATAGTCATCCATTCCCTGGCGGATCAGGCGCTCCCGCTCGCCGGGAATGGCATGGGCGGTGACCGCGACGATCGGCGTGGTGGTGTTGAGGGACTGGCTGCGGATCGCCTGGGTTGCGCTGATGCCATCCATGATCGGCATCTGGATATCCATGAAGATGATGTCAAACGGCTGGCTCTGGGCCTGTTTGACTGCCTCCTTGCCGTTCTTGCACACCACCACCTGGCTCACCATCTCCTTGAGCATGGCGGCGATCAGTTTGAGGTTGGCGGCATTGTCATCCACCGCCAGCACCTTGATCGGCTGCAACTGGCGCGGACTGGGCTGGGCCGGCAATAGCTGGTGGTTCGCCTCCGGGGTGAGCAGGGCGTGCAGCAGCTTGCGATGGTTGACCGGCTTGGAGAGACAGTGCTGGGCTCCGTGGGCCTGCATCGCCTCATAGAGTGCCGGATCGTGGCTGCTGAGCAGCACTATGGTGTTCTGGCGCCCATCGAGGGCATCGAGGCGAGTAAGCACCTGCTGCGGCGTGTGCAGGGTGCTGCTGCCGATGATCACCATCTCCTGGCTGCTCATCTCTGGCCAGGGGGCGTCATGTGCCAGCAGCTGGACATCCAGCTGCCACTCGGCCAGCAGGGCGCGCAGGGAGGCCTGGGCAAAGGGATCCGGCTCCAGCAGCCAGAGTCGTTTGCCGCGGATGCGATCCAGCGGCAGAGAGTCGGCCTGGGGCAGGGGGGAGACCTCCACATCCAGGCTGAACGAGAAGACCGAGCCTTTGCCGAGTTCCGATTCGAACCGGATCTGGCCGCCCATCTGCTGCACCAGCTTCTGGGTGATGACGAGACCGAGGCCGGTGCCGCCATAACGGCGGGAGATGGAGGAGTCGGCCTGGTTGAAGGCCTGGAACAGCTGGCGCTGCTGCTCTTCCGAGATGCCGATGCCGGTATCGCGGATCTGGACGTTGAGCCTCACCTTGTGATGGCTGCTGCCGATCTGCTGGATGTGCACATCCACGTTGCCCTGCTCGGTAAACTTGATGGCGTTGCCGGCGAGATTGGTCAGTACCTGCTGCAGGCGCATGGGGTCGCCAGTCAGGTAGTCCGGCACCTCGGCATCCACTCGCAGGGAGAGCTCCAGCTGCTTGTCGTGGGCGCTGGGGCCAAGCAGATGCATGGTCTCGTTGAGGGTGTCTCGCAGGCTGAAGGGAATATGTTCCAGCTGCAGCTTGCCCGCCTCGAGTTTCGAGAAATCGAGGATGTCGTTGATGATGCCAAGGAGGTTGCGCGCCGACTTCTCGATGGTCTGCATGTAGTCGGTCTGGCTCGGGGTCAGGCTGGTTTTCAGCAGCTGGCGGGTAAAGCCGATGACGCCGTTGAGCGGGGTGCGCAGCTCGTGGGACATGTTGGCGAGGAACTCGGACTTGACCCGGGCCGCCTCCTGGGCGCGCTTCTTGGCCATGTCGAGCTCGACGTTCTGGATCTCGATCTGCTCCAGGGTTTCACGAAGGTCCGAGGTGGCCTGATCGATGTTCTGTTGCATCTCCTCGTGATATTCGGAGAGCGCCTTGGCCATGGCGTTGATGCCGTTTTTCAGCATGTCCAGCTCGCCGGTGAGCTGGCCGTTGACCCGGGTGTCGAGGCGACCCTCCCTGATCTTGTGCACCGCCTGCACCATGTCGGTGATGGGCTGGGTCACGCTCTTGACCAAGCGGAAGCCAAACAGGGTGCTGAAGGCCACCCCGATAATCACCATGATGACGGCGAAGAAGGTGTCGCGATAGTGAAGCAACATGGCGCGATCTGTCGTTATCTGCATGGAGATATAACCGATCATCGGTGGCTCCACATCGCTTGGCAGCGGGAAGCCGTCCAGGCTGGTTTCGGCCTGGATCGGGGTGCGCAATATGATGTCATCCCCCTGGAAGGTGACGCTGGTCAGCTCCGGGATGGGCTGGCCGTCGGGCAGCCGCAGTCGGGTAAAGTCCCTGTGGTAGTTGGAGGTGACGAACAGCTGGTTGTCCTGGGTGAAGACGGCGATGGACTTGATGAGCGGCGAATTCTTGCGATGAGTCAGCCCTATCAGCCGTTTGAGCGACTCCCTGCTGTGCTGGGTCATGCCATATTCGCTGGCAATGGCGAGGGGTTCGATGATGTTGATGCCCTGATCGATCAGGTTGTTTTCCAGCTGCTGATAGCGGTGGAAGGTGAAGTAACCGGCCATCAGGCCGCCGATGAACAGGGTAGGCAGTATGGTAAAGGCGAGAACGCGTGCTCTCAGGCCATATTTGGTCATACGAACAGGCCACCAGTAAACGGGGTTGGCGATAGGGTGAACGGCAATGCACGGGCTCTGTGGCCGTATTTGGTCATACTATTATTCTTGTGGGACAATACCCGGCTGCAGATTCCACAATCATGACATAGCCACTTATAGGCACCAAGTTTTATGGCCCAGTTTTTCAAGCCCCAAAAGAAGTCCACCCAGCCCCAACGTATTGAATTTACGATAGACACTCTGGACCACCACTGTGTCGGCATCGGTCGCCACCAGGGCAAGGCGATCTTCGTCGAAGGAGCGCTGCCCGGCGAGACGGTCAAGGCCCGCATCACCGAAGAGAAGAAGCACTATGGCCATGCGGCGCTGCAACAGGTGGTGACGCCGGCGGGAAATCGCATCGCTCCGTTTTGCAGCCACTATCGCGAGTGCGGTGGTTGCAGTGCCCAGCATATGTCGGTGGACGATCAACAGGCCGCCAAGGCGGCCGGGCTGGTCAGCCTGTTCGAACGCCTTGGCAACATCAAGGCCCCCGCCCTCGAGCCTGTGCTGAGCGGCGAAGATAGGGCCTATCGCCGGGTCTGTCGCCTCGCCATCAAGTTTGACAAAAACGGTCGCTGCACCCGGGTCGGTTTTCGTCGTCGCAATACCAATGATCTGGTCGAGATGGAGGGGTGCCCCGTGCTGGCCGCACCGCTCTCGGCTCTGATCACCCCGCTGCGTGCCTGCCTCAATCGTCTCAAGAGTCAGCGTGAGCTGGGCCATGCGGAGCTGATCCAGTCAGAGCAGGGGATCATGCTGCTGCTGCGCCACACCGGGCGCCCCAACGAGACCGACCGCGCCCTGCTGGTGGCGTTTGCCGCAGAACAGGGGATCGACCTCTATCTGCAGGCGAACGACGAGCAGATAGAGCCGCTGCATCAACAATTCGAACCCTCCTACTCGCTCGATGGCCTGTCTCTTGCATTTGCTCCCGGTGACTTTATCCAGGTCAACGGCCCCATCAACCAGAGCATGGTGGCCCAGGCGTTGACCTGGCTCGGGGCGACCAGGGATGACAAGGTGCTCGATCTCTTCTGCGGCATCGGCAACTTTACCCTGCCGCTTGCCCGGCAGGCCCGCGAAGTGGTGGGGGTGGAAGGGGAGCTGGCCATGGTGGCCCGCGCCGAGGAGAACGCCCGTCGCAACGGCATCGACAACGCCCGTTTCTACAAGGCGGATCTCAGTGGCGACATCGTCGGCATGTCCTGGGCACGGGAAGGGTTCGACCTGGTGTTGCTGGATCCGGCGCGCCCCGGTGCCCTGGAAGTGATGGGACACGTGGCGAAACTTTCTCCCAAGCGGGTGGTCTACGTCTCCTGTAATCCGGTGACGCTGGCCCGCGACAGCCAGGTGCTGGTGAAGGGCGGCTACCGGTTGGCCCGATTGGGGATGCTCGACATGTTCCCTCACACTGGTCACCTGGAGTCCATGGCGCTGTTTGTGCGGGAGTAAACGCTGCATGGGCTCCCTGCCACGGGATCGGGAGGGGGTCCATGGCGCCCGCTTTTCTCTTGTTCTTTCGCCCCCATGGCGCTGTCTGAGCAGGAGTGAATGGGGTAATCTAACCCTTCGGTACGTAGGCAGGGCCTGCTGGAGAACACATCTGCCTTTGGGCGGTGCGCCTTGAATAGTTCTCCGGATATCCCCATTTGAAGCAGTCTCATCAGGTGAGGGGGGAGGAAGCGTCAGCTTTCGGCCCAACAATTTAAAGGATTGATACCATGGTTGCGGTTCGCGATATTCATTTGAAAGATAACTTCACCCTGGAGGAGTGGGTCGGCTCGCTCTCCTTAAGTGACAGTGACAAGGATCAGCTGCGAACCGTCTATCAGTATTGTCTGACGCTCGGTGACGAGGCGCTGACCAGCAAGCTGCTGGTGCGTGGCATCGAGATGGTGGGCATCCTGCTGATGCTCAGCATGGATATCGCGACCCTCAAGGCCGCCATCATCTACCCCTTCGTCGAAGCCGGTCTCATCAGCCAGGAGCGGATGGACGAGGACTTCGGTCCCAAGATCGCCAAGCTGGTGGAAGGGGTGCTGGAGATGGAGGCCATCCGTTCCCTGCAGACCCTGCATCGCAGCGAGACCTCGCCTGAACAGGTCGATAATGTGCGGCGCATGCTGCTCGCCATGGTCGAGGATGTGCGCGCCGTGGTCATCAAGCTGGCGGAACGGATCGCCTGCCTGCGGGAGGCGAAGAAGGCGGATGAAGAGACCCGGGTGCTGATGGCCCAGGAGATCACCAACATCTATGCGCCGCTGGCCAACCGCCTCGGCATCGGTCAGCTCAAGTGGGAGCTCGAGGATCTCGCCTTCCGCTACCTGCACCCGGATACCTACAAACAGATTGCCAAACAACTCGACGAGAAGCGCCTCGATCGGGAGCGCTACATCCGGGAGTTCGTGCAGTCTCTGCGCGATGCCCTGAAAGAGGCGGGGGTCGAGGCCGAGGTTTACGGTCGCCCGAAACACATCTACAGCATCTGGCGCAAGATGCAGAAGAAGCACCTCGAATTCAACGAGCTGTTCGACGTGCGCGCGGTGCGGGTGGTGACCAAGCGGTTGCAGGATTGCTATGCGGCGCTCGGCATCGTTCACACCCATTTCCACCACATTCCTCGCGAGTTTGACGACTATGTCGCCAACCCAAAACCCAACGGCTACCAGTCCATCCATACCGTGGTGGTGGGGCCCGAGGGCAAGACAGTGGAGATCCAGATCCGCACCGACCAGATGCACCAGGATGCCGAGCTCGGGGTCGCTGCCCACTGGCGCTACAAGGAAGGGGCGCAGGCCGGCGGCAAGGGGGGCAACTTCGAAGACAAGATCGAGTGGCTGCGCAAGCTGCTCGCCTGGCAGGAGGATCTCTCCGAGAGTGGCTCACTGCTCGAGGATCTGCGCAGTCAGGTGTTCGAGGACAGGGTCTACGTCTTCACTCCGAAAGGGGATGTCATCGACCTGCCGGCGGGGGCCACGCCACTCGACTTTGCCTATCACGTCCACAGCATGATTGGCCACCGCTGCATCGGCGCCAAGATTGACGGCCGTATCGTGCCATTCACCTACGCCCTGCAGACCGGCGATCAGGTGGAGGTGATCACCCAGAAGGAGCCGAACCCGAGCCGCGACTGGATGAACCCCAACTCCGGCTTCCTGCGTTCCAGCCGGGCGCGGGCCAAGGTGGCCACCTGGTTCCGAAAGCTGGATCGGGACAAGAACATCGTCGCCGGGCGCGAGCTGTTCGACAAGGAGCTGGATCGCCACAACCTCAGCATGGCCAAGATCGACAAGGGCAGCATGCTGCGCCGCTTCAATCTGGAGAGCACCGACGATCTGCTGGCCGGCATCGGTAGCGGCGACATCCGCATCAACCAGGTGATCAACTACCTGGACACCTGCTACAACAAGCCGACGGCAGAGGAGGAAGATCGCCGCCTGCTGGAGAAGCTGGAGCAGAAGGCCAATGCGCCGTTCCGCCACAAGCCCAAGGATCACATAGTGGTGGAAGGGGTGGGCAACCTGATGACCCATATCGCCCGCTGCTGCCAGCCGATCCCCGGGGATGCCATCCAGGGCTTCATCACCATGGGCCGCGGCGTCTCCATCCACCGGGAGGATTGCGAGCAGCTGAAAGAGCTGTCACGGCGCAACCCGGAGCGGCTGATCGATGCGGTATGGGGGGAGAACTACTCCGGCGGTTATGGTCTCACCATCCGCATCCTCTCCAACGACAGATCCGGCCTGCTGCGCGACATCACGACCGTGCTCGCCAACGAGAAGATCAACGTGATGGGGGTGCGCTCACGCTCCAACGTGCGTGAGCAGACCGCCGAGATTGACATGGAGCTGGAGATCTACAACATCAACGCCTTCAACCGGGCGTTGGCCAAGCTGAGCCAGCTCAACGATGTGATCAGCGCCAAGCGCCTCTGATATTGATTGACCGGCCCCTGTGGCCGGTCACTGTTTTATCCCCCTGTTGCACGAAGAAAAAGCGAATAACCCATGTCTCAACGTGATGGCCTGCCCCAACTGCTCGACATGATATTGACCGGCTGCGTGGCCTGACGTTGGTTCATCCCCATTTAACGAATTGAAAGTGAATAACTCATGTCTCAACGTTACGACCTGCCCCAACTGCTCGATATCATGTCCCGCCTGCGCGACCCGCAAAACGGCTGCCCTTGGGATCTCAAACAGAGCTTTCAGACCATAGTGCCCCACACCCTGGAGGAGGCCTACGAGGTGGCCGACGCCATCGAGACCGAAGATTGGCAGGGGCTGAAAGGGGAACTGGGGGATCTGCTGTTTCAGGTGGTCTTCTATGCCCAGATTGGCAAGGAGCAGGGATTGTTCGACTTTGCCGACATCGTCGATACGGTGAGCGAGAAGCTCATTCGCCGTCACCCCCATGTCTTCTCGAATGCCGATCTCGGCGACGAGCAGGCGGTCAAGGCAAACTGGGAGGCGGAAAAGGCCAAAGAGCGGGCGGCGCTAGACAAAGAGAGCGTGCTCGACGACATCCCCCTCTCGCTGCCGGCCCTGACTCGAGCCGCCAAGATCCAGAAGCGCTGCGCCACCGTCGGTTTTGACTGGAAGACCCTGGGCCCCGTGGTGGACAAGATCCACGAGGAGATTGACGAGGTGATGGAAGAGGCGCTGATGGCCGATGTGGATGAGGCGCGGGTGAGCGACGAGCTTGGCGACCTGCTGTTTGCCACCGTCAACCTGGTGCGTCATCTGGGCAAGGATCCGGAACAGGTGCTGCGGGCCGCCAACGCCAAGTTCGAGCGACGGTTTCGTCAGGTTGAACAGTTTATCGCCGCGGAAGGGCTGAAAATGACCGACTGCTCACTGGAGAAGCTCGATGCCGCCTGGGATAGAGCCAAGGAAACCGAGCAAAGTTGATTTGGCGCAAGACGGGGCGGCGAGGAGCCTGATAGATTTTTGCTCATTGTTTGGGAGAGGGGTTTTTGGTATACTGTTTCCCCGTCCTGCTTCATCCCCGAAGCACCCCTTAAAATTCCCTAAACTTCTTTCAGGTTCAGCATGACGACAAAATATATTTTTGTAACTGGTGGCGTTGTTTCATCCCTCGGCAAAGGCATTGCCGCAGCTTCTCTGGCAGCCATTCTGGAAGCCCGTGGTCTGGATGTGACCATCATGAAACTGGACCCCTATATCAACGTGGATCCGGGCACCATGAGCCCGACCCAGCATGGTGAAGTGTTCGTAACCGAGGACGGGGCCGAAACCGATCTGGATTTGGGCCACTACGAGCGTTTCATCCGTACCAAGATGACCCGTCGCAACAACTTTACCACCGGCCGCATCTACGCAGACGTGCTGCGCAAAGAGCGTCGTGGTGACTACCTGGGCGCCACCATCCAGGTGATCCCGCACATCACCAACGCCATCAAGGAGCGGGTGATTGCCGGTGCCGAAGGTCATCAGGTTGCCATCGTCGAAGTGGGCGGTACCGTGGGCGATATCGAGTCCCTGCCGTTCCTCGAGGCCATTCGTCAGCTGGCTGCCGAAGTGGGCCGCAACAACGCCATGTTCATGCACCTGACTCTGGTTCCTTACCTGGCCGCCGCCGGCGAGGTGAAGACCAAGCCGACCCAGCACTCCGTCAAAGAACTGCTCTCCATCGGTATTCAGCCGGATGTGCTGATCTGCCGCTCCGACCGTGCCATTCCGGCCAACGAGCGCGCCAAGATCGCCCTGTTCTGTAACGTACCGGAGCGCGCCGTCATCTCCATGAAGGACGTCGACTCCATCTACAAGATCCCGGCACTGCTGAAATCCCAGAGCCTGGACTCCTACATCACCGAGCGCTTCGGCATCGAGTGCAAAGAGGCCGACCTGGCCGAGTGGGAACAGGTTATCTACGAAGAGGCCAACCCGACCGCCGAAGTAACCATCGGCATGGTGGGCAAGTACGTCTCCCTGCCGGACGCCTACAAGTCCGTCAACGAGGCGCTCAAGCACGGCGGTCTGAAGACCCGTCTCTCCGTCAACATCAAATACATCGATTCCCAGGACATCGAGACCCGTGGCGCCGAGCTGCTGGAAGGTCTGGATGCGATCCTGGTGCCGGGCGGCTTCGGCGAGCGCGGCGTAGAAGGCAAGATCCTGGCCGCCAAGTATGCCCGTGAGAACAAGATCCCGTATCTCGGCATCTGCCTCGGCATGCAGGTCGCACTGATCGAATACGCCCGCAACGTAGCGGGCATGGAAGGGGCTCACTCCTCCGAGTTCAAGAAAGAGTGTCCCTATCCGGTGGTTGGCCTCATCACCGAATGGGTAGATGAAGAGGGCAACGTCGAGACTCGTACCGAGAAGTCCGATCTGGGTGGCACCATGCGTCTGGGTTCCCAGCTCTGCCACCTGGTCGACGGTTCCAAGGTGCGTCAGATGTACGGCAGCCCGACCATTTACGAGCGTCACCGCCACCGTTATGAAGTTAACAACAAGCTGCTGCCGCAGATCGAGGCAGCAGGCCTGAAGGTGACCGGTCTCTCCGCCGACAAGAAGCTGGTGGAAATTATCGAGATCCCGGATCATCCTTGGTTTGTCGCGGCCCAGTTCCACCCGGAGTTCACCTCTACTCCTCGTGATGGCCACGCCCTGTTCGCCGGTTTCGTGAAGGCGGCAGGTGAGTACCAGAAGCGTAATTTGAAGTAATTGAAAATAAATGCGGTTGGGGCACTGTGCCACAGCCGCTTTTTTTGGCATATTTTTGTTGTTTTTTTACGAAACCTGAGGAAATACACATGTCCAAGATCGTTAAAGTGATCGGTCGTGAAATCATCGACTCCCGTGGTAACCCGACCGTTGAGGCCGAAGTTCACCTGGAAGGTGGTTTTGTTGGTATGGCAGCCGCTCCGTCTGGCGCGTCCACCGGTTCCCGCGAAGCGCTGGAACTGCGTGACGGCGACAAGAGCCGTTTCCTGGGTAAAGGCGTGCTGAAAGCCATCGAAGCCGTAAACGGCCCGATCGCTCAAGCTCTGCTGGGTAAAGATGCCAAGGACCAGGCCACTGTCGACCAGATCATGATCGACCTCGACGGTACCGAGAACAAATCCAAGTTCGGCGCCAACGCCATCCTGGCTGTTTCCCTGGCCAACGCCAAGGCTGCTGCTGCTGCCAAAGGCCTGCCGCTGTACGCCCACATCGCCGAGCTGAACGGCACCCCGGGTGTTTACTCCATGCCGCTGCCCATGATGAACATCATCAACGGTGGTGAGCACGCCGACAACAACGTCGACATCCAGGAGTTCATGATCCAGCCGGTTGGCGCCAAGACCCTGAAAGAAGCCGTTCGCATGGGCGCCGAAGTGTTCCACAACCTGGCCAAAGTACTGAAGGCCAAGGGTTACAACACTGCCGTTGGTGACGAAGGTGGTTTCGCTCCTAACCTGAAATCCAACGCCGAAGCGCTGGAAGTGATCGCCGAAGCCGTTGCTGCCGCCGGTTACAAGCTGGGCACCGACGTGACCCTGGCCATGGACTGCGCTGCTTCCGAGTTCTACGACGCAGAGAAGAAAGAGTACAACCTGAAAGGCGAAGGCCGTGTCTTCACCTCCAACGGTTTCTCCGACTTCCTGGAAGAGCTGACTGCCAAGTTCCCGATCGTCTCCATCGAAGATGGCCTGGACGAATCTGACTGGGAAGGCTTCGCCTACCAGACCCAGAAACTGGGCAAGAAAATCCAGATCGTGGGTGACGACCTGTTCGTAACCAACACCAAGATCCTGAAGCGCGGTATCGACAACGGCATCGCCAACTCCATCCTGATCAAGTTCAACCAGATCGGTTCCCTGACCGAAACTCTGGCTGCCATCAAGATGGCCAAAGACGCTGGCTACACTGCCGTCATCTCCCACCGCTCCGGTGAGACCGAAGACGCGACCATCGCCGACCTGGCTGTTGGTACCGCGGCTGGCCAGATCAAGACCGGTTCCATGAGCCGTTCTGACCGTGTTGCCAAGTACAACCAGCTGATCCGTATCGAAGAAGCGCTGGGTGAGAAGGCTCCGTTCCGCGGTCTGAAAGAAGTTAAAAACCAGGCTTGATTTGCTGGTTAACCAGCCTCGGCTGGTGTGAGAAAAACCGGAACCCTTGGGTTCCGGTTTTTTTTCGTCTGCAGATTGCGCCGAGCCTGCCAACTGTGTCGATTGCGGAACGTCTGCCTGGCCCTTATGCAGGCAAGGCAAGAGTAGGGCAGAGCATATTGGAGTGTGGCGACAACGGGCTGCCTCTGCCAAAAGGCGTATGGGGTACCGGGGGATAGTGCGTTTCGAGCTTGCTGCGGGTTTGAAAAGGGGCCAGCGGCCAAAGCCATGATCTTGTTAACAGTCACTGATAAATAAGTCTTTTATGATATCCGGCAAACGCTTGCACAAAGGATGTCTACGCAGATGAAACACCTCTCCATCAGGGGCAAGACCCTGACCCTGGCCATAGTCCCCATTCTGATGATGGCCCTGCTGCTCAATGTCGGGATCTGGTGGCGCGCACAGCAGTCCCTGACGGATCAGCTCGATCGTTACCGCGCCAGTGCCCTCGAGCAGAAGAAGGTGGCACTGGCCGAACACGTGCTGATGGCCAGAACCGCCATCGCCCATCTGCTCAGCCAGGACAGCCCCGAGGCCCGCGAGCAGGCCAAGGGCATACTGCGCACCCTGCGCTATGCCGAGGACGGCTACTTCTACGTCTACGACACCAGGGGGATCAACATCGCCCATGGCATCAAGCAGGCGCTGGAGGGCAAGGATCTCTCCGGCATGACCGACAGCGAAGGTAACAAGGTGATCCTCGATATCATCAAGGCGGCCGAGAGTGGCGACGGCTATTCGCGCTTTATCTGGGACAAGCCCTCCAAGGGGAGCGAGCAGCCCAAGCTCGGCTATGCCGTGCTGCTGCCCCAGTGGGGCTGGGTGCTGGGCACCGGTTTCTATATCGACGACATCGACGATGCGGTGGCCAAGGCCCGCGAGGAAGGGGAGGCCGAACTGGCCATCACCATGCGCGATACCCTGCTCACCTCGCTGCTGCTAACCCTGCTTGCCATCGTTGGCGGCCTCTGGGTGTCGCGCTCCATTACCCGGCCGATCCAGACCCTGGTGGAGAGTTTTCACGATCTCGCCCACGGCGAGGGGGATCTCACCCGCCGCCTCAAGCTGGAGCAGGGGGATGAGCTGGGCGATCTCGCCCGCAGCTTCAACGGCTTTATCGAGAAGATCCACCATCTGGTAGAGCAGGTGACATCGGCCTCGGATCGGGTCTACCAGTCGGTTGAGACCCTGCAGCGCCAGTCCGGCGACTATCTCTCTCGCATGGGTTCCCATCACAGGGAGACGGAGCAGGTGGTGGCCGCCATGACAGAGATGAGCTCCACCGCCCACAGCGTGGCGGGCAACGCCGGCGATGCGGCCGCCGCCACCGGCAGTGCCGACAACCTGTCACGCCAGACCCGGGTGGTGATCACCCGCGCCATGGATGGTATCGACACCCTGATCACCGACCTTAACGCCATTCATGAACAGATAAGCACCCTGACCCGGGAGACGGATCAGATCCAGAACGTGGTGGGGGTTATCTCGGGGATTGCCGATCAGACCAACCTGCTGGCGCTCAATGCCGCCATCGAGGCGGCGCGGGCCGGCGAGCAGGGGCGCGGTTTTGCCGTGGTGGCCGACGAGGTGCGCCAGCTCGCCTCCCGCACCCAGCAGAGCACGGTCGAGATCGGCACCATGCTGCAGCGGCTGCAGCAGATGGTGACTACCGCCGGCTCCCTGATGAGCGAGAGCCAGGCCCGCCACAGCAATACCCTGGCCGAGACCGGCGCCCTGGTGACCAATCTAGACGAGATGAGCAGCGCCATCACCACCATCAACGACATGAACCTGCAGATCGCCAGCGCCGCCGAGCAGCAGCACGCGGTAACCGAAGAGATCAACCGCAACCTGGTGGCCATTCAGCAGATCGTGGCCGAGCTGAGCGAGGGGGCCGATGCCACCCGCCATACCTGCGCGGAGCTGGCCGACTCGGGCCGTACCCTGCATCGGTTGGTGGAGCGGTTCCAGATATAGAACGAAAAAGGAGCCCGGTCGGGCTCCTTTGCTATGGCCAGGAGAGCAAGCCTGACTGGCTTGGTGCTACCGGGATTTCGCCCGCCCTGCGGGAGTGGGGTGGTGGGTAACGGGGTATTGTGGGGTAGGGTGCAATAAGCGCAGCGCATTGCACCGGGGAGTTGGAGGCTGTGTTGTCGCAGAGTGATACCCTCCCCTGTCAAGAGGAGGGTTGGGGGTCTTCTGCGATGGCTTTATCCTTGCAAAGGCGCTCGCCTATTCAGCGGGGTGAAGCTGGCTGCCCTCCCACCCCTGTGGCGACCATGACGGCACTACTGACCCGCTCAACTCGCCTCAGCGGCTTGCAGTGGGTCGTAATACCGTGCCCATCTTCGTCTGATGGAAAAGATTCGCTATGCGGCGCTTATAATGGTGGGTGTCCTAATTTCTTTGCTTGAACGCTTTGTTATGTTTATTTTCCTTTGAGATCTTTCGAAGCGACTTTGACCATTTTTTCTAACGCTTCACTATGGGTAAGTATTCACCGGAACAGTATTGACACAGGAAAAATGAGACGATCGTCTCTTGATCCCACTTTCCTGCTTGCTTGATCCTGCTCCTTAGATACGCTCCCCCCATGAGCAAAAACACCATGCATTCCGCGGGAATGCCCACCACTCTGGAGCAGGCCAACGAGCTGATTTATAAGCTCCTCGACCGCATCGCCGAGCTGGAGGACCGCCTCAATCAGCACAGCGGCAACTCCTCCAAGCCGCCTTCCAGCGACGGCCCCGGTGCACCGCCGCCGGCCCGCAAGCGTCCGGCGTCCGGCAAGCAACGGGGGGCGCAGCCCGGTCACAAGGGACATCGCCGCGAGCGGCATCCGCTTGATGCCCGCCTGACCCTGGTCCCGCATTACCCTGCCGCCGATTGCGCTTGCTGTGGCGGGGACATGGTGGCCCATGCCAAACCCTATCAGGTTCATCAGGTGTTCGAGCTGCCCGAGGTGAGCTATCTCGTCACCGAACACCAACTGTATCGTGCGACCTGCTCACGGTGTATCGGCACGACCCAGGCCGCACTGCCAGACAACGTCAGCAGCAGCCAGATGGGGGCCAATCTGCTCAGCTACATCGCGCTGCAAAGCGGCCAGTTTCACCAGAGCGTCAGCCAGATACAGCAGCAGCTCAAACAGCATTTCGGCCTGAGTTTTAGCCGGGGCGCCATCAGTGAGGCGCAGGGGCGGGTGAGTGCCATGCTCACCCCGACCTACCAGGCCATCAAGCAGCAGGTGCAGACGGCCACCCACGTTCATGCCGATGAGACCCGGCATCAGCGGGGTGGAGAGCGCCGCTGGATGTGGCTGGCGCTGAGCAAGATAGCCGTCTGCTTCATGACGGCCTATGGCCGTGGTCAGGAGGCGGCCAAGCGGCTGCTGGGCGCCGAGTTTGACGGGGTGCTGGTGACCGACCAGTACGCCGGCTACCGGTTTATCGACGCCGACCAGCGGCAACTGTGCTGGGCCCACGTGGCCCGCAATCTCGTGGCCATCGCCGAGAGTAGCGAGCAGTGCAACCAGCCCATCGGTGCCCGGTTGGTCTTGCTGGCGGATGCGGTGTTTCGTACCCGGCACCGTTGGGAAAGCGGTGCGTTGAGCAAGCAGAAATACCTGCGCAGGCTCGCGCGTTACCGGCAAAGCTGGCGAAGCCAGTTGGAGCGCGGCGCCCTGTTGTGCAGCAAACGCTACCGTGGACGATGCCAGTTGCTGCTGCGGGATGACGAGATGCTGTGGCGGTTTATGACTGACGACGAAATAGCGCTGACCAACAACGAGGCGGAGCGGGCGCTGCGTGGCTATGTGCTCTGGCGCAAGGGTAGCTACGGCGTGTGGTCTCACCGGGGCGAGCTGTTTCGCCAGCGCATCCTGTCGTTGGTGGAGACCGGCAAGCGATTGGGCCGCTGCCCACAGGAGTGGTTGAGGGCCGTGGTCAGGGCGTGCATCGAGAAGACAGATTATCCCATCCCGGCAGAACTGATGCCGTCAACCCCGTCCTGGTGAATAGATACCACTATGGTGCTTGTGCTCTGAATTATAGATATCCCAGAGAGGGTTAGTTTCATAATCAAAGACTTCTCTATTACGCAAAGTTTGGAGAATCCTTACTGCCTCATCAGAAACATATAACGACGCTAAATCCGTTGCTCTACGGACAGTCCAATAAGCTTTATTGTGATTTTGGTGTAATTCTCGCGAACTAGCTTCTGAGATAAAGTTATCTTGACCATAATCCTCCTTAAATACCTCGTAAAACTGCACCATGTCATATAAAGCGTTGATAATTTCTGTATATGCTTTTTCTTTACGATCCCACCATTTCTCAGTGTAAAACTTCTTCATTGCCCATCGAGCAGCCAAAAAAGACGAGAACACTGCCACAAACACACCTGGCAGTACTTTTAATGCAACTTCTTCATACATCGTAATTTACCGTGAATAAATATAACGCCCTGTTAAGGTGTGAGAAACGCAATACCAAAGTTGCTGCAGAGCACCTTAAACACTAAACGAACGCATAGCAAAAATGTCATGCGTTGCGAATCACTCCCAAACAGTTTGTTATACAATAGTTACGGGAACCAAAACTGTCGATTCAAAGTCTTTAGCCTTCTCTTTGCCTTCAGCTTCAATTACGTCATCTGAATTACCAACGAATTCTTCAGCCTTTGCAATAGTACGAGTAATATTTTCCCAACTTAATCGTTCGATTATAGATGACTGACTGTGTGCTATTTCGTTACGAATAACTTCAAGTTTTTCCAAGAAGGTTTTGAAGCTTGTTTTACTAAAACCAAATCTAGCTAAGAACTCGGGAGTATTTCTAAGAATTTCTTTCTTGTCACAAAGCTGAGCGCATTCAACCACGGCGAGGTAATCACTACTTCCTCGACGAAGTTCAATAGTTTCTTGTACTTTAGTTTGCCTATCTTCGTTTAAAGCTTGAAGCCAAATGTCGTTGGGATAGTAATAATTAATCCAAAAATTTATATGTAACTCAACTAAAGAAACCACACCAAATAGATATGTCCTTGGAATTGGTTTATTCAGATCTGAACGTGTGACAATGCCTACTATTTGATCATTTCGAGTCACATATTTAAATTCAGTTGTCTCCAAAATTTTGAGTAGATGAACTAAGGAGGTATTTTCATCTATTTTTTGTTCTTCCTCTACATTCTTTACATATTCAACGACTAAGCCTTTATTCAGAGCTTTTCTTTCTATTTGTCCAATAATAACACCATCATCATTCACGACACATGTTACATCAAAATCTCTTAATTCAAGCGCATATTTCGCGTCGGACGCACTATCAGTATCTTTGCAACAAAGAACTGGTTCGAGCAATGAAAGTAGCTTTGCATTTTCAAGGAAAATGCCATGCAGGGACTCGAAACGAGTCCCCTGACGTCGATAACCAGTTTCTGGCGACATCCAAAGTTGGTAACCCATGTAGATAAATCCTAATTATTGTATAACGCCCGCTTAAGTGGTGAGCAACGCAATATGGTGTTTACGCACACCACCTTAATTACTAAAATCAATGCATAGTAAAAATGCCATGCGTTGCGAATCCGTCTTGAAGAGTTTGTTATATCACGAACTTTTACGTTTTAGTTTAAGCTCACCTTTCTTGTAAGATATCTCGTCATATCCTTTAAAAACTGCGATTATCAACGACAGTCCTAAAGATGCAGCAATTATAATTCCACTGATCTCCAAGCCAGTAAGGGCTGCTATTGGAGCCGCAGCGAACATCGACATACCACCTGTAAAAGGGGTTGCTGCCAGCGCAGCTGTCAAAGCAGCTAAAGTCCCGGCACCGACATAGGCTAGCTTCTTAGTTTTCTTTAGCTCATCCGCAAGTTTACCTACGACTATAATCTCGCTCTCTCCGCGATCTTTAGCCATTGTTAATTCTTCTTTAGTTCTTACTTCAACTGACATTTATACTTCCTTTTTATATGGGTAGTCTGCTTTTTGATATAACGCCGCATTAAGGTGTGAGCTGCGCTTGGCTATACTTGAGCGAAGCGAAAATGCCAAGCATTGCGAATCACTCTTAAATGTTTTGTTATGTATGTGTTACCCTGCGTAAAGAATCCAACAATACATCTCCACCACTCCCTAAATCCAAGATGATTTCGTCATACAAGGTTTGGGAGTCACTGACAGCAAGTTCGTAAGTGTTCATAAAATCTCGCAACAAAGCTAAGGCATCTTCAACGTACTGTCGTGACACACCAGGAAGCGGCTCCTCGGCAACCCCCATCGCATGACCTAAGTCTGTGTGTGCAATGCGCTTGTTACGCAATTTCCTAAATTTTTCGCAGCTCTTTAAGAGTTCTTCAAACTTTTCTTTCAAAGTATGAGCTAACTCTAAATCACCAGAATTGTTAGCTAAAACTGTTAATTGTTTAAGACTAAGGTTTTCATTAGACCCTTGCTTGTTCGGATCTGTTAGTTTCGAAAAAGAAAGTGCTACGTTATCCAAAAATAGATGCTGAGCGATATAGAAAAAGTAGGCTCCATTTTTGTTTAAAAGCTCTATTTCTTTTGGTCCTTGAGCATAAACTTGCCTATAAATCACCCAACGAAAGTGAATTTCATTTACTTCATCTTTTAGTCGTTTAAACACGTCCAAACTAAAACCTCTCTAAAATACCTAACAGTGATTCGATGGAAGGCAGTACTAACACATTAATATCGCTTTCCATCTAACTCCGCTCCCGCCTGATGCGGAATGCAAAAAATAATATTTCAAATCAATTGCTTATATTCATTCCTATGAAGCTGAACGTGTTCGCTTGACCTCTTCTTTTTGCGCAACCATTACGACTGTATAGAAAAGCAGTGTGACGTTGGCCATGGCAAGCGCCGGCAAGGCTACCGCCCCTGAGTTTCAGCCCCCAGTCTGCTGCTTTTTACCTGCGTGAGGAGTGGCGTGGCTCATGGGGTGACTCCGCCGAGGCTGTTGCCAAACGGGTATATTAACTGGCGTGACAAGAAGAGAAAGGGGAAGGCGAGGGATCCTTAAGCTGGATCAATAAATTAATCAATAGGGTGAGTTGAATGGTAGCGGGGTGGGGACTCGGGGGATGATCTTGCCGGACGGATCCCTGGATGGTGAGAGGTCATAATCAGCTTGAGTCAGCATAAAACACTTTGTTATTGTCGACCGCCCCGTAATATTTTGTTTATTTATCTATAAATCAACAAGATAGTTTGTGTTTGGTGCTGTAGTTGGGGGAGGCGCAGACACATTGTCTATCGCAAAGGAGTCTTATGACATTGCAGCGAAAAGCAGTGGCGCTCGCCATCTTGACCCTGTTTGGCACCCAGGGTTGCAGTACCCCGGATAGCGCCAATGCAGCAAGCAAGCCCCAGCCCGTGCTGGCCGTCTCTTACGAGCGTAGCCCCATAGTGCCTGTCACCATCGCCGGTGAGCAGTACCAGTTTCTGCTCGATACCGGCGCCAGCATCACCGTGCTCGATCGCCGCATTGCCAGCCGCTTCAAGGCGCTTTCCCTGAGTCAGTTGCCCCGCGCCTACCAGGCCGATTTTGCCAATATGGTCAGCGTCTCGGGCCAGATTGAGAGTGAACATTTCGGGTTTGTACAGCCGGTGCCCTTGTCGGTTGGCTCGGTCACGATCGATGACAGTGATCTGTGGGGCACCATGGATTTTTCGCTCATCTCCCAATCCCTTGGCACGCGCATCGACGGGGTACTCGGGATAGAGGTCATACGTCGCTTCAACTGGGTGTTTGATCAGGAGCAGCACCAGATCAGCGCCTGGTCGTCGGCCCCCTCGGCGGCCGGCTTCGAGCGCTGCATCGGTTATGACGACAGCTACAACCGTTCACCGGCGCTCTACCTGACCCAGGGCGAGGGCAGCCTGCGAATGCTCCTCGATACCGGGGCTGATCAGAGCTATGTCGATCGCAGCTTTATCGGCCATATGGCCGAGCAGCAGGCGCTGTTGAAGGATGGCTCGACGCCGATGAAGGGGGTCGATGCGAGCGGCATGCAGGACCTGGGCGATCATGTCATCACCGGCCTGCATTTTGACGGCCGCCCCCTCGGTCAGCTGCGGGTGTCGGAGAATGACAACGACAAGTATGCCCTCGGCATGGACTTTGTGAGTCGCTTCAAGCGCTTTGCCATCATCCCTGGGCGCATGATGTTCTGCTATGACGCAGAGACGCTGGCGCAGCAGGTGCAGCCAAACCTGCGCCAGATTGCGGTGCGCTTCGATGGTCAGCATCTGCAGGTCTACTACAACGACGAGCGGGATCTGGCGCCGTTTGGTCTGAAAAATGGCGACGTCATCGAGCAGATCAACGGCGTGCCCTATCACCCGCTACAGATAGACAGGGTGCGGGATCTGCTGAACCAGAGCAAAGCGGGTTCACTCAAGGTGCGGGTGGTGCGGGAAGGCAAGGCGCTGGATATCGCCATCTAGCATATGACGGGGCCGGCACCGTCAGGGCGAAACGGTGGCCGGCCCCCAGATCGCGTTATTTGCCTTGCGCCGTGCTCACCTTGCAGGCGAGCGCCGGCTGGCCGAAACGCTCCAGCCTGGCCTCGTCCCCCTTGGTAAACAGGCTGATGTTCTGCCCTTCATAACGGGCGCCGCTGGCGCTGGGTTCCTGATAGGCGATGGTCTGCAGTGGCGGGCGATTGCCTTCACTCAGGTTGAGTACGGCCACCGGCACCTTGGCATCCTGATAGAAGTAAGTCTCCAGCATGAGCTGGTCGCCGCAGCGGTAGAAGACGGGAGCCGTGACCATCAGCTGGCCACCGGTGACCTGCAGCTCGGCGATCCGCAGCTTGTAGTTATCCTCGACACACTGGCGCAGATCCTGCCCCTTCCAGCACTCGTTGCGCCCCTTGATCCAGCCACGCTGCGTCGCCTGCTCCGTCTTGCGCTGCTCGGGGGAGAGCTGGGCGAGCGCCTTGTGATAGAGGTCGGCCAGTTCATTGTCCAGCGCCGTCAGTTTCGCATCCTTGCAGATAAGCGTCTCGACCGCCCCGGAGGCCTTGTGACAATCGAACGAGGGGGTTGCGGCACTGGCCAGCAGGGGAAAGAGTGCCAGGGGGGCAAGCAGCAGAGTCTTGAGCGGGGTCATCGAAGCGGTTCCTGAAAAGAGAGATATCGCTTCACTAAAACACAAAAGCCCTCATGCCGCCGAGCGCTTTTTTGGCGCTGGCGGCACGGGTTGGCGCGTAAAGCCCGGAGCCAGGGATCAGGCCAGCACCAGCTGCTGGCGGGCACGCCACAGCCGCTCGTGGAAGAAGAAAACGACTGTGTTGATGGTGGGTTCGATCATCGCCATCACGCCGCCGGTGAGCAGTTCGCCGCTCAGCAGGAAGGCGACGCCGAAGGCCACCGAGAAATGCACCAGGGCGAAGCTGCTGGTCTTGGCCTGCAGGCTGTGACTGGGCTTGAATTTGTGCCAGGCGACATCGTGAAAGTAGAAGGCGACCGTGTTGACGGCGGGTTCGATGAGGGCGATCAGGCTGGCGGTCAGCAGCTCGCCGGTCAGTAGATAGGCCAGGGTAAAGGCAACGGTGAAGTGCAGGGCGGCAAAGCTGATGGTCTTTTTCATGATGGCGGCTCCCTTTGGTGATGTTGGTAGTATCACCCGGAATGCTATTAAATGAAAACTATTCTCATCTAATGGTTGGATAGAGAATGCCTATCAAATGTCTTGTTGCCAGACTGGGGCTTGCCTTGAACTGTTGCCGCGCTAACATGATGTTTTGCCATGAAAAAGGAGCTTTCATGCATATGAATATCAACGCCACCCTGCTGGGACAGGGCATACTGTTGCTGATGATCGTCGTGGGGGGAGCTGGCCTATTGGCTGGCCCGTCGCAGAAGCGAGCGCCCCGCCCTGATCGCCACCCTCTGCGCCCTGCTCTCCCTGTTTCCGCCCTTGGGTCTGCTGGCCCTGCTGTTGCTGGTTTTGCACCTGGACAGACCCACCGGCCCCTGATTGCCAGCCATGGCACCCGAGCTGCCCGCCGATCCTGCCAATAAAAAGGGCCTACAATGGCAGGCCCTTGTCGGTTTTCCTGTTTTTCAGGCGGTTACTCTTCCACCTTGTTGAGCCACTCCACCTTGTACTGGGCACCGGCGCCCTGGGCCAGCTTGGCGCACAAGGGTTTCAAGAAGGCTTCGATCTGCTGGTCCAGCATCCAGGGGGGGCTGATGATCAGCATCCCTGATCCATTCATGCCCCAATCGCTGGTTTGGCCGGCTACTTCCAGCTCGGCGACCAGGACGTTACCGAAGTTTTCGCGCTTGATGGCGCGCAGCATGTCGCGGGACTTGTCCGCCTCCTGGCCGAGGATGGGATACCAGAGCGCGTAGATGCCGGTGGCCCAGCGCTTGTGCGCCTTTTTCAGGGTATCGACCACCGCGAAGTAGTCTTCCTTGAGCTCATAGGGCGGGTCGATCAGCACCAGGCCGCGGCGCGGGGTGGGGGGCAGCAGGGCTACCAGCCCCTCGAAGCCGTCGCGATGGTGAACGGCGACGCGCGGGTCGTAACCCATGTTGGCGCGCAGATCTTCTACCTCGTTGTTGTGCAGCTCCATCAGCGCCAGCTTGTCCTGCTCGCGGGTGAGGCGGCGCGACAGCTCGGGGGAGCCCGGGTAGTAGTGCAGCTGGCCATCGACATTCATGTCGGCGATGACGTCCAGATAGGGGGCCATGGCCGGCCACTGGGCCCGCTCGTTCCACAACCGACCGATGCCATCGGCATATTCCGCCTTCTTCTGCGACCAGTCGCCGCGCAGGTCGTAGAGACCGCCGCCGGCATGGGTATCCAGCACGATGAAGGGTTTCTCCTTCTTCTTGAGGGACTCGATGATCAGGGCCTGGACGGCGTGTTTCAGCACGTCGGCATGGTTGCCGGCGTGAAAGGCGTGGCGATAGCTCAGCATATTAGATCTCTGAGGGGGCCCTGCTGGGCACCCAGTAACGATAGATAGTTCAACAGATTGTGGCTCTTGCCCCGGTAGAGGGAAAGCTCGCGCAGGGTTTGCAGCAGCACCCCCTGCTGCAGCCGCTCCAGCTCCAGCTCGTGGGCCAGCATGGCCTGATACTCCTGCTCGCCGACTCGCGCTTTGGCGCTTTTGCGCAGGGCGCGCCAGGGGGTCAGCACCGCCTCGGTCTGCACCAGGGCAGGTTGCAGGTCGGTGAGATCGACCGGGATCCCGCATTGATCGAGTCGATGCAGCAAGAGCGCCAGATTGACGCAGCCCCCCAGCTCCTGAACCTGGAGCCAGTCCTGGCTGCGTGCACCATAGACCTCGCCGCTCCAGTGCCAGAAATCGAGCGGGCTCGGCAGTTCGTGTTCGGCGACTGCGTCGGTCGCCACCAGTGACAAATTACGCAAGGAAGGCTTGCTCCATGGTTTCCAGCTCCTCGGAGAGGCTCATCCACTCCATCTCGACGTTTTCCAGCTCCTCCTTGATGGGGCCCTGGGACTTGAGCAGCTCGGACAGCTTGCCCTTGGCGCTCTCTTCATAGATGGCCGGGTCGGCCAGCTGGGTCTCGATCTCGGCGAGTTTCTCCTGCAGCTTCTCCATGCTGGTTTCGAGTTTCTCCAGCTTCTGGCGCAGCGGCCTGGTCTGCTGGCGGAACTCCGCCTCGCGGCGCTTCTGATCCTTGCGCGCCACCGCCGAGTTGGCGGCTGCGGGGGCATCAGTCGGCTTGGCGTTGGCCTCTTTCTCCTGCTCGCCGAGCCACTTGTGGTAGTCGTCGAGATCGCCGTCGAACGGCTCGACCCGGCCACCGTGCACCAGATAGAAGTCGTCGGTGGTGGTGCGCAGCAGGTGACGGTCGTGAGAGACCACCACCATGGCCCCCTCGAATCCTTGCAGCGCCATGGTCAGGGCGTGGCGCATCTCCAGATCCAGGTGGTTGGTCGGTTCATCGAGCAGCAAGAGATTCGGCTTTTGCCAGGTGATGAGGGCCAGCACCAGTCGCGCCTTCTCGCCGCCGGAGAAGGGGGCCACCTTGTCGAGCGCCTTGTCGCCGTGAAAGCCGAAGCTGCCCAGATAGTTGCGAAGCTCCTGCTCTGTCTTGTCCGGCGCGAGGCGCACCAGGTGATCGAGGGGCGAGTCGTCCAGGCGCAGGGTCTCCAGCTGATGCTGGGCGAAGTAGCCGATGCTGACCCCGGCGCTCACTTCCAGCTTGCCCGAAAGCGGCGGGTTGGAGCCTGCCAGCATTTTGATAAAGGTGGACTTGCCGGCGCCGTTGCGACCCAAGAGGCCGATACGGGAACCCGGTACCAGGTTGAGCTTGATCTTCTCCAGGATCACCTTGTCGCCGTAACCGGCGCTGAGGTTTTCCATGGCAATCAGCGGGGTCGGCAGGGCCGAGGGTTCGCGAAACTCGAAGCTGAATTCGGAGTCAGCGTGGGCGGGCAGGATCTTCTCCATCCGCTCCATGGCCTTGAGGCGGCTCTGGGCCTGACGAGCCTTGGAAGCCTTGTAGCGGAAGCGGTCCACATAGGATTGCATGTGGGCCATCTCGCGCTGCTGCTTCTCGTACATCGACTGCTGCTGGGCCAGGTGTTCGGCGCGTTGCAGTTCGAAGTCGGAGTAGCCGCCTGTGTATTCGTTGAGCTTGCCGTTCTCGATATGGATGATGCGGCCCACGACCGAGTCGAGGAAGTCGCGGTCGTGCGAGATGAGCACCAGGGTGCCCTGATAACCCTTGAGCCACTTCTCCAGCCAGATGACGGCGTCCAAATCCAGGTGGTTGGTCGGTTCATCAAGCAGCAGCAGATCGGAGCGGCACAGCAGCGCCTGGGCGAGGTTGAGGCGCATGCGCCAGCCACCGGAGAAGCTGCGTACTGGCGAGCTCAACTGCTCGTCGCCAAAGCCGAGACCGTGCAGCAGCTCGGCTGCGCGAGCGCGAATGCTGTAAGCGCCTATGGTGTCGAGCTTGCTGTGCAGCTCGGCCACCAGCAGACCGTTGTCATCTTGCTCGGCCTGGGCCAGCTGGGCTTCCAGTGCGCGAAACTCCCTGTCACCATCGATCACGTAGTCGAGAGCCGAGCACTCCAGCGCCGGGGTCTCCTGGGCGACCCCCGCAATTTGCCAGCCGGCGGGCAGGCTGAAGGTGCCGCTGTCGATGGCCAGCTCCCCCCGTACCAGTGCAAAAAAGGTGGACTTGCCACTGCCGTTCTTGCCCACCAGGCCCACCTTGTGGCCCGGGTGTATGGTGGCGGACGCGTTGTCCAGCAGCTTGCGGCCGCCGCGGATCAGTTCGATTTGACTGGCAACTATCATGGGTGGGATCTGCTTGCTCAAAAATGGAGGAGAAAAACTGGCGCGGATCTTACGTGAAATGGCGCCGGTTTGCACTTGAGGTGCGGGCCTGCTACTGGCTGGCGCCGCAAAAACATGTCATAACAGAACTATCAATCAGGATGGTGGAGGCTAGCATGCTGCATATCAGGGACATCATGACGACCCGGGTCGCCACCGTCTCCATGGATGACAGGCTCGGGGTCATCAAGGATATCTTCGAGCAGGCTCACTTTCGCCATCTGCTGGTGCTGGAGGAGGAGGAGCTGGTCGGCGTCATCTCGGATCGGGATCTGTTTCGCGCCATCAGCCCCTATCTCGACTCCGAGGCCGAGATGAGCCGCGACACCGAGACCCTCAACCGCCGTGCCCACCAGATCATGAGCCGTCAGTTGGTCACCATTGCCCCCAACCTGCCGCTGCGGGACGGCATCAAGCTGATGCTGGAGAAGAACGTCTCCTGCCTGCCGGTGCTGGAAAACGGCGCCCTGGTGGGCATCATCAGTTGGAAGGATTTCTTGAAAACCGTCCTCGACCATGACAGCCTCGGCTAAATGTGGGTCATGATGCAAAAAGAGCTGCCTCGGCAGCTCTTTTTGTTTTCGGGTTGAGGTGGACATGGCCCGCAGATGTCAGAGCAGACCGGGCCCCTTGGGGGAGAAGGGGCACTCATCCTGGCGAATGAGGCGGCTCTGCTGGCCCTGGGCATCCTGCCAGTGCAGCGCCAGCTTGCCCAACCTGCCGAGGTGGCGCAGCTCGAATTCGTAGCGCAGGCAGGGGTTGTCCAGCGGCAGGCTCGTCATGCCCACAGGCAAGCGGTAGTCGTAGTGAAGGAGAGGGCCATCCTGCAACTGGCTGCGGATCGGGATCAACCCCTCGGCCGTGGGGCGAGGGGCGTTCAGGTAGCGGCGCAGGCTCAGGGGGGCATCGATCGCCTTCTGGTAATGGAGGCCGTTCATGGCCGCCAGCTCCTCTTCCAGCCGGTTCAGCTCCCCCTCCAGCCCGTCCAGCGCCGCCCCCAGCTGTTGATGGGCGGGTGAGGCGCAGCCTCCCAGCAGCAGGGTGATAAGCAAGAACGGGGCGCGAAACGGGTGCATGGACTCTCCTTTGAGCGCATGGATGGGCCGGGTGATGGACGCTGGCCCACTATAGCAGGGGATTGGTGGGCGGTGTGCCCCGCAGCAATTGCGCCAGCCGATCCAGCCCCTCGGCGACGCGAGCGTCGGTGGCCGGTTGGCTGAGGCTCAGACGCACCCCTTGTGGGGCGGCAAACTGGCCGGCGGCGAAGTGCTCCCCGCTCGCCACCCCGACATCCAGGGCGTTGGCGGCCTCGGCGAACTCCTGGCTGCGCCAGGGCTCGGGCAGCGGCAACCAGGCATGCATGGATCCCGCCTGCCAGCACGCCCCCGGCAACAGGTGGCGCAGCAGTTCGCCGCGCCGTGCCAGGATCTGCCGCTGCTGTTCGACCAATGGCATGATCTGGCGCTGGCTCACCAGCTTGCAAGCCAGTTCGATGAGTAGCGGGCTTACCATCCAGCTCGACAATCGCATCGTCTGGGCGAAGGCGCTGCGCAGGGCACTTGGCACCAGCGCGAAGCCGACTCGCAGGCCGCCACAGGCGATCTTGGCCAGGCTGCCGAGGTAGATGACCCGCTCCGGCGCCAGGTTGACCAGCGGCATCACCGGTGTCTGGGGTAGCAGGCCATTGACGTCATCCTCGACGATCAGCAGATCGTGGCGGCGGGCGATGGCGACGATGGCCTCGCGCCGGGCCAGGCTCATGGTGGCCGTGGTGGGGTTTTGCAAGGTCGGGGTGAGGTAGAGCAGCTTGGCACGGCGAGTGCGGCAGGCCGCCTCCAGCGCGGCGGGGATCAGCCCCTCCTCGTCCATTGCCAGTCCCACCACCTGGTTCTTCAGCTGGCGGGCGTTGCCCAGCATGCCGGGATAGCTGAGCCCTTCACAGAACAGGGTCTCCCCCACGCAGCCGGTGGCCAGCAGTGCCAGCGTGATACCGTGCTGGGCGCCGTGGCTGAACAGCAGGCGCTCCTCACTCCCCGCTACGCCCTGTTCCGCCAGCCAGTCGATAAACAGCTGGCGCTGGCCGGGCTGGCCCGCCTCCTTGTCGTAGCCGAGCAGGGTGTTGAGATCCCCGCCGGCCAGCTCTTCCAGCATGGGGCGGATGATGGCCGCCCGATCCAGTTGCACCGGCAGGTTCTGCCACAGCTCGATGCGATGCCCCTCCTCCTTGCGGATCACCCAGGCGTTGGCCGGATCCTCATTGTCCCCCTTGACCCAGGTCCCGTGCCCCACCCGGGCGGCCAGCAGGCCGCGCCGCTCCGCCTCGCCATAGGCGCGGGTGATGGTGCCAACCGTCACTCCCAGCCTGTCCGCCAACGCCCTGTGGGTGGGCAGGCGGGTCTGCGCCGGCAAGGTGCCGTTGGCTATGTCGCGCTCGATGGCCTTGATCAGCTTGAGGTAGAGGGGGCCGTCGAAGGTTGTGATGTCCGGGGTCCAGATTGTCATGGTGACAATAAATCCATTGATCGAAATGTATCGGCAATATAGCGTGAAATTCAACCTAATAACAATCAATGACAGTAAATTGTATCGATACAATTTGCCGCAATTCAGGAGTACAAAGATGACAATGGAATGGTATGTCACCCTGTTCGGGTTTGCCCTGCTCACCTGTGGCACGCCGGGCCCCAACAACCTGATGCTTACGGCGTCCGGCGCCAATTTTGGGGTGCGTCGCACCCTGCCACACCTGACCGGGGTGGCGGTGGGGCAGCCCGTGCTGCAACTGGTGCTGGCGCTGGGGCTCTATCCCCTGTTCGAGAGCTGGCCGCCGCTGCGGGTGGGGTTGCAGATCTTCGGCAGCCTCTATCTGCTGTGGCTGGCCTGGCGCATCGCGGTGGCCGGCGCTCCCGGCGATCCGGCCCGGCGAGCCCGTCCGCTGACCTTGCTGGAGGGGCTGGGCTTTCAGTTTCTCAATCCCAAGGCGTGGATGATGGGGATCTCCGCCATCAGCCTGTTCAGCCTGCCCGGCGCCAGCTACTGGCCGAGCCTGTGGGGGATCATGCTGATCTTCCCGCTGGTGGGGTTTCCAGTCTGCTTTGTCTGGGTGCTGTTCGGCCATCAGCTGAGCAACTGGATCAGCACGGATCGGGGCTGGCATCGCCTCAATGGCTCCCTCGGCCTGCTGACGGCGCTCTGTGTGGTGATGCTCTGGTATTGACTCTCTGGCGGCTTGGATCTCTGTGCCTGGCACGCATAAAAATGCAAATAAGTGCGTTGGTGCCCTTGTCGCCGCTGGGCCGGCTCTGCATATTAGGAGGCTTGCTCCATAACGGATGTGTTGTACCACCAAGAGGTTGAGATGGATCTGAACTGGTTACTGCCCCTGGCGGGATTTGCCCTGGTTACCTGCGGCACGCCGGGCCCCAACAACATGCTGCTCACCAGCGCCGGCGCCGCCCAGGGTTTTCGCCGCACCCTTCCCCTGCTGGTGGGAGTGGTGGGGGGGATCAATCTGATGATCCTGGCCACGGCGCTCGGCCTTGGGGTCATGTTTGAAAAGGTGCCGCTGCTGCACGACGGCCTCAAGCTCATCGGCTCGGCCTACCTGCTCTGGCTGGCCTGGAAGGTGGCGACCGCCAGCGGCCCGGCGGAGGGCAACCGGCCGCTGATCCCGGCCCATCAGGGGGCCATGCTGCAGTTGCTCAATCCCAAGGCGTGGATGATGGCGCTCTCCGCCATCAGCGGCTTCACCCTGGCGGGGGAGGGCTACTGGCCGTCCGCCCTCTGGGTGCTGGCCATCTTCTTTATTACCGGCCTCTACACCGGGGCTTTTTGGGTGCTGTTCGGTGCCCAGGTGCGCCGCCTTATCCGCACCGCCCATGGCTGGCGTCGTTTCAACCTCGGCATGGGGCTCGCCACAGCGGCCTGCGTGCTGATGATCTGGATTTAGGCCTGCTGGCCTTTACCGTCTGTCTTGTTGGCCCTTCGGGGCCTTTTTTATCGCGATGGCGGCCGCCGTGCTGCGCTCGGATCGCATAAGGAGTTCCCATGAAATGTATCGGTCTGCTGGGTGGCATGAGCTGGGAGTCCACCGTCAGCTACTATCAGGCGCTCAACCGGGGGGTAAAGGCGCGCCTCGGCGGTCTGCACTCGGCGAGGGTGCTGCTTAGCAGCGTCGATTTTGCCGAGATAGAGCGGCTGCAACACGCCGGTGACTGGCCCGCTACCGCCCGTCTGCTGGCGGAGGCGGCCCGCAACGTGCAGGCCGGTGGCGCCGATTTTCTGCTGATCGGCACCAACACCATGCACAAGGTGGCTCCCGAGATTGAGGCGGCCATCGACATTCCGCTGCTCCACATCGCCGATGCCACTGCCCACCAGTTGTTGGCAGATGGGGTGAAAAAGGTCGGGCTGCTCGGTACCCGTTTCACCATGGAGCAGGATTTCTACAAGGGGCGGCTGCAGATGCATTTCGGGCTGGAGGTGCTGGTTCCCCCAGAGGCGCAGCGGGAGCGGGTGCACCGGATCATCTATGACGAGCTCTGCCTTGGCCAGATCCGCGCATCGTCGCGGGCCGAGTATCTGGCCATCATCAAGGGGCTGGCGGCAGACGGGGCCGAGGCTGTCATTCTCGGCTGCACCGAAATTGCCCTGCTGGTGGGGGAGGCGAAGGCTGCGGTGCCGCTCTACGACACCACCGCCATCCATGCCGAGGCGGCGGTTACGCTGGCACTGGGCTAAAGCAAGGAGTCCGGGTGGCAAGCTGGCGAACCGGGGTAATAAGACACGTCTGTGTATCAGCCCTTGACCTTGCCATTGGGCGCTCATCTAGGCTGAGAGTCTGTCTCAGACCAGGAGGATTGATCCATGCAGCGTCGCGATTTTCTGAAACTCTCTACCGCACTCGGTGTGGCCAGCGCCTTGCCCTGGTGGAACCAGGTACTGGCGGCCGAGCGCCCGGTCCTGCCGATCCCCGCCCTGCTTGCGCCGGACGAAAAGGGGGTGATCCGGCTCAATGCCCAGCCGGACCAGATGCAGTGGCGGCGCCAGCCGACCCGCACCTGGGGCTACAACGGCAATCTGCTGGGGCCGACGCTGCGGGCGCGGCAGGGGCAGTCGCTGACGATGCAGGTCAACAACCAGCTCTCCGAGACCACCACGATCCACTGGCACGGCCTGGAGGTGCCGGGCAGCGCCGATGGCGGCCCCCAGGCCACCATTGCCGCTGGCAAGCAGTGGCAGGCGGCATTTCGCATCGAGCAGCCGGCGGCCACCTGCTGGTATCACCCCCATACCCACGGCCGGACTGGCCATCAGGTGGCCATGGGGCTGGCCGGACTCTTCATCCTTGATGATGAGGAGATCCAGCGCTTGCCCCTGCCCAGCCGCTGGGGCCAGGATGACATTCCGGTCGTGCTGCAGGACAAGCGGCTCGATGGCCAGGATCAGGTCGATTACCGGCTGGATGTGATGAGTGCGGCGGTCGGCTGGTTTGGCGATCTGATGCTGACCAATGGCGCCGAGTTCCCGAGCCATGCCGCCCCCAGGGGCTGGTTGCGACTGCGGCTGCTCAACGGATGTAACGCCCGCTCCCTCAAGGTGGCGACCAGCGACGGGCGCTCCCTCTATGTGATTGGCAGCGATGGCGGTCTGTTGGCGGAGCCGGTTGTGCTTGAGAAGCTCGAATTGCTGCCGGGGGAGCGCTTCGAGGTGATGGTAGATGCCCGCAATGGCAAGGCGTTCGATCTGGTCAGCCTGCCGGTACGCCAGATGGGCATGACGCTCGCCCCGTTCGATGCCGCACTGCCGCTGCTGCGGATCCAGCCCTCCCTCATCGAGGGCAAGGGGCGGCTGCCGGACAGCCTGGCCCGTCTGCCGGCCTTGCCCGCATTGGAGGGGATGACGAGCCGCACCCTGACCCTGTCGATGGATCCCGAACTGGATCGCCTGGGGATGCAGGCGCTGATGGAACGCTATGGTCACGGTGCCATGGCGGGCATGAGCATGGCGCACGGCGATGCCGGCAAACAGAGCGCCATGAAGATTGAGGGCATGGATCACGGCGAGATGGCCAAGATGCAGCACGACGGCATGGCCGATATGCAAGAGGCGCCCAAGCCGCTGGATCTGCACACGGGCAACCGGATCAACGGTCAGGCATTTGTCATGGACCAGCCGATGTTTGCGGTCAAGCAGGGCCGGACCGAGCGCTGGATCATCTCGGGAGAGGGGGACATGATGCTGCACCCTTTCCACATTCACGGCACCCGTTTCCGGATCCTGCGGGAGAACGGCCAGGCGGTGGCGCCCCATCGTGCCGGCTGGAAGGACATGGTGCGAGTCGAGGGAAATCGCAGCGAGGTGCTGGTACGCTTCGACCATCCGGCCCCGAAGGAGCGCGCCTACATGGCGCACTGCCATCTGCTGGAGCACGAGGATACCGGCATGATGCTCTCCTTCACCGTGGAGGCCTGATCCCGGATGGCCTGCGGGCCATCCGTTCATTTTACTGGTCAGATCTCACTATCTACGTCCACCTCATACTCCTCGTCATAAAAGTGTGTAAAATTGCGCCCTGATTTTTTCCCGGCCAACTCGGGTTGGCCGTGCCCCCCTAGCATGCAAGGCTGACATTGTGACTGAAGTAGATAGATTCGCGGACATTCGCCCTTACCGTGATGAGGAAGTGCCCGCCGCCATCGAACGGCTGATCCAGGATGATGAGTTCGTCGGTGCCATCGCCAAGTATCGTTTTGGCTCCCTGATGAGCTGGCTGGGCTGGGCCATTCGCCCGCTGATCCGCCAGGTATTGCGCTACAAGTGGTCCAAGGTGACCACGGTACATCAGGTGCAGATGGGGGTGACCCAGTACATGTCCCGCATGATCGCCACCTCCACCAAGGGGGTGACCTTCTCCGGGCTCGAGCATCTGAAGAAAGAGCAGGGCTATCTGTTTGTCTCCAACCACAGGGACATCGCCATGGATCCGGCGTTCGTCAACTGGGGTCTCTATACCCATGGTTTCGATACGGTGCGCATCGCCATCGGTGACAACCTGCTGCGCAAACCCTGCGCTACCGAGCTGATGAAGCTCAACAAGAGCTTTATCGTCAAGCGCTCCGCCAAGGGGCCGCGGGAGATGATGAAGGCCCTCGGCGAGCTGTCGGCCTATATCGGCCAGTCGGTGCACGAGGGGCACTCCATCTGGATCGCCCAGAAGGAAGGGCGTGCCAAGGATGGGGATGACAAGACGGATCCGGCCATCCTCAAGATGTTCTACGTGGATGGCAAGAAGCAGAAAATCGAATTCGCCGACTACATGCGCAGCCTCAATATCGTGCCGGTGAGCATCAGCTACGAGCTGGATCCTACCGACAAGGCCAAGGCGCGCGAGCTTTACGAGAAGTCGGTCAACGGCAGTTACGAGAAGGGCGAATTCGAGGATATCGAGAGTATCGTTGCCGGCATCGTCGGCATGAAGGGGCGGGTACATGTCTCCTTCGGCGCTCCCATCACCGGGGGGTTCAGCGATCCGGACGAGTTGGCCGCGCTGATCGACAAGGCGATCTGGGGCAACTATCAGCTCTTCCCCAGCAACTACCTGGCGGCAGATGTGACCGGCCACGCCAACACCATCGAACAGGCCGCCTTCCTGAGTCGCCAGTCCGAGGTGCCCGAAGAGCACAAGGCAATCTGGCGAGCCATGTATGCCAAACCGGTGGAAAACGCCGGCAAGGTTTGAACGAAACCGATTACCTGAAAAAAACGGGAGCTGATGCTCCCGTTTTTGCGTCTGGTCAAAGCCGATGATAAAAGGGTGGTGAATAATATGGTTTCAGCTGGTACGATCACTGCGCAATTGGGTGCCATGGCCTTGGCAAGCACAGGACGAGTGTGTAACAGTGCATCCATAAAGAGACAACGAGCAAAAGCTCTAAACCGGTTTGCACGGATCGCAGACGGCATTATCGAAGGACCTGACACAGGTCCTTTTTCATTGGCGGGCAAAGATGCCGCGCAGATACACCTAACAGGAAAGACGCGCCATGATCACCGGTAGCCTGAACACTCTGCACCGCACCCCGTTGCCAGCGCCGCTCGCCCGCATCATGGCTGACGTGGTGAAAAGCGTCGCCCACTGGCGCGATGCCCCCGTCGGCAAGCAGGAGATAGACGGCCTCACGCTGTTCTGTCTGGTGAGCGAGGATCTGACCGAGCCGGCCCCGGATCGCCGCGGCGAATTTCATGAGCAGTACCTCGATATCCAGCTGCTGCTGCGCGGTGAAGAGTGGATCGGTGTGGGCCCCCATGACTATGTGAGTGAGGGCGCCGACCATCCCCATCCTGACCTCTGGTTCGTCGACGACGAGCAGACCAGCTATCTGGCGCTGCAACCGGGGGATTTCGCCATCTTCTGGCCGGGCGAGCTGCATCGCCCGCTCTGTACCTTCAAGCAACCCGCCCAAGTGAAGAAGCTGGTGGTCAAGGTACACAGGGACCTGCTGGTCAATATCTGACGTTATCGAATCAAGGCGTGCGTTGCACGCTGCCTGAACTTGAGTGCTGCGCACCGTTTGCAATCAGTGCCATGCACGACCCGAATTGAAAAATTGGACGCACCCTCCTGCGACCATAAGCCCCCGGCAGGGGAATCCCATCCTCTTTTGGATGACACGACACTGTCGGCATAAAGCCGAAGCACAGGAAGATGTAGAAAATGAGCAAGTTGGTACTGATCCTTAACTGCGGTAGCTCTTCCCTGAAATTTGCCGTAATGGACGCCGAAACAGGTGAGGACATGCTGTCCGGCCTGGCCGAATGCTTCAATCTGGATGATGCACGTATCAAATGGAAACTCCACGGGGTCAAGGGCGAAGCCATGCTGGGAGCGGGTGCCGCTCACCAGGAGGCCCTCGACCACATTGTGGGCCACATCCTGCCGCAGGATCCCACTCTTGCCGGGCAACTGGTTGCCATCGGCCATCGCATCGTACATGGCGGCGAGCAGTTCTCCCGCTCCGTGCGCATCGATGACAGCGTGATTGCCGGCATCGAGGCGGCCATCCCGTTCGCGCCGCTGCACAACCCGGCGCACCTCATCGGCATCCGTGCCGCACTGAAGGTATTCCCGGCGCTGGCCGAGAAGAACGTGGCCGTGTTCGACACCGCCTTCCACCAGACACTGCCGCAAGAGGCCTACCTCTATGCGCTGCCCCACAAGCTCTATCTCGAGCACGGCATCCGTCGCTACGGCGCCCACGGCACCTCCCACCGCTTCATTGCGGAAGAAGCTGCCAAGGAGCTGGGCAAGCCGCTCGAAGAGCTGAACATCATCAACTGCCATCTGGGCAATGGTGCCTCCGTTTGCGCCATCAAGAATGGCGAATCCGTCGATACCTCCATGGGTCTGACCCCGCTGGAAGGGTTGGCGATGGGCACCCGCAGCGGTGACATCGACCCGGCGGTCGTCTTCTTCATGCACGATCAGCTCGGTTACAGCGTGGACGAGATCAACAAGGTGCTGACCCGCGAGTCCGGCCTGCTGGGTCTGACCGAGGCGAGCAGCGACTGCCGCTATGTGACCTCCAACTATGCGACCGATGCCGGCGCCAAGCGTGCGCTGGATGTCTTCACCTATCGCGTGGCCAAGTATGTTGGCGCCTATGCTGCCGCCATGGATGGTCGTCTGGATGCCCTGGTGTTCACCGGTGGTATCGGTGAGAACGCCGCTATGGTGCGCGAGATGGTGCTGGATCGCCTGGCCCTGTTCGGCTTCAAAGTGGACCAGGAAGCCAACAACGCCGCCGTGCTGGGTGGCGAGGGTCGCATCACCACCAAAGAGAGCCGTCTGGCCATGGTGATCCCCACCAACGAAGAGCTGGTCATCGCCCGCGATGCCCTCGGCCTGGTTGGCTAACGCTTTTCGTGTTGTCTCAACGCCCGGCCTGTGCCGGGCGTTGTCGTTTCTGGTGGTGGCCGATTTGACATGGGGGAGGGGATAGGTACCCTGACCGCCATGGTGGTTGCAACGAACCGCTGCAAGGTTTGGGAGAGAAGAATGAAAGAAGCGTTTTTTAGCTGGCTGTCCGGTCTTGGCGTGGAGGTGACCAGCATGATGGCGCTGGTGATCGCGCTCGGCTTCATCCTGATCACCTCGTTGTTGCTGCACATGATGCTGCACCGCTTCCTGCTGGTGCGCCTGGTCGGGGTCCTCGGCAAGGCCAAACAGGTGTGGCTGCCGCCCCAGCTGCAGCAGCGGCTCTTCAACCGGCTCGCCTTTGTGCTGCAAGGGGGCGTGCTGCTCGCCCAGGCGGAGATCTGGCTGCCCGGCGGCTCCGACAGCCTGGCGCTGATCGAAGTGGTGGCCCAGCTCTGGATCTTGCTGTTCCTGCTGCTCGCTTTCTTCGCCCTGCTTGACTGCGTGCTGGCAGTGAGCCGCAACACCAGCCTGGGACGGGATCTGCCCCTGCGCGGCATCTTCCAGGGCACCAAGCTGGTGGGGAGCGTGCTGGTCGGCATCCTGATGATCGCCCTGCTGCTCGGCAAATCCCCCCTCTTCCTGTTCAGCGGCCTGGGTGCCATGACTGCGGTGCTGATGCTGGTGTTCAAGGACCCCATCCTCGGCCTGGTGGCGGGGATCCAGCTCTCGGCCAACCGCATGCTGAGCGTGGGGGACTGGTTGCAGATGGATAAATACGGTGCCGATGGCGAGGTGACCGACATCGGTCTCACCACGGTCAAGGTGTCGAATTGGGACAAGACCATCACCACTATTCCCACCTATGCCCTCATCTCCGACTCGTTCAAGAACTGGCAGGGTATGACCGAATCCGGTGGTCGCCGCATCAAGCGCAGCGTCAACATCGACATGACCAGCGTGCGTTTCCTGACTGCAGACGAGCAACTGCAGCTCAAGCAGGCCCAACTGCTGGCCCCCTATCTGAGCCGCAAGGAGCAGGAGCTGAGCAGCTACAACCAGCAGCTCAGGGAGGCGATCAACTGCCCCATCAACGGCCGCCATCTCACCAACCTGGGTACCCTGCGCGCCTACCTGGATGCCTACCTCAAGGCCCATCCCGGCATTCGCAATGACATGACCCTGATGGTGCGCCAACTGGCCCCCACGTCAGATGGCCTGCCACTGGAGATCTACTGCTTCACCGCGACCACTGCCTGGGGTGAATACGAAGGGATCCAGGCCGATATTTTCGACCACATTTTTGCCATCATCGAGCAGTTTCATCTGCGGTTGCACCAGTCTCCCACAGGTTACGATATGCGCGCCTGGCAAAGCGGGGCCGTACCGGCCGACCAGAAAACCGGGCAAGCGGCCTGAGCGAATATTAATCACTGACCCGTCACGACTTGTCGGTTGAAATTTGCCGGGCAGAGGAGAAGAATGGCGGCCTTCTCTTCGGCCCCAGGCATATTGCGCCTTGGGGCCAGCCCGAAGACCTCAATCAAGTCATCATCATGGGAAAGTTATGAAGCTCTTTCGCAATAGTGTGGCAACCCTCTGCTACGGCCTGCTGCTGACCGCCGCGCCTGTGTTTGCCGTTGAATATGCCCTGCCTGCCGCCAACAGCCGCCTGGTGGGGGAAAATCTGGAATACGTGGTGCCGGCCGGGGAAAATGGCCAGCCGCTGGAGGCGGTCGCCGCCAAATTCCAGCTCGGGCTGACCAACATGCTTGAGGCCAACCCCAAGGCGGATCCCCTGCTGGTGCAGACCGGCGAGAAGCTGGTGATCCCGCAGCAGTTAATCCTGCCGGATGCACCGCGCGAAGGGGTGGTCATCAACGTGGCCGAGATGCGCCTCTATTACTATCCCAAGGGCAAGAAGGTGGTGGAGGTGCTGCCCATCGGCATCGGCCAGCTGGGCACCGATACTCCGGAGGACTGGGTGACCAGCGTGCAGCGCAAGAAGGAACGCCCGACCTGGACACCAACGGCCAAGATGCACGCCGAATATGCCGCCCGTGGCGAGACTCTGCCTGCGGTCTGGCCGGCCGGTCCCGACAACCCCATGGGTCTCTATGCCCTCTACATCGGCAGGATGTACGCCATCCACGGCACCAACGCCCAGTTTGGCATCGGCCTGCGGGTGAGCCACGGTTGTGTGCGCCTGCGCAACGATGACATCGAATACCTGTTCAAGCAGGTACCGGTCGGTACCCGGGTGCAGTTCGTCAACCAGCCGATCAAGGCCACCAAAGAGCCCGATGGTCGCCGCTATCTCGAGGTGCACCAGCCGCTCTCCCGTAGCGAAGCCGAGTTCAACTCCAGCCTGCCGGCGCCGCTGCCGATCACCCCGGCGGTGACCCGCTTCATCGCCCACGCCGACAGCGACTCCCAGCGGGTCAAGCAGGCCCTGGAGCAGCGCAGCGGCATGCCGATTGCCATCAATCGCTGAAGGTGCTGAGCACCAACGGGCGATAAGATGATGAAAAGGGCGAGCAGCATGCTGTTCGCCCTTTTTGTTGCCTGGTGCCCTGTGACATACGGCGTCGCGAGCCCGGTCGATGCACCGATATGCCAGCCAGATGGAGGCGTGTCTGGAGTGGGGACTGCGAGGCCACTGCCGCAATATAAAATAGTGACTTATCCCCTTGTCCTGGAGGATATGTTGATGCACAAAGGTTTTTATTGTGTTTTGTGTTTGTTAAAAATGATTGAGCTCACGGGATCTGCTGATTAAGCTATGGCGGTTTTTAAGGAAAGAGCCCGTCGGTAGAGCGGGCCGTCACGCTACATGAAACGGAGTTTTGAATGACAGCTAGCACACCCATGTTAATCACCTTCCTGGTGTACATTCTCGGGATGGTGCTGATCGGCTTTATTGCCTATCGCGCCACCCGCAATTTCGACGACTACATCCTCGGCGGCCGCCGCATGGGGAGCTGGGTCACCGCCCTCTCCGCCGGCGCTTCCGACATGAGCGGCTGGCTGCTGATGGGCCTGCCTGGCGCAGTCTTCATCAGCGGTATCTCAGAGAGCTGGATCGCCATCGGTCTGGTCATCGGCGCCTACCTCAACTGGCGCTGGGTGGCCGGCCGCCTGCGGGTGCACACCGAGAAGAACCGCAACGCCCTGACCCTGCCGGATTACTTCACCTACCGCTTCGAGGATCACAGCAAGGTGCTGCGCATCCTCTCGGCCCTGGTGATCCTGCTGTTCTTCACCATCTACTGCGCCTCCGGTGTGGTGGCCGGTGCCCGCCTGTTCGAGAGCACTTTCGGCATGGATTACAACACCGCCCTCTGGGTCGGTGCCGCAGCCACCATCACCTATACCTTCTTCGGCGGCTTCCTCGCGGTGAGCTGGACCGACACTGTGCAGGCGACCCTGATGATCTTCGCCCTGATCCTCACCCCGGTGTTCGTCATCATCGCCGTGGGCGGCATCGACAGCGCCATGGTGGAAGTGGCGGCCAAGAGCGCCAGCAACCTCGACATGTTCAAGAACCTGGACGTGATCGCCATCGTCTCCCTGATGGCCTGGGGTCTGGGCTACTTCGGTCAGCCGCACATCCTGGCGCGCTTCATGGCGGCGGACTCCCACCACTCCATGGCCAGCGCCCGTCGCATCAGCATGACCTGGATGATCTTCTGCCTGGCCGGCGCCGTGGCCATCGGCTTCTTCGGTCTGGCCTACTTCGGCCGCTTCCCGGAAGTGGCCGCCGGCGTTACCGGCAACCCGGAGCGGGTCTTCATCGAACTCTCCAAGCTGCTGTTCAACCCCTGGATCGCCGGTGTGCTGCTCTCCGCCATCCTGGCGGCGGTGATGAGTACCTTGAGCTGCCAGCTGCTGGTCTGCTCCAGCGCCATCACCGAGGATCTCTACAAGCCGTTCTTGCGCAAGAACGCCTCCCAGCGCGAACTGGTGTGGGTCGGCCGCCTGATGGTGCTGGCCATCGCCCTGGTGGCCATCGCGGTCGCCATGAACCCGGAAAACCGGGTGCTGGGGCTGGTGAGCTACGCCTGGGCAGGCTTCGGTGCCGCCTTCGGCCCCGTGGTACTCTTCTCCGTGCTGTGGCCGCGCATGACCCGCAATGGCGCCCTGGCCGGCATGCTGGTGGGCGCGGTCACCGTCATCGTCTGGAAGCAGTACGGCTGGCTGGGTCTGTATGAGATCATCCCGGGCTTCGTCTTCGCCAGCATTGCCATCGTGATTGGCAGCCTGCTTGGCGAAGCGCCTTCCAAGGCCATGCTGGAGCGATTCAACGAGGCGGAAGAGGAGTTCAACACCCCGGCTGCCAGCGAAGGAGCCCCGGTCGCGGTCAACTAATCTTCGAGGCAGTCTGACGCCCCTCGGCCCCGCCCCGGTCAGGGAGTACCACTTCGGTACCCTTGTCCCGGTTTGGCGGGGCTTGTTGTTATCTGGTTCATCTTCGGACTTTTTTTATGCGCTAACCCGGGTTCCCGGGTGCTGGCTTTCTTTTGTCTTGCCACCGAATATGGGACACTAGGCCCCCTGAAGGAGACCTAGAGCATGCGCCTATTCACCCTGATCCTGCTCCTCCTGCTGGGGGGCCTGCAATATGACCTCTGGCTGGGGAAGAACGGGCTGTCCGATTACCAGAACCTGTCGGATGCGATCTCGCAACAAGAGCGGGACAACCAGGCCCTCAAGGATCGTAACGACCTCATTTACCGCGAAATAGATGATCTCACCTCGGGCCTTGAGGCCATCGAGGAGCTGTCGCGCAACGATCTGGGTTATATCAAGCAGGGGGAGACCTTCTACCGGATCATCCCCAAAGAGAAAGACAAAGAGACAGTACCGGACGATGAGCCCTACCATGACTGATGCAAGCCGCGCCTTCGGTCTGACGGCGATCGTGCCGGCCGCCGGGATTGGCAGCCGGATGGGGGCCGACTGCCCGAAGCAGTACCTGCAGCTGGCGGGGCAGACTATTCTGGAACACACCCTGGCGCGCCTGCTCTCACATCCCGCCATCGAGCGGGTGATAGTGGCGCTGGCGCCCCATGACCCCTGGTTCGAGAGCCTGCCCGTCGCCGCCGATCCCCGAATCATCCGGGTCGAAGGAGGCGCCGAACGCGCCTTTTCTGTTCTCAATGCCCTCCAGGTGGCCGAGGGGGAGTGGGTGCTGGTGCACGATGCTGCCCGTCCCTGCCTGACCCACGGGGATCTCGATGCCCTGATTGCCACCGCCATGAACTGCGGTGGGGCCATCCTCGGCAGCCGGGTGCGCGATACCATGAAGCGCTCGGATGCCGCGGGCAACATCATCGCCACCGTCGAGCGTGAACAGCTGTGGCATGCCCTCACCCCGCAGATGTTCCCCACCCGCACCCTCAAGCGGGCGCTGGAAGAGGGGCTGATGCTGGGGGCCACCATTACCGACGAGGCCTCCGCCATGGAGCGGGCCGGCTTCCCGGTGCGCATGGTGGAAGGGCGCGCCGACAATATCAAGGTGACCCGGCCGGAGGATCTCTCCCTGGCCGGGCTGTTTTTAAGCCAGCAGGCATAGCCCGCGAATTCGAACAAATAGGCCCAAACAAGGAGCGCACATGATCCGGATTGGACATGGTTTTGATGTACACAAATTTGGCGGGGAAGGCCCCTGCATGCTGGGCGGGGTCGCGGTGCCGTATGAACAGGGTCTGCTGGCCCACTCCGATGGGGATGTGGTGCTGCATGCGGTGAGCGATGCCCTGCTCGGTGCCATCGGCGCTGGTGACATCGGTCGCCACTTCCCCGATACCGCCGCGCAATTCAAGGGGATCGACAGCCGCATCCTGCTGCGGGATGTCTTTGCCCGGGTGCAGCGGGCGGGTTATGCCATCGGCAACCTGGACGTGACCATCATCGCCCAGGCCCCCAAGATGGCTCCCCACATCGACGCCATGTGCGCCGTGCTGGCCGCCGATCTGCAGTGTGATTTGAACCGGGTGAACGTCAAGGCGACCACCACCGAACAACTGGGATTCACGGGGCGCAAGGAAGGGATCGCCACCGAAGCCGTCGTCTTACTGGTGAAACAATAATGTTGGAACAGCTTAACTATCTGCACGGAACCCCCACCGCCCACGGCATCCTCAAGGCCGAGGCCAGCGATTTCGTGGTGATCGAGGATCTCGGGTTCGAGCCTTGCGGGGAAGGGGAGCACATCTTCGTGCGGGTGCGCAAAACCGGCGAGAACACCGCCTGGGTGGCGGGGCTGCTGGCCGATGCCGCCGGGGTCGCGCACAATGCAGTGACCTGGGCAGGCCTGAAGGATCGCCACGCGGTGACCGAGCAGTGGTTCGGCATCCACCTGCCGGGCAAGGCCGAGCCGGACTTGTCGGTCATCGAGAGCGACAGCATCCAGATTCTGGAGGCCAAACGCCACAACCGCAAACTGCGGGTGGGCTACCTCAAGGGCAACAACTTCACCCTGCGCCTGACCGGTTTGACCCAGGCCGACGGGCTGGAGTCCCGCCTGCAGGCCATTGCCGCCCAAGGGGTGCCGAACTATTACGGCGAGCAGCGTTTTGGCCGGGAAGGCAACAACCTGGAAGCGGCCAAGGCGATGTTTGCCGGCAAGCGGATCAAGGATCGCAACAAGCGCTCCCTCTACCTCTCCGCCGCCCGCAGCATGCTGTTCAACGCCATCGTCAGCGCCCGCATCGAGCAGGGGCTGGCACACCAGCTGCTGGCCGGTGACTGCGTGATGCTGAGGGGCAGCCACTCCATCTTCAGCGAAGAGAGCGTGACCCCCGAGCTGGCAGCGCGCCTCGCCGCCGGTGACGTGCAGCTGACCGCCCCCATGTGGGGTCGCGGCCGGCTAGCGAGCCAGGGAGCAGCAGCCGAATTCGAGCAGGGAGTGCTGGCGCCTTACAGCGACTGGTGCGAGGGGCTGGAGAAGGCCGGGCTGGATCAGGACAGGCGTCCGCTGCTGCTCAAGCCGGAACAGATGAGCTGGCAGCTGGAAGGCGATGCGCTGACCCTGTCGTTCTTCCTGCCGGCGGGCGCCTTTGCCACCAGCGTGGTGCGGGAATTAATGCAGGCCGAAGAGGCCGATCATGGTTTCAGGAAGCAGACCGATGCGAATTCTGGTCAGTAATGACGATGGTGTGCATGCCGAGGGCATTCGTGTCCTCAGCGAGGCGCTGGGCGCCTGTGGTGAGGTCATTGTGGTGGCGCCGGATCGCAACCGCAGTGGCGCCAGCCACTCCCTGACCCTGGAAGTGCCGCTGCGGGTCACCCGCATCGGCGAGACCGGGTTTCATGCGGTGAAGGGGACGCCGACCGACTGCGTGCATCTGGCAGTCAACGAGCTGGTCCGCCCTGAGCCCGACATGGTGGTGGCGGGGATCAACCACGGTGCCAACCTGGGGGATGATGTCATCTACTCGGGGACGGTGGCGGCCGCCACCGAGGGGCGCCACCTGGGGTATCCCTCCATCGCCATCTCCCTGGTGGGCAAGACCCATTTTGCCACGGCGGCCCACTATGCGGCCCTGCTGGTGAAGGGGTTGATGAAGTATCCGTTGCCTGCCGACCAGATCCTCAACGTCAATGTGCCGGATCTGCCCCTCGACCAGATCAAGGGGATCAGGGTGACCCGCCTTGGCAACCGCCACCGGGCGGAGTCGGTGATTTGCACCGAGGATCCCCGCGGCCAGCCCATCTACTGGATTGGTCCTCCCGGCAGCCAGCAGGATGCGGGCGATGGCACCGACTTTGCCGCCATCGAACAGGGTTATGTCTCGATTACTCCCTTGACCATCGACATGACTGCTTACGACAGTCTGGCTGGGCTGGGTGCATGGCTAGATATGCAGGGATGAGGGTGTGATAGTTCAGCGCCTTTTAAATCAACTCATTGCACAGGATATTCGCGATTTTCGCGTGTTGGCGGCGATCGCGAAAGTGCCGCGCCAGCTGTTCGTGGACGAGGCCATGGCGCACAAGGCCTGGGATAATACCGCCCTGCCCATCGGCCACGGCCAGACCATCTCGCAACCTTACATGGTGGCGCGGATGACCGAACTGCTGATGCAGAACAATCCGGCTCACGTGCTGGAGATTGGCACTGGCTCAGGGTACCAGACGGCGATCCTCGCCCATCTGGTGGAGCATGTTTACACGGTCGAGCGGATCAAGTCGCTGCAGTTCCAGGCCAGGCGCCGTCTGCGCCAGCTCGATCTGCACAATGTCTCGGCCAAGCACGGCAACGGCTGGCTGGGTTGGCCCAGCAAAGGGCCGTTTGATGCCATTCTGGTCACCGCCGCGGCGAGCGAGATCCCCGCGGCCCTCACCGACCAGCTGGCCGAAGGGGGGCGTCTGGTGTTGCCGGTGGGCGACAAGCAGCAAACCCTGCAACTGATTGAGCGCGCCGGTTCCCAGCTGACCAGCCGGATCCTGGAACCGGTGCGCTTTGTTCCCTTGATAGATGGAGATGTTGAGTGAAGCTGTTTTCCCGTTTGTACGTGATGGTGATGCAGTGGGCGCGCCACAAATACGCCCCCTGGTATCTCTCTGTCACTGCCTTTATCGAGTCGGTGTTCTGGCCCATCCCGGTGGATGTGATGCTGGCCCCCATGGCGCTGGCCAAGCCGCACAAGGCGTGGCATTTCGCCACTCTGGCGACCCTCTTCTCCGTACTGGGCGCCCTGTTTGGCTATGCCCTGGGTTATGCCCTGTGGGATCCCGTGGTCCAGCCGCTGGTGGCCTCCGTCGGTTACGAAGGCAAGATCGCCATCGCTCGCCAGTGGTTCGAACAGTGGGGTATCTGGGTCATTTTTATTGCCAGTTTCACGCCCATCCCTTACAAGGTATTCACCGTGACCGCCGGACTGTTGCAAATGGCTCTGGTGCCCTTCATCATCACCTCGCTGATCGGGCGTGGTATGCGCTTCTTCCTTGTTGCGGGCCTGATGCGCTGGGGCGGGGAGAAGATGGAACGCAAGCTGATGCACTATGTGGATGTGCTCGGTTGGCTCTGTATCGGTCTGGCCGTCGTGGCCTATATCTGGTTTAGTCGTTAAGGATCCATTATGCGTTCGCGTATTTGGCAAGGAAGCAGTGTGGTCATGCTCTCATGGCTGCTGCTTGCCTGCTCCTCCAGTAAAAATGCGGCTCCGGTGGATGGTGTGGGAGGCGACCCCTTTGTCTCGACCATCCCGGTTCGCCAGGCGGGGACTCCGAACCGCGCGCCCATCACAGGCAGCAGCTATGTGGTAAAGCGGGGAGATACCCTTTACTCCATCGCCTTCAATTCGGGCAATGATGTGCCGTCGCTGGCCAGCCTCAACGGCATCAGTCCTCCCTACAACATCTATCCGGGCCAGCAGTTGCGCCTCGATGCGTCCAGCTCCGGCGCCATGGCCAGCCGCAGCACCAGCACCTATCAGGTACGCCGTGGCGATACCCTGAGCAGCATTGGTCGCCAGTTCGGTACCACGCCCCAGGAGCTGGCCCAGCGCAACAATCTGAGCGCTCCCTATGCGCTGCAACCGGGTCAGGTGCTCACCGTGCAATCAGCCGCCAATACGGCTCCCCAGATGGTTGCGGCCACCAAACCTGTGACCCAGCGTCCGGCAGGGGCGAGTGGTAGTGCTGGTCAGACCACGCCGTTCGTTTCTCAGAAATCCGTTGCCGAGGCTCCACCGAAAGCATACGCTCAGGCAAAAGAACAAAAAACAACCAGCTCCCAGTCACGACTGGCGTGGCACTGGCCCGCCAAAGGCCGGATTGTTGAAGGTTTCTCCGTTGCCGAACAGGGCAACAAGGGGATCGACATCGCCGGCCAGAAGGGGCAACCCGTCTACGCCGCCAGCGGCGGCAAGGTGGTGTATGCCGGTAGTGCACTGAGGGGTTATGGCAAGCTGATCATCCTCAAGCATGATGATGACTATCTTTCCGCCTATGCCCACAACGACGAGTTGAAGGTACGGGAAGGGGATAGCGTCAAGGGAGGAACAGTGATTGCCAACATGGGCAGCACGGACGCGCCGGATGTGCGATTGCATTTCGAGATCCGGTACAGAGGCAAGTCGATCAATCCGATGAGCTATTTGCCAAAGCGTTAATCCCAGAGAGTCTGTCTTACTCTGGTAACGTCAGGGAGACACACCATGAGCCAAGAACAACTGGTAATGCAGGATGCAGAATTAGAGTTTGACGCCGAATCCGAGTCTCAAGAGGTAGAGGAGTTGCAGGAGGTAGCCGCCGAGGCGGAAGAGACTATCTCCGATGAGTTGCTGGCACCGGAACTGAACAAGGTGATGGACGCCACCCAGCTCTATCTGGGGGAGATTGGCTTCTCCCCCCTCCTCACCGCCGAAGAAGAAGTCTATTACGCCCGTCGTGCCTTGCGGGGTGACAAAGCCGCCCGCAAGCGCATGATCGAGTCCAACCTGCGTCTGGTCGTCAAGATTGCCCGTCGCTACAACAACCGCGGCCTGGTGCTGCTGGATCTCATCGAAGAGGGCAACCTCGGTCTCATCCGCGCCGTCGAGAAGTTCGATCCCGAGCGCGGCTTCCGTTTCTCCACCTATGCCACCTGGTGGATCCGCCAGACCATAGAGCGGGCCATCATGAACCAGACCCGCACAATCCGTCTGCCCATCCATGTAGTCAAGGAGCTGAACGTCTACCTGCGCACCGCGCGCGAGCTCTCCCACCGTCTCGACCACGAGCCGACCGCCGAGGACATCGCCCAGGCGCTGGATCGTTCGGTGGATGACGTGAACCGCATGCTCAAGCTCAACGAGAAGATCACCTCGGTGGATACCCCCATCGGCGGCGATCGCGACAAGGCGCTGCTGGATGTGCTCTCCGATGAGCGGGGCATGGGGCCCGAGCTGGAATCCCAGGATGATGACATGCGCGCCAGCATTGTGCACTGGCTGGAGGAGCTGAATCCCAAGCAGCGCGAGGTGCTGGCCCGCCGTTTCGGCCTGCTCGGTTACGAGCCCGCCACCCTGGAAGACGTGGGGGCCGAGATTGGCCTGACCCGCGAGCGGGTGCGCCAGATCCAGGTGGAGGGGCTGCGCCGTCTGCGGGAGATCCTGCTGAGTCAGGGGCTCTCCATCGAGGCGCTGTTTCGCACCAACTAACCGTCGGCAATAGCAATGACATGAGGGGAGCCATGGCTCCCCTCGTTGTTATCTGCACTTTGCAGTGGCTTGCCCGTTACACCAGCTCAGCCAGCATGGTCTCGGCATAGGGCACCAGCGCCTCGCCATTCTTCACCTTGTCGAGATAGTCCGGGTTGGCGATCAGCGGTCGGCCGATGGCCACCAGATCGAAGCGCTCGGCCTTGATGGCTTGAGCTGCCGTCTCGGCGCTGTAGTTGCCAACCCCCACCAGATTGCCCTGATAGTGGCTGCGCAGGTAGTCGGAGGCGCGACCATCCAGATAGTCGAAGGTCAGGCTGTCATCGAAGATCCCGAGGTGGATATAAGCCAGCGTGCGCTGGTTCAGCTCGGCCAGCAGATGGTCGAACACGGCGCGATCTTCCGGGCTGCCCGCCAGGTGAACATAGGCCCCTGGGGAGAGGCGCAGGCCGACCCGCTCACCACCGATGCGCGCGCTGATGGCATCCACCACCTCCAGCGCGAAGCGGCTCATGTTGGCCGGGTTGCCACCGTACTCATCGCTGCGCAGGTTGGAGGAGTGGTGCAGGAACTGGTCGATGAGGTAGCCGTTAGCGCCGTGGATCTCGACCCCGTCGAAGCCCGCCTCGATGGCGTTGGCGGCGGCCTGGGCATAATCCTGCACCAGCTGGGCGATCTCGGCCAGGGTCAGGGCGCGGGGCACCTGATAGGTCAGCTCGCGTATGCGCGGCACTGTGCCTTCATGGGCAACCGCAGAGGGGGCCAGCACCTCGCCGTGGTGAAAGAAGGGGTGGGAGAGGCGACCCACATGCCACAGCTGGGCGAAGATCTTGCCACCCTTGGCGTGCACGGCGCCGGTCACCTTCTTCCAGCCCTCGATCTGGGCCTCGCTGAAAAGACCCGGGGTGTTGGGATAGCCCTGACCGTCCGGGCGAATGATGACGGCTTCCGAGATGATAAGGCCGATATCGGCGCGCCGGGCGTAGTAGGCCGCCATCTGCTCGGTCGGTACCAGGCCGGGGCCCGCCATGCAGCGAGTCAGGGGCGCCATCATGAAGCGATTGGCGAGGGTGATGGTGTCGTTGAGACGATACGGCTGAAACAGGGTGTTCATGATAGATTGTCCTGAGCGAGTTATTCTTGAATGTGCATTCAATTCGTTTTTGCGGACGGGCGCAAGCTTTTTTTTGAATGCTCATTCAACATGGTTGGCCTTGCCCTGCTGCTGGGGTAAACTTGCCGCCCTTTGCCAAGCACTCTTGAATCGGCAGGTGTCAGCGCCCTTGCCGGTGAACCATTTCCCAGGGGAGGATCCATGCGTATTGCCGAGTTTGATCGGGACGAGGTGTTGCGAAACGCCATGGAGGCATTTCGTGCCAAGGGATATGCCAAGACCACCATGCAGGAGCTAGTGGCCGCTACCGGCCTGCACCCGGGCAGCATCTACGGCGCCTTTGGCAACAAACGCGGCTTGCTGCTGGCGGCGGTGGATCATTACGTGGAGGGCAAACGTGCCCAGCGCCGCGCGTTGCTCGACAACCCCAGCCCCCTGGCTGGGCTAGCCGCCTATCTCGAGCGGGTGGTGAGTGAGGCCCTCTGCGGTACCTGCCTGGTGACTCGTACCATGATGGAGCTGAGCGAGCAGGACGAGGAGCTGATCCAGCGAGTGAAGGTCATCTATGGCGAAATGGAACAGGATCTGGCGGCGCAGCTGAAACAGGCCCAGGTTCTCGGTGAGCTGGCGGCCGAGCGGGATATCCCGACCCTGACCGCCTTCTTGCTGATCAATATTCAGGGCCTGGTCACCTTTGCTCAGTGCCGCCCGGATCGCCCCCTGCTCGACGGGGTCGTCACCCAGCTGATAAATGCCCTGCGGGCGTGATGACAGACGCAGCAACAACAATGGCTCCCCAGGGAGCCATTGTTGTTTTTAGGAGGCGGTTATCGCGGGTTCACCAACTCCTTCATCAACTCTTTTAGCCACACCAATGCCGGTTGCTGCGCATGCACGGGGTGCCAGACGCAGTTGAGGTGGTAGTCCGGCACGTCTTGTGGCAGCGGCAGGCTTTTCAGTGGCCAGTGGCTGGCGAGCAGTTCGGCCACCATGCTCGGCAGCACCAGCAGGTGGTCGCTCTGGCTGACGATGGCGGCGGCGGACATATAGCTCTGGCTGTTGACCGAGATGGTGCGACTAAAGCCCAAGCTCTTGAGGTAGCGATCCAGGCTCGCCTCCGAGGTGCCGAGCGGCGAGTGGAATACGTGGGGCATCGCGATCAGCTGCTGCAGGGTGATGCGTTCCTCCCACCTGGAGGGGTCATCCTCTGTTCCTGCGGGGGCCGATTTGGGGATGGACAGATCGGCGCGCACCAGGCCGGCCAGGGGCTCGGTGAGCCAGGTCTCCTTGCCCAGATACCCCGGCACCTGCATGTATTCGTCAAACCCCAGCACCAGGTCTATCTCGCCGCTCGCCAACTCGGCTTCGGGCAAGGTGTCGCGCAGGATGCGGATCTCGATGGTAACCCCGGGCGCCAGCACCTTGAGGCGCTGGATAAGGGGTGGGATCAGCACGCACTCCACGTAGTCCGTGGTGCAGAGCACAAAGCGCCGCTTGGAGTGGCGCGGCTCGAACTCCTCTTCTTCACTGAGCTGTTGCTCCAGCAGCCGCAGCGCCTGCTGTACCCCCAGATGCAGCCGCTGGGCGCGCGGCGTGGGCAGCATGCCCTGCGGGGTGCGCACCAGTAGCGGGTCGCCGAAAAAGGTACGCAGCCGACCGAGGGCGTGGCTCATGGCGGGCTGGCTGATAAACAGGGTTTCGGCGGCGCGGGTGACGCTGCCCTGTGTCATCAGGGCGTCAAAGGCGAGCAGCAGATTGAGGTCGAGCTGGTGCAGTTTCATCAAGATTATTTGCAGTGTTTATGGGACAATCCATCCTATTCATTTGATGGATGGGCGTACAACTTTTTACACTGCGACCCACTCTTATTTTTCCCAGGTTCCCGTGCAAATAGGGGGGCCTCAATCCATGCAAGGAGCCTTGCGATGAGCATCAAGACCATCAACTCCACTCCGGCCGCCGACGGCTTCACCATGCCCGCCGAGTGGGCGCATCAGCAAGCTGTCTGGATGATTTGGCCGTTTCGCCCGGACAACTGGCGCGTCGCCGGCCGCTTCGCCCAGGCCACCTTCGCCAAGGTAGCTGACGCCATCGGGCAAGCTACCCCGGTCTTTATGGGTGTTCCTGCCCAGTTTATGGAGCAGGCGCGCGCCGTCATGCCCGCCCACGTCACTTTGGTCGAGATGAACAGCGATGACTGCTGGGCCCGCGACACCGGCCCCACCATAGTCACCAACGCGGCCGGTGAGTGCCGCGGCGTGGACTGGGGCTTCAATGCCTGGGGCGGCCACAAGGGTGGTCTCTACTATCCGTGGGATCAGGACGAAAAAGTGGCGGCCCGGATGCTGGAACAGCACGGCATGGATCGCTACGACGCGCCGCTCATTCTGGAAGGGGGCTCCATCCACGTCGACGGCGAAGGCACCTGCATGACCACCGCCGAGTGCCTGCTCAACGAAAACCGCAATCCGGATCTCATCAAGGAGCAGATCGAAGCACACCTTCGCGATTATCTCGGCGTCACCAGCTTTATCTGGCTGGACGAGGGCGTCTATATGGACGAAACCGACGGCCATATCGACAACATGTGCTGCTTCGTTCGCCCGGGTGAAGTGGCCCTGCACTGGACCGACGACGAGACCGATCCCCAGTACGCCCGCTCCGTGGCCGCCCTCAAGGTGCTCGAGGCCGCCGTCGACGCCAAGGGTCGCAAGCTCAAAATCTGGAAGCTGCCCCAGCCGGGCCCGCTGTTCTGCACTGAGGAAGAATCCGCCGGTGTCGAGAGCGGTACCGGTGTGCCGCGCGAAGCGGAAGGCCGTCTGGCCGGCTCCTACGTGAACTTCCTTATCACCAACGATCGCATCGTCTACCCGCTGCTGGACGCCACCACAGACGGCGAGGCCCAGCGCATTCTGGAAGAGATTTTCCCGCAGCACACAGTGGTCGGCGTGCCGGCCCGCGAGATCCTGCTGGGCGGTGGCAATATCCACTGTATTACCCAGCAGATCCCCTCCGGCAAATAAGCCACGGGGAAGAGTGATAGACCAAACCCCACGCCGTGGGGTTTTATCTCTCGATAAGTGGGTGGCCGAACATAGCTAAGCAGCGGCTACCCTCGCAAGCAATCACAACGCGGTGTCTGCTCCGCTGCGCGGATATCGCCAAACCGTCACCCTTTTACAGGAGATCCCCAATGATCGAAGTGACTGAAGTTTCCATTGCCGAGCTGCGTGCCGCGCTCGAATCCGGCCGCACCACGGCGGTCGAACTGGTCAAGGCCTACCTGGCCCGCATCGAGGCTTATGATGGCCCCGAGACCGAAACCCGCCTCAACGCTGTCGTGGTGCGCAACCCCGATGCCCTGAAAGAGGCGCAAGCTTCCGATGCGCGCCGCGCCCGTGGCGAGACCCTGGGGCCGCTGGACGGCATCCCCTATACCGCCAAAGACAGCTACCTGGTCAAGGGGCTGACCGCCGCCTCCGGCAGCCCGGCGTTTAAAGATCTGGTGGCCCAGCGTGACGCCTTCACCATAGAGCGGCTGCGCGCCGCCGGTGCCATTTGCCTGGGCAAAACCAATATGCCGCCCATGGCCAACGGCGGCATGCAGCGCGGCGTCTATGGCCGCGCCGAGAGCCCTTACAACGCCGACTACCTGACCGCGCCCTTTGCCTCCGGCTCCTCCAACGGTGCCGGCACCGCCACCGCGGCCAGCTTCGCCGCCTTTGGTCTGGCGGAAGAGACCTGGTCGAGCGGCCGGGGCCCGGCCTCCAACAACGGCCTGTGTGCCTACACCCCGTCCCGCGGTGTCATCTCGGTGCGCGGCAACTGGCCGCTGACCCCGACCATGGACGTGGTGGTGCCCTATGCCCGCACCATGAGCGATCTCTTGGAAGTGCTGGATGTGGTGGTCGCCGACGATGCCGAGACCCGTGGTGATCTCTGGCGCCTGCAGCCCTGGGTCAAGATCCCCAAGGCTTCCGAGGTGCGCCCGGCTTCCTATCTGGATCTGGCCGCCAAGAGCGATGCCCTCAAGGGCAAGCGCCTCGGCGTGCCGCGCATGTTTATCAACAAGGATGAACTGGCGGGCACCAGCGAGCACCCCGGCATCGGCGGCCCGACCGGTCAGCGCATCCATACCCGCGACTCCGTGATTGCCCTCTGGGAAGACGCGCGCAAGGCGCTGGAAGCCGCCGGCGCCGAGGTCATCGAAGTGGACTTCCCGCTGGTCTCCAACTGCGAAGGGGACAGACCGGGTGCGCCCACCGTGTTCAATCGCGGCATCGTCACCCCGGAATTCCTTAACGACGAGCTGTGGGAGCTCTCCGGCTGGGCGTTTGACGACTTCCTGCGTGCCAACGGCGATCCCAAGCTCAATAAACTCGCCGATGTCGACGGGCCCAAGATCTTCCCCCACGATCCCGGCACCCTGCCGAACCGCGAGGGGGATCTCGCCGCCGGCATGGACGAGTACGTCAACATGGCCAAGCGCGGCCTGAAATCTTGGGACGAGATCCCCACAGTGCCGGACGGTCTGCGTGGGCTGGAGCAGACCCGCAAGCTGGATCTGGAGGACTGGATGGACGGGCTCAAGCTCGACGCCGTACTGTTCCCGACCGTGGCCGACGTGGGCCCGGCTGACGCGGACGTGAATCCGGCCTCCGCCGATATCGCCTGGAGCAACGGCATCTGGGTTGCCAACGGCAACCTCGCCATCCGCCACCTCGGCGTGCCGACCGTTACCGTCCCCATGGGCGTGATGGCCGATATCGGCATGCCGGTGGGCCTGACCTTCGCCGGTCGCGCCTATGACGACAACAACCTGCTGCGCGTTGCCTCGGCCTTCGAGTCCACCGGCAGCAAGCGCCAGGTGCCGCCGCGCACGCCGCCGCTGGGGTGATTGGTGTTGTGAGTTAAATCTCTCTGGTTTATCCGAAGATAATGAAAAGACCACCCGTTATGCGGGTGGTCTTTTCATCCACGATTTACCAAAAGCATCTGCTCAGGTAAACGTTACAGAGCATTATTATCAGATATCTAATTGAGAGTTCAAAAAGAAAGATTCTGGAAGAAAGATTCTGAAAGATTCTGGGACACCCACCTTTTTGACAGCCGTGTGAGGCTCTGCTTGGCTTAACCGAAACGCAGAGGGAACTTGCCATGACCATCGCCCGTTCACGTCAAATCAGTCTGCAGGATACGCCCTACTACCACGTGGTGAGCCGCTGCGTGCGGCGGGCTTTCCTGTGTGGGGAAGATGCCTACTCGGGGCAGAGTTACGAGCATCGCCGTCAGTGGGTGGTGGACAGGCTGGGCCAGCTGTCGCGGCTCTTTGCCATCGGCATCTGCGCCTATGCCGTGATGAGCAACCACTATCATCTGGTGCTGAAAGTGGATGCAGAGCAGGCGCAGGGCTGGAGCGAGCGGGAGGTGGCCGAGCGATGGGCCGGGCTGTTCCAGTGGCCGCTGCTGGTGCGACGCTGGTATCAGGGGGATGCCCTGATTGAGCCAGAGCTCACGGTGGTACAAGGGTTGATAGAAAAGTGGCGTGGTCGACTCTACTCCATCAGCTGGTTCATTCGCCTGCTCAACGAGGGGCTGGCTCGCCAAGCCAATCAAGAAGATAGCTGCAAGGGCCACTTCTGGGAGGGGCGCTTCAAGAGCCAAGCCCTGCTGACGGAGTCGGCGCTGCTCGCCTGCATGGCCTATGTGGAGCTCAATCCCATTCGCGCCAAGTTGGCTGAGACACCGGAGGAGAGCGACTACACCAGCATCAGCCAGCGCCTCGGCCGTGCTCAAACCACCGAATTGCCGCCCCTGCTGCTCCCGTTTGCTCAGAAGGGTGAACCCAGGTCACTCCTCTGCCCCTTCACCGACTATTTGGCTTTGGTTGACTGGACCGGCCGTGCCATCCGGGGTGACAAGCGGGGTTATATTCCCGAGGTGCTTTCCCCCATCTTGCAACGGCTGCAACTCGACGGTGAAGACTGGCTCAAGCAGGTGATGCTGTTTAAACGAAGCGGTATCCGGGCCATCGGTCACGGTGTGGCCCGTGAGCGCTACGCCCACCACTGTGGGCAGCGACGATGTCATCAGCCAATTCACTGATTTCACTCCAAATCCACCTGCAACCTGGTATGTCCCATGACACCAGCGTCATTGGCTGGCCGTTATCTGGCTCTTCTGTCGGCACCTTCCATATCTAGCCCTGAAATGGTGACGATTCTGGCTGTATCCTGCTGAAACCACACCACCAGCCGATGAGCCCGGTCTTCACTACAGAGATAGGTAGAAAAGTGGGTGTCCCAAAAAAGGGGGCCGACGAGGTAAAAAGGAGGGGGTTCCCAAATAGTCCCCCAAATAGTCGGAAAAGTGGGTGTCCCGAACAAGAGGCCAAAGTGCCAGTAAAAAAACGCCCGATTGGGCGTTCTTTTTATGGGGGGGCGAGGCGGGGGTTAGCGCCGTCCTTTGCTGCCTTTATTGCCCCCCAGAGCCTGGCGTCTGGCCTTCTGCTTCTGGGCCCCTTTGCTATTGCTGCGCGGGGTGGGGATATCGCGGGTGAGATCCGGCTCAAAGCCCGGGAACCACTGCTGGGGCAATCGGGTGTCGAGCACCGCCTCGACTTTTTCCAGTAGTGGCGTGTCCTCCGGGCTGAACAGCGTGATGGCGAGCCCCTTGTTGCCGGCGCGGCCGGTGCGGCCGATGCGGTGCACGTAGTCCTCGGCCACAAAGGGAAACTCCATGTTAATCACATAGTTGAGATCGCTGATATCGAGCCCGCGCGCCGCCACGTCGGTGGCCACCAGGGCCTGCAGGGTGCCGGCGCGAAACTCGATCAATACCTTCTCCCGTGCGCTTTGCGACAAGTCCCCGTGGAAGGCCAGCGCATTGATGCCCCTCTTGCCAAGCTGCTGGGCCAGCTTGTCGGCCCCCTGGCGGGTGCGGCTGAAGATCAGCGCCGGCGCCCACCCTTTCACCTTGATAAGGTGTTCGATCAGTTCCACCTTGCGATCGCTGTCCACCGCATAGACACGCTGCTCCACCTCGGCTGCCGTGGTGTTGCGCGATGCCACTTCAATCAGTTCGGGGTCGCGCAGCAATACCTTGCTCAAGGCAAACAGGTTGTCATCGCAGGTGGCCGAGAAGAGCAGGGTCTGGCGATCCTTTGGCAGGTATTTGAGCAGCGCCTTGATTTCGTCCATAAAGCCCATGTCGAGCATCCTGTCGGCCTCGTCAAACACCAGGTGGGCCACGGCGTTGAGGCTCACCGCCCCGTGGCGCAGGTGATCGAGCAGACGGCCCGGGGTGGCGATCAGGATATCCACACCCGATTTGAGTGCCTCCACCTGGGCGGCGATGCTGACCCCGCCGTAGACGAGGGTGCTGGTGAGATCTGTGCCCTTGGCATAGCGCGCGACGCTCTCTTGCACCTGCACCGCCAGCTCGCGGGTCGGTACCAGCACCAGGGCGCGCACCGGGCGCATCTCGCCGGCGGGGGCCTTCTGCAACTGTTCAATCAGCGGCAGCACAAAGGCGGCGGTTTTGCCGGTACCGGTCTGGGCGCCGGCCAGCAGATCCCGCCCCGCCAGAATGGCGGGGATCGCCCGAGCCTGAATAGGGGTTGGGGCGGCATAGCCCAGTTCGTTCAGGGTCTGAAGCAGTTGGGGGGAGAGAGCCAGTTCGGCAAAAGAAGCAATAGACATAAGGGCACCAGATAGGGGTTATCGCGGCCGGCGGCCACGATCAAGCCAATTACAATGGCCGCGATGGTAGCAGAGCCGCCTCATCGGCAGAAGCTGGCTGGGCAGAGGGCTCGCGGATCAGGCGGATCTCCTGCCCCTCATACCAGGCGATATTGTGCTTGCCGTGCTGTTTGACGTGATAGAGCAGCTCGTCGGCCAGGTGTACGGCCTCCGAGACCGTCAGATAGTCGCGAATGCGGATGATGCCGGCCGAGAAGGTGATGGGGGTCGGCAAGGCAGGGATCGCCAGTGGCTTGGCCAGCAAGCGGGCCGCCGAGTGGCGCATCATGTCATCATCCCCCATCCCCTTGAACAGCACGATAAACTCTTCGCCTCCCCAGCGGATGGCGGTATCTATCTTGCGGGTATTGTCCTCGAGGTGGCGGGCGAAGGCGGCCAGCGCTTGATCGCCCGCGTTGTGGCCATAGATGTCATTGATTGACTTGAAGTTGTCGATATCCAGCAGCATCAGGTAGTCGTGCTCGTGTAACCGTGCCGGGTTAAGCACATCGCGCCTTGGCAAGCGGGTCAGCTGATCGGTATAGGCCAGGGTACGCACGCGCTGGTAGAGCTGCTTGCCGATGACCATGATCAGCAGCAACAGGATCAGATAGACCTTGAAGGCGGCACTGTGCAGCGTCACCTTGATGAAGTCGAGCCAGGAATATGCCCATTTGAGGTAGAGAATGGTCCCGGCCTTGGTGCGCATAAAGGGCTGGCTCAGGCAGATATGTCTGGCGGGGCAGGGCTTGGCAGCATCAAAGGAGATGGAGGTGCGTGTCGGGTTGAGTTCGTTGAACGGGCGCAACACATCCTCGAAGGCTTTGTCGACGGCGATGTCGATCCCGAGCAACCCATATTTGGTATCGCTTCTCTTTTGCTCCAGCACGAAGGGGAAGAACATCACTATGGTGTTGCGCAGGGTGAAACTGTCAACCTCGATATCCGAGACGAACGCCTCGTCCTTACTGCACAGCTTGTGCTTGGTGATGAACTCGGTGCAGCCAAAATAGTGATGCCAGGGCGCAAACGCCCTCATATTGGAGCCAATGGGCGTCAGTTTGGTCGGCAGCACATCGTCATTGGCCACCATACCGATCAGCCGGTAGTCATTCCAGATGGTATAGATATTGATGACCTCCGGATAGGAGAGGGCATAGCGGAAGGTGTTGAGAATATTGGCGGCCGGATATTGCAGCGGGATATCGGCAAAGCGGGCCTTGCTCTCGATATCGTAGCCATAGAGGTAGTTGGTGCCCTCTTCACTCTTGGGGTTCCCTTGCTCCAGAGCGTGGTGCTGTTCGAGATAGTGGGTGATGTTCTCCACCTTGAGGATCTTGGCCCGCTGGTAGAAAACCTCGAACACGTTGTCTTGCTTGGCCGTGATGAGGTCCATGTCGTGACGGATGTTCAGATAGGTGTAGTAGAACACGCAAGCAAGGCCGGTCAGGATAAGCAGGATCACTCCCAGCAGTGCCGGTTTGGGATGATGAAAGCGAACCTGGTTCCGGATCATGGCCGGGGCTTCTCCTCGGGAATGAGTGTGATGAGTCAAGTACAGCACTGATCGGAAATGAAGTCCGTGTGGCTGGAGTATATGCCACCGGCACCCCGCTAGAATCCACTGTCAATCCTTGCCCCAGGCTGAAGCGATCGGTTATTCGATGAGGATGACGCTGTCGCTGGCCAGATGATGCAGCCACTCCCGGATGATCAGCAGCGTTGCAGCAAAATCGGCATCCCGTGGCAGCTGGCTGGCGGCGAGGGGATCCCCTTCCGCCATGGCGGCCAACTGGCCGAAGAGCAGCTCGATGTGCTCCCGGCTCAGTTGGTGCGCCCCCAGCACTGGCGCCAGTGAAGGCTGGCTGCGTACCGCCAGCGGCACTCCGGGCGGGATCCGGGGGGCGATGCGCATCAGCTCATCCTCCACCACCATGATGGCGCGCTCCAGTTCGAGCGGGGTGGGCGGGGCATGTCTGAAGGGACCGGGCTGGATGGCGCGAATGCCAAAGGTCAGCGAAATTGGGGAAAGGGTGGCGTCCCACAGATCAAGGCGGACCAGGCTGCTCTTTTCACCGATCTCCAGCAGCAGGCTGTCAGTGCGGGGTGTGGATAAGGGCATAGCAACGCCTCCTGCAATGAACAATGTGGGGGGGGTCAGTCGCTTGAGGGTATCGACTGGCCGTTTGATGAGCAATTTTTCTGCGAGCCAGGACTCACTTTACGGCTTTTTCCTTGCAAGCGATCCCGATAGTGACAGTCTGGTTGGCCAAATGGTGTCGCCATTTTCTTCGTGTCCACCAGATTCAGGAGATTCAATATGGACATTCGTACCGCTCCTCGCGCCCTTGCTCTCGCTTTTATGTTGACCAGCGGTGTCGCCGCTGCCAACGAGGCGCTGGTGTTTCAGACCGATTTCGGTCTCAAGGATGGCGCCGTGTCGGCCATGAAGGGGGTGGCCTTCGGGGTGGATCGTACCCTGCCGCTCTATGACCTGACCCACGAGATCCCGGCTTACAACATCTGGGAAGCCTCCTATCGCCTCTATCAGAGCCTGCAATATTGGCCGAAGGGCACCGTCTTCGTCAGTGTGGTGGATCCCGGCGTGGGCACGGATCGCAAGTCGGTCGTGCTCAAGACCAAGAGTGGCCACTATATCGTCTCGCCGGACAACGGCACCCTGACTCTGGTGGCCGAGCACTTCGGCATCGATCAGGTGCGCCAGATCGATGAGAAGCGCAATCGCCTCAAGGGGTCCGAAAAGTCTTACACCTTCCACGGCCGCGATGTTTACGCCTATACCGGGGCCCGGCTTGCCTCCGGCACCATCAGTTACGAGCAGGTGGGGCCCAAACTGCCCGCCGAGGTGGTGACTATCCCCTATCAAGCTGCGGTGGCCGAGAAGGATGGCACCCTCAAGGGCACCATCCCCATTCTGGATGTGCAATATGGCAACGTCTGGACCAATATCGACGATGCCCTGTTGACCAAAGCCGGGATCGGCAAGGGAGACACCGCCTGCATCGCGATTAGCCAGGGGGATGTCGTCAAATATGATGGCAAGGCCCCCTACGTCAGCAGCTTTGGCGATGTGCCGGAAGGGCAGCCGCTGGTCTACCTCAACAGCCTGCTGCAGGTCTCTGTGGCCCTCAACATGGATAGCTTTGCCACCAAATATCAGGTGGAGTCAGGGGCCAACTGGCATATCAGTCTGAAGAAGTGTTCACCATAAGCACGAACCATAAATAGCAACGGGCGCTGCGGCGCCCGTTTTTCATCGCAGGATTGGCCTGCCTCAGAACTCGTTGGAGAGCGCCTTGTAGCCTTTGACCAGATCGATGTTGGTGTGGGCCACGTCTTCCGAGAATTCGGCGGCATCGACCGACACCCGGGGGATGTGGGTCAGATCACTCTGCTGGTTGATGCGGGTGGTGGAGGGGACATAAAACTCCGGCGGCAGATCGCAGCCATCAATGACCGAGTTGTGACGCACCACGGCGCCGTCACCGATATGGCAGTTGAACAGCACGGTATTGAAACCGATGAAGACCCGATTACCCACCTCGCAGGGGCCATGCACGATGGAGCGATGGGCGATGGAGCTGTATTCGCCTATGGTGACGGCAGCGCCGGATTTGGAGTGGATCACCACCCCGTCCTGAATATTGGAGTTGGCGCCGATGATGATGGGCTCCATGTCGCCGCTCTCATCCACCTCGTCGGCACGGATCACCGCATAGGGGCCGACGAACACATTCTCTTTGATGATCACCTTGCCGCAGATGATGGCGGTCTTGTCGATATAGGCAGATTCGTCGATGACCGGCAGGTGGCCGGAGGGATTCTTGCGGATCATGTTACATCCTGTGGTTGCCATGAAGGATTGTCAGCTGGTGGACGGGGAGTCTACCGGTTGGCCAGCTTACGCCTCGATATCGCCTTGGGAAACCCCTCACTGGTCTGACCCTTGTCACGTTCCGGCCCAGGGTGGCTGTTGCCTGCCGCTTTAATATGGGAGCATGGGTCAACAGGGGTGACATTTGGAGCATCCCCAAACGCAAGTGGCTGCGAGGAATAACACCAAAATGAAGAAGATGATTGGGTTGCTGATGGGAGGCCTGCTGTTCTCCGCTGCCGTTCAGGCCAAAGGGGAGGCGGGGGAATTTGACTATTACGCCATGGCGCTCTCCTGGTCGCCGCAGCATTGCGCGATAAAACCGGCCGATCGGGAGCAGTGCTCCCGCCAGCTGGGATTCGTGCTGCACGGGCTTTGGCCGCAATATCAGCGGGGCTACCCGAGCAACTGCACCGGCGAGCAGCTCTATCCCGGGATGGAGGAGGCCTTCCCCGGGCTCTATCCCAGCCGTTTTCTCTATCGCCATGAGTGGGAGAAGCACGGCACCTGCTCCGGTCTGACCCAGCAGCAGTTCCATCAGCTGGCCAGCGACCTGCGCCAGCGGGTGAACATCCCGGCCGCCTATCAGTATCCCGCCGAGCCGCTGCGCAAGAGCCGCTTCCAGCTCAAGGCGGATCTGGCCACGGCCAACGACTGGCTGGCGCCGGACAACATCACGATCGCCTGCGCCGACGGGGGGCGTTTCCTACGGGAGATCTATGTCTGCATCAATAAGGAAGGGACGGAGGCGGTTCCCTGCTCGGACGAGATGCAAACACGAGAACGCCGCTCCTGTGGCCAGCCGGACTTCCTGCTGCGCAGCGTTCGTTGATACCCCCACATCAGGCTCCTCGCGGGCCTGATGTGCACACACCACCTTCGGAAAGGAATCTGAACCATGGGCGAGATGAAACAGTTTTCGGCGCAGGAACGTGCCCTGCTGCTCGGCGTAAATCCCGGGATGGAGGAGGCCTTCCCCGGGCTCTATCCCAGCCGTTTTCTCTATCGCCATGAGTGGGAGAAGCACGGCACCTGCTCCGGTCTGACCCAGCAGCAGTTCCATCAGCTGGCCAGCGACCTGCGCCAGCGGGTGAACATCCCGGCCGCCTATCAGTATCCCGCCGAGCCGCTGCGCAAGAGCCGCTTCCAGCTCAAGGCGGATCTGGCCACGGCCAACGACTGGCTGGCGCCGGACAACATCACGATCGCCTGCGCCGACGGGGGGCGTTTCCTGCGGGAGATCTATGTCTGCATCAATAAGGAAGGGACGGAGGCGGTTCCCTGCTCGGACGAGATGCAAACACGAGAACGCCGCTCCTGTGGCCAGCCGGACTTCCTGCTGCGCAGCGTTCGTTGATACCCCCACATCAGGCTCCTCGCGGGCCTGATGTGCACACACCACCTTCGGAAAGGAATCTGAACCATGGGCGAGATGAAACAGTTTTCGGCGCAGGAACGTGCCCTGCTGCTCGGCGTAAAGGGAGTCGGGCCTACCGTGATTGGCCGACTCGAACAGCTGGGCTATCACAGTTTGAGTGAACTCGCGAAGGCCGATAGTGGCCATATCGTCACGCTGGTGGCCGGCATGCTGGGCTCGACCTGTTGGCAGAACAGCCCGCAAGCTCGCGCGGCCATTGAGGGCGCCATTGTGCTGGCTCGTTGCCAGTGCGCCGACACTCCTCTCCAGACCAACGAGGAGGCCAGCCCATGAACCGGTTTGTCAAATTGGGGCTGCGTTACCCCATCATTCAGGCACCCATGGCGGGTGTGCAGGATCATAGCCTGGTCATCGCCGCCTGCCGTGCCGGCGCGCTGGGCTCATTGCCGGCCGCCATGCTCAATGCCGAACAACTATATAAAGCACTGTCGGCTATCCGCGCCGCAACTGACGCCCCCTTCAATGTCAATTTCTTCTGCCATCGGCAAGCTGACCCTGACTCGCAGCAGATGCTGCGCTGGCAGCAGGCTCTGGCATCTTACTACGCAGAATTGGGCATCCGTGCAGACGAGGCAGTAGCAGCTCCAAGCCGGGCTCCCTTCAATGCCGAACATGCAGCCCTGCTTGCAGAGTTCAAACCGGCGGTCGTCAGTTTTCACTTCGGTCTGCCCGAGCCCGAACTGCTGGCCCGGGTGAAAGCCACGGGGGCGTGCGTACTGGCCAGCGCCACCACAGTGGCCGAGGCGAAGTGGTTGGCCCGCCATGGTACCAATGCCATCATCGCCCAGGGGCAGGAGGCCGGCGGCCACCGTGGCCATTTCCTATCCGACGATCTCGACCTGCAGCAGGGCACCTTCACCCTGTTGCCGCAGATAGTAGAAGCAGTCGATCTGCCGGTGATTGCCGCAGGAGGGATCGTCGATGGTAAAGGCATTCAGGCGGCGCTGGCGCTGGGAGCGAGCGCGGTGCAGATGGGGACGGCATTTTTGTGCAGCCAGGAGGCCACCACCTCGGCGTTGCATCGGGCGGCGCTACATTCTCCCAACAGCCATCATACCGCCCTGACCAATTTGTTCAGCGGCCGTCCGGCCAGAGGCATCGTCAATCGCTTGATGCAAGAACTAGGGCCCCTGTCAGACTTGGCGCCCGATTTCCCCTATGCCGGTGGCGCTCTGGCGCCGCTGCGTGCGGCGGCAGAAAAAGCGGGAGACAGCGGCTTCTCGCCATTGTGGGCTGGGCAGAATGTGTCGGGTTGTCGTGAGCTACCGGCCGGGGAACTGATCGCCCGTTGGGTGCAGGAAGCCGGATTGGCATAAGCCTTCTATCATCGGAGTCCTGCCGATGAGCTGGGTGGACGGGCCTGGAGAGTGCTGCGCTGCTGCATATTTAATCTAAAAGCAGGTTGGTTGTGGATAAGGTTGTATAAAGCCTGTGTGTTGATATGAATAACTAAAAAAGTGCGCTTTTTTGCAATTTTATTGCATTGGGGCCCTTGCCAATGTGATCAATCTCTCTATAATGCGCCTCCATCGACACGGCAAGCGGCAACGCAAACAAGCCGGTCGGTAACCTCGAAAAGTCTGTGAAAATAAGGCTTGACTCGAGAAGGTGGTTGAGTAGAAT